>NZ_JALLIX010000001.1 GCF_023242365.1 Pseudomonas sp. MWU13-2100
GTCAAGCTCTCAGCCCCGGCTCCCGTTGGGGTGGTGATGGTCAGGATGGTTTCATCGCTGCTTGATGGTGTCTCATTCATGTTCGATGTCTCCTTGGTAGAAGATGCGAAAGCTATCGCCCTTACCGTCTGCTTACCAAGACGGTAAGAGCTGGTTTCACCTCACAGCGTTTGGGTTTGGGCGACCTTCTTGAATACCCAGCATTTGGTCGTGGTTTTTCGAATGATGCTATCCACCGCCTTTTGCCCCAAAAACTGTGGCTCGGTGCAGCGCTTCAAGGCGTTGGTGACTTCGGTACCGATGATGGTCTGAATGCCATTGGCAGCGAACAGCTCGACCAGGTGCGGCATGTTCAGCGCGATCAGTTGCGAGTCCTTCGAGTGGTTGTAGGCGATACCCTTGGTGTCCAGCTGCAGGAGCGCACCCCAGAAGTCTGCGACCACGTCCGCCTGGGGCGGCTCGACGGTGCCGAGGGCGTCTAGATCAGGAACGGGCAGGCCCATGGCGTTGGACAGATTGGTGATCTCAACGCCAAGCAGATCCCGCATCGAACGATTGCGGCTACGCATCAGCTCTTTCAGCAGCGTCAGGCGATGTTTCGACAGGATGATCTGTTGCGCGATGGTGACGGCACCAGGTCTAACGGCCACGCCCTTGCTCCAGTAATTCCAGAGCACCTCGTCGCACTCTTCCTGGTACTGGATGATCTTGTCGCGCAGCTCGGGCGCCACCTTGTTCGGACTGATTGAGTAGAGCCAGGCAGCGAGCTTGCGCAGGGGGATGCAGGTCATTCCATATTGTTTGCCATCCCCACCAGTTGTGGAGATTTCCTCCATAACTGATGAAAACTTCTCGGAGAGCTTTGCGTGCTGTCCTTTCCAGTCCAGCCCTAGATTGACAACCAATGGTTTCATCGCGACCAACGGCTCGTTGTCCTTGCCTACGAGAACCACGGTATCGCCATGAAACGGAACGGGCATAAGTTGGGTGTTCATGATGTGAGTCCTTTCAGTAGTTAGATGCGGGATGGGGTGCTGAGGGCAGAGCGAATGACGGCATCGAGGTCAGTGCAGATCTTGTCCAGGAAGCCGGCCAGCATCTGCGGCTGATACAACCCTGGGTGATCAGCCTGCTGGGCCAGCGCATGCACCAGGGCAAGCGAATCCCGCACCCGTTCCAAATCAAACAGATCGGCATCAGTGAGACCGTAGGACTTTCTCATAGGGCACCGCCGTGCGTTTCCAGAACGCGCACCTGGTGCATGTGGTGGTTGTAGCGCTTCAGTCGGCTGGAGAGGGAGGAATCTGCATGCAGCGCAGCGAGAGCCATGCGGCGATGGGCAAGTGCGCGGATTTTGGACGGAATGAGAGCGGTCATCGTGTAGCTCCTTGAATTGAGGAGCTGCCACCAATCGCGACCAAGCAATGGGGGTGGCAGCTGTACGCAGGTTGGTCGACCGGGGATCAAGGAACCCGGCAGGGCCGAAGCCCTCCCACGCACAGCCGCCATAACACGGAGTTGCGGACACAAAAAAAGCGCCTGCAATCGTTATGGGGCGCTGTTGCGCCTTGATTTATCCCGGCGACCAAACCGGATCGCTGAATTGGCAGCGACGACCGCACTTTACGCCCGTCAACGTCCGGGGATCAAGTGTCCCCGGACAATATTTCATATCACTCTACGTTGTCGCTTCGGCTACATCGGTGCGCCCAGGTGTGCAGGTGACCTAAGTGACTGAACCTGGAAGACGGGCAGAACGATGTCGGTTGGAAGGTGGGTGATGGTGAAGGGAGGGGGCGCACCATGATGGGGCGGCGCAGACCCGGCGCGCGCCGTCGTCCCCCCGCCACGCCTGCGGGCTAAATCGGTCTTAATTTATGCACACCTGCAACCCACCAGCCGCAGCGCCCGGCGGGCCTCTCCTGAGCGAACAGGGGCTGAGAAAACCCTACAGATCCCTACACGCACCCCCTCTTTTCTGAGCGTCCTGGAGCGCTATTCCAAGGGCCTGTTTTCAGGTGACCCACGGGAAACAAGTAATTTAAGTATGTGAAGGTGAGAAACCAGCTGCAGCCCGCACGCGATGCGGTTTTGAGCACTTACTTTGCACTGGTTTTTTTGAGTAAGGAGGGGAGTAATTTTTATCTAACTATATGATTTATATAGATATTTTATTTTAGATTTCTGACCTTGGTAAAAGGTAATGTTATTTCTAGATATTACTTAAAACTTACCTAGTCAAATCGTCTACAAGCCTTGTGATTCGTAGCTTTCAGAAGGGGGGAGGAAAAACTTACCAAAAATACCGGTTTCCCGTGGTTCAACATAAAAACGGGACTGGCTATAGGGGGAGGGTGGCGGCAGGTTCTCGCTCCTGCAGCAGTTCGCTTACACGCAAACTGTCACCGGAACTGTCACCAAACACGCTAAGGCTCAAACTGACACGTCTGGAACCCTTGAAAATAGTGGAGCGGGTGAAGGGAATCGAACCCTCGTTATCAGCTTGGGAAGCTGGAGTAATGCCATTATACGACACCCGCTCGGACGGCTGACTTTGTACCAGATGTCGCCGGCAATTTGAAGTTTTTCTTTGAAAATCTGTGTTTTAACAAGCACGTTGGGGCGGCGCTGGCGCACGCAAGGCCGATACCCGTCAGCAAGGTCGAGCGCGGTGCTTGTTGGGGCTGGGCTTGCCAGCGAGACTTCTGCGGCCGCTCGGGCCTCTTCGCTGCGCTGCGACGTCCCGACAAGTCAGGCTCCCACAAGGGGGTTGCGTCCATCACGGGATTTGTCTTCGTTCGCCAGAACTCTGCAAACCCGTGACAGCCCTCGTTCACATGGCCTGTGCATGGTGCTCCTGAACGTGTCGGTAATACCGCGATCGGCTTTCCTGATGCGTCGGCTTGAGGAACTCCAGCAGCGCATGACGGCTGTCGCGGCAGGCGGACTTGTGCTCCATGTCGAGAAAATGCCCGGTGCTACGGATCGTGGCGAAGTGGCTGTGGCGCACATGGTGGCCGAATTGCAGAGCATCGTTAGGCGACGTGTATTCGTCCCATTCGCCATTGATGAACAGCACCGGTATGTCGATCCGTTTCGCCGCCGTCAGGTAGCACAGCCGGTCACTGTTGAGCACATGGCCGATATGGAAGTGCATCTGCTCGTATTCATGTTCGGCCAGGCTGCTGACATGCCGGTAGTTGTAGCGCTTGAACAGCGACGGCAGATGTTTGCCGATGGTGCTGTTGACCAGGTGACCCATGCGGTCGCGGTCGCAGGCGCTGAGGTAGTCGACGCCCCGTTCCAGATAGTCGCGCATAGGTTCGCTGAGCACCGGCGAGAAGGAGCTGATCACCGCCTTCTCGATCCGCCGTGGCTGGTGCGCCAGGGCCACCAGGGTCGCCGCGCTGCCCCAGGAAAAGGACATCACATGCTCGGCGGCGAAGTGGTCGATCAACTCCAGGAGGATCTGCCCTTCGACTTCCTTGGTCAGCATTTTCTCGTGACGGTTGTGGGCCTTGGACTTGCCCGCGTAGGGCTGGTCGTAGCACACGACGTTATATTGCGGGTGCAGATTTTTCACGGTCTGTGCAAACGACGCAGTGGTGGCCAGCGAGCCGTTGACCAGGATGATGGTCTTTTCTGCGGCATCTGCGCGATAGAACTCCGTGTAAACCCGATACTGACCCTGTATATCCAACACAGCGATTTCTGGCCTCATGTCAAAGGACTCCTGGCAAGCGGGTATGCGCGCAACGAACTGTGCACGATTTATATGACAGGTAGGCATTCGCCTGGAATGTTGCAGGCCCATGTCGATCCGTTGAAGCCTGGTCGACGGGTGTTGTTATAGGCGGGCAATCTGCCGGAGAGCGAGAGCTGATGGGCCTCGCAGCCGACAAAGAGTTTCTTGGAATGACAGCGTGACTCGTCAGTCATATTTTGGCTGACGGTCTGATTCAAGCAGGCGCCAGGCGATTGCGCAAGGAACGATTTGTCATAAGTCGGTGACTTCTGCCCAGCGGTCGTCGTCGCGGCTCAGATCCGCTCGATTTCTTCGGCGCGCAGCGGGCGGTATTGCCCCGGGGCCAGGTGCTCGTCCAGCATCAGCGGCCCCATGGCTTCGCGGTGCAGCCGCAGGACCTTGTTGTCGAAGTGGCCGAACATGCGCTTGACCTGGTGATAACGGCCTTCGACGATGCTCAGGCGGGCGCTGCGCGGGCCCAGCAATTCCAGCGTGGCGGGCTGGGTGGTGAGGTCCTCGAAGGCGAAATACAGGCCTCGGGCGAAAGTTTCGACGTACTCGGGGCCAATGAGTTGTTCGGTCTCCACGTAGTAGACCTTGGGCAGTTTGGTCTGCGGCTGGGTCAGCCGGCGCGACCACTGGCCGTCGTTGGTCAGGATCATCAGCCCGGTGGTGTTGAAGTCCAGGCGGCCGGCGATGTGCAGCTCAAGGACGTCGGGCTCATCGATCAGCTCAAGGACGGTGCGGTGTTGCGGATCGCGGGTGGCACTGACGCAGCCCTCGGGCTTGTGCAGCATGAGGTAGCGCGGCGGGCGCCCTGCCTGCAGCACCTCGTCATCGACCTCGACCTGGCTGAACTCGCGGACTTCATGATGGGGGTCGCCAATGATCAGGCCGTCGACCCTGATCCGTTTTTGTACCAGTAACAGGCGCACCTGTTGGCGGTTGAAGCGGGGCAGGTTGCTGAGGAAACGGTCAAGGCGCATGGCTGAGGGCCTCGGGGGGGGGGGCGGGCATTTTACCTCATGGCGTCGGTCGTGGGGGCGCCTTCAGTTGCTCATCCACCCCTGCGCAACGCGGACACAGGCAGGCGGCGTTGCGCAGTTCGTCGGGCAGGGCTTCGAGTATCGTCGGGTCGATGCTGACGCCGTAGCACCAGCAGGGCCGGTCGACTGTCCGCGGGTCGGCCAGGGCGCAGTCGTTGCGTGCTCCGCAGGCCGGGCAGCGGCTGGGATCATTCATGGGCGGATTTCGACAGATCGCTGCAGACGCGGTTGCGTCCGCTCTGTTTGGCTCGGTACAGCGCATGATCGGCCCGGGCCAGCAGGCTGTGCAGGGTGTCGTCAGGTTGTAGCGAGGTCAGGCCGATGCTGACGGTCAGTTGCAAGCTCTGGCCGTTGTAGCTGTAGCGCTGTTGCTCGATATGCAGGCGAATTTTCTCGGCGATCATTTGCGCATTGCTGCTGTCGGTGTCCTTGAGCAGGACAATGAATTCCTCGCCGCCCCAGCGGCAAATGATTTCCGACTGGCGCAGGCAACTCTCCAGGTCTTGGGCAAATCCGCTCAGTACGGCATCGCCGGCAAGGTGGCCGTGGGTATCGTTGAGCTGCTTGAAGTGGTCCAGGTCCAGCAGCAGCGCGGTCAGCGGCTTGGGTTCGCGTTGGGCTTCATGCAGGGCCTGGGCCGCCAGCAGGTCGAAGCCGCGGCGGTTGGGCAGGCCGGTGAGGCTGTCGAGCGTCGCCAGGGCCTGGATCTTGCGCTGGTAGCGATGCACCACGCGGTTGAGCAGGGCCAGTACGATCAGGGTGACTACCAGGCAGATCAGCAGGTTCAGGTACAGCGACTGGCGAATCCCGCTGAGGGCGCCGTCTTCGCGCTTGTCGACGAACAGGTACCAGTTCAGTTCCGGGATGAAGCGCACATTGAGGAAATGCCCCTTGCCGTCCGGCTCCGCGTATTCGTAGCTGCCATCGTGGGGTTTGGGCAGTTTGACCTGCAGGTTCTTCATGCTCGCCAGTTCGTTCAGCGAGCGCCCGGCCCGGGCACCTTCCGGGCCGCCGTCGGCGCCGGTCAGTACCAGGCGGCCGAAGGTGTCGACGAAGTACACGCTGCGCTGGTAGCGCTGTTGGTACTTGTCGATCAGCTTGACCACCGCGTCTACGGTCAGGCCGACACCGGCGGCGCCGATGAAGTGCTCGTTGTAGTCGAAGACCTTGTAGTTGATGAAGAAGGTCAGGCGGTTATTGTTGGCGGTGTCCGGGTCGACATTGATCTCGTAGGGCGCCTGCATGTCCCGCACGCGGAAATACCAGAGGTCGTTGGGCTCGTCGATGCGGATTTTCTTCAGCACGCCCTTGGCCTGGTAGTAGGTCAGGTTGCTGTTGGAGACGAAGAAGGCTGTGTAGGCGCCGTAGTGGGTCATGACCTCGTTGAGGTAGCGGGTCATCTGCTGCGAGTCGCGTTCGCCGGCCACCACCCAGTCACGCATGAAGGTGTCACGGGCCATCATCGAGGAAATCAGCACCGGGCGGACCAGGTCCTTCTGGATTTCCGAATAGACCGTATCGGAGGTCAAGGGCAGTTCGGTGTTGACGATACCGTCGCGGATCGAGGCGCGCGAGGCGTAGTAGCTGAGCAGCGAGGTTGCGAGGAAACCGCTGGCCAGCAGGGCGATCAGCGTCAGGATCAGCGAGCGTTGCGGGTAGAGCACTGAGCGAAGCGGCATGACAATTCCGTAGGCGGGTTCCCGATGGACGCATTCTAGTGGCACGGATAGAAAATGCCTGCACATTTTGCAGGGATGTTGTGCGTTGCGACCCCTGCTTGCTGAAGGAGTCGCTGCAGGCTCCGGCTGCCCCTGATCAGTGGGCCTTGTCTTCACGCCCGCGCAGGACCTTGTTCGGCATCGCCAGCGCCGCCGCCAGGCCCAGCAGGGCGACGGCGGCGCTGATCAGCAACAGGTACCGGAAGGTCAGCAGCAGCTCCCCACGCAAGGCGTCGCGCGCCGGACCTTCAGCGCTGTTCAGACCTTCGAGCAGGGCATTGCCGGAAGTCCCTTCGGCGAGCACCGAAGCGCCACCCAGGTGGGTCAGGCTGGAGTCCCGCAACAGCGCCAGTAGCAACGCCGACATCAGCGCCACGCCCATCGCGCCGCCGAGGGAGCGGAACAGGTTGGTGGTGCTGGTGGCGACACCGATATCCCGCTGTTCCACGGAGTTCTGCGTGCCCACCAATGAGGTCGGGAACTGCAGGCCGCCGGCGATCCCGCCGAGCAGCATGAACAGGCTGCTGAGCAGCACCGCCTGCGGTGGGGTAAACGCCATGCCGAGGATGGCCAGGGGCATCAGCAGCGCCCCGGTCAGGATCAGCGGTTTGTAGTAGCCGGTCACCGAGGTCCGCCGTCCGGCAAAATAGGCACCCATGGGCAGCCCCATCGCCAGCGGCAGCAGGTGCAGGGCCGCGCTGTCCGCGCCGGCACCGGTCACGCTCTGGAAACGCAGCGGCATCAGCACCGTGAGGGAGATCGCCTGGAAGCTGGTGAAGAATATCGTGCACCAGCACAGCAGGGCGTTACGGTTGAGGAACAGGTGCATCGGCAGCAAGGGCTCCACGGTGCGTCGTTCATGCAGGACGAACAGCAGCAGGGCGGCCAGCGCGGTGACCAGCAGGCCCAGGACCTGGCCGTCTCTCCAGTGTTGGCCCTGGCCGATGAAGGTGATGCCCAGCAGCAGGGCGGTCAGGCCGATGATCATCAGCACGGTGCCGAGGTAGTCGATGATTGGCTTGCGCTGTGGTAGCGGCAGGCCAACCAGGGTGCGCCGGGCCACCAGCCAGGCCCCCAGGCCCAGCGGCAGGTTGATCAGGAAGACCCAGCGCCACGACAGGTACTCGGTCATATAGCCGCCGAGTACCGGTCCGGCCACGCTGGCCACCGCGTACATGCTGCTGAAATAGCCCTGGTAGCGGCCGCGTTCGCGGGGCGGGATGATGTCGCCGATGATCGCCTGGCTGACCGAAATCATGCCGCCGGCGCCGATGCCCTGGATGATTCGCGCCAGCACCAGTTGCTCCATGCTCCGGGCCATGCCGCAGAACAGCGAGGCGAGCGTGAACAGGCCCATGCCGAACAGCATCAGCCGGCGTCGACCGTAGAGATCGCCGAGCTTGCCGTAGATCGGCACGGCCACGGTCATGGCCACCATATAGCCGGAGATCACCCAGGCCAGCAGGCTGACGTCCTTGAATTGGGCGGAGATGGCGGGCATCGAGACGGCGACAATGGTCTGGTCCAGCGCACCGAGGAAAATCGCCAACATCAAGGCGATCAGGATACTGCGAATCGCCGGCTTCGTTTGGCCGGACTGATTGAGATTGGTCACGGTAGAACCTGTAAGCAGTGGTTGACCCACTCACCAGGCCGGTGCGCGGGGATGCTTGCCAGTGTACTCGATAGCCTGCTATTCGATAGCTTCGTAAGTAAGGCTTACACGATTCTCTCAGTGCACTCAGGCTGGCTGTGTACGACACGTGGTGTTCCTTATAACCCCTCATCCCAGAGCGGCGTTTCGGGAAAGCGCCGCACCAGGAAGTCGAGCATGCTGCGCAGCGTCGCCGGCATGTGTTTGCGTGAGGTGTACACCGCATAGATGTTCATCCGTATCGGTTCGGCCCGGGGTAGCAGCCGCACCAGTTCGCCACGCTTGATGTAGGCCCCGGCCTGGTAGGTGGGCAGCATCGCGATACCGGCCCCGGCGATCACTGCCTGCATCAGGGTGCTGGCCTCGTTGGCGCTGATATTGCCCTGCACCGGCACTGAAACCTGTTCGCCATCCTGCTCGAAATGCCAGAGGCTCTTGCCGAAGTAGGAGTGGGTCAGGCAGTTGTGCCGGCTCAGGTCCTCCACCCGTTGCGGTGCCGGGTGTTCGCGCAGGTAGGCCGGGGAGGCGCAGATCACCGAGCGACAGACGGTCAGTCGCCGGGCGATCAGGTTCGGGTCCAGTTCGGTGCTGGTGCGGATCGCCAGGTCGATGCGCTCGTCCACCAGATTCACCGTGCGATCGAGCATCTGCAGGTCGACGCTGACACCCGGATGGCGCTTGACGTACTCGGCCATGGCATCGGCCAGTTGCGCCAGGCCGAAGGAGGTACTCACGCTGATCCGTAGCAGCCCGCGCGGCGCCTCGTCCGGTACGCTGACGGCGGCCTGCAGGTCCGCCGACAATTCCAGCATCTGGCGGCAGCGCGGCAGGGTTTCGCTGCCGGCGGCGGTCAGGCTCAGCTTGCGGGTGGTGCGGTGCATCAACCGCGCGCCGACCCAGTCCTCGAGTTCCGCGAGGTAGCGCGACACCACCGGTCGCGACAGGTCCAGATGGTCGGCCGCCGCCGACTGGCTCCCCAGGTCGACCACTGTGACGAAGACCCGCATTGCCGTAAGACGATCCATGATTTGCCCACTTTCAGAAACAAACTATGTTCCAGCATCGCATTTTTTGTATTGGTTCGGGCAACTAAGCTCTGTTCACTGCCATCACGGCCAACAGATCTCGGAGCTATACATGATCGGATTGTCGTTATTTCGTCGCCTCTTGCTCGCCACCGCCACCCTGGGTTTTGTCGCCCATGCGGCGGCGGCCCGGCCGGCCTTGACCCTGGATGTCTACAATCCCGGAGCCTCGGCGATTTTTCCGGTGAGTTCGGTGCTGGTCAGTGGCGAGAAGGAGGCGATCCTGGTGGACGCCCAGTTCGGCAAATCCCAGGCCGAACAACTGGTGGAAAAGATCCGGGCCAGCGGCAAGCAACTGACCACCATTTACATCAGCCATGGCGACCCGGACTACTATTTTGGCCTGGACACTATCACCCGGGCGTTCCCCAAGGCCAAGGTGCTGGCATCGGCGCCGACCGTGGCGCATATCAAGGCCACTGTCGATCGCAAGCTGGCTTTCTGGGGGCCGAAGATGGGCGCCGATGTTCCGGCGCGCACGGTGGTGCCGCAGGTGCTCAAGGGCGACCGCCTGACGCTGGAAGGGCGTGAGCTGGAGGTTGTCGGTTTGAACGGCGAGCAAGCGGATCGGACTTTTGTCTGGATTCCCTCGATCAAGGCGGTGGTGGGCGGTGTCGTGGTGGCGGACAACATCCATGTGTGGATGGCCGATACCCAGACCGCGCAGTCCCATCAGGCCTGGCTGGCGACGTTGCAACGCATCCAGACGCTGAAGCCCGAGACCCTGGTGCCGGGTCACTTCCTTGGCGACAGCTCGCGTTCCCTCGCGGCGGTGCAGTTCACCGCGGACTACATCAAGGCCTTCGACGAAGAGACCGCCAAGGCCAAGGATTCCGCCGAACTGATTGCGGCGATGAACAAGCGTTATCCGGGCCTCGGCGAAGCATCCTCGCTGGAGCTCGGCGCCAAGGTCGCCAAGGGCGAGATGAAGTGGTGAGTTCGCCCATCTACTGATTGGAAGTTCGTGTAGATCGCCTTCCTGCCTCCCGGGGTGGGAAGACCCCCTCGACGCCTAGCGTCATTCGATTGGAACTGGAGAGTGTCATGAGCAAGATTGCAATCATTGGTGCCACCGGTCGTGCCGGTAGCCAGTTGCTGGAAGAAGCCCTGCGTCGCGGCCACAGCGTGACCGCCATCGCGCGTAACCCGGCGAAGATCGCTGAGCGTGCCGGTGTCGTGAGCAAGGCGGTCGATGCACTGGATGCCGCGGCGCTGGAAGCGGCGGTTGCCGGTCACGATGTGGTGATCAGCGCCGCGCATTTTGCCACCCTGCCGGCCGCGGCGGTGATCGGTCCGGTGAAAAAGGCTGGGGTCAAGCGTCTGCTGGTGGTCGGTGGTGCCGGTTCGCTGTTGCTGCCAGGTGGCGCTCGGGTGATCGACAGCCCTGGATTTCCGGCGGAGTACAAGGCTGAGGCCAGTGCCGGTGCGGAGTTCCTTGAGAGCTTGCGTCAGGAAAAGGAACTCGACTGGAGCTTTCTGTCGCCGTCGGCGGAGTTTGTCGAAGGTGAGCGCACCGGCAGTTACCGTCTGGGCAGGGATGACCTGCTGGTGAGTGCCGAAGGGCGCAGCTGGATTACTTTCGCCGACTACGCCATCGCCCTGCTGGATGAAGTCGAGAAGCCTGCGCACTCGCGTCAGCGGTTTGCCGTCGGCTACTGAGTGATTGTGGCCGCTTGAAATTTGAAGTCGAACGCGGTCCTGTGGTGAGCGGGCTTGCCCGCTCACCACAAATTTCTGCCAGGCTTGGATCAGTGACTGACTGAGCGCTGCCTGCGGGTTGTGTTCTTGCGATCAACCGCGCTCCGCCGCCTGCGCCACCAGCCACTCCATCAATTCCCGCAACTCTGGTGCCGTCCCGGCCCGCTCCGGGTAGACCAGGTAATACGCCTGCCCGGTGCGCACCCGCAAATCGAACGGCATGACCAGCCGCCCGGCACTCAGGTCCTCGCCGATCAATGCCCAATCGCCAATCGCCACGCCAGTGCCCTGGGAGGCCACGCTCATCGCCAGATCCAGGGTGTCGAAATGCTGTCCCTTGCCAATATTGCTGACCCGCGCGCCGGCCACCTTGAGCCAGGCTTCCCAGTCCCGCTGGTCGCGCGTGGGATGCAGGAGCATGTGTTGCTCAAGGTCGGCGAAGCTGTTCAATGGCAGCGGACCTTCCAGCAGTTGCGGTGAACAAACCGGTGTCAGTTGTTCGTCGAACAGATGGTGAGACGCCACCGAGGGCCCCGGCGGCGCGCCATAGACCACGGCGGCATCAAATTCTTCCCGGCGGAAATCCACCGCGTGCTGCACCGTGGTGGTCAGCTCCACGGGCACGTCCGGGCGTTCCTTCTGCCATTGCAACAAGCGTGGCAGCAACCAGCGCATCATGCAGGTCGGGGCCTTGAGTTGCAGGGCCTCGCGGCGGGCGCCGACCTGATCCACCGCCTCGTCGATCAGGTTGAATACCTGCTGGATCCGTGGAAACAGTTCACGGCCCTGGGCGGTCAGGCTCAGGCCACGGGCCTGGCGCTGGAACAGCGCATAGCCCAGGTGGCTTTCCAGCCCGGCGATCTGTCGGCTCACCGCCCCCTGGGTGATGTGCAGCAGCTCGGCCGCGCGGGTGAAGTTGCAGCACTGCGCGGTGACCAGGAAGGTATGCAGAGCGGGCAGCGGTGGCGGACGTTTCATGGCGGGCAGCTCAGGCATGACGACAGGACATGCCTAGTATGACTATTTTTGCCTTGTGCCCGCCATCGGCCAAACGCTCCAATAACCCTATCGCCGTGCTCATCGGCAGCATGGCTTATACGAACAAGAAGGGCGGAACAGATGGCGACGTGCGGCGAAGTATTGGTCAAGTTACTGGAAGGCTACGGGGTCGAGCAGGTGTTCGGCATTCCCGGCGTGCATACCGTGGAGCTCTATCGCGGGCTGGCGTCGTCGCGCATCGAGCATGTCACCCCGCGCCACGAACAGGGTGCCGGTTTCATGGCCGACGGTTATGCCCGCACCAGCGGCAAGCCGGGAGTGTGCTTTATCATCACCGGCCCCGGCATGACCAATATCACCACGGCGATGGGCCAGGCCTATGCCGACTCGATCCCGATGCTGGTGATTTCCAGCGTCCAGTCACGCAGTCAGTTGGGCGGCGGGCGCGGCAAGCTGCACGAGTTGCCGAACCAGGGCACGCTGGTGGCGGGGGTCGCGGCGTTCTCCCACACGCTGATGTCGGCGGCCGAACTGCCGGCGGTGCTGGCCCGGGCCTTCGCGCTGTTCCAGGCCGGGCGGCCGCGTCCGGTGCATATCGAGATTCCCCTCGATGTGCTGGTGGAAAATGCCGATGCCTTGCTCGATAGCCAGCCGGTGCAAATCACCCGTGCCGGTGCCGCTCCCGCGGCGGTCGCGCAAATGGCCGAGCTGCTGGCCAGGGCCCGGCGACCGCTGATCCTCGCCGGTGGCGGTGCCATCGATGCGGCGGCCGCGCTGACCCGGCTGGCGGAGCACCTGGAGGCCCCGGTGGCCCTGACCATCAATGCCAAGGGCATGTTGCCGTCGCGCCATCCGCTGCTGATCGGTTCGACCCAATCCATGGTCGCGACCCGTGCCCTGGTGGCGGATGCCGATGTGGTCCTGGCCATCGGTACGGAGCTGGCGGAAACCGACTACGACATCACCTTTGCCGGTGGTTTCGAGATTCCCGGCATCCTGCTGCGCGTCGATATCGACCCGGATCAGACCGTGCGCAACTATCCGCCCAAGGTCGCGCTGGTGTCCGACTCGCGGATCGCGGCCGAGGCGCTGCTCGCCGCCATCGAAGGCCAGCTGCTGGCTGAACGCCAGGGCGATTGGGGAGCACAACGCGCCGCCGCCTTGCGCGCCGAACTGGACGATCTCTGGGATGCCCCGACCCGCGCCCAGACGCAATTCCTCAACACCGTTCTCGAGGTGCTGCCGGAGGCGGTGCTGGTGGGGGACTCGACCCAGCCGGTGTACACCGGCAACCTGACCCTGAATCCGGAGCACCCACGCCGCTGGTTCAACTCGTCCACCGGCTACGGCACCCTCGGTTATGCCTTGCCGGCCGCTATCGGTGCCTGGCTGGGCGGTGCCAGCGAACGCAGCCAGCGGCCTCCAGTGGTCTGCCTGATCGGCGACGGCGGCTTGCAGTTCACCCTGTCGGAACTGGCCAGCGCGGTGGAAGCGCGGACCCCGATCATTGTGCTGCTGTGGAATAACCAGGGGTACGAAGAGATCAAGAAATACATGGTCAATCGCGCCATCACCCCGGTCGGCGTGGATATCTACACCCCGGACTTTATCGGTGTGGCCCGGGCCCTGGGCTGCGTGGCCGAAGCCGTCGCCGGCGTCGAGACCTTGCGTAGCGCCCTGGAGGCCGCCGCGGATCGCCAGGGGCCGAGCCTGATCGAAATCGACCAGCGCCTGTGGATGGAAGGGGGGGCCTGGTGATGAAGGCGCAAATGAATCAGGACGGTCTCTATATCGACGGCCAGTGGCGTTCCGGCAGTGAGCAGCTACGGGTGATCAATCCGGCTACCGAGGCCTTGCTCGGCAGCGTTTCGGGTGGTGATGAGCAGGCGGTGGCGCAGGCGGTGAGCGCGGCGAGCCGGGCTTTCGCCGCTTGGTCGGCGACCACCGGGGCACAGCGTGGCGCCGTGCTGCGCAGGATTGCCGCGGGCGTGCGCGAGCGCCGCGAAACCCTGGTCCACCTGCAATCGAGCAACAATGGCAAGCCGCTGTTCGAGGCGGGTATCGATGTCGATGACGTGATTGCCACCTTCGAGTATTACGCGGGCCTGGCCGAGACCCTCGACGGGCAGCAGGACAGAACGGTCGAGCTACCCAGCGACGTCTTCGCCGCCCGTATGCGTCGTGAGCCATGCGGGGTGGTGGGGCTGATCGTGCCGTGGAATTTCCCGATGGTCACCACCGCCTGGAAGCTGGCCCCGGCCCTGGCCGCCGGCTGCTGCGTGGTGCTCAAACCATCGGAAGTCACGCCGCTGCCGGAGCTGGAACTGGCCTCGATCATCGCCGCCAGCGGCTTGCCGGATGGGGTCTTCAACCTGGTCTGCGGCACCGGTCTGGCCGTCGGCGCGCCGCTGGCGGCCGATCCGCGAGTGGCGAAGGTTTCCTTTACCGGCAGCAATGCGGTAGGGGTCCAGGTGATGCAGCGGGCAGCGGAAACCGTGAAGGGCGTGAGCCTGGAACTGGGGGGCAAATCCGCGCTGTTGGTGATGGCCGATGCCGACCTCGATCTTGCGGTGGAGCTCGCCAGTGGTGGCGGTTTCTTCAATGCCGGGCAGATGTGCTCGGCCACCAGCCGGGTGCTGGTGGCGGACGAGATCGCCGATGAATTCCTGCTGCGCCTCACCGCGCGGGCCGAAGCTATTCGCGTGGCGGACCCGTTCGACCCCGAGGTGGAAATGGGGGCGCTGGTCAACCAGGCGCAATACCAGCGCGTGCTCGGCCATATCGACCGTGGTCTGAGTGTTGGCGCCCGGCTGGTCTGTGGCGGCGGACGTCCGCCGGAGCTTGCGCGTGGCTTTTTTTTGCGACCGACGATCTTTACCGAAGTGCCCCTGGACAGTGCGTTGTGGCGTGAAGAGATTTTCGGCCCGGTGCTTTGCGTGCGCAGTTTTGCCAGCGAAGCCGAGGCGCTGGCGCTGGCCAACGATAGCGAGTTCGGCCTGGTGGCCAGTGTGGTCAGCCGCAGTGATGAGACCGCGCAGCGGGTCGCCAATGCCTTGCAGGCCGGGCTGGTGTGGATCAATGCGCCGCAGGTGATCTTCCCGCAGACCGCCTGGGGCGGCTACAAGCAGAGCAGCCTGGGTCGTGAGTTGGGGCCTTGGGGCTTGCAGGCGTTCCAGGAGATCAAGCATGTGATTCGCGCCCTGTAGAGCGAGCGGATTTTAACGACACCGCACCCCCTGTAGATGCCGGCTTGCCAGCGATTAGGTCCTTGAGTCTTGCGCAGACTATTCGGACGCCGTCGCCGGCAAGCCGGGTCCTACAGGGTTTTGTCATGCCTGTATGTTTTGTGTCTGGTCCCGGGGACAGGTCTGGTCCCTGACAGGGCAACGCATGCCTCGAAATGAGGCATGCGCCGGGTGCATGGCTTCGATGACAAACTTTCGATTGTTGCCGGTTCCGGGCGACCTCAGGATGAACCTGCCGATTCAGCCACGACCCGCGGTTCTCGGGGGCTCCAGCGAGATCGAAGACCGGCTGCACGCGTTGCGACCGACCTCATACCTAAAAAAACAAAGGGAGTCCGAAATGGGCCAGTACGACCTGAACAGAAGGCAGTTCATCAAGACCGTGGGCGTCGCTTCGGTGGCTGCGGCCGCCATGAGCATGCCGTTTATCCGGGCCAATGCCAGCGACACCCGCTTCCAGGGCAAGACCCTGAAGTTGCTGACCTGGTCCGATGACACCGGCCTCGCCGCACTGCGCAATATCGCCGCGACGTTCGAGGCCAAGACCGGCGCCAAGGTCATCGCCGACCGCACCGGTAGCACCTCGGAAATGGTCGCCAAGCTCAAGGCCGGCGGTGACCGTCCGCAGTACGACATCATCACCCTGGCCGGTGTCGGCGCCGAAGGCCTGGCCACCGCCGGGTTGCTGGAAAAACCCGATCTGAACCGCATTCCCAACCTGGTGGACGTGCCGGAAAAATACCGCACCGGTGCCAATGGCCATGGCATCGGCTACCTGCTCTGGTGCAACAGCCTGGTCTACAGCACCCGCACCGTGAAGGAGGCGCCGGACAGCTACGCGGCACTGTGGGACAAGGACTTCGCCAGCAACCTGTTCCTGCCGCCGCCGAACTGGACCGAGGCCATGGACCTGATCATCATCGCCGCCAAGCTGGCCGGTGGTGACGAACACAATATCGAGCCGGGCTTCAAGAAACTCGCCGAGCTCAAGGACCGCGTGGTCACCCTTGGGGAAAACCCCAACCAGATCGCCGAGCTGTTCCGCACCGGTTCGCTGGACCTGGGCGGCCTGTATGCCCCGGCGTTCTTTCCGAAACAGATCCGCGATCCGGCCTACGGCCTTGGCGCTACATTCGGTATGAAGGAAGGCTTCTACACCGACCTGATGCTCTCGGTGATGCCGAAGAGTCGTCCTGGCGATACCGACCTGGCCTACGCCTTTATCGACCATTCGCTCGACCCGCTGGTGCAGGGCAAGATGGCCGAAGACATCTTCAACGGCCCGGTCAACGCCAAGGCGATCATCTCCGCCGAGGCGCGCAAGAGCCCGTACATCCTGACCCCGGAACAGATCGCCGAGAAAGCCATCATGCACGACAACGCTTTCCTGGCGACGGTGCATGACCAGTGGATCCGCCGCTATACGGAAATCTTTTCGTCCTGAGGCCTCCGGTAGCGCCAGGTCTGATCACTGCACAACCTTGTGAGCCTGGCTTGCCGGCGAAGGCGTCCTTGAGGACGCCAGAAGCTTCGCGGGCAAGCTCCGCTCCCACAAGGAGCGCGTTTAATCCTGATGATCAAGCGTGTCCTCCAGGCGCCTGGCTTGTTGATGATTTCTCTCAGTCGAGACTCTTTTTATGGAACACCAACCTCTGACCCGGCCGGTCGGCGTGGCATTGCCGCGCCCTGCAGCGGGTATTTCACCCACCGCCCGGGCCTGGCTTTTCCTCTCGCCGTCGATGCTGTTTCTCGCCGTGCTGATCCTCGCCAGCCTGCTGGTGCTGCGCATGAGCGTCGGCACCAAGGGCGCCGAATGGACCGGCTTCAGCCTCGCCAGCTACGCGCAACTGCTGGAACCCTACTACCTCAAGTCGTTGCTGCTGACCCTGCGCCTGGCGCTGTTCAGCGCCGTGATCGCGGTGCTGCTGGCGATCCCCGTGGCCTACACCATGTCGCGCCTGACTTCGCCGTTTCTGCGGCGGATCTTCCTCGCCGCGGTGCTCCTGCCGCTGCTGGTCAACCTGCTGCTGCAAAGCTACGGCTGGCTGGTGATCCTCGGTCCCGGCGGCATGCTCAACCAGGCACTGATGGGCCTGGGCCTGATCAAGCGCCCGATCATGCTGCTGTACAACCAGAACGGTGTGTTGATGGGCCTGGTGCAAACCGCCTTTCCCCTCGCGGTACTACCGATCGCCAGCGCCATGCGCGGTGTCGCGCGCACTTACGAAGAGGCCGCCGCGACCCTCGGCGCCAGCCGCTTCCAGGTGTTTCGTCAGGTGGTCCTGCCCATGAGCCTGCCGGGCATCATCACCGGCGCGACCCTGGTGTTCGCCTACAACGCCAGCAGCTTTGTCGTGCCCCTGCTGCTGGGCGGTCGGCGCGTACCGATGCTGGCGGTGATGGTCCATGACCAGATTGCCCCGCTGATGAACTGGCCGGCAGCCTCGGCGGCCGGCGTGGTCCTGATCATCACCACCCTGGCGATCATGACCCTGTCCGAATACGTCACCGGCCGTCGGCGCCGGATGCTGGAGTCCTGCCAATGAGCCTGTCGTCGTACAAACGCCTGTCGGTCCTGCCGGGGGAGACCGGACGCTTCGCCGGGATTCTTTCGGGGATCATCCTGCTGCTGGCGGTGCTGCCGATCCTGACCATGATCGTCATGTCCTTCAGCGGTGCCTCGAACCTCGACTTCCCACCCAGCAGCTACAGCCTGCAATGGTATCGCGCGGCCTGGCAGACCTTCGTCTCACCCGATAGCAGCGATGTGCTGAGCCTGGGCAAGGCGATGACCACCAGCCTGCTGGTGGCTTGCCTGACCATGCTCTTCGCGACCCTGGTGGCAGTGCCCGCCGCCTATGCGCTGGTGCGCTGCGAGTTTCGTGGCAAGGCCGTGGCGCTGCAACTGATGTCCCTGCCCCTGGTGTTTCCGATGGTGGTGCTGGGCCTGGCCTTGCTACTGGTGTTCGACAGCCTGCCGTTCCAGATGAGCTTCTCGCGACTGGTGATCGCCCATGTGATCCTGGCCTTGCCCTTCGTGGTGAAGAACTGCACGGCGGCCATGCTTTCCATCGGCAGCGAGGTCGAGGAGGCCGCGCAGATGCTCGGCGCCTCGCCGCAGCGGGCGATCCTCGATATGGTGGTGCCGTTGATGAAGTCGGGGATTCTCGCCGGGATGCTGTTGGCGTTCATCGTCTCGTTCAACGAATTCACCGTGACCTATTTCCTCTACACCATCGACGTGATGACCGTGCCGATCTGGATGTACAGCCGCACCGTCTCGTCCCTGGACCCCACTGTCTTCTCCTTTGCCGTGCTGATCGTGCTGATCGACTTCGTCCTGATCTGGGCGTTGGAGAAGCTGGTGGGCGAAGGCGGCGTTTCCTTCTGATTTCTTGAGGTAAGCAACATGACTGGACTGATTCTGGAAAACGTTGAAAAGCACTACGGCATGGCCTGTGCGGTAAAGGACGTCAATTTGCATCTGCCCGAGGGCAAGCTGGTGTGCTTCCTCGGCCCTTCGGGGTGCGGCAAGACCACCTTGCTGCGGATGATCGCCGGCCTGGAAACCCTCAGCGGCGGCGAAATCCGTCTGGATGGCGAAGACATCGGCCAGACCCCGGCACACCTGCGCAACTTCGGCATGGTGTTCCAGTCCCTGGCGCTGTTTCCCCATATGACCGTGGGCGAAAACATAGCCTACCCGCTGAAACTGCGCGGAGTCGGCAAGGCCGAACAGCAAGCGCGGGTGGTCGAGCTGCTGCAACTGATTCAACTGAGCGAGATGATCGAGCGGCCGGTGTCCAAGCTTTCCGGTGGGCAGCGCCAACGGGTGGCGATTGCCCGGGCGATTGCCGCGCGGCCCAAGCTGCTGCTGCTGGATGAGCCGCTGTCGGCGCTGGATGCCAAGTTGCGCGAGTCGATGCAGGTGGAAATCCGCCAATTGCAACAGCGCCTGAACATCACCACCATCATGGTCACCCACGACCAGCGTGAAGCCATGACCATGGCCGATATCGTGGTGGTGCTGGGCGAGCATCGGGTGCAGCAAGTGGGCACGCCCATCGAGATCTATCGGCATCCGGCCAACGAGTTCGTCGCCGACTTCATCGGTTCGGGCAATATCTTTCCGGCCACGGTGCTGGGCGGGGGACGGATCGGGCTACCGGGGGGCGAGAGCATCGAGGTGCCGGGCAGTGTCGCTGTCGAGGCCGGCAAGCAGGTGCGGATGCTGGTACGTCCGGAGGACCTGCAACTCTCCGCGCCCGAGGCGACGGCAGGACACAATCGCCTGCTCGGCACGGTGATCTTCGTCCGCGATATCGGCTCGACCATTGAAACCATCGTCGAGTGTTCCGGCGTGTCGTTCACGGCGCTGAGCACGCCGTGCCAGGGCATTGGCCTGGGGGTGGGGCATAGGGTCGCGGTGACGATCCCGGCAGAGGCCTGTCGGGTGCTGGCAGCCTAGCGCCTAGACACTCAGGCGCAACCGCGCCAGGTCGCGCAGCGGCGGCGCACCGAACAGCCGGCTGTATTCGCGGCTGAACTGCGAGGGGCTTTCATAGCCCACGCGGTAGCCCGCCGCCGAGGCGTCGAGGCCTTCGATCAGCATCAGCCGTCGCGCTTCCTGCAGGCGCAATTGCTTCTGGTACTGCAGCGGGCTCATGGAGGTCATCGCCTTGAACCGGTGGTGCAGGGTAGACACGCTCAGGTTGGCTTCGCGGGCCAGGCTGTCGATGCGCAGCGGTTGCTCGAAATGACCGTTCAGCCACTTGATCGCCTGGCTGACCCGATGGCTCTGGCTGTTGGCGATGGCGATCTCGTATAGCCGGTAACCCTGCGGGCTGCGCAGCAGTCGATAGAGAATTTCCCGGCGGATCAGCGGCGCGAGCATGTTGATGTCTTTCGGGCTGTCGAGCAGTCGGGTCAGGCGCAGCAGGGCATCGAACATCTGCGTGTCCAGGCGCTCCACATACAAGCCGCGCCCGGTCGGCCGACTGGGCACGCCCATGGGCCCGGCCTCGGCAATCAGAGCACTGATCTCGGCCGGATCGATATCCACGCGCAAGGCGAGGATCGGGTGTTGCGGCGAGACACTGGCGATCCGCCCGCAAATCGGCATGGAAACCGAGACCACCATGTAGTTCAGCGGGTCGTAGACAAAGTTCTCGTCCCCCAGGCGTACTTCCTTGCGGCCCTGGGCCATGACGCACAGGGCCGGCTGGGCCAGTACCGGGGAGAACTCGTGGGGCCGGCTATGGCGCGACAGGTGCAGCGAGCCCACCGCGGTGGCGTAGCTACCGTCTTCACCGGTGTTGCGGCAGATGATCTCGGCCAGTTCCGCGCGCAGCTTTTCCATTTCGAGCGGCAGGGGGACTTGGGGTTGATCGAGCAAGGACATGGCGGGCCCTGGAGGTGATTGCGAATGGGGGCAAGCTTAAGTTTGGGCAATCCGCAGCGCCAGGACAATACTGCGCAATTCTTGCCTGATTCTGCCGTCTTTTCATATGACGCTCATGTTACAGGCGATTGGTGGCCGTGAAGTTGCTCAAAACGCCGTGGACAGGAGCCGGGACGGCCGGGGCATTGGCGGTCGTGGGAATCGGTGTTGCGGCAGGATTGTGCAATAAGCCGGCAGGAATCGACTAACGACCCCCTCGGCAAACGCTCTAATCTCTGTTCCTGTCGCCGTCAGTCCCCGCACTGTTTGAGCGAGTACAATTTCTCTTCGGGAGCGCCGCGCATGTCCAAGCCTATCCCCGTCAGTCACATGGCCTTCGTTCGTGCACGCCCAGGGCGTTCCGTCGAGCTGGGCGCACGGCTGAGCAGCTTGATCGAACCTTCCCGCCAGGCCCCCGGTTGCCTGCAGTTTTCCCTGCAGCACTCCCTGGCCGATGCCGACTTGTGGCTGGTGTCCGGGTTCTGGGTCAACCAACCGACCATGACGGCCTACTTCAATACCCCGGTGATGCAGGTCTTTGCCGAGCTGATCCAGGAACTGGTGGTCGACAGCTTCGACTTCCACACGTTCAGCGATGTCAGCGCAGCCCGGGCCCAGTGCGATTTTCATCTGTCCAGCGCCGGTGCCTTGCAGCAGTTGGCCAGCTGAAGGTTTAGAATGCCGGCCAATCAATTGGCCGGGATAACAGGCATGGCACGTAAAGCATTCACACACTTCGAAGCCGTTTCGGCGGTGGTTCCTGGTGAGGGCGGTTATAGCGCGGCGATAGCCGTGAAAGCCCTGGACGGTTCCGGTGCACCACGGTTTCACAAAATACTCGCTGAACAGAAGTTCAAGACTGCCTTCGAGGCCGACGAGGCTGCCGCGCAAGAGCTTGCGCGTCTGGTTGATGTCGACGAAGAGGGTGAGCTGTCCTGGGCTGTCGCCTAGGTTTTCAACTGATCCTTTGCCGGGCACGGTCCTTGTAGGAGCCGGCTTGCTGGCGATGGCGTCCGGATGGGCGCGGCAAGGCTCAAGGGCCTCATCGCCAGCAAGCTGGCTCCTACACGGACGTGCGCTGGTCGTTAGGCGCGTGGGCGGTACATCTTGAACAGGGCTTCCGGGCCCAACTGGAAATAGTCCGCCGGACCACCGCCGCGCAGAATCGGCTCGGCGGCGGCGGTGTCGTAGATCCCATCCTTGAGCAGCCACTTGGCGATATGCACGGCGACCACTTCGCCGAGCACCAGCCAGGTGGGCACCAATTCCCGATCCGCCCGTTGCAGTTGAATGATCTGGGTGACCTTGCATTCGAACGACACCGGGCTTTCCTGTACCCGCGGCACCTTGATGATCCGCGAGGTGGCGGGCGTGAGGCCGGCCAGTTCGAATTCATTGACCTCGGCAGGCACCGCCGCGCAACTCTGGTTCATGGCTTCGGCCAGGGGCCGGGTGGCGAGGTTCCAGGCGAACTCACCGGTTTGTTCGATGTTGTTCAGGCTGTCCTTGCGGCCGACGCTGGCGAATCCGACGATCGGCGGGATGTAGTTGAACGCGTTGAAAAAACTGTAGGGCGCCAGGTTCAGGCGACCCTCGGCATCCTGCGAGGAGATCCAGCCGATGGGCCGCGGGCCGACGATGGCATTGAAGGGGTCGTGGGGCAGGCCGTGGCCGTTGGCGGGTTCGTAGTAGTGGATAGCGTCGGACATGGTTCGAGGTTCCGCGGGCAGGATGGAAGTGCAGGTGCACAGTGTGCGTTGCCGGGTTTTGAAATGCGATAGTTGGATATCCGCGCACTTGTGGCGAGCGGGCTTGCCCGCGATCGGTTGCGAAGCAGCCGTAAAACCTGTGATCGCATTCTACCTGACACAATGAGGACGCTGATTTTAGGGCTGCTTCGCACCCCAGCGCGGGCAAGCCCGCTCGCCACTTGAGTTCTTCATCGCCTGGAAGCTTTGTATTTCTGCCCGCCAGAAATGACTAAGCCCGGCCGAAGCCGGGCTGCAAGGCTAACGGACGGGTTAGCTGATGGCAGCAGCGCCAGGGGTCTTGTCATAGCCGTCAGCGGCAACAGCGTTGGCACCAGGGGTCTTGTCATAGCCGTCAGCGGCAACAGCGTTGGCACCAGGGGTCTTGTCATAGCCGTCAGCGGCAACAGCATTGGCACCAGGGGTCTTGTCGTAGCCGTCAGCGGCAACAGCGTTGGCACCAGGGGTCTTGTCATAGCCGTCAGCGGCAACAGCGTTGGCACCAGGGGTCTTGTCATAGCCGTCAGCGGCAACAGCGTTGGCACCAGGGGTCTTGTCATAGCCGTCAGCGGCAACAGCGTTGGCACCTGGAGTCTTGTCGTAACCATCGGCAGCCACGGTATAGGCGCCGCCTGGAGTTTTGTCATAACCATCGGCAGCGAAGGTGTTGGTAGCCAGTACCGAGAGGGCCAGGGCGAGGATCAGTTTGGTTTTCATGGTGGTTGCTCCTGAAGGTGTGTGTTGTGTTCAGTGGGTATGGAAGCGATTTTACGCTTGTTAATTTGATTAAAAAGCGCAAATAAACGCTTAAATTGATCGTATAAGTCGATATATATGGCGCCGGAAAAGGTCGGCATTCAACGTGATGCCAAGGGGCCGGGGCCAGGTCGATCTAACGTAGGATCAGAATGTCGCTTGGAAATTAACTGACTATTAATTCAGGTAATTCTTTTGCGACTGCGCGCTAATGCGCCAGGAGCGCGCGCTAAAGGCGTGGGGCAAGGGAGGGGAATGCAACTTCTGAAAACACCGCCGAACCTTGTGGGAGCCGGCTTGCCGGCGATGGCGTCCACATCGACGCTACAAGCCTCAAGGGCCTCATCGCCGGCAAGCGGGCTCCTACAGGGGCGCAGTGCTGTCGGTACTCAGTCGGTCTCGATCCGAGAATGCTTGCGAGTGTCCTTCATGGTCACGTACACCAGCAACGAGCAGGCGATGCAGGCCGTCACGTACCAGTAGTAACCGGTTTCCATGCCGACGCTCTTGAACCACAGTGCGATGTACTCCGCGGTGCCGCCGAAGATCGAGACGGTCAGGGCATACGGCAGGCCTACGCCCAGCGCGCGGATTTCAGTCGGGAACAGCTCGGCCTTCACCACCGCGTTGATCGAGGTGTAGCCGCTGACGATGATCAGCGCCGCCATGATCAGGAAGAATGCGCCCCACCAGGTCTGGATGGTGTGCAGGGTGCTGAGGATCGGCACGGTAAACAGCGTCCCGAGGATACCGAAGGCAATCAGGATCGGTCGCCGGCCGATCTTGTCCGACAGCGCCCCGACCAGCGGTTGCAGGCACATGAACAGGAACAGCGTCGCCGCCGAAATGGTGGTGGAGTCGGAGATGCTCATGCCCACCGTGTTCACCAGGTATTTCTGCATGTAGGTGGTGTAGGTGTAGAACGCCAGGGTGCCGCCCATGGTCAGTCCGACCACGGTCATCAGTTCCTTGGGATGGCGCATCAGGGTGCGCATCAGGCTTTCTTTCGGCGCCTCCTTCTTCTTGGTGAACGACTCGGTTTCTTCCATGCCACGACGCAGATAGAGCGCGACCACGGCACACAGGGCGCCGATGGCGAACGGAATCCGCCAGCCCCAGACCTGCAGCTGTTCGGTGGTGAGGGTCTGTTGCAGCACGATCAGCACCGCCAGGGCGATGAGCTGGCCGGAGATCAGGGTCACGTACTGGAAGCTGGAGAAGAAGCCGCGACGTTCCTTGGTCGCCATCTCGCTGAGGTAGGTGGCCGAGGTGCCATATTCGCCGCCGACCGACAGGCCCTGCATCAGGCGGGCGACCACCAGCAGGATCGGCGCGCCGACGCCGATGGTTTCATAGCCGGGGGTGAGGGCGATGATCAAGGAGCCGGCGCACATCAGCAGGACCGAACCCATCAGGGCCGCCTTGCGTCCCTTGCGGTCGGCGTAGAGGCCCATGAGCCAGCCACCGATCGGGCGCATCAGGAAGCCCACGGCGAAGATCGCGGCAGTGTTGAGGAGTTGGGCGGTGGTGTCGCCCTTGGGGAAGAAGACCTTGGCGAAGTACAGCGAGAACGCGGCGTAGACGTACCAGTCGTACCATTCGACCATGTTGCCGACCGAACCGCTGAAGATCGATTTCAGACGGTTGGCGGTGGTTCTTTCTTTGGCCGGCACGGCGGCCGACCCCAGGGGCAGGGTAGCGGAGTTATCCATCGGGGAACCTTCAAGTCATTGTTTTTGTGGAGCGCGCGCGAGCGCAGCCTGCCAGGGCTATAGCAGGAGCTGTGCCAACGACTGAAGGCCCGGTTTAGAGGGGAGCACCGGGATTTTATGAGCGGAAATCCGCCTATTGGCGATAAAACGGTAAGCGGGAAATTGCCGATGTGAACCCGCTCTATTGTGATTGTGGCGAGCGGGCTTGCCCGCGCTGGGGCGCGAAGCGGCCCTGAGACCGGTGGTTGCGGTGTATCAGGTAGAACGAGGTGTCTGTTTTTACGGCTGCTTCGCAGCCGAGCGCGGGCAAGCCCGCTCGCCACAAATTTCGGCCAGGCTTAAGATCGCTCTTAGCTGACTGGCATTAGGGCAAGCCCGTTCTTCACAAGGGGCAGTCACTCGTCCTTGAGGAACATTTCGCGCGCCAGGCCATGGCGCTGCATTTTCTCATTGAAGGTGCGACGCGGCAGTTGCAGCTCTTCAAGTACCGCTTTGACATCGCCCTTGTGCCGGCTCAGGGCCGAACGCAGGCATTGCGCTTCAAAGGCTTCCTGCTGCGCCGCCAGGGATTGGCCCGGATCGATTGCGTCAGGCTCCGGCTCATCCAGGCCGAGTACCGAGCGCTCGGCGGCATTGGCCAACTCTCGCACATTACCCGGCCAGTCATGGCTCAACAGGCGGCTCAACTGCGGTCCGCTCAATGGCGTCGGGGTCCGCCCCATTCGCTCGGCCGCGTGGTAGGCGAAGTGTTCGAACAGCAACGGGATATCTTCGCGTCGTTCGCGCAATGGCGGCAGGCGCAACTGTGCCACCGTCAGCCGGTAGGCCAGGTCTTCGCGAAAACGCCCGGCCCGGGCTTCGTCCAGCAAGTCGGGCTTGGTCGCGGCGACAATGCGCAGATCCACCGTGATGCTCTGGTTCGAACCCAGCCGCTCGAGCTTCTGCTCCTGCAGCACCCGTAGCAGTTTCACTTGCTGGGCCAGCGGCATGCTTTCGATTTCGTCGAGAAACAAGGTGCCACCATCGGCGTATTCCAGCTTGCCGATGCGCTTGCCTTGGGCCCCGGTAAAGGCCCCGCTTTCATGGCCGAACAACTCGGCTTCAAACAAGGCCTCGGGAATCGCCGCACAGTTGAGGGCGACAAATGGCTTGGCGGCCCTCGGTCCGAAGTCATGCAGGCAACGGGCAACCAGTTCCTTGCCGCTGCCGGTTTCACCGCGGATCAGCACATTGACCGGCAGCGCCGCCAGCTCCAGCACCTGCCGGCGTAGGGTTTGCAGGCTGCGGGAAACCCCCAGCAGGCTGCGCTCGAGTCGGGAGCGCTGATCGGCCTGTTCATGCAACTGGCGGTTCTCCAGCACCAGGCGGCGTTTCTCCATGGCCCGGGCGAGGCTGGCAAGCAGGGTCTGCGGGCTGAAGGGTTTTTCCAGGAAGTCATAGGCCCCATCGCGCATGGCTTCCACGGCCATGGGGACGTCACCGTGGCCGGTCAGCAGGATCACCGGCAGGTCGCGGTCGTGTGCTTGCAAACGCGCCAGCAATTCCAGACCGCCCATGCCGGGCATGCGCACGTCGCTGAGGATCACCCCGGGAAAATCATGGGGCAGTTGTGCCAGGCACTCTTCGGCGCGGCTGAAGGTCTGCACCTGGAAGCCCGACAGGCGCAACCATTGCTCGACGGCCGTGCGGATGCTGGCTTCGTCATCGACCACGATCACAGCGTTCATCGAGTGTCCATCTCCGGGGCAATAGGCAAGGTCAGGCTGAAGTGGGCGCCGCCGTGGCGATTGTCGACGCTCAGGCGGCCGTCCAGTTCATGGACGATGGCGTAGGACACCGCCAGACCCAAGCCGAGGCCATCACCCACCGGCTTGGTGGTGAAGAACGGATCGAAGACCTTGCTCAGGTGTTCCTCGGCAATGCCACCGCCGCTATCGCCCACGGTCAGCAGCCACACCGGAGGGCGTGCTTCGATACGGATTTCCAGGCGCTTGAGCGGCTTGTCGTGCATGGCGTCCAGGGCGTTGCGCAACAGGTTGATCAGCACCTGCTCCAGGCGAATGGCATCGCCCCGGACCCAGGCCGGGCGGGTCAGGTGCAGCACCGTGCTGACCGCGTCCTCGCGCAAGCGCGGGTCCAGCAGTTGCAAGGCCTGGTCGACTACCGTGGCCAGGTCGAGAGGCTCGCGCAGGCCGCTGGGGCTTTGTCGGGCGTAGGTTTTCAAGTGCCCGGTGAGGGCCGCCATGCGGGTCAACATCTGCTCCAGCGGCGCGAGAGCCTGGTAGGCGTCGTCGATCCGACCGTGATCGAGCAACAGGCGCAAGCTGGCCAATTGCATGCGCTGGGCGGTCAGCGGCTGGTTGATCTCGTGGGCCAGGGCGGCGGACATCTGCCCCAGCGCTGCGAGCTTGGCCGATTGCACCAGGCCGTCCTGGGCGGTACGCAGGTCGCGGGTGCGTTCCTCGACCAGGCGTTCCAGTTCTTCGCGACTGCGCTGGCGCAGGCGCGCCAGACGCCAGCGTTGGCTGAGGAACAGCAGCAGAAACACCAGGGTCAGCCACAGGCCGGCACCGGCAAGCGCGGCATTGCGTCGTTCCTCGGCGGCCATCTGCGGTTTGCGCAGCAGGTGCAGAGTCCAATCTTCCGGAGGCAGCGGCTGCGATTCCCAGAGGTAGTCGGCACTGCCGTCCGGGCCGTCGACCCGGGTCAGGTAGCTGTTGTCGCCGAACATCCGCAAGGGCCGGTATTCGAGGGGGCTCAGGGACTGTTTGTCATATTGCCGGGTGCTGCCGATTTCGCTGCGATCGTTGTCACGCAACGGGCGCAGCAGGCGATAACGCCAGCCGGGTTGGTTGGCGATAAACACGATGTCGCGGGCATCGCTGACCAGCAGTGTGTCGTTGCCCTTGCTCCACTCACGCTCGAGTTCCGGGAACTCCAGTTTTACCACCATGGCTCCGAGGAATTCACCGTTGTCGCCGGTCACCGCGCTGGCGAGAAAATAGCCGGGAATGCCGCTGGTCACGCCCACGGCATAGAAGTGTCCGCTGCCCTCGACGCGGGTTTGCTTGAAGTAGGGGCGAAAGCCGTAGTTGTGACCGACGTAGCTGCTGGGCTGGTTCCAGTTGCTGGCGGCCACCGACAGGCCATTGCGGTCGAGCAGTTGCAGGGTGGAAGAGCGGGCAGCGCCGTTGATCCGTTCCAGTTTGCGGTTCAGGGTATCCTGTTGTTCCGCATCGACGGGGCCGGCCAGGGCCGCGCGCAATTGCGGGTCGAGGGCGAGCACGGCGGGCAGCGCGCGGTAGCGTTCGATCAGGGTGTGCAGCGAGTTGGCGTAAAGCGTCAGTTGCGTCTTGCCCCGTGAGGCGTCGTCGACCAGGGCCTGTTGTTCGGCGCGATGTACGGCCCAGCCGGCGGCCAGGGCGGTACCGGCGGCAATCAGCAGGGTATAGAACGCCAGACGCAGGAAACGGGGGATCGGCGACATACGGGCAACGACAGGCTGGGGACGGGCGGGAAAGATAGCATGCTGAATCAGGTGGGCGCTGACTTGTGGGAGCGGAGCTTGCCCGCGAAGCGTTTGGCGACCTCAAGGTCCCTTTCGCGGGCAAGCTCCGCTCCCACAGGAGCGGCCAGTGGCAGAATTTACAGCAACTCGAAACTCTGCTGCGTCACATTCTGCGAGTCGAGACCGATCTGCACGTTGAACTTGCCCGGCTCCGAGGCGTACTTCAACTGGGCGTTGTAGAACTTCAGGTCTTCCTCATCGATGCTGAAGTGAAGGACCTTCTGTTCGCCCGCCTTGAGCATCACTTTCTGGAAGTTCTTCAGTTCCTTGATCGGACGGATCATGGAGCCGGCGACTTGCTGGATATACAGCTGCACCACCGTTTCGCCGTCACGCTTGCCGGTGTTCTTGACCGTGATGCTGGCATCGAGCTTGCCGCTCTTGTTCAGCGTGGTCGAAGACAGGGCCATGTCGCTCAGGCTGAAGTCGGTGTAGCTCAGGCCGTAACCGAAGGGGTACAGCGGGGTGTTTTCCTCGTCGAAGTACTGCGAGGTGTAGTTGCCGGGCTTGCCCGGTGTGAACGGCCGGCCGATGGTCAGGTGGTTGTAGTACATCGGCACCTGGCCGACCGAACGCGGAAAGGTGATCGGCAGCTTGCCCGACGGGTTGTAGTCACCGAACAGCACGTCGGCGATGGCGTTGCCGCCTTCGGTGCCGCTGAACCAGGTTTCCAGCACGGCATCGGCCTGGTCCTGCTCATGAGCGATGGTCAGCGGACGGCCGTTCATCAGCACCAGTACCAGGGGCTTGCCGGTGGCCTTGAGGGCCTTGATCAGGTCCCGCTGGCTGGCCGGGATGTTCAGGTCGGTACGGCTCGACGACTCGTGGGACATGCCCCGCGACTCGCCCACGGCGGCGATCACCACATCGGCCTGCTGCGCGGCCTTGACCGCTTCGTCGATCATCTGCTGCGCCGGGCGCGGGTCATCCGTCACTTCCGGGGCATCGAAGTTGAGGAAGTTCAGGTAATCCACGACCTTCTTGTCGGCGGTGATGTTCGAGCCGCGGGCGTAGACCAGTTGACCCTTGTCGCCCAGGGCGCGGCTCATGCCGTCATACAGGGTGACCGACTGCGCCGGCAGGCCGGCGGCGGCCCAACTGCCCATCATGTCGATCGGCGCCTTGGCCAGCGGGCCGACCAGGGCGATCTTCGCTGATTTCTTCAGTGGCAGGGTCTGGCTCTGGTTCTTCAGCAGCACCAGGCTGCGCCGCGCGATATCCCGGGCATCGCTGCGGTGCAGGCGGCTTTCGGCATTGGTGTCGGCCGGATCGTCCTCGGCCTTGCCGATGCGCAGGTACGGGTCCTTGAACAGGCCCATGTCGTACTTGGCGCCAAGCACTTCACGCACGGCATTGTCCAGGTCGCTTTGCGGCACTTCGCCGGACTGGATCAGCCCCGGCAGTTCCTTGCCATACAGCGAGTCGTTCATGCTCATGTCGATGCCGGCCTTGATCGCCAGCTTGGCCGCCTCGCGACCATCCTTGGCGACGCCGTGCTTGAGCAGTTCGAAAATCGCCCCGTGGTCACTCACTGCCAGGCCCTTGAAGCCCCACTCCTTGCGCAGCAGGTCTTGCATCAGCCAGGTGTTGGAGGTAGCGGGTATGCCGTTGATCGAGTTCAGCGCGACCATCACCCCGCCCGCGCCGGCGTCGAGGGCGGCGCGATAAGGTGGCAGGTAGGTCTGGTACATTTTTACCGGGCTCATGTCGACCACGTTGTAGTCGCGACCGCCTTCCACCGCGCCGTAGAGGGCGAAGTGCTTGACGCTGGCCATGATGCTGTCCGGTTCGCTCGGACTCTTGCCCTGGTAGGCGTGGACCATCACCTTGGCAATGCGCGAGACCAGGTAGGTGTCCTCGCCGAAACCTTCGGAGGTCCGGCCCCAACGCGGGTCGCGGGAAATATCGACCATCGGCGCGAAGGTGATATCCAGGCCGTCGGCGCTGGCTTCCTGGGCGGCGATGCGCCCGGAACGACCGATGGCGTCCATGTCCCAGCTGGAGGCCAGGGCCAGGCTGATGGGGAAAATGGTCCGGTGGCCGTGGATCACGTCATAGGCGAAGAACATCGGGATCTTCAGCCGGCTGCGCATGGCCGCGTCCTGCATCGGACGGTTTTCCGGACGGGTGATGGAGTTGAAGGTGCCGCCGATGTGGCCGGCGGCGATTTCCTTGCGGATCAATTCCCGGGGCATCTCCGGGCCGATACTGATCAGACGCAATTGGCCGATCTTTTCCTCGAGGGTCATCTGCTTCATCAACTGGGCGATGAAAGCGTCCTTGTTTTCCAGGGCGGCGGGCTTTGTGTCAGCCACTACCGGGAGACTGGCCAGGCCAATAGCGAGGCCCAGCAAACACAACTTCTTCATGAATGATTATCTCGGAGCCCGGTCCGGCGACCAATCGTTGAGCACTGGCCGGGCTGTTTAGTTATAGGGAGCGACTCTTGTTGTGCTAATAATCCAGCACCGTGATGAACCGTTTTTCGCGCTGGGCATCTTTTAGCTGATTGGCTTCACACATTCCAGTGGCTGTGGCGGATTATGCCCCAGTCCCGGGTGAGAAAAATCCCGGGATTTTTCTCTTTCTAAGGTTTCAAGGAGGGTTTCGAACATGCAGGCACAACAGGGCTTACGTTCGAGTTGCAGATACGCCGTACTGGCATTGCTGGCGACGTTGCTGGCCGGCTGCGGCATCAACAATATTCCCACTTATGACGAGCAGGTGAAGGCCAACTGGGCCCAGGTGCAGAACCAGTACCAGCGTCGCGCGGACCTGATCCCGAACCTGGTGGAAACGGTCAAGGGATATGCCAAACAGGAGCAGGAAACCCTGACCGCGGTGGTCGAGGCGCGGGCCAAGGCCACCTCGATCCAGGTCGATGCCAGCACCCTGGACAATCCCGAGAAGCTCAAGCAATACCAGGACGCCCAGGGCCAGTTGACCGGTGCCCTCAGTCGCTTGATGGTGGTTTCGGAGCGTTACCCGGACCTGAAGTCGAACCAGAACTTCCTGGCCCTGCAGTCCCAACTGGAAGGCACGGAAAACCGCATCAGCGTGGCGCGGCGCGACTTTATCCTCAGTGTGGAAAAGTACAACACCGAGATCCGTACCTTTCCCGGCCGCCTCTGGCATAGCCTGATGTACAGCAACCTGCCGTTGCGCCCGACGTTCGAAGCGACCGCCCAGGACGCTGAGAAAGCGCCGCAGGTGAAGTTCCAGTAACCCGATGGGCGTTGCCGCGCTTGCCCGTGGCAACGCTCGACCCTGCTTCATCACGAACGAGGTAGGCATGCGTATTTTCAAAGGTGCCCTGTGGCTGTTGCTTTGCACGCTGGCGCTGGTGGCCAGGGCCGATTTGCAGTTTCCCGAACTGAGCGGGCGGGTGGTGGACAGCGCCCAGATGATCGACGCGCCGGTGCGCGAGGCCTTGAACCAGCAGTTGCAGGCCCATGAAAAGGCTACCGGCGAGCAGATCGTGGTGGTGACCGTGGCGAACCTGCAAGGCGCGACCATCGAGGATTATGGCTACCAGTTGGGGCGTCACTGGGGGATCGGCCAGAAGGACAAGAACAATGGCGCGCTACTGATCGTGGCCCGGGACGAGCGCAAGGTACGGATTGAAGTCGGTTATGGCCTGGAAGATCGCCTGACCGATGCCCAGTCTTCCCTGATCATCAACCAGTTGATCGTACCGCAGTTCAAGCGCGACCACGTTTCCAGCGGCATCAGTTCCGGTGTCGACGCCATGCTCAAGGTCCTGGGCAGTCCGCTGCTGGAAAAAACCGAACCCGAAGGGGATTTCGGTTCGCGGCACCCGGTATTGATCGGTTTCCTCATGGTTCTCTTCGTGCTGATCTGCGCGATCATGCAATTGATGGGCTTCGGGCCCCGGGGCGGCTCCGGAGGCTTTGGCGGTGGCGGACGTTCCGGCGGCGGTTTCAGTGGCGGCGGCAGTTTCGGTGGCGGCGGCTCATCGGGCAGTTGGTAATCCACACTAATTATTAGAGAGCGTGCACAACCATGGCCTTACTGACTGAGTACGAACAACGCCAGGTCGCCGAGGCGATCACCCGGGTCGAACAGCAAACCGATGCGGAACTGGTGACGGTGCTGGCGCGGCGTGCCGATGACTACGCCTACATCCCGTTGCTGTGGGCCAGCCTGGTGGCGCTGCTGGTGCCGGGGATCATCAATTTGGCCTTCGGCTGGCTGAACAGCCACAGCCTGTTGGCGGTGCAATGGAGCAGTTTTATCGTGTTGTGCCTGGTGTTCCGCATCCCGTCGGTCACCAGCCGGCTGATTCCGCGTTCGGTGCGGCACTGGCGGGCGTCGGGCCTGGCGCGGCGGCAGTTTCTCGAACAAAGCCTGCATCACACCGTCGACAGTACCGGTGTGCTGATTTTTGTCTGCGAGGCCGAGCGCTATGTTGAAATCCTGGTGGACAAGGGCATTTCCCGGCGACTCGACAACAGCGCCTGGGAGCCCATCGTCAAGGCTTTCACCGAACGGGTCAAACAAGGGCAGACCTTGCAGGGCTTTGTCACCTGCATCGAGTCCTGCGGCGAACTGCTCAAGGTCCATGTGCCGGTGACCCAGGCGCGTAACCAGTTGCCCAACCGCTTGGTGCTGTTGGGCTGAGGCCCGCGGTTCGGGCGCGGTATCCGGACGAATGACGAAATAAGCCCGTGCCCTGGCGTTCCATCCCGCCTAAAATGCCCGGCATTCCCCTTATCCAGATCCCGCACGCCCGAGGCGCTTTTTCCATGTCAGCTACTGCCACTCCCGCCCAGCCCGCGCCGGACCACCACGGACAATTTCTCGACCTGCTGGACACCAGCCTGAGCCAGAACGCCTTTATCAAGCTGGTGTTGGCCAAGTACGTGGGTGATGAAGCGGACCTGCAACGGCTGATTATCAAGCAGGTGACGGTCAAGGAGCAGGCGTGCCTGTCCTTTGTCTATCGCTACAAGACCCGTGATATCACCAAGAACTTCGCCCTTGCCGAAGGCCAGGCGATCATCGCCGGGCTGCTGCCGGCGTCCTTCAAGAATGCCCACCTGCTGTCGCTCACCGACGAAGTGCAGCTGGAGTACAGCAAGAAGGGCAAGAGCACGCTGTTCAAGGGCAAGGCCCAGCAGGCGCGGGAAGTGCCGTCCGTCGAGCACAATCGCGAGAAGACCCGCTACCTGGAGCTCTGCCGGCCGTTTCTCCGCGACTTGGGGGTGACCAACTCGCAGCACGAACTGATCCCGGCGATGTCGCGCAAGTGGAAGCAGATCAACAAGTTCATCGAAGTGTTTTCCCACGCCCTGAGCCACTCGCCGATCAAGCTCGATCAGCCGGTACGGGTCGCGGATTTCGGTTCGGGCAAGGGCTACCTGACCTTTGCCATCCACGATTACCTGCGCAATACCTTGCAGGTCGAAGGGCAGGTCACCGGGGTCGAGTTGCGCGAGGACATGGTCAAGCTGTGCAACACGGCGGCGGCGCGCCTGGAGCATCCCGGGCTGGTTTTCAAATGCGGCGATGTACGCAGCGTGGCGCCGAGCGAGCTGGAAGTGATGATCGCCTTGCATGCCTGCGACATCGCCACCGACTATGCCATTCACACCGGTATCCGTTCCGGCGCGGCGATCATCATGTGCTCGCCGTGCTGCCACAAGCAGATCCGCCTACAGATCCAGAGCCCGGCGTTGCTCAAGCCGATGCTGCAATACGGTCTGCACCTGGGGCAGCAGGCGGAGATGGTCACCGACAGCTTGCGCGCACTGTTCCTTGAGGCTTGCGGCTACGAGACCAAGGTCTTCGAGTTCATTTCCCTGGAACACACCAACAAGAACAAGATGATCCTCGCGGTCAAGCGCGCCGAACCGCAGGATCCGGCGTTACTGCTGGCGAAAATCGAAGAGCTCAAGGCGTTCTACGCCATCCAGGAGCACTGCCTGGAAACCCTGCTGCGGGCCGATGGCTACTTGAGCTGAACCCCCGCTGGCAAGCTGCCCGGTTGCGCCGGGCGGACGCTGGTCTTGCGCCCGAGCATCACGGTGACAATCACGCCACCAGCAAACAGCCAGGTAATCGGCTCGACGTGTTCGCCGAAGAACAGCGCGGAAAAGGCGATGGTGAAAAAAATCTGCAGCAGCTGGATCTGGCTGACCCGGGCGATACCGCCCAGGGCAAGCCCGGCGTACCAGGCAAAAAAACCGAGAAACTGCGAGAACAACGCCACATAACCGAAGGCCCACCAGGTCTTGGCGGAAATCGCGCCCTGGTGTTGCCAGGCCAGATACAGCACCGGGCCGATCAGGATCGGCACCGACAGCACCAGCGCCCAACAGATCACCTGCCAGCCGCCCATCTCCCGGGCCAGGCGGCCACCTTCGGCATAGCCCAGGCCGCCGACGGCGATGGCGCCGAGCATCAACAGGTCACCGGACTGGATACTCCCGGCACCGCTGATCAGCGCATAACCGAGCACCAGCGCACTGCCCAGAGCCGCGCAGGCCCAGAAGGCCCTCGATGGCCGCTCGTGGGACAGCCAGGCCGCGTACAACGCCACGCACAAGGGTTGCAGGCCGTTGACCAAGGCACCGTGGGAGGCCGGCAGGGTCTGCATGGCCCAGGCCGAGAGCACCGGAAAACCCAGGATTACCCCGAGGATTACCAGTGACAGGCCCTTGACCTGGTTCCGGCTCGGCCACTTTTCCCGGCGCCACAGCAGCAGTGCCGCCGCCGGGACGGCTGCAACCAGGGCGCGCCCGAGGCCGTTGAGCAGCGGGTGGATTTCCTGCACCACGATACGGGTGAAGGGCAGGGTCAGGCTGAAGATCACCACACCCAGCAGGCCGAGCAGCATGCCGGTATTTTCACGGGAGGACATAAACGTTGGCCAGTCATCAGGGAAGCAGGGACTGTCATCTAGCCATAAAGTCCCGACGGCTCGCCCTTACAGCTGGGTAGAGAGTTGTCCATACAGTTTGTCGTGGGCGGCCTGCGTAGTAGCCGGCGATTACCCGCCTGCGTGCCAAGGGTCTACCTTGACTACTCTTGTCTGCCCAAGCGTTTACCCAGAGGAGTTCACCCCATGGCCGCGAAAAAGATTCTGATGCTGGTTGGCGATTACGTCGAAGACTACGAGGTGATGGTGCCATTCCAGGCCCTGTTGATGGTCGGTCACCAGGTGCATGCGGTGTGTCCGGACAAAAGTGCCGGCCAGACTGTCCGCACCGCGATCCATGATTTCGAGGGCGACCAGACCTACAGTGAAAAGCCGGGACATCTGTTTGCCCTGAACTTCGATTTCGCCAAGGTCGATGCCGCCGATTATGATGCACTGCTGATTCCCGGTGGCCGTGCGCCGGAATACCTGCGCCTGAACGACAAGGTCCTGCAACTGGTGCAGGCCTTCGACCGCGCCGGCAAGCCGATTGCCGCCGTCTGCCATGGTGCGCAGTTGCTGGCGGCGGCGGGGGTTCTCGACGGTCGTGAGTGCAGCGCCTATCCTGCCTGCGCCCCGGAAGTGCGGCTGGCCGGTGGTCGTTATATCGACATCGAAGTGACCCAGGCCCATGTCCAGGGCAATCTTGCCACTGCCCCGGCCTGGCCGGCGCACCCCAGCTGGCTGGCGGCGTTCCTCGGGCTGCTGGGTACCAAGATCACGTTGTAAGGGAGGGTTGGGTCATGTGTGAGCTCTACGTCAAGGCCGATCCGATTCTCTACGAATCGCGCTCCCGCTCGCTGCGTATCCGTGGCGTGGTGACCACCTTGCGCCTGGAAAACCAGTTCTGGGACATCCTCGGCGAGATCGCCGCGGCCGACGGCATGACCACCAACCAACTGATCACTCGGCTCTACGAAGAAGTGATGGACTTTCGCGGGGAGGTGCTGAATTTCGCTTCCTTCCTGCGGGTCAGTTGCACCCGCTACCTGAGCCAGCGCCGGGCCCAGGTAGCGGAGCTCAGCGTGGTCCGTTCGAACGCGGGGTAAAAACAGCGCGATCCCGGCAGGCGGCTATCTGCGACTTTCGATCCTGAGCTGACCATCCTCCAGGACCACGGTTTTCACCGGGATCAAGGCCGGCAGGGCATTGAGCAGGGCGTCGATGCTGTTCGCATCGAGTGCGATGTCGATGACGCGGCTCATTCTGGCTGCTTCCTGCTGTTCATCGGGCGGGTATCTCAGGCCTCGGGGGTGACCCGTAATTGCGGGTCACCCAGCGGGTGGCTCTTGGCATCGAAAAAACGCAGCGTCACTTCCCGACCCTCGAACAGCTGGGTGAAGTGGCGCTTCTGATGCTGGATAAACGCCTGGCTGCGCGGGTAGATCGAGATCGCCAGGGTCTTGATCCGCGCATCGCGCAGGGCCTGGACGATGTGCCGGTCCTGCTCGCCCAGGTTGTGACCGAAGATGCACAGGGCCCCCTGATGCCCGGCCAACTGCCCGTAGCCGTACGACAGGTAATCCGAATGACGGATCGCCTTGAGCTTGTCCTGCGCATTCCCCTCGCTGACGAACAACGGCACATCGCCCAGGGTATTGATCGCGAAACTGCCCAACAGGGTGCTTTCCGACGAGGTCAGCTTGCGCGTGCTGCCATCGAGGTTTTTCACCAGGTGCAGACCGCCGTGCAGGTACAGGACGCGGGTAGCGCGGCTGTCGGTGTCGCCCGGGTCGAAGCTCGAATCGTCGCCGCGGAACAGGTCGTCGAACGCTTCGGGCGCCTGCATGATCGACCAGTAGGTGAGCAGGTCGTAATTGGTCGAGTAGAGCGTCTGGTAGCGACTCAACTCGCCATTGATCCGCGCCAGGCTCTCGGCCTGTACGTGCTTCCAGGGGATATGCACCGAGCGTATCGCATGGATCAGCGCTTCCTTGATCGCGAAATAGCGATTGCGCGGCGACGACGAACTGATGGTCAGCGCCGCATTGACCCGAATGGTGTTCTTCAGGGCGCTGAGCACCTGTTCGAAGTTACTGGTTTCCAGGGCCTTGAACACCGCCAGTTCGCTCAGCCCCAGCGGACGGTTGCGGGTGGTCTGGGCCAGTTCGAACAGCGACTCGTAGGCAAACGCCTGCCACATCGCCCGGCTTGCGCCGTTACCGATCAACAGGCCGCTGCAGGGGATTTCGGCACGCAAGGCGCTCCAGTCTTCTAACGCGGTATCAAATGCCTGGAATTCCATCGTCGCCATTCGTCGGTTGCCAAATCTGGGGAGGATCAACGGCGAACTTTAACACGGGCTCTTTAGAGTCATCCCTCATTCTATGAACTACGATTTTTTCACGGGCCGTCTTTTACGGTGATATCGTAGTGATATCTCTTTTGGGTGCTTTTTCCAGTGCAATGGAATGCCGCTTTAAGGGGTAATCGATATGTCAGTCAGAAACCTGAAAATTGCCACACGCGCTTTTCTGAGTTTTGCCTTTGTCACACTGCTGTTGATTACCTTGGGTTTGCTGGCGTTATGGAAAATGCATCTGATTCGTGAGGCCGCGGTCGAGTTGCAGGACAACTGGATGGCCAGCTTGCGACAGGCCGGGCGGCTCGAAGTGACTGTCTATCGGATACGCCTGGAAAGCTTTCGCTGGGTCACGGCCACCGATGCGCAGATGAAGCAGACCGAGGCTGCTCGTATTCAGGAACTCAGGGGCACACTCGCCCAGCAGATCAAGGCCTATGCGCCCTTGGTCTCAAGCCCCGAAGAGCAAGCGGACTACGAGGCCGTGCAACGCAAGACCGCCGCTTATGAGCAGAAACTCGTCGAGGTGTTACAGGCCTCTGGCGAGAAGGGCGCCCAAGAGGCGATCAACCTGCTCAATACCGTGATGCCGTCCCTGGCCAACGATCTGCAAACCAGCATTGAGGCGTTGGAAAAAATCAACGACGATGGCGCCGTGCAGTCCGGCATTGCGGCCCGGCAACAGTTCGACAGTGGTTTCTATTCGACCCTTGCCATCATCATCATTTCCTGTGTCTTGACGGTATCGCTGGCAATTGTCTTTACCCGCAGCCTGACCGGCCCACTACGCTTGTTGCTCGTCTCGACCCGGAAAATCGCCGAGGGCGACCTGCGCACCGAGGTCGCGGTGGACGGCAAGGACGAGTTGGCCGAGTTGCAGGCTTCGACCGCGGCCATGCAGGCCAGCCTGAAAAATACCCTCAGGCATATCAGCAACTCGTCGGCACAGCTGGCCTCGGCCGCCGAAGAAATGAGCGCGGTCACCGATGAGTCCAATCGCGGCATCCAGCGCCAAAGTCTGGAGACCGACCAGGCCGCCACGGCGGTCAATGAAATGACCGCGGCGGTCGAGGAAGTGGCGCGCAATGCCGTGGCGGCGTCGCAGTCCACCCAGCGTTCGGAACTGTCGACCCGCACCGGGGCCGAGCGTGTGCACCAGACGATTGCCTCCATCGAAACCCTGAGTTCGACGGTCAAATCCACCGGTCAGGAAGTCGAGTCCCTGGCGCAGCAGGCCCAGAGCATCAGCAAGGTGCTGGATGTGATCCGGGCCATCGCCGAACAGACCAACTTGCTGGCACTCAATGCGGCCATCGAAGCCGCCAGGGCCGGTGAGCAGGGGCGCGGTTTTGCCGTGGTCGCCGATGAGGTAAGGGCCCTGGCGCATCGCACCCAAGTCTCGACACAGGAAATCGAGCAGATGATCGGTGCCATCCAGACCGGCACCGGGCAAGCCGTGGTATCGATGCAGCGCAGCAACGAAGAAGCTGGCAAGACCCTGCTGATTGCCCATGAAGCCGGTTCAGCCCTGTCCGAGATTGCCCAGGCCATCAGCGAGATCAATGACCGCAACCTGATGATCGCGACCGCCTCCGAGGAGCAGGCTCAGGTCGCCCGGTCGGTGGACCAGAACCTGATCAGTATCCGCGACCTGTCGATCCAGAGTTCATCGGCGGCGAACCAGACACTGGCGGCCAGTCATGAGCTGTCCAAGCTGGCGGTGGAATTGAACAAGGTGGTCACGCAGTTCTCGATCTGAGGCGCTGGCGGTTGCCCTTCAGTTTTTATTTGACGCATCCATTCGGAGACGTGAAATGGATACGGATACCTGCAAAGGCTGTATCAAGATCGAGGTGGCCCGATTGGCCATCGGCATGCAGATCGAAGCGCTGGACCGACCCTGGGAAGAAACCACCTTTTCGTTTCGTGAGTTCCGCATACGGCGCGAGGAAGAGCTGCGGCTGCTGCGCGAGAACTGCGAGTATGCCTGGGTGGATATCGCCAGTGCTTCCGGGGCGTGCGCAACGCCGCTCGACACTTCGGTTGAATGCCCGGTGCTCGCTGAACCGGTCGATTTCAACACGGAAATGGCCCGTGCCGAGTTGGCCTGGAGCTCGGCACGGGCGCAGTCCTGGCGCATCCTTGAAGCCGTGGAGATGGGCGAGCCGATTCAGGTCGGCGCGGTGAAAGCGGTGGTCAAGGGCTGTGTCGACAGCATCCTGCGCAACCCCTCGGCGCTGCTCTGGCTGACCCGGATCAAGTTCCAGGATGATTACACCGCTGAGCATTCGCTACGTGTCGCGATGCTCTCGATTGCCCTGGGCCGTGAGCTGGGGTTGTCGAACCTGGAACTGGAGCAGATCGGGGTCGGTGCCATGTTGCACGATGTCGGCAAGCTCAAGGTGCCCGGCGAAATCCTGAACAAACCGACGGCGTTGTCGGAGCAGGAATACGCCATCATGAAAAAACACCCCATGGAAGGCTACACCTTGCTCACCAGCCAGGCCGGCGTGCCGTTGACGGCGCTCGATGTCGTGCTGTCGCACCATGAGCGTGTCGACGGGGCGGGCTATCCCCATGGCTTGAGTGCCGAGGCGATTCCGTTTTATGCGCGGATTGTCGCGGTGACCGATGCCTATGACGCCATCAGCAGTGACCGGGTCTACAGCAAGGGCCGTTCGACCCTCGAATCACTGCGCATTCTGTTCAAGGCGGCCAACAGCCATTTCGACGAACAGATCGTCAGTGCCTTCATTCGCCTGATCGGCCTGTACCCCAGTGGCGAGATCGTCGAGATGAGCAATGACGAAGTGGCGATCATCCTTGGCGCGCCGCCCTGCAATCGACTCAAACCGCGTCTGTTGCGCGTGCTCGGGGCGGACAAACGGCGCTGCCCGGAGAAGGTCATCGATCTGGCCGGCAGCGCGCTCGATGCCATGGGCCGGCCTTATGCGATTCGCCAGGTCTGTTCGTCGGGGGCCTTTGGGATCGATATCGAGGCGTATCGTCGACGTGGCGTGATCCAGATAAACGGCGGCTGACGAACGGCGCTGCGCAAGCGAGTTTCCTTGAGCCAGGTCAAGGTAGGCGGCGAGTCTTGGACTGAAGCTGGCGGGAGTCCGTCAGCTAAAGGAAAGCTTACCGTGAGCAGCACATTTTTTATCCCCGCCGTGAATATCATGGGCATTGATTGCCTGGACGAAGCCATGAGCGCGATTCGCAAGCATGGCTTTCGCAAAGCACTGATTGTCACCGACGCGGGGCTGGCCAAGGCCGGTGTCGCCGCACGGATTGCCGGGTTGTTGGCGATGCAGGATATCGACTCGGTAGTGTTCGATGGCGCCAAGCCGAATCCGAGCATCGACAACGTCGAAAAGGGGCTGGTGGCACTCAAGGCCGGCCAGTGCGATTTTGTCGTGTCCCTCGGTGGCGGCTCACCCCATGACTGCGCCAAGGGCATCGCTCTGTGCGCCACCAATGGCGGGCATATCCGCGACTATGAAGGTGTCGACCGTTCGGCCAAGCCACAGCTGCCGCTGGTGGCCATCAATACCACCGCCGGCACCGCCAGCGAGATGACCCGTTTCTGCATCATCACCGATGAATCGCGCCACGTGAAAATGGCGATTGTCGACCGTAACGTCACGCCGTTGCTGTCGGTCAACGACCCGGCGCTGATGGTCGCCATGCCCAAGGGGCTGACGGCCGCCACGGGCATGGATGCCCTGACCCATGCTGTCGAGGCCTATGTTTCTACCGCGGCGACCCCCATCACCGACGCCTGTGCAATCAAGGCCATTGAGTTGATCAGTGCCAACCTGCGCCAGGCCGTGTTTGATGGCGCCGATTTGCAGGCCCGGGAAAGCATGGCCTACGCGCAGTTCCTCGCCGGTATGGCCTTCAACAATGCGTCGCTGGGCTTCGTCCATGCCATGGCGCACCAGTTGGGCGGGTTCTACGACTTGCCCCATGGTGTGTGCAATGCGGTGCTGCTGCCCCATGTACAGAGTTTCAACGCGCTGGTCTGCCCGCAGCGCCTGAGCGATGTGGCCAAGGCATTGGGTGCCGATATCCAGGGCATGAGTGCCGAGGAGGGCGCCCAGGCGGCCATTGCGGCGATTCGCAGCTTGGCCAAGGATGTCGAGATTCCCGCCGGCTTGCGGGAGTTGGGCGCCAAGTTGCAGGATATTCCGGTCCTTGCCAGCAATGCCTTGAAGGACGCTTGCGGCCTGACCAACCCAAGGGCGGCGGATCAGCGGCAGATCGAAGAGATCTTCCGCAGCGCGTTCTGACGCAGAACCATCACCCGGCACCTTCCCCTGCCAGGGAAGGTGTCGTCACGACCAGCGGGCTTGCAAACGAGCGTTGAGACAGGTTTAATTGAGTGATTACTCATTTATAAGTTGATCGCTGCTCTCCATGGCCCGACCGAAAAGCGAAGACAAACGTAATGCCATCCTCGGCGCCGCCATCGAGGTTTTCGCCGAGCAGGGCCTGGGTTGTCCGACGCTGAAGATCGCCCGGCTCGCGGGTGTCGCCGAGGGCACCTTGTTCAACTATTTCAGTTCCAAGGACGTGCTGCTCAACGAACTCTACCTGCATATCAAGGCTGAGTTGCGGGACGTGATGATGCCCGGCTACCCGCGCAGCGAATCGGTGAAGAAGCGCGTCCGGCACGCCTGGCGGAGTTATGTCGACTGGGGTGTGGCCGAACCGCAGAAGCGCAAGGTGGTGGCTTTGCTCGGGATGTCCGCGCAGGTCACCGAACAGAGCAAGCTGCTCGGCATGCAGGATTTCGGCGAGGTCTACGACATGATGCAGGAGAGCATTGCCAGCGGGTTGTTCCGCGACCAGCCGGCGGCATTTGTCTCGGCGATCATGGGCGCCCTGGCCGATACCACCATCGATTTCATCCGCCGCGAACCCGATCAGGCCGAGCGTTATGCCGAGGCCGGTTTCCAGGCGTTCTGGAGTGCTACTGCCAAGGGGTAGGCGAGGCTTTTTCCGGTATTGAAGCTTTGCGTTTAAAATGAGTGAGTGCTCACTCAATATTAATCTCAATAGTCGTAAGGAGTACAAGCATGTCTAAGGTCTGGTTGATTACCGGCAGTGCCAGCGGTTTAGGTCGCAATGTCGCCGAGGCAGTGCTGGCGGCGGGGGAGCGCCTGGTGGCGACGGCGCGGGAGCCACAGCGGCTGGATGATCTGGTGGCGCGTTATGGCGACCAGGTGCGGGTGGTGGCTCTGGATGTCACGGATGCAGCGGCGGCTGAAGCGGCGGTGAAGGTGGCGGTCGATACCTTTGGTCGGCTCGACGTACTGGTCAACAATGCCGGTTACGGTCATCTCGCACCTTTCGAGCAGACGGAGGCAGAGGCGTTCCGCGCCGAGGTCGAGACCAATTTCTTCGGTGTGGTCAACGTGACCCGCGCCGCATTACCGGTGATGCGTGCGCAACGCAGCGGGCACATCCTGCAGATTTCCTCCGTGGGTGGGCGTCTGGGCATGCCCGGGCTCAGTGCCTATCAGGCGGCGAAGTGGGCGGTGGGTGGTTTTACCGAAGTGGTCGCGCAGGAAGTGGCGCCGTTGGGGATCAAGATCTGTGCCGTGGAGCCGGGTGGCATGCGCACCAACTGGGCGGTGCGGGCTGGGCAGGGTGCACCCACGATCATCGACGACTACCTGCCTAGCGTCGGTGCGATTCAGGAATTGCTCGGTACCTACGCCGGGAATGAGCCGAGCGATCCTGATCGGATTGCGCAGATCCTGCTGAAGCTGGCCTATCACGAGCAACTGCCGTTGCACCTGTTGATCGGCAACGATGCCTTGCAGTACTGCGAGCAGGCCGAGACCGCACGTGCCGAGGCGGGCGGGCGTTGGTTGGAGGTCAGTCGCGCCGCCGACTACAGTGCTCCTGTCGAGCTGCCGGCATTTCCAACCCATTGAGAGGTCGCCCATGAAAGTCTTGTTGTTCGGTGCTACCGGCATGGTCGGCCAGGGTGTATTACGTGAGTGCCTGCTGGCGGGCGATGTGCAGCAGGTCCGGGTCATTGGCCGTACGCCGGTGACCCAGACCGATCCGAAGCTCAGCCAGGTGGTGCACGCCGACCTGTTCAACTACCAGGGTATCGAGGCCGAGTTGCAGGGCTTCGATGCCTGCTTCTTCTGCCTGGGTATCTCGGTGGTGGGCCTGGACGAGGCGCAGTACACCCGGGTGACCTACGACCTGACGCTGGCCGCGGCCGAGACCTTGTCGCGGCTCAATCCGAACATGACCTTTGTCTATGTCACGGGGGCGGGCACCGACAGCAGTGAAAAGGGTCGCAGCATGTGGGCGCGGGTCAAGGGCCGTACCGAAAACGCCTTGCAACGGTTGCCGTTCAAGGCGGTGTACCTGATGCGTCCCGGTGCGATCCAGCCGTTGCATGGCGTGCGTTCCAAGACCGCGCTCTACCAGGCGGTCTACACGCTGGCCGGGCCGCTGATGAGTGTGTTGCGGCGGTTGTGGCCGGACACCATCCAGACCACCGAAACCATTGGCCGGGCGATGCTGGCGGTGGCCCGAAACGGTGGACCGCAGCCGATCCTTGATCCCAAGGCGATCAATCAACTGTCTTCGCGAGGTTGAGGCTTGGCTGGGTGGCGGCGGCTGGCGAAGTGTTTTTTGGGGTGGCGGTGAACTGGATCATCGTCACGCCGGCGATCAGCAGCACGGCACCGACCATTCTCGGTACGCTCATATGGCGTTCCACCAGCCCGAACAGGCCGAAGTGGTCGAGCACCAAAGAGGCGACCACTTGCCCGGCCAGCGCCAGGGCGACAAATCCTCCTGCCCCTAGCTTGGGCACCAGCAGCACTGCCAAGGCCACGAAACACACACCGAATACGCCGCCGAGCCAGATCCAGGTCGGCGCCCTGGTGGCAAATTCCAGGTCCGGGAACGGCAAGCGTAGTGCGAGCATCACCGGCAACAACACCGCCATGCTCACCAGCAGCGAGACCAGTGTCGCCCATAACGGGTGACCGAGGCCGCGGCCGAGGTTCGCGTTGATTGCGCTCTGAAACGGCACGACTGCGCCGGCGATGGCGGCCAGGGCCAGCAGGCCAGCCCAGCTCAAGGTACTCATAATCATTCTCCAACAGGTTTTGCTGGACTCTAAGGTATTCGCGGGGCAAATTTAAATTCCAAGAAAATATCCAGAACATGCATCGGATGAATGATCTTCGTCGCATCGACCTCAACCTGCTGGTGATCCTCGACGCCTTGCTCGCCGAGCAGCACGTGACCCGTGCCGCCGAGCGCCTGCACCTGAGCCAGCCGGCGGTCAGTCATGCCTTGGCGCGCCTGCGCGACTTGCTGGGTGATCCGCTGCTGGTGCGAGTCGGCGGCGGGTTGGTGCCGACGGCGCGGGCACTGGAACTGGCGCTACCGTTGAGCGATGCGTTGGGGCGAGTGCAGGACCTGCTGGCTCCGCAAGGTTTTGATCCTGCGTCGGCCAAGCGCACGTTTCGCTTGGCGATGTCCGACTATGGCGCGGCGATGTTGTTGCCGGGTCTGGTTCGGCGGTTGCGGCGGGATGCGCCGGGGATCGACCTGCAGATCACCCAGGCCAGTCGCGAGGGCATGCTGGAGCTGTTGCTCAATGGCGATATCGATGCGGCCACCGGGGTGTTCCCGGATTTTTCGCCGGCGTTGCGCAGTACCCATCTGTTCAGCGAACACTACGCCTGCCTGGTGGACCGGGACAGTTTGCCTGCAGAGGGCGTGCTTGATCTGCCGGGCTACCTGTCGCGGCCGCATGTGTTGCTGGAAATGCGTGGCAGTGGGACGGCGGAAATCGAACGGGCGCTGAGTGCGATTCATCAGCGTCGGCGAGTGGCGATCAGCTTGCCGCATTGGGGTGTGGCGCCGCAGTTGATTGCCGGTACGGACCTGATTTTGACCGTGGCTTCGCGCAACTTGCGTAATATCGATCATGAGCGGCTGGTGGTGGTACCGCCGCCTTTCGAAATCCCCTCGTTCGACTTTATTTTTGTCTGGCACCAGCGCCGGGATGGGGATCAGGCATTGGGGTGGTTGCGCGAGTGCATGCGCGCGGTGGTGACTGTGGGCACGCTAGATTGAGGTGCAATGGAGGGCTGTTTTTCGGCTATTGGAGGACGTTCCTCTTTCCCTTGACTGAAGTTTCCTAGAAAATCCAGATCGCTTGCGCCAGGAAAATCACGGGACTAGGCTCTGGTCCGTCACTGCTATTTCAGTGATCGGGTTTAGCAGCCCGATTGACTTCCAGGCGCACAGAAAGCGCCCATATCCATTTGGCTGGCGCTTTTTTCATGCCCGCTTCATGCGTTATGGCGGCTGTGCGTGGGGCGCCTTCGGGCGCGCTGGGTTCCTGGAGTCCCGGTCTGCTAACCCGCGTACAGTCGCCACCCACCTCGTTTAGCAGCGATGGATGACGATTCCACTACTCCGGAGGACGTCATGTTCAAAGTTACACCCAACCCACCTGTTTGCGCAGACCTGAAACTCAACGCGGTTGTCGACCGGGTTTTCGCTCACTACAACCTGCCGATCAGCGATGATCCGATGGCCACCCGAAATGCTTGTAAACCGAATCATCCGAACGGCGTCGAAGAAGCGCTGATTGATGTGTGTGACATCCTTGAGTCGGCTGCCGCGACGGCTTATGAATCCGCCGACCAACTTGACGGTTCGAAACGCAAACTGGCGCTGGGAGTCGTGCGCCTGATCGAACTGGCGCGCAGGCGTGTGGATGACACCTTGCAGCTCTGGCCTGTCTCCAGTCACGCCTGAATGTAGGAGCTGGCTTGCCGGCGATGGCGGACGATCACGCACCGCAAGGCTCAAGGGCCTCATCGCCGGCAGGCCAGCTCCTACAGGTACCGCGTGTTCCCCAAGATCGCAGGCAATAAAAAAGCGGCCCGGATCAACCGGGCCGCTTCTATTCCTGCAACAAAAGCGCTTACTGCACTTCCACCGCCAGGCTGTCGTGGATCTTCTTCTGCCAGATGGCCGGGCCGGTGATATGCACCGACTCGCCCTTGGAGTCGACCGCGACCGTGACCGGCATGTCCTTGACCTCGAACTCGTAGATCGCTTCCATGCCCAGTTCGGCAAAGGCCACGACCTTGGATTTCTTGATCGCCTGGGCCACCAGGTAGGCAGCGCCACCCACGGCCATCAGGTACACGGCCTTGTAGTCCTTGATCGCTTCGATGGCGGTCGGGCCGCGCTCGGATTTGCCGATCATGCCCAGCAAGCCGGTCTGGTCGAGGATCTGCCGGGTGAATTTGTCCATCCGCGTGGCAGTGGTCGGACCGGCTGGGCCGACGACTTCCTCACGCACCGGATCAACCGGGCCGACGTAGTAGATAAAGCGACCCTTGAGGTCCACCGGCAAGGTTTCACCCTTGTTCAGCATTTCCACCATGCGCTTGTGCGCGGCGTCACGGCCGGTGAGCATCTTGCCGTTGAGCAGGACGGTTTCGCCCGGCTTCCAGCTCTGCACGTCTTCCGGGGTCAGGGTGTCGAGGTTGACACGACGGGCCGACGGACCGGCCTCCCAGACGATTTCCGGGTAGGCATCCAGCGGTGGCGCTTCCAGCGACGCCGGGCCGGAACCGTCGAGCACGAAGTGCGCGTGACGGGTGGCGGCGCAGTTGGGGATCATGCACACCGGCAGGGACGCCGCGTGAGTCGGGTAATCCATGATCTTCACGTCGAGCACGGTGGTCAGGCCACCCAGGCCCTGGGCGCCGATGCCCAGTTGGTTGACCTTCTCGAACAGCTCCAGGCGCATTTCTTCGATGCGGTTGGACGGGCCACGCTTCTTCAACTCGTGGATGTCGATGGACTCCATCAACACTTCCTTGGCCATGACCGCGGCTTTCTCGGCGGTACCGCCGATGCCGATACCGAGCATGCCCGGTGGGCACCAGCCGGCACCCATGGTCGGCACAGTCTTCAGCACCCAGTCGACGATCGAGTCGGAGGGGTTGAGCATGGCCATTTTCGATTTGTTTTCGGAACCGCCGCCCTTGGCCGCGACGTCCACTTCCACGGTGTTGCCCGGAACGATGGAGTAGTGGATGACCGCCGGGGTGTTGTCCTTGGTGTTCTTGCGGCTGCCTGCCGGGTCGGCCAGGATCGAGGCGCGCAGGACGTTTTCCGGCAGGTTGTAGGCGCGACGCACGCCTTCGTTGATCATGTCGTCCAGGCCCATGGTGGCACCGTCCCAGCGCACATCCATGCCCACGCGCACGAACACGGTGACAATACCGGTGTCCTGGCAGATCGGCCGGTGGCCGGTGGCGCACATGCGCGAGTTGATCAGGATCTGGGCCATGGAATCGCGGGCCGCCGGCGACTCTTCCCGCAGGTAGGCCTCGTGCATGGCCTGGATGAAGTCCACGGGATGGTAATAGGAAATGAACTGCAGGGCGTCGGCAACGCTCTGTATCAGGTCGTCTTGCTTGATCACGGTCATGGGTCGCGCTCCTCTATAAAGACGGGAACATGGAAATAAGGTGTTTGCGACCGGTTTGCATCTGGTCTGTCGAAAACATCTTTTGAGACGAGCCGGGCACGCATGACCGGCACAAAATGAGGCGCGGCAGTATAACCCGCCCTTCAGCCCGACACATCCGTCAGTGGTCAAACCAAGGTCGCAGGGACGTCGGCACCCTTCTTGCCTTCTCGTATAGGTAAAGCTGTATGAGTTTGAAAAATTTGAATAGTTATTTTTGAGCCAGATCACTAGAGTGGCAAGTGGCCTGTACGGGAAGGAAATCCCTTGAGCCCTCAGCGCACAGTGAGTCAAAGATTGACCCATAAAGCCATACAGAGTCTGTTACGCAAACGCTTTGCCCTGGCCGCCGGCACCTATCTGCTGGTGCTGTCGCTGCTGTGGGTGGCGATTTTTACCGATCACTATGAGGCCAGCGTAACCACGGGCCTGATCGGCAGCGGCCTGGTGATTCTCAGTCAGGGCGTGCTCGGCTGGCTGTTTATCAGTGGCCGCAACCGACTTTTTCGCGACCCCAGCCTGACCGAGGTGCAGGTGCTCCTCGGCTTGGCTTGGCAAACTTACCTGATGGCCAACCTCGAACAGGCCCGGGGTACGTTCCTGGTGTTGTATCCGCTGGTGCTGATGTTCGGCATGTTCCATCTGCCGCAACGTAAATTCGTGCGCAGCGCGGCATTGGCGTTGTTCATTTTCACCGCGCTCAATCTCTGGGAGGGCTATCACTTCCAGTTGGCGGACCCGGGCCAGGCGCTGCTGCAGGTCTGTGTGCTGTTCGTCGTACTGCTCTGGTTGTGCCTCTACGCCAGCTACGTGCAAGCCTCCCGTCAGCGCATGCGTCAGCGCCGCTTTGCCTTGCAGGCCCACCAGGATACCCTGCGCGGGATGATGCGCCAGTTGGAAGACCTGGTGGCGACCGATGAGCTGACCGGGCTGTTCAACAGACGGCATTTCCTGCGGCTGGCTTCCCGAGAACTGGAGCTGATGGATGCGGATGTGGTCCATGGCCTGGCCTTGATCGACCTCGATCATTTCAAGCGGATCAACGATATGCACGGGCATGCCGCCGGTGACCAGGTCTTGCAGGCGTTCGCCGCTGTCGCCATGGCCTGTGTGCGCGACGGCGATGTGCTGGCGCGCTACGGTGGAGAGGAATTCGTGTTGCTGCTGCCCAATGCCGATCCCGAGCGCCTGACTTCCTGTTGCGAGCGCTTGCGCGTGGCCTTTACCCAGGTGGAGCTGATGGGGGTGGCGGTGAACAACCTGAGCCTGTCGGTAGGCATGACGTTGGTGGGGGTGGCGGACGACCTCGACGATGCCCTGCAGCGTGCTGACCAGGCGCTGTACCGGGCCAAGCGTGACGGCCGTAATCGCTGTTGTGCGGCCTGGGAATACACCGATGCCTGAGCTGCGGGTGGGTGAACGGGGCTGGACGGTGGCGGTCGGCAGCAACCTGCTCGATGCCTTGAACCAGGCGGGCGTGGCGGTGCCCTACAGTTGCCGGGCGGGCAGTTGCCATGCCTGCCTGGTACGGTGTGTACAGGGTGAGCCGCAGGACAACCGACCGGAGGCCCTGGCCTTCGTCCAGCGCGAGCGCGGCTGGCGGCTGGCCTGTCAATGCCAGGTGCGCGAAGACCTTCAGGTCGAAGTCTTCGACCCGCGCCGTGATGGCCTGTCGGCCACGGTGGCCGGGCTTGAGTGGCTGAGCCCGACGGTCCTGCGTCTGCGCCTGTTGCCCGAACGCAGCCTGCGTTATAACGCCGGCCAGCATCTGGTGCTGTGGACGGAGCAGGGCGTCGCGCGGCCTTATTCGCTGGCCAGCCTGCCCGAGGAAGACCGCTACCTGGAGTTCCACCTCGATTGCCGGCAACCCGGCGCGTTCAGCGACGCGGCCCGCCGGCTTCAGCTCGGCGCGCCGCTTCGCCTGGGCGAACTGCGCGGCGGAGCCTTGCATTACGACCCGGATTGGCATGCCCGGCCGCTTTGGCTGCTGGCGGCAGGTACGGGGCTGGCGCCGTTATGGGGGGTGCTGCGTGAGGCGTTGCGCCAGGGCCATGCCGGGCCGATCCGCCTGGTTCACCTGGCCCACGACGATAGCGAGCATTATCTGGCGCCGGCCTTGAACGAGCTGGCCGCGCAGGTCCCGAACTTGAGCGTCGACTATGTCACGGGGGCCGAACTGCCGGACTTTCTGGCCAAACTGCGCCTTGTCTCCCGGCAAACCCTGGCTCTACTTTGTGGAGCCCCGGCGAGTGTCGAGGCGTTGGCGAAACGCCTGTACCTGGCGGGGCTGCCACGCAATCAATTGCTGGCCGATGTGTTCGTGCCACACGCCTGAGCGCCGGGTCCCCACAACAAGAGAACTTCCATGACTGACGCGATTGTGCTGGAGCGCAAGGGCAGCCTGCTGACCTTGCGCCTGAACCGTGCCGACAGGAAGAACGCCCTGACCCGCGCCATGTACAGCCAGTTGGGCCAGGTGCTGCGGTCGCGGGCCCGGCGGTGGGGATTGGCACGACCTTGCTGCTGCGTTGCGACCTGGTGTACATCAGCGCCGATGCCCGTCTGCGCATGCCGTTCGTCAAGCTGGGATTGTGCCCGGAGTTCGGTTCCAGCCTGTTGCTGCCACGGCTGCTCGGTCACGCCAGGGCGGCGCAGCTTTGTCGGGGTTTATGCACAAACGCTGATCCGCGTTTCAGGGCCAGCATGAAAAAGCCCCGCCCTCTTACGAGAGGCGGGGCTTTTTTACGGCGCAGGCGCGGGGATCAGACCAGTGGGTCGCCCACGTGCAGGATCTTCATACCGTTGGTGCCACCGATGGTGTGGTAGCTGTCGCCCTTGGTCAGGATGACCCAGTCGCCTTGCTCGACCACGCCGCGCTTGAGCAACTCGTCCACGGCAGCCTGGCTGACTTGCTCGGGCGGCAGCGAAGCCGGGTCGAACGGCACGGTGTAGACGCCACGGAACATCGCCGCGCGGGCCTGGGTTTCACGGTGCGGGGAAAACGCGTAGATCGGCACCGAGGAACGAATCCGCGACATGATCAACGGCGTGTAGCCGCTTTCGGTCAGGGCAATGATCGCCTTGACACCCGGGAAGTGGTTGGCGGTGTACATGGCCGCCAGCGCGATGCTCTGGTCGCAGCTTTCGAAGACCTTGCCGATACGGTGGCTGGAGGTCTTGCTGGTCGGGTGCTTTTCAGCGCCGACGCAGATCCGCGCCATCGCCTGCACCGCTTCCAGCGGGTAGGCACCGGCGGCGCTTTCGGCCGAGAGCATCACGGCGTCGGTGTAGTCCAGCACGGCGTTGGCTACGTCGGACACTTCGGCGCGGGTCGGCATCGGGTTCTGGATCATCGACTCCATCATCTGGGTCGCGACGATCACTGCCTTGTTGTGGCGGCGTGCATGCAGAATGATTTTCTTCTGGATGCCCACCAGTTCGGCGTCGCCGATTTCCACACCGAGGTCGCCACGGGCAACCATCACTGCGTCGCTGGCCATGATCAGGCCATCGAGGGTTTCGTCGTCGGCCACGGCTTCGGCACGTTCGATCTTCGCCACCAGCCAGGCGGTACCGCCGGCCTCGTCGCGCAGTTTACGGGCGTATTCCATGTCGGCGGCGTCGCGCGGGAAGGACACCGCGAGGTAGTCCACTTCCATTTCGGCGGCGAGCTTGATGTCGGCCTTGTCTTTTTCGGTCAGAGCCGGGGCGGTGAGGCCGCCACCGCGACGGTTGATGCCCTTGTGGTCCGACAGCGGGCCACCGATCAACACCACGCAGTGCAGCTCGGTCTCACTCGCGGTTTCAACGCGCATCACCACGCGACCGTCGTCGAGCAGCAGTTCGTCGCCGACGCCGCAATCCTTGACCAGATCCGGGTAGTCGATACCGACGATCTGCTGGTTGCCCTCGGTCAGCGGATGGCTGGTGGAGAAGGTGAAGTGATCACCGACCTTGAGTTCGATGCGTTTGTTGGCGAACTTGGCGATACGGATCTTCGGGCCCTGCAGGTCACCCAGCAGCGCGACGAAGCGCCCGTGCTTGGCGGCGAGGTCGCGCACCAGCTTGGCACGAGCCTTGTGCTCGTCGGGAGTACCGTGGGAGAAGTTCAGACGGGCAACGTCCAGGCCAGCGAGGATCAGCTGTTCGAGAACTTCCGGCGAGTTGCTGGCCGGGCCCAGTGTGGCGACGATTTTAGTACGACGAACGGACATGCAGAGACTCCTGAGTTCAAGCGCAGCGAAAGGCTACTATGCTCCTCTGCTGTAGTCATTGTTCATTTGCACTACTTTTCAGCGAATGATTTTTTTCGAATAGGTTGTTTGGCGAACACTCTGGAGATTTTCGCCATCGGGTCGATACACTAGCAAGAACAGGAGACCCCCATGCGAATTTTGCTCGTTTTAGCCCTGGCAGCCAGTGTGGTCGGTTGCACCCGCTGGTCGATGGACAGCCATCTGAACAATGCCTATCGGTCCTATGATCGCGGCAATTGTGAAGACGTCATGCTGCAGTTGTCCCAGGTCGACCGTGAGAGCCGTACCCGGCGCTATGTCCAGCCGGAAGTGTCGATGCTGCGTGGCCAATGCCTGGAGCGACAGAAGTTGTTCGTCGATGCGATACAGACCTATCAGTTCATCATTGCCCAGTACCCGTACAGCGAGTATGCGTACCGTGCCCGGGCACGTCTGGAAACCTTGCGGCAGTTGGGTCATGCGGAGGGCGCCATAGCGGCCCAGCCCAGCCCCGCCCCTTTGTAGTTTCGTGGCTTTATGATGATTGAAATATGAACTGGCTTTCTGCCAGCCTTGCGCTAACATTTGAGTGTATGGTTTGGTTTTATCAGTTCTTTTGAATTGAAACCATGGTTCGGTAGGTGTTTGCGACAGGGCGATTTGATGCTGTCGGCCGAGACCAAGGGAGGGCAGTGCCGTTCGTCTGCTCCGGAGCATTAGCGCAGCCATGCTGAATGGCCTTTAAAGCGATCATGTCCATGCCTACTGACCGTCGAATCGAGCGGCATCAGCTGCCTTGTTTTCTGCAAGTGTTCAACCGCTACACTGGCGAGCCCATTGGGTACCTGGGCAATGTCTGCGAAGAGGGACTGATGTTGATCAGTCAGTTACCCTTGCTGGTCAAGGCCGAGTTCGAGTTGCAGCTGAAGCTTCCACTCAGCGATGGCGCTCAGCAATTGATCGATCTGACCGGCCGATGTCTGTGGTGTCATGAGGAGACCACTCCGGGTTATTACGATTCGGGGTTTAATCTGCTCGAGTCTTCCCCCGGGTATCCGCAATTGGTGGCGGCATTGCAGCACTACTTCAGCTTTCATCCGTTGGAGGCTTCCGCTTAGCGCGGGGCATCAAGAAGGGGCCGGGCCCTTACAGGGTTCCGGCCCTTTTCCAACTCAGGTAGCGGCTGACCAGATCGGCACCCAATTCGCTCGGGCGAGCGTCGAGTACCGGTACGCCATGGGCCGCCAGCCGTTCATGGAGGTTTGCCCGGGCATTCAGGTAATCCACCGTGCCGCAGTAGGCCAGGGCTTCGGGCAGGGTCTGTACCGGTGCCTGGCGCAATTGGTCGAGTACTTCTTCCCTCAGGCTGGCCACCAGCACCCGATGTTGGCGGCCAAGGCGTTTGACCGCGGTCAACAGTGCTTCATCGTCGTCATCACGCAGATTGGTCACCAGTACCACCAGCGCCCGGCGTTTCTGCCGGGCCAGCAATTGGCTGGCCGCGGCTTGGTAGTCCGCCGGGCGCTGAGTGCTGTTCAGGTCATAGACGCTGTTGAGCAACACGTTGAGTTGGCCCTGGCCCTTGACCGGGGCGAGAAAGCGCGGCTGTTCTCCGGCAAAGGTGCACAGGCCCACGGCGTCGCCCTGGCGCAAGGCTACGTAGCTGAGCAGCAGGCAGGCGTTGAGAGCATGGTCGAAGTGCGCCAGCTCACCATCCTGGCTGCGCATCCGCCGCCCGCAATCGAGCAGGAAGACGATCTGCTGGTCGCGTTCATCCTGGTATTCCCGGGCTATCGGCGTGCGTTGCCGGGCGGTGGCTTTCCAGTCGATCTGGCGCAGGCTGTCGCCTTCGCGAAATTCGCGCAACTGGTTGAACTCCAGGCCCAGGCCACGACGCTGGCGTTGGCGTACACCGAGCTGGCTGAGCCAGTTGTCGACGGCCAATAGCTGGGCGCCATAAAGGCGGGCGAAGTCCGGGTAGACGCGGGTCGCATCGGCCAGCTCCAGGTAGCGCCGCTCGGACCACAGGCCCAACGGGCTGGGCAGGCTGACTTCGCAACGCTCATAGCAAAAATGACCACGGCTCAGGGGGCGGACGCGGTAGGCCAGTTCGCTGCCTGAGCCCGGTTGCAAGGTGATGGTTTGGGGCAGGTTGGCAAACGCCAGGCCCGCGGGGACGTGATCGAAGAGCTGCACCCGCAGGGGCGTGGGGTGAGCGTGACTGAGCTCTAGGCGCACTTCGCCCCAGCGGCCCAGCGCCAGGCTGCCGGGCAGCTTGCGTTTCAGCTGCGGCGAGGGCAGGCGCCTGAGTCGGGCGCCATCCAGCAGGCTCAACAACAGCAAGGCCAGCAGCAAGCCCCAGCCAATCGAGCCGAGGCGCTCGGGCAGCTCGACGCCCAGGGCCCTGAGCGTGCCCAGGCCAATACCCAGTGCCAGCAGGATGCCCAGCCAGAGCAACAGCAGCCGTGAAGGTCTCATGGACGCACCGGCCTCACTGGCGTGGCGCCGGGACCTGGTCAAGCAGCTGCTTGAGCACCTGGTCGACCGACAGCCCTTCTATATCCAACTCGGGGGCGATCCGTACCCGATGCCGCAGCACGGCCAGGGCGCAGCCCTTGATATCGTCCGGGATCACGAATTCGCCACCACGCAGCAGGGCCCGGGCTCTTGCGCCACGGACCAGGGCGATGGAGGCCCGCGGTCCGGCGCCGAGGGTCAGACCCGGCCAGCTACGGGTGGCCCGGGCCAGGCGCACGGCATAGTCGAGGACCTGCTCGTCCAGCGGCAACTCGCTGGCGATCCGCTGCAAGGCCAGTATGTCCTTGGCCTGCAACAAGGTGCGCAGGGGTTGCACATCGAGCATGTCGGCCTTGGTCGAGCGGGTCACCTGGCGGACCATCTCCAGTTCCTGCTGGGCCTCGGGGTAGTCCATGCGCAGCTTGAGCATGAAGCGGTCCAGCTCGGCCTCGGGCAGCGGGTAGGTGCCTTCCTGCTCGATCGGGTTCTGCGTGGCAAGCACCATGAACGGCTGGGCGATGGGCAGGGCGCGACCTTCGAGGGTGACCTGGCGTTCCTGCATGGCTTCGAGCAGCGCCGCCTGGGTTTTCGCCGGCGCGCGGTTGATCTCATCGGCTAGCAGCAGGTTGGTAAACAGTGGGCCCTTGCGCAGCTTGAACTGTTCGGTCTGCAGGTCGTAGACCGCATGGCCGGTAACATCGCTGGGCATCAGGTCGGGGGTGAACTGGATGCGTGCGAAGTCGCCACCGAAGCAGCGCGCCAGGGCGCGCACCAGCAGGGTCTTGCCCAGCCCGGGGACGCCTTCGAGCAGCACATGGCCGCCGGCGATCAGTGCGGTGAGCACGTCGTCGATCACCGTGTCCTGGCCGATCAGCACCTTTTGCAGTTCATGGCGCACGGCCTGGGCCAACTGGCTGGCGCGATGCCGTTGTTGCTGGGCATGGACCTCGGCGTCGACCGGGCTGGACGGTTCGGCTTGTTGTTCGCTCATAGGGCATTCCTGAGGGTTTGCAGGTGGGCGACCTGGCGGCTGAAGTCAACGCTGGAAAGGCGCTGCTTCGGTCGCGGGCGCAAGGCCTGGCTGATGGCGCTGGTGGGTTGGCGTGTCAGGCGCGCGAGCACCTGCCATTGTTCGGCAACGCCGAGTCGTTCGAAACCGGGGTGTCGCTTGCGGGCCCGGCGCAGGATGTCCTGTTGCAAGGCCTGGAGCAGGGCCTCATGGCCACTGCGACGTAACAGGAAGTCAGCGCTCGCCCGCAGGTGTTCCTGCAATTGTCGGCGCGCCCGGGAGGTGGGGGCCTGCAACGGCCCCTGGCGCAGGCCGACATGCCATAACCACAGGCCGAGGAGGGTGGCGAGGGCGACCAGGGCCTGGGGGAAGTAGCGCCACAACAGGGTGAGCAGGTTGTCGTGGTCGGTATTGAACAGCAGGGTCACGTCGCTGTCCTGGGCCAGGTACCAGAGCAGCCAGGCGTTATCGTAGCGGCCGATGGCGCGGTTGGTCCAGAGGTCGGCGTCGGTCAGCACGGTGACCGTGCCGGCGCCGTAGTCCAGTTGCATCAGGTGGGTGGAGGTGGCGCTGTTGGCCCAGGATTGCGCCAGGTTCTTCGGATCGGACAAGTGGAAGGCAGTGTCGAAACTGAAGTAGGCCGGGGCGTCTTCGTCTTCCAGGTACATGCGGGTCAACAGCGGGTAATGCTCATCTTCCGGTTCCGGGCCGTCGCCCTTGAGATCCTTGCTCAGCAGCTGGTGCAGTTGCACGCGGTCGAGCAGCAGGTCGCCACTGCTCCCGGTCTTGGGGTTCCACAGGGCTTCGGCGACGAACAGCAGTCGCCCACCGGCGCGGGCCCAGTTGAGTAACTGGTCGGCCTGGCGCGGGGTCATGTTCGAGCGTTCGCCCAGCAGCATCAGGTTCTGCCCGCGTGGGTCGAGGCCGGGGAGGATGTCCAGGCTGTTGGCATGGCTGACCTTCAGGCCACGCTGGCGCAGAAACTGTTCGGCGGCCAGGTAAGGGTTGGCGCGGGCCTCGGGTGAAGGGCCGTGGTCGATGACCACAGTGTAGGGCGTGACCTGGTGATAGAGGTAGAGGCCACCGCCCGCGAGCAGCGCCAGCAATGCCAGGCCGATCAGCCAGGACAGGCGCCGGTTCATCGGACGGCTCCCGGACCGAACAACTGCCGCCAGCCTTCACACAGTGCCTGTTGCTGATGGGGCGCAGGCAGGCGATGTCCGTAGGCGAGGTTCTGCCAGTGGCGGGTCAGCTCCTGGCTGAAGGCCTGGAGGGCCGGTTCCGCCAACTGGTCGAGTCGCTCCAGGACCTGGCCTTCGGTGTCGGCGCTCTTCAAGGGTAACTGATAGTCATGCAGCAGGCGGCTGAGCAGGCCACGGTAGAGCAGGCTCATGGCTTCGCGCGGCTGCTGGGGCCAGAGGGCTTCGGCGCTGGCGGCGATATCGTCGGGCAAGCTGTCGATGTCCAGCGCCAGACCGAACAATTGCGGCGTGGCACCTGGCGCGGGTTTGCCCCGTGGTTTCGGGCGCCGGCCGACGAAAGTCTGCCAGCCATCGCGATAGCGCCAGGCCAACCAGGCCAGCAATCCGAACAGCGCGGCCCAGAGCAGAATCTCCAGGCCTTGGGCGAGTGCGCCGGCGGTGCGGCTGTCAAAACGCTCCAGCAGGGCCTTCAGCCAGCCGGAAGAGCGCTTGCCGTGGGAGGTGGCGGACGGTTCGCCCAGTCGCCAGCGGGTGACGGTTTCCGGGTTCTTGAACGGTGGCGCCTGCAACTGCGCCTTGATCGCGTCCTGGGAGGCCTGGCTGGTCAGAGGTTGCTTGAGCAGTCGCGGGGTGTCCGGTGCTGGCGGTTCGGCGGCCATGGCCGGTGGCGCGAAGGGCATCGACAGCAGGCCGACGCCGAGCAGCAGCGCGGCGACCACCGGCAGTAGACGCTGGCGCAGCTGGCGGAAAATCAGTTCGATATCCCAGGCTTCCAGCACGGTCCTGCGGTTGAGGTAGAGGCTGAAGCCGCAGGCGATATAAATCGGTTCCCAGAAGATCAGGATCAGCGCGTAGAAAGCGTTGCTCAGGTGTTCCAGCCAGAGCCACTCATGCTGGGCGGCGAACAGCAGTTTCTGCCAGTGCCAGTCGATGTCGATCTGCCGGGGCAGCAACAGGTAGAACACCGCCATCAGGCCGATCCACAGGACATATTCCAGGTGTGCGCCGATCAGCGTCAGCCAGCGCGCCGCGCTCAGGCTCTGCGGCAGGAGTACCCGCAGGCGCTGCTGGCGGGCGTGGCCGTCGAGGCCTTCGAGTTGTTGCACCGGCAAGGTGAAACTGCGGCTCAGGCTCAGGCGGCGCCAGGTCAGGCTCGCCAGCAGTTGTGGCTTGAGCAGGCGTGGCCAGGCCTTGAGTGCCTGTTTCAGGGTAGGGGTAGCGCCGAACAGGGCGGTGGAGAGGATATACAGCGGCAAGCGTTCGAACGCCGGTTTCAACCACCAGAACAGCAGCAGGGCAATAGAAGGGTGGTCCCAGAGCAGCAGGCTCAGGAGGGTGAAGATCGGCAAGGTGACCAGCGCCCAGGAACCCATCAGCAAGCCGCGATGTTGCTGGGCCAGCAGCACGCCGAGATCCATGGCTTCCCAGGTGCTGCGTGGACGAATGGCGACGCTGGCGTCAGTCAGGCGCATGCTTGCTCCGTCCGGCCAACAGCAGATAGGCGCCCACCAGCAGCCAGAGCCCCGCGCCCACCGCGTATTTGAGTCGTGGCGCGAGGTGGCTCATGGACGACCAGTAGGCTTCGATAAAGGCGGCGATCAGCAGGAACAGGATCACCCCGCCGACCATCTGGATACTTTTCTGCGCGTTCAGGCGCAGGGCCTCGCCGCGGGGCAGGCGTCCCGGCGCCACCAGTGCCCAGCCCAGTTGCAGACCGGCAGCCCCGGACAGGACGATGGCGCTGAGTTCGAAGGCGCCGTGGCCGATGACAAAGGACCAGAAAGTCTGTCCGTAGCCGATCTGGGTCAGGTGGCCGGCCACCGCGCCGATCGTCAGGCCGTTGAACAGCAGGAAGAACAGGCTGCCCAGGCCGAACAGCAAACCGCCGGCGAAGGTCTGGAAGGCAATGCCGATGTTGTTCATGATGTAGTAGCCGAACATCACCCAGTTTTCGCTGGAGGCCCGCGCGACGGTGCGTCCCAGGCGACTGGCGGCGGGGTCGTACATGGCCTGCATGTCGGCCACCTGCTGCGGGCTGACAATGCTGTAGACCAGGTCTGGAAACAGGTAGATCAGCAGGCCGGTCAGCCCCAGGCTGGCAAAGAACAGCACGCCGGCGACCAGCACGAACGGCCATTGTTCGCGTACCAGGCGTGGGAAGCCGGCGAAGATAAACCCCAGCACCGAGGCGCCGAGGTGGCTGCGATGCCGATAGAGCTGCTGGTGCCCGCGCAGGGCCAACTGTTGCAGGGTATCGACCAGATGGCTGCTGTAACCGCGTTCCTGGGTCAAGGCCAGTTGTTGGCACAGGCGTCGGTAATGGGCGGGGAATTCGCGCAGGTCGGTGGCTTTCGCCTTGCCGCGCTCCAGTTGCTCGAGCCATTGGGCAAAACGTTGCCACTCGGGCTGATGTCGGCTTTCAAAGAGGCTCTGTTTCATAGCGGGCCCAGCAGTCCGTGGGCAATCCCGTTCAACTCGGCCGCGGCCCGGGACGCCGGCACCTCCAGGGGCGTGGCCAGCAGCGCCGCGAGTTCACGGGTGCGTTCGGCGCTGAGGTCGCCCTGGCGTTCGGCGAAACTCAACACGGCGCGCTGTTCCGCCAGGCGCAGGACGAATGGCGCGCTGCGCGGTGTCGCCTGGGGCAGGCTGGGGCGCGGCAGCGGTTGTTCGCGATAGACCACCAGCGTGCCGCCGGCCAGGTCGCCAAGGCGCTTGAAGGTCGGGTGTTGCAGGCAACTGACCGCACCGAGGAAATAACCGAACGGCAGCATGTCGACAAAACGCAGCAGGTTACGGGTCAGGGAAGCGGCCCAGCCGATCGGCGTGCCGTCGTCATGGACGACCCGCAGGCCCATCATCTGTTTACCTGGCGAGCGGCCCTGGTTCAGCACTTCGAACAGCACCATGTACCACCAACTGACGAGGAACAGCACAATCGAGCCGAGACCCAGGCCCAGCTTGCCCAGCAGCATCAGGCCGCTCAGCAGGACAGCGAGCAGCACGCCGCGCACGCCCAGGTCGATGGCGAATGCCACTGCCCGCACGGGCAGGCCGGCCGGGCGCAGGGACAGGTCGATACCCTCCGGGGTTTCGACACGGTAGTGGGTGTCCAGGGGTGCTTGCAGCGCAGTCTTCCTTTTCGGTGCTGAAATCGACGGCAAGGTGGCAGCTCCTTGCGGACAGAGGCCCGATCCTAGCCAGCGGCGCCTGGCTAAGCAACTTAACTCTGTAATGAACGGTATCGAAGTAGCGGCGTCCAGTTGTTACGGGATGCTGGTCCGAGGGGGCGTTGAGCGCCTAGACTGCGTCCGTCTTCTGCTCAGGAACCCGCCGTGACCTCTATCTTCTGGTACGACTACGAAACCACCGGGATCAATCCGCGCTCCGATCGCGCCTTGCAGGTGGCGGGCATCCGTACCGATGCCGAGCTCAACGAGATCGACGAACCGGTCAACCTGTATTGCCGGCCGAGCGAGGATATCCTGCCGCACCCGGCGGCTTGCATGATTACCGGCATCACCCCGGGGCAACTCGCCGCGCAGGGGTTGGTCGAGGCCGACTTCATGACCCGCGTGCACGCCCAGCTGTCCCTTCCGGGTACCTGCGGTGCTGGCTACAATACCCTGCGCTTTGACGATGAAGTCACCCGTTACAGCCTGTATCGCAATTTTTTCGATCCCTATGCCCGCGAGTGGCAGGGCGGCAACAGCCGTTGGGACCTGATCGATGTGGTGCGGGCGGCCTATGCGCTGCGTCCGCAAGGTATCGTCTGGCCCGAGGAGGACGGGCGGGTGACCCTCAGGCTCGAACGCCTGACCGCGGCCAATGGGATCGATCATGGCCACGCCCACGAAGCCTTGGCCGATGTGCGCGCCACCATTGCCCTGGCGCGGCTGATCCGCGAGAAACAGCCGAAGTTGTATGACTGGCTGTTTCAGTTGCGCAGTAAGCAGCGGGTCATGGATCAGATTCGCCTGTTGCAGCCGATGGTGCATATCTCCGGGCGTTTTTCCGCCGCGCGCCATTATCTGGGGGTGGTCCTGCCCTTGGCCTGGCACCCGCGTAATCGCAATGCCCTGATTGTCTGTGATCTGTCCCAGGATCCGCAGCCGCTGTTCGACCTGGATGCGGAGACCTTGCGTCAGCAACTGTACATCCGCCATGAGGACCGCGCTGAAGGGCAACTGCCGGTGCCGCTCAAGTTGATTCATGTCAACCGTTGCCCGGTGGTGGCGCCACTGAAGGTATTGCGTGGTGAAGATCAGCAACGTTTGCAGTTGGATATGGCGCTTTATGACGCGCGTCGTCAGCAACTGACCGAGACCCAGGAAGTTTGGCGGGATAAAGTCCAGGCCCTTTATGCGGGCGAGGACTTCGTCCCCAGCGAGGATCCGGAGCAGCAGTTATACGATGGTTTTATCGGTGACCGTGACCGGCGTTTGTGTGAACAAGTTCGCACTGCGGAGCCCGAGCAGTTGGCGCGCGGGCAATGGCCTTTCGATGATGAGCGGTTGCCGGAATTATTATTTCGTTACCGGGCGCGTAACTTTCCCGCCAGCTTGAGTGAAGAAGAGCGAGAGCGCTGGCGGACATTCTGCCGACAGCGTCTGACCGATGCGGCGTGGGGCGCACCGAATACCCTGGCGGATTTTACCGAGCACCTCATGAAGTGTTTCCCGAATGCAACACCGGCGCAGCGTCAGGTGCTGGAGCAATGGCAGGACTACGCACTCGCTTTGTGCGCGCGGTTTAACGTGGCGACCGGTTAAACCGGTGGGTGCTTAAATGGCAGGCAATAAAAAACGCCAGCGAACTGGCGTTTTTTTAGGCCGCGAATAGCGTCCGTGACCGGCCTGGCTTAGCCCAGCAGGGTAGCCCAGCTTTCAACCACGTCGCCGCCCCACTTGGCTTTCCACTCTTTCAGAGTCTTGTGGTTGCCGCCTTTGGTTTCGATCACTTCACCGTTGTGCGGGTTTTTGTATTGCTTGACCTTGCGCGCGCGCTTGGTGCCGGTGGTTTTAACGGCGCCACGAACGGCTTTGCCGGCTTTGGCCTGTGGGTCCAGGATGTTGATGACATCTGGCAGTGCCTTGTTGTACTCGCCCAGCAGAGTGCGCAGTTTGCTTTCGAATTCCATTTCTTTTTTCAGCGCGCCGTCTTTTTCCATTGCAGCCATTTGGGCTTGCAGCTGTTCGATGGCGCTCTTGGTTTCGTTGTATTTCTGGATCAGGGACATGGACACTACCTTATGCTGAGTCAGGACGACAGGGGTACAGTGATGCAATAGTAGTCAGAGTATTTGAGCAAGTAAACATTTAATAGAAGGTTTATTGCATTTAATTTGAAACTTAAGCATGGCCTTGTCTCGGACTTAGATGTTTTTGCGGCGCCGGCCAAGAGCGGTCTTGTTGTGGCGATGTTTGAATTGTCGGCGCGCGGTGCCGCGTCACGCGGGGAAAACCCACTACAAGCGAAGGGAGAAACCGGCGCCGGGGCGGGAGTGGGCCGCCGGTGCAACGAATACTGCAGTTTTTTCCCGTACTCGCTAGAATGGCGGCCTTTGCGAAGTTCTGGAGTTCTCCCCCCATGCGCACTTTCCGGCTGGTGATTGCCTGCCCCGACCGCGTTGGCATCGTTGCCAAAGTCAGTAACTTTCTCGCGTCTTACAATGGTTGGATCACGGAAGCGAGTCACCATTCCGACAACCTCAGTGGCTGGTTCTTCATGCGCCATGAGATTCGTGCCGACAGCCTGCCGTTTGGCCTGGACGCCTTTCGTGAGGCGTTTGCGCCGATTGCCGAAGAGTTTTCCATGACCTGGCGCATCACCGACACCGAACAGAAGAAACGCGTGGTGTTGATGGCCAGCCGTGAGTCCCATTGCCTGGCGGACCTGTTGCACCGTTGGCACAGCGACGAACTGGATTGTCAGATCGCCTGCGTGATTTCCAACCACGACGACCTGCGCAGCATGGTCGAGTGGCACGGTATTCCTTACCACCATGTTCCGGTGAACCCACAGGACAAAGAGCCGGCCTTTGCCGAAGTCTCACGCCTGGTCAGGCACCACGAGGCCGATGTGGTGGTACTGGCGCGCTACATGCAGATCCTGCCGCCGGAACTGTGCCAGGCGTACGCGCACAAGGTGATCAACATCCATCACAGCTTCCTGCCGTCGTTCGTCGGTGCCAAGCCTTATCATCAGGCATCCCTGCGGGGCGTGAAGTTGATTGGGGCAACTTGCCACTATGTAACCGAAGAGCTGGATGCCGGTCCGATCATCGAACAGGACGTGGTCCGTGTCAGCCACAGTGATAGCATTGAAGACATGGTGCGTTTCGGCCGCGATGTCGAGAAGATGGTGTTGGCCCGTGGCCTGCGTTATCACCTGGAAGATCGTGTGCTGGTGCACGGCAACAAGACCGTGGTGTTCTGACAGCCCGTTGACGGGCCTGGAGGTGTGGCGTGAGCGATCCACTCGACAAGGCAACCTCCAAGGCGCCACCGACCCTGGGTGAAGGCTGTTTGAGCCGCTATGACCCCGAGGCCATGAGCAGTGAGGACGGCACCGAGTTTCCCGGTGCCGCCGAGCTCTGGCAGCAGTTGCAGAAAGAGTCCGGGACTGGCAAGTCCACAGACTCTCCTGCGGCGCTTAAATCCTGAAACTACCCACCAGTTGCTTCAAACGTGCGGCCTGCTGTTCCAGGTCGGCACAGGCGCGCAGGGTCGACTGCAGGTTTTCCACGCCTTCCTGATTGAGGGTGTTGATCTCGGTGATGTCCATGTTGATCGACTCGACCACCGAGGTTTGTTCCTCGGTGGCCGTTGCGACGGACTGGTTCATGCCATCGATCTCGCTGATCCTCTGGGTCACGCTGCTCAAGCGCTCGCCGGCCAGGTTGGCGATTTCCACGCTTTCCAGGCTGTGGCGCTGGCTGTGGCCCATGGTGTCGACCGATTCCCGGGCGCCGACCTGCAGTTCTTCAATCATGGTCTGGATTTGCTGTGCCGATTCCTGGGTGCGATGCGCCAGGTTGCGCACCTCGTCCGCGACCACCGCAAAGCCCCGTCCGGCCTCGCCGGCCCGGGCCGCCTCGATGGCGGCGTTGAGGGCCAGCAGGTTGGTTTGCTGGGAAATGCTGGTGATCACTTCGAGAATCTGCCCGATATTCACCGTCTTGCTGTTCAGCGATTCGATGTTGGTGCTTGAAGTGGCGAGCATTTCCGATAACTGGTGCATGGCCTTGATACTGCGTTCCACCACCTGCTGACCGTCTGCGGCCAGGCCGCGGGCGTCGCTGGCCTGGTTCGAGGCCTGGGCGGCATTACGGGCGATTTCCTGGGCCGCGGCACCGAGCTGGTTGATGGCCGCGGCGACACTGTTGGTGCGACTGGCCTGTTCATCGGAGTTGAGCATTGACGAGTTCGAGGCGCTGACCACCCGCAGGGCCACTTCGTTGACCTGCTGGGTTGCCGAGGAGACTTCGCTGATCGAGGTGTGGATGCGTTCGACGAAGCGGTTGAAGGCGGTGCCAAGGATCCCGAACTCGTCCTGGGACGCGATCGTCAGGCGACGGGTCAGGTCGCCTTCGCCGTCGGCGATATCCTGCATGGCGCGGGTCATCACATGCAGCGGTTGCATCAGGGCACGGATCAGCAGGCCAAGCAGGGCGATGATGATCAGCACGGCGACGGTGGTGGCGATCACGGCCGAGCGGCGGAAATTGCTGAGCATCGAAAAGGCCTTGTCCTTGTCCACGGACAGGCCGACATACCAGCTTACCGAAGATAAACCCTTGATCGGGGCGAAGGCGACGATGCGCGTCTTGCCGTTGGCCACGGTTTCGCTGATCTCATTGCCGATGCGCGGGGTGTCCTGGGGATAGACGTCGCTGAGGTTTTTCATCACCAGGGCTTTGTCCGGGTGCACCAGGATCTTGCCATCGGCGCTGACCAGGAAGGCATAGCCGTTACCGTCGAAACTCAAGGCGTTGAGACTGTCGGCGATGGCTTGCAGGCTCAGGTCGCCGCCGACCACGCCGACGCTCTGGCCGGCCTTGCGTACGGTGTCGACGATGGAAATCACCAACTGGCCGGATGCCAGGTCGATATAGGGTTCGGTCAGGGCCGAGCCACTGCTGTTCTCGGCACTCTTGTACCAGGGGCGGGCGCGCGGGTCATAGCCGTCGGGCATCTTGCTGTCCGGACGGATCATGAAGCTGCCGTCCTTGTTGCCCAGGTAAGCGCCCATGAAGGTCGAGGTGATGGCCTTCTGTTCCAGCAGGTTGGAGACGTTGGCCGGGTCGGCATTGAGGGCGACCGACTGGGACAGGTTTTCGATCAGCAGGCTGCGACCGGTCAGCCAGGTCTGGATATTGTTGGCGCTGACGCCACCCATCTCATGCAGATAGCTGTTGAGGTCATCGCGGATCGCATTGCGTTGCAGGTAATCGTTGTACAACGTGAAGAGCGCAAAGGCTGCCAGCACGATCAGCGACGCGGCCAACAGGATTTTGTGACTGAATTTGAGGTTTTTGTTCATGGCTTTTGAGGTCCGCTGAGGTTTTGGGTGTCCAGCTGGGCTGTGGCAGGTGGCGCGCGCTGGGCAGCGTTGAAACTGAGCTGTTCCTCTGCTCCTTATGGGGTCTTTTCAGGAGGGACGGATTGTTGTTTTTGGGGTGTTTTCTGAGTTGTTCTCTTGCTATCGACTGGGGCGGCGCAAAGATTAACCGTGGGCAATGTCGTTCACTTGAGGGCATTCAATCCGATAGTGCTCCGGATAATCCGTGGGAGCGGAGCTTGCCCGCGAAGAGGCCCTTGAGTTCGCCAAAAGCTTCGTCGGAATGCCGCCCGGACCAAGCTCCGCTCCCACAAGGACGGGTTCAGGCTCGGGTTGAGCGGTTGTGAGGAAGGGCTCAGGCCTTGGGCTTGGCGTGGCTGGCCAGGCGCTCCAGGGCGGCGCGCAGGTTGGGATCGCTGATGCCGTCGGCGGTGTCCTGGATGGTTTGCGCCGCATTCACGGACAAATCCATGGTATGGCCCACCGCGCCCTGGGGCACGGTCGGTGGCTGCACCTTGAACAGGATGCGGGTCAGGCTTTCGAATACTTCGAATGCCTGTAGTTGCCGTTGCAGGCGTTTTTGCTGGTAGCGCAAGCGGGTCGCCCAGTGCCCGTCGGTGACGATCAGCAGCAGGCTGCCTTCACGCCACGAAGCCACGTGGCAGTGTTCGCGGGCGGCGGGCTGCAGTTGGCTTTCCACCAGGCGCTGCAAATGCGCAAGGCGTTGGGCATGGCTGAAAATGGCTTTCAGCGGCTTGGCTTCGCGAAGCAGGGCGGCGGGAGCCCGGGCCGTGAGAGGGCGAAATGCCATGGTTCAGACACCTGAAGAAACAGAGTCGCCATGGTAGCAGAAGCGCCCGCTCTACCCGCGGCCATTGATGTGAATCGTCTTTGGCCCTAAAGTCCGCGGTTAACGTCTGTACTCGATGGCTTGAAGTTCGGGAAAAAGACCTTATTTTAGAGTGGCCCCGTCACAGCGCTGTGCCAGCATCGTGGATCAACGCCACTTTCCTCACCATCGTTTCCGGGTAGAATACTCGTTCGCATGCGGCCATAAGGGCTGCACGGGCGACTCACGGGGCCGCCCTCCATCCCTATGTGTGGAAGAACCTGCCGATATGTTTGCGCCTTTGTTAAAGAAACTTTTTGGAAGCAAGAACGAGCGTGAAGTCAAACGCATGCTCAAGACGGTACAGATCGTCAATGCCTTCGAAGAGCAAATGGTGGCCCTTTCGGACGAGCAGTTGCGTGCCAAGACCGGAGAGTTCAAGGCCCGCATAGCCCAAGGTGAGACCCTCGACGCACTCCTGCCCGAAGCCTTTGCGGTCGCCCGCGAAGCCGGCAAGCGGGTCATGGGCATGCGCCACTTCGACGTGCAGTTGATCGGCGGCATGACCCTGCATGAAGGGATGATCGCGGAAATGCGCACCGGCGAGGGTAAGACCCTGGTAGCGACCCTGGGCGTTTACCTCAACGCGCTGTCCGGCAAGGGCGTGCACGTGGTCACGGTGAACGACTACCTGGCTCGCCGCGACGCCAACTGGATGCGCCCCCTGTATGAATTCCTCGGCCTGACGGTCGGCGTGGTCACGCCATTCCAGCCGCCGGAAGAGAAGCGTGCCGCCTATGGCGCCGACATCACCTACGGCACCAACAACGAATTCGGCTTCGACTACCTGCGCGACAACATGGCGTTCAGCATGGAAGAGAAGTTCCAGCGCGAGCTGAACTTCGCCGTGATCGACGAAGTCGACTCCATCCTGATCGACGAAGCCCGTACCCCGCTGATCATCTCCGGCCAGGCCGAAGACAGTTCGCGTCTGTACACCGAGATCAACAAGCTGATCCCGCGCCTCCAGCTGCACGTCGAGGAAGTGGAAGGCGTGGTGACCAAGGAAGGCCACTTCACCGTTGACGAGAAGACCCGTCAGGTCGAGCTGAACGAAGCCGGCCACCAGTTCATCGAAGAGATGCTCACCCAGGTCGGCCTGCTGGCCGAGGGCGAGAGCCTCTATTCGGCGCACAACCTGGGCCTGCTGACCCACGTGTATGCCGGCTTGCGTGCCCACAAGCTGTTCAATCGCAACGTCGAATACATCGTCCAGGACGGCCAGGTGGTCCTGGTGGACGAACACACCGGCCGGACCATGCCCGGCCGTCGCCTGTCCGAGGGCCTGCACCAGGCCATCGAGGCCAAGGAAAACCTCAATATCCAGGCCGAAAGCCAGACTTTGGCGTCGACCACCTTCCAGAACTACTTCCGCCTGTACACCAAGCTGTCCGGCATGACCGGTACCGCCGACACCGAAGCGTTCGAGTTCCACCAGATCTACGGCCTGCAAGTGACGGTCATCCCGCCGAACAAGCCGTTGGCGCGCAAGGATTACAACGACCTGGTGTTCCTCACCGCCGAAGAGAAGTACGCGGCGATCATCACCGACATCAAGGAGTCCCTGGCCCAGGGCCGTCCGGTGCTGGTGGGTACGGCGACCATCGAGACCTCCGAGCACATGTCCAGCCTGCTCGACAAGGAGAACATCGAGCACAAGGTCCTGAACGCCAAGTTCCACGAGAAGGAAGCGGAAATCATCGCGCAGGCCGGTCGCCCCGGCGCACTGACCATCGCCACCAACATGGCCGGTCGTGGTACCGACATCCTGTTGGGCGGTAACTGGGAAGTCGAAGTGGCAGCCCTGGAAAACCCGACCCCGGAGCAGATCGCCCAGATCAAGGCCGACTGGCAGAAGCGTCACCAGCAGGTGCTCGAATCGGGCGGCTTGCAGGTGATCGCCTCCGAGCGTCACGAATCCCGTCGTATCGACAACCAGCTGCGCGGTCGCGCCGGTCGTCAGGGTGACGCCGGTTCCAGTCGTTTCTACCTATCGCTGGAAGACAGCCTGATGCGCATCTTCGCCTCGGACCGGGTGAAAAACTTCATGAAGGCCCTGGGCATGCAGCCTGGCGAGGCGATCGAGCACCGCATGGTGACCAACGCCATCGAAAAGGCCCAGCGCAAGGTCGAAGGTCGCAACTTCGACATCCGCAAGCAACTGCTCGAGTTCGACGACGTCAACAACGAACAGCGTAAAGTGATCTATCACATGCGTAACACGTTGCTGGCCGCCGACAATATCGGTGAAACCATCGCCGACTTCCGTCAGGACGTGCTCAACGCCACCGTCAGCACCCATATTCCTCCACAGTCGTTGCCTGAGCAGTGGGATGTGGCGGGCCTGGAGTCAGCCCTGCAGAACGATTTCGGCGTGCAACTGCCGATCCAGCAGTGGCTCGACGAAGACGATCACCTGTACGAAGAGACCCTGCGCGAGAAGCTGCTCAACGAGCTGCTGCTGGCGTACAACGAAAAAGAAGAGCAGGCCAGTGCCGAAGCGCTGCGCTCCTTCGAGAAGCAGATCGTGCTGCGCGTGCTCGACGACCTGTGGAAAGACCACCTGTCGACCATGGATCACCTGCGTCACGGTATCCACCTGCGTGGTTATGCGCAGAAGAACCCGAAGCAGGAATACAAGCGCGAGTCGTTCACCCTGTTCTCCGAGCTGCTGGACTCGATCAAGCGCGATTCGATCCGTGTCCTGTCCCACGTCCAGGTGCGTCGCGAAGACCCGGTCGAGGAAGAGGCGCGTCTGCGCCAGGAAGCCGAAGCCCTGGCCCAGCGCCTGCAGTTCGAACATGCTGAGGCGCCGGGTCTGGAAACGCCGGAAATCCTCGGTGAAGAAGTCGATGTCGCCCTGGCCACCGCGCCGGTTCGCAACGAGCAGAAGCTGGGCCGTAACGAGCTTTGCTACTGCGGTTCGGGCAAGAAGTACAAGCACTGCCACGGTCAGATCAGCTAAGTCCTTGCGGGTCTGAACCTTGAAATACCCGCGCCGCGACCGGCCTGCCGTCGCGGCGTTTTTCCATTTGAAACACTGCCCTTGTGACGGCAGTGCAGACATCACATTGAAAGGAGCGCATTCATGGCTGTTGGTCTTGGTCCTTTGCCCACGTTGCACCCGGTTGCCGGTTTTGAACTCGGTATCGCTTCGGCCGGTATCAAGCGCCCTGGGCGCAAGGACGTGGTAGTGATGCGCTGTGCCGAAGGTTCCACGGTGGCGGGGGTGTTCACCCTCAACGCATTTTGTGCCGCTCCGGTGATCCTGGCCAAGCAACGCGTCCAGGGCACCGTGCGTTATCTGTTGACCAACACCGGCAATGCCAATGCCGGGACCGGCGAGCCGGGCCTGGCCGCCGCCGCGCGGACCTGCGCCAAGCTGGCCGAGTTGACCGGTGTCGACGAAAGCGCAGTACTGCCGTACTCCACCGGGGTGATCGGCGAGCCGTTGCCCGTGGAAAAAATCGAAGGCGCCTTGCAGGCGGCACTGGATGACCTGTCCGTGGACAACTGGGCCGCTGCCGCCACCGGCATCATGACCACCGACACCCTGCCCAAGGGCGCCAGCCGCCAGTTCCAGCATGACGGCGTAACCATTACCGTCACCGGGATCAGCAAGGGCGCGGGGATGATCCGCCCGAACATGGCGACCATGCTCGGCTACATCGCCACCGACGCCAAGGTCTCCCGCGAGGTCTTGCACAGTCTGGTCCTGGATGGCGCCAACAAGTCCTTCAACCGCATCACCATCGATGGCGACACCTCGACCAACGACTGCTGCATGCTGATCGCCACCGGTCAGGCCGGGCTGCCGGAAATCACCGAGGCCCGTGGTCCGCTGTTCGACGCGCTGAAAAAGGCCGTGTTCGAAGTGTGCATGGAGGTGGCCCAGGCCATCGTCCGTGACGGCGAAGGCGCGACCAAGTTCGTCACCGTTGAAGTCAACGGCGGCGGCAATCACCAGGAATGCCTGGATGTCGGTTACACCGTGGCGCATTCGCCGTTGATCAAGACTGCGCTGTTCGCCTCCGATCCGAACTGGGGTCGTATCCTCGCCGCCGTCGGCCGTGCCGGTGTGCCGCAACTGGATGTCAGCAAGATCGACGTGTTCCTTGGCGAAGTCTGCATTGCCAGCCGTGGTGCCCGTGCGGCGAGCTACACCGAAGAACAGGGTTCGGCGGTGATGGCTCGGGAAGAAATCACCATTCGTATCGAATTGGGCCGTGGCCAGTGCAGTGAAACCATCTGGACCACCGACCTGTCCCACGAGTACGTGAAGATCAACGCGGAATACCGCACCTGATCCACAGGTTCGAGCAGGAGGTTTCAACGTGAAACGCGTTCATGTGGCGGCGGCGGTTATCCGGGGTGTTGACGGTCGCATCCTGATTGCCCGGCGGGCGGATACCCAGCACCAGGGCGGTCTCTGGGAGTTTCCCGGGGGCAAGGTCGAGGACGGCGAAGCCGTTCGGGTAGCCTTGGCGCGCGAGCTCCAGGAAGAGCTGGGCATTGTGGTCAGTGCCGCCCGACCGTTGATCAAGGTGCGCCACGATTATCCGGATAAACAGGTCTTGCTGGATGTCTGGGAGGTTTCGGCCTTTACCGGCGAACCCCACGGTGCCGAGGGGCAGCCGCTGGCCTGGGTCAGCGCGCGGGAGCTGGCCGACTACCAGTTTCCGGCGGCCAACCGGCCGATTGTCGCGGCCGCGCGTTTGCCGACCGGGTACCTGATTACCCCGGACGGCCTGGAGACCCCGCAGTTGCTCAAGGGGATCCGGCAGGCGATTGCCGGTGGGATCAAGCTGATTCAGCTGCGCGCGCCCAATGGTTATGATCCGCAGTACCGCGACCTGGCGGTGGACGCGGTGGGATTGTGTGCGGGCAAGGCGCAGCTGATGCTCAAGGGGCCTTTCGAATGGCTGGGGGATTTTCCGTCGGCGGGCTGGCACCTGACGTCCGCGCAGTTGCGCAAGTACGCCAGTGCCGGGCGGCCGTTGCCGGCGGAGCGCTGGCTGGCGGCTTCGTGCCATAACGCTGAAGAGCTGGCCTTGGCCGAGCAGATGGGCGTGGATTTTGTCACGCTGTCGCCGGTGCAGCCGACGCAGACCCATCCGGATGCGCAGCCGCTGGGTTGGGAGCAGGCCGGGGAGTTGATCGCCGGTTTCAACAGGCCGGCGTATCTGCTGGGCGGGGTTGGGCCGAATGAGTTGCAGCTCGCCTGGGAAGCCGGCGCGCAGGGCGTGGCCGGTATTCGGGCGTTCTGGCCGCAATAACGACGGTTCAGGTGCCCCGCGAACTTGTGGTGAGCGGGCTTGCCCGCGCTGGGGTGCGAAGCGCCCCTAAAACCAGCTAACGCGGTCTGTCGGACAAACCGAGGTGATCGGTTTTACGACTGCTGCGCAGTCGAGCGCGGGCAAGCCCGCTCGCCACAGAATTGAGCCCGGCTGCTGGTTCAATGCTGTTCGATCTTCAGTGAGAGACCGGCTTTTTTGCCGCCTCCCACAATACTTCGGCGATCTTCTCGCGCCGTGCAATCAATCGCGCCGCCACAAATAGCAGATCCGACAGTCGGTTGATGTAAGCCAATCCAACCCCGCCCAAGGGTTCGACGGCATTCAACTGCTGGCAACGCCGCTCGGCGTTACGAGCCTGGCTGCGACAGACATGCGCCTGGGCAATCAACATCGAGCCACCGGGCAGGATGAAGTTTTCCAGCGGCCCCAACTCTTCGTTCCAGCAATCGATGGCGTTTTCCAGGCGTTGGATCTCGGCAGCGTCGAGAGCCTGGTAAGTCGGCATCGCCAGTTCCCCTCCGAGGTCGAACAACCGATGCTGAACCGGTGCCAGCACCTCGATCAGCTCATTGAGCTCCGGATGGATCACCACCAGCTCCGCCAATCCGGCCAGCAGCAGCCCCAACTGGCTGTTGAGCATATCGACTTCGCCGATGGCTTCGATCCGCGGATGGTCCTTCGGTACCCGACGCCCATCGCCGAGCCCGGTTTCCCCGGCGTCGCCGGTGCGTGTGTAAATCTTCGACAGACGAAAACCCATGCTCATGACTCCGCTTTGCTCAGTTCGGGAAGTGCCGCCTGGCTACCGGCCAACGGCAGGCGCAGGGTGACGCAGGTACCTGCGCCCGGCGTCGATTGCACTTCCATCTGGCCTTTATGGTTATTGGTGATGATGAAGTAGGACACCGACAGACCGAGGCCGGTGCCCTGGCCGATTTCCTTGGTGGTGAAGAAGGGTTCGAAGGTCCGCTTGCGGATATGCTCCGGCATTCCGACGCCGTTGTCCTCGACCTGGATCTCGGCCCAGGGCGGATTCAGGCGGGTGCGCAGGGTAATGCGTCCGGGTTCGCTGTCGTTCTCACGCTGGTGGATGGCCTGGGCGGCGTTTTTCAGCAGGTTCAGCAGCACCTGTTCCAGCTCGTTGGCGGTGCCCGGGACCGGCCCCAACTGCGGGTCGAACTGGCGGATGATCGCCTGGCCCTTGAAGTCGAAACCGATGGCCAGGTCGAAGTCATTGCCGGCAATTTCCACCGCCTGATCGATCAGCGCCGGCAGGTCGCAGGGTGCCATCTCGCGGTTGCTGCGCCGGCTGAAGCTGAGCATATGGGTCACGATCTTCGCCGCCCGTGCGCCGGCCTGCTGGATGCCGTCGAGCAGTTGTGGCACCTCGCGGCTTTGCAGGTAGCGGTTGACGGTGTCCAGGTCGATACCGGCCTGTTGCGCGTATTCGAGGTTCTTCGGCAGCTCCGGGGACAGGCGTCGGCGGATGTTCTGCACGTTGTGCAGGATGGCCCCCAGGGGGTTGTTGATTTCGTGGGCCATGCCCGCGGCCAGGCCGCCGACCGAGAGCATTTTTTCCGATTGCACCATCATTTCTTCCAGCGACAGGCGTTGGGAGATATCGTCGATGCGGATCACCACGCCGCGTCCGGCACCGCCCATCAGCGGGTAGAAGGTCAGGGCATAGTGGCGGGCTTCGTCGTCCTTGACCCAGGTCACCCGCTCGATCTTTGCCACACTGTGCTGTTCGACGGTTTCCTTGAGCTGCGGCAGGAACGGCTTGAGCGGTTCGAAGGCGAGAAAGATCGGCTGGTTCAGCGCTTCGTCCAATGGCGTGCCGGAAAGGGCGCTGGCTTCCTGGTTCCATTGGGTGACATAGAGCTGCTCGTCCAGGGCGATCAGGGCCGAGGGCATGGAATCGATGATGCTGTTGAGGTAGTTCTGGAAGCCCGTGAGCTTTTTCTCGATCTTGCTGCGCACCTGGACTTCGAGTTCCAGCTTGCGGTTGGTGTGGCGGGTTTCCTCGGCCAGCCCCTGGGCCTGGTCGTAGGCGGCCTGGGAGTCGTCGCGGGCGCGCTTGAGCTGCTGCTCCCGGGCTTCGATCCGCGACAGCATGGTGTTGAAGGCTTCGGCCAGGCTGCCGATCTCGTCGTGGTTGCCGCGCGAGGCCCGCAGTGAGTAGTTCTCTTCCCGGGTAACCTGGCGCGACAGCTCTTCGAGTTCGTGGATCGGCCGGGTGATCAGGCGCTTGATCTGGCGGGCGATGATCAGCCACAGCAGGATACTGAAGGTCAGGATGCCGAGGCTGGCAGTCAGGGTGCCGGTGTAGAACGCCACCGGCAATTCGCTGCTGGCCACCAGCAACAGGTGCCCGGGTGCCGAGCCCTGGCGTGGTATCTCGACGACCTGGTTGCTGCGAAACTCGGTCAGGCGCCAGGCTTCGATATGGCGAAAGCGTTCCGGCAGCTTCAGGTGATTGCCGTGTTGCAACTGCGCCAGGCGATTGCCCGGGCCGTCATAGAGGGCGGCGGCGCGCAGCGGCGAGTAGCTGTCGAGTTCCTTGAGCAGGGCCGCGGCAGCTTCTGGCGAGTCGAGGGCCTGGCTGATCAGGTTCGGGCTGGACACCAGCCGACCGATGGTCTGCAAGGCCTGGGGCGCCATGCTCTCCTGGGAGATCCAGTAGGCGGCGCTGATGAACGTCAGGTTGGCGACCAGTAACACGGTGGTCAGCAGGACCAGGAGGGCGGCGAGGAGTTTCTGGCCGACCGGCAGGTTTTCGAGGCGCTGGCGCAGAGGCATCGGTTGTCCTGTTTCGAGAGGCGAATGGCGGCGGGCAGCGTTCTACCGCCGAGCCTTGCTTGAGTGTATCAAACTGTAGGAGCAGGATTTACCAGAACGCCGGAACGCCGGAACGCCGCGAAGAGGCCCTTGAGACCGCTGAAAGCTGTGGGAGCAGGATTTATCCGCGAAGAGGCCCTTGAGGTCACCAAAAGCTTCGCGGGCAAGCACCGCTCCCGCATCTATGGTTACCCGCTCAGGTGCTGGGCAGGCCCTTTGCCATCAGGTGGGCCACCAACCGGTTGTACAGGCGGCTCAGGTGCGGCAGGTTGCGGTGATGGCGGGCCGCTGCGGCGCAGGCATAACCCAGCAGGTAACCGATCTCGGTGCGCCGCCCCTGGGTGACGTCCTGATGCATGGAGGAATAGTTCGCCGCAGTGGCCTGGATCACCCGTTCCACTTCGCTGTGCAGGTCCAGGGCGGCGTCCGGCTGGCCGCAGCATTCGAGCAGTTCGCTCAGCTCGGCGCAGAGTGTGGCGACTTCACAATGATGTTCCAGCAAGCCGCCGTTACGGCAATCGTAGAGCACCGTCAGCGGATTGATGGCGCAGTTGAGCGCCAGCTTGCGCCAGAGCCGGGTGAGAATCTGGGTGTTCCATTCGTGGGGAATGCCGGCCAGCGTCAGGTCATCGAGCCAGTAGGGCGGTTGCGGATGGGCAACGTCCCCCAGCCAGGTGAAACCGTGACCGGCGAACACCACCCGCCAGTCGCCATCGCGAAAGGCGCCTTCGGTGCTGGAGGCGAACAGGCAGCGCGCGTGCGGTGCCCGGGTCGCGACCGCGTCTTGGCTGCCAAGGCCGTTTTGCAGCAGTATCAGATCGGCGCCAGGGGCGAGGCGTGTGGCGAGGCGGGCCACCGCGGCTTCTGCGTCGTAGGCCTTGCAGGCAACCAGCAGGCGCTCGATGGGCGTGTCGGCATCGAGAGTCTGGGCCGCAATGGCGAAACGTTGTTCCCGGCCTTGTTCGACCAGGGTCAGGCCGCCTGCCGCTTCGTACGCCGCCAACCGCGCCGTATCGCGCAGAATCAAGGTGACCGGCAGGCCGGCCCTGGCCAGCCGGGTGGCCCACAGGCTGCCCAGGCTGCCGGCGCCCAGTACATGCCAGTGGGTGCTCATCAACTGCGTGCCGGCAAGCGTTTGGCGCTGACCACGCCGCCGGAATAGGACTCGAGCAGCAGGTGCTCGGCCTCGTCGAACAGGGTTTGCGGGTCCAGCGGGAAGCACTTGCTGTCCAGGCCGATCAGGCTGATGCCGGCCTTGAGCTCGATGGGCCCGGCGTTGGTCATGAAAGTCTTGAGGTTCAGGCCTTCATGCAAGCGCTTGAAGCTGCTCGGTGCGCATTCCTGCAGGTCGGCCGGCATGGTCATCAGGACGAAATGCCGCTCGTCCAGGCGCGCCAGTACATCCAGCGGACGCACCAGTTGTTGCAGGCGGCGGGCGATCGCTTGCAGCAGTTCGTCGTAGAGGTCGTTGCCATACTGGCGTTGCAGCAAATCGGCCTGTTCGATCCCGATCAACAGATAACAGATGGCCCCGCCACGGGCCTGGACCTGGCGCAGGCTGTCGGCGAGTTTCTGGCGCAGGTAACGGGCATTGCCCAGGCCGGTCAGGGAGTCCACCAGGTTGCGCTGTTCGAGGCTGGCGATGTTCTGGCGCAGCAGGCGGTTTTCCTGGCGCAGGCGCTGCAAGGTGTTGCACAGGCGGTCGGCGGCGAGCACCCGGGTCAGCAGGTGGCGCTCGACATCGACGGGGGCGAGCAGGTCGTCGATGTCGTTGTCCGAGGTCTCGTCCAGCAACAGCGAGGGGGATTGGTCGCTGATGAGGATCACGTAGGTGTAGTGATCGTTCATCTCGTCCCTTTGTCGGACCTTGGCGGCAAGCGCCAGACCTGCGATTCCCGCGCAGATCAGCAGGCTGGCGGCCCGCTGGTCGACTTGCTCCAGGGCCAGGATGCCGTCATTGGCCTGACGAATGTCCTGATAACCCGCGCGCTGGAGGCTGCTGCCCAGGGTACTGCTGGCCAGATTCTCATCACTCACCAGCAAAATGCTCAGATCCGGGTTCGGCATGGGTGACTCACAAGTGAATGAGTGGGAAGAACCGCTATAATGCTCGCGGATTTTAACCGTCAAACCAGGCGCGCTCCATCGGTATTGAGTGGCGCCGATTTTATTTTGGAGAAATACGATGCCGTCGTTCGACGTGGTATCCGAACTGGACAAGCACGAAGTCACCAACGCCGTCGAGAACGCCGTCAAGGAACTGGATCGTCGTTATGACCTCAAGGGCAAAGGATCCTTTGAGTTCAAGGACAAAGAGCAGACCATCATCCTGACCGCCGAAGCCGAATTCCAGCTCGAAGCGATGCTGGAGATCCTGCGCATGTCTCTGGTCAAGCGCAAGATCGACGTCAAGTGCCTGGAAATCAAGGATGCCTACGCATCCGGCAAACTGATGAAACAGGAAGCGACCTTCAAGGAAGGGATCGACAAGGATACCGCGAAGAAAATCGTCGCGCATATCAAGGATGCCAAGCTCAAGGTCCAGGCCGCCATCCAGGGCGAGCAGGTGCGGGTCACCGGCAAGAAGCGCGACGACCTGCAGGAGGCTATTGCCAACCTGCGGGCGAAGGAATTCGACGTGCCGGTGCAATTCAACAATTTCCGCGACTGATCTAGTCTGTCAGGGAACCTCTGGGAATTATCGGCGTCGGAGGGCCCAGCCACGGTGAAACGGTGGGCCGCACAACGCGGCAGTCATCGTTTCGCCGGGTCATCGCATGGTAACCGGAGAGAACAATGGATTTGAACGCGCAAGTGGATCAGTTGGTGAAGGCCTCCGAGGCCTGGATCCCGATGATCATGCAATACGGCAGCCGTGTGCTGCTGGCCATCGTCACCCTGTGCATCGGTTGGTGGTTGATCAACAACCTGACCCACCGCGTGGGCAAGTTGCTGGCGTTGCGCAATGCCGACCTGGCGTTGCAGGGATTTATCAGCAGTCTGGCGAACATAGCCCTCAAGGTGATGCTGATCGTCAGCGTGGCCTCGATGATCGGCGTGGAGACCACTTCCTTCGTCGCGGCCATCGGTGCGGCCGGCCTGGCCATTGGCCTGGCGTTGCAGGGCAGCCTGGCGAACTTCGCCGGCGGGGTGTTGATCCTGCTGTTCCGACCGTTTCGCATTGGTGACACGATCACCGCGCAAGGGATTACCGGGACAGTGGACAGCATCCAGATTTTCCACACCATCCTGCGTACCGGCGACAACCAGACGGTGATCATTCCCAACGGCAATCTGTCGAACGGCATCATCACCAATGCCAACCGCCAGGCCACCCGCAAGGTGGTGTTCGATGTCGGCGTGGATTTCCAGGCGAATCTGCAGGAGGCCCGCGAGGTGCTGCTGGAGATGGCCAAGGATCCGCGGGTGTTGACCGATCCGGCACCGGCGGTGGTCGTCGCCGCGCTGGGCGCGCATTCGATCACGGTTTCCTTGCGGGTGTGGGTCAATACCCCGGATTACTGGGATGTGATGTTCATGTTCAATGAACAGGCCCGGGACCGCCTGAAAGCGGCGGGCATCGAGATACCGTTTCCGCAGCAGGTGGTGCGTATGCTGCAGGAAGAGTCGGCGAAGTAAGCGAGGTCCTGATGCCTGGCCGCCGGGCCGGGCGTCAAGGACGGTGCTGGTAGCCTTGGTGCTGACGCGCGCTGACCAAGCGCGCACCGCCAATCAGTCCGCCTGAGCTCAGGCTAGCAGCCGGGCCTCGGTGTGGCCGTAGCGCAAGGTTTTTTCGTCGGCGTTGAAGCGGCCGGTGTGCTCGTCCCGGCCCTGTAGCACAAAGCGGGCGTCCGAGCGGCCCAAGGTGGCGACCGCCTGTTGGCTGTTGTCACCCATCACGCCTTTTTGCAGGCGGTTGATGATCACCCCCAGATGCGTATCGGCAAAGTCCTTCATCATCCAGGCGTCACCATCGCTGTCACCGAACACCAGCGTTGGGCCGTAGCCTTTTTGTGCGACAAACACATTCTGGATGCCGACGGTCTTGCCCGGCCCCCAGTTGAAGTGCCAGTCCTTTTTATACACATTGGTGTATTTGCCATCGGCCATTTCCAGCTTCAGTCCGAGGATATTTTCCGTCGGCAGCCCGTAGCCGTATTTCGGATCGCAGGCAAAAACCCGTACGACGTCGTCGATTGATGCGGTGGAGATGTATACATCGAAACCGTTGGTCCGCAAGGTCTCCATCAGCACCACAATTTCAGCATGCACGCGCATGCCGTGGAAGTGCACCGGAGCAACCCGCCCCGTGCGCCCGGGCATCTCTGCGCTGCTGTGGATACGCGCCTGGTGCAATTTCTCACCCAGGTTGTATTCAATGGAATCGGACACCATTGCCTGCAGCTCGGCTGTGGTGAAGTTCTTATAGAAATAGATGATCCACTTGTAGCCCACTTCCATTGGGTAGGTGTCGCACAGCGCACCGTACATAAAGTAGAACTTGGCGCGGAAATTCTGGAACTGCGCGCTGGCACGGATGACCTCCAGGGGCTGCGTGCCGCCCAGTACGGCGCAGTGCGTGTACAACCACTGGTAGGCGTCGTCGATGTCGGCCGCCAGGTCTTCCATCGAGATGCGCTGGCCGTCCAGATTGGTGTAATCCCCGTGGAACAAGCCGGCTGGCACATCCTGGCGCAGCACTTCGGCAAACTCGGCCGGCGTCAGTTTGAACAGCAGGTTTTCGGCCTGGTACAACAACAAGGATTCTTCGGTGTCGTTCATGATGCAGGTATTGTCCCAATCGAACACCGCGTACGGCTTTTGGGCAGGGTTGTAGCCGGCACTGCCGCAGCCCCGGGTTTGCAGCACCTGGTTGATAGCCCGTCGGTTGGCTGCCGCCCAGCCCGCGGGTTCCGCGGGCAATACAAAGTTGTCGATCGTCATGCTCAGGCCGTTTCTTCCAGTACCAAAAGATTATCGAATGAGAAGCCCAGGGTGATGTGCTCGCCGCGTTGGGGCAGCGCACGGTGCGGATCGTTGAACACGTCGAGTGAGATCACCACCGCGTCCATGCGCACCCGGATACGTACTACGGCGCCTAGAAAATCAACGTCTTCCACCGTCGCCGCCAGCGAGTTGCGCCCCGATGTCGGCGGCTCCAGCACGATGGCCTCGGGTCGGATCGCCAGCGCACGGGTTTGGCCTACGGCGGCATCAACGATAGGGTTCGATGTTACCAAAGGCTGACCGCCGACGCAGATCTGGCCCGCGGCGGCATCCACCACCACGCCGGACAGCAGATTCAGCGTACCGACAAACGACGCTACAAAACGGGTGCGCGGGAAATTGTAGACCTCGCTCGGCGTGCCGATCTGTTCAACCCGGCCTTCGCTCAGCACCACGATGCGGTCCGAGATCGACAAGGCTTCTTCCTGGTCATGGGTAACGAAGACCGAGGTGATGCCCAGCTCGCGTTGTACGGCACGGATCTCTTCGCGCAGCGAGACACGGATCTTGGCGTCCAGCGCGGACAAGGGTTCGTCCAGCAGCAGCACCTGGGGCTTGCCGGCGAGCGCGCGGGCCAAAGCCACACGCTGTTGCTGGCCGCCCGACAGTTGCGAGGGATAGCGCGCGCCCAGGGCCGCGAGGCCGATGAGCTGGAGCATCTCGGTGACGCGCGCGTGGACCTGCTCCATTGGCATCTTGGCCACCTTCAGGCCAAAGCCGATGTTCTCGGCCACGGTCATGTTGGGGAACAGCGCGTACGACTGGAACACCATGCCGATGTTGCGCTGGTTGGTCGGCGTGTGGGTCACATCCTTGCCATCGAACTTGATGGTGCCACCCGACGGGCTTTCGAACCCAGCCAACATGCGCAAAATCGTCGTCTTGCCGCAACCCGATGGGCCCAGAAAGGTGATGAACTCGCCACGGGCGATGTCCATCGTGAAGTCATGCACCGCGGTCTGAACGCCGAAGGCTTTTTTCAGGTGGGAGATTTCAAGGAAAGCCATGGGATGTTTCTTCCGTCAATGTAGGGGTTGCTACTCGGCTCAGTAGCCAGAACGCATGTCACCCGGGGATGTGCTTAAGGCTTCGCGTTCTTGGCGTTGCGCCCGAACACCTGGATCAAGCCCATGGAGGCCCAGGTAATCATGAAGGCCATCACCGCTAGCGCGGATGGCTCGTAGGCCTTGTTGGCGCCCACCAGTTGCAGGTAAGGCCCGAACGCGGGACGGTTCAACAGGCTGGCCATGGTGAACTCGCCGATCACCACGGCAAAGGTCAGGAACGCACCCGAGAGAATCGCCGAACGCAGATTCGGGAAGATCACCTTGAACAGAATGGTGAAAGTGTTCGCGCCCAGCGCCTCGGCGGCCTCCGTCAGGGTGCGCACATCGATGGTACGCAGGCCGGTATCGATAGAGCGGTACATATACGGCAGTGACAAGGTGACGTAGCTGCACACCAGCAGGAAGTCGGTCGCCCGCTCGTTGCCGGTCAGCGGTATCCAGGAATTGCTGCCGAAGATGCGCAGATAGCCAAACACGATGACAATGGCTGGGATTACCAGTGGCAGCAAGGTGATGAACTCCACCAGCGGACGCAGCTTGGGCAAGCGCAATTGCACCCAGTAGGCGGTGGGCACGACCAGCAGCACGCCGACCACAATGGTGACGATCGCCATCAGGACCGAATAGCCAAACGTGGCTTGGAACTGAGGATCGCTGAACACCACCCGGTAGGCTTCGAAGCTGTATTCGCCGCGCAGCATGCGCAGGCTGAACTCAAAGGTGGCCAGCAGCGGAATCAGGAAATAGCTGGTGCCCACGCCGATGGCGATCCAGGCACCCAAGCGAGAGGTGGATTTCATTTGCGGCCCTTTTCCGATTTGCTGCGCAGCCAGATATAGCCCGCGTTGGATACCCCGGTAATCACCACCATGCCCAGCGCCAGCGCGTAGCCCAGGTTGGGGTTGTGCAACACGTCGCCGCGGATCTGCGCATAGAGCAGGATAGGCACAATGTTCAGCGAGCTGCCGGTCAGCGCATAGGCTGTGGCCACCGCGCCAAAGGCGTTGGCAAACAGAAGCAGCATGGCGCCCATGATGCTGGGCCACAGCACCGGCAATGCAATATAACGCCAGTAGTGGTAGGCGTTACCGCCCAGGCAATCACAGGCTTCGCGCCATTCGCGTTTCAGGCCTTCAAGTGCCGGGGACACAATCAGTACCATCAAGGGAATCTGGAAATACAGATAGGTCAGTGTCAACCCGGTGAAGCTGAGGATGTTGAAACCGGTGGAATAGAGGTTGAAGCCCAGGTATTTGTTCATCAGTGCCGTCACCAGGCCCACCCGCCCCAGCGTGGCCAGGAACGCGAAGGCCAGCGGCACGCCGGCGAAGTTGGAGGCCACGCCCGAGAATGTCATCAAGGTAGGACGAATCCACTCGGGTAGCTTGCCCTGGACGGCCGCCCAGGCCAGCAGGAAACCGATAATGCCGCCGCCCAAGGCCGACGCGGCACTGATGCGAAAGCTGATCCAGTAGGCGCTGACCACGTTCGGGTCCGCCAAGCCGGCGATATTGGCCAGGGTGAAATGGCCGGACGCGTCCTGGAAGGCACCCACCATCAGATAGCCGGTGGGCAAAAGCAAAAACAGGATGGCGAAAGCCAGAAAGGGCAGCACCCCCAGCCAGTGCCAATTGAGCGACCTGCCCGGAATGGACGGCGCCGCGGGTTTTGCAGAACTCAAGGAATCAGTCAAGTGAAGCCCACCTTTCAAGCCACCATCCAAGCCATAAAATGGCTGGCACGACCCGTGAAGGCCATGCCAGTACTAACGCCATCGAAGGCTGATTACTTCACGCTGGCGCCAACCAGGGTGTCCCACTGCTTGGTGATGGCTTCTTTGCTCGAGTTCTGCTCGTCCAAAGTCGGGAACACGGCCTTGGCGTAGCCTTCCGCGGGTGGCAGCTTGTCGAGCATGGCCTTGGGCAGCTTGTTGTTCGCGACCAGGTCGTTGAAACGGATCGGGTGGCAGTAGCCATTGAGCCAGCCCACCTGGCCTTCGTCCGAATACAGGTATTCCAGCCACAGCTTGGCGGCATTCGGGTGCGGAGCATAAGCGCTGATAGCCTGCACATACACGCCGGCGACCACGCCCGACTTGGGCACTACCACTTGCACATTGGGGTTGCCCTTGAGTGAGTCGCGGTCGGCCAGGGCGTTGTAGTCCCAACGGATTATGATAGGGGTCGTGCCTTGTGCCAGGGAGGCGGCCTTGCCGATCACCGGCACAAAATTGCCGGCCTTGTTCAGATCGCCGAAGAACTTCAGGCCGGCTGCGGCGGCCTTGGTGGGATCGCCGCCAGCGGCTGCAATACCGGCGGCATAGATGCCCTGGATGGCCTGGTTGGCGGAACGCGGGTCGCCCGCCAATGCCACGGAGTTCTTGTAGTCGGCCTTGAGCAGGTCGCTCCAGTCGGCCGGTATCGAGCTGATCAGGTCGGTGTTGATTTCGAAAGCCAGCACGCCGTAGTAGTCGCCATACCAGTAGCCATCGGCATCCTTCACCGAGTCAGGAATAGTTGCCCAGCTGGCCACCTTGTAGGGTTGCAGCAAGCCGGCAGTCTTGGCCTGAGGGCCGAAAGACAGGCCCACGTCGATGGTGTCGGGTGCTTGCGGCCCCTTGTTGTCCTTGTTGGCCTTGATGGCTTCGAGTTCGTCGCCCGAACCGGCGTCAGGGTTCAATTCGTTGACCCTGAGGCCATACTTGGCTTTGAAGTTCTTGATCTGGTCGCCATAACCGCACCAGGAATTCGCCAGGGCGATAACCGTCAGTTCGCCCTCTGCTTTGGCCGCTGCGACAAGTTCCGCCGAGGCGGCCGATGCCTGTTGCGCGCAGCCAAGAGCTGCGGAGATGGCTGCAGTTAGAGCAAGGGCTTTGAATGTTTGACGTGGCATATCACTTCCTTTTCGGTGTCCGGTAGATGGAAATTTGACGGCGGAAGATCAGGCACAGCGAACCCGCTTGGCGCAACGGCAAGGTAGTACATCTATTATGTAAGCAATCAGCCGACACCTGGCCCAGGCGGGCAGTACAGGAAAGAAAGGTAACTTTCAGAACTTCAAACTCATACTACTGTCGGTGCTGTGCTTGCGCAATCGTAGTGGCGATTTATGACTTTTTCGCGACAATTTGGTCGTAAATAGCAATGTTCGGGCTGAAATGGGGGGGGAGGCCTGGCTCCAGTGTAGGAAGGTGTTCCAGATAGAACTACCTGGCTGCTGGAGGTAGAGAAAGAGGTTGTCGGATTCATTTTAGAACCCTTGTTTTTGCAGGTGGGCTTGAGCGGGTATTTGGGTTCTTGCCTGGCTCCAGGTTCAGGTAGAGGCCGCAGGATTTGATAATAGCTACACCGCGTAACACCACTTTTATGATGCGATAAAGTTAAGTTGGCGGGACGCGCTGTCGTTATGGGCAGTCGAAACTCAACGACTTACAAGTTTGCACCCATATTGAGCGCACAAAAAAAGGCCCATCACCAGGATGGGCCTTTCTTCAAACGAGCATTACCAATTACTTCTTGGCAATCGCCATCAGGTCGAGTGGGTACTCGGTGATCAGGCGGAACTCGTTGATGTTGCCTTCGGCATCAGCAGCATTGCCACGGTGCCAGGCTTGGCGTGCACGGAAGGACAGGTCTTTCAGAGGACCGGTCTGTACAACGTACTTGGCTTCCACGTTGGTTTCGAAGTGGTGACCGTTTTTGCCATAGCCATTGCCAGCGTAAGGGCTATTGAGTGGGATATTGCTACCGTCAATGCCTTCGCCATGAACATAACGAGTCATGAAGCTCAGGCCTGGAACGCCATACTCAGCCATTTTCAGGTCATAACGAGCTTGGATCGATCTCTCGCCAGGACCGTTGAAGTCAGAGTACTGGATGGAGTTGGCCAGGAAAATCGAGTCGCCACCGCGGTTACCCTTATCGCCCACAGACACGTAGTCGAACGGTGTATCACCATGTACTTTTTGGAATGCCAGGGTGACGGTGTGTGCCTTGAGGAAGGAGTAAGCCGTCGCGAACGAGAACGCAGTGTTGTCGATCTTGCCCGCCAGCGCCGAACCGGTATCGGTTGTGCGGTAGACGTTGAGGTCGAAGTTCAGCGACTGGTCTGTAGCCAGGGGCAGCGTGTAGTTTGTGTTGACGTAGTACTGGTTCCAGACGTCCTTGAATTTGGCGCCATAGAGAGAAACAGTCAGGTTTTCGTTGATGCCATACTTACCGCCCAAATAGTCGGCAGCCTTGACTTCGGCGGTAGAATAGGTGGTGCCCAGCTTCTGTTGCAGCGAGGTATTATCCTGGTTGCTGCCAGCGTAGAAGTGACCGGCTTCGAGATCGAGGTCTTTGATCTCGCTGCTCTGCAGTTGGAAGCCACGACCGGTCTGCGAGAACAGACGGCTGCCGCCCAGGGCGAAAACTGGAGCCGTGCTAGGAACGAAGTCACCAAATTTCAGCTCGGTCTTGGAGATGCGGACGGCAACGTCGGCACCGGCTTTACCAAAGCTGTTGTTGTTGTTGCCATTGGCGGAACGGCTAATGTTTTGAGAGCCTGACTGGGAGTCTTCACCGCTCAGCAGGAAGCCAGCGTCGCCGAAAGCATCAACCTTTACGCCAACTTGGCCTTGGGTGTAACCCGAGCTGAATTTGCCGAGGACACCTTGGGTCCAGTCGACCAAGTCATGGGCACCGGCTTTTTTGTCCCGGTTGAAATAGTAGTTCTTCAGAACCACGCCAGCCGAAGCACCTTCAACGAAACCGGGGGCACTGGCCTGGTCGGTTACGAACGGTTCGGCCATGGCCATTTGGGTGCCTGCTGCGGAAACAGCCAGGGCGATCATGCTCCACTTCATCACGCGCATCGTGATTTGCTCCTTTGGTTTTAGGAAGAGTACTGCCGTCCCACCTGTATTTTTGTCTGGGCGGCTCTTTCTTTTTTGTGTCGGCGCAAACTTATATCACGCTGACAAACTTGGCGATACTTGCACACCTATCCTTGCGGCTTCTTTACGAGCCTGTCGCAAAAAGCTAGCTCCATGTCGCAAATTCACAGCCTTTGTACAGCGGCTGTACAACTTCAGCGCTGTTTTCAGTGGCATGAGCATAGAAGCAAATGGTCTATGTTCAAGCCCTGAAATCTCCATGGGCGCACTGTACTGCGTTGTCTCGGTGTCGCAGGGGCTTCAGCGTCCGGGCCGACCCTCTGTCGCGACTATTTACTCACCAATGCAACAAGCATGCACAAAGTGAAAAATTCGTGATAAAAAATTTACGTGGTGCCGTCATCAGGCTGAAACCCTTATGAAACCTGGGGTGCTTGGCGTTTGTGCCGGCACTTGACGTACTGCTTTTTCTTGTGCTGCTAATTCATTGAAAATCCATGGAAAGCGAAAAACGTTACCGGTCCACACTCCGACTGGGTAGTCGGTGACTGAAGCGTGCACTGATAGTAGTCGTAGTGTGCGCTTTTGGTGCAAAAAGCTGATCGACAGTTTCGGTGTGGGCGCCGGCTACTGGCAAGGAGTCTTCTCTTATCCCTTGAGTCAGCTTTCGCCGTCGATGACGTAGGTCAAGGATTTCAGAAAAAGGTGACATTTTTGTGGAGGCGTGGGTTTTTTGTTGCTGGTGTGTAATTTTGTGGTCTTTTTTGCGCTGGAAATGTGCTGCTTGTTCCATTCTGGCGCAGCTCGCGCTCCATATTCGCGCATTTGCGACCGGCGCTTGCGTGGCCCGTGAACCGGCGGCCGATCAAGGGTATCCTGACGGCCTGTCGCCGGGCCTTTGCCGGGCGCAAACCTATCCGTCACGCAGGAGTATTCACGGTGTTCGTTCTCGATTCGCGCCTTCAACAAGACACCTTGCCGATGGGCGACCTGCCGTTGTGCCGTGTGCTGCTGTCCAATGATGCGAACTATCCCTGGTTCATCCTGGTGCCTAGGCGTGCGGATATCCGTGAAGTGTTCCAGCTGGAGGCTGCCGATCAGCAGCAGTTGTGGCGCGAGACCACGGAGCTGGCGCAGTTGCTCCAGGCCACCTTCAAGGCGGACAAGATGAATGTCGCGGCCTTGGGTAATGTGGTCAGTCAGTTACACATGCATGTGATCGTGCGTCGGCGCGATGACGTGGCCTGGCCGGCACCGGTCTGGGGCAAACACCCGGCACGGCCTTATAGCGATGAGGAAGTCGGCGGGATTCGCGAGCAATTGCGCAGGGCGTTCCAGCATGACCCGCGTTTTGTGCAGGCGGGCATATGAACCTTGAAGATCGCGTGACCGAACTGGAAAGTCGCCAGGCGTTTCAGGATGACACCATTCAGGCGCTCAATGACGTGCTGGTGGAGCAGCAGCGGGTGGTTGAGCGCCTGCAACTGCAGATGGCGGCTTTGCTCAAGCGCCATGAAGAAATGATGGGGCAGTTTGATTCCTTCGAGGAGGAAGCGCCGCCGCCGCATTATTGAAGGCAGAACGATATTCTGCGCGGATACGCGGGCTAATGTGGGAGCCGGCTTGCCGGCGATGAGGCCGATGAGTCTGGTCGCGCTTATCCGGACGCCATCGCCGGCAAGCCGGCGCCTACAGATTTTCGATCATAAAAAAACGCGAGGCAGCCAGGCTGTCTCGCGTTTTTTTGTGACCGATCAGCGGCGCGGCAGCGCTGCGATCACGTCTTCGGCTTGCAGGCCCTTGTCCCGGTTCATCACCGAGAACTCCACACGCTGGCCTTCGACCAGGACGCGATGGCCTTCGCCACGGATGGCACGGAAATGCACGAAAATATCATCGCCGGAATCCCGCGAGATAAAACCGAAGCCCTTGGATGTGTTGAACCACTTCACGGTGCCGGTATCACGATTGCTCATGTCGTAGCTGTGGGCAGCCGCCGCCGGGGAAGATTTCTTGTAGAAACTCACCGCCAGGTGCAGCAGTACGGCGATTACGGCGGCCAGGAGGCTCGGAAGCACGGCGGGTTGGCCGCCGATCAGGGTCAGGGGGGCGAGCAGGGTGAGGATTTGCAGTGCCACGGCGACGATCAGCAGGATGCTGACCAGGATTTGCAGTTGATGCCGTGGGCCCTTGTTCCAGTAAGGAATGACTGGCGCGAGGGTCAGGTTGAGCAAGCCGAAGAATGCCAGGTACAGCGCATCAGGTTGTTGCAGGTAAGGCAAGGCTTCGGATCGCAGGCTGGGGATAAAGGACAGCAGCAGGGCAACAGCGCCCGTTAGCAGGTGGACGATTTTCAACATTTTGATTGACTCACTCAAGACGGATCACAAGGAAGAGCGGGTGGCACACGGTTCGCTTCTGGAAAAAAGGTGAGGCGTTGGGCACGTGTGGGCATCCGCCTATGCGCCACTGTCAGAGATTCGACAGCCACGACACAGTCTCTATTTAACAGCAAAGCCCATGCCTTCTCAAACTTCGACGCCGGGTCGCTGTCGGAGAACTTGTGGCGGGGCCGGGCCGGCGCCGACACAGCCCGCGGGCCAGACGCCTGCCGGCGGTAGCCGCGGCGGATTTGTCGCGGTCGACGCGGCTGCACGCGTCGTAGGTGCTTGCTAGAGTGGTCCTGCACCTGTGAAGACGATGATCCATTCTGACCAAGGGGATACATATGGCTATTGATATCGGTATCAGCGAAGCAGACCGTAAATCCATTGTTGAAGGTCTTTCCCGTCTGTTGTCGGACACTTACGTGCTGTACCTGAAGACCCACAACTTTCACTGGAATGTCAGCGGGCCGATGTTCCGCACGTTGCATTTGATGTTCGAAGAGCAATACAACGAGCTGGCCCTGGCCGTGGACCTGATCGCCGAACGCATCCGTGCCCTGGGTTTTCCCGCGCCGGGGACCTATTCCACCTACGCCCGTCTCTCCTCCATCAAGGAAGAAGAAGGGGTGCCGAGCGCCGAGGAGATGATCAAGCAACTGGTGCACGGCCAGGAAGCGGTCACGCGCACGGCGCGCGGCCTCTTTCCGTTGCTGGACAAGGTCAGCGATGAGCCGACCGCGGACCTGCTGACCCAGCGCATGCAAGTGCACGAGAAAACCGCCTGGATGTTGCGCGCCCTGCTGGAGGGATAGGCACGCGCTGGCGCGAATGAAGTCGTCGCTGCTTCATTCGCGCCAGGTGCCGGTGGGCTTGGGTATTCGCCAGGGTGCAGGCCTTCGCCCGGGTCCGGCCCCAGGCTTTTCGTTGTTCTTCCTTATTAATGGACTCTTCCTACGGAGGCTGTAGTGCAGTCTGCTGGATAGGGTTTTTTACTTAATGTTTTATGTAAGGAGGTTTGCCAGGAGCGCCTTTATTCAAAGGTGTGCAGCGACGGAGTGCGATGAAAATGGTTCAGTGGGTAGGGCATGAGGTGGGGAGTTCCGGTTGTTTGCGCAAGACCCGGGTGGATCCCCTGTTACTGGATTTCGATATTGGATTGGCGAAGCCAGTTTCGCGCTCGGTGCGTTTGAATGGTTTTGCCACCTGCTTGCGTCTGGAGGAGGTTTATTGGAAGGTACTGGCCGATATTGCCAATACCCATGAGTGTACGGTCAATGCCTTGCTGTCCAATGTGGATATGGAGGTTCACCTGCGCTATGGCGGGGTGAAAAATTTCAGTGGCTTGATTCGCGTGGTCTGTGTCGTCCATCTGTTGACGTTGGGCGGTTTGTCCCGGTCCCTCTAGGCGTGTCCGGACGTCTCGGTGGATTGGCGGGACGGCATGGGCCGGGGCACGGACCGGTCCACGGCTGCAAAGGCTCGATTTAACGGATATAATCCCGCTCTTTGCTGCATGGCCCGTCCCGGGCTCGGGCAGCAGTGATGCCGTTATCTGATTGCCGAGACGCCCCATGCCCATGTACGACTACCAATGCGCTTCCTGCGGTCATCAACTGGAAGCCATTCAAAAGATCAGTGATGCACCGCTGGTCGATTGCCCGGCCTGCCAGGCACCGCAATTGAAGAAAATGCTCTCCATGCCGGGCTTCCGCCTGAGCGGCACCGGCTGGTATGAGACGGATTTCAAGACCGGCAGCAAGAAAAACCTGGCCGGTGGCGATAAAGCCGACTGAAATAAGCGACACGAGCGGGCGCTTGTCGCGTTGCAAAGACAAGACCTCCACCGAATTCGAATGACTAGAAGCGAACCACGACCATGATGCGCAGCCATTATTGCGGCCAACTGAACGAGAGCCTGGAAGGCCAGGAAGTCACCCTTTGCGGATGGGTCCACCGTCGTCGCGACCATGGCGGGGTGATTTTCCTCGATATCCGTGACCGCGAAGGTCTGGCCCAGGTGGTCTTCGACCCGGATCGCGCCGACACGTTCGCCGCCGCCGATCGCGTGCGCAGCGAGTACGTGGTCAAGATCACCGGCAAGGTCCGCCTGCGTCCGGCCGGTGCCGGCAACGCCAACATGGCGTCCGGTGCCATCGAAGTGCTGGGCTATGAGCTGGAAGTGCTGAACGAAGCGGAAACCCCGCCGTTCCCGCTCAACGAATACTCCGATGTCGGCGAAGAAACCCGCCTGCGCTATCGCTTTATCGACCTGCGCCGTCCGGAAATGCTCGAGAAGCTGCGCCTGCGTTCGCGCATGACCACCAGCATCCGTCGCTACCTGGACGAAAACGGCTTCCTCGACGTCGAGACGCCGATCCTGACCCGTGCGACCCCCGAGGGCGCCCGTGACTACCTGGTACCGAGCCGCACCCACGCCGGCAGCTTCTTCGCCTTGCCGCAATCGCCGCAGCTGTTCAAGCAACTGCTGATGGTGGCCGGTTTCGACCGTTACTACCAGATCGCCAAATGCTTCCGCGACGAAGACCTGCGGGCCGACCGCCAGCCGGAATTCACCCAGATCGACATCGAGACCAGCTTCCTCGATGAAAAAGACATCATGGGCCTGACCGAAGGCATGATCCGCAACCTGTTCAAGGAAGTGCTGGGCCTGGAGTTCGGTGAGTTCCCGCACATGACCTGGGACGAGGCCATGCGTCGTTACGGCTCCGACAAGCCGGACCTGCGTATCCCGCTGGAACTGGTGGACGTCGCCGACCAGCTCAAGGACGTTGAGTTCAAGGTGTTCAGCGGCCCGGCCAACGACCCGAAATGCCGCGTGGCCGCCTTGCGCGTCCCGGGTGCGGCGAGCATGCCGCGCAGCAAGATCGACGAGTACACCAAGTTCGTCGGCATCTACGGTGCCAAGGGCCTGGCGTATATCAAGGTCAACGAGCGCGCCAAGGGCGTCGAAGGCCTGCAGTCGCCGATCGTCAAGAACATCCCCGAGGCCAACCTCAACGTGATCCTCGATCGCGTCGGTGCGGTCGATGGCGACATCGTGTTCTTCGGTGCCGACAAGTCCAAGATCGTCAGCGAAGCCCTGGGCGCGTTGCGGATCAAGGTCGGTCATGACCTCGAGCTGCTCACCTGCGAGTGGGCGCCGATGTGGGTCGTCGACTTCCCGATGTTCGAAGAAAACGAAGACGGCAGCTTCACTGCCCTGCACCACCCGTTCACAGCGCCGAAGTGCTCGCCGGAAGATCTGGAGGCCAACCCGGCCACCGCGCTGTCCCGCGCCTATGACATGGTCTTGAACGGCACCGAGTTGGGCGGCGGTTCGATCCGTATCCACCGCAAGGAAATGCAACAGGCGGTGTTCCGTCTGCTGGGTATCAGCGAAGCGGAACAGGAAGAGAAGTTCGGCTTCCTGCTCGACGCGCTGAAATACGGTGCTCCGCCCCACGGTGGCCTGGCCTTCGGCCTGGACCGCCTGGTGATGCTGATGACCGGCGCCCAGTCGATCCGCGAAGTGATCGCGTTCCCGAAAACCCAGAGCGCGGCCTGTGTCATGACTCAGGCGCCAGGGCTGGTGGACGCCAAGGCACTGCGCGAGTTGCATATCCGCCTGCGCGAAACCCCCAAGGCAGAGTAGGACGGACCCGAGGGCGCATCCATTGGATGCGCCTTTTTTCACGGTCGAGACTTTTAATTGCCGGCCGCTGCCACCGGGCAGGGCGGGCAACGTTTCAAAGAGCACAAAGAGAATTCGGAGCGAGTTATGGCAGGTCATTCCAAGTGGGCGAACATCAAGCACCGCAAAGAACGTCAGGATGCCAAGAAGGGCAAGATCTTCACCAAGTGGATTCGTGAGCTGACCGTTGCCGCTCGTCAGGGCGGTGGTGATCCGGGCTCCAACCCACGCCTGCGGCTGGCGCTGGACAAGGCTCTCGGGGCGAACATGAGCCGCGATATCATCGATCGCGCGGTGGCCCGTGGTGCCGGTGCCGCCGATACCGACGATATGGTCGAGCTCAGCTACGAAGGCTACGGTCCTGGCGGCGTGGCGGTCATGGTTGAATGCATGACCGACAACCGCAACCGTACCGCGGCCGCCGTGCGCCATGCATTCAGCAAATGTGGCGGCAACCTGGGGACCGATGGTTCCGTGGCCTACCTGTTCGAACGCAAGGGGCAACTGTCCTTCGCCCCGGGCATCGATGAAGACGCGCTGATGGAAGCGGCGATGGACGCCGACGCCGATGACGTGGTGACCCACGAAGATGGTTCCATGGATGTGTTCACCTCGTTTGCCGGCTTCTATACGGTGCGTAATGCCCTGGATGCGGCGGGATTCAAGGCGGCGGACGCGGAAATCGTCATGTTGCCGACCACCAGCGCCGAACTCGATCTGGAGGGCGCGGAAAAGGTCCTCAAGCTGATCGATATGCTCGAGGACCTGGACGACGTGCAGAACGTCTATTCCAATGCCGATATTCCCGAATCGGTAGCCGAACAGCTCGGCTGACCCAAACGCAGGCGCTATGACTTTAATTCTTGGTATCGACCCCGGTTCGCGCATCACCGGTTATGGTGTGGTGCGCGACACCGGGCGCGGCTGTGTGTATGTTGCCTCGGGCTGCATTCGCACCGGTAGCGGCGAGTTGCATGAGCGTTTGCAGATCGTCTACCGCAGCGTCCGCGAAGTGATCCAGACCTACGGTCCGGTGACCATGGGCATCGAAAAGGTGTTCATGGCGAAAAACGCCGACTCGGCGCTCAAGCTCGGTCAGGCTCGGGGCGCGGCCATCGTTGCGGGGGCCGAGGAAAACCTCGAGATCGCCGAGTACACCGCAACCCAGGTCAAGCAGGCCGTGGCCGGCACCGGGGGCGCCAACAAGGAGCAGGTGATGATGATGGTCATGCACTTGCTCAAGCTCACCACCAAGCCGCAAATCGACGCCTCGGATGCCCTGGCGATTGCCCTGTGCCATGCGCACACCCGTTCCAGCCTGTTGCCCCATGGTCTGGGCGCCGCACGTAGTCGTGGCGGTCGCCTGCGTCTCTGATAGCATCATCGCCTCAAACAGTTTTGCTTGCCGATAGCGCCACGCCGGATAAGGTAGTGGGCTATCGTTCCGAGTCGTCAGCCAACGGTCTGGCCAGAAATAAGGATCTGATACGTGATTGGACGTTTGCGCGGCACCCTGGCAGAAAAACAGCCGCCGCACCTCATCCTTGATGTGAATGGCCTCGGCTACGAGCTGGAGGTGCCGATGACCACGCTTTACCGGCTGCCGTCGGTCGGCGAGCCGCTGACCCTGCACACCCATTTGGTCGTGCGCGAGGATGCCCAGTTACTCTATGGCTTCGTCGGCAAGCGCGAGCGCGACTTTTTCCGTGAGCTGATCCGCCTCAATGGCGTCGGGCCGAAGCTGGCCCTGGCACTGATGTCGAGCCTGGAGGTCGATGAGCTGGTGCGTTGCGTGCAGGCCCAGGATACCTCGGCGCTGGTGCGCGTGCCGGGTGTCGGCAAGAAGACCGCCGAGCGCCTGCTGGTCGAGCTCAAGGACCGCTTCAAGGCCTGGGAAACCGTGCCGAGCATGTTTGCCCTGGTGCCCAACCAGCCGGACGGCGCGCCTGCGCAGCCGCTGGCCAGCGCTGAAAGCGATGCGGTCAGTGCGCTGATTTCCCTGGGCTACAAGCCCCAGGAAGCGAGCAAGGCAGTGTCGGCGATCAAAGACAAAGGCCTGAGCAGCGAAGACATGATTCGTCGCGCCCTGAAGGGAATGATCTAAGTGATTGAAGCCGACCGTTTGATTACCGCCTCCGGCGGGCGTGACCGCGAGGAAGTCCAGGATCGCGCCATTCGACCGTTGAGCCTGGCCGAGTACATCGGCCAGCCGACGGTCAAGGAGCAGATGGAGCTGTTTATCCAGGCGGCGCGCGGGCGTAGCGAGCCCCTGGACCACACCCTGATCTTCGGCCCGCCGGGCCTGGGCAAGACCACCCTGGCCAATATCATCGCCCAGGAAATGGGCGTGTCGATCAAGAGCACCTCGGGACCGGTGCTGGAGCGCGCCGGAGACCTGGCGGCGCTGCTGACCAATCTCGAACCCCACGATGTGCTCTTTATCGATGAAATTCACCGTCTGTCACCGGTTGTCGAGGAAGTTCTGTACCCGGCGATGGAAGACTTCCAGCTCGATATCATGATCGGTGAAGGGCCGGCGGCGCGCTCGATCAAGCTTGATCTGCCCCCCTTCACCCTGGTCGGCGCCACGACGCGCGCCGGCATGCTGACCAACCCGTTGCGTGACCGCTTCGGTATCGTCCAGCGTCTTGAGTTCTATAGCACCGCGGACCTGGCGACCATCGTCACCCGTTCGGCGGGGATTCTCGGCCTGCCGCTGGACCCGGAGGGCGCGTTCGAGATTGCTCGGCGGGCCCGGGGCACGCCGCGGATCGCCAATCGGCTGTTGCGCCGGGTACGTGATTTCGCCGAAGTACGGGCCAAGGGGCATATCACCAAGGCCGTGGCGGACCTGGCCTTGAACCTGCTGGATGTCGACGAACACGGTTTCGACCACCAGGACCGGCGCCTGCTGCTGACCATGATCGAGAAGTTCGACGGTGGCCCGGTGGGAGTGGACAGCCTGGCGGCGGCGATCAGTGAGGAGCGGCACACCATTGAGGATGTGCTCGAACCTTACCTGATCCAGCAGGGCTACATCATGCGTACCCCCCGTGGACGGGTGGTGACCCGGCATGCCTATCTGCACTTCGGTTTGAACATTCCGTCGCGCTTGGGTGAAATGCCTGTGGTAGACGAGTTTCTGGATGCACTGGACGAGTAAAGGCAGGATTGGGGCTGATTTATTCGCGGTTTGCGTTGTCCGAAAGGCAGCTGTCGTGAATCTTCATGCAAAAAGTCGTCGAAGGATGAAAAACAGTTGCCTGGCCGGATTGGCAACCTGAGGAGTAAGCACTAGAGTATGCGCGCGCAAAACGGGGTTCAGTCGTTCGCACATCGCTGTCGCGTTTATTACGAGGACACCGATGCCGGCGGCATCGTGTATTACGTCAATTACCTTAAGTTCATGGAGCGGGCTCGAACCGAGCGGCTACGGGCATTGGGCTTTGCCCAATCCTCGCTGGCAGGGGAGAACCTGTTGTTCGTCGTGCATTCCAGCGAAGCGCGCTACCACGCGCCGGCGCGGTTGGACGACGAGTTGCTGATCAGTGCCGAGGTGATTGAGCTGAACCGTGCGAGCCTGCGCTTCAAGCAGCAGGTCAGGCGGGCTGATGATGAAACGCTGCTCTGTGAAGGGCGGTTCCTGGTGGCCTGTGTGCGCGCCGATAGTTTAAAACCCCGGGCCATTCCAGAAGCCTTGCGTTCGGCCTTTGCCGACACAAGCGGCGCGGGTACTCACTTAGAGCAGGAGATAAAGCGTGGAAGCTAACGTCGTCGACCATTCCTCCATGTGGAGCTTGGTCAGCAATGCCAGCATCGTGGTGCAATTGGTCATGCTGATCCTGTTGGCCGCCTCGGTCACCTCATGGGTCATGATTTTTCAGCGCAGCAACCTGCTGCGCGCCGGCCGTCGCGCCCTGGAGAGCTTCGAAGAGCGCTTCTGGTCGGGCATCGACCTGTCCAAACTCTACCGCCAGGCCGGCAGCAACCCGGACCCGGACTCGGGCGTGGAGCAGATCTTCCGCGCCGGTTTCAAGGAGTTCTCCCGTCTGCGCCAGCAACCGGGGGTTGATCCGGAAGCGGTCATGGAAGGCGTGTCGCGTGCCATGCGCGTGGCCATCTCCCGCGAAGAGGAAAAGCTTGAGCAGAGCCTGCCGTTCCTCGCCACCGTCGGCTCCGTCAGCCCGTACATCGGCCTGTTCGGCACCGTCTGGGGGATCATGAACTCCTTCCGTGGCCTGGCTACCGCCCAGCAGGCGACCCTGGCCACCGTGGCCCCGGGGATTTCCGAAGCACTGGTGGCCACCGCCATCGGCCTGTTCGCGGCGATTCCGGCGGTTATCGCCTACAACCGCTTTGCGGCCCGTGGCGAGACCCTGATCAGCCGTTACTACACCTTCGCCGATGAGTTCCAGGCGATCCTGCACCGTAAAGTGCACACCAGCGAAGAGTGAGCAGGTAAATCCCAATGGCCCGAGTTCGCCACAAACGCAAGCCGGTCGCCGAGATGAACGTGGTGCCCTACATCGACGTGATGTTGGTGCTGCTGGTTATCTTCATGGTGACCGCGCCGATGCTCAATCAGGGCGTGAAGGTTGATCTGCCCAAGGTTTCCAGCGAAGCCTTGCCGCAGGACAACAATACCCAGGTCCTGACCATTTCGATCAAGGCTGACAAGACCTACTACTGGAACCTTGGCAGCGAAGTCGATACCGAAAAACAGCAGGACAGGGCCATGACCCTGCCGCAGATGACCGACGCGGTGACCAAGATCATCCGTGCCGGCACCGAAGGCGGCAAGCGTACCCAGGTGTTCATTCGCGGTGACAAGACCGTCGACTATGGCTCCGTCATGGGGGCCATGGGCGGTCTGCAGAAGGCCGGCGTCGGTAATGTTGGCTTGATTACCGAGGCCCCCTGATGCACCAACAGCGAGAGCCGTCCGCTTCGGAAAGCTACTTCTGGCCCTGGGTCTGGGCGATCGGCCTGCATATCCTGATCTTTGGCATGCTGTTCGTCAGTTTTGCCATGACCCCGGAATTGCCTGAGGCCAAGCCGATTGTCCAGGCGACCCTGTATCAGCTGAAATCGAAAAGTCAGGCGACCACCCAGACCAATCAGAAGATTGCGGGTGAGGCGAAGAAATCCGCCGCGCGCCAGACCGAAGTCGAACAGATGGAACAGAAGAAGGTCGAGCAGGAAGCGATAAAGGCTGCGGAACAAAAGAAAGAGGAAGCGGCTCAAAAGGCCGACGAAGCCAAGAAGTCTGACGAAGCCAAGAAAGCCGAAGAGGCGAAAAAGGCCGATGAGGCCAAGAAAGCCGACGACGCGAAGAAGGCTGCCGAGGCGAAAAAGGAATTGGCCGATATAGCCAAGAAGAAAGCCGACGACGAAGCCAAGAAGGCCGCTGAAGAAGAGGCCAAGAAGGCCGCTGAAGAGGCGAAGAAGAAAATCGTCGAAGACGCCAAGAAGAAAGCGGCCGAAGACGCGAAGAAGAAATCCGAAGCTGACCAGGCGAAGAAGAAAATCGCCGAGGATGCGAAGAAGAAAGCCGCTGCCGATGCTGCGAAGAAGAAATCGCAGGATGCGGCGCGTAAAGCTGCTGAAGATAAAAAGGCCCAGGCCCTGGCGGATTTGCTTTCCGACACGCCACAACGCCAACAAGCCCTGGCCGATGAGCAGGGTGATGAAACGGCGGGCAGTTTTGACGATCTGATTCGCTCGCGGGCGGCAGAAGGTTGGGCACGTCCTCCTTCGGCGCGTAAAGGCATGACGGTGGTGCTGCAAATCGGCATGTTGCCGGACGGTACCGTGACCACGGTCTCGGTGGCCAAGTCCAGTGGCGACGGCCCGTTTGACGCCTCGGCGGTAGCTGCGGTCAAGAATATTGGTCGTTTGACGGAAATGCAGGGAATGAAACCGAGCGACTTTGCGCCCTATCGTTCCTTCAAGATGACATTCACACCTGAGGATCTAGCCTTGTGAGAAACCTTCTTCGAACAATGCTTGTCGTGATCTGCTGCCTGGCAGGGATGGCGATGGCGGATGAAAAGAACATTCTGGTCACCAGCGGCAGCGATCGGGCCACGCCCATCGCGGTCGTACCGTTCGGCTGGCAGGGCGGTAGCGTCCTGCCGGATGACATGGCCCAGATCATCGGCGACGACCTGCGTAACTCCGGTTACTACTCGCCGATTCCGAAACAGAACATGATCAGCCTGCCGACCCAGGCCAGCGAAGTCATCTACCGTGACTGGAAGGCCCTGGGCGCCCAGTACATCATGGTCGGCAGCATTGTTCCTTCGGGCGGTCGCCTGCAGGTGCAGTACGCACTGTTCAACGTTTCCACCGAGCAGCAGGTGCTGACCGGCAGCGTCTCGGGCACGGTCGATCAGTTGCGCGACATGTCGCACTATATCTCCGACCAGTCCTTTGAAAAGCTCACCGGCATCAAGGGCGCGTTCTCCACGCGCATGCTTTATGTCACGGCTGAGCGTTTCTCGGTGAACAACACCCGCTACACCCTGCAGCGTTCGGACTATGACGGTGCCCGCGCCGTGACCTTGTTGCAATCGCGCGAGCCGATCCTGTCGCCGCGTTTCGCCCCGGATGGCAAGCGTATCGCCTATGTGTCGTTCGAACAGAAGCGTCCGCGCATCTTCGTCCAGCACATCGATACCGGTCGCCGTGAGCAGATCACCAACTTCGAAGGCCTCAACGGTGCGCCGTCCTGGTCGCCGGACGGTAACCGCCTGGCGTTCGTGCTGTCCAAGGACGGCAACCCGGACATCTACGTGATGAACATGGCCACGCGCCAGATGAGTCGCGTCACCAGCGGCCCGGGCATCAACACCGAACCGTTCTGGGGCAAGGATGGCTCGACCATCTACTTCACCTCCGATCGCGGCGGCAAGCCACAGATCTACAAAACCAACGTCAATGGCGGTGGTGCCGAGCGCGTGACCTTTATCGGGAACTACAACGCCGCCCCGAAACTGTCGGCGGATGAGAAGACCCTGGTGATGATTCACCGCCAGGACGGCTTCACCAATTTCCGGGTGGCGGCTCAGGATCTGCAACGTGGGACAGTAAAAATACTGACAGACACCAACCTTGATGAGTCAGCCACTGTCGCGCCCAACGGCACCATGGTAATCTACGCCACCGCCCAGCAGGGCCGGGGAGTCTTGATGCTCGTGTCCATCAATGGACGCGTAAGGCTCCCGCTTCCTACCGCTCAAGGCGAAGTCAGAGAACCTTCCTGGTCCCCTTACCTGAACTGACGCGGCGCTACAAAGATTTTGCTTAACACACTGGGGTTCATTAGGAGTTTTACGATGGAAATGCTGAAGTTTGGTAAATTTGCTGCGCTGGCTCTGGCCATGGCTGTAGCTGTAGGTTGCTCGTCCAAAGGCGGCGACAATGCCGGTCAAGGCGCTGTAGACCCAAACGCTGGTTACGGCGCTAACACTGGTGCAGTCGACGGCTCCCTGAGCGAAGAAGCTGCTCTGCGCGCTATCACCACTTTCTACTTCGAATACGACAGCTCGGACCTGAAGCCAGAAGCCATGCGTGCCCTTGACGTTCACGCCAAGGACCTGAAAGCTAACGGCAGCAAAGTCGTTCTGGAAGGTAACACCGACGAACGTGGTACTCGCGAGTACAACATGGCACTGGGCGAGCGTCGTGCGAAAGCCGTTCAACGCTACCTGGTTCTGCAAGGCGTTGCCCCAGCTCAGCTGGAACTGGTTTCCTACGGTAAAGAGCGTCCAGTAGCTACTGGCCATGACGAGCAGTCCTGGGCTCAAAACCGTCGCGTCGAACTGCGTAAGTAATTCGTCATGCGAACGTGCCGTCGTGCTGTAACTGTTCTGGCTCTCAGCTTCATGCCGCTTGCGGCGTGGGCTGCGGTTCCTGTGGTCGATAACAACTCCGGCAATAATGGTGGGAGTTATCCGCCTGCGGGTTACGGTACGAACGGCGCCTATGCCGGGGGAGGGGTTTCGACCCCTGTCTCGGCACAGGGCGAGCTGTTCAATCAATTGCAACGCATGCAGGAACAACTCGCGCAGCAACAGGGCGCGATCGAAGTTCTGCAAAACGATATTGCGCGCATGAAGCAGGAAAACCTGGAGCGATACCAGGATCTTGATCGGCGCATAGGCAGTGGCGGCGCTCCGGCGGCTGCGGCTCCTGATAATTCTTCGACCGGTGGCAATGTCAATGCCGCCGCCGGTGCTGCACCCGCTGCCCAGGCCCCCGCGGCCAGCAGCGAGCCGGGTGATCCGGCCAAGGAAAAACTCTATTACGACGCAGCCTTCGACCTGATCAAGGCCAAGGACTTCGACAAGGCCAGCCAGGCGTTCAGCGCTTTCCTGCGCAAGTACCCCAACAGCCAGTACGCCGGTAACGCGCAGTACTGGTTGGGCGAAGTGAACCTGGCCAAAGGCGACCTGCAAGGTGCCGGCCAGGCATTCGCCAAGGTCAGCCAGCTGTATCCCAAGCACGCCAAAGTGCCGGATTCGTTGTACAAGCTGGCCGATGTCGAGCGTCGCCTGGGTCATACCGACAAGGTCAAAGGCATTCTGCAGCAGGTGGTTTCCCAATATCCGGGTACATCCGCCGCGCAGTTGGCACAGCGCGACCTGCAGCGCATGTGACGGTCGACGGCCTGCTTGAAGAAACCCGCGCTTGTCGCGGGTTTTTTCGTTAGAATTCACCCCCTTTTTTATGAAACACGCTGTCCTGGACTGTGCGATTGCAGGTTCATGGCAGTGCCTGACTGAGGCGGACGGCCTGTTTAGCTGTTACGCCCGTGGCGACTATGCAAGACACATTGAGAATCACCGAAGTTTTTTACTCGTTGCAGGGTGAAACGCGGACGGCTGGGCTGCCCACCGTTTTCGTACGCCTGACTGGCTGCCCGTTGCGCTGCCAGTACTGCGACAGTGCCTACGCTTTCAGTGGCGGCACGCTGATGACCCTGGACAGCCTGCTGACGCAGGTGGCCGATTACCGTCCACGGTATGTTTGCGTGACCGGCGGCGAACCGCTGGCCCAGCCCAATGCCATTCCCTTGCTCAAGCAGCTCTGTGACGCCGGTTACAGCGTGTCCCTGGAAACCAGTGGGGCGCTGGATATCTCGGCGGTGGACACCCGGGTCAGCCGCGTGCTCGACCTGAAGACGCCGGGCTCGAAGGAATCGCATCGCAATCGCTACGAAAATATCGAGCTGCTGACCCGCAACGATCAGGTCAAATTTGTCATCTGCTCGCGGGAGGACTATGACTGGGCGGTGTCCAAGCTGATCCAGTACGGTCTGGAAAAGCGTGCTGGCGAAGTGCTGTTCTCGCCGAGCCACCACGATCTGCCGGCCCGTGAGCTGGCCGACTGGATCGTCGCGGACAACCTGCCGGTGCGCCTGCAGATGCAGCTGCACAAATATCTATGGAATGACGAGCCGGGGCGCTGATATGACCACCCAAGCAAGCACTGACAAGAAAGCGGTAATCCTTCTCTCCGGTGGCCTGGACTCGGCCACGGTAGTGGCCATGGCGCGCGCCCAGGGCTATAGCTGCTACACCATGAGCTTCGACTACGGTCAGCGGCACCGCGCCGAGTTGCAGGCGGCCGAGCGGGTCGCACGTGATCTCGGGGTCATCGAGCACAAGGTCATCGGCCTGAACCTCAATGGCATCGGTGGCTCGGCCCTGACCGACAGCAGCATTGACGTGCCCGAAGCGCCGAGTGAAGGGATCCCGGTGACCTACGTGCCGGCCCGCAACACCGTGTTCCTGTCGCTGGCCCTGGGCTGGGCTGAAGTGCTCGGTGCCCGGGATATTTTTATCGGCGTCAATGCGGTGGACTATTCCGGTTATCCGGATTGCCGTCCCGAGTTCATCGAGGCCTTTGAAACCCTGGCGAATCTGGCGACCAAGGCCGGTGTCGAGGGCAATGGTTTCCGCATCCAGGCACCGCTGCAGAACCTTAGCAAGGGCGATATCGTCCAGGCCGGAATCAAGCTCGGAGTCGACTATTCGCTGACCGTATCCTGCTACCAGGCGGATGCTAACGGCTTTGCATGTGGGAAATGTGACAGCTGCCGACTGCGTGCTGAAGGCTTCGCCGCGGCCGGAATCAGCGATCCGACACGTTATTTTTGATTTTTTTCATTTGAGGTGTTGAATTCCCGTTAGAAATCAGTATTATACGCGCCACCACACAGCGGGTCGTTAGCTCAGTTGGTAGAGCAGTTGGCTTTTAACCAATTGGTCGTAGGTTCGAATCCCACACGACCCACCATATTTGTTGTAGAAGAAAATCCGGAAAGCCCACGAAAGTGAGGATTTCCGGATTTTTTTTGCCTGCCAGAAATACCGATGCAGCATGTACCAGACCCACGGGCAGAGCGAGACGCATTTAGGGACTTTCCTACCCGGTCCCGGTTATCCCTACCCTGAAATAGGGATGCTCCGATGGCGGGGCATACGGGCATGCGGCAATATTTTTTTCATGCCAGTCAAGTTCACCGCCATGTTCCACGTGCGTACCGATTCGATCGGCAAGGGGGGCAGCGGAACATTCAGCCTGGGCTTGTCGCTACCTGAAAAGGAGCTCGATCGTGCTGAAAAAAGTCTTCGTGGCGGACCTGAGCGTTGGCATGTATATCCAGGAGCTGTGCGGTCCCTGGATCGATCACCCGTTCTGGAAAAAAAGCTTTCTGCTTGAGGGTGAGTTGACCCTGGTGAAAGTCCGCGACTCCTCCATTACCCATGTCTGGATTGATCCTGCCAAGGGGATCGACACGCCGGAGGTGGTACAGCCCCTTTGCGAAGTGCCTGTTGTCGCACCCGTCGTACCCATCGCGGCGGTTCCCTCGTGCACGCCCAAGCCCGAACGCGCCCGAGTGGAGATGAGCGACGAACTGGTGCGGGCCGCCAACGTCTGCGCCAGGTCCAAGGTCGCGGTCATCGAGATGTTTGGCGATCTGCGCATGGGCCGGGTCATTCAGATGGAACACTGCTGCACGACATATCAGCCTGGAACTGGAAAAAAGCTGGAATTTCAAAAATCTCGAAGCGCTTTGGACCGAAGGCGTTTGTAGGGATTTTCCTAATTACCGTCCTGCAAGTCCTAGTTGTAAATAGGGATGCTCCGATAGATGGGCTGATGTTACCGGGCCACTATCTCTCCAGGCAGCCAGAACCATCGGTACACCCCTTTCACCGGGTGTCCGACCGGCCTTCCGGTTTTTGAGCGATCCTGATCTGGAGAGACGAAGGTGAAAGGACAGACGCTGGTTTCCCCCGTGAACCTGACGCTGCTGCCGGCGCTCTTGAGTGGCGCCCTCGGTGGCCTGGCGATTCTGCTCAGCCTCGGCCTGAACAGTCTGGCCGTGGGCAGCAGCGCCGCTGTGCTGGCGGGGTCCTTGCTGATCGGCAGCGTGGCGCTACGCACCCTGAGGGTCGGGCAACGGTGTGAGGAGCAGGTGTTTGAATCATTGAGCAGGCCTTTATCCGCATCACCGGACGAGGGCCTGGCCGAGGTCTGCACCCAGGTTCTGCCGGTCTGGTGTCGCCAGATCGACGCGGCCCGCAGCCTCAGCGAAGAATCGATTCTCAAGCTCAGCAACCGTTTCGCCACGCTGTCAGGCGACATCAGTGCTTCAGCCTCCAAGGAGGCCGGGCAGAGTTCCGGGGCCAGGTTGGTGGAGATCCTCGAGGTGGGCCAGCGTGACCTGGATTCGATCATGGTTGCGCTACGTGGCGCCCTGTTGCGCAAGGAGTCGGAACTCAAGGAGGTATTGATGCTCTCCGACTTCACCTCGCAGTTGCAGGAGATGGCCAAATTTGTCGGTGATATCGCCCGGCAGACCAATCTGCTGGCGCTTAACGCGGCCATCGAGGCCGCCCGCGCCGGTGACGCCGGTCGCGGTTTCGCGGTGGTGGCGGACGAAGTACGCAAGCTGTCCAGCCTGTCCGGCGAAACCGGCCAGAAAATCAGCGAGACGGTGAACACGGTCAATGCGGCGATCGCCCGCACGGTCGAACTGTCCCGGCATCAGGCGCAGCAGGACTCGCAGACCCTGGTCCATTCCGAGCAACTGGTGTCTCAGGTGATCGAGCATTTTCGGCACAACGCTCAGGCCATCGTCGACACCAGCAGCGGCCTGCAACAGCAGAGCGAAAATGTCGCGAGCGAGATCGCCGGCGTGCTGGTGGCCCTGCAGTTTCAGGACCGGGTCAGCCAGATGCTCAGCCTGGTCAACAACGACCTCGGCAGGCTGCGTGACCAGGTCAGCGAACGTCAACACCTCAGCCAGGCCGGTGCCACGCCGCCACCTATTGCCGCCCATGACTGGCTCGAACAACTGGCCAGCACCTACACCATGCCGGAGCAACACGCGATTCATCACGGCAAGCCGCTGGCCGGCAGTGCTTCATCCGACATCACCTTTTTCTAGGGAGTACCCCATGAACAAAACCATTCTGATCGTCGATGACTCCGCCTCCATTCGCCAGGTGGTCAGCATCACCCTCAAGGGCGCTGGTTACGAGGTGATCGAGGGCTGTGACGGCAGAGATGCCTTGAGCAAACTCGACGGTCGCAAGATCCACCTGATCGTCAGCGACGTGAATATGCCGAACATGGACGGCCTCAGCTTCGTCAAGGCCGCCAAGCAGATGCCGGCGTACAAGTTCACGCCGGTGATCATGCTCACCACCGAAGCGGCTGAGTCGATGAAACAGCAGGGCCAGGCCATCGGCGCGAAAGCCTGGATGCTCAAGCCCTTCCAGCCGGCCCAGATGCTCAGTGCCGTGTCCAAATTGATCATGCCGTAGCCGCCCAGGGCCCCCTGGGAAGGAGATAGTCATGCCACATACCCTGCCTTGCCTGCGTCGGATCCTGGTCCTTGAGGGCCCGTTGACCATCTACACCGCGACCGAGCGCCGAGACCTGCTTCTGGAGCTGTTTCCCCTGGCTGAAGAGGTGGAAATGGACCTGGGCAGTGTCGACGAACTGGACACTGCCGGCCTGCAACTGCTGGTACTGGCCAAGCAGGAGTCGGTCCGTCAGGGCCGTACCCTGATCCTGAGCAATCACAGCGCGGCGGTACTCCAGGCCTTCGACTTGAGCGGATTGCATCGCTATTTCGAAGAGCCGGTTGCCGCTCCTGCACAGAGAGACTGACGCCATGACTTCGCCGATGAACCTGGACGATGTGCTGCAGACCTTTATCGCCGAAAGCCAGGAACTGCTATTGCTGATGGAGGACGCACTGCTGCGGATCGAGCAGGTCCCCGATGACGTTGATACGATTAACGCACTGTTTCGTGTGGCTCACACCATCAAGGGTTCCGCCGGTTTGTTCGGCCTGACCCCCATCGTGGCCTTCACCCATGTGGCGGAAAGCGTGCTGGACCGGGTACGTGGGAATGAGCTGCGGGTGGACGAGGCACTCAGTGCGTTGTTCCTGCAGGTTCGTGACCACCTGGGGGAATTGATCGAACTGCTGGCTCAGCATGGCGACCTGCAAGGCATCACCGTCGATCATGAGCGGCAGGGCAGTGCTCTGGTTGCGCGGCTCAATCGTTATCTGGCGCCTTCTCCGGAGCCGGAGCCGGGGGCGCTCGTGGCCACGGCCGCGAGCGATTCGGCGGGTGGCTTGCGCCATTGGCACTTGTCGCTGCGTTTCGGCAGCGATGTACTGCGCAATGGCATGGACCCCTTGTCCTTTCTGCGCTACCTCAAGAGCTTCGGGCAGATCACCCGGGTCGTCTGCATGACCGACCGTCTGCCGGAAGTGGCGGCGATGGACCCTGAAAGTTGCTACCTGGGTTTCGAACTGGGGTTTGTCAGTGACGTCGATCAGGCGACCATCGAAAGTGCTTTCGAGTTCGTTCGCGAAGACAGCCAGATCTGCGTGTTGCCCCCGGAGCGCCAACCGGCGGATTTCCAGGCGCTGATCGAACGTCTGGGCAGCGACCCGCAGGCTTTGCTCGAGGTGTTCATCGCCTGTGGTTCGCTGACCCGCGAAGACTGGCAGGCGGCGACTCAGGTGCGGCCTGCGACGAGCATGCCGACCCCCGAGGTCACGCCGGATCAGCCTCTACCTCAAGGCGACGGGCTGTCCAGAAGCAAGCCGACCCGGGAGGCGCGCTCGGTCGAGGGCAATCTGATTCGCGTCGATGCCGGCAAACTGGACCAGTTGATCAACCTGGTGGGCGAACTGATCATCGCCGGTGCCGGTGCCAATCTGGTGGCGGCGCGCACGGGCATCGGCGAGATGATCGAGGCTACCAGTTCCCTCTCGCGCCTTGTCGAGGAGGTGCGCGACAGCGCCCTGACCCTGCGCATGGTGCAGATCGGCGCCACCTTCAACCGCTTCCAGCGGGTGGTCCGCGATGTCTCCAAGGAACTGGGCAAAGACATTGTGCTTGAGGTCAACGGCGCGGAAACCGAGCTGGACAAGACCGTGGTCGAGCGCATTGGCGATCCCTTGACTCACCTGGTGCGCAACGCCATGGATCACGGTATCGAAGCCGTGCAATTGCGCCGCGACCGCGGCAAGCCTGCCCAGGGCACCGTTCGTCTCAACGCTTATCACGAAGCCAGCAGCATCGTCATTGAAGTCTCCGACGACGGTGGCGGCTTGAACAAACAACGGATCCTGGACAAGGCCCGGGAGCGGGGGCTGCTGGCGGAAGGGCAGGTGCTGGCGGACAAGGACATTCTCAATCTGATTTTCGAGCCCGGTTTTTCCACCGCCGAACAGGTCAGCAGCCTGTCCGGGAGGGGCGTGGGCATGGACGTGGTGAAGCGCAACATCACGGCGCTGCGCGGCAGCGTCAACCTGGAAAGCGAGGAGGGGGTGGGCACCACGGTGCGCATTCGCCTGCCGCTGACACTGGCGATCATCGATGGTTTTCTTATCGGGGTCGGCAAGGCCTCTTATGTGGTGCCCCTGGACATGGTCGAGGAGTGCATCGAGTTGAGCGCCGATGATTGCAACAATCAAGACTATCTGGACCTCAGGGGCTCGGTGTTGCCGGTCCTGCGTCTGCGGGAGATGTTTGCCGTCGACGAGCCGAATACGGGCCGTGAAAACATCGTGGTGGTGCATTACGCGGGGGTTCGGGTGGGGCTGGTGGTTGATCAACTGCTGGGGGAGTTCCAGACCGTGATCAAACCGCTGGGCAAGTTGTTCGGCACGGCCCATGGATTGGGAGGTTTCACCATTTTGGGGAGCGGCGCGGTGGCGTTGATCCTGGATATTCCCAACCTACTCGGGCAAGTCGTCAGCCAGCAGAAACACGGCACGACCCTCAGCCCTGAACTGACTCAATAGCTTTCACCCTGGAGTGCAGCCTCATGACCGTCAAAAAGAATATTTCGCTGTTGGTCGCGTCCGCCCTGCTGGGCATCCTGATCCTGGGCTCTGTCAGCCTCTACCTGATGGGCGGGGTCAGGACCTTGGCCGGCTATGCCCAGGTCAATACGGTACCGAGCATCGTCCTGCTCGACCAGGTGGCCGAGACTCTGGCTGATAACCATGCTCATCAATGGCAGGACCTTTCCGCGTCGCCCGACAGTCGCTCGTTGCGGGCCGACAAGACACAGGCCTTGGTAACCCAGGCGTTGGATCGTTATCAGCGTGAGTTGATCTCCGATGATCACGACGCGGCGTTGCTCAACAGCCTGCGTGCCCGCCTCGATGAGTACTACCTTGGCCTGGAGCGTTTCTCCAGCCTGCTTAAAACCGGCGACCAAGCGGCGGCGCGTGGCGTGTTGCTCGACAGCCAGGCGGCACAAGATAAAGTCACCGCGGCCTTGAACGATATGCGTCAGTACAACCTGGAGCTGGGCGGTAAGGCGGCCCAGGCCGCGACCGGGACCGAGCGGACCGCGTTCTACACCATCAGCCTGGTGGCTGGTGTGACCCTGTTGGTCACCCTCCTCTTGGGTTTTTTCCTGACGCGTGGTCTGTTGCGTGCCCTGGGCGGCGAGCCGGATGAAGTCCGGGCCCTGAGCGAGCTCCTGGTCGCCGGTCAACTGGATACCGTGACCAGCGGCAAAGGCGCTGCTTCGGGTTTGCTGGGTTCCATGCAGCAACTGAGCGGCACTCTGAGCCAGCTGATTACTGAAATGAACCATATGTCAGCCGAACATGATAAGGGCGATATCGAGGTGCAGATCGAGGCTGGCCGCTTCGCCGGAAGCTACGGGCAGATGGCCCAAGGGATCAACACCATGGTCAACGGCCATATCAGCGTGAAGAAACAGGCCATGGCCTGCATCAAGTCGATCAGCGAGGGCGACCTGGGTGCGCCGCTGCAGGCCTTCCCCGGGAAGAAAGCCTTTATCAACGTCACCATCGAACATCTGCGCAGCACGATCATGACCTTGATCGAAGAGATGAACCGGATGTCGGACCAGCACGAGAAAGGCGACATCGATGTGCAGATCGATGTGCAGAAATTCCAGGGCTCATACCGCCAGATCGCCCAGGGCATCAACGACATGGTCAACGGCCATATCAGCGTCAAGAAACAAGCGATGGCCTGTATCCGTGCGTTCGGTGAAGGCGACCTGGCGGCCCCCCTGGCCCGTTTCCCCGGCAAGAAATCCTTCATCAACGATAACATCGAGCAACTGCGCAGCAATATCCAGGCGCTGGTCGAAGACACCCGCCGGCTGAGCGAGGATGCCGTGGTCGGCAAACTCGATACCCGCGCCGACAGCACTCGTCATCAAGGTGATTTCCGCCGCATCGTCGAGGGGATCAACAGCACACTGGACTCGATCGTTGCCCCGCTCAGCGAGGCGATGGAAGTCATGGCGGCGTTGTCCAGCGGTGACCTGACCCGCAGCGTCAAGGGGCACTACCAGGGCAGCCTGCAAGACTTGAAAAATTCGGTCAACGAGACGGTGGGCAAGCTCTCGCAAATCATCGGTGAAGTACGCAGTTCCGCCGATTCACTGTCCAGTGCTTCGGAAGAGATTTCCGCCACCGCGCAAAGCATCAGCCAGTCGGCGTCGATGCAGGCCGCGTCAGTCGAGGAAACTTCGGCATCGCTGGAGCAGATGTCGGCATCGATCGCCCAGAATACCGAGAATGCCAAAGTCACCGATGGCATGGCGGGCAAGGCCACCAAGGAGGCCAGCGAAGGCGGGCAGGCAGTGAAGGACACCGTTTCGGCGATGAAAACCATTGCCGAGAAGATCGGTATCGTTGACTCGATTGCCTATCAGACCAATCTGCTGGCGCTCAACGCGGCGATCGAAGCAGCCCGTGCCGGTGAGCATGGCAAGGGCTTTGCGGTGGTCGCGGCCGAGGTGCGCAAGCTGGCCGAACGGAGCCAGATCGCGGCCCAGGAGATCGGCCAAGTGGCAAAAAACAGCGTCGCCCTGGCCGAGCGCGCCGGCAGCCTGTTGGATGAAATCGTGCCCTCGATCACCAAGACCTCCGACCTGGTCCAGGAAATTGCCGCCGCCTCCGAAGAGCAGTCGATTGGCTCCGAGCAGATCAATGGGGCCATGTCGCAGATGAGCCAGATTACCCAGCAGAACGCCTCGGCCTCCGAGGAACTGGCGGCCACGGCGGAGGAAATGAGCAGCCAGGCCGAGCAGTTGCAGGAACTGATGGGCTTTTTCACCCTGCAGGGCGGTTCGGCGGTCACGCCGGTGCTGCGGGTGGCCCCTTCCAGCCAGCGGGGCATGCAGGGCAGCGAGCAGGCCCATGAGGGCGGCTTCATTCGCTTCGGGAGTTAAGCCATGAATCCAGCAGCCGCCAGCGTCCTTGAACCGGAGGCGCAGAACCCGGGGGATAGCGAGCCCACGCAGTTCCTGACATTCACCTCGGCCAGGGAGGTTTACGCCATCGATACCTTGTGCGTGCGCGAGATCATCGAGTATGGCCAGGTCACCCAGGTACCGATGATGCCGGACTTTATCCGCGGGGTGATCAACCTGCGTGGCTCGGTGGTACCGGTGATCGATCTGCAGGCGCGTTTCAGCAGAGGTACCACGCAACTGGGCAGTCGCACCTGCATCGTGATCATCGAGGTGTTGCAGGAGGGCGACTCGCAGGTACTGGGCATCGTTGTCGACTCGGTCAGCGAGGTGATCGAGATCGACCTGGCGGACATCAAGCCGGCCCCGGTGATCGGTAACCGGATCCGTGGGGATTTCATCCGCGGCATGGTCAGGGTCCGGGGTGAGTTCCTGACCTTGCTGCAAGTCGACCAGGTGCTCTGCGTCAGCGAAATCGCCGGCCAACTGCACTGAGTGCTGTCGATCGGGCGCCGGGCAAGCGGGCGCCTCTGTCCAATCTTGAGAAGGGACTGGCCGTTCACGGCCAGTCCCCGGGAGTGAGCCATGTCTGAATCCATTTCGCCGCTGCGGCCCCCACGGGACGCGGTGCCGACCCAGTACCTGACGTTCAGCCTGGGCCAGGAGATGTTTGCCGTCGGCACCTTGAGTGTTCGCGAGATCGTCGAGTACGGCCCGATTACCGCGCTGCCGCTGGCGCCGCCGAGCATTCGTGGGGTGACCAACCTGCGTGGCGCGGCGATTCCGGTGCTGGACCTGGGGCTGCGTTTCGGCGGCAGTCTGACGCAGCAGAGTGCCCGCACCTGCATCGTCATGTTGGAAACCCGCGGGGCGGGCAGTTCCGGCCTGGTGGGTATCATTGTCGACGCGGTCAGCGAGGTGCTGGAGATCGCCCGGGACCAGATCGAGCCCGCGCCAGCCCTTAATGGACGCCTGAGCCCGGCATTTATCCTGGGCATTGGCAAGCTCAATGGCGGCTTCGTCCTGTTACTGGACATCGAGCAGATTCTCAACGCGGACGACTGGTCGGCCTTGCAATCCCAGGGTGCCCTGACACAAGGACTGGCCTCATGAATGTGATTCTCTCAGACAATGAGTTCCAGCAGTTTCGCACGATGATCCGCGAGATCGCCGGCATCAGCATGTCCGACGCGAAGAAACAGTTGATCAGCGGTCGCCTGGCCAAGCGCCTGCAGTATTTCAAGCTGACCAACTACGGCAGCTATTATCGCTTGCTGACCAAGGACAAGGCCGAGCTGCAGATGGCCGTGGACCTGTTGACCACCAACGAAACCTATTTCTTCCGCGAGCCCAGGCACTTTGAATTCCTCAAGGAGGTCATTCTCCCCGAGTTGCGGGGGCAGGCCCCGGTACGGATCTGGAGTGGTGCCTGCTCCACCGGCGAGGAGCCTTACACCCTGGCCATGGTCCTGGCCGACAGCCTGGGCTCGCGGCCATGGGAGATTCTCGCCTCGGATATCAGCACGCGTGTGCTCGACAAGGCCCGCACCGGACGTTATCCGCTGGATGCCACCAAGGGCATCCCCGAAGCGCTGCTGAACAAGTACTGCTTCAAGGGCGTCGGTAGCAATTCCGGCATTTTCATGGTGGATCCGGCGCTGGCGTCGCGTATCGACTTCACTTCGCTCAATCTGAACACCCCGATTCCCGCGGTGGGCCAGTTCGACGTGATTTTCCTGCGCAACGTGATGATCTACTTCGACAACCAGACCAAGTCCCAGGTGGTGCAGCGCTTGCTCAAGCACCTCAAGCCTGGTGGTTATTTCGTCATTAGCCATTCGGAGAGCCTGAATGGAATCACCGATGATGTGCAGTTGGTCAAACCTTCCATCTACCGCAAGCCCGCGGCCTGATGCGCCCGAGGTGGTAGAACGCTTCCTGCAGCCCGGTGAAGTGGTGTTCGGTGGCCGGCAACTGCGGCTGCGTACCTTGTTGGGGTCCTGCGTAGCCCTGGTGATGTGGCATCCACAGCGCTTGCTGGGGGGGATGTGTCATTACATGTTGCCTTTGCGGCACGGGCGCGATAGCGGTGATTTGAACGGGCGTTATGCGGCCGATGCGCTGGCGCTGTTGTTGACCTTCATTCGCCAGGCCGAGGCGCGACCCGAGCAGTTTGTCGTCAGCGTCTTTGGTGGTGGCGACATGTTTCCCAGTGTCCGACGCCACGGCGGTGTCGGCATCGGCGAGTTGAATGTGAATGCCGCCCAGCGTTTGATCAAGGCCCATGGCCTGCACTGCGAGGTGTATCACGTCGGCGGCCAGGGCTATCGCAGCCTGGTGTTCGATGTCGCCAGCGGTCGCCTGCAACTCAACCATACGGACTCGGCCCCGGGTTCGGTCGAGTCCCCGAGGAGTCGTGCAAGATGACGGATATCAAGGTATTGATTGTCGACGACTCGGCGGTGGTGCGTCAGGTCTTGAGCGCGACCCTGGGTCAGGCCAGCGGGATTGAGGTCATCGGTGTCGCGGCCGATCCGGTGTTCGCCATGGAGAAAATGAGCAAGCAGTGGCCGGATGTGATCGTGCTGGACGTGGAGATGCCGCGCATGGACGGCATCACGTTTCTGAAAAAACTCATGGCCGAACGTCCGACACCGGTGGTGATCTGCTCGACCCTGACCGAGAAGGGCGCCAAGACCACCTTGCAGGCCCTGGCGGCGGGGGCGGTGAGCATTGTCACCAAGCCCCAGTCCAACCTGCGTCAGTTCCTGAGCGAGAGTGCCGATGAACTGATACATGCGGTCAGGGCCGCGGCCAAGGCCAATATGAGGCGGGTCCTGGCTCCTCAAGTGCCGTCCAGACTCACGGCCGATGCGATCTTGCCGGCGGGCAGCACGGCCATGGCGCATACGAGCGAAAGCATCGTTGCCATCGGCACTTCCACCGGCGGCACCCAGGCCCTGGAGCAGGTGCTCCGGGTTTTGCCCCGGGTCTGCCCGGGAATTGTCATCGTCCAGCACATGCCGGAAAAATTTACCGCTGCCTTTGCCGAACGCCTCAACCAGATCAGCGAGATCGAAGTCCGCGAGGCCAGGCACGGTGATCGGGTGATGCCCGGGCGGGCGTTGATCGCGCCCGGGGGCCGTCATATGCTGGTCAAGCGCAACGGCGCGCAGTATCAGGTGGATATCGTCGACGGCCCTCCCGTCAGCCGGCACCGGCCCTCGGTCGATGTACTGTTCCGCTCGGTCGCCCGGGGCGCCGGCAGCAATGCCCTGGGAATCATCATGACCGGCATGGGCGATGACGGCGCCCGGGGTTTGAAGGAGATGCGCGAGGCCGGCGCCAGGACCCTCGGGCAGGATGAAGCGTCTTGCGTGGTTTACGGGATGCCGCGGGAGGCGTTCAAGCTCGGGGCGGTCGAGCGGGAGTTGCCGCTGGAGCAGATCGCCGACGCGATCCTCGGCAGTGGCGGGCGCGCTCGCTGAGGGCCGCGGGCCGGCTCAGACCAGCCCCTGGCTCAGGGCGTAGCGCACCAGATCGGTGCTATTGGTGAAGCACATTTTCTCCATCAGGCGGGTCTTGTGGGTGCTCACGGTCTTGTTGCTGATCACCAATTGTTCGGCGATCTGATTGACGCTAAGGCCCTGTGCCAGCATGCGCAGAATCTGGAATTCCCGTGCCGAAAGCGTTTGCGACGGGCTTTCGGGGGACAGGCCGCTGCTTTGCAGGGCGATCTGTTCCGCCAGTTCCGGGTCGAGGTAGCGGCCACCGCCGCTGACCTTGCGGATGGCGGCCAGCAGGGTCTCCGGATCGTGGTCCTTGGTCATGTAGCCCGAGGCCCCCGCGCGCAGCGCACGCTGGGCGATGTGGGCTTCGTTGTGCATGCTCAGGATCAGTATCGGCAGCTTGGGATAGTGGGCGTGGATACGTCCGATCAGATCCTCGCCGCTGCTTCCGGGCATGGTCATGTCGAGCAGCAGCATGTCGATCTCGGTGTGGCGCAGCAGGTCGAGGACCTGGGCACCGTTTTCCGCTTCGGTCACCACGCAAAAATCCTTGACCAGGGCGAACAGCTGCTTGAGGCCTTCGCGCATTATTCTGTGGTCGTCAGCTACCATCAATCGGATCATGAGTTGCGGGTCCTTGAGTCGGGTACCTTCAGCTGCACCGTGGTGCCGCCGCCGATCTTGCTGGAAATCTGGGTGGTGCCCCCCAGGGTCAGGCCGCGCTCGCGCATGCCCAGCAGTCCGAGGGTTTTGCCGGAGAGCCCACGTTGCTCAAAACCCTTGCCGTTGTCGGTGATCTCCAACGACCAGCCTCTGGCGGTTGTTTCGAGGGTCACCGTGACCCGGGTCGCCTGGGCGTGGCGGGCGATGTTGGTCAGCGATTCCTGGGCGATCCGAAAGGCCGCCGTGGCGGAGGCATCTTCCAGTTGCACAGGGTGCCGGGGGAGTTGCAGGTCGCAGGCGATGCCCCATTGTTGCCTGAACGTATCGGTCAGCCACTCCAGGGCGGCCACCAGCCCCATGTTGAGGATCGACGGCCGCAGGCTGGTGGAGATGTTCCTCACCACCTGGACCGTCTGATCGATCAATTGCAGCAGGCGCGTGACCTGCTCGCCGAGCAGCGGCACTTGCTCGCCGAACTGAAAGCGCAACAGTGAAGTGCCCATGCGGATCGCTGTCAGGTGCTGCCCCAACTCATCATGAATTTCCTGGGCGATCAACTTGCGCTCCTCTTCCCGGGCACTTTCACGGCTGGACATCAGTTGCCGGAGTTGATTGTTCAGCGTGGCCAGGCGTCGCTCGGCCACTCGTAGCTTGGAGATATCACGGACCACTGCCAGTACGGTGCTGATCCGTCCCTGGACGTCCTGTTCCGGAACCAGGCTGATGTGGTAGACCCGTTGCAGGCGTTGGCGCCCGTCGAGCAGGTACTCGTACTCCATCGGCAGGCCGTTTTCCACCGCCTCGATCAGCGCGTCCTGGAGCAGCTGGCTTTGCAGGTTGCGTGGCAGTATTTGCAGCAGGCGTTTGTGCAACAACCTGGCCTTGGGCCGGTCAAGCCATCTTTCCAGCGCCGGATTGATGAACAGCACTTTCCCAGATGGACTCAGGCGAGCGATACCATCGGGGGAGTTTTCCACCAGGGTGCCGATTTCCTGTTGGCGGGCTCGCTCATTGCGCTGGATTTCCTTCAGATCGGTGATATTTCGGGCAATGCATACCATGCGGTGCAGACGACCGTTGGCGTCGGCGATCGGTACCAGGTTGAAATGGATAACGAACGAGCGCGCGCCACAGGGCAGGTGGGCATCGAGCTCAATGGGCGCACCGACGGCGATGCAGTGTTGGCAGATAGCGTCGACCACTTGTGCGGCTTCGCTCGGTAGCCACTGCTCCAGTGATTGCCCTATCAGGTCCCCATGGCTTCTGGCGAGCATCTGGCAGAGTATCGGATTGGCCTCCAGGCAACTGAGGCGCTGGTCGGCATCGATGGACAGCAGGCAGAGCATGTCCTGGGTGTGATCGAAGACTTCGCGATAACGGCGTTCGCTTTGCGCAAGGTTGTCCAGGGCCGAGCAACGCTCCCAGGCAATGGAACCTATATGACTGGCCATCTGCGCATGCTTGCGCTCTTGTTCATGGAGGAGGTGTTCGCCGTTGGTAAACAGGACGATGACTCCAAGTGTCTGGCCTGCGCTGTTGACTACCGGTTCCAGCCAGCAGCCCCGATATCCGGCCAGCAGGGCCGGCGCGCTGAAGCTCAGTAGCGTGGCCTCGGTCCGCAGGTCATCGATCAGCCGGCGTCGCTCGAAGAATCCTGGAAAGCGCTTCAGGTCCGCGGCCAGGCAGGCCTGGAGCGACTGCGGGGCAGCGGCTGGCGGAGCCAGGTTGTCGCCGTCGGGCTCTGCCTTGAAGGCGATCGCATTACGAAAGTCCGGTGCCAGTACCTCCAGATAGGTGCTCAACAGAGGCAGCACGGTACGCAACGCACCGTCGGTGATCATCACCTGGAAAATCGCCGAGCGGGCATTCTCTGCCCGTTCCTGTTGTCGCAAAGAACTCACATTCTGGGCCATGACCAGGATTCCGGAGATCTCCGCGTTTTCATCGTGCTCCGTCGTCAGGCTGCAGAGGAACGCCACGGAGCGCCCCGAGTAGGAGTCCTTGCTTTCCAGCAATTGGGTGGCCGGGATACCGGTGGACAGGGTGTGTTGCAGATGGGCGCGAAACACCTCATCGATCGGTTGCGCGTGAGGGCCTTGGGACGACATGTGTTCGATGTCGGGGACATCGGGAAAGCCCCGGGTGCGTTCGAACTCGGGGTTGGCGTAGATGCGTTGTCCAAGCCGGTTGTAGCGCAGGATGATATTGGGCGAGTTCTGCGCCAGGGAACGGTACTTCTGTTCGTTGCTCAACAGGGCCTGGCGCAAGGCCAGGTGTTCGCTGATGTCCTCGAGTTGGGACACGAAGTAGAGGGCTTCGCCTTTCTGGTCGCGGGCAACGCCGATGGTCAAACGTGCCCACAGCGCGCTGCCGTCCTTGCGCAGGTAGCGTTTTTCCAGGGTGACGCTTGAGCACTGGCCCTGGACCAGCCGGGGTATTTCGTCCCGGCCCGCCTGCAGGTCGTCCGGGTGGGTCAGTTGCTGGAACGAGGTACGGCGCAATTCTGCTTCGGTATAGCCGAGCATCCGGCAGAGCATCTGGTTCGCGGCAATCCATTCGCCACTCAGGCGCAACAAGGCCAGGCCGGTGCCGGCGGAGTCGAAGGCCAAGCGATAGTCTTGCTCGGCGGGCCCCGGCAACAGTACTTCGGTTTGGTCAGGGCCTTGCGTGGGAGCGAGCTCTGCTGTAACGGCTGAGTCCATTCGCCTTTCTCCCGGTTATTTTGCCTGGAGCATAGCGCAAGCGCCCGGCAGTATGAACACTCGTCCGGTCAGGGGCACGGCGCCGCCGATCAGCGCCTGATCCTCGCCGGCACGCGAGCGGATTGCGGCATCAGCTCTTTGCCGACGGAAGGACATTTGACCGCCTGGACAAACGGCTAAGGTAGGAGCGGATTGATGTCAATGTGATGCTATGTTGTTGATTGCACGCCGTCGACGATCTCGATGAAAGCCGCCGCGCTTTTGAGGGGCCGACCGCGCAGGTGGATTTGGTGTGCTTTTGCCGGTATCGACAGCGCCCGTTCCGACGGGACACTGGCCATGGGAGTGACGGATTTATGTATTCCAAAGTCAATACTGAAAGTGAAATCGTCATTATCGATGATGTTTCGGTCAACCACCGGCTGTTGGAGTCGTGTTTGCGGGCCTCTGGGCTCAGTAATATCAGAACCTTCTCCGACTCCGCCGAAGGGCTGGCCTGGCTGCAGTCCAACCCTTGGGACTTGTTGTTGCTGGACCTGTATATGCCGGCACCCGACGGTTTCGAGATTCTTGAGCGGCTCAAGCTGCGCAGCCGGACCGAGTCGCCGATCATTATCGTCACGGGCCTGAACGATCCGCAAAACCGCCGCAAAGGGTTGGAGATGGGCGCCAACGACTTCATCTGCAAACCCATCGATCTGCCGGAGATGCTGTTGCGCGTGCGCAGTTGCCTGGAACTGGCTCAGACCACCCGGTTGTTGCGCGAGGCCAATGTCGAACTGGAGCGCAAGGTCGAACGACGTACGGCCCAGTTGGAGGCCGGCTACCAGGCGATCGCCAACAGCCTGGGCCGGGCCGCCAGTTATCGTGGTAACGATACGCCCAACCATGTCCGTCGCATCGGCGATTGCGCGGCCCTGTTGGCCAAGGCGCACGGTATGCCCAGGCAATGGTGCGAACTGATCCGTCTGGCGGCACCGATGCATGATGTCGGGAATATCGGCATAGAAGACGCAATATTGCGCAAGCCCGGGGTGCTGACGGCGCAGGAGCGGGAAATCATGCAGGACCATCCGCGCATTGGTTATGAAGTCCTGCACGATAACCACGGTTCCCCGGTCACTGACCTGGCGGCGGAGATTGCCCTGGCGCATCACGAGCGTTGGGACGGCAGCGGTTACCCCAACCAGTTGCAAGGCGAGGCGATTCCCTTGTCGGGCAGGATCGTGGCGATCTGTGATGTCTATGATGCGCTCAGAATGCCGCGTCCCTACAGGCAGGCCTGGAGCGCCGAGCGCTCGCGGGAATATCTCTGTGAGCAGGCGGGGCGGCATTTCGATCCGCAGTTGGTGGATATTTTCTGCGGTTTGCTGGATGAGCTCGAGGCTTAGCGACTGCACTTGCTCTAAAGAAACGCGCACCCAAGCCGACAATTTTACTGACCCGGTGTTTTTTCGGTCAGCTACCTGAAAGGGATGAGCGTTGCACGCCTTCACTGCGCAGACAGAGAGGCCTCATAATGACAAGAAAAATCCTGGCTACCCTGCGGACCCTCATGTCCGTGCCCCATGACAACCCCAAGTTGCTCAAGGCCCAGTATCTGGCCTTGTCTCGACAACTGCCGCTGATGTACCTGGTCCTGCTGCTCAACATGTGGGCGCTGGCCTTCACCCACCTGGCTGTCGCGCCCTTCTGGCTGACATTGGTCATCCCGCTGGTCATGACGGTGATCTGTGTGGCGCGTGCCTGCATGTGGCTGCGCAGCACCAGGCGCTTGCCCCCGGCCGACGCACAGATCCTGGCCTCGCTGCGGCGCACCAATCAACTGGTGCCCATTATCGCCGGTGCCTTCACCGCCTGGTCCCTGGCCCTGTATCCCTACGGCGATGCCTATTCACAGTCGCATGTCGCCTTTTTCATGGGGATTACGGTGATCGTCTGCATTTTCTGCATGATGCATCTGCGACCCGCGGCGCTGACCACGACACTGGTGGTCAATGTCGCGTTCGTGATTTTTTTTGCTTCGACCCATAACCCGGCCTTTATTGCCACGGCGGTGAATGTCCTGCTGGTGTCGTTGGCGATGTTGGTCATCCTGCAACATCACTACCGCGACTTCACCCACCTGGTGAATGTACAGGCGCAAACCGAACAATTGAGCAACGAGAACCTGCGCCTGGCCAATCAGGACAGCCTGACCGGGCTGCCCAATCGACGACAGTTCTTCACCACCCTGGAGCGTGCCATGAGCCAGGCGATCACCGGACAAAAGGGCCTCGCGGTAGGGATCCTCGATCTCGACGGGTTCAAACCGGTGAACGATCTCTACGGCCACAGCGTCGGCGACAAAATTCTGGTCATGGTCGGTCAGCGCTTGCGGCAGTTGGTCGGCGCTACGGTGCATGTCGCACGATTGGGGGGCGATGAGTTCGCCCTGGTACTCGAAGGCGGTCTCGATGACGAGGATCTGCACGCTTTCGGCAAGACCCTGTGCGAGCAGTTGCACGTGGAGTTTCTGCTGGTCGACGTTCCGATCCAGATCGGCGCCACCCTGGGGATCGCCACGTTTCCCCAGCACGCCGCCAGTGCCATGGAACTGTTCGAATACGCCGACTATGCGCTTTATCAAGGCAAGCACCATAACCCGGGGGCGATGTGCCTGTTTTCGGCCAGCCATCGCGAGCAGTTGCAAAGCGACGGCATCACCGAGCAGGCGTTGCGCAGGGCGGTGCTGGACAAGGAGTTTTTCGTGCTGTTCCAACCGATTCTCGACAGTTGCAGTCGTGAGACCGTCGCCTTCGAGGCCTTGGCGCGCTGGGACAGCCCGGAGTTGGGCCTGGTGTCCCCGGCACGATTCATCCCGATTGCCGAACGCATCGGTCTGATCAATCGTCTAACGCTGCCGTTGTTGCGCCAGGCGCTGGACATGGCGCGGTCCTGGCCTGAGGGCATACGGCTTTCATTCAACCTGTCGGTCCACGACTGCGGTGCCCATGACAGCGTGCAGTCGATTGTCGAGGTCATCAACGCCAGTGGCTTCAATCCGGCATATCTGGACCTGGAAATCACCGAAACCGTGGTGATGCAGGACATCCCCCAGGTGCAATGGGCGATCCGGCGGTTTCGCCAGTTGGGTTGTGGTATCTCGCTGGACGACTTCGGCACGGGCTATTCCAGTCTGAGTCAGTTGCATGCCCTGGCGCTGACCAAACTCAAGATCGATCGCCGCTTTGTCACGGATATTCATCTCAATCCGGCGAGTTACAAGATCGTCAAGTCGCTGGTGGCCTTGAGCCATGATATGGAGCTGGAGTGCGTGGTCGAGGGCGTCGAGACCCTGGATGAACTCAAAGCCCTGCGTAGCTTGGGGTGTACCCAGGTGCAGGGCTTTTTCTTCAGTCCTCCGGTGGCTTTCGCCGACACGCTGGTCTGGTTGGCGCAGGCTGAGCAGCGGCAGGGGTAACGGGCGGTCGGGCAGGCGTTGGATCCGCTTGAGGCCGAGCAGGCCGCTAGGTCCCCACTGCCGCGCTGGCAGAGGATACCGCTCAGGGCTGGTCTACAGATCTTTCGAGGGGCACCGAGCTGGCCATCCGCGCCGCCAAGCGGGCTTTGGCAGCTTCCTGGGCGCGGACAATCGCCTTCGCATCTTCACGTTCGAGGAAGCGCGCCATCGACTCGTCGCGTTGGGCTTGCATGCGGGCGATGACCTTGGCGCCCCCGCCTTCGGCGAGGGCCGTAACGGGGAGGCTAAACAGGGCGATGCACAGCAACAGGTTGAAGGGCTTCATGATTAACGTAACCAGATCTCGCTGACCGAATGGTCCGCCGCCTTGCGCAGCACCAGGTCGGCGCGCTCGCGGGTCGGCAGGATATTTTCCAGCAGGTTGACGCGGTTGATATCCCGCCAGATCTGGCGCGCGGCCTCGGGGGCCTCCTCGGGGGTCAGGTCGGCCAGTTTGCGGAAGTACGCGCCGCGGGCGCGGAACGAGGTTTTCTGCAGCATCAGGAAACGTGCCACATACCACTGCTCGATGTCTTGTTCATCGGCATCCAGGTACACCGAAAAGTCGAAAAAGTCGGAGACGATGGTAGACGGTTTCAACCCGTCGACGCCATCGGTTTGCAGCACGTTGAGGCCTTCGAAGATAAGTATGTCCGGTTGGTCGATCACCTGGAACTGGTCGGGCACGATGTCGTAGCTGACATGGGAGTAGATCGGCGCCTCGATGTTGTGCTCGCCGGCCTTCACCGCCGCCAGGAACTTGACCATGTGCTTGCGATCATAGCTCTCTGGAAAACCCTTGCGGTGCATGATGCCATCGGCCACCAGCTTGCTGTTGGGGTAGAGGAAGCCGTCGGTGGTGACCAGGGCGACGTTCGGGTGATCCGGCCAGCGCGCCATCACTGCCTGCAGCACGCGGGCAAAGGTGCTCTTGCCGACGGCAACGCTGCCGGCGATGGCAATGATGTAAGGGCCGCGATGGGTCGGGCGCCCGAGGAAGGTGTCACGGATGCCCGTCAATTGGCGGGCGGCGCCGATGTGCAGGTTGATCAGCCGCGACAGGGGCAGGTAGACGTTGGCGACATCTTCGAGGGAGACGTCTTCGTTCACGCCGCGCAATGCCGACAGATCTTCTTCCGATAGGGTCAGCGGCGTGCTGGCACGCAGTTCCGCCCACTCGTTGCGGGTCATTACGAGGTACTCATCGGATCTCATCGGTTGCCATCCAGGCCTCTTCAATGGGCGGATTATCCAACGCTTTGCCCCCACTTGTCCGAAGATCAGAATAATCTTTTGAATTCATTGGATATTCTGTAGCCTTGCGACGCTGCAAAGCAGTCCATGCCTGATGGATTCACTCTCCCGGTCCATACGTTGCACCTAATATCCCGTCTCGGAAAGAGGCGGGGGCCGGGGTATACTCGACTTTCGCGCTCTCGCGCCTGCAGGTCTTGCGAACATGACGCAGATTTCCGAACGCCTTCTGGTTCAAGCCCACCTTGATGCCAAGCAACCCAAACCCCTGAGTGCCGCCGAAGAGGCGCAGCTGCGTGGCGATATCGCCGCCGAACTCAAGGCCCAGGATGCGGTGCTGGTGGCCCACTTCTATTGCGATCCGGTGATCCAGGCGCTGGCCGAGGAGACCGGTGGCTGTGTCTCCGACTCCCTGGAAATGGCCCGCTTCGGGGCCGCGCACCCGGCCAAGACCGTGCTGGTGGCCGGCGTGCGCTTCATGGGCGAGACCGCCAAGATCCTTACCCCGGAAAAACGCATCCTGATGCCGACCCTGGAAGCGACCTGCTCGCTGGACCTGGGTTGCCCGGTAGACGAGTTTTCCGCGTTCTGCGACCAGCATCCCGAGCGCACGGTGGTGGTCTATGCCAACACCTCGGCGGCGGTGAAGGCCCGGGCCGACTGGGTGGTGACCTCCAGTTGCGCGCTGGAGATCGTCGAAAGCCTGATGGACAACGGCGAAACCATTATCTGGGCACCGGACAAGCACCTGGGGCGCTATATCCAGAAGGAAACCGGCGCCGATATGCTGCTCTGGGACGGCGCCTGCATCGTCCACGAGGAGTTCAAGTCCAAGCAGTTGGAGGATATGAAAGCGCTGTATCCCGAGGCGGCGATCCTGGTGCACCCCGAATCGCCGGAGTCGGTGATCGAACTGGCCGATGCGGTGGGCTCCACCAGCCAGTTGATCGCGGCGGCGCAGCGCCTGCCGAACAAGACCTTTATCGTGGCCACTGATCGCGGCATTTTCTACAAGATGCAGCAGCTGTGTCCGGACAAGGTGTTTATCGAGGCGCCGACCGCCGGTAACGGCGCGGCGTGCCGCAGTTGCGCGCATTGCCCGTGGATGGCGATGAATACCCTGGAGCGCACCTTGCAGTGCCTGCGCGAGGGCCGCAACGAGATTTTCGTCGACCCGGCGGTGATTCCCCGCGCGGTTCGCCCGCTCAAGCGCATGCTGGATTTCACCCAGGCGGCGCGGATGAAACTGGCGGGGAATGCCTGACACAGGATCTGTGTTCGATACCGTACTGTAGGCGCCAGCGCCTACAGTACGGTGTCGAACATACGGTTTGTGAATGTCAGCCGCCCATCAGATCCTTGACCATGCGTTCCTGATCGATCAACTCTTTCTGGCGCGCATCGATGCGTGCGGCCAGCTGGAAGTTCGGCGCGCGGCGCTTGGCGAAGTCCAGTTGCTGGATCGCCTGCTTGAAGTCACCCACCAATGCAAAGTACTCGGCTCGCGCCTGGTGCAGGCCGATGATATTGCCGGACTGGCCGCGGGTTTCGGCGAGCTGGTACCAGACATCCGGGTCGTCCTGGCGAGTTTTCAACAGGTCGTCCAGGGCCTTTTCCGCCTCGGCCGGGCGGTTCTGCTTGATCAGCAGGTCGATGCGCTCCTGCTTCAGCGGGTAGCTGGCGGGATATTGCAGCAACATCTTCTCGGTCCGTTGCAGCGCTTCGGGAAAACGACTGGCGGCGGTGTCCAGGTCGATCTGGGCCAGGTTGTAGGTGATGTCGTTGGGTGACTTGTCCAGCAGCGGCTTGAGGGTCGCGCGCGCTTCGTTCAACTGCGTGCCCTTGACCTGGGCGATGGCCAGGCCATAACGCGCCACATCGGACTTGGGGTTCTCGTCCAACTGCGCCCGAAAACGCTTGGCCGCCAGCCCCGGCGAGTCTTCATAAGACAGTATCACCCGGGCCCGGATCAGCTGATAACGCAGGCTGTCCTCGATGCCGCCGGGCTTGGTCTGCTCGGCGCGGTTGCGGGTGTCGGCGATCCGGGACTCGGTGACCGGGTGAGTCAGCAGGAACTCCGGCGGCTTGGCGTCGAAGCGGTAGATGCGCATCAGCCGTTCGAACATGGTCGGCATCGAGCGTGGGTCGTAACCGGCTTTTTCCAGGGTGAGGATGCCGATGCGGTCGGCTTCCTGCTCATTCTGACGGGAGAACCGCTGTTTCTCCTGGAAGGCCGCGGCCTGGGTACCGGCAATGGTGGCAATGCCGGCGTCACCGCCGCCGGCCGCCGCGATGACGATCCCGGTCAGCAGCGCCGCCATCATCGGCAGTTGCATGCGTTGCTGGGCTTCCACGCCCCGGGCGAAGTGGCGTTGCGACAAATGCGCCAGTTCGTGGGCCAGTACCGCGGCGTATTCGCCCTCGGTCTGGGCATTGAGGAACAGGCCGCCGTTGATCCCGACAATCCCGCCGGGAGCGGCGAAGGCGTTGAGCTGGTTGCTGTCGATCAGGATGAACACCAGGCGGCGGTCCTGGACCTGGCTGCTTTCCGCCAGCTTGTAGACGGTGCTCTCGACGTAATCCTTGAGCTGCGGGTCATTGAGTTGCTTGACCTCGCTGCGCAACAGGCTCAACCAGGCACGGCCCAGCTGGAATTCCTGTTGCGGGGAGACAATGGCGGAACTGGCGTCGCCGAGTGACGGCAGGTCGTCGGCGAAGCCTGGGGAGGCGAGCAGGCAAGCGAGCGTCAACAGGGTGGGGCGCAGAAAGGTCATGCACAAGGCTCTGAGTCGGCAAAGTCCTTACTGTAGCCGGACACTGGGCCTGCGACCAGAGCTGCTTCCACTTGGGGTATTCTAGAGGCCTCGAATCGACTATCCGGCAGCGCGCCAGGAGTGAAGCAATGACCGAAGTTGTAGAACACGACGCCGAGCTGGACGCCAGTGGCCTGAACTGCCCGCTGCCGTTGCTCAAGGCCAAGCTGGAGCTCAATCGCCTGGCCAGCGGCGCGGTGCTCAAGGTGATTGCCACCGATGCCGGCTCGCAGCGCGATTTTCGGACTTTCGCCAGGCTTGCCGGACACATCCTGATCCATGAAGAGGAAGCGTCCGGTGTTTACCGTTACTGGTTGCGCAAGGCCTGACGCACCGCGCCGGCTCAGGCCTTGTGCAGCACCCGGGCTGCCGCCAGTACGGCGTCGACATGGCCCGGAACCTTCACGCCGCGCCATTCCTGGCGCAACACGCCTTCGGCATCGATGAGGAAGGTGCTGCGGTCCACGCCCAGGTATTCCTTGCCATAGAGCTTCTTCAACTTGATCACGTCGAACAGTTGGCAGATGGCCTCGTCCTTGTCGCTGATCAGTTCGAACGGGAATTGCTGCTTGCCCTTGAAGTTCTCGTGGGACTTCAGGCTGTCGCGGGACACGCCGAAGACTTCAGTGTTGGCGGCCTGGAAGTCCGCGTACTGGTCACGAAAGCCCTGGCCCTCGGTGGTGCAACCCGGGGTGCTGTCCTTGGGGTAGAAATAGATCACCACCTGCTTGCCCTTGAGCTCGGCGAGGCTGACGGTCTGCCCGCTGGTGGCCTGGGCCTGGAAATCGGCGACGGGTTGATCGATAACGACGGCCATGGGTGTTTCCTTACATTGGGTTCTGTGGGCGCCACGGTTCGATCAGTGCGTCGAGGTTCATCGCGTCGGCGAAGTCCAGGAACTGATCGCGCAACCAGCTGATCTGCACGCCGGCGGGCAGGGTCACGGTAAAGGTGGCGTTGAGCATGGTGCCGCCGGTCTGGGGCGCCAGGTAAGTGTCGCAGGTCAGGTTTTCCAGCTCGACGTTGTGGTCCATGAAGAACTGGCACAGCTCGTTGATGATGTCCGAGCGGTAGGCTGAACTGACATAAGCGACGTACGGCAGTGCCTGGGGACGACTCTCCAGGGCGCCGCTGCGCACCACGCTGACGATGAAGGCATGCTTCTTCGCCAGGTTCGGCAGGCCGGCTTCAAGGCGCGCCAGGGCGTCCCAGCTGCCGGAAATCTGCAGGACCAGCGCGCTGTACTCGCCATGGCGGGTCAGGCGCGAGGTCACGACGGCGCAGCGATTTTCATGGCTGGCGCGGCACAGGACGTTGGTCAGCTCCATGGGGTTGGCGCCGAGGGCACTGATAACAAGGAATTGTTCGCGGACTGTGGGGGTGGACATGCAGCATTCCTAAAGCGATGAGCGGTCAGTACCTTGCGGGCGGTCAGGGGCTGGGTTCGGGGATCCGGATGCGGATGGCGAGGCCTGGAATCGAGCGCTGGTGCCGGGTGCCGCCTCGCAGAGGACGGGCGGCGGCCAGGCCGGAGCGGGCTTCGGGCAGCGAAAATGGAGGCTGGAACCCGGCACATGAGCGACTCAGTACCGATCAAAGTCTGAAGGGTAGCGAAAACCTGCGCTCAGGGGAATGCTCATAGACAGTACTTCGCTTGTACAAGCCTGATGGCGCCAGTACCATTACCGCTCTCTTTTTCCGGCAGGAGCGGTTGCATGATTGCGGGCAGTATGGTGGCACTGGTCACACCCATGGATGCACAGGGTCGTCTTGACTGGGACAGCCTGAGCAAACTGGTGGACTTCCACCTGCAAAACGGCACCAACGCCATTGTCGCGGTCGGCACCACAGGTGAGTCGGCCACTCTCGATGTGAACGAGCATATCGAAGTGATTCGTCGCGTGGTCGACCAGGTGGCAGGACGTATCCCGGTGATTGCCGGTACGGGCGCCAATTCGACGCGTGAAGCGATCGAACTGACCACCAATGCGAAAAACGCCGGCGCCGACGCGTGCCTGCTGGTGACCCCTTATTACAACAAGCCGACCCAGGAAGGCCTGTACCAGCATTTCCGCACCATCGCCGAAGCTGTCGATATCCCGCAGATCCTCTACAACGTTCCAGGCCGTACCGCGTGCGACATGCAGGCCGAGACCGTGATCCGCCTGTCGAGCGTGCCGAACATCATCGGTATCAAGGAAGCCACCGGCGACCTGGAGCGGGCCAAGGCGATCCTGGCCGGCGTGAGCAGCGATTTCCTGGTGTATTCCGGCGATGACGCCACTGCGGTCGAGCTGATCCTGCTTGGCGGCAAGGGCAACATCTCGGTGACCGCCAACGTCGCCCCCCGTGCAATGAGCGACCTGTGTGCCGCGGCGATGGCCGGCAAGGCCGATGAGGCGCGGGCGATTCACGAAAAACTGATGCCGCTGAACAAGACCCTGTTCATCGAATCCAACCCTATCCCCGTGAAATGGGCACTGCATGAGATGGGTTTGATGCCGGACGGTATCCGTCTGCCGCTCACCTGGCTCAGTGCTGCCTGTCACGAACCGCTGCGGCAGGCCATGCGCCAGTCCGGCGTCCTGGTTTAATTGAGGAAATACCCCGCATGAAGCGATTGGCCGGACTTTCTGCACTTGCCTTGATTATCTCCAGCACCAGTGGCTGCGCCTGGCTGTGGGGCCCGGAAGGTTATTTCCGCGACCGCAGCAGCGACTACCTGGACTCGAAACAGACGCCGGCCATGCAATTGCCCGCCGATGTCAGCACCAGCAAGCGTCTTGATCCCTTGCTGCCGATTCCGCGCAACGTCGCCGATGACACCGCCAAGGGCCCGTTCGAAGTGCCGCGTCCGCTGCCTTTGCAGGTGGCGGCCAGTGCCAGCGACTACAGCCTGCAGAAAAGCGGCGATTCGCGTTGGGTGATGGCCCAGCACACGCCGGCCGAAGTCTGGCCAGTGGCCTTGCAATTCTTCCAGGACAACGGTTTCCGGATTGACGCGCAACGCCCACAGACCGGTGAATTCACCACGGCCTGGCAGCGTTCCGACGAACTCTCGGCGGCCATGGGCAAGCGCCTCGCGGCGGGCGACAACGAAACCCGCGTGCGGGTCCGTATCGAGCCGGGTGTGCAGCGTAATACCAGTGAAATCTACGTGGTCAGCGCCCAGCGCCCGACTGGCAGCACCGCCAACGTCGATTTCACTGCGCATTCGGTCAACCTCGGCCTGGATTCGGCCCTGGTCGACGAAATGCTCTCGAGCATGAGCCGCAGCGCCGAGAAGGGCGGTTCGGTATCGTTGCTGGCCGCGCGTGATTTCGATACCCCGAGCCGTGTCAGCCTGAGCCAGGACGGCAGCGGCAACCCGGTGCTCAACCTCGGTGAAGACCTCGACCGTGCCTGGTCGCGTGTCGGACGCGCGTTGGAGCAGGGCGAATGGCGTGTGGAAGACATCAACCGCAGCCTGGGCCTCTACTACATCAACCTGGCGGAAAAAGCCGAGAAGAAGAACGACGAGCCTGGCTTCTTCGGCCGTCTGTTCGGCAGCAAGCCGAGCAAGGAAGAGATCGAAACCCGCGCCGTGCGTTATCAGGTTCGCCTGAGCAAGGTCGGCGACAACGTCCAGGTCACCGTCGAGAAAGACATCAACACCGTGGCACCGGCCGATGTGGCCCGTCGGGTGTTGGGTGTGATTCAAGACAACCTGGGCTGATCGGTGCGGTTTGCCGTTCTCGGCAGTGGTAGCCAAGGGAACGGCACGCTGATCGCCAGTGAAGATACGCTGATCCTGGTCGACTGTGGTTTCTCGTTGCGGGAAACCGAGCGACGTCTGGCCCGTCTCGGCGTGAGTCCGACGCAACTGAGCGCGATTCTGCTGACCCACGAACATGCCGACCATGTGCATGGCGTGGGTTTGCTGTCTCGGCGCTACAATCTACCGGTGTATCTGAGTCGCGGCACCTTGCGCGGCCTGCGCAAGCCCATCGAGCCCGCGGGTTTCGTGGCCGGTGGCGAGACCTTGCGGATTGGCGGCTTGAGTATCGAAGTGGTGTCGGTGGCCCACGATGCGCTTGAGCCGACACAGTATGTGTTCAGTGACGGTCGGCGGCGTTTCGGCTTGCTGACCGACCTGGGTTCCTATTGTGGTCGGGTCATGGACAGCTACAGCGGCCTCGATGCCTTGATGATCGAGTCCAACCATTGCCGCGACCTGCTGGCTCGCGGGCATTACCCGGCCTTTCTCAAGCAACGGGTGGGTGGGGCGCAAGGACATTTGAACAACCACCAGGCCGCGAGCCTGGTGGCCGAGTTGGGTTGGCAAGACCTGCAACACCTGGTACTGGCCCACCTGAGCAGCAAGAACAACCTGCCGCGGCTGGCCCGGCAATGTTTTGTCGACACCCTTGGGTGCGACCCGGACTGGCTGCAATTGGCCGATCAAGATTCAGGGCTCGACTGGCGACATATCGCCTGGCCCAACAACTTAACAAGCGGAGCCCATCATGGAAAAACGTGAAGAACTCTACCGCGGCAAAGCCAAGTCGGTTTACAAGACCGATGACGCCGACCGTTTGATCCTGCTGTTTCGCAACGACACCTCGGCGTTCGACGGCAAGCGTATCGAGCAGTTGGACCGCAAGGGCATGGTGAACAACAAGTTCAACGCCTTCATCATGCAGAAACTCGAAGCGGCCGGTATCCCGACCCAGTTCGACAAGCTGCTGGGCGACAACGAATGCCTGGTGAAGAAGCTCGACATGATTCCGGTGGAATGCGTGGTGCGCAACTACGCGGCCGGCAGCCTGGTCAAGCGCCTGGGCGTGGAAGAGGGCCTGAAGCTCAATCCCTACACCTTCGAACTGTTCCTCAAGGACGACGCCAAGGGCGATCCGTTCATCAACGAATCCCACGTCGTGGCGTTCGGTTGGGGCACTGCCGAGCAATTGGCGAAGATGAAAGAGCTGTCGCTCAAGGTCAATGAAGTGCTGAGCCAGCTGTTCGACGAAGCCGGCCTGCTGCTGGTGGACTTCAAGCTGGAATTCGGCGTATTCCACGGCCAGATCGTCCTGGGCGACGAGTTCAGCCCGGACGGCTGCCGCCTGTGGGACAAGGAAACACGCAAGAAGATGGACAAGGACCGCTTCCGCCAGGGCCTCGGTGATGTCATCGAAGCCTACGAAGAAGTCGCCAAACGTCTGGGCGTACCGCTGTAATCGACGCAAGCATCTGATAGCACGTAATTTTTTTGCAATTGGGGCTTCGCTTCCAGCAAAAGTGTTGTTATGATGCGCGCCGTTGGAGAGATGCCAGAGTGGCCGAATGGGACGGATTCGAAATCCGTTGTACCTTCACCGGTACCTAGGGTTCGAATCCCTATCTCTCCGCCATACAAATGAAAGCCCCGTAGATCATGGTCTACGGGGCTTTTTTGTCTTTGCATTGTACTACTCATTTGTACCACTCATCCGAGACCTATTTTGGGCTAGCTGTCTGCGGCGTTTAGCGAAGCCTCGGGTTGAGGCTTCTAGTGATCGGCTAGCGGGGCTGGGTCGGCGAATCCCCGCCATTTTAGATGTCACTGTCCGTCTCAGAGTTTTTCGACGATTTCGTCAATTGCCGAGACGGCGTGGTCCCTGTATTCCGCCTTCACCTGAACCCTATGACCGCTGATTGTTAACTTTCCCGTTTGCATAATCGAAAACGGACACCCGCGAGCGAATGCGACCACGCCCGTCGTGCCGAAGTCCCTGATGTCGATAATTCCATTTTTTGTATTGGAGAATGTGAAAAATTGGGGGTGTGACTTGATTAGCCCTTTCAAATCACTATCGATACCGGACAGAACCGCTGCGAATGCGGAGGCCGAGCCCATGTACTGCGTGAGTCTGTTTTTCAAAATCAGATGGACCTTCGGAAGGTCTCTATTGGCGGCTTGCATCTTGGTTGCGAACGTATATTTCGCGTATACCTCTGACGGAAGTTTTACGCCGTAAATCAACGAAAAAGCGTTCTGAATGGCTCGCCGAGACGAGTCATCTGCCATAACCGGCAGGATCACTCGGTCCGCTGCGGCAAGGGCAATTTGGGTGTACATCGAAAAACTTGGGTTTGTATCGATGAATACAAAGTCAAACTCATCCCTGATCTTATCTAGGAAGTCGCCCATCCAATTAATTACGCCGAACCACGCATTTACTCCAGGTAGGTCAGCGTTTGCGAGGGTATTCATCGCAATGGCTTGGAGTTCCAAAAGTGGATCACCACAGAGTAGGTCGATGTTCTCTGGAACCATGTCGTTGTAGTCTTTCGGGCTAGTCAGAAAGTCCCATGCGTCAAACGAGGGTGGTGCGAAAGGGGCGGGTAACCTGGCGTCGAAGTAACCGCCAATACTGCATCTCGGAACCAGCCCTTGGCGTTCGAGCAGTTTTGCGCTACCACCATTGGCCAACCCACCGAGCAGAAGCTCAGAAAGGTTAGCTTGGGGGCACATGTCGACAACGAGAATGCGCTTTTCGGGATTTAGCTCGGCGAAGCGGCATACTGCCTGAAAAGTTAAACTGGTCTTGCCTGTACCGCCTTTGTTGTTCCAGACTGCATAGGTAAGCATGGTGAAATCCTCAATTTGATGTCCGAAGTAGACGTTAGCATGTCCAAAATGGACTCTCAAGTGTTTGTTTTGGACATTTGTGGGTGGCTGTTGTTCATGCGCTGAAAATTGACAGCCTTTGCCCGGCTTCTGCGTCGGTCACCGTGCATTCTCTCTTGGTAGCCCAGGTGCTGCTCTCGGGGATGTGGGCAGCGGCATAAATCGGATGCATTCCTAGCTCTTAGGGTGCGCCATATCAAACGAAAACCCCATAACCGCACATGCCCTACAGCGTCGCTTGGTGCGCGGCTTAAACAGGCTTATGGGCCTGGACAGGAGTATGGGTGCGTCCAGTGGTCTCGGAGATCATTCGGCAATCGCAGACAAGCAGCGACAATACAAAGACGGTTACTCGGAACTACGCAGGGTTTGTTAAAAACAATTTCTGCAAGCTGTTTAGATGGCTACGGGTATTATGCTATAATGAACAGAATACCAAGCCCCAAGATTCGTAATATCTAGCTTTCCGTTGGGGTGGTCGCGCTCCCAGAAAATAATTGTATAGAATTCAAAAGCGCGATTTTTTCGTACCCAGACTACGGTCAGGGAAGGTTTGACTTGCAAACACCAAAATATCCCCCCAAACCCATGCACTGCTGGGTGTTGGTTATGTTTCGTGGGCGGGATCTTTATTTCTCTGCTCTGTTCCATGGTATCTAGTGCGACAGAGTTGAATGCGGGCAGCGGCTTGGTGGTTACTAATATTAAAGGTGCTTTGTCATGCATCCAACTAGGAAATAGGTCTGAATAAAAATCTACCATGTCAGAAAACAAAGAACATTACTCCCAGGATCGTTTTATGGGAGTTCCAATCAAGTGCGGGGTTTTATACCCATCGATCACCAAGATTCTAGAAGCATTGTATGTGATGATTTACGAGGGTACAAAAGCCTACCCTAGGCCACGCGGTTACCATGTCCGGCTTAGGTTTACGGAAAAAATGACTAGTCGAACATTCAGTGCCCGTCTTTCTACTTTTTTCCAAAGAAAGTCTGGTTACGTGCCACTACGTTTGACGATTGTGGAATGCGATGAAGACGATGAAGGATTACATTATCACTTCGCTATAATATTGAATGATAGGTTAGATCGGAGATCAAGTTTACAACATTTTATGGCGCGGCTCTTGGCTGGAGGTTTTCTGGCCAACTATCAAGTGGTCTGCCCTGATATTGACGCTTATGGGCATCACCTTCGAACCATAGAAGAAAAAGATAACTACTTTGAATGGATGAGCTATCTGGCGAAGGTCTATACAAAGCCTGAGCATGGCCAAATTTTTAGCCCCTGCCGCGCTGTCAGTCGTGCATTGAAGGAGTGGAAACTCGCCGACAAGCCTGACTTACGAAAACTGCTACTCGATCAGCAATCGAAAGATAGCAGTGCGGCTGTTGATATCTTTGAGCTCATGCAATTAGTTGACGTGTCGCCCATGGTCATGGTGTCGCGTACGGCCTCTAATGCGCTGTACGGGACGGCTTAGGCGATCACCCTGTGGGGTGAGCTGGAGTTGTGTTGAGGCCCTGCAGTGATGACTACAGGAGCTTCTATGACCCCAAGCTTGTGGCATTGTGATCAATGGCACTCGACGTGCGCTTGGGAGTTTCTAGATGTGGTCATTCGTGCAAGGTTGGGAATCACCATAATCTAATAAAATTAGACAAGCCCCAGGCAGCTTTTCGCAGGGGCTTGAACTATCAGTAGTTCTACTTTTAACCAAACTTGTATAGTATTAGAGTCGACGTAAAAGTCACAATCAATGATGCAGCTGTCCATTTGAGCGAGCCTAGAAAAGTCGACTTACTGGCCATGCCGAATTTGAACCCCAGCCCCCACAACCTCCACTTATTGGCCGTATAAATCACCATCGGTGCTACAATACTGGCCAAAACCCAGAATAGGATACCCGGTTCCTGGTTAGCTTTAGTACCAGCCAATGCGAACCGTACATACCCAGTCAGAATTACAACGAACATCAATGTGATTTTGCTCATAACGTATCCCCCACAGACAAAACATTCAGATCGACCCGCATGAAACTGTCACATCATCCGTACGTTCGTCCGGGTGCCAGACAATTTCCCCCGTCAAATCGGCGGGAATTCGAAAGATTAATTTCGTTCGATAGGTAATTAGCGGATTCAGAGGTTCGGCGTCGGATCCAAAACCGCTCTCATTTACCATTTCGAATTTATCGAACTTATACACTTTCCCATTTTTACTAACCGCCACACTACCAGGGAACATATACTTGCTAGATGTCGACACGTTTTTAAAACTGGCATCGACAATCAGAAACTTAGAGCCGTTCCAGGCTTTCGGTTCTAAGAATGGGTTTAACGTTCCAACTTTTCCACGTGCTACACAGGAATTCGCAGTAATCTTAAAGCCACCTACAGTTGCTGCATTACCTTTGGGGGTCAGCAGACGTTTCTTGTAGGCTTCCTCCTCATCACGAACACCCTTGGCATAATCTTCTCTATCAGCTTTCTCTGCTGCTAGAAGATTGACGTGTTCCGTGGTTCGATTGAGAAGCCACTGAAAGTAGCTTTTTAATTCCTTATTGGCCTTGGAGCCCACATCAACATAAGCCTCAACGAAATGGCATCTATATGAATTGTTCAGATAGGTTTCATCAACATTCTTTCCTATAGAGAACATGTCTGAAAAGTAACCGAAATCCCTTTCTACGGTGTCTTGTGCAAAATCAAGATTTTCAGGCTTCTTCAACGTTTGCAAGAGCGTAACCAGCTCAGCATCGTTCGAGAAGGGCGTATAGTCTTGGCTAATGGAATTTCTCTTTAACATCTTATCAATCAGCTCATCGTAACCAGAATCATCAGCGGGTCGCGACAGCTTTGTGCACTCAGATTTGAGTTTTGCAATGTCTTCTTTGTCATCGGCAAATGCATTGGTTGCAATACAGACCAGCCCACACAACAGAAGTTGTCTAGACACCTTGGCTGCCCTGACGCCCGTCAGCGGGAGGGTCTGCGCAGCAAAAGAAGTACCCGAGTAGAGTTTCATTTTGATCCGTTTCAGGGGTTATGCATGGCCGATTGCCATGTGATACCAAATTTATCTGAAAATCAGATATCTGAAAAGCGGATATAGCGTGTAGGGCTATTTTCAATGGATAGCCGTATGCCCAAGGCCATTTACCGACCCGAATACGAGGTGTTTCTGACCTTGCTGAAAGACCGACGGATCAAGGCCGGTCTGACACAGGTGGAATGCTCAAACGCACTGGGACGCCCGCAGTCCTTCATGAGCGACGTGGAGCGAGGCACCCGCCGATTGGATATCATCCAGATTCACGACCTGTGTGAGGTGCTTGGATGCGACCTTGTGGAGCTGATCCAGGATTTTACCGATGGGATTCAAAGGATAAAGTGACACACCACCAGTGAGCTCGGGTCCTTGCTGGCCCAAGATGATGAAGCACCGTGATGTGGAGGCATCTTTACTTGGAAAATAGATATTCATCCCACATCAAGGAACACATCCAGTGCCAGACCGTGATGCCACCATCGCCGACGCCCTTGAGCTGATTGCACTCAATCAGAACGCGCTGGGTGCCGCGATAGAAGAGATTTCTCGTTGGGTCCTCGAACGTGGCAGCCAGAACGTTCAAGCCAATGTCTTGTCGGCGCTGCAAACACTCGATATCAACGCCGAAGGTATCGCCAACGCAATCGAATTGCTACGCCGTTAGCTATCAAAGAACTCTACTTTTTTGGTAGTCCGATAGGTCGAGCGTGCGTGCTATCAAAAAACATTTGTGGATAGCTATATGATAGGTTTATCATAGATCTATCGAAATTAACAATAAAGGATAATTATAGGATGAAAGCTCATCTGTATCTTCGTGCCAGCACCAAGGACCAAGACGCTCTGCGTGCGAAAGCTAGTTTAGAATCATTCGCGGCAGACAAAGGTTTAGTAGTCGCCAACATTTACTCGGAAAATATCAGTGGTACGAAACTGCATCGTCCTGAACTGATTCGGTTGCTGGATGCAGCACATCCCGGCGAATGCATCGTATGTGAGAGTGTTGACCGTCTAAGCCGTTTGTCCCAATCGGATTGGGAAACACTTAAAGCCAAAATCAAAGCGAAGGGGCTACGTCTTGTCATCGCAGACTTGCCAACGAGCCACATGATGGTTCAAGACAAAGGGATTACAGGACAGATCATGGAAGTGATCAACAGCATGTTATTGGATCTCATGGCAACTATGTCGCGATTGGATCAAGAAAAGCGTGTTGAACGGATCAAGCAAGGCTTGGCGAACAAACGTCTCGCAGATCCGACTTGGACACCAAAGGGCAAGGGCAAGAATGTCGAAAAATGGGCAAAGATTCAGTCGTTAATTATCAAGCATCCCGGAATGTCGGCAGATGACATAGCCAAACTCGCTGATGTCGGCGTAGCTACAGTTTATCGGGTAAAGCAGAAAATCCAAGCAGTAGCCCCCCTGCACTAATGGGTGGGGGGTAAGAATTTCGTAGGTACCATACAATAACCGGTAGCTACTAGTAGGTACATGTACCTAGTTCCGTTGTATGGGATTTAGAAAATTTGGGGGCCAGAAATTTCCAACTGGGTATTCGTACGCCACTGATCACCTATCGCACTGGGATTGTCCGCAGTTACACACCTATAATGCAGCACAGTCGTCACTGTGCTTGAACATTGTCACTTTGATTCGGCCACGGCTTTAATTTTGGCAGTTTGGAAATGGCTTTAAGCTTTTGCGCTGGGCTTGCCCCTCCGTCATACACATCAAAGGTCACCGTACCTGTCTCGTGCCCTACGATCTCCGCAATTAAAGTGCCCTTTACGTCAGCCCTTTGCAGCTGGGTAACCACGGTCGCTCGGATGCTGTGAAAAACATGTGATCTTCCAAAGCCGTGAGCAGTCTTGAGTCTACCGAAAGCTTTCGATAGTGGGTCCGACCGGTTGTCGTACTTGTTGCGGCTATTGGACGGGATCAAAAACCCATCCTTGGACCCTTTAACTAGCCGATTAACAATGTGTTTGAGGGCGGGGTGGATTGGAACTGTACGGATGCCCGCGAATGTTTTGGCGTCAATGAAATCAAAACACTGCACGCCTTCGATTGTAACGACGTTATCCCTTGTCAGTTCGCATAGCTCTTCAATACGGGCGCCCGTGTATAGCCCGAGAAGAATTAGGTCAGCCAGTGTGATGTTACCAATTTTCATTGCCGCGTCGTGCAACATAGACAGGTTTTCGAGGCTCCAATCTTTCCGTTTGCTATCGGCCCTTTCCTTGGCAGTCATTTTGGGTAACTCATGGCTTACAAACGGGTTCGCTCTATCCTTGTATTCAGCCCGCCAGCGCTCATCGTTCCGATTGGCCCACTTCCAGAACATACTTCCTGCTAGTAGATACTGGGTGAGGGTTTTTCTCGTCAACTGAAGTGAGCCCAACCAAGCCGATACCGTATCGAATTCCAGAGGTCGCAGATTGCTGGTTAGGTAGGCAGATAGCTTTTCAAGTTTTGATTCTTGTTGATCAATCGTCTTTGGAGCTATTTTCTGGGTAACCCTGTAGGCCCGGAATGCAGCCAGTCTCGCCTTTGTAATCGGTGATTTTGCTTTGTGGCTGGTTGGGTCTGCTACCAACGCGGCAAGTTCCTGGCGTTGTTCCGATGTGAGCTGATATTTTGTCGCCATGGATTTTTGCAGGACAGTCTTGAATGCCCTGTTGAAGTCATCTCGAAGCGCCAGTTCACCGGCAATGCCTTTTTCCGTCATCTGTGCAGCCATCAATCCAATGTAACCGGGCAAATAGGGATGGTCGCGATTGAATGCGTTGACTTCAGCATCGGTTATTGGTTTGGAGGGCACGTTTTCACCAATGATGGCCCGCTTTCGGTTCTGGATGAGTGTTTCCATTTCTGTTGCGGCCGCAATGATATTTTCTTGCCAGCCTTCGGGTGGTTCCTTCGCTTTGCGTGCTGTCTTGATTTGGTCCCGCCAAACAGCCAGATAGGTGTGGCTGGCGTGTACTGCTTCGGTGCGTGATGCAGTCTTCAACGATTGGATGAAAACCTTCCTACCTAACCTCTCTTGTACGTCAGCAGGGACAGCTAATCGGGCATACCACGTCGACTCGCCTTTCTTCTGGAATATGAAATCAGCCACAATGCCGCCCCTTTTGAGTAAAGCTGAATTGTACTACTAATTTGTACTACTTTGCGGCTATAAAGACCAGTTATGCTGTGTTTTCTGGGTGTTTTCCTTGTGTGTGGTGAGTCCCTATCTCTCCGCCATTATTGAATATGACTAAGCCCCTGAAAATGTTGAAGTTTTCAGGGGCTTTTTCGTTCATGGCGTTTTGTTTAGGGTATTTCTAGGGCACAAAGGCGTCCCTACAGGCCGCCCTGGGCCTGTTAGGGAATGTGGCTGTGTAAGCGGCAGGGTCGTGCAATGTGAGCTATGTGCTGCCCCTGAAGAGGCTTGGGGTGGGGTCTCGCTATGTATCAACCTGCCAGATTAAATTCGTTTATTTTTTCAAAATAACTATGGCGAGTCATTTTGCCATCAGCTACATTCACACACGAATCGATTCAACGGACGAGCAACCGCGATTCGAGGAACCAATGACCGTTACGGTCGTCGGATTTACGTACGGACAGCGTAGCGCGTGCTTTCATTGAAAATATCGCTTTGATAGTATCGCCAACCAAATTTCAAGGCTCGGATGGACACGAAGCCTTTATCGGAGCAGAACATGCAAACAAATCGCACTGATTTTGACGCTGGTTTCGCGCTTTTGGGTCTGAACACCAGCCCAGGTGCTCAGCAGCTTGGCGCTGTTCCTTATGCGCGGCAATTCAAAAAGTGCACGATTTTGACCGAGGTCAATGTGAGTTACTCGGCCAGTACTTCGGTAAATAGTTCGGTTAAATTAAGCACGCGAAAATAATTCGAAATACCAATGTATCAAAGGCCCGGTACGCCCGGGCTTTTTTATGGACGATGATATGCCAAACTGGACTCAGGTTTTAGAAGAGATAATCGTAAAAGAACAGACTGAAGGTAATGGAGTCGATGGGGTTCGGCGAAAGTATCTTAGTCTTCTCCAGAAGGAAACTGGTAGGAATGTGATTGCCTACTATTCTGGATTTTTACAGAAGCCGGGGTATGGATTCGGGCATATCAATGATGATGACAAAAATGGTTTTATGAATGCGATTCACGGCCTGAATAGAGACTTAGGCTTGGATTTGATTCTACATACCCCGGGCGGAGATATTTCTGCGGCAGAGTCTATAGTTCACTATCTGCGTGGAATGTTTGGCACTAATATTCGAGCAATTATTCCTCAGTTGGCTATGTCGGCGGGGACTATGATTTCCTGTGCTTGCTCTGAGATTGTTATGGGGAAACAGTCCAATATCGGGCCATTCGATCCTCAGCTCGGTGGGCTTCCCGCTCATGGTGTAATTGAGGAATTCGCCAAGGCTATCGAAATGGCGAAGTCTGATCCGCAATCTATTCCGATATGGCAGGCAATTATCAGTAAGTATCATCCGACTTTTTTGGGTGAATGTGAGAAGGCTATAGATTTGGCGGATCTGGTCGTAAAGAATTGGCTTGTTAGTGGTATGTTTCATGGGGATGAGGATGCCCTGAAGAAAACCGAGAATATAGTTCTTGCGCTGAATGACCATGCGGGGACGAAAACACACTCTCGTCATCTTCATATTGAAGATGCGATAGGGATTGGTTTGAAGGTGAGGAAGCTTGAAGATGATCCTATTTTACAGGATCTTGTACTAACGGTTCATCATGCCTATATGCATACATTTGCGAACTCGACGGCTGGGAAAATCATTGAGAATCACAATGGGAGTGTGATAGTTCTGCACTCTCAATGATGCAGTTCAGAATCGAGCCCAGGACCAGACGTTCGGGGCTCTTGATCTGAATGACTATTCTCTAAAACCTAGCATTTTCGACACGATACCCGCCATGCTTTTCGTGTCCTTCGGTATCCATCTGCCGTAATGCTTTCTGACCATCGTTGTGTCTGCATGGCCGAGCTGTCGGGCGACCCATTCCACGGGGACATAGCTTGACAACATTTGGCTGGCGAACGTGTGGCGGCATTGGTTGGCACCACGGTGTCGGACTTCGGCCTTTTTCAGGTGGGAGGTGAACCAATTGCTTAAGGTCTTGCCGCTCCAGAGCAGACCGCTGGTAGAACTGCGGAACAGAAACCTGACCTTCTGTTTCTTCGAGGTGATGTTGTCTCGCTGAATCACTGTGATCTCGGTGATCGGCGCGTTCTCGGCGGCGGCAAGGATCTCGCGCATCAATTCCAGTGCTGGGTCGATCAGCTCCACCACTCGCACCCTGGAGCGTTCTTTCGGTACTTTAAACTCGCCTACCACCAGAGCCCGGCGGATATGAACGGTTCCAGCTTCAAGGTCGACATCCTCGACGGCCAGACCGATTAGCTCGGACAGGGATAGTCCGGTCCAGCAGTTGAATACGATCATCTTGGTATCGGTTAGCCGTTCCGGATCGGCGGTACCGATCAGCGCTATTTCTTCTCGGCTGAATGGGGCGGCATGCTCGTGGTCCGCATCAGCTCCCACATTGCTGATCCTTTCCAGCGGGTTGGTTTTAAGGATCCCGTCGCCAAAGGCGTCGGCCCAAACCCCGCGCACCACTGTGAAAATATCGTTCACTGTTTTCGGAGCCAAACCCTGTTTGAGCAACTGCGCCTGAAAAAGCTCGATATCGCTCTTGCTGATGTCGACGATGGCCGACTTCATGCGGCGCTGCAAGGGGAGGGTGATGGTCAGCATCAACGACCACCCGGATATCCGCCGGGCGTTTGAGGGCTTTCACTTCGAGACTTTGGATATCCGCTACACCACAACCAATCAGCGGCAGGGTAAGGTCGAGGTTAGCGGAGAATTGGTAATCATGAACTGGGCACCGGAGGCACTGGGAGGACTGTTCTGATTCATCGGAAAGCATGTTCCGATATGAGTTTCGGCAGAACCTGCGGCTCTGCCGGAAGGAGGGACTTTAAGTTTTTGGTTAAAATCCCATCAGCCAGTGTAAGGGGGGACGAAGCTTATGGGGCTTCAATGATTAAAATCCGTCCCTTACCCCTAAATAATTCAACTTCTTTCGACTAATCGCCTATCGAAATAAGCACCTTCTTCAGCTTGGATATATCATCCTCATAAAAATCATTACGCTGAAAAATAAAGATAACGCCATCCCCCGCGTCGTGCTCGAGCGTGCTGCAGACGAGAGTATATCCATTGTTATCCAGCGGCCCTTTATATATAACTACCTTAATGTCTAGCGCGCTTTCACTGCGTCATTCGGCAGTGCATTTACCGTCGCTAAGATCAGGCTTCATCGTCTTATTCCCAGTTTCGTACCAGCTTGCTAGAGACTGGCTCTCACAGTAAGTTTTTTTCTCACTATCAAAATAGAACGCAATCAGGTTATCTACCATCGCACCTCGGTTTGGTAGGAAAAGCTTAACCCTGTACAAGATATCTGGTGCTGCTGATGCTCGAGAAAAATTAATTTCGCCCCCTCCTTTAAACTCACAAGGGGCACCATTAAACAATGGAGATAAGCTGTCATTCGCAAAGATATAGATAGAACAATTTTTTATAGAGTCCTCAAAAACGATTGCGCTTATATAACTATCACCCCATTTCAGCGTTCCTTTGGGGAATGCATGAATGCTCTTTACAGTCATTTCGTTTTCTTTGGCTATTTCTTCTTTTACGGTGTCGGGAAGCAGCGCCTCCTCAGGGGCAGGAGCACTGCCATAAGAATTTGTCATGTAAGAAATGAAAATAGAGAGAAGTAATGCTATTTTTTTCATGCCGGTTTGCTCATGGAGAAGTTTACTGTAACAGGGTGTCGAGGTGTCGTTATGGTTTCGGTGATCGAAGTGGCAACGGAGTCGCTTAGATATCTAAACACATACTGCGCATAAGCTTGCCTTTCATGATAGCCATTCCCACCGCCATTCACCAACACGGATACGCTCCCAACCCTAGCAGGGTCGAATATTTTGTCGCATTCGCGGTTAATATTTATATCATTGCTACGATTAATAATCTTCGAAACCCAATAGAAACCACCACTCATAGCTGCCTGTTGCATCAGGCAGAAAACGGCCGATTCTGTTGAAAAAGTCGACCCGGGCTGGCTGTCCATGCATTGAGCGGTGAAAACGTCATTTTTGCACGCTGCTACGTGAAATCTGAGTGCTGAACCCTCTGCTCAAAACACGGATTTCAATCTCAGACACGTACTTTTCTGTCGTGAAAACCGAAGCGGACTGTTTTCAATAGAGTCGGTCAGAAGCGGACGCTCAGACTCTAGGCCGCTTCCTGCCAAAAGGATCCGTCCGAAACTCGTTCTGGCGAAAGCTGTTTCATCCAGGAGACCAACCGATAAGCCTCACAAAAAAACTATCCCCGGCCCATCTAACCGATTATTATTTTTGCCCAACTATCAAACCAAGCAGTCTCTTAAAGTCTGAAATATCATTTTCATAAAAGCTATTGCATTGAGAAACAACTACATAGCCCTCTTTAACCTTTCTTTCAAGCGTGCTACAGACAACTCCCGGGCCCTCGGAACCACCCGGCCCTTCATACACAATATCTTTCATATTTACTAATCTCCAGCTGTCTTGCACCATCTTTGACTTTGCCGCGACGGATGCGTCAGCAGAATTGGAAATTTGTTCAGTGTTTGGTAATTTAATCAGGTTGTTGTAAGATTTTTCGCCATCTCCCACTGTTTTTAAAACAGCATCCAAGTCGTCTCCGAACACTACGAAGGTCGGAAGATTTTCAAGGTTCGTCTCATAAGAAGGCTGATTGCGAGGAACTAGTTTCAATATGCTTATGCTTCCGTTTCGGACGCAGCTTGAAGTTTCTAGTTTTGACTGCGAGAGATCAAATTGACATTGTTGCCCTTCAGCAAGCCCAATTGCTGGAATAGAAGTTGCGCAAACAAGCCCGAGCGTGGAAATAATGCGTTTAAACTTTTTCATTGAGTACGCTCCAAATAGGCGCAAGTGCATTCTGCCGTTCAGTGTTGTGGTCGGGAGTTTTACCAGGTCCGCCTCTATTAATCACAGAGCCGACTTCCGTTGCTACCGCTGATGTAGCGCCTACGTCTGCATACTTACTTATTTTTTCTCTCGCCCAGAAAAAACCAGACGCATCACAAGCGTTGTAGTCATCTGTCGCAAGAAGAGCGGGATGAGGATCTGTAGTGAAATCCTTTCCTCTATATCTTTCATAACTTTTATAGTTTTTTCTTCCGGTGATTTGCAGGAAGCCGCGACCGTGAAATCTATCACCGTCCCCCGCCATTCCTCCATGAGCCGAATTGGCAGCCCCATTATCCATTCCGGCGGCCTTAGGTGCTATTTGTCCTGGACGTGAAGCCATATAACCAGATCTATTTATTGTTGGCTTCGGATTCGGCCCAGGATTCGGAAGCTCAACCGGGCGACGCCCAGAGGGTAGATTATGCTCCCGAGTAACCGCGGTATCATAATCTTCTCCAGCTTCAGCGGGTGTGATGACTTCATACATAGTGCGAAAGTACCGTGGCCCCCCTATTTCTTCCCGATATTTCCACCAGCCTGTTTCGATCCCAACTTGCGAAAAAAAATGAGCGGTCCGAAGTCTGGAGCTACTAATCAAGTATTTTGATAGCATTTTATTCGTTTGTACTTTCAGCTCGGCGGCGCGTTGCCTACCCGCCGCCGGGGCCACCTTCAATACATGCGCAAGTTCTTCACTGCTAAACCATCCACACTTCCGGAATGCCCGAATAAACTCTATGGGAGGGAAGTGCCAATGGCTTTTGTCAATTTCTGTTAAGTTTGCCTGCTCCCAAAATGCCAACTCAGTCTGATGCTTTTTTATTTTGTCATATTGGTCCTGAGGCATCGGACCACCATCCGCTACCTTCAGCAACCACCCATAACGGGTATCAAAATCACTCGAAGTCCATTCACTCGGAAACTTGCAAACCAAACGTCTTATCCGTTCTTGCGTTTCAGCTGAGCGCAGACGAGACATGCTCAGTTCATGCTCGTTTGTGTAGCGCTCCGAAAGATTATGTTTTTCTTCCTCTGAAAGGACTGCATAGCCAGGGGAGTTCGCTATGCTGACGGCATCACCACTCCCAGGCTGAACCATGGCAGATCCAAACCCCAGCAGGCTCCTGATGAAGTCGGACTGGCAATGACTGTCCGTATCGGTGTCATCATCAACTAGATGCCAACCTTGCCAGTGGGGAAAATCCGCATCACTGAATTTAGTTACGCTGTCGGCATTCAGGTTGACCCAGCCGGATTTGCTCTGTTCGCCTGCTTTGCCTGGAAATTTGATTTGGCGCCAGTGTGCTGCATCGAGAGGTTGCATGACATCAGGCCCCAATACTCGCCCGAAGCGCAACAGCTCATAACCAGCGCTTGGTGACTGCGGGTAGTATTGCTTGGCCTTGTCGTACAGCTTGTACTCGTACTCTGCCTCCTCTTTTTGAGCGCCTATTTCCAGGCCACTTATGTAAAAGGACGTCAGCGTGCATTGGCCCTTTTCATAGCTCATTCGTACAAAGATGCCTTCCTGAAGTAGCGAAGCTACCGCCGGTTCGTACCCGCCCACTGTGGCAGGGGCACTTGTGGACGTTGGTGAGCTGCCACCTTCTTGGACCGGCGGGCTAGTGGGCATCGCTGGAGGGCGGTAAACCACAGTTCCATTGTTCAATGGTTGGCGACGATCAGGAGGTGCGGCATCGTAAATAAGTACCTCCGGAGGGACAAAAAAATACATGTCGCCCCAACAGCTTTCCGTCCGTCCATTATTCGACTGGTAGCTAAGATCCCGAGTGCTTCTCCCCGTCAGGTTGGCTATCTGGCTCGGATCCGAAATGATCTCGAAGTGGATGCGTCCCGCCTGGCCGTAGATGCTGCCCGCCTCGCCGATAGAGTCTTTTCGGAGGACCGCCGCGCCTATTTGCAGTGGGGTCAGGTTGATCTTCGACAAGTGCATGTAGATTGAATAGAAAACGACTTTCGACTGGGCCCCCTCTCCAATTTCAGTTTCATGACGCAGAACGACACAACCGTTATCCGTCCAGCCGCCTCGGAAATTAAGTGCATGATCTTGCGAAAGACTCACTGGAGTGGGCGCGCGAAAGTAAGCCAGCGTTCCATCAGAAATTGCGCGCACCGACAGGGCGTGCTGATTTTCCTTCGGAGCGGTTAGATGGACACCGCCATGCCAGTTGAGATCAAAGCTCAGTGGGTAACCACCGTCACCAGGAACACCGCCAACCATGGCCCGTGCCAGAAATGCTTCGTCAGTTTCTCCCGCAACCGAGCTAGGAATAAAGGGGGGGCTAATGATCATTTTGAGAAATCCTTGTCCATGTTGACGCTTGTTATTCCATTCATAGCGAAAAAGGGTAATCGACGGTGGGTTTAACCTTCTCAGACGGCGCATTCCCCAACGCCTGATCCATCAAACTCCCCGCCTTATCCTTATCCACAGCCCCTGGCAGCACGGGCGATAGCAACGAAATCCCGCTGCCAATACCGGCAGAACCACCGGCGTTCGCCAGAATCTGCGCGCCCACCATCGTGATGCCGCTGGCATCGAGCTTGATGAAGCTGCCACCCGCCTGCACGGTAATTTCCTGGCCGGCTTCGATCGTCAGCTTCTGCCCGGCCTTGATATGGATCTCCTGTCCGGCTTCGATCAACTGCGCCACCCCCAGCTTGATGTGCTGGTTGTTGCCCACGCTGAGGTGGTCGTCGACTTTCACTTCGGTCTTGCGGTCAGCAACGATGGTGCGGTGTTCTTCAGCCTTGAACTGGCTGTGGCTGTTGGCTTCGACGGTGTCGTGGCGTTCATTGCCGACGCGGATGGTCTGGTTGTTCTCGATGTTCTCGTCCCAGTCGCGCTGGGCGTGAATGAAGATTTGTTCCTGGCCTTTCTTATCTTCGATACGCAGTTCGTTGAACCCGCCACCACCGGGGCTGCTCATGGTCTTGAATACGGTGCGGGTCTTGTTGGCCGGCAACGGATAGGGGACCGGATTTTCCTTGTGGTACAGGCAGCCGCTGACCACGGGTTGGTCGGGATCGCCCTCCAAAAAAGTGACCAGCACTTCCATGCCGATGCGCGGAATGGCAACGCCGCCGTAGCGTTCGCCGGCCCAGCTCGACGACACACGCAGCCAGCAACTGGTGGTGTCGTCGCCCTGGCCTTCTCGGTCCCAGAAGAACTGCACCTTCACCCGACCGTACGGGTCGCAGTGTATTTCTTCGCCCTTGGGGCCGGTGACGACGGCGGTCTGGTTACCCAGCATCCGGGGCTTGGGGTGGTTCAGCGGCGGGCGGAAGAACACATCCCACGGTGTCGCCAGAAAGCGGTTTCGGTAGCCATGATGGAAGTCGTCCTTGTTGTCGGTAGTGTCGCTGGTGACCGACTCCTCCAACACCTGGGGTTGTTTGCCTTCATGGAAAACCTCCGTCAGCAGCCACAGATCGTTCCATTCGCTACGCGGGTGATCGGCCAGGGGCAGGAAGTGGCCGCTGACCAGGGTGGTCTGGTCGCTGCGGCCCTCGGCTAGGCGGTAGTCGGCGCGGTGGCGTTCCAGTGCGCGTTGGCTGAGCTGCTTACCGCGCGCGCGGTCGGTAAAGCGGCCGGGGTAGTCGTAGTCTTCCAGGTCCGGTCCAGTGACGTTTTCGCTGGGCTCATAGGCTACTTCCAGTTCCAGACGCGGTTTCTGGAAGTCGTAGTCGCGGCGAGTGGTGCGATTGGTGCGGGTTTCCACTCGTACGCTGAGGCGCTTGATGACCGGGTTGTCGGCGGCCATGCCGGTGTCCTGCACGTAGGACGTGGGTGCATCGAGCTTGGGAAAGATGGTCTGGTCGTCGCCGAACACCAGCCTATGGCTGTCGGTGCTGTGCTCGAAGTGGTAGTGAATACCTTCTTCTTCGCACAGGCGTTGGATGAAGTGCAGGTCGGATTCGTCGTACTGCACGCAGTATTCGCGTTCCGGGCAGGGCGTGCTCAGCTGGAACTGGTAAGCATTGCTGAGGATGCCGTGCTCTTCGAGGATCAAGGCAATGATCTTCGGCGCGCTGAGTTGCTGGAAGATGCGCTGGTTGATGCGGTGTTCCAGGTAGGCCAGTTGCGGTGTCAGCACCACCTTGTAGCGGTGCAGGCGCTGGCCGTTGTCGCCCTGGGCTATCTGGTAGACCTGGCCGTGGATGCCGCTGCCGGAGGCGTCCAGGGCAAAGAACGCTTGTTGGTGCAGGAAGGTTTCGATGTCGATGTCGGCGCGTTCGCTGACCAGATCGATCTCGAAGCGGTAGAGCTGGCTGATGCCTTCTGTGCCGGTGAATGCGAGGACCTGAAAGTCGCTTTCCAGGCTGTCGAAGGTGATGCTGAATTGAGTCTGATCCGTGGGCGCGAACATTCCATGTTCCCTTACTTGGTGCGGGTGTTAAGTGAGCAGGAAGAGCTCCATAGATTGGATTCAATGTCGCCCTGCGCAGGGCGCGGATAGTAACACCAAATAAAATGTTCAACGTTCTGATCACGTAGGCCCCACCTCTCCTGCATCGCTTGTCGATGCAAGAGATGGCTTGGAGTGGGCAATTCACTCGCCGGAAAGCTTAGTCACGAACTGTAGGCCTTGTATTATCTAGGGTGTGTGTATTTTTACGGACGTTACGGGCCAATAGATTGGCGGTCTATCTCTCCGCCATACATAAAAAAGCCCCTGAAATCGCGAGATTTCAGGGGCTTTTTCGTTGGATGAAAAAATCTGCACTGACGCAGGCAGATTGGGCATATGAGGCGTTATCCCGCAGCCTTCATCGGCCTGATCAAGCTCTCCGCCGGAATCCCAAACATCTCATGCAGCTTCCAGATCATCGGCAGAGTCAGGGCTCGCTTGCCATTGAGCACCTCATAAACCCGATTCTGCCGGCCAATGGCTGGCACCAAATCAGCGGCTGACAATCCGGACTGCTCCATCCTGAACCGTATGGCGTCCACCGGGTTGGGCAGGTCGACCGGGAAGTGCTTCGCTTCGTAGACTTCGATCAGGGTGATCATCACCTCAAGGTAGTCGCCTTCTGGAGTGCCGGGCTCCGGTTCGTTGTCGAACAGTGGGGAAACAGACTTGAGTGCCTCCTGGTAGTCCTGCTCGGTGTGGATTGGGCGAATGTTCATGGGTTACTCCATTTCTACGGTATCGGCATCAATGGTGTCGTACTGCTTATGCGTACCGACGAATTTGATGTAAAGAGCGCCGTAGCGGTAGGCGACGGCAACCACGAGCCGATAGTCGTTACCTTTGATATTGAACACGACTCTACTGCTCTTGAGAACGCTGGCGTGGCGAAACTGGGCTTTGATCTCGGCTGGCGTCTGACAGTTCGCTTTCCTCACTTCGTCCATCCAGGCAAGGAAGGATTGCTCAGAGTCCGGGTGTTTCTGCCAAAAGGTCTTGAGTTGGCTGATCGCGATAATTCTCATGGAAGATCCTAGTCCCAGGGTGGGACTTATGCAAGAGGGTGCAATCTGTTCGGTGATTTTCAAATACCTCGCCAGTCCCCGGAATTCCAGGTCGAAATCTTAAGAAAGTATGAGTTTCTAAGGCATATTCAAGGAAAGATCGGCACCTTTTCAGGCGCTTATGGCCATTCTGAATATTCAGCGCGCGGGGTGGCGCCTGATTTGCCATGAGCGGTTTGGGGCCCCCCAAGTGCCCGGGATCTGCTCGAGTTGCTCTTTCAAGGTGATTGGGTCGTTGTTTGTCCGCACAACCCGTCCCTTCGTCGTCTGGACACGTCCCTTCTTACCTTCCTAGACTGAAGCAGAACCGATGACCCTGGGACCACAGATGAACCGCAACGAATTGCGCAAGGCCGACATCAACCTGATGGTGGTGTTCGAAACACTGATGCTCGAACGCAATGTGACGCGGGTGGCGGAGAAACTGTTTCTGGGCCAGCCGACCATCAGTTCGGCACTCAATCGCCTGCGGGCGATGTTCAACGATCCGCTGTTTATCCGTGTCGGACACCGCATGGAGCCCACCGCGCGGGCCGAGGAGATCATCCTGCATCTGTCGCCTGCGCTGGATTCGCTGTCGAATGCCTTGAGCCTGACCCACGACTTCGACCCGGCCAGCAGCACCATGACCTTTCGCATCGGCCTGTCGGACGATGTCGAGTTCGGCTTGTTGCCGACGCTGCTGCGAGCCTTGCGCCAGGAAGCGCCGAATGTGGTGATCGTGGTCCAGCATGTCGACTACTGGCGCATTCCCGATCTGCTGGGCTCCGGCGACATTACCGTGGGTATCAGCCAGACCCGCGGTCTGCCGGCCAATGCCAAGCGCAAGCTGTTGCGTCATATCCAGCCGAGGATCCTGCGCGCCGACGCTTCGACGACGCCTTTGACCCTCGACGAGTACTGCGCGCGACCCCATGTGCTGGTGTCCCACACCGCCAATATCAGCAGCTTGGCCGACGAGTGGCTGGCGGAAATCGGCCGCAAGCGTCACGTGGTGCTCTCGGTACCGCAATACAGCGCCCTGCCGGCCTTGCTGGCGGGTACCGACCTGGTCGCCAGCCTCCCGGATTACACGGCCAAGGCCATGGCGGCGTCGGGGCTGTTGTTTGACGAACCGCTGCCGTTCAAGGTGCCGAACCTGGACCTGTCGATGGTCTGGCTCGGGATTGTCGATACCGATCCGGCCGAGCGTTGGCTGCGTTCGCGGCTTGAGTATTTCATGAGTGATCGGGAGCCCTTGGCGCCTTGACCTTTTTGTCTCGGGGCAAGCGTTGCGCTCATGCGCTATCTTTCACGTTCATTCATGACTTTTCGCGAAGGCCGCGTGCTATATCTGTGTGCCTTCCCGTCCCGCTGTCTGGAGCCTGTCGATGCCTCACGTATTCCTGGAATACACCCCCAACCTGACTGAGTTCGACGCCGACAAGGCGTTGCTGCGCATCAATCATGCGCTGGTGGCGTCCGGTCAGTTCGGCGCCGAGTTCGATATCAAGAGCCGGGCTACGGAGTTGGGGGCCTTTCGCGTGGGGACGGGGTTGGGCGAGCGCGGCTTCGTGCATGTGAAGCTGGCGCTGCTGAGCGGGCGCTCGGCACAAATCAAGACACAACTTTCCGAGAGTCTGTTGGCGGGGTTGAAGGATCTCGGCGACTGGCCGGAAGGTATCGAAGTACAGCTGTCGGTGGAAGTGGTGGACCTGGACCGTGAGTCCTATGCCAAGGTTGCATTCTGATCGGGCGACAACCCCCATTCTTGAAAAAACCGCGAACCCTGTAGGCGCCGGCTTGTCGGCGATGGCGTCCGCAAGGATGCAGCAGGGCCCAAGGGCCTCATCGCCGGCAAGCCGGTATCTACAGGTATGGTGTTCCAGTACGAAATACCGTCAGGGCCGGCGCCTGCCAGGGCTGCATGGCATTCCTGGCAAACACGGCTTTATCAGAACGGCTTGGTTGGCAGGTACTTGCCATCCAGGGTGATGACCGCGCGCGAGCCGCCGTCCGGGTCTTCGACTTTCTTGATGTCCAGCTTGAAGTTGATGGCACTGATGATGCCGTCGCCGAACTGTTCGTGGACCAGGGCCTTCAAGGTGGTGCCATAGACCTGGATCATTTCGTAGAAACGATAGATCGTCGGGTCGGTCGGGACACCATTGCCGATGCTGCCGCGCAACGGCACGCTTTGCAGCAGGCGACTGGCGTCCTGGTCCAGGCCGAGTTTTTCACAGACCACGTTGGCGGCGCTGGCCGGCAGCGGGTGCTGGCCGAGCAGGGCGGCGGTGACGAAGGCCAGGCTCAGGCCGGTGCCGTCGGTCAGGTCCTGCCAGGACAGGTTCAGGCGCTGCTTGGTGTCGATGATGGTATCGGCCAGGGCCAGGCGTGGAGCTTGTGCGAATTGGGACTGCAACATGGTGACTTCCTCGTTTTAGTAAGTAGGATTCAGATCAAGCGACCTGTGGCGGTTGTGTTGACAGCGCGCAGGCTTGCGGCTGTTCGGCAAGTGAGACAAAGCGACTGGTGCTGCCGTCGAGAGCTGCGATCGAGCCGCTCTCGATGTCGTACACCCAGCCATGCAGGTTCAGCCGGCCTTGTTCCAGCGCCAGGGCGACCGACGGGTGAGTCTTGAGGTTAGCCAACTGGGCGACCACGTTTTCCCGAACCAGGGCATCCAGTCGCGCCTCGGCCGAGGCATGGTTGCGGGCGGCATTGATGACCTTGGCCGACTCGGCATGACGCAGCCAGTTGGCCACCGCCGGCAGGTGATCGAGGCATTTGCAGGTGGAGATCGCGGTCATCGCACCGCAGTCGGAATGGCCGCAGATCACGATATCGCGCACCCCCAGTACCGCTACCGCATATTCCACCGTGGCCGAGACGCCGCCCGGCTCCGGGCCATAGGACGGCACGATGTTGCCGGCATTGCGGATCACGAACAGGTCTCCGGGCTCTTGCTGGGTCAGCAGTTCCGGCACTACCCGGCTGTCCGAGCAGGTGACGAACAGGGTCGCCGGGCTCTGGGTGGTTGCCAGTTGCTTGAACAGGGCGCTGCGGGTTGGAAAGGCTTCGCGTTGGAACTTCAGGAATCCATCGATGATGGCTTGCATGGTGCTTCTCCTTGCGTGTGGCTGATGGGGCAAGGATGGAAGTTTTCAGTCATAGCGTCCAAGACTGGCTTATTATGAAAGCCATAAGTCCTGCCTATAGTTGAGTGCCCGATGCTGCTGCGTCATATCCGTTATCTACTGGCCGTCGCCGACCACCGCAATTTCACCCGGGCCGCCGAGGCTCTGCATGTCTCCCAACCGACTTTGTCCCAGCAGATCCGGCAACTCGAGGACAGCCTCGGGGCGGCGCTGTTCGACCGTTCGGGACGCAGCATCCGCCTGACCGATGCCGGCGAGGCCTATGTGCGGTTTGCCCGCTTGGCCCTGCAGGATCTGGAGGCGGGCAAGCGGGCGATGCACGATGTGCGGGACCTGAGTCGCGGCAGCTTGCGCCTGGCCATGACGCCGACCTTTACGGCATACCTTATTGCGCCGTTGTTGCATCGCTTTCACAGCCTTTACCCGGGCATCACCCTGGGCGTCGAGGAAATGACCCAGGATCGTCTGGAGGCCGCCTTGGCCGAGGACCGGCTGGATATCGGCATTGCCTTTACCGGGCTGCACCTGGCGGATATCCAGAGTGAAGCGTTGTTCAGCGAAACCTTGAGCCTGATGGTCGGCGCGAGCCATCCGCAGGCTGCTGGGAAGGTCCTCAGCGCCCGTGATCTGGAGCAGCAGTCGCTGGTCCTGCTCAGCCAGGATTTCGCCACGCGCCAGCACATCGATCTCTACTGCCGCCAGCACGGCATCGTGCCGCGCATCGTCATCGAGGCCAACTCCATCAGTGCGATTGTCGAGTTGGTCCGTCGCGGCCAGTTGGCGACAATCCTGCCCGCGGCCATTGCCCTCGAACAGCCGGGGCTGCTGGCGTTGGAGCTGACACCGGCGTTGCCACAGCGCACGGTGGCCCTGCTCAGTCGTCGTGGGGCCTGGCGCAGTGCCGCCTGCCAGGCATTTGCAACGCTGGCGGGGCAGTGGCGCAATGCAGGTCAGCATGCCCCCCGGCGAGGGGGCGGCGGCGACAGTGGCTGATGTGAGGCATTTGGCCGCGAGTTCCTCGGGCTCTACCTGGCGGTCAAGCGTGCCGAATACCGGCAGTTCATGGGCGAGGTTGGCGAGCAGGACTGGCGCGGGTATTTGCCGCGGGCGTGAATGATCGTCCGGTAATCTCTTGAACAACCAGTGCGGGAATTTTTCACGAAATATTGATGCGTGCCTGACTAAGGTTCGAGACGTTGTCGAGTGGATGTTTCTGGCTCTCGGCAGCCCTTCAAATCCACTCCGTGTGTCCGATCAGTCCGGTACAGGTTCCTCCGAGAGTTTGCGAGTCATGTCAGCGCAACCGCCTTCAACCGTCGAGCTTGAGCTTGAGTTTGCCCGCCAGCACGCGCGCGAGCATGCCCGGGCTTGCCTGGCGCCGTGTCCCGACAGCCTGGCCCGGCGCCTGGCGCTGGCCCGTGAGAAGCAGTGGGTGCGCCAGGCGCTGAAGCTGGCCGGCGAGCCCGGCCTGGTCCTTGATCTGCCCTGCGGTGCCGGACGCTTCTGGCCGCTGCTGGCCGAGCGCGGCAATCGGGTGATCCTCGCGGCCGACCCTTCGCAAGAGATGCTGGACCACTGCGCGGTCCATCATGGCGACGATGTGCTGATGCGCGTCAGGACCTTCCAGAGCTCGGTGTTTACCATCGGCTTGCCGGAGAATGCGGTGGACTGCATTTTTTGCATGCAATTGTTCCAGTATGTCAGCGACAGCCGGCACCGGATGGCGATGCTGCGCGAATTCCACCGGGTCAGTCGCGATACCGTGATCCTCTCGTTGTGCATGGACGGCAAGGTCATGGCCTGGCGTCATCGACGCCTGGCCCAGGCGGCCAGCCAGGAGGTGCCGCGCATCCTGTTCGACAAGGCACAGGTCGAAGGGGAGTTTCGCGAGGCCGGTTTCGAGATTGTCGGTCACCGCGATTTCTTGCCTGGCTACGCCCTGCGCCGTCTCTATGTGTTACGCAAGAACACCTGACCCCGGAGTGAGGCCGCCAAACCGCTGAGTGGGACTATTCTTGCACCTCAGTAAGTTCTTTCGCTTGTGCACTTGCAGAGTGAGTGCTCGCAAACCCCGGTGGCGAGATATACTGCGGGCCATTCTTCAAGGGAGAGCCGTGTGGCCATCGATATTCACTGGATTCGCGACAACGATAGCCTCGGTCGGCATTGCGCCCAATGGCAACAGTTACCCTTTGTTGCCCTCGACACCGAATTCATGCGGGTCGACACCTTTTATCCGATTGCCGGACTGATCCAGATCGGTGACGGCGAACGCGCCTACCTGATCGATCCCCTGACCATCGACCAGTGGCAACCCCTGGCGGCGTTGCTCGAAGACCCGGCTGTGGTCAAGGTCGTGCACGCCTGCAGTGAAGACCTCGAAGTGCTGTTGCGCCTGACCGGCAGCCTGCCGGTGCCGCTGTTCGACACCCAGCTCGCGGCCGCCTACCTGAACCTGGGCTTCTCCATGGGCTATTCGCGCCTGGTGCAGGAAGTCCTCGGTATCGAGCTGCCCAAGGGCGAGACCCGTTCGGACTGGTTGCAGCGTCCGCTGTCGGAAACCCAGGTCAGCTACGCCGCCGAAGATGCCGTGCACCTGGCCGAGGTCTACACCCGCCTGCGTCCGAAGCTGTCGGACGACAAGTACGCCTGGGTCCTGGAAGACGGCGCGGAGCTGGTGGCCAACCTGCGTCGCGAGGTCGATCCCTATGAGGTCTATCGCGAGGCGAAACTGGCCTGGAAACTGTCCCGTGCGCAACTGGTCGTCCTGCGCGAACTGTGCGCCTGGCGCGAGTGCGAAGCCCGCGCCCGCGATCTGCCGCGTAACCGCATCGTGCGGGAACACGCCTTGTGGCCATTGGCCAAGAGCCAGCCGGACAATCTGGTGGCCCTGGCCCGTATCGAGGACATGCACCCGCGGACCGTGCGCCAGGACGGCGAATTCCTCCTGGAGTTGATCAAGCGAGCCGGTAGTGCGTCGATGGACCAGTGGCCGCCGGCGGTGCCCGAGCCCTTGCCGATCGAAGCCTCGGCGCTGATCAAGCGCCTGCGCGCCCTCGGCCAGGCCGAGGCTGAACGCCTGGGCGTTGCGCCGGAATTGATGCTGCGCAAGAAAACCCTGGAAGCGCTGGTCAAAAGCGGCTTCCCCGATGGACCTTACCAATTGCCTGATTCGCTGCGTGGCTGGCGCCGCGAGTTGATGGGCCAGGCGCTGCTCGACAGCCTGGCCAGTGCCGGAGAACAGCCTTGAAACGTATTTGCTCCATCTACAGAAGCCCACGCCGCAACGAAATGTACCTCTACGTGCTCAAGAGCGATGCTCTGGAACGCGTTCCGGAGAATCTGCTGCTGGCCTTCGGTAAACCGCACCATGCTTTCGACCTGGTCCTGAGCCCCGAGCGCACGCTGTCGCGCGAAGACATCCACCAGGTACTGGAGAACCTTGAGAAGCAGGGCTATCACCTGCAGATGCCGCCGGCCGAAGACGAATACATCGAACATTTGCCTGAAGAGCTGTTGCGGCGCAATGATCCGATCTGATGGACATCTCTGAGTGCTCTGTCCGGAGTGCTCGAATCAAATGGATTGTATTTTCTGGCAGTGGCCGATGACGATGGAGCGAACTCTGTCGGCGGCTGCCTGCACTGTTTTTGAAAGGTTTGAACCATGCGCGTTCTGATTGCCGAACACGACCACGCCCTCTATGCCCGCTTGCTGCAGCAGATGGCCCCGGAACTTGAAGTCATGACCAGCAGCGATTCGGCCACGCTGTCGACGATGGCGGCTGACTGTCCGGTCTGGCTGGGGCAGCCGGACCTGCTGGCGACCCTGCTGCGCCAGGGGCACGGCCCTCAATGGCTGCAATCGACCTGGGCGGGTGTCACCCCGTTGCTGGCCGAGGGCTTGCCACGCAACTACCGCCTGACCCGCGCGGTGGGGATTTTTGGCCAGGTGATGGCCGAGTATGTGCTGACCTACATGCTGGGGCATGAGCGTGAGGTCCTGGCCCGCCTGGTCAGCCAGGTCGAGCGCAAGTGGGACAACCGCCTGGGCCAGAGCCTGGCGGGACGCAAGGTGCTGATTGTCGGTGCCGGGGATATCGGCCAGAGTGTTGCGCAGTTCCTGCAACCCTTTGGTGTCGAGTTGTATGGTATCGCCAGTACCGCGCGGGAGCAGGCACCGTTTCTCGAGGTGGCGGCGCTCGAAGCCCTGGGTGAGTGGGTTGGCAAGGTGGACTATGTGATCAACCTGTTGCCGAACACGCCCAATACCCACGATCTGTACGACGCGGCGCTGTTCAAGCGCTTCAAGCCTAGCGGCCTGTTCATCAACGTCGGGCGTGGCGTGGCGGTGGTTGATGCGGACCTGGTGGAAGCCTTGAAGGAAGGGCATCTGGCGGGGGCGGTGATCGATGTCTGCCGGCAGGAGCCGTTGCCGCAGCGCCATCCGTTCTGGACGGCCTGGGGTTTGTTGTTGACTGGCCACAGTTCGGCACCGACTTCGCCTGCGATGATGGTGCAGCTGTTTGTCGAGAACCTGCGGGCCTATCAGGCCGGGGAAGCGCTGCGTGGAGAAGTGGATTTCGAGCGCGGCTACTGAGTCTGGCGAGTTTTTTTGTGGGAGCGGAGCTTGCCCGCGAATGGGGACACTGCGGTTCTTCAGGAAAACCGCGGCGCTCCCCTTCGCGGGCAAGCGCCGCTCCCACAGCAGGTGCTGTTCATTCTCGTTGTAACAGTGAACAGTCTCTGGGTTACAGGCTGAAATCACCCTCAGCCACCAGCGCGCTCAACGGCTGGCGTGGGCTTGGGATTTCACGGGCCTGCAGGTAATCCGGCAGGCTCGCCTTGTCGCCCAGCTTGCCGATGGCCACTGCCGCATGCAGTGCATAACCTTCTGGAATCTTCAGCTCGCGGCGGGTCAGTTCCTGATCGAAGCCGGCCATGCCGTGGCTGTGCCAGCCGCTGTTGCTGGCTTGCAGCGCCAGGTGGCCCCAGGCCGAGCCGGTGTCGAAGGTGTGCCACAGCGCCGGGGTTTCTTCGCTGGCGCCGGGGGCGGTGAAGGTGGTTTTCGAAATCACGATCACCAGGGCCGAGGCATGCTGCGCCCAGCCGTGGTTGAATTCGTTCAGCAGGCCGAGGAAACGCTCCCAGTTCGGTGTGTCGCGACGGGCATAGAGAAAGCGCCAAGGTTGCGAGTTGTAGGCCGAAGGTGCCCAGCGGGCGGCTTCGAAAAAGCTCAGCAGGGTTTGTTCCGGGATGCTCTCGCCGGTAAAGGCGCGTGGCGACCAGCGCTGGGTGAACTGGGGATCGATCGGGTGATCGGCGATGCGTGGGTTGATGCTCATGGCGCAGTCCTGACTGGGGAAATAAGCGAGAAAGCTACTGCGCCGCAGACAGCCTGACAAGTCTTGTTCAACCGACAGTCGCCGACGCTTGGCCGCAACGGCGCGGGGCACTAGACTGGCGGCCTTTTCACTCCCCGATGCAGATGTCTGAACCATGGCCGCGAAAGTTGAACCCTTCTGGATACGCAAGACCCTCGAGCAACTCGATCAGGAGGAATGGGAGTCGCTGTGCGACGGTTGTGGCTTGTGCTGTCTGCAGAAGCTCGAGGACGAAGATGACAACAGCGTCTATTACACACGTATCGCCTGCAAGCTCCTGGACCTGAAGACCTGCCAGTGCACCGACTACGCCAAGCGTCGCGACTCGGTGCCCGACTGCATCCAGCTCACCCCGGGCCAGGCCGACCAGTTCAAGTGGTTGCCGCCGACCTGCGGTTATCGCCTGGTCAGTGAAGGCAAGGACCTGCCGCTCTGGCACCACCTGGTCTGCGGCGACCGCGATGCAGTGCACCATGAGCGGATTTCCCAGTCCGGGCGCATGCTCGCCGAAGGCAGCGTGCCGGAAGAGGATTGGGAAGATCATCTGATTTTCCGCGCCGGCTGATTCGCGCCAATCCCGAGGAGCTCCATGTCGTTACCTTGCAGGCTGCCTGTGTTCCTGCTGCTGATGCTGTGCAGCGGGGCGAGCCATCGAAGGTGCTGGCGAGTGGTCTGTTGACGTAGTGGTTGCCTGTCCGGCGATACGATCTGACCGACGCCGCAAGACTAGAACTTCGGACCGGAGCGGGTGTTGTTGCCTTTGGCCAGGCGGTCGTACAGCACCACATTGACCGTCGCCGCCAGGTTCATGCAACCGGTGGTCGGGATATACACCACGTCTTCGCACCAGTCGCGGATGTCCTTGTCCAGCGAACCGTCTTCCGGGCCGAAGATATACAGCGCCCGATCGGGATGGGTGTATTCGGGCAACGAACGCGCGCCCTCCACCAGCTCGACGGCCACCGGCACGCAACCCAGCGGCAGGATTTTCTTCAGGTCGTCGATGCCGATCAGCGGAATGTCCTGGTGGACTTTCTTGGTGTCGGTGACGAAGTCCCGCGCCCGCTCGTAGCGCTTGCCGGTGTAGAACACCGAGGCCACGCCGTAGCAGCCAGCCGCACGCATTACCGAGCCGACGTTCTCCGGGGACTTGGGGTTATACAAACCAATGCAGCTGTACCTTTTGTTTGCCACGAGCCGGGTGCCTTCCAGGTAAAAGACGCGATTATACCGGCATCTCCGTCAGACCGTGGTGTCGGGATAGTTCGAGGGGAACAGGGCGCGGCGGGTTTGCTCGTCGTTGATCTGCTTGAAGGCATGGCGCTTGCCCACTTGACGGGCACGGGCCACGGCCGGCCGGGCGTCGATACGCTGAAACCAGGCCGACAGGTGGGGGTAGGCGGCCAATGGCGACTCTTCGCCCTTGAGCACACGTGCAGCCCGGTCGATCCAGCCCCAGGCGGAGATATCGGCAATGGTATAGCTGTCGCCGACGATATAGCGGCGCCCGGTCAGGTGCCGGTCAAGTACCCGGTAGTGCCGCTCCGCTTCACGGCGATAACGATTGATGGCGTAAGGGATACTTTCCGGGGCCGAGAACTGGAAGTGCACTGCCTGGCCGGAAAATGGCCCCAGGCCTGTGCCGATAAACATCAGCCATGACAACAGTTCGCCCCGGTCAGCGGGCTCACCGCCGAGCAGCCCGGTCTTTTCACTCAGGTACAGCAGGATCGCGTTCGAGTCGAACACCCGGACTTCGCTACCGTTCGGGCCTTCGGTATCGAGGATTGCCGGAACCTTGCCATTGGGATTGATCGCCAGGAACTGCGGGCTGTGCTGTTCGCCCTTGCTGGTATCGACCGGAACCAGCTCGTAGGGCAGCGCTGCTTCTTCAAGAAACAGGGCGACTTTGGCCGGATTGGGCGTCGGGTGGAAAAAGAAACGGATCATGGCGAAAGGTCCTGGCTGATGTTTTGGAACGACTGATATAAAATAGGCCAAGCCCAGGTGCATGGCAATCGTCGTGTGTTTCAACGACTATTTGCGCCACTTCAATTTGAATCCATGTGTGAGTTATGGCGCGACCCAGAGAATTTGATGAGGCCAGTGCGGTGGAGGCGGCGATCCGCTGCTTCTGGTCCCGTGGCTACGAGGCCACCTCCGTGCGTGATCTGGCGCTGGCCATGGGCATCACCGGGGCCAGCTTGTACAACGCGTTCGGTGACAAGCGCGCGCTCTTCGGCCTGGCCCTTGAGCATTACATCAAGCGCGGCTTCTGCGAGCGCTCCGCACGCCTGGAGCAGCAGCTGCCGCCGCGCGAAGCCATCCAGACGTTTTTCAATGAGATCATCGAACTGTCCCTGAGCGATCCCGAGCACAAGGGCTGTTTTATCGTCAACGCGGCCCTTGAGGTGGCGCCCCACGATCCGGAGTTCAAGGCGGTATTGGCCGCGGTCCAGGAGGAGATGGAGGGCTTTTTCCGGCGTTGTATCAGCGCCGGCCAGGCCCAGGGCAGCATCAATGCGTTGCTGCCGGCGGACGATCTGGCGCGTATGTGCCTGGCGGTGCTCATGGGACTGCGGGTGCTGGCCCGCTCAAGGCCGGAACGGGAGTTGCTGGAAGGGTTGGTGCGTCCGGTCTTCGGTTTATTGCAATAGTGCGTATTCGCGGCGTGTCACCGCGACGCAAGCGAGCCAGACAATCCTCGTCGGCCAGGCCGTCAGGAACCCGGCTGTCTGAGGCGCAATCCGCTTAACGTGGATGCGAACCCGCTTGCTCCCGCAGAACCGGGACGAATTGGCGCTGCACCAGGCGCTCGATCAGTTCGACGTCGGCCTGGGGGCTGAGGTCTTTCGCGCTGCCGGTTGTGCCGGTGGCCTGCAGTTCCAGCACGCTGTCCGGTGACTTCTGGTACAGCAGATAGTCCGCGCCGCAATTGCCGCAGAACACATGATCGCCCGCATGGTGCGCACGCTTGAGTACCACCGTCGGCCCGCACATGTCGCAGTGCCGCAGGGGAATGCCCTGGTCGGTATGGCCGATGATCGGGCTCAAGACCCCTGACTCCCCCAACTGGATAAACAATGCGCCGAAGTGCGCGTCGAACTGGCTCCCCAGGTTCTTGCCGATGATCTGCAGCGCCTGTGCCTGCGGCATGCCCGTACGATAGGGGCGGGTGCTGGTCATGGCATCAAAGGCGTCGCAGATACCGACGATGCTCGCCAGGTGCGGGATCTCATCGGCCTTGAGCCCCAGCGGATAACCCCGGCCATCCGGCATCTCGTGGTGCAGGCGTACGGCGTCCTCCACCAGCGTGGCCAGGGGGTGGGCATGCAACAGCCGAAAACCGATATCGGGGTGGGTCTTGATCACGGCGTATTCCTCGTCGCTCAGGGGGCCGGCCTTGCGCAGTACCGCATCGGGAATGCCGACCTTGCCCAGGTCATGGACAAAGCCGCCCAAGGCGATCCGCGCCACTTCCTCCGCCGCGAAGCCGGCCTTCTGTGCCAGTAACTCGCAGAACTGCGCCACCCGCCACAGGTGCCCGCCGGTGTAGGGATCCCGCGCCTCCACCACCCAGGCCATCACCAACAGGCTCGACAGCAATTCCTGTTCCGGGCGCGAAACCTGGGCCGGTTGGAGGGTGCCCAGCAGATTTTGAATCAATTGGTTCAGCTTCATCGAAGGCGTTCTCGGTACAGGAATAAGAGGGCGACGTACACACTGGCACTTTGCCTTGTTGAGCAGGTATAGGGCTTTAAATTACAACCGTTGGAAAAAATCTTGGTCTTGTGTTTTGTAGCGATCGATTTAGAATGCCAGCCATCTCAAGGCGCCTCAAGGTGTTTGGCGCGTTGCCTCAGCCGGTTGACGGCCTGACAGGAGCGTTCGTTATGGTCGCCGATTGGTTGATGGGCGCTTCGGTACGTCGCAAGTTGACGTTGGGCTTTGGCATCGTGTTGTTGCTGACGGCACTGCTGACCGGCATCGCCTGGTACAGCATCGGGCAACTGACGATGCGTAGCGAAGCGCTGGTGGACAGTGTCTCGCTGGACACGCAGATCGCCGCCGTGCGCTTGCAGGAAAACGAATTCGACCGCACCGGGCAGAGTGCGGCGGTGGACGCCTATGCCGGGCAGATGCGGGCGTTGTATGCCGGTGTCGACAAATTGCAGATGAGCCTGGAAACCGACGCACAGGCGACCCTTGCGCGTATCCGTGATGTGGCCCGGGCTTATCAACAGAGCTTTGCCGAGTTTGTTGCGGCGCGGCGCCAGGCCCGAGATGCGGAACAGGCCATGGTGCCGGTGATGGAGACTATCGCCGAACAACTGACGCGTTTGCGCACCCAGCTCTTCCAGCAAATGCGCAGCGATCCGGCGGTCACCATCGATCAGGCCCAGGCAGTGGCCGAGTTGCAATGGCTGATGGCGCAATTACGCGATCAGGTGCGCTTGTATATTGCTGATCCACAACCCGAGACGCAGTTGCGCGTTTCGCAGATGGCCGACCGGATTCGTGTGCAGGGCAATGACTTGTACGGGCAACTGCCGGGTGATGCCTTGCAGACGCCGTTGCTCGGAGCGTTGCAGGCGGCGGTGACCTACCAGGACCGGGTCGTGGACTTTCGCGACAGCGTGCTCAAGAGCCAACAGGCGAAACAGGCGATGCTGGCGCAGGCGGGTGACTTGCAGCAACTGAGTGCGGCGGTCTATCAACTGCAACTGCAAGGGCGTGGTCACGATGTGCGGATGGCCCGTGGCGAGCTGTTGTCGGCAGGGGGGTTGGCGCTGTTGCTGGGTTTGCTGTCGGCCTGGGCCATGACCCGGCAGATCGTCCCGCCGCTCAAACGGACCCTGGCCCTGGCTCGGCAGATCGCCTCGGGCGACCTGACCGGTAACCTGGAAAGCCATCGGCGTGACGAACTGGGGCAGATGATGACGGCCATGCGGGAAATGGCCGGGCATCTACGTCAACTGATCGGCAGCATCGGCGACGGCACGCGTCAACTGACCCAGGCCGCCGAAGGTTTGTCGACAGTCACTGCCCACAGCAGCGCGGGTGTGTCGCAACAGCGCCAGCAGACCGAAGAAGTTGCCGGCGCCATGGGCGAAATGGTCGACAGCGCCCAACATATCGCCCGTAATGCCCAGCAGGCCTCGGAGGCGGCACAGGCGGCCGAGCGGCGCAGTGTCGAGGGTAACCGCGTGGTGACCCAGGCCATCGAACACTTTGAAGCCCTGGTACTCAACGTCGACCGCTCCGCCCTGGCGATGGAGCGTCTGCGTGAAGACGGTGAGCGTATCGGCGGGGTTTTCGGGGTTATTCGCGAGGTGGCGGAACAGACCAATCTACTGGCCCTCAACGCCGCCATCGAAGCGGCTCGCGCTGGTGAAGCTGGGCGGGGCTTTGCGGTGGTGGCCGATGAAGTACGCGCACTGGCCCAACGCACCCAGCGCTCCACCGAGGAAATCGAGGGGCTGATCGCGGCCCTGCATGGCGGCACCGAGCAGGCCACGGCGATCATGCGCCAGAGCCAGGACATGAGTCTGTCCAGTGTGGCCCTGGCCCGTGAAGCCGGTGGCGTGCTCAGTGAAATTCGCCAATCGGCGTCGCTGATCCAGTCGATGAACTCACAGATTGCCACGGCCGCCGATCAGCAAACCCGCGCTTGCGAACAGATCAGCGGCAATCTGGCGCGCGTGCGCGATATTGCCGACGAGTCGGCGCAGTCGAGTGCTCGCACGGCGACGGCGAGCCTCGAGCTGTCACGCCTGGGCGGCGATCTCAGCGTGCTGGTTCAGAAATTCACGGTATAAGCCGTGTAGCCGCTACTCGTCTTTCTTCATCAACCCGGCCAGCGCCGCGAACGGGTTGTGGGTGGCCTTGGCGATCTTCGGGCTGCTCAGGGAACCGTCGCCGAAGTATTGCTGGTCGGTGTAGCGCGAGTGCTCGTTGTCATGGCAGAACAGGCACAGCAGTTCCCAGTTGGAACCGTCCTGCGGGTTGTTGTCATGGTTGTGGTCGCGGTGATGCACGGTGAGCTCGCTCAGGCGCTTGCCGGAAAATTCACGGGCGCAGCGACCGCAGACATGCGGGTACATCTTCAGCGCCTTGTCACGATAGCCCATCTCTTTATCGCGTTTCGCATCGGCCAGGATGCGATCCAGCTTGGCGGTATGGGAGGGAGGGTTGGCCGAACTCATGGGGTCACCTTGTCGAATGGGTTAATGACGGTTATGCGGCAAAGTCTAGCTCAGTTCTTGAGCTTCTCGGCGATCCAGATGGTGTGCCGCGTACCCTTGTTGCCGTGCGCATAGACCTGGACTTCCTCGGCCTTGAAGCCGGCCTTGCGCAGTTTGTCGGAGAAGTGGCTGTCGGCACTGGCCGACCACACCGCCAGCACGCCCTTGGGCCGCAGGGCCTTGGCACAGGCGCTCAGGCCGCCGGTCGAGTAGAGCCAGCTGTTGGCTCTCTGGGTCAGTCCTTCGGGACCGTTGTCGACATCGAGCATGATCGCATCGAAGCCATTGGGCTCGGTCTGCAGGACCTTGGCCACGTCTTCCTGGCGAATCACCGTGCGCGGGTCATCCAGCGGCCGGCCGGCTTTTTCCCCCAGCGCGCCGCGGTTCCATTCGACGACGCCCGGCACCAGTTCGGCCACCACGACTTCGGCGGTCTTGCCCAGATGCTTGAGAGCCGCGGCCAGGGTGAAGCCCATGCCGAGGCCGCCGATCAGCACCCGCGATTGTGGCCGGCCGGCGACCTTGCGGCAGGGGATTTCCGCCAGGGCATCTTCGGAACCGTGCATGCGGGTGTTCATCAATTGGCCGCCGTCGCCGCCCTGGATCTTGATCACGAAGTCTTCGCCATACTCGAACAGGCACAGGGCACCGCCGTTTTCGGGAATCGGAGCGGTGTCCAGCAGAACAAAACGTTTCATGGAAATCTCATTGGGAGGGGCAAAATAGCCGCGTTGCGAGTAGCCTGATGGCAGACAGAGAAGTCTGGCAACGGAGCCATTGATGAAACGCGCTATTGTAGCGGTCATTGCCTTGACCGCGCTCACCATTACCACGGTACGGGCCGAGGATCTCTCGCCGGTACCGGTCACGCCGAAGTCGGGCGCGCCGAGTACGGCGACCCCGACGCCGTCCCCGCAGATCACCCCACGCACGCCGTCCAAGCCTGGCGAGCCGCTACCCAGCATCGAGTTGCCGCAGCCGCCCAAGGACCAGACCCAACCGGGCCCGGAGCAGAACGACAAGACCGACAAAGCCGACAAAGCCGATAAAGCCGATAAAGCCGATAAAGCCGATAAAGCCGATAAAGCCGATAAAGCCGATAAAGCCGATAAAGCGAAGGAAACCTCCAGCTAGATCTGTTGCGAGAGCAGTTGGCCGTCCGCCATGCGCAGTCGCTTGGACAGCGCAATGGCGATGGCGCGGATGATCTTGGCGGCGATCTTCGGCGCATCGTTGAGCATCTTTTCCAGGGAATCCTTGCCCAGATTGAGCAATTGGCAATCGCTGGCGGCCACGCAACTGGCCGAGCGCCGCTCGCCATCGAGCACCGCCATCTCGCCGAAGGCGCGGCCGGCACGCAGGGTGGCGATCACCACCGGTTGACCTTCGGCGTTGCTCTTCTGCACGTTCACGCTGCCGTGATGAATGATGCACATGAAGGTCCCGGCATCCCCCTCGTTGAAGATGGCTTCGCCCCTGGTGACGCTGCTGATGCTGAAATAGCCGGCAGCGGCGAGAAAATCCGCCGGCAGCAAGCTGGCGAACAAACCGCAGTCCATCAGCATGTCGCGGATTTCGTTATTCAGTAAGGTCGGTTCTGACATGGCTCACGGTCTTTTCTTGTTGCCTGTTGTTCTGTGCGGGCATTGAAGCCCGGCGGCCCAGAGTTAAGACAAGGGCGCCGGGCAGAGTTCCTCAGACCAGGCCGAGAACCTTGAACACGAAGGCGTATTCGAGGGCTACGTCACGTAATCCCTGATAACGACCGCTCATGCCACCATGGCCGGCGTCCAGTTCGGTCTTGAGCAAGAGTAGATGCTCGTCGGTTTTCGTGGCGCGCAGTTTCGCCACCCATTTGGCCGCTTCCCAGTATTGCACGCGACTGTCGTTGTAGCCGGCGATCACCAGGGCGGCCGGATAGGCCTGGGCGCGGACGTTTTCATACGGCGCGTAGGCCTTGATCCGCGCGTACACCTCGGGCTCCTCGGGATTGCCCCATTCGTCGTATTCGGTGACGGTCAGCGGCAGGTCCGGGTCGAGCATGGTGTTCAGTACGTCGACGAACGGCACTTCGGCGATGGCGGCCTGGAACAGTTCCGGGCGCTGGTTAAGCACGGCCCCGATCAACAGGCCGCCGGCACTGCCGCCGCTGATCGCCAGTTGTGTCGAGGTAGTCAGGCCTTCGGCGATCAGGTGCTCGGCGCAGGCGATGAAATCGTCGAAAGTGTTTTGCTTGTGCGCCTGTTTGCCGGCGCGATACCAGGCTTCGCCCAGTTCGCCGCCGCCGCGCACATGGGCGATGGCGAAGGCCATGCCGCGCTCCAGCAGGCTCAGGCGGGCGTGGGAGAACCACGGGTCGAGGCTTTCGCCGTAGGCGCCGTAGCCGTAGAGGTAGAGCGGGGTGGCCTGGCCTTGCAGTTCGCGCTTGACCACCAGGCTGATGGGCACCCGGGTGCCGTCCGCGGCCGTGGCCCAGAGGCGCTGGCTGACATAGGCATCGGGGTCGAAAGCGCCCAGCACCGGAGTCTGTTTGAGTACACTCTGCGCGCCGTTGGCCAGGGTCAGTTGGCGGATCTGGGCCGGACGATTCAGCGCTTCGTAGCGCAGGCGGATGGTCTGGCTGGTGAACTCCAGGCTGTCCTGCACATAGAGGCTGTAGGCGGCATCCGGCAGTTGCACGCGATAGCCCGGCAGGCCCAGGGGCCGCACTTCAATGATAGGCAAGCCGCCTTCGCGCAGGCTCAGGCACAGGGCCGAGGCGTTCAGGGTCACGCCTTCGAGCATCACCTGCTCATCGTGGGGCACCAGCAATTGCCAGTCGTCACGGCCCGGTACACCGTGGTCCACGGCGTGATACAGGGCGAAGTTGATACCGACCTGGTTGCTGCGGATAAACCAGCTCCATTGTTCTTCGTACCGGCCGTGGTCGACGAAGTACTCGTGGCCTTCGACCCGGGGTGCCAGGCAAGTAAAGGCCTGGGTCGGGGTATCGGCGTCCAGGGCCCAGGCTTCGCTGGTGGTCTTGCTGTTGAGCAGCACCAGCAGTTGGCGCTCGGAGCTGCTGCGGTAGCAATGCAGGAAGAAGCGCCCGTCGGCTTCGTGCAGGACTTCCACGGCCGTGTTGTCGCCGAGGCGATGACGGTACAGCTTGTGGGGACGATGGGTGTCGTCCAGTTCGGCGAAAAACAGCGTCTGGCTGTCGTTGGCCCAGGTCATGCTGCCATCGCAACCCTCGAACGGCAGCTCGCTGACCGCGCCGCTGTCGAGCTCCTTGACGTACAGGCGATAGACCTCTTCGCCGCTGGTGTCGAGGCTGTAGGCCAGGCGTTGGTGATCCGGGCTGACGCTGAAGGCGCCGAGGGAGAAGAAGCCGCCCGCCGCCAGCACGTTGGGGTCGAGCAGCAGGGCTTCGGCGCCTTCATCCACCGTCAGGCTGTCATCGGTCGGACGCGGGCAGCGATAGTGCCGAGGGTATTCGTCGCCGGCGGTGGTGCGGGTGTAGTAAAGGAACGGTCCCCAGGGCGAGGGCAGGGACAGGTCGGTTTCGAGGATCCGCGCCTTGATTTCCTCGAACAGGCTTTCGCGCAGTTCGGCTTGATCGGCCAGTTGCGCCTGCTGGTAGCTGTTTTCGGCCTTGAGATAGTCGAGCACGGCATCGCTGTCGCGTTCCTGCAACCAGGCGTAAGGGTCCGCACCCGCGTCGCGGCGGGCAATCGGGGCGCTGTTGACGCTGCTATCGAGGGACATGAGCAACTCTCTGTGGGCAGATCGCTGACGGCGGGGCAGCCGGACCGGCGAAAAGCCGTTATCATAAGCGTCTCTTTGCCAGCCTTGCCATGGACACCATGACCGAGAACGACTATCTGATCGCCTGGGGCTGCTACGCCTTTGCCGCCTTGGGCTGCTTGTTGGTGTGGTTTCGCCTGACCCGCTGGATCTGGCGCTGGCTGCGCGAGCCGCTGCGCGTGGTGATGGCCGTGCTGCTGTTCAGCCCGACCATTATCGACCCGGTGAAGGAAAAATTCGCCCCGGCGGTGGCCATTACGGCCCTGGACCTGATGTTCAAGGTCGGTAACAACGCCTGGCGCGCGGTTTCCGATCTGTTCATGTACCTGATGTTCGCCGTGGGTGCCTATCTGCTTTTCGCGCTGATCCGCTGGCCCATCGAGCGCTCGATCAAGGCCCGTCGCCCGCAGCCCGTCGCGGCGGGTACGGCAGCGGAGGCCGAGCCCGAGGAGGATGATCAACCCTTCGCCGCGGCCGATCGCAACGAACGTTACGGCCGTCAGCCACCGACCGGTGGCAATGGTCGTTCGCGGGTCGAACCGCGTCTGTAAGCGCGTTCCCGCATTGAAGCGAGAGTCCGAGCATGTGTGAATTGTTGGGCATGAGCGCCAATGTACCGACCGATATCGTTTTCAGCTTTACCGGTCTGATGCAGCGTGGGGGGCGTACCGGCCCCCATCGTGACGGCTGGGGCATCGCCTTCTATGAAGGCCGTGGCTTGCGCCTGTTCCAGGACCCGGCGGCGAGCTGCGAGTCCGAGGTCGCACAACTGGTGCAACGTTACCCGATCAAGAGCGAAGTGGTGATCGGGCATATCCGCCAGGCCAATGTCGGCCAGGTCTGCCTGTCCAATACCCATCCCTTTGTCCGCGAACTGTGGGGGCGCAACTGGTGTTTCGCCCATAACGGCCAGTTGGCGGACTTCCGGCCGCCGACCCGCTTTTATCGCCCCGTGGGTGATACCGACAGCGAAGCGGCGTTCTGCGACCTGCTCAACCGCGTGCGCCAGGCTTTTCCGGAGCCGGTGGACATCGAAGTGCTGCTGCCGTCGCTGGTCCAGGCCTGCGCCGAGTACCGCTCCAAAGGTGTGTTCAATTGCCTGCTCAGTGACGGTGACTGGCTGTTCTGCTATTGCTCGACCAAGTTGGCGCAGATCACCCGGCGCGCGCCGTTCGGTCCGGCACGCTTGAAGGATGTCGACGTGATCGTCGACTTCCAGGCCGAAACCACACCTAATGATGTGGTGACGGTGATCGCCACCGAGCCTTTGACCGAAAACGAAACCTGGACCCGCTACGAACCGGGCCAATGGAGCCTGTGGCGGCGCGGCGAATGCGTCAGCCAGGGCCAGACCGAATAAGGAAGTCCGTTATGTGGTTGAGTTACCTGCGGCTGATTCTGTTTACCCTGGGCCTGTTGATCGGTGTCCAGGTGCCGGGCTTCATCAATGACTACGCCAAGCGGGTCGAGGCGCACCTGATTGAAGCGCAGACCAGCCTCCAGGGTTTCCAGAAGACCGCCGAGCAGTTCTTCAACGGCGACCTGCAAGCGCTGGTGGCTCACTACCGCGCCAGTGACGACCCGGTGTTCCGCAGCGATGCCGACAGCCTCGGCACCTTGCTCAACCGTCAGCGTCTGCTCGATGACCAGTTCCAGGCAATGCAGGGGCCCTGGTACAAACGGGCATTGCAGGTGGCCTATGCGGCCGATCCGGCGATTCGCCAGGAAACCTTGCAGGGCTACACCTACCAGGTCTTGCTGTCGCCCGAGGCGATTGGCTGGGCGATGGGCGCGGCGCTGCTGTTCTCGTTCGTGATCGAAGGCTTCTTCCGCCTGGTGGACTGGGTAGTGCTGGGCGGCAAGCGCCAGCGCGAACGCCTGGCGCGGCGCGAGCGCGGCTGGTAAGAATAAATTCCGCGGAATACTCGTTACTGTAGGCGCTGGCTTGCCGACGATGGCCTCCGCAAGATCAATGCAAGGCTCGCTGGGCTGATCGCCGACAAGTCGGCTCCCACAAAAGTTCTGCGTTACTGACCGGGGAGAGGGGGCTTGCTCAGGATCACATACTGCTCGCCCAGTTTGTCCGCGTAGCTGTGCAAGACCTCCTGGCACAGCGCGACAATTTCCTCCACCAGCTCCACGCCGACCCGCCAGGACACCACCACTTCCAGGTTCGGCGGGCGTACGTCGAGGGCCAGCAAGGTCAACTCGCCGCGCATCAGTTCCTCCCGCACCAGCACCGACGGCAGGGCGCCGATACCGAAGCCGTCGCGCAGTAAGCGGGTAATCGCCGATACCGAGTTCACACAGTTCAGCCGCGGCGCCGGTACGCCATGGACCTGCATCAGGCCAAGAATTTCCTGGTGCGGCCGCGAGTTTTTCGAGAAAGTCACGATGCGCTCCCGGGCGATTTCGGCCAGGCTCGCGTATTCACGGTTATAGATCGAGTTGCTGGCCACCACCCAGCCCATCGGGTGGCTGATCAGTTTCAGGCTGCGAATCGATTCCTGGCGCAGCAGGTCGGTTTGCAGCACCAGGTCGAGAAAGCCCTTTTGCAGTTGATCGCAGAGGTTCAGCGCGGTATCCGCCACCAGTTCGATTTCCACCAACGGGAAGCGGTCTGACATCTGGGCCACCAACGGGCTGAGCCAGGTGTGGATGACCGTGTCCATCACCCCGATGCGCAGGCGTCCGACCTTGGTCGAACTGATCTCGATGGCATGCTTGAGGGCCTGCATGGTATCCATCATCTGCTCGGCATAGTCGAGCACCTTGAGCCCTTCGGGCGTCAGGCTCACACCACGGGAGTCGCGCAGGAACAACTTCACCCCGAGCTCGCCTTCCAGCACCGCGATACGGCTGGAAATGGATGCCTGGGTGGTGAAGAGCTTGTCCGCCGTCAGGCGAAAGCTCTTGAGCCGCGCAACCCAGACGAAGGTTTCGAGAAATTTGAGGTTCATGCAATCAACTTTTTCTTATGCCTGGGCAGGACTTTTATTAGTTGGACGCAGAGGGCACGGCCAACGAAAAATGGCCCTCGACCGGTGAGGCACGATAAGCCCGAGCGGTCGCCAGAACAATACCAATAAGTTTTACGCGGAGAATTTCCCCCATGACTACGCCCGGCTCGCTGGAAGTTACTCAAGCCGAGGGCCCACCCGGTCCGTTCACCTGGTATCGCAATCTCAATCAGCAGGAGCGTCGCACGTTCTGGAGTTGCAAGATCGGTTACGGCCTGGATGGCATGGATACCCAGATGCTCAGTTTCGTCATCCCGACGCTGATCGCCCTCTGGGGCCTGACCACCGGTCAGGCCGGGCTGATTTCCACCAGCACCCTGGTGGCGTCGGCCCTTGGCGGCTGGATCGCCGGGATTCTTTCCGACCGTATCGGCCGGGTGCGCACCCTGCAACTGACGGTGCTCTGGTTCGCCGTGTTCACCTTTCTCTGCGGCTTTGCCCAGAACTACCACCAGTTGCTCGTGGCCCGTACCCTGATGGGCTTCGGTTTTGGTGGCGAGTGGACCGCCGGCGCGGTGTTGATGGGCGAGGTGATCCGCGCCAAGGACCGCGGCAAGGCGGTCGGCATGGTGCAATCGGGCTGGGCCCTGGGTTGGGGGCTGACCGCGATCCTCTATGCATTGCTGTTTTCGCTGCTGCCGGCCGAAGACGCATGGCGCGCCCTGTTCGTGTTGGGCATCGTGCCGGCGATCTTTGTGATATTCGTTCGTCGCCTGGTCAAGGACCCGGAGGTCTATCGCCAGGCCAAGATCCAGGAAGCCCCGAGCACCCCGACGCACTTCTACGAGATTTTTGCCCCGGGCATGCTCAGCACCACCCTGCGGGCCTCTTTGTTGACCACCGGTGCACTGGGTGGTTACTACGCCATTACCGCCTGGTTGCCGACCTATCTGAAGACCGAGCGCGGCTTGAGCGTACTCGGCACGGGCGGTTACCTGGCCATGGTGATCGCCGGTTCCTACATCGGTTATGTGATCAGCGCGTACCTGACCGATCGGCTGGGGCGCAAGAAGAACTTCATTCTGTTCGCCGTCGGCTCCTTCATCATCGTGCTGTTGTACACCCAGTTGCAGGTCAGCAACGAGGTCATGCTCTGGCTGGGCTTGCCCCTGGGCTTTTTCGCCTCGGGGATATTCAGCGGCATGGGCGCGTTTCTCACCGAACTGTTTCCGACGCGGATTCGCGGTTCGGGGCAGGGCTTTTGTTACAACATCGGGCGGGCTTTGGCGGCGTTTTTTCCGCTGCTGATCGGCCTGCTCAGCCAGAAAGTGTCCTTGAGCCTGGGGATCGGCGCTTTTGCCGCCGTGTCCTACGGCGTGGTGATTCTCGCGGCCTTGAGCCTGCCGGAAACCCGTGGCAAGGAACTCGAAGCGCAGTAATCTGTGGGTATTTGCGAAAAATCCCGCATTAAGAAAAGTTAAAAGCCCACAGGAGCAACCACCGTGAGCCGCTTGTTATTGAATTGCGATATCGGCGAAAGCTATGGCAACTGGACCATGGGTCTGGATGCGCAGGTCATGCCGTTTATCGATTGCGCCAATGTGGCCTGCGGTTATCACGCGGGCGATCCGAGCATCATGCGCAAGACGGTGACCTTGGCCCTGGCCAACGACGTGCGGATCGGTGCGCATCCGGCCTATCCCGACCTGGTGGGCTTCGGTCGCCGCTCCATGGCCTGCACGCCCCAGGAAATCCAGGACCTGCTGCATTATCAGATCGGCGCGCTGGACGGTATTTGCCGGGCGCAAGGTGCCCGGGTCAGTTACGTCAAGCCCCACGGCGCGATGTACAACGACATGATGGCCAATCCCGGGCAACTGCGTGCGGTGATCCAGGCGCTTGCCGCCTATGACCGGGAACTGCCGTTGATGCTGCTGGCGATGCGCGACAACAGCGCGGCCCAGGCCCTGGGCGATGAATACGGCGTCGAGCTGTGGTTCGAGGCTTTTGCCGATCGCGCCTACGACAGCGCCGGGCGCCTGGTATCGCGGCAGTTGCCCGGTGCCGTGCATCACGAGCCTGCGCTGATCGTCGAACAGGCACTGACCATCGCTCGCGGTGACAACCTCATCGCCAGCGATGGCAGCGCGCTGCGTTTGCAGGCCAATACCTTGTGCGTGCACGGCGACAACGCCAGTTCGGTGGCTGCGGTGCAGCGTATCCGCGAGGCCCTGGATCGGCAGTCCGCCGTATGAAGCCACGGATCGAAGTGGTCGGGATCGACTGTCTGATGGTGCGCTTGTTCGAGGTGATCGCCGAAGAAAACATGCCGTGGATGCTTGCCGCCGGCGAACGTTTGCGCGCCGGATTCGCCCAGCACCTGATCGACCTGGTGCCGTCCTATACCACCTTGATGGTGCATTACGACCTGCTGGCGTTGAGCCCGTCCCAGGCCCGGGAGCTGATTGCCCAAGCCTTGACCGATCTGGCCCCGAGCACCGGGGCTGGCGGCCAATGCCATGTGTTGCCGGTGTGGTACGACCCGAGTGTCGGCCCGGAGCTGGGCTTGTTGGCCGAGCGCAGCGGCTGGTCGGTCAGCGAGGTGATTCGCTGCCACAGCGAACGTGAGTACCAGGTGTTCGCCCTGGGTTTCGCCCCGGGGTTTGCCTTTATGGGATTGGTCGACGAACGGCTGGCCGCACCGCGTATCAGTACGCCGCGCAAGCGGGTGGCGGCGGGGAGCGTGGGCATTGCCGAGCGCCAGACCGCGGCTTATCCGGTGGTCTCCCCGGGGGGCTGGAACCTGATCGGTCGTACCCCGAGCAAGCTGTTCGACCGTGAGCGCGACGGTTATAGCCTGATGCAGCCGGGCGATACGGTGCGTTTTGCCGCGATCGATCATGCTGAATTCATTACGTTGGGCGGTGATGACACGCCACTGGAGGGCTTGGCATGAGCTATCTGTCGATCGAGGCGAGTACGCCTCTGTGCCTGCTGCAGGATGCGGGGCGGTTTGGCGTGCGTCATCTGGGCGTGACCCAGGGCGGGGCGCTGGATTGGGTATCGATGTTCTGGGCCAACCATCTGCTGGGCAATGCGCCGGATGCCGCGGTGGTCGAAGTGACCCTCGGTGGGCTGACGCTGCTGGCTGAGGAGGATTGTTGTCTGGCCCTGGCCGGTGCCGATCTCGGCGCGCGGGTGGATGGCCAGGCGCTGGCGCCCTGGTGCAGTTTTGTCTTGAGGAAAGGCCAGCGCCTGCAATTGACGCAGCCGCTGTCGGGGGCGCGGGCTTATCTGGCGGCGCCGGGCGGTTTTATTGCGCCCAAGGTCCTGGGCAGTGCTGCCTGTGTGGTCCGTGAGGAACTCGGTGGGCTCGATGGCATGGGACGGCCGTTGGCCAAGGGCGGGCGCCTGGAATATCGCGGGGCGGCGTCGACGCCCAGGGGGTTGTCAGGCGCGCAGGTACCGGATTTCAGTTCCAGTGCACCGTTGCAGGTGGTGCTCGGGGCGCAGATCGGCGAGTTCAGCGGGCAAAGCCTGTTCGATGCGTTCAACAGTGTCTGGACCCTGGACAGTCGTGCCGATCGCATGGGGATCCGGTTGTTGGGGCCGGAGTTGAAGTATCAGGGCGAGCCGATGATCTCCGAGGGCATTCCCCTGGGGGCGATCCAGGTGCCGCCGGATGGACAGCCGATCGTCTTGCTCAACGACCGGCAGACCATTGGTGGTTATCCACGGTTGGGCGCGCTGACGCCCTTGTCGCTGGCGCGCCTGGCGCAATGTCTGCCGGGGGCCCGGGTCAGGCTGGCGCCGGTAGCGCAGGAGGCGGCGCATCGGCAGCAGGTCGAGTTCATGCGCCGGTTCGCCTGACAGCGATCTCATTGTGGCGAGCGGGCTTGCCCGCGCTGGGGTGCGAAGCACCCCCAAAACCTGCAATCGCGGTGTATCAGAAATAACCGGGATTAGGGTTTTACGGCTGCTGCGCAGCCGAACGCGGGCAAGCCCGCTCGCCACGGGATCCCCTTGCCACAGGACCCGGTTTACTTGGACAAAAACCGCATCCCTTCTTCCAACCCACGCAAAGTCAGCGGATACATCTGGTCCTCCACCAGATCGCGGACGATGCCGGTCGACGCGGTGTAGTTCCAGGTGTCCTTCGGATACGGGTTGATCCAGATCAGCTTCTTGTACTTGGCCATGAAGCGCTGCATCCACACATAACCGGCTTCTTCGTTCCAATGCTCGACACTGCCGCCGGACTGGGTGATTTCATACGGCGCCATGGCCGCATCGCCGACGAAAATCACTTTGTAGTCGGCCCCGTACTTGTGCAACAGGTCCTGGGTCGATGTACTTTCCGAGCCCCGGCGCAGGTTGTTCTTCCACACCGATTCATAGATGAAGTTGTGGAAATAGAAGTACTCCAGGTGCTTGAACTCGGTTTTGCAGGCCGAGAACAGCTCCTCGCAGATCTTCACATGGGCGTCCATCGAGCCGCCGATGTCGAACAGCAGCAGCAACTTGATGGTGTTGCGCCGCTCCGGGCGCATCTGGATATTCAACAGGCCGGCATCGCGGGCGGTGTGGTCGATGGTGCCGTCGATATCCAGCTCTTGCGCCGCACCCTGGCGCGCGAACTTGCGCAGGCGGCGCAAGGCAATCTTGATATTGCGCGTACCCAGTTCGACCTGATCGTCGAGGTTCTTGTACTCGCGCTGGTCCCAGACCTTGACCGCCTTGCCCTGGCGCTGGCCGGCGTCGCCGACGCGAATGCCTTCAGGGTTGAAGCCGCCCGAGCCGAACGGGCTGGTGCCGCCGGTGCCGATCCATTTGTTGCCGCCGGCGTGACGTTCCTTCTGTTCTTCCAGGCGTTTCTTGAATTCCTCGATCAGTTTGTCCAGGCCGCCAAGGGACTGGATCTGCGCGCGTTCCTCGGCGCTCAGTGAGCGTTCGAACTCCTTGCGCAACCAGTCTTCGGGAATCAGGGCCTGTAGATGATCGTCGAGTTTTTCCAGGCCATTGAAGTAGGCGCCGAAAGCCCGGTCGAATTTGTCGAAATGCCGCTCGTCCTTCACCAGGATCGCCCGGGCGAGGTAGTAGAATTCGTCCATGTCGGCGAAGATCACACGCTGTTTCAGCGCGTCGATCAGATCGAGCAGTTCGCGCACCGACACCGGAACCTTGGCGGCGCGCATTTCATTGAACAGGTTGAGCAGCATGGCAATCGCCCCCGCTTTTGTTGAAAAAAGCGAACTTAACGGCTGCCGCGACGGCTCATGAATGCCAGGCGTTCGAGCAGTTGCACGTCCTGTTCGTTCTTCACCAGGGCACCGGCCAGGGGCGGGATGGCCTTGGTCGGATCGCGCTCGCGCAGTACCGCTTCGCCGATATTGTCGGCCATCAGCAGTTTCAGCCAGTCCACCAGTTCCGAGGTCGAAGGCTTTTTCTTCAGGCCCGGGACCTTGCGCACGTCGAAGAACACATCCAGGGCTTCGCTGACCAGGTCCTTCTTGATGTTCGGGTAATGTACGTCGACGATCTTCTGCAGGGTGACGCGGTCCGGGAAGGCGATGTAGTGGAAGAAGCAGCGGCGCAGGAAGGCGTCCGGCAGCTCTTTCTCGTTGTTGGAGGTGATGATGATGATCGGACGTTTCTTCGCCTTGATGGTTTCATCGATCTCATAGACGTAGAACTCCATCTTGTCGAGTTCTTGCAACAGGTCGTTGGGGAACTCGATGTCGGCCTTGTCGATTTCGTCGATCAGCAGGATCACCCGTTCCTCGGATTCGAAGGCTTCCCAGAGCTTGCCCTTTTTCAGGTAGTTGCGAACATCGTGGACCTTCTCGTTGCCCAGTTGCGAGTCGCGCAGGCGGCTGACCGCGTCGTACTCGTACAGGCCCTGGTGGGCCTTGGTGGTGGACTTGATGTGCCAGGTGATCAGCTTGGCGCCAAAGGATTCGGCCAGTTGCTCGGCCAGCATGGTCTTGCCGGTGCCGGGTTCGCCCTTGACCAGCAGCGGCCGCTCCAGGGTGATGGCGGCATTCACGGCCAGCTTCAGGTCATCGGTGGCAACGTAGGCCTGGGTGCCTTCGAACTTCATCTGCAATTCCTCGGACGATAACGCCGGCCGGTTTGAGGGCGGGCGGGGGGAAATCATCCCTGACTATAACGCGGCGCCCGGTCGAGTGTGAACGCAGACGGCTTATTCAGTCTCTGAATGGGGCGTCAGATACTGACTCGGTCCGTCGCGGACCCGCGGCCGCCCATTGTCATGACTGGACGCCCGCAACCCTGAGGCATAACCTTGAAGGTCCCCGTCAATGCTGCATGAAAGGACCCCGTCATGAGCCGTATTTTTGCAGACAACGCGCACTCCATCGGTAACACGCCGCTGGTCCAGATCAACCGTATCGCGCCCCGTGGCGTAACGATTCTGGCCAAGATCGAAGGGCGTAACCCGGGGTACTCGGTGAAATGCCGGATCGGCGCCAACATGATCTGGGACGCCGAAAGCAGCGGCAAACTCAAGCCGGGCATGACCATTGTCGAACCGACTTCCGGCAACACCGGCATCGGCCTGGCCTTCGTCGCCGCCGCCCGGGGCTACAAGCTGCTGCTGACCATGCCGTCGTCCATGAGCCTGGAGCGGCGCAAGGTGCTCAAGGCATTGGGCGCCGAGCTGGTGTTGACCGAGCCGGCGAAGGGTATGAAAGGCGCGATCGAAAAGGCTACGGAGATTGTGGCCGGCGATCCGTCGCACTTCTTCATGCCGGCGCAGTTCGACAACCCGGCCAATCCGGCCATTCATGAAAAGACCACCGGGCCGGAAATCTGGAACGATACCGATGGCGCGGTGGATGTGCTGGTGGCCGGCGTCGGCACCGGAGGGACCCTTACCGGGGTTTCGCGTTATATCAAGCTGACCCGGCACAAGCCGATCCTTTCGGTGGCGGTGGAGCCGGCCAGTTCGCCGGTGATCAGCCAGACCCTGGCCGGGGCCGAGGTCAAGCCCAGCTCGCACAAGATCCAGGGCATCGGTGCCGGTTTTGTGCCGAAAAACCTCGATCTGGCAATGGTCGACCGGGTCGAACTGGTGACCGACGAAGAATCCAAGGCCATGGCCCTGCGGCTGATGCGGGAAGAGGGGATTCTCTGTGGGATTTCCTGCGGCGCGGCCATGGCCGTTGCGGTGCGGCTGGCGCAGACGCCGGAAATGCAGGGCAAGACCATCGTCGTGGTGCTGCCGGACTCCGGTGAACGCTACCTGTCGAGCATGTTGTTCAGCGATCTGTTCACTGAGCAGGAGCTTTTGTAGGAGCAGGCTTGCTCGCGATGCAGGCGACGCGGTTTTTCAGATCGAGCGCGTTGTTAATGATCGTCGCGAGCAATCGAACATCGACCGGTTGTTCCCATAGCGCTCAAGATCCACTGACCTGGATCAGCTACCGTTCAGCCGTTTGCGGTTAAATAAGGGTTTTATTGCCGCATCGGCAACGCTGAATCTGTGACGCCATGGGTTTTTCCCGGCGCCGGTAATGTTTATCATGCCCGGCTGCCACGTCAGGGGGGTCGAGCGATACAGACTGCCTGCGCGTTGCCCATTTTCGAGGAGTGTTGCATGACCTTTTCCTTTGCCGCCAAGGCCGCAGTCCTGCTGCTGTTCCTGGGCAGTACACTTTACGTGCATCTGCGTGGCAAGGCGCGTTTGCCCCTATTGCGCCAGTTCGTCAACCATTCCGCCGCGTTCGCACCCTACAACGCCTTGATGTACCTGTTTTCCAGCGTACCGTCCAAGCCTTACCTGGACCGCAGCAAATTTCCCGAGCTGGATGTGCTCAAGGACAATTGGCAGGTGATCCGCGAAGAAGCCATGCATCTGTTCGATGAAGGTTATATCCGCGCCGCCGAGAAGAACAACGACGCCGGCTTCGGCTCGTTCTTCAAGAAGGGCTGGAAGCGTTTCTACCTCAAGTGGTACGACAAGGCCCTGCCGTCGGCCGAGTTGCTCTGCCCGAAAACCGTGGCACTGGTGAACTCGATCCCCAACGTCAAGGGCGCGATGTTCGCCCTGTTGCCCGGCGGCAGTCACCTCAACCCGCACCGTGACCCGTTTGCCGGTTCCCTGCGTTATCACCTGGGTTTGTCCACGCCGAACTCCGACGATTGCCGGATTTTCGTCGACGGCCAGGTCTATGCCTGGCGCGACGGTGAAGACGTGATGTTCGACGAGACCTATGTGCACTGGGTCAAGAATGAAACCGAACAGACCCGGGTTATTCTGTTCTGTGATGTCGAACGTCCACTGAGCAGCCGCTTGATGACTGCGGTCAACCGCCGGGTCAGCGCCTTCCTCGGCCGCGCCACGGCCCCGCAGAATCTCGATGACGAGCGGGTCGGCGGAATCAACCAGGCCTATGCCTGGAGCAAACGCTTCAGCGACGGCATCAGTGGCGCGGTCAAACGCTTCAAACGCGCCAATCCGAAGGCTTATCGTGCCATGCGCCCAGTGCTGGCAGTGGTGGTCTTCGCCGCCCTCGGTTATTGGTTGTTCGGCTGATCTGTTGCAATGGCTGCCGGGCGCTGGTTATAGTCAGTGCTCGGTGTTTCAACCGATTCACCTTCCTCAGCAAAAGATCAGCCCATGCCGGTTTCCTTTCTCAATGCGGTAGTCGATTCAGCGCTCAACGCTGTGGTCGTGCCGTGCGGGAACCTACAGCCTGCGCAGATCAGTCATTACCCCCCACCTGTCAGTAGCACGCCGGTGTACGCAGTCGTATCACCGCCGGGTGTTGGCTGTTCGGGCTGATCAGCAGCGTTTGCTGTTCCCCTGTGCCCGCCTGAAAAAACTACTGAATGTTCAGCCTTGCGCTGAATCGGCTTTTGCCTGAATCACGGGTGGTATCCATGTTGGCTTTTTCCAAACAATCCGCAACCGCGGCGGCCTCGACGAGTCTGTTCGTCCTGCTCTGGAGTAGCGGGGCGATCTTCTCCAAATGGGGGTTGGCACATGCTTCGCCGTTCGCTTTCCTGTTGATCCGTTTTTCCATTGCTCTGTTGGGGCTGGTGGTGTTGGTGCCGTTGCTCAAGTTCAAGCTGCCGCGTAGGGGCAAGCCGCTGCTCTACGCGGCGGCGACCGGCCTGGTGTTGCTGGGGGCCTATCAGATTTTCTATCTGCTGGCCCTGGACCTGAAAGTCACACCTGGCGTCATGGCGACGATCATGGGGGTACAGCCGATCCTGACGGCGGCGCTGATGGAGCGCCGGCGTTCCTGGAGCCGGATGTTCGGCCTGGGGCTGGGGTTGGCGGGCCTGATCCTGGTGGTTTACCAGGGGATCGGCCTGGCGGGCATGTCCCTGGCGGGGATGTTGTTCGGTCTGCTGGCCCTGGCCAGCATGACCTTGGGCTCGATCATGCAGAAGCGCATCACCGATAACCCTTTGGGCACGCTGCCAGTGCAGTATCTGGCCGGGCTGCTGCTGTGCGGGGGTTTCGTGCCGTTCCAACCGTTCCATTTCGAAACCGGCAGCGGCTTTATCGTGCCGGTGCTGTGGATGGGACTGGTGGTCTCGGTGCTGGCGACCTTGCTGCTGTATCGGCTGATTGCCCGGGGTAACCTGGTCAATGTCACCAGCCTGTTCTACCTGGTGCCGGCGGTGACGGCGGTGATGGATTACCTGATCTTCGGTAACCGCCTGGCGGCCTTGAGCATGCTGGGGATGGGGCTGATTATCGTCGGGTTGGTGTTTGTGTTTCGCAAGGCTGCTTAAACGGCGGTAACGGGCGCAGTGGCAGGGTTTTGCTGCGCCCGTTCCGGCCCCTTCGCGGGCAAGCTCCGCTCCCACATGTTCTCGGTTATACACAAATCCTGCGTACGACTCAGACACTGTGGGAGCGGAGCTTGCCCGCGAAGGGGGCCTGGAGGTCGGCAGATAACTAGCGCTCAGTCACACTGGCCACCTTCAGCATCGCCCCGGGCTTCAACACCAGCCACAGCGCCAGCGCGATCAACACCCCGCCATACAGATGGGCCATCGACAGCGGCTCGTCGAGAAACAACGCCCCCCACAACACCCCGAACGCCGGAATCATGAAGGTCACGGTCATCGAGCGGACCGGGCCGATATCGCTGATCAACTTGAAATACATGATGTAGGCAAACGCCGTACACACCAAACCCAGGCCCAGCAACGACAGCCACACGCTCATCCCGCCCCAACTGGCCGGTGGATGGGCAATGGCGCTGTAACCGAAGAACGGCAATATCACCAGGGTCGCGCCGAACATGCTGCCCATGGCCGATAGCCGTGGGTCGAGACCGCCTTGATGGTCGAGCCAGCGGCGGGTCAGGAAACCGGCAAAGCCGTAGCTGGTGGTGGCCAGCAGGCATGCCGCCGCCCCCATCAGCAATTCCAGGTTGAAGGTCACGGGACCGGCACGGGTCAGCACCGCCACGCCGAACAACCCGAGGAAGATCCCGGCCAGTTTGCTCAGGCTCAGTTTTTCGTGGAAGAACAAGCCGCCAATCAACACGCCCATCAGTGGTGTGGTGGCATTGAAAATCGATGAATAGCCGGCCGGCAGCACTTGCGCCGCCACCGAATACAGCGTCGCCGGCAACCCGGAGTTGATCACGCCGAGCATCAGGCAGACCTTGAACTTGCCTTTGAAGTCCCAGTTGACGCGCATCAGCGTGAGTATCACCAACAATCCGACAGCGGCAATCGAAACCCGGAAAAAGGCGGTCGGAAAGGCCCCGAGCACCGGGGCAATGATCCGCATGAACAGGAAACTGGCGCCCCAGACAGCGGCCAGTATGAACATGCGCAGAATATCGACGGGTCTCACGGTGGCGTCCTTGGCAGGGTTGGGCGGGCAAGTGTCACCGGATGTATCTGGCAAGGCAATGGTTGCGTTGGCCGAGGGTTGGCCTCTAAGCTCAAGCGGGTCGCCGACAGAACCATTTCGAACAACCGCGCAGGGGTTCCACTATGCCGCAGCCATGGCCGGCCGCTGATATCGCCCGCATGATCCTCGATGGCTTCGACGATTATCGCGAGCACTTTCGCCAGATCACCGATGGCGCTCGCAGCCGTTTCGAAGGTGCCCGCTGGCAGGAAGCGCAGTTGGCGTCGACGGCGCGGATCAACCTGTACGAAGAGAAGGTCGCTGAGGTCAACGCCCGGCTGCGCGCCGGCTTCGATGAAAGTACCCTGCTCGATGTCACGTTCTGGCCCCTGGTGAAAAGCGCCTATATCAGCCTGATCGACCTGCGTTTCGACGATGAACTGGCGGAGACCTGGTACAACTCGACCTTTTGCGGGCTGTTCAGCCATGACCTGATCAGCGACGGTTGCATGTTCATCCACACCACCCGGCCGTCACTACGCCGGGCGCGGGCGGCGCAGACCCGTATCTACCAGCCCCACGGCGAATTGTCCGGCATGCTCGAACAGATCTTCGTCGACTATCGCTTCAGCGAGGCCTACGCCGATTTGCCGGGAGACCTGCGGCGCCTGGAGACCCGGCTGCGGGAAAACCTGCCGGACTGGGTGTGCAAGGACCCCGAGCTGAGCGTCGAACTGTTCTGCTCGGTGCTCTACCGCAACAAGGGGGCCTACCTGGTGGGGCGGATCTACACCCATGATGAACAATGGCCGCTGGTGATTCCGTTGTTGCACCGCGAAGGGCGCGGCATCCAGATTGACGCGCTGATCACCGACGAAGCCGAAGTGTCGATCATCTTTTCCTTCACCCGCTCCTATTTCATGGTGGATGTGCCGGTGCCGGCGGAGTTCGTCGGCTTTCTCAAGCGCATTCTGCCGGGCAAGCATATCGCCGAGCTGTACACCTCCATCGGTTTCTACAAGCACGGCAAGTCCGAGTTCTACCGGGCGCTGATCAATCACCTGGCCAACACCGACGACCGTTTCATCATGGCCCCGGGCGTGCGCGGCATGGTCATGAGCGTGTTCACCCTGCCGGGCTTCAATACCGTGTTCAAGATCATCAAGGACCGCTTTTCGCCGTCGAAGAATGTCGACCGCGCCACGGTGATCGAGAAGTACCGCCTGGTGAAAAGTGTCGATCGGGTCGGGCGCATGGCCGATACCCAGGAGTTCGCCGACTTCCGCTTTCCCTTGAGCAAGTTCGAGCCGGCGTGTCTTGAGGAGTTGCTGGAGGTCGCACCGTCGACGGTGCAGGTCGAGGGCGAGACGGTGCTGATCCGCCACTGCTGGACCGAACGGCGCATGACCCCGCTGAACCTGTACCTGGAAAACGCCAACGACGCCCAGGTTCGCGAGGCGCTGGAGGACTATGGCCTGGCGATCAAGCAACTGGCCGCGGCGAATATCTTTCCCGGCGACATGCTGCTGAAGAACTTCGGCGTGACCCGCCATGGTCGCGTGGTGTTCTACGACTACGACGAAATCTGCTTCCTCACCGAGGCCAATTTCCGACACATTCCCGCGCCACGCACGCCCGAGGATGAAATGGCCTCGGAGCCCTGGTATTCCATCGGGCCGCTGGACGTGTTCCCCGAGGAGTTCCCGCCTTTCCTGTTCGCCGACATGGCGCAGCGCCGGCTGTTCGAGCAGTTGCATGGCGAGCTGTATAACGCCGACTACTGGAAAGGCCTGCAAGAAGCGATTCGGGCGGGCAAGGTGATTGACGTGTTTCCGTATCGACGCAAGGACTGGAGTAACGAATAACTCGTCGGGGCGGTTCGGCAACGCTGTCGGCATCATTTTCCAGCGCAAATCTGCGACAATCCGCGTCTGCCTAAAATAGACGACCTTTGCGTACCTGATGACTGACGAATCGCCCGCTATCGACCAACTGCTGAAAAACCTCGACCAGGCCATGATTGCCGACCGCCACCGGTTGCGGCGGCAGTTGCTCGAGTTGCGCAAGAAGCCCGACGAAAGCAAGTTGGCCCAATGGGTCGAGCGGATGCAGGCATCCTGTGCCCAGGTCACGGCTCGCGCCAAGAGTGTGCCGCTGATTCGTTATGACGACAGCCTGCCTATCGCCGCCAAGCGCGACGAAATCAAGGCCGCGCTGCTCAAACACCAGGTGCTGATCATCGCCGGTGAAACCGGGTCGGGTAAAACCACTCAGTTGCCGAAGATCTGCCTGGAAATCGGCCGTGGCCAGCATGGCCTGATCGGCCACACCCAGCCGCGGCGGATCGCCGCGCGCAGTGTCGCGAGCCGGGTCGCCGACGAGTTGGCCACGCCCCTGGGCGCACTGGTCGGCTATCAGGTGCGCTTCGAGGACCAGAGCGAAGCCAACACCCTGGTCAAGCTGATGACCGACGGTATCCTCCTGGCGGAAACCCAGAACGACCGCTACCTGGAACGCTACGACACGATCATCGTCGACGAGGCCCACGAGCGCAGCCTGAACATCGATTTCCTGCTGGGTTACCTGAAAACCCTGCTGCCCCGGCGTCCGGACCTGAAGGTCATCATCACCTCGGCGACCATCGACCTGGAGCGTTTTTCCAAACACTTCAACGAAGCGCCGATTGTCGAAGTGTCTGGACGGACTTTCCCGGTGGACACCTGGTATCGCCCGCTGACCTCGCAACAGGATGAAGAGGGCAACAGTGTCGAGGAAGACCTGAGCGTGGACCAGGCGATAATCGCCACCCTCGACGAGATCGCCGCCTTCGAGCGCAGCGAGCGCAAGAGCCCCGGCGATGTGCTGGTGTTCCTGCCCGGCGAGCGGGAGATTCGCGATGCCGCGGACATGCTGCGCAAGGCCCAGCTCAAGCACACCGAAATCCTTCCTTTATATGCACGGCTGTCGCCGGCCGAACAGCAGCGGATTTTCCAATCCCATCCTGGGCGGCGAGTGGTGCTGGCGACCAACGTCGCGGAAACCTCGCTGACCGTGCCGGGTATTCGCTACGTGATCGACAGCGGCACGGCGCGCATCAGCCGCTACAGCTATCGCGCCAAGGTCCAGCGCCTGCCGATCGAGGCGGTGTCCCAGGCCAGTGCCAACCAGCGCAAGGGCCGTTGCGGCCGGGTCGAGCCGGGCATCTGCATCCGCCTGTACAGCGAGGACGACTTCAACGGCCGTGCGGAATTTACCGACCCGGAGATCCTGCGTACCAACCTCGCGGCGGTGATCCTGCAGATGCTGCACTTGCGGCTCGGCGAGATCACCGCGTTTCCGTTTATCGAGCCCCCGGACGGCAAGGCCATCAGCGATGGTTTCAACCTGCTGCAGGAGCTGTCGGCGGTCAACCGCGAGAACCAGTTGACCCCGTTGGGCCGCCAGCTGGCGCGCCTGCCGGTGGACCCGCGCATGGGCCGCATGTTGCTGGAGGCGGCCACCCTCGGCAGCCTGCAGGAAGTCTTGATCGTCGCCAGCGCCATGTCGGTGCAGGATCCGCGCGAACGTCCGCCGGAGCGCCAGCAGGCCGCCGACCAGGCCCACGCGCAGTGGAAGGACGTCGACTCGGACTTCGCCGGCCTGATCAATGTCTGGCGCGGTTTCGAGGAACAGCGCCTGGCCCTGGGCGCCAGCGCGTTGCGCAATTGGTGTCGGAAGAATTTCCTCAATTACCTGCGCATGCGCGAGTGGCGTGATTCCCACCGGCAATTGGGCCTGATCTGCCGCGACCTGCAGTTGAACGTCAACAAGGAGCCGGCCGACTATCCCAAGCTGCACAAGGCGGTGTTGTCCGGGCTGCTCAGCCAGATCGGCCAGAAGACCGAGGACGGCGACTACCTCGGCGCGCGCCAGCGACGTTTCTGGGTTCACCCGTCCTCGGGCCTGGGCCGCAAGCGTCCGCAATGGCTGATGGCCGCCGAGCTGGTGGAAACCACCAAGCTCTATGCGCGGATGGTCGCCAAGATCGAGCCGGACTGGATCGAACCCCTGGCCGGGCACCTGATCAAGAAGAACCACTTCGAACCGCATTGGGAGAAGAAGCGTGGCCAGGTGGTGGCCTTCGAGCAGATCACCCTGTTCGGCCTGATCGTGGTCGGCCGCCGCCCGGTGCACTTCGGGCCCATCGAGCCGGTCGCTTCCCGCGAGCTGTTTATCCGCGAGGGTTTGGTGCGCGGCGAGATCCAGTCGAAAGCCAAGTGCCTGAGCGCCAACCAGCAATTGCTCGAACAACTCGACGAGCTGGAAGCCAAGGCCCGCCGTCGCGATATCCTGGCCGACGAAGAAACCCTGTTCGCCTTCTACGACGCGCGCCTGCCGGCGGAGATCCACCAGACCGCGACCTTTGACAGTTGGTACCGGGTCAACAGCCAGAAAGACCCGCACCTGTTGATCATGCGCGAAGAGGATGTGCTCGCCCGCGATGCCAGTGAAGTCACCGCCGCGCATTATCCGGATACCCTGCACCTGGGTGACCTGGCCCTGGCCTTGAGTTATCACTTCGAGCCCAACCATCCGCGCGATGGCGTGACCCTGCGGGTGCCGGCGCCGCTGCTGCCGGCGCTGCCCGGCGAGCGCCTGGAGTGGTTGGTGCCGGGGGTGATCGAGGCCAAGTGCATTGCCCTGGTGCGCAACCTGCCCAAGGCTTTGCGCAAGAACTTCGTGCCGGTGCCGGATTTCGTCAAGGCGGCGCTGCAACGGATCGAGTTTGCCGAAGGCTCGTTACCCTTGGCGCTGGGCCGCGAGCTGTTGCGCATGACCGGCGCGCGGGTCAGCGATGAAGCCTGGGCCGAAGCGGCGCAGCAGGTGGAAAGCCATCTGCGGATGAACCTGGAAATCGTCGATGCCCAGGGCAAGTTCCTCGGCGAAGGGCGTGACCTGGCCGAGCTGACGGCGCGCTTTGCCGAAGCCAGCCAGGCGGCCCTGGCCGTGCCGCAGACCGCGAAAAGCCAGCAGCCGGTACAGGCCAGGGAATTCGCCGCGGTGGCCCAGAGCACCCAGCAGAAGATCGCCGGACTGTCGATGACGGTGTACCCGGCGCTGGTGGAGGAGGGCGGAACAGTCAAGGAAGGGCGTTTCTCGACCGCGGCCGAAGCCGAGTTCCAGCATCGCCGGGCCTTGCAGCGCCTGCTACTGCAGCAGTTGGCCGAGCCGGCGAAGTTCCTCCGCGGCAAATTGCCGGGCCTGACCGAACTGGGTTTGCTGTATCGCGAACTGGGGCGGGTCGAGGCGCTGGTCGAAGATATCCTGCTGGCGAGCCTCGACAGTTGCGTGCTGGAAGGCGAGGACAGCCTGCCACGCGACGGCGTCGGCCTGGCGTCCCTGGCTGAACGCAAGCGCGGTGCCTGGACCGAGCATGCCGAACGCCTGGCGCGCCTGACGTTGGAGACGCTCAAGCTCTGGCACGGTCTGCAAAAGCGCTTCAAGGGCAAGATTGACCTGGCCCAGGCGGTGGCACTCAATGACATCAAGCAGCAACTGAGCCAGTTGGTTTATCCCGGCTTCGTCCGGCAGACGCCGGGTGTCTGGCTCAAGGAGCTGCCGCGTTACCTCAAGGCCATTGAACTACGCCTGGAAAAACTGCCGTCCCAGGTACAGAAGGACCGGGTCTGGAGCACCGAACTGGCGGGGCTTTGGGCCCAGTACCAGGCCCGTGCGGCCAAGCATGCCCAGGAAGGCAAGCGCGACCCGCAACTGGAGCTGTATCGCTGGTGGCTGGAAGAGTATCGGGTGTCGCTGTTTGCCCAGCAGTTGGGCACCAAGGCACCGATTTCGGACAAGCGCCTGAGCAAGCAATGGAGCCAGGTGGAAGCCTGAGGCGGAGTTTTTCAGCCGGGCTCCCAAGAGCCCGGTTGTGCTCCATTGATCTCGGCCCTAGGGCCAAATCCCAATGTTTATGGCACACTTGACGGCTATAAATGCCGATTCCACGGTTTGAGCGCTGCTTGCCCGACCGGGTCGGAAGAAAACGACTCCAGGCCCTTTGCCGTTTTGACGGGATTGGCCCTTTTATGTATTGGCACGAATGTGCCAATGCCTTCTGCCTGAACAGAATAGAGGAACGAGCGTGCATAACGTCGTCATCAGCGGCACCGGCCTGTACACCCCGGCCAACAGCATTTCCAACGAGGAGCTGGTGCAGTCTTTCAACAGCTATGTGCAGCAGTTCAACCTCGAAAACGCCGCCGCCATCGAGCGCGGTGAAGTTCAGGCGCTGACCGAGTCGAGCGCCGCGTTCATCGAGAAGGCGTCCGGTATCAAGAGCCGTTTCGTCATGGACAAGGACGGCATTCTTGACCCGCAGCGCATGCGCCCGCGCCTGCCCGAGCGCTCCAACGACGAGTGGTCGATTCTCTGCCAGATGGCTATCGGTGCCGCCGAACAGGCCCTGCAACGCGCCGGCAAGACCGCCGCGGACATCGACGGCGTCATCGTCGCCTGCTCGAACCTGCAACGGCCTTACCCGGCGGTGGCCATCGAGGTCCAGGAAGCCTTGGGTATCCAGGGCTTCGGTTTCGATATGAACGTCGCCTGTTCCTCGGCGACCTTCGGCATCCAGGCCGCCAGCAACAGCATCCAACTGGGCCAGGCCCGGGCGATCCTGATGGTCAACCCGGAGATCTGCACCGGTCACCTGAACTTCCGCGACCGCGACAGCCATTTCATCTTCGGTGATGCGGCGACAGCGGTGATCCTGGAGCGGGCTGACCTGGCGACTTCGCCCTATCAATTCGACATTGTCGGCACCAAGCTGCTGACCAAGTTCTCCAATAACATCCGCAACAACTTCGGTTTCCTCAACCGTGCGGCGGAAGAGGGTATCGGAGCCCCGGACAAACTGTTCGTCCAGGAAGGTCGCAAGGTGTTCCGTGACGTCTGCCCGATGGTGGCGGAGCTCATCGCCGCGCACCTGCAGGAAAACCAGCTGAACATCGCTGATGTGAAGCGCTTCTGGCTGCACCAGGCCAACCTCAGCATGAACCATCTGATCGTCAGGAAACTGCTGGGACGCGAGGCCTCGGAAGAAGAAGCACCGGTGATTCTTGATACCTACGCCAACACCAGTTCGGCCGGCTCCGTGATTTCGTTCCACAAGAACCAGGACGACCTGGCGCCGGGTTCGCTGGCAGTGCTCAGTTCGTTCGGCGCCGGCTATTCGATCGGTAGCGTGATCCTGCGCAAGCGTTGATTGCAGGATCTGGGCTTACCCCATGCCGGTCAATTGGACGTGGGATATTGAGAACACCACCTAACTGTGGGAACGGTGCTTGCCCGCGAAGCTTTTAGCGGCTTCAATGGCCCCTTCGCGACGGTCCGGCCTGCTCCCACAAGGACCGTGTTCGGCCTTGACCGGACGGTATGCAGACGAGCTCTGCTCCTGCTGGAGTGCGTAGCTGCATGACTAAGTTGACGTGGATCTTGAACCCGGGGTTGTGAATGGTGGCGATGGACGATAGTCAACTGCTCGAACGCTTGCTGGCAGGCGAACAACGGGCCTACAAAGAGTTGGTCAGTACCTATCAGAGCGCGATGCGCGCCGTGGCCTATGCCATTGTCGGCAGCCGCCAGGCCGATGAAGCGGTCCAGGATGCCTGGCTGGCGGTGGTGCGCAACCTGGCGGGCTTCCAGGGCCGTTCCAGTCTCAAGACCTGGTTGCTGACCATCACCGCCAATGCGGCGAAAAACCGCTACAAGCAGAACCGTCGTGAAGTGCTGCTGGATGACCTGCCGTCGCCCCATGGCACCATCGGCGACGAACGCTTTGCCGCCGATGGTCACTGGGCCCTGGCGCCTCACGCCTGGCATGAGGACACCCCCGAGGCCCTGCTCAGCGAAGATGAGCTGCGCCAGTGCCTGGAACATACGCTGTTGAGTTTGTCCGAGTTGCAGAGCAGTGTCTTGTTGTTGCGTGAACGCCAGGGGTTGGAGCTGGAGGATATCTGTAATCTTCTGGGAATCTCGCTCTCTAATGTCAGGGTGCTGCTGCACCGGGCACGATTGAAAGTCTTCGCAACCGTGGAGCATTTTGAGGAGACCGGCGAATGCTGACCTGCAAGGAACAAGTGGCACGTTCCAGCGATTATCTCGATGGCCAGTTGAGCTTTCGTGAGCGCCTGATGGTGCGCCATCACTTGATGTTCTGCCCCAACTGCCGGCGTTTTATCCGTCAGATGCGCTTGATGCAGGCCACTCTGAAGCAGATGCCCGAACCGCCGGTCGAAAATCTCGAAGCCTTGTCCGCACAACTGGCCGCACAGCGCCGGGACGCCGGAAAGCCATAGTACCAAAAAGCCACTATTTTTTTGCCAAAGCCCTGTAGAGCGGGGTTTTGCGCGAGGTTGTGTCGGTCGAAAAAAGTTCCGCTGTCACAAAACCTTAATCTATTGGCAACTGCGCTGAAATAACCCCGCGCCAAGATTCCCTCCCAACAAAGCAGGGCAAGCCCCGGCAATGGCTGCGCACCCGCATGATGGCAACGGACGCCACGAAAAGACCCGAAGAGTTTGAATCCAAGAGGAGCGAAACAATGAACAAGTGCACCTTGGCCCTGGCAGTGGCCGTAGGGGTTTTGTCCCAACAGGCGTATGCCGACGGGCAAGCTGACGCGAAAGGTTTTATCGAAGGTGCAAGCTCGACCTTGGGTATCCGTAACTACTACATCAACAACGATAACCGTAGCGGGAAACCTGCTCAGAGCCTGAGTACAGAATGGGGCCAAGGCTTCGATCTGCGTTTCAACTCCGGTTACACCCAAGGCACCGTGGGTTTTGGTCTTGACGCCATTGGCCTGCTGGGGATCAAGCTGGACTCCGGTCGTGGCAGCAACGGCGCCAGCACCACGAGTTATGGCAGCAACATGTTCCCCACCGAGTCCACTAACGGCAACAGCAAAGCCGTCAACGACTTCGCCAGCCTAGGCTTGACCGGAAAGGTCAGGGTTTCGCAGACCGAACTGAAAATCGGCACCCTGATGCCGAACAACCCGGTGATCAAGACCAACGACAGCCGTTTGGTGACACAAACCTTTACTGGTGGCCAGATCACCTCGAACGAGATCAAGGACCTGACGCTGACTGGCGGTCAGATTGAATCCGTCAAGGGCCGTAACTCCACCAACGACGAAGGCCTGTCGATTGCTGGCGCAAACAACCCCACCTCTACCGGTCGTCGCAGTAACAAGTTCTACTACGGCGGCGCCGACTACAAGATCACCAAGGATCTGGTTGCCTCGTACTACTATGGCGAGCTGAAAGACTTCTACTCGCAGAACTTCCTGGGACTGGTACATAACTGGGCCATCGGTCCAGGCGTGCTGAACAGTGACCTGCGCTACTACCGTAGCCGCGATAACGGCGCCAACGGCAGCAACAGCGCCTACTTCACCTCCGGTTACTACCCGAACACCGCGACTCCTGCCAAGGGTAAAGTCGACAACGACCTGTATAGCTACCTGGCCCTGTACTCGGTGGCCGGCCACACCTTCGGCGCTGGTTATCAGTACACCAAAGGCGACAGCGACTTCCCTTGGTTGAACCAAGGTGATGGCTCGTCCGCCAGCATCACCACCGACATGCAGATCCAGAAGTTCGCCCGTGCCGGCGAGCGTACCTGGCAGGCTCGCTACGCCTATGACTTCGCCAAGCTTGGCGTACCCGGTCTGACGGCCGGTGTGGTCTACCTGCACGGGGACAATATCCAGACCGGTGCTGGTGACAAGAGCGAGTGGGAACGCGATATCAGCGTCGGCTACGTGATCCCGCAAGGCACCTTCAAGAACCTCGGTTTTGCCTGGAAGAACGCCATGTGGCGCACCAGTGCCGCCGTTGCTTCTAGCTACCAGGACGAAAACCGTCTGATCGTCAGCTATTCGATTCCACTGTTGTAAGCTCCGCTCTTTTGGCGCCCCGCTCGACGTGAAGTCGCGCGGGGCGTTTTTTTGTCCGGCTTCTGGACATGCCGAGCGGTTCTGCGTCCTCCGATTTTCCAACGACAGCCAGCACAAGAAACTGCACCTGTTGAAAACGCCACCTCTCCTCTAGGAGTTGGCTTGCCAGCGATGACGATGCAAGACTCGCCGCCGCCATCGCTACAAAAAAAACGTGCTCGGCCTTGACTGACAGGTATGGCACCAAGCCCCAGCAATACAGCCCGGCCGCTGTCCTGGAAGCTTCAGGAATGGTGTTCCCCGGCGACTTTCAAGTCCAATGAAATAGATTTTAATATTCCATTCCTGGCGGATTGGCAGACCGATATCGGTTTTCTCTTCTACTTGTCGCCGTTCCCGCACACTTGCGCGATACTCGCCCTGCGTGTTGCACCTGCCTGGGGATATCAATGCCGTTACAACGTCTGCAAAGCCTCTCTGAGGTCGCTGCCGAGCAATGGGATGCGCTGGTACCCGACGGTCAGCCATTCCTCAGCCATGGGTTCTTGAGCGCCCTGGAAGACAGCGGCAGTCTTGGTTCGCACTCGGGCTGGCAGCCGGAGCATCTGCTGCATGTGGAAGACGGGCGGCTGCTGGCGGCCCTGCCGAGTTACCGCAAATGGCATTCCTATGGCGAATATGTGTTCGACCACGGCTGGGCCGAGGCCTGTGAGCGGGCGGGCCTCGCCTACTACCCCAAGCTGTTGACCGCGGTGCCGTTCAGTCCGGTCGGCGGCGCGCGATTGCTGGCGGCCAGGGCTGAGGACGGTTTCGAATTGCTGGCTGCCTTGCCGGGCTACCTGGAGATCGAAGAACTCTCCAGCGCCCATATCAACTTCACCGATGCCCTGGCCGATGCCGCCCTCGGCGAACAGCCCGGTTGGCTGCTGCGTTACGGTTGCCAGTTTCACTGGCAGAACCGCGGTTACCGGGATTTTCAGGACTTCCTCGATACCCTGAGTTCGCGCAAGCGCAAGCAGATGCGCAAGGAGCGCGAGCAGGTCGCCGGACAGGGCTTCGATTTCCAATGGCTGGAAGGCCGTGAGTTGAGCGAGGCCCAGTGGGACTTTGTCTACGCTTGTTATGCCAATACCTATGCGGTGCGACGTCAGGCGCCCTACCTGACCCGGGAGTTCTTCAGTCTGCTGGCCGAGCGCATGCCCGGCTCGATCCGCGTGGTCCTGGCCAGGCAGGGCGGACGGCCGGTGGCCATGGCATTCAGCCTGATCGGCGGCGACAGCTTCTACGGTCGTTACTGGGGCTGCCTGGCGGAGTTCGACCGGCTGCATTTCGAAACCTGCTTCTACCAAGGCATGGACTACGCCATCGCCCAGGGCCTGCAACGCTTCGATGCCGGTGCCCAGGGCGAGCACAAGCTGATCCGCGGCTTTGAACCGGTGATCACCCATTCCTGGCACTACCTGCGTCATCCGGGACTGCGGGCGGCGGTGAAGGATTTCCTTGCGCGGGAGCGGGTGGGGATCCTGGCCTATGCCGAAGAGGCGAAGGCGGCGCTGCCTTACCGACAGGCCTGAGCGCTCAACCGCCCCCTTGCGGGGACGGTAGGGGCGTTCAATCGATGCCGACGAACCCGCCGGTCTGGTGTTGCCAGAGACGCGCATACAGGCCGCCATGGGCCAACAGCTCGGCATGGCTGCCGGTTTCGGCGATCCGGCCATTTTCCAGGACCACCAGGCGGTCCATGCGGGCAATGGTCGACAGGCGGTGGGCAATGGCGATCACGGTCTTGCCTTCCATCAGGGTCTCCAGGCTCTCCTGGATCGCTGCCTCCACTTCCGAATCCAGGGCCGAGGTCGCTTCGTCCATGATCAGGATCGGCGCGTTCTTGAGCAGTACCCGGGCAATGGCGATGCGCTGGCGCTGGCCACCGGACAGTTTCACCCCGCGCTCACCGACATGGGCATCAAGGCCGGTACGCCCCTGGGCGTCCGACAGTAGCGGGATGAATTCGTCGGCCCGGGCCTTGCGTGCGGCTTCCCAGAGTTCTTCATCGCTGGCATCGGGCTTGCCGTACAACAGGTTGTCGCGGATCGAGCGGTGCAGCAGCGAGGTGTCCTGGGTGATCATGCCGATATGTTCGCGCAGGCTTTCCTGGGCGACTTCGGCGATGTTCTGGCCATCGACCAGGATGCGTCCGCCTTGCAAGTCATAGAGCCGCAGCAGCAGGTTGACCAGGGTCGACTTGCCGGCGCCGGAAGGGCCGATCAGGCCGATTTTCTCCCCCGGACGAATCGTCAGGTTGAGGTCGCTGATCACCCCGCTGCGTTTGCCGTAGTGGAAGTCCACATGCTCGAAGCGCACTTCGCCCTGGGTGACCCGCAGGCGTGGCGCCTGCTCGCGGTCGGTGACGCTGACCGGTTGAGCGATGGTCTGCAGGCCGTCCTGGACCATGCCGATGTTTTCGAAAATGCCGTTGACCACCCACATGATCCAGCCGGACATGTTGACGATGCGGATCACCAGGCCGGTGGCCAGGGCGATGGCGCCGACCGAGATCAGCGACTGGGTCCATAGCCACAGCGCCAGGCCCGTGGTGGTGACGATCAGCAGGCCGTTGAGGCTGGTGATGGTCACGTCCATGCTGGTCACCACCCGTGAGGCCAACTGGGTTTTCTCGGTCTGCTCCACCAGCGCTTCACGGGCGTATTGCTGCTCGAAACGGGTGTGGGCAAACAGCTTCAGGGTGGTGATATTGGTGTAGCCGTCGACGATCCGGCCCATGAGTTTCGAGCGGGCTTCGGAGGAGATCACCGAACGCGCCTTCACCCGCGGCACAAAGTAGTACAGCGCGCCGATGTAGCCGGCGATCCAGACCAGCAGCGGGATCATCAGGCGCCAGTCCGCCTCGACGAACAGGACCAGGGAACTGATGACGTAGATCAGTACATGCCAGAGCGCGTCGACGGCCTGCACGGCGGAGTCGCGCAGTGAGTTGCCGGTCTGCATGATGCGCTGGGCGATACGCCCGGCGAAATCGTTCTGGAAGAAGTTCAGGCTCTGCTTGAGTACATAACTGTGGTTTTGCCAGCGAATCATACTGGTCATGCCCGGGCTGATGGTCTGGTGCACCAGCAGGTCGTGCAGGCCGAAGAAGATCGGCCGCAGGACCAGGGCGACCACGGCCATCCACAGCAGCTCGCGGCCATGGACCTGGAAGAATTCGGTATTGGGCGTGCCCTGGGCCAGGTCGATGATCCGGCTCAGGTAGCTGAACAGCGCCACTTCGATCAGTGCGGCGAACAGACCGACGATCAACAGCGCGACGAAGCTCGGCCAGACCTGGCGCAGGTAATACAGGTAGAAGGGCAGGACGGTGTTCGGCGGAGCGGCAGTGGGGGCGTCGCGAAAAATATCGATCAGTTGTTCAAAACGACGATAGAGCATGGGTTCTGACGCCCGTCAGGCGGGCTCTCCTTGAAGATGAAGCGGCGCAAGCCTCAGGCAGCCGGCCTGAAGCTTGCGCCTGCCATTAGTCGATCCGTTTGGCCGACTTGATATACACCGGGTCCGACGGCACGTCCGACATGCCTTGCTTGGTGGTGGTCGGCGAGTTGACGATGATGTCGACCACGTCCATGCCCTTGACCACCTTGGCGAATACCGCGTAACCGGCGTCGCGGCCCGGGTCGAGGAAGTCATTGTCCTTCACGTTGATGAAGAATTGGCTGGTGGCCGAGTTCGGATCCGAGGTCCGCGCCATCGACAAGCTGCCGCGCACGTTGTGCAGGCCGTTGCTGGCTTCGTTCTTGATCGGCGCCTGGGTCGGCTTCTGCGCCATCTGTGCGGTGAAACCGCCGCCCTGGACCATGAAACCCGGAATCACCCGGTGGAAGATCGTGTTGTTGTAGAAGCCACTGTCCACGTAGGCGAGGAAGTTCTTGGTGCTGATCGGCGCGTGCACCGGGTCCAGCTCGATTTCAATGGTGCCGTTGGTGGTCACCAGTTCTACATGGGGCGCCTTGGCGGTATCGGTGGCGGCCATCAGGTTGGCGGCGAACAGCACGGAGCCGGTGAACAGGGCGATTTTTTTCAGCATGGTTCAGTGATCCTGGGTGGTGGTTTCGACTGCGGTTAGAAACTCAAGCAGGGTTTGGTTGAAGACCTGGGGTTGATCCAGTGGCGTGGCGTGGCGTGAATCGGCGATCACCACCAGACGCGCATCGGGCATCAGTTTGACATAGCTTTCCTTCAGCGCGACCGGTGTGTAGTCATGGTCTGCACTGACGATCAGGGTTGGACAGGTAATCCGTGACAGTCGTTCCTGGACCCCCCAACCGACGATGGCATCGAAGCTGGCGAGATAAGCACGTTTGTCGTTTCTTGCCCAGCGCTCGGTCATCTTGCGCCGCAATTGCGCCTGCTCGGGCTTGGGAAACAGCATCACGCTCAAGGCCTTGCCGATGCGCTTCGGGCCCAGCAGCCGGGCCAGGCTCCAGCGCCTGGCCCACTGCAGGTAGTCGCCGGGCTTGCGGACCTTGACCTCGGGCGCGCTGTTAACCACGCACAAGCTCCTGAACATGTGCGGCTGATCCACCGCCAGCTGGAAACCGATCATCCCGCCCATGGACAGGCCGACCAAGTGCGGATGGTCCAGCTTCAGGTGTTCGATCAGGGCCATTACATCCGCGCTGAACCCGGCGATGCTGTAGCGCTGCCGGGGCTTGTCGGAGCGTCCATGGCCACGCATGTCCATGACGATCACCCGGTGCCGCGCGGCCAGTGCCGGCACCTGCATTTCCCAGTCCTCGGTGCTGGAGCCGAGACCATGGATCAGCAGCACCGGCGTGCCCTGGCCGTACTCCTCATAATGCAGCGTACAACCTTCATGTTCGAAATAGGCCATGGGTCAACGTCCTGTCAGGCTTGCCGGGGAGCGGCGAAGGGAGCGTCCAGCGGCGCGGTGTCGAAGGTGCGCAGCAGTTCGACGAGAATCTGCGTGGCCGGTCCCAGGGGTTTGTCCTTGTTCGAGTACAGATAGAACGTCGGATGGCGGCTGCCACCCTGATCCAACGGTAGCACCTTGAGCAGGCCTTCCCGGATTTCCCGTTCGATCATGTGCCGCGGCAGCCAGGCGAAGCCCAGGCCGTTGCCGATGAAGGTGGCGGCGGTGGCCAGGCTGCCGACGGTCCAGCGCTGCTCGGCACCGAGCCAGCCGACGTCGCGCGGTTGCTGGCGGCCGGAGTCACGGATTACCACCTGCAACTGGCTTTCCAGGTCCTGGAAGGTCAAGGTGCGTTGCAGGCGGTGCAGGGCGTGTTCCGGGTGGGCGACGGCGACGAACTCCACCGCGCTCATCTCGGTGCCCAGGTAACCGGGGATATTGAAGCTGCTGATGGCCAGGTCCGCGACGCCTTCGAGGAGGACCTCCTCCACCCCCGACAGCACCTCCTCACGCAGGCGCACTCGGCAACCGCGGCTCTGCGGCATGAACGCGGTCAGCGCCCGCACCAGACGGGCATTGGGATAGGCGGCGTCCACCACCAGGCGTACTTCGGCTTCCCAGCCCTGTTCCATATGGTGGGCCAGGTCTTCCAGCTGGCTGGCCTGTTTCACCAGTTGCCGCGAGCGCCGCAGCAGCACGCCGCCGGCTTCGGTGAGCACGGCCTTGCGCCCGTCGATGCGCAGCAGCGGCACCCCGAGCTGATCCTGCATGCGGGCCACGGTGTAGCTGACGGATGACTGTGAGCGGTGCAGGGCTTCGGCGGCCTGGGCGAAGCCACCGTGATCGACCACGGCCTGCAGCGTTCGCCATTGATCAAGGGTCACGCGGGGCGCTTTCAAGTTGGGTTCCTCTTGTCCTAAGCTGGCGGTCCTTATTGGAGACTGCCGAATGAGAAAAATCTGTTGTGTGTTGCTGGCCATGCTGCCCTTGACGGCATGGGCTTATCCCATCGAGGTTGAAAAACAACTCAACGGTCTCGGTATCGACTACACGACCTTCGATACCGATACGGATATCGGTTCCATCCAGGTGAACAACTACGGGAAAACCGATGCGCTGTGCACCGTGGTGTTCCGCAACGGGCCCGAAGCCCCGCGAACCCGCAAGCTCGATCTGGCTGCCGGGCAAAGCAAGAACGCCAGCGTCAAATTCACCCGCAGCATTATCCGCTTGCGCCTGGAGCTGAGCTGCGTAGCGAAGTGACACCCGAGGAGCATTCCGCCAAGCATGCTCCGCCTATCAACAAATTTATAGATAGGTTGTAGTCATTTTTTCGGCTTTTTTATCGGCTGGGTGCTGTTTAATCTTCACGCCATCGACTTACAGCCCTTAGCGATGGAGCCTATATCCTATGTCCCGCGTACTGATCATCGAAAGCAGCGCCCGCCAGCAAGACTCGGTTTCCCGCCAGTTGACCCAGCAATTCATCGGTCAATGGCAAGCCGCCCACCCAAGCGATCCGATCACGGTTCGTGACTTGGCGACCGACCCGGTGCCACATCTGGACAGCCACCTGCTGGGCGGCTGGATGAAGCCCGTCGAGCAGCGCACCGCCGTTGAGAAGGCGGCGCTGGAACGCTCCGACCAACTGACCGGGGAGCTGCTGGCGGCGGACGTGCTGGTGTTGGCCGCGCCGATGTACAACTTCGCGATCCCGAGCACCCTCAAGGCCTGGCTCGACCATGTGCTGCGGGCCGGGCTGACCTTCAAGTACACCGACACCGGCCCGCAAGGCCTGCTGGTCGGTAAGCGAGCCTATGTCCTGACCGCGCGCGGCGGGTTGTATGCCGGTGGCACCAACGATCACCAGGAACCCTACCTGCGCCAGGTGCTGGCGTTTATCGGTATCCACGATGTCACCTTCATTCACGCCGAAGGCCTGAACATGGGCGGCGACTTCCAGGAAAAAGGCCTGAACCAGGCCAAGGCGCGGATCGCCCAGGTGGCGTGAAGGCTTAATGTTCAGCTAATCGCCGATTGTTCTAGTGTGCTCAGCAACAGTTCTTCAAGTAGCTCCTTCAAGTTGTACGCGCAGAACCTCCCTTTGCACTGGTTGCTCCCTGAGTGCATGCAACCCGATCCGGCCGCCCAACCCGATCGGGTTTTTTTTCGTCCTGGATTCCTTGTGCGGCAGAAAGTCGCTAAGGTCGCGGCCATTCGGCGAGCGGTATTACTTTTTTGTGGTGAGCGGGCTTGCCCGCGCTGGGGGGATGCGCCCCCAAAAAACGTTGGCCCCGGTGTGCCAGGTAGATCGGGATCATAGGTTTTACGACTGCTTCGCAGTCGAGCGCGGGCAAGCCCGCTCGCCACATGTACGAGGTACTCATGGGTTATCTACTTTTTGTCACGCTGCTCCAGGCGTTTTCCTTCAGCCTGATCGGTGAATACCTGGCCGGCCATGTCGACAGTTACTTCGCCGTGCTGGTGCGGGTGCTGCTGGCCGGGCTGGTGTTCATTCCCTTGACCCGCTGGCGCCAGGTGGAACCGGCATTCATGCGCGGCATGCTGCTGATCGGTGCCTTGCAGTTCGGCGTCACCTACGTCTGCCTGTACCTGAGCTTCCGGGTGCTGACGGTGCCGGAGGTACTGCTGTTCACCATTCTCACGCCCTTGCACGTGACCCTGATCGAAGATGCCCTGAACCGGCGCTTCAACCCCTGGGCCTTGCTCGCGGCCCTGGTGGCGGTGGCCGGCGCGGCAGTGATCCGCTACGACGGGATCAATCCGGATTTCTTCATGGGCTTCGTGCTGCTGCAACTGGCCAACTTCACCTATGCCGCCGGGCAGGTGCTCTACAAACACCTGGTGGCGCGTCACCCCAGCGACCTGCCGCATTACCGGCGCTTCGGCTATTTCTACCTGGGCGCGTTGGCGGTGGCGTTGCCGGCCTTCCTGTTGTTCGGCAAGGCCAACTACCTGCCCGAGGGGCCGTTGCAATGGGCCGTGCTGCTGTTTCTCGGGCTGCTCAGCACGGCGCTGGGGATGTATTGGTGGAACAAGGGCGCGTGCCTGGTCAATGGCGCCACGCTGGCGGTGATGAACAACCTGCACGTACCGGTGGGCTTGCTGATCAACTTGTTGATCTGGAACCGGCATGAACCCTTGGGGCGGTTGTTCTTCGGTGGCCTGGTGATTCTCGCGGCAGTCTGGGTCAGCCGCCTGGGCGCGCGAGCGCTCAGGGCCTAGAGCGCGTGCTCCTGCGGCTCGGGAATATGGCTGGCGCCCAATAGCGCCGGCAACATCCCGGCGCGCAGGTCGTTGCCGCTCGGTTGCTGGTACAGGCTCAGACCGAACTCCGGCAGCACCGCCAGCAGGTAATCGAAAATATCCCCCTGGATACGTTCATAGTCGGCCCAGACGGTGGTGGAGGTGAAGCAGTAGATCTCCAGCGGCACGCCCTGGGCGGTGGTCTGCATCTGGCGGACCATGCAGGTCATGTCCGGCTGTACTTGCGGATGACTCTTCAGATACGCCAGGGCATAGGCGCGAAAGGTTCCCAGGTTGGTCATGCGCCGACGGTTCGCCGACATCGCCGCGACATTGCCCTGGGCCTCGTTCCAGGCCTTGAGCTCGGCCTGCTTGCGACCGATATAGTCGGTGAGCAGACGCACCCGGCTCAGCCGCTGTTCTTCATCATCGTGCAGGAAACGCACGGCGCCGGCGTCGATAAACAGGCTGCGCTTGATCCGCCGCCCCCCCGATTGCTGCATGCCGCGCCAGTTGCGGAACGACTCGGACATCAGCCGCCAGGTCGGGATCGAGACGATGGTCTTGTCGAAATTTTGTACCTTGACCGTGTGCAGGGTGATGTCCACCACATCGCCGTCGGCGCCGACCTGGGGCATCTCGATCCAGTCGCCGACCCGCAGCATGTCGTTGCTGGTCAATTGCACGCTGGCGACGAAGGACAGCAGGGTGTCCTTGTAGACCAGCAGGATCACCGCCGACATGGCGCCCAGGCCCGAGAGCAGCAACAGCGGCGAACGGTCGATCAGGGTGGCGACGATAACGATGGCACCGAACACATACAGCACCATCTTTGCCAACTGCACATAGCCCTTGATCGAGCGCGTGCGCGCATGTTCGGTGCGCGCGTAGATATCCAGCAAGGCGTTGAGCAGGGCGCTCATGGCCAGCACCTGGAACAGGAAGGTAAAGGCCAGTGCGACATTGCCGAAGAATATCAGGCCGTTCCTGCTCAATTCCGGCACCAGGTGCAGGCCGAACTGGATCACCAGCGAGGGCGTGGTTTGCGCCAGGCGGTGGAAGACTTTGTTCTGCAGCAGATCGTTGACCCAGTGCAGCGCCGGCTGGCGCCCGAGCAGCCGGGCGGTATGCAGGATCACATAGCGTGCGACCCGGCCGAGCACCAGCGCCACGATCAGCAGTAGCGCCAGACCCAGTCCGGTTTGCAGCAGCGGATGTTGATCGAGTGCGCTGAAAAAGTCCTGGGTGCGCAGCCAGAGCTGTTTGATATCCATGGGGGATGGCGAATCTTCTGAAGGAAATGACCGGGGGATTAGATCATTTAACACCGGGAAGATGACCGTTGAAGACAAATCCGCTCACAAAAATCTCGCTGGCGAGCGGCCCCCGACATCAGCTCATCCAGTTGCCCCCGTCGACGTTGTAGGTTTGCGCAACGACATAGTCGCTCTCCGCCGAGGCGAGGAAGATGGCCATTCCCGTCAGGTCTTCGGCGGTACCCATCCGGCCGTAGGGGACTTGCGCGCCCACTTGTTTCTTCTTTTCTCCCGGGGGGAGCTTTTCATGTCGGGCGAACAGGGCATCGACGCCGTCCCAATGCTCGCCGTCGACCACCCCGGGCGCGATCGCATTGACGTTGATCTTGTGCTTGATGAGGTCCAGTCCGGCGGACTGGGTCAGGCTGATCACGGCCGCCTTGGTCGCGCAGTACACCGCGACCAGGGCTTCACCACGCCGCCCGGCCTGGCTGGCCATGTTGATGATCTTGCCGCCATGACCTTGGCCGATCATCTGCTTGGCGGCGGCTTGAAGGGTAAACAAGGTGCCGGCCACGTTGATGGAGAACAGCCGCTCGTAGCTCTCGCGAGTGATTTCGCTGATGGGTGCCAAATCAAACAATGCCGCGTTATTGATGAGGATGTCGAGCTTGCCGGTCCGGGCGACCACCGTGGCAATGGCTTCGTCGATAGAGGCTTGCCGGGTGACATCCATCTTCACCGCATAAGCCTTTGGACCCAGTTCGGCGGCGGTCGCCTGTGCGCGTTCAAGATTGATATCGGCGATCGCCACGCTGGCGCCTTCGCGGAGATAGGCTTCGGCGAATGAGCGGCCTATGCCACGGGCCGAACCCGTCACCAGTGCGCTTTTTCCTTCAAGTCGTTTCATCAGATGTGCTTCCCGTTCGCGAAAATGAGTTGCCGGGGGGGCGTTGCAGGTTGTCAAGTCAGGCCGCTGCCTGGCGCGGCGGCTGAGCATCGACTGTTATTTTTTCAGGTAGCCCGCGCGCCGCATGTCCTTGACCGTGGCTGTTTGCGCAGCGCCCAGGGCTTGCTCTACCGACATCTGGCCGGTGAGCGCGGCGGAAAACAGCTTGCCCACCGAGGTGCCAATGGCCTGGAACTCGGGAATCGTCACGTACTGGATACCGACATAGGGCACGGGCTTGGCCGACGGGTGGGCGGGGTCGGCGTTCTGCATCATCTGCAGGGTGATTTTGGCGAAGGGCGCTGCCTTCAGGTAGGCATCGTTGTAGGTGGATATACGGGTGCCTGGTGGCACATTGGTGATGCCGTCCTTGTCGGCAACCAGCTGGATGTAGTCTTTCGACGTGGCCCAACTGATGAACGCCTTGGCGGCCTCTTTGTGCCGGGAAGTCGTGGGTATCGCCAATGACCAGGCATACAGCCAGGACGCGCCTTTATCCGTGACCTCCACCGGCGCCGGGGCGAAGCCCACTGTGTCGGCGACCCGGCTTTGCGTCTTGTCCGTGGTAAAGGAGCCGGCGACGCTCGCATCGACCCAGATGGCGCATTTGCCGCTGTTGAACAGGGCCAGGGTTTCGTTGAAACCATTGCTTGAAACACCCGGCGGGCCGTAGTTCTTGAGGGTGCTGACGTAGAAGTTGGCCGCGGCGGTCCACTCAGGTCCGGTCAGCTCGGGTTGCCATTGTTCATCGAACCAGCGCGCCCCGAAGGTATTGGCCATGGTGCTCAGCAGCGCCATGTTCTCGCCCCAACCGGCCTTGCCACGCAGGCACATGCCGTATTGCTCTTTATCGGGATGGTGCAGCTTGGCGGCAAACTCGCCGAGCTGGGTCCAGGTCGGATGCTCGGGCATGCTCAGCCCGGCTTGCTTGAACAGATCCGTGCGGTAATAGGTGACCGTGCTTTCACCGTAGAAGGGCAGGGCGTAGAGCGTGCCATTGAGCGACAGGCCCTGGCGCACCGAAGGGAAGATGTCGGCGACATCGTAGGCCGCCGGCAGATCCGTCATCGGTTCCAGCCAATGCTTGGCGGCCCACAGCGGCGTTTCGTAGGTGCCGATGGTCAAGACATCGAACTGTGCGCCTTGGGTCGCAATGTCGGTGGTCAGTCGTTGACGCAGGACGTTCTCTTCCAGCACGACCCAATTGAGCTTGAGGTCGGGGTGCTGCGCTTCGAAAACCTTGGAGAGCCGCTGCATGCGGATCATATCGCGGTTATTAACCGTCGCGATGGTGAGGGTTTCGGCGGCTTGGGCGGCACAGGCCAAAGACAAGCCAGCGGACAGGATGAGCGCGTGATGCCGGGTCTTCATGATGCTCTCCACTCCACGCCGGTGGCGCGGAATCATTATTGTTGTTGTAAGCCGTGGCTGGTCAGAAACGTCTCGGACCGTGGCGGGTGACGGCTGGATTACAGCAGCTCGCGGAAGGCGCAACAAACGCGTTGAGAACGAGAGGCCGATACTTTTTTGATCGCTCTGCCTGGCCTCCACAAAGATCAAAAAAGTACCAGTCCCGGGTAAGGCCCTGGGTAGCGAACAGGCTTTGATCCGGCTATGTTGCTGAACAGAACTATAAAAAAAGGGGCAAACCATGCCTGATCGCCACGCCGTGCTATTCGAGCAGCCCCCTGCCGAGCTGGAAGTCATCCTGCCCCAGCCGGAACACAGCTTTCGTTGGTATGAGCACGACTATCCCTACGCGCTTGCGCGCTGGAATCATCATCCCGAATACGAAATTCACTTGATCCGCCAGGGCAGCGGAAAATTGGTGGCGGGCGATTACATCGGCGCGTTTGCCGCTGGCCACGTGGCGATGATGGGGCCGGACCTGCCCCATGACTGGATGGGTGACCTGGCGCCGGGGGAGCACCTGCTGGGGCGCGATGTGGTTTTGCAATTCGACGGCGCGGCGCTGCTGGCCCTGCGCGAAGTCATGCCCGAGCTTGGCGATTTGCAGGTGCTGTTCGAGCGCGCCCGGCGCGGCCTGGAGTTCAGCGGCGAAACGGCGCTTGAAGCCGCGCGACTGCTGGAAGCCATCGGTGCTGCCCAGGGTTTGCCGTGTTTGCTGCTGTTCCTGCAGTTGTTGAACACCCTGGCGAGTGCGCCGGTGACAGAGGCGTGCTGTCTGGCCAGCACCTGCTATATGCCTGCGCCGGATGCGAAAAGCTCCGAACGCATCCACAAGGCTTTCGATTACTTGCTCAGGGAGCTGACGGGGGATATCCGGCTGTCAGTGATCGCCGGGCAGTTGGGGATGAGCGAGCCGGGGTTCTCACGGTTTTTCAAACGCATTACCGGGCACGGCTTTATCGACCTGATGCGCAAGTTGCGGGTCCAGCGCGCCTGCCGTTTGCTGTTGCAAACACAGATGTCGGTGGCGGACATCTGCTTCGAGGTGGGCTACTGCAATCTCTCCAATTTCAATCGGCACTTTCGTGTGGAGATGAGCCAGACCCCGACGGACTATCGTCGCGCCAACCCATTCAGCGCAGAAAAACAGCGCTGTTTGTCGCGCTTTTCACAAAGAAACTCGGCCTCGGCGCTCGAAACCGTTACCCTATGCCGCTGATATTTTGTATTTCTTCGAGGTAGCACCCGTGTTTTCCGAATTCGCCCTGCACGAACGCCTGCTCAAAGCCGTGGCCGAGCTTAAATTTGTCGAGCCTACGCCAGTGCAGGCGGCGGCCATTCCGTTGGCGTTGCAGGGGCGTGACCTGCGGGTGACGGCGCAGACCGGCAGTGGCAAGACCGCCGCGTTCGTCCTGCCGATCCTCAATCGCCTGATCGGCCCGGCCAAGGTCCGTGTAAGCATCAAGACCCTGATCCTGCTGCCGACCCGCGAGCTGGCCCAGCAGACCCTCAAGGAAGTCGAGCGTTTCTCCCAGTTCACCTTTATCAAGTCCGGCCTGATCACCGGCGGTGAAGACTTCAAGGTCCAGGCCGCCATGCTGCGCAAGGTGCCGGATATCCTGATCGGCACCCCGGGGCGGATGATCGAGCAACTGAACGCCGGCAACCTGGACTTGAAAGAAGTCGAAGTGCTGGTGCTCGACGAAGCCGACCGCATGCTCGACATGGGCTTTGCCGAAGACGTGCAGCGCCTGGTGGACGAATGCACCAACCGCCAGCAGACCATGCTGTTCTCCGCCACCACCGGCGGTTCCGGCCTGCGCGACATGATCGCCAAGGTCCTGAACAACCCCGAACACCTGCAGCTCAATGCGGTCAGCCAGTTGAACGACACCACGCGCCAGCAGATCATCACCGCCGACCATAACCAGCATAAAGAGCAGATCCTCAACTGGTTGCTGGCCAACGAGACCTATCAGAAAGCCATTGTCTTCACCAACACCCGGGCCATGGCCGACCGTATCTACGGTCGTCTGGTGGCCCAGGAATACAAGGCTTTCGTCCTGCACGGCGAGAAAGACCAGAAGGACCGCAAGCTGGCCATCGACCGCCTGAAACAGGGTGGGGTGAAGATCCTCGTGGCCACTGACGTCGCCGCTCGTGGCCTGGACGTGGACGGCCTGGACATGGTGATCAACTTCGATATGCCGCGCAGCGGCGACGAATACGTGCACCGCATCGGTCGGACCGGGCGTGCCGGTAACGACGGCCTGGCGATCTCGCTGATCTGCCACGGCGACTGGAACCTGATGTCGAGCATCGAGCGTTACCTCAAGCAGAGCTTCGAGCGCCGTACCATCAAGGAAGTCAAAGGTACCTACGGCGGACCGAAGAAGGTCAAGGCTTCGGGCAAGGCTGTCGGCGTGAAAAAGAAAAAGACCGACGCCAAGGGCGACAAGAAGAAGTCGGCCGCCAAGGCGCCGACCAAGCGCAAGATCGCCAACCGGCCGAAGACCGATGCGCTGTCGTTGGTCAGCAAGGACGGCATGGCGCCGCTCAAGCGCCGCAAGCCGCAAGCCCCGGCTGCCGAATAACCGGCAATCGGCTGAGGCGCTTGCTCTCCCACCAATGCCCCGACTTGTCGGGGCATTGGCGTTTTTGTGGGAGCGATGTCTGTGGGAGCGGAGCTTGTCGGGAGCGGTTCTGAGGGCGGTTTCCGCCCAATGGTCATCCGTGGGCGCAAACCGGCTGAACCGCCATGATCAGCACTACTCTATCCTTATGCAGGGCTTCTCACTCTCACATGTGAAGGGTTAATCAGGATGACGACTTACAACTGGGAACTGATCGAACGTCTGCTCCATGAGGTGCAGAACAGCGCGGGCCATAGCTTCGCCCCCCGGGCCTATGCCGAGGAGCACGCCACGGCCCAGGCCGCGCAGGGACAGGCGACGGGCAATCTCGATGACCTGAAGGCGCTGGCGGCCGACTACGAACGGTTGTTGCTCAAGCACGGCTATATCGAGAGCCGTCCGGAGGGCGAGGGCGGTAATGGCGAGAATTTTATCCTTACACCGCGTGGCTCTGCGCTGTTGAGCCTGCTCGACAGCAGCATTCCCGGCAACGACCACCCCTTGCAGGTACTCGACGAGCAGGCCGACGCGCTGGACCCGACCACCTTCGATCAAGTGGCCGCCAAGGTGCAGATCGCCTGAGCTCCACCAGCAGGCTGCGGGTGGCCTGCTCCGCGCGGTCGCGGATCTGTTCCTCGACGGGCGGGGCCACATATTGCGCCCGATGCTCACGCTGATCCTTGGCAAAAGCCTGGCCCATCTCGGGTATCTGTTGATCGCTCAGGCCCCGCGGCAACTCGACCGCCGAGGGCGTGACGGTGCGCACGACCTGGGCAATGGCCTCGGCGCCGAGTGCCAGGCTCAGGAGCAGCAACCAGAGGAGGGAGGTCAGCCGGTACGACATCGATGAAGCCTGTTGGGGACATTGCTCCATGGAACGCTTATGCGGCCGGTGGTTCAATTACTCAATGGTTTCCATCGATGACCACGGCGCCTGGCGCGGGCGCACGGTGGCTTGCGCGCGGTGCGATCGGCGCGGTACATGCAGTGCGGGGCGGGAGTGTCACTTCAGCCCTGCGCCTTGGGGTTCAAAGCGCAGAGTGGCTTGGGTGTTGCGCGGGGGGAATTACTTTTTGCCGAGGGTGATTTGTTTCGAGGGGCCGAAAGTCTGGCCGCTGACGCCTTTGGCAATTTGCTGGATCTCGCCGCCGGATTTCAGGAAAGCCGCAATTTGCTCGTTGATCGAATCGCTGGTTTCAACGGCTGGAGCGGGCTTTGCTTTGCTGTTGGATGCTTTTACGCGCATGGCGGCCATTAACCTGTGTAGATATTAACTGGATCGATCATTCTACCTGAAAGGCTTGACAATTGCTTGATAAATATCCCGCGCCAAGGTAGAGGGGGATTCGCAATGGCTTCTCGGGGGGGCTTGTTATTATTGGCTAAGCTACTGTTTTGACTCGCAACCAGGCCTCGATATTTACCGTGCAAGGGCGGGATTTCACGCCTGGGCGTGGTCGGTGGTCTGACGAACGGCCATGCTTTTGTCGGCAAGCCCTTGAAAATCAAGCCTTGCAGCGGGCGTTTCAGCGGGTGGCAAGGGCTGTGAAACAGCGCCGTCAAACTCGGGTAGAATGCCAGCCACGCAATGAGGGTATTGGAAATGGCTTTAGTCGGGCGTTATAACAGCTTGCAAGTGGTTAAACACACTAATTTTGGTTTGTATCTGGACGGTGGCGCGGACGGCGAGATTCTTCTGCCCAACCGTTATATCCCCAAGGATATTCCCAGTGAAGATGAAGACTGGCTGAATGTTTTCATTTATCTGGACAGTGCTGACAAGTTGATTGCCACCACGGAAAAACCCAAAGTTCAGGTGGGTGAATTCGCCAGTCTCAAAGTCAAGGAAGTTAACAGTATCGGTGTGTTCCTCGATTGGGGATTACCCAAGGACCTGCTGTTGCCGTATTCCGAGGAGAAGCGCCAGTTGAGCGCCGGCGATTATTGCGTGGTGCATGTCTACCTCGACAAGCATACCCGCCGCATTACCGCCACGGCGCGCCTGGACCGCTACCTGGACAAGACTCCGGCCAGCTATACGCCCGGCCAGGAAGTCGACCTGCTGGTGGCCGAAGCGACCGATATGGGTTTCAAGGCGATCATCAACAACAAGCATTGGGGCCTGATTCACAAGAACGAAGTGTTCAAGTTCCTGCGGGCCGGCAAAGAGGAAAAGGGCTTTATCAAGGAGATCCGCGCCGACGGCAAGATCAGCCTGAGCCTGCAACCCGTGGGCGAGGAAGCCTCCGGCAGCCTGAACAGCAAGATCCTCGCCAAGTTGCGTGAAAACAATGGTGTGCTGGCGGTCAGCGACAAGAGCGATCCCACCGTGATCAGTGGTTTGTTCGGGGTCAGCAAAGGCAATTTCAAGAAGGCCATTGGTGCGCTCTACAAGCAAGGGCAGATTGTGATCCATGCCGATCGTATCGAGTTGAGCTGAGTCTTGGTTGCCTTGGCTGACGTCATCGCCGGCTTGCCGGCGATGGACAGCACAGCGGTCCTGCCTGCCGCACCCTGGAGTTGCGGCCCTGCGACGATCAGCGTTGCACTTGGGCCGCCTTCGATGCTGGAGCCATTCCTGGCTGCAACAACACCATCCCCGCCAGCACCAGGCCACTGCCCGCCACGATCAAGGCCGGTTGCAGGCCACCACTGAAGTGGCTGCTCAAGGCCGCGAGCAACGGCCCGCAGAGTTGACCGATGGCGAAACAGGCGGTCAGCAGCCCGGCATTGCGATGAGTGGCGTGAGGTGCCAGTTCCCGCGAGCGCTGCATGACCAGCTGCATGCAGGCCAGGAACGGTGTGCCGCAGAGCATCACCCCCAGCGTCAGCCCCAGGCCGCTCGACAATAGGCAGGTGAAGACCCCGGCTGCCTGCAGCCAGAGCGTCACCATCAACCAGCGACGGGTACTGTCAGGCCTGGCGCGCCGCAGGCTCACCAGTACCACACCGAGGGCCGCGAGCAGGCCGAAGCTGGGCCAGAACAGGTCGGCCTGCCATTGCCCGTGGAAGCGCGCACTGGCCATCTGCGAGAGAAAGGTCGCCGGAATGATGTAGCCCAGGCCATACAAGGCATAGATCAGTCCCAGATGACCGATGGGTTGCTGCTCGCTGTCAATGGCCATGGGAGCGGTTGTGGTGACGACGGGCTTGGCGTTCGGCAGCGGGAGGAAGGGCAGGATCAGCAGCAACATCAGCAGGCCGACACCGGCATACACCAGCCACAGGGTCGACGAGTTCTGCCCCAGCAGATTCGAGCCCAGCGCCAGCAGACCGGTGAGCGCGATGCCCAGGCCGGGACCGGCAAACACCCAGGCGCCCAGGCGTGGCCGGCCGGCGGCATGGGCCAGCGGCTGGCTCAGGCTGGTGATCATGACCACCACCCAGGCACTTGCCACCCCGGTGCCGAAGCGCAGCAGCCAGTGCGACCAGAACCCGTGGGCCCAGTAGGAGGCCAGGGTCAGCAGCACGCATGACCACAGGCCGGCGAGCAGGCGCAGGCGAACATGGTGCGCGCGCCGGGCGAACATGGCATCCACCGCGCCCAGCAGGTAGCCCAGGTAATTGGCGGCGGCGATCAGGCCACCGGCGGTCAGGTCGATCTGGCCTTCGCTGATCAGGTGCGGCAGTTGCGGGGTCAGGGCAAAGCGGCCCACCCCCATGGCCATCATCAGGGCGATAAAGCAGGCGGTCAGGCGAATCAGAGGTGACATGGTGTCATTTCCCGGCAGAGGACTATGACCGTCAGGCTAGGATCGATTGACTTTCATTAAAAATGAATAATAGTGAGTAACTTGTTCATATTTGGAGAGGATGATGGAGTTCAGCCAATTACGGATCTTCCAGGCCGTGGCCGAGGAGGGTTCCATCACCCGTGCGGCCGAGCGCCTGCATCGGGTGCCGTCGAACCTGTCCACGCGTATCAGGCAGCTTGAGGAGCAACTGGGGGTCGAGTTGTTCCTGCGTGAGCGCCAGCGCCTGCAACTGTCTCCGGCCGGCAAGGTCCTGCTCGATTACTCGAGCCGGCTGTTTTCGCTGCATGACGAAGCCCAGACCGCCGTGCGCGGCGGGCAGCCGGCGGGGGATTTCGTTCTGGGCACCATGTATAGCACCGCGGCGATTTACCTGCCGTCGATGTTGGCGCGTTATCACCGCACTTATCCGGACGTGAACTTGCAGGTGCAGTCCGCGCCCAGCGGCGAACTGCTCGAAGGACTGGTCTCCGGGCGGCTGGATGCCGCCCTGGTGGATGGCCCGCTGCAGCTGGCCGGGCTCGACGGCATTGCGTTCTGCGGTGAAACCCTGGTGTTGATCGCTCCGGCCGATCACCCGCCGGTGCGCAGTGCCCTGGAGGTACAGGGGCGGCCGGTCTTCACCTTTCGTCGCGGCTGTGCCTACCGCCTGCGCCTGGAGGCCTGGTTCGGCCACTATCACGCGACCATGGGGCGGGCCATCGAGATCGAGTCCTATCCCGGTATGCTTGCCTGTGTCACCGCCGGTTCCGGCGTGGCGATGATGTCCGAGTCAATGCTGGCCAGCCTGCCCGGGCGGGAAAGCGTGTCGGTGCATCGGCTGGTCGAGCCGTTTGCCAGTGCCAGCACCTGGCTGATGTGGCGCAAGGGTATGGTCGGCGCCAACCTGGCGGCCTGGATCGAACTGCAGAAAAACGCCTTGCTGCCCTTGGTGACCAGCGCCGAAGGGCTCCGTGCGTCGGCTTGAAGCGTTTTGCCATGATTTAAATCAAAGATCCTGGTGCAAGGGACAGCATTGCGTAGGACTTAGGGCTATGATCTGTGTGAAGCGGCTACAGAACTCCGTCGCTCGCATTACCCTGAAGGGGGCTATATGAAAGACAAACTGCAAACTTGGCTCCATGACCTCGGTGTTGCCCTTGGCCTGATCGAACCGCCGCTGCAGCCGGTACCTATTCGTACCGACGATGATCGCCGTCGTCGCCAGCCGCGTCGGTAAGCGCCTCCGGGCGGGCAATACGGTTCAGCGATAGGGGCGGGGCCGTATTTGCGAAGGTCAGTGCCTGGCGATTTTCTGCAGGAAACGACTCAAGTCGTTGACCGTGACCGCTTCCTTGAGCAAGCGGTCTTCCTCTTCGGTAAATGCCGTCAGATCAAACTCATCTTCAAGACAGAACATCAGGTCTTCAATGTCCTGTGTGTCGAATCCCAGTGCCTGCAAGCTCTGATCGTCAGCGAACGCCTGATGGTCGTCGAGCCGCCGGCTGACGAAATCATGCACGTTCTTGCGAATATCGGTTCTTTTCATGCCTGCGGTCTCCTCTGCTGTCTTGGTGGTTGGGGCGGCGGGGCTGTGCCGAGCAGGGGAAGTCCGCTGGGATCGGCGGGCTGAGTCTTCTCATAGATAAACCGACTGAGATCACCCAGGGTAGTGATGCCTCTCAGGTCGCGGTTCAGATCCAGATGCACGTTGAACAGACATTCAAGGTGCTGGAACAACTCGACGAGATCGAGGGAGTAGGTGTCGTCAGTGGCCTGGGAGGGATTCTGCGGCCACTTCAACGACAACTGTTCCTCGATGGAATGGCAGATTTGCTGATGAATCTCGAGCCTGTTCATAAACAACGCCTCGGGGAAAGTCTTCTTATTGTTTGACCCTTTCCTGGGGCAGTGCGATAGCTGTCAGGTATGACACCAGCGATCCTTGTACTTTCTTGTTAATCAAGAAGGCAGTCGCTATAGGCCAGTACAGCACAAGTTTCGCGGGGGGCTTGACCGTTCATCCCCAGGTGGGGCTGGGCACTTTCAGTGCGGGGATTGCAGGTAAAAAAACGGATGCGACAACCGACGTCGCACCCGCTGAAGTAACCGCGGTATCAGATGGCGATGGCTACGTTGGCCGGGCGCGGGGACAGCAGGCTGACCACGATGAAGCTGATCAGGCCGATGGCCAGGCTGTAGTAGATCGGGGTATTGGCGTCCAGGCCGTCCTTGAACATGAACACCAGGGCGGTGACGAAGCCCAGGGCCATGCTGGTAATGGCGCCGCTGGTGGTGGCGCGTTTCCAGAAGATCGCGCCGATCAGCGGAATCAGCATGCCACCCACCAGCAGGTTGTAGGCCAGGGTCAGGGCACTGATCACGTCGCTGACCACCAGGGCGATGCCCAGCACCACGATCCCGGTCAGGCAGGTGAACAGGCGGTTGATCCCCAGGCTCGACTGCTTGCCGCCGCGCAGCTTCGGCAGCAGGTCTTCGGTCAGCACGGTGGAGGCGGCCAGCAGGCCGGCGCTGGCGGTGGACATCATGGCCGCCAGCGCCGCGGCGATCACCAGGCCACGAATGCCATCGGGCAGCGACTGCTTGACGATGGCGGCAAAGGCGTTGTTCACGTTGGCCAGGTCCGGAATCAGCACATGGGCGGCCATGCCGATCAGGGCGCAGGCCAGGCCGTAGACGATGCAGTAGACCCCGGCGACGCTGCCGGCATATTTCGCGACTTTCTCATCCTTGGCAGTGAACACCCGTTGCCAGATGTCCTGGCCGATGAGGATGCCGAAGAAGTAGATCAGGAAGTAGGTGATGATGGTGTCCCAACCGATGGTGGTGAAGCTGAAGCTGCTCGCCGGCAGTTTGCTCACCAGTTCATCCCAGCCACCGACGCGGTAGAGGCAGATCGGCAAGAGGATGAACATCAGGCCCACGGTCTTGATGACGAACTGGACGATATCGGTCAGGGTCAGCGACCACATGCCGCCGATGGTCGAGTAGACCACCACCACGCCGCCGCCCAGCAGTACCGAGAGCCAGAACGGCAGGTTGAACAGCACTTGCAGCACGGTGCCGATGGCGAGAATCGAGGTCACGCCGATCATCAACGCATAAGCCAGCATGATCACCGCGCTGGCCTGGCGGGCCATGGGGTTGTAGCGTTTCTCCAGGACCTGGGTCACGGTGAAGATTTTCAGTTTCAGCAGCGGTTTGGCGAGGAACAGGTTCAGCGCGATGATGCCGAACCCGAGGGCCGCGCAGAGCCAGAAGCCGGAAATCCCGTGGACATAGCCCAGGCGCACAGTGCCGACGGTGGAGGCGCCACCGAGTACCGTGGCGGCCATGGTGCCCATGTACAGCGTCGGGCCCAGGTTGCGGCCGGCCACCAGGTAGTCTTCGTGGGTCTTGGCCTTGCGCATGCCGTAGTAACCGAGCACGAGCATGCCGGCGGCATAAATGAGTACAACCAATAAATCCAAAGCCATGACGGCGTGTCTCCGTTTATCTTTTTTATGGTGAAGCAAGCTTCAAGGTACATTTTGTGGCGAGGGGGCTTGCTCCCGTTGGGGCGCGAAGCGGCCCTGAAGTCAGCAAGTGCGCTGCATCAGGCCGATTGCAGTATCCGGTTTGCGACTGCTTCGCAGCCGAACGGGGCGATGCGGCGTTCCGACAAGCCCCATCGCCACAGGTGTATCAGGCCGTCTGGCGCATTCCAGGCTTCAAGGTTTTGCCATCCTGGCTGCGCGCATCCCGCGGTCCGTAGACCTCAGCGGTTTCCGGGAACAGGCTGAGCAGTGCCAGGTACATCAGCGACGCCAGCCCGAGGGTGATCGGCAGGCTGATGTCGATGCCATCGGCCAGGTTGCCCAGCGGGCCGACGAACTGCCCCGGCAGGTTGACGAAGCACAGTCCCACCAGCGCGCTGGGGATCCAGGCACCCAGGCCGCGCCAGTTCCAGCCGTGGCTGAACCAGTAGCGCCCACCGGTTTCGCCACGGGTGAAGACTTGCAGGTCATCCGGGCAGTAGTAGCCGCGACGCACCAGCAGGCCGATGATCATGATTACCATCCACGGGGTGGTACAGGTGATGATCAGCACGGCGAAGGTCGACACGCTCTGCACCAGGTTCGCCGCGAAGCGTCCGACGAAGATGAAGGCAATCGACAGCACGCCGATCAGCAAGGTTGCCTTGACCCGCGACAGCAACCGTGGGAACACGCTGGACATGTCCAACCCGGTGCCATACAGCGAGGTGGTGCCGGTGGACATGCCGCCGATCACCGCGATCAGGCATACCGGCAGGAAGAACCAGGTCGGCGAGACGGCCAGCAGGCCACCGACATAGTTGTTCGCGGTGATGTAGTCCGGTGCCTTGATCGCCACGATGGTCGCGGTGGCGAGGCCAAACAGGAAGGGGATCAAGGTGGCGATCTGCGCGGCGATCACCGCCAGCATGATCCGGACTTTCGAGGTTTCACGGGGGATATAACGCGACCAGTCGCCCAGGAACGCCCCGAAGGAAATCGGGTTGCTCATGGCCACCAGCGCGGCACCGATGAAGGCTGCCCAGAAACCGGCCTGACCCATCGCCACGGTCCCGGCGAAGTGACTGTCGAAGGCCGGCGCAAAGGCGAAGATCCCCAGCAGGAACAGCAGGCTGGCGGCCCATACGGCGATGCGGTTGACCCACAGCATGAAGCGGAAGCCGTAGATGCACACCGTCAGGACCAGGATCGCGAACAGGCCGTAGGCCAGGCCCAGGGTCAGATCGGTTTCCGGCATGTCGACCAACCGCTTGGCGCCGCCGATCAGCGCATCCCCCGAGCTCCACACCGAGAGCGAGAAGAACGCGATGGCGGTCAACAGCGACAGGAACGAGCCGACGATCCGTCCATGCACACCGAAGTGCGCGCCGGAGGACACGGCGTTGTTGGTGCCGTTGATCGGCCCGAACAGGCCCATGGGCGCGAGGATCAGCGCGCCGAGCACCACGCCCAGCACGATCGCCCAGACGCCGGCCTGGAAGGACAGGCCGAAGAGCACCGGGAAGCTGCCGAGCACGGCGGTGGCAAAGGTATTCGCGCCGCCGAAGATCAGGCGAAACAGGTCGCTGGGTCGGGCATCGCGTTCGTGGTCGGGGATCTGTTCGACCCCGTTGGTTTCAATGCTGCCAAGGCTTTTTTCATTGTTGTTTTTATTCATGATCGCTCCGATCACTGCGGTGCCCTCGTCTTCCGCGAGGGTTACCGGGGTTGGCTAAGGGGAGGGCATTCCCTGGGGTTTCGCTGACAAATGCTCGTGGCAGGCCAGCCATGGGCCTGATTCTCGTTGTTTGCGAAACACAATGGTTTCGCGCTCCTGGCTAAAGAGAAGCTCCCCTTGCATGCGCAGCTCGGTGGCCACGTCATGGATGAAAATCGCCACATCGCCCTGCAGGCTGACGAAAGCGTTGCTCGAGGTGCACGAAATCACCTCGAAGCCGTCGTCCGCCCGCCAGTTGTCCCACAGCGCCTGATAGGCATCGTGTGACAGCAAGGGCTGTTCGAGGGTGTGGAAAACGAAGCTGGCATCGGCGCTGAAGGCGCCGAAGTAGGCTTCGCGATCATTGGCGGCGAAGGCGGCCACCAACTCGGCGGCGGCCTTGAGTACCTGGTCATGGTCGTTCACGGTAGCTCCTCAGCGGTGGGCCACGCCGGGCAGTACGCAGAGCATCTCGTACAGCAGGTTGGCGCCGAGCAGCGAGGTGTTGCCGGTGGTGTCGTAGGGTGGCGAGACTTCCACCAGATCGCAGCCGACCAGGTCGAGGCCCTGGCAGCCGCGGACGATCTCGATCGCCTGGATAGTGGTCAGGCCACCGATTTCCGGGGTGCCGGTACCCGGTGCCCAGGCCGGGTCGATACCGTCGATGTCGAAGCTCAGGTACACCGGGCCGCCGCCGACTTTTTCGCGTACCTCGGCCATCAGCGGGGCGAGGGATTTGTGCCAGCACTCTTCGGCCTGGACCACACGGAAGCCCTGCTTGCGGCTCCAGTTGAAGTCTTCGGCGGTGTAGCCCTGGGCGCGCAGGCCGATCTGCACCACGCGGTCGCAGTCCAGCAGGCCTTCTTCCACGGCGCGGCGGAAGGTGGTGCCATGGGCGATTTTCTCGCCGAACATGTGATCGTTGACATCGGCGTGGGCGTCGATGTGCACCAGGCCGACCTTGCCGTGCTTCTTGTGGATGGCCCGCAGGATCGGCAGGGTGATGGTGTGATCGCCGCCCAGGGTCAGCGGGATGACCGGGTGTTCGAGGATGGCGTCGTAGGCTTCTTCGATGATGCGCACGGCGTCCAGCAGGTTGAAGGTGTTGATTGGCACGTCACCGATGTCGGCCACCGACAGCGAATCGAAGGGCGCGGCACCGGTGGCCATGTTGTACGGGCGGATCATCACTGACTCGGCACGGATTTCCCGCGGACCAAAACGGGTCCCGGCGCGCAGCGAGGTGCCGATGTCCAGCGGGATGCCGATGAACGCGGCGTCTAGGCCGGCGGCCGATTGCAGGTGCGGGAGGCGCATCATGGTGGCGATACCGCCGAAGCGCGGCATTTCGTTACCGCCCAGTGGTTGGTGAAGAATCTTGTCCACGGGTAAGCCTCATCATTTATTTTGGTTATCAGGGGGGCGATTCTGCGAAAGGTGCCGGGTGGGAAGAATCGCTGACGGCAAATAGTTAGTTCAGATTTTTCTGAACTAATGGGAAACTGGGCGAACAGAATTGTTTCCGGCAATGCAGACTTTCCCCAGGAACTCCCATGGCCAATGCTTTACCTGACCTCAAACTATTGCGCATCTTCGTCAGCGTGGTCCGGCACCAGGGCTTCGCCAATGCCCAGCAGGAGCTCAATCTCTCGACCTCGGCCATCAGCACCTACATGAGCCAGCTTGAAGCGTCCCTGGGCCTGGTGTTGTGTCATCGCGGGCGCGGCGGTTTCAGCCTGACCAGCAAAGGTGAGCTGTTCCACCAGGAAACCCTGCGCCTGCTCGGCGAGCTGGAAGGTTTCGAGCAATACGCCGCGGCCCTCAAGGGCGAGTTGCGCGGCACCTTGAACCTGGGGGTGATCGATTCCACGGTCAGCGAGCCGGCTTTGCCCCTGGCCGAGGCCATCGGCGCCTACAGCCAGGAGCACCCGGCAGTGCACCTGCACCTGTCGGTGATGAGCCCCTACGAATTGCAGCTCGGTGTGCAGGACAATCGCCTCGACCTGGCCATCGGCGCCTTCTCCACGCGCATGAGCGGGCTGGTTTACCAGCCGCTGTACCGCGAGCAGCACTGGTTGTATTGCAGCAGCCGGCATCCGCTGTACAACGAACGACGGATCCCGGAACAGGTGATTACCCAGCAACGCATGGTCGGACGTGGCTACTGGAGCCAGGCCGAACTGGCGCGCCATGGCTTCAAGCACAGTGCGGCGACGGTGGAAAGCATGGAGGCGCAATTGATCCTGGTGTTGTCCGGCGCCTATATCGGCTATCTGCCGGAGCACTATGCCCAGCCCTGGGCTGACAAGGGGGATTTGCGGGTGCTTCTGCCCGCGACCTTCGGCTACCAGGCGCCGTTCTCCATGATCCTGCGTCGGGGCCGCAGTCGCGAGCCGTTGATCCAGACCTTCCGCGACCTGCTCAAAGCGCAGCTCAACCAGCCCTGATCGGTATCAATTCAATGTCCAGAGCCCATTGTGAACGCTGCCTGCGTCCAGAAAGCCACTGCTTGTGTGCACTGATCCCACAATTGGATAGCCGCACCCGCGTGCTGCTGCTGCAGCACCCCAGTGAGGTCAATCATGCCTTGAACACCGCCCGGCTGGCGGCGCTGGGGTTGAGCAATGCCGAGTTGCGGGTGGGGGAGGTTTTCGAGGACCTGCCCCGGTTGCTGCAACAGCCCGGCTACCAGGTGAAATTGCTGTTCCCGGCAGACGATGCGCGGCCCTTGCAGGCTTATGCGGCGGTGCCGAGGGATTTGCCGTTGTTGCTGGTAGTACCCGATGGCACCTGGCGCAAGGCGCGCAAGCTGCTCTACCTCAATCCGTTGCTGGCGGCGTTGCCACGGGTGACGCTGGGGGCGGGGGCGGTGTCGCGCTACCGATTGCGCAAGGCGCCGGAGCCGGGCGCGCTATCGACGATTGAGGCGATTGTCCAGGCACTGGAAACCCTGGAAGCGCCGGTTTCGTTCGCGGCGTTGCTGCGGCCGTTCGAAGCGCTGATCGAAGGACAGATTCGCGCGATGGGCGAAGAGACTTTCCTACGCAATCACGGGCAAGGGCACCCGACAATTCAGGATGCTTGAATCTGGGAAGGCGCTGGATAACGTGTGGGAGCGGGACTTGTCGGGTCGCCGTATCACCGCGAAGCTTTTGGTGGTATCGAGGGCCTCTTCGCGGATAAATCCTGCTCCCACAATGTCTGTGTCTAGCCGAGAGTTTGCTTACGACTGGATATCCACTGTGGGAGCGGAGCTTGCCCGCGAAGCTTTTGGCGGTCTCAGGGGCCTCTTCGCGGATGAATCCTGCTCCCACAATGTCTGTGTCTAGCCGAGAGTTTGCTTACGACTGGATATCCACTGTGGGAGCGGAGCTTGCCCGCGAAGCTTTTGGCGGCCTCAGGGGCCTCTTCGCGGATGAATCCTGCTCCCACAATGTCTGTGTCTAGCCGAGAGTTTGCTTACGACTGGATATCCATGTGGGAGCGGAGCTTGCCCGCGAAGCTTTTGGCGGCCTCAGGGGCCTCTTCGCGGATGAATCCTGCTCCCACAGTGTCTGTGTCTAGCCGAGAGTTTGCTTACGACTGGATATCCATGTGGGAGCGGAGCTTGCCCGCGAAGCTTTTGGCGGCCTCAGGGGCCTCTTCGCGGATAAATCCTGCTCCCACAATGTCTGTGTCTAGCCGAGAGTTTGCCTACGACTGGATATCGACTGTGGGAGCGGAGCTTGCCCGCGAAGCTTTTGGTGGTATCGAGGGCCTCTTCGCGGATGAATCCTGCTCCCACAATGTCTGTGTCTAGCCGAGAGTTTGCTTACGACTGGATATCCACTGTGGGAGCGGAGCTTGCCCGCGAAGCTTTTGGCGGTCTCAGGGGCCTCTTCGCGGATAAATCCTGCTCCCACAGCATCCTGCTCCCACAGAATCCTGTTTCCACAGAATCCGATTCCTACAAAATCCTGCTCCTGCTCCTGCTCCTGCTCGGGCTAGTCAGTGATGACGTGGCTTGAGGATCGCCGGCTTTTCGTCCGGGGCGTTGCACAGCAGGTATAACGCGGTCAGGGCTTCCGGGATCTGCACGATCATGTCGTCCATCAAGTTGGCATCGGCGGCGATATCGGCGAACTCGGGTTGTTCGTCGAACAGGCCGGAACCGACCATGATCGGCAGGAGCATTTCGCTGACTTCGTCCTCGGCGGTTTCGAACCAGGCTTCCTCGCGCAGGAATACACCCTCCATGAAGCCGATGCACCAGCCGCGCAGCTCGGAGTCGTCCGGGTCGTCGCCCAGGTCCAGGTCGCACGGCAGCTCGAACTCTTCATCGGACGCCAGCTGGCGGGCGATATGGGCCTTGAGCTGGATCAGCGTGGCTTCGATCTCTTCGCGCTGGGCGGCGTCGCTGTAGTGCGGTTCCTCGGCGAACAGGGCGTCGATCCATTCCCGATCAGGGACGATCTCGGCGCAGATCGACAACGCGGTCAGGTAGCCGTGGGCGGCCACATAGTCCAGCGCCTCTTCGTGCAGCTCGTCGGCGTCGAGGAAGGCTTGCAGGCGGGTGAGTTGCTCAGCGAAGGACATTGAAGGGCTACCTTGGGAATAAACGATAGGCAATTCTAGGCGTTCTTGAGCCCCCAGGCCAGCAAGCACTGAATTCCCTTAACCGACCGGCACCGCCCATTGCCGTCGGACGCTCGGGTATACTGCCGCGTTTTGTGATGCGCTGCTGACCCTATGGCGGTTCAAGAAATGCCTGCTTACGGATTTTTTCGTGAAATTGGCCAATCTTCGACCAGCCTTCGAGTAGGCGTTTCGGTGATTTTTGGAGTGGTTATGCTCGAACAGGCTCAACGCGTCCTCAAGGACATCTTCGGTTACGACAGCTTCCGTGGTCGCCAGGGTGCCATTATTGAGCGCGTGGCCAATGGCGGCGATGCCCTGGTGCTGATGCCGACCGGCGGCGGCAAGTCGCTGTGCTTCCAGGTCCCGGCGCTGCTGCGCGAGGGCCTGACGGTGGTGGTCTCGCCGCTGATCGCACTGATGGACGACCAGGTGGCGACCCTCGAGGAACTGGGGGTCGCCGCCGCGGCGCTGAACTCGACACTGAGCGCCGAACAGCAACGCGAGCTGGCGGCGCGGATTCGTCGCGGCGAGGTGAAAATGCTCTATCTGGCCCCCGAGCGCCTGGTGCAGCCGCGCATGCTGTCGTTCCTGCAGAACCTCGAGATCGCCCTGTTCGCCATCGACGAAGCCCACTGCGTGTCGCAATGGGGCCACGACTTCCGTCCCGAGTATCTGCAACTCGGCCAGTTGGCCGAGCTGTTCCCGAATGTGCCGCGCATCGCCCTGACCGCCACCGCCGACAAGCGAACCCGCGAAGAAATCGTCAATCGCCTGCACCTGCAGAATGCCGAGCGCTTCCTCTCCAGCTTCGATCGTCCGAACATCTTCTACCGCATCGTGCCCAAGGAGCAGCCGCGCAAACAGCTATTGGCGTTTCTCTCGCAGCGGCGCAGCGATGCCGGGATTGTCTATTGCCTTTCGCGCAAGAAGGTCGACGAAGTCGCCGCGATGCTTTGCGAGCAAGGCTATCCGGCGCTGCCTTACCACGCCGGGCTGGCCAGCGATGTACGCGCCGCCAACCAGAAGCGTTTCCTCAACGAGGAAGGCCTGATCATGGTCGCAACCATCGCCTTCGGCATGGGCATCGACAAATCCAACGTGCGCTTCGTCGCCCACCTCGACCTGCCCAAGTCCCTGGAAGCCTACTATCAGGAAACCGGTCGGGCCGGTCGCGACGGCCTGCCGGCGGATGCCTGGATGGCGTATGGCTTGCAGGACGTGGTGATGCTCAAGCAGATGCTGCAGAACTCCGAGGGTGACGAGCGGCACAAGCGCCTGGAGCACCACAAGCTCGACGCCATGCTGGCCCTGTGCGAAGAAACCCGCTGCCGTCGCCAGACCCTGCTCGCCTATTTCGATGAAGACATGCCGCAGCCCTGCGGGCATTGCGACAACTGCGTCGACGGCGTGCAGACCTGGGACGCCACCGAACCGGCGCGTCAGGCGCTGTCGGCGATCTTCCGCACCGGCCAGCGGTATGGCGTCGGGCACCTGGTGGATGTGCTGCTGGGCAAGGAAAACGACAAGGTGCGCAGTTTCGGGCACCAGCACCTGACGGTGTTCGGCGTCGGCAAGGCGCTGGCCGAAGGCGAATGGCGCACCCTGTTCCGCCAGTTGGTGGCCCGCGGGCTGGCCGATATCGACCTGGAAGGCTACGGCGGCCTGCGCCTGAGCGATAGCTGCCGGCCCTTGCTCAAGGGCGAGGTGAGCCTGGAGTTGCGCCGCGACCTCAAGCCGCAGACCACGGCCAAAAGCGTTTCCGCCAGCCCCGCCAGCCAACTGGTGCGTGGCGAGGAGCGCGAACAGTGGGAAGCCCTGCGCGCCCTGCGGCGCAAGTTGGCGCAGGAACATGGCGTGCCGCCGTATGTCATTTTCCCCGACTCCACTTTGCTGGAAATGCTCCGCAGCCAGCCGACTTCCCTGGCGGATATGGCCAAGGTCAGCGGTATCGGCGCGCGCAAGCTGGAGCGTTACGGCGAGGCATTCCTCGAAGTCCTGGGCGGCGAGGCCGAGCCGCCGAAAACCGTGGCCGATATCCGTCACGAATTGATCAGCCTGGCCCGGGCCGGCATGACGCCGTTACAGATCGCCGGCCAGTTGCAGTGCTCGGAGAAGAATGTCTATACCCTGCTGGCCGAAGCCGTCGGCCGCCAGCAGCTGTCGCTGGAGCAGGCGCTGGACTTGCCGGAGGACCTGCTGGGGGAAATCCAGGACGCCTTCCTCGACGGCGAAGGCGAATTGCCCCCGGTGACCGCCATTGCCGAGCTGTTTGCCGGCCGGGTGCCGGAAGGGGTCCTGTACTGCGTGCGGGCGGCCTTGCAGGCAGAATTTGAAATGTGAGGTCGGTATTGTTCCCGGTCGCTGTTCCATTCACGACAAGTAACGATTCAGCACTGAGCAAGCCTTGCCTCCGGGCATGGGTCATGCTTAGCTGACTAATAATTAGTTTTGTCTATTTTAAGTCTAACCCTGAGTGTTTTATGCCGTTGACCGATGAACACCGTTTTGGCATGCAGCTGGCGCACATGTCGCGAGGCTGGCGTGCGGAGCTGGATCGCCGTCTGGCCGGCCTGGGCTTGTCCCAGGCGCGCTGGCTGGTCTTGTTGCACCTGGCGCGTTTTACCGAGGCCCCGACCCAGCGCGAGCTGGCCCAGAGCGTGGGTGTTGAAGGGCCGACCCTGGCGCGCCTGCTCGATAGCCTGGAAACCCAGGGCCTGGTCCAGCGCCAGGCGGTGCTGGAAGACCGCCGAGCGAAGAAAATCGTCCTGAGTGCCTCGGCGCGTCCCTTGATCGAACAGATCGAGACCATTGCCACCGCCTTGCGCCATGAGCTGTTCGTCGGTGTCGACGATGAGGAACTGCGGATATGCATGCGGGTCCACAGCCGGATCCTGGCCAATCTGGAAAAATCCTGAGGCATTCCCGGACTGCCGGCCTTGGGGCGTCTTCAATGAATTTTGATAGTCTTTGAGCTGCGGACTATAAGAGTTACTGGTTCTGTGTATTGTGTCGGTGCCCGGCCCGCGCGCGCGGGTCGTCACGCCAGCTAAGGGATGCTCATGCTCGAGAGTTTGCAGTCCGCGTTGCGGTGCACCATTGGAAAATCCACCCTGAACCGGGCGCGCCTGTTGGCTGTGCTGATCGGTGGATTGTTGTATTCGGCGCTGGCACCGGCCATGGGGCTGGGGGATATCACCCTGCATTCGGCGCTCAATCAGCCATTGAACGCGGAAATCGCCTTGATCGAGCCGGGCGACCTGGCCGAAGGCGAACTGTCGGTCAGTCTGGCGACCCCCGAGGAGTTCGCCCGGGCGGGCGTCGAGCGGGTGTTCTTCCTCAATGACCTGCGCTTTACCCCGGTTTTACGAGGCAACAGCAGTGTTATCCAGGTGCAGACCAACAAGCCGGTCAGCGAACCTTTCCTGAATTTCCTGGTGCAGGTCAACCGGCCCAACGGGCGCTTGCTGCGCGAATACACCGTACTGCTCGATCCCCCGGGCAACCTGCCGGCGGGCTACAGCCTGCCTGCTCGCAGCGCTACCCTCGAGCAACCGGCCTCGGTGGCAAACATCCCCGCGCCGCCTGCCGTGCAGGGCAAGCACTACACCGTGGTCAAGGGCGACAACCCCTGGGTTATTGCCAAGCGACTGCGCGAAGCCGGCAGCCAGGCATCGGTCAATGAACTGTCCCAGGGCATTCGGGCGCTGAATCCGGGCAGCGACCGCTTGCGGGTCGGCCAGAGCCTGCTGTTGCCGGACGTTGCAGTGGTTACCGCGCCAGCGTCTTCTGCTGCCCCGACCTCGGTCGCTGCGGCTCCGGCCACCGCGGCTGCCTCCACGCAGAATGCGGCGGCTGCGGTGACCGAGACAGCGCAAAACGCCGAGGAGCTGGCCAAGGCCGCCCTGGAAAACCAGCAGTTGCAGAAGACCGTCGAGGATCTGCAGGTCAGGTTGAAAGCGCAGGATGAGATGATTGCCGGCAGCCAGAAACAGACCGTTGAACTTCAGACTCAACTCGCCGAGCTCAAGACCAAGGCTGCCGTGTCGGCGCCTGCCGTGGTGACCGCTCCAGTGGTGCCGCCGACACCGGCTACCGAGGGTGCCGATGGCCCGAACTGGCTGTTGTGGGCGGCGGCGGTGCTGCTGATCGCGCTGTTGGTCGGGGTCTTTATCCTGCGGCGCAACCGCCAGCAGGCTGAACAGGCGCCCGCGGCCGTGTCTCCAGCGGCCCCGGCTCCGGAACCGATGGTCAGTCGTGTGGTCACACCGGCCCCGCCGAGCAAAGCGGCGGCGACCGAGTCGACGCGGATCGAGCCGAGGGTGGCCCCGGTGGCGGCTGTGGCTTCACGCCAGTCCAGTGAAGTGCCCGATGCCCTTGAAGGTGTGAGTATCTACATCGCCTATGGTCGCTTCAGCGAAGCGGCGGGCATTCTGCGCGAGGCCATGCTCAAGGAGCCCGGGCGCATGGACTTGCAGCTGCGTTTGCTCGAGGTGTTGGCTCAGCAGGGCGACAGTGCGGCTTACGCGACGCAAGAGCGCAATCTGTTGGCGGCAGGGTTCAGCGAGTCGGCCCTGCAGGAGCTGCGTGCCAAGTATCCGAAACTGCAAAGTGCTGCCACTGTGCCCGTCGCGGCCGCTCCGGCGCCGGCATCGATTCTCGCGGCCGGTGCCGTTGCAGCCGCTGCGCCAGTATTGGCGGCACACTGGAACGAGCCGACGGCCCAGGCACCTGCCCCCGCGCCGGACAAGCCGGTGGAGGATGAATTCCAGCTCAACCTCGATGACCTGTCGATGGACGCCGACTGGGATCTGGTCAGCCCGTTCGACAATACGCCGCATCCCCGCAGCAAGACCGTCGAAGAGCCGGTTTTGCCTGTCGAACTGGAGCCCGAGCCTGAGCCGATATTCACCAAGAGCTTCAATGAGCTGCCGGAAGTATTCGAGATGCCGGACGAGCAGTTCCTCAGTGATTTTTCCGAGCTTGAATCAGAGCCCGCGCCCGTGGGTGAAGTGGAGTTGAGCCTGCCAGAAGACGGGGACTCACTGGACGATGCGTTTCTCGATGGTTTCATGAGTGATTCCGAGCCGTTGGACATCGGCCCCCTGGAAGTCGACTTCGACAGCCTGGAGCGAGAGCAGGCCTCGGCCAGCAAGCTCGAGCGGGCGCAAACCTGCATCAATGTCGGCGACCTGGACCATGCCAGCCAACTGCTCCTCGAACTACTGCGCGAAGGCGATGAGCCGTTGAAGCAGACGGCACGCACCTTGCTCGCGAGTATTCGCTGATACGGCTCATCGTTCGGACATCAGAAGGTCTGTCCCAGATTCAGGTACAGCGCCTTCTGAATTGTCGTCATTCGCGCTGGTTCGGCGGCTTGCAACGCCAGAGGCGGCAAACGGAGCAACAGGCAGGACGACAGGCGGCGCATCATGATCTCGGGAGGGGGTAAAAGGTCGCTATTATAGCGACGACCCATCCCCCAGGAGCCTGGCGCAATCATGACCGCCCGTAAACCGCATATCGTCATCACCTACTGCACCCAGTGCCAATGGTTGCTGCGTGCCGCCTGGCTGGCCCAGGAACTGCTCAGCACCTTCGCCGACGACCTCGGCCAGGTGGCCCTGGAACCGGGGACCGGCGGGGTGTTCCGGATCACCTGCGACGAGGTGCAGATCTGGGAGCGCAAGGAAGACGGCGGCTTTCCCGAAGCCAAGGTGCTCAAGCAGCGGGTACGGGACCGGATCGACCCCGAGCGCGACCTCGGGCACAACGACCGGCCCCGATAGACGTGGACTTACGACGGGCTCAGCTTCGACTTGATGAGCCCGACGATCACCATCAGCACCCCACCGCCCACGCCGCCGCTGGCAATGCTGCTGAGGATCGAGGTCAGGTCCAGTGCGCCGTTGCCGCTGCCGACGCTGCCATTGGTGAAGAGATCGAGCAACTGCCCGCCGAGACCGCCGCCGAGTATGCCGAGGATGGAGTTGATGACCGGGCCCAGGTTGTATTTCTGCAGTGCCGACCCCGCCACGTTACCGCCCACGGCGCCACTGATGGCTTGAATCAAAAGACTGACGATGTCCATGGATGAAACCCTCCAACATGTTGATGGGGAGGGCCGCTCGAATCGAGTCGATTCAGGGGGGAATCACTGCCGCTGTCGTCGAGAAACCCTGATCTCCGTGAACGACAGCAAACTGTTGCGGATGTCTCCAGTATAGGCGGATTGGGTTTTCGTCAATGAACTGACGCGGCTTCCGGGTTTTTCCGAGAGGCGGTCGCCGTGCCCTGTCGGCTGGAGACCACGATGGCGAGAATGATCAGGGCGCCGCCGAGCAACATGCGCAAGGTCGGGTTTTCGCCGAACAGCAGCCAGGCCGCGGTGATCCCGTACACCGGCTCCAGGGCGAAGACTACCGCGGCGGTGCGCGCCTTGATCACCGCGAGGCTGGCCACGAACAGACTGTGGGCCACGGCCGTGCAGAGCACCCCGAGCAGGCCGATCCACAACCAGTCCAGCGTCGGCACTTGCGCAAGGCCGGGAGCGGCCCAGGGCAGCAGGCAGGCGGCGACGACCAGGTTCTGGCACAACGCCGCCTGCACGGCGGGGATCCGCCCGCAGCCAGCGCGGTTGGCCAGCGACAGCAGTGAGAACAGCAGGCCGGACAGCACGGCCCAGAGCAGCCCGCCGGTGGCCTGGCTGGCGAGGTCGAAGTCCGGCGTGACCAGCACCAGGCCGATACTCACCAGCACCACCAGCAGGATTTCATTGAAGCGGATACGTTCGCGAAAAATCAGCCCCTCGAGGAGTACCGTGAAGGCAGGAAAGCTGGCGAAACCCAGGGTCGCCACGGCCACGCCGGCGACTTTTACCGCGATGAAGAAGCTGACCCAGTGCCCGGCCAACAGCAGCCCGCTGAGCAGCAGGCGCCGCCAGTCCCGTGCCGGCAACGGTTGCCAGCGATGATTGTGGGCCAGGCGGGCGAACAGGCTGAGGGCGAGCACCGCGAAGATGGCACGGCCGAAGACGATGATCGCCGGCGCGGCGCTCGCGAGTTTGCCGAACACGCCGGTCAGGCCAAACATCAATGCGCCGATATGCAGGGCGCCCAGGGCGGAACGGGGAGTCATGGTGATCCTTGAAAACGCTGACAGACAGAGCCGCAGTCTAGAGGGCGGTCGGCGTGCCTGTCTGTCGCGCGCCTGCTATCGTTTGTCTCAGGACTCGCGTCGCAGCGCACCGGGCGTGCGGCCGAATTCGCGGAGCACGGCGGCGGCAAAGGCGCTTTGCGACTGGTAGCCGACGCGGCTGGCGATCTCGCCGATCGGCAGTGCCGACTCGCGCAGCAGCCCCAGGGCGATATGCAGGCGACGACTGCGCACATAGTCCATGGGCGTCTGGCCGCATTCGGCGACAAAGCGCGCATGCAGGCGAGCGCCGGACAGGTCGGCGATGCGCGCCAGATCGGCCACCTGCAGCGGGTGGGCCAGATGACGATCGATATGCGCATTGAGGGCGGCCAGGGGCAGGCGCTTGCCACCGAACGGGTGGCTGCCGGGGCTGTTCAGGCTGGCGAGCAGCAGCACCGCGCCCTGGCGGGCGATCAGCGGGTCCTGCACCGGACTGGCCGCCAACCACTGCACCAGTTGGCTCTGGGCGGCGTCGAGGGTTCGCGGCCCGGCGGTGTCGAGCAGGCGCCGGCTGGCCTCGGCATGGTCACCCAGGGTGTTCAGCAACCAGCGTTCGTCCGGTACATCCAGCACCAGGCAGCGGCTGCCGTTGGGGCTGGCGCAGATGTGATGGGCATCGCTGGGAATCACCGCGACGCTTTGCTGCACCACCTGGCTGCCGTGACCTTCGATCTCGAAGTCGAGCCGGCCGGACAGGCCGAACACCAGCTGCGCATGGGCATGGCTGTGGTCGATCTGGTCGGGGCTGTAGTGGCGCAGGGTCAGGATCGGTCCCATCACGGTCTCCTTGGCGTCGCCGCAGTTTACACCGCTTGCCGTCCGTGCGGTTGTCACGGGACTGCCATCTGGCTGTCATGGGCTATTAACTGCCCCGGTGCAAGCTCAGGAAAAATCCGGAGAATGCCCATGACCCGTGCGGAGCTCGCCAAACCCAGCCGTAAGCAGCGTGTGCGAACCCTGTGGATTTCCGACGTGCACCTGGGGACCCGGGACTGCCAGGCCGAACACCTGTCGCAGTTCCTCAAGGGTTATCAGGCCGACTGTATCTACCTGGTGGGGGATATCATCGACGGCTGGAAGATGCGCGGCGGCATGTACTGGCCGCAAGCGCATACCAACGTGATCCGCCGGCTGCTGACCATGAGCAAGCGTGGCACCGAGGTGATCTATGTCACCGGCAACCACGATGAATTCCTGCGCCGTTACTCCAAGCTGATCCTGGGCAATATCCAGTTGGTCGACGAAGCGGTACACACCACCGCCGATGGTCGCAAGCTGCTGGTGATCCATGGCGACCAGTTCGACGTGATCACCCGTTATCACCGCTGGTTGGCGTTCCTCGGCGACTCGGCCTACGAGTTCACCCTGACCCTCAATCGCTGGCTGAACCATTGGCGGGCCCGCTACGGTTATGGCTACTGGTCGTTGTCGGCCTACCTCAAGCACAAGGTCAAGACCGCGGTCAGCTTTATCAGCGACTTCGAAGAGGCGATCGCCCACGAATGCGTGAAGCGCGGGCTGGACGGGGTGGTGTGCGGGCATATCCACCACGCCGAGATCCGCAAGGTTGGCGAGGTGGAGTATCTCAACTGCGGTGACTGGGTCGAGTCCTGCACCGCCCTGATCGAACATTGGGATGGCACCATCGAACTGTATCGCCTGGCCGATGCCCAGGCCAAGGAAGCGCAGCTCAAGCTGGAACTGGAGAAAGTTGCCGAGCCGGGTTAGCCGGCATCAGACGGTCTGGTTTTGCTCCATCGCGGCCTTGTAGATCGACTGCCGGGGTTGGGCGAACACTCGCTCCATCATCGGCTCGAAGAAATTCAGGGGCAGGTTCTCGTAGTCCGGGTCGAAGGCCGCCGCGTCGTATTTGGCGCAGAACTCGATGGTCGCCAGGTACTGCGGGTGCTCGCGAAACTGCTCGCGCAGATGACGATCCATTCCCAGGTAGTGAAAGAAGTAGTAGCCCTGGAAAATCCCGTGCTTTTCCACCATCCACAGGTTTTCGGCACTGACGAAGGGCTTGAGGATCGCCGCGGCGATATCCGGGTGGTTATAGGAGCCCAGGGTGTCGCCAATATCGTGGAGCAGCGCGCAGACCACGTACTCCTCGTCCCGGCCGTCGCGCCAGGCCCGACTGGCGGTTTGCAGCGAGTGGGTCAGGCGATCCACCGGAAAACCGCCGAAATCACCTTGCAGCAACTTCAGATGAGTCAGGATCCGCGCCGGCAGTTGGCGGGCGTAGGCGCTGAAGTCGGCGGCAATCACCGCCCAATCCTCCTGGGTGCCATCTTGCATATGGGTAAAGCGGGCTTGTCCGGTCACCGGCTGTCCTCTTGTGGTTTTTATCGATGCCGGTCCCAGTCTAGGGCTTGCCGGCGTCCTGGCAGTGGCTGCACAGGACGCTTTGCTGGCTTCCCGGGCCTAAAACGGCACCTTGCCGAGGATCATGTCGCGAAACATGACGAAATCGCCGAGCAAGCTGTAGAAGGGATGTTCAAAGGTGGCCGGGCGGTTTTTCTCGAAGAAAAAATGACCGACCCAGGCGAAGCCATAACCGGCGACAGGCACTGCCAGCAGCAACCCTCCCGAGGAACGACCGATGGCCAATGCCAAAAAAAAGATCACCAGGCTGGTGCCGACGAAATGCAACCTACGGCAGGTACTGTTGCCATGTTCGCTCAGGTAGTAGTCGTAGAACTCTGCGAAGCTGTTGAATTTTTTGATGTTTTCCACGGTTTACTCTCCGCGTTGGCGACCTCGCCCACGGAGTGTTCCACGGGGGGCTTATTTGAGTCTAGAGTGATTGGCAGCGGCTACCAGTGACAATAGGCGCCACTTTAGTATCCTTAGGCCATTAGTCGTCCTATGACGACTTTATCATGCAAGAAAAGGCCATGAGTGAGAGAACGACTTCTGCAAGTTGGGCGATGGGGATTGTCAAGGCGCTGGAGATGGATGGCCTGGATTGTCGTGTCCTGTTCAGGCAGCTAGGGCTCGATTATGCCTCCCTGGACGATCCCGATGCGCGCTTTCCCCAGGATTCGATGACGCGACTCTGGCAACGCGCGGTGGAGCTTTCCGGTAACCCGGCGATCGGTTTGAACATGGGCCGGGTGGTGCGCCCGGCGTCCTTTCATGTCGCCGGTTATGCGCTGATGTCCAGCCAGACCCTGGCCGAGGGTTTCAGGCGCCTGGTGCGTTATCAACGGATCATCGCCGAAAGTGCCGACTTGAGCTTTCGCCTCTTGCCCGAAGGTTACGCGCTGATCCTGACGGTACACGGCGACCATCTGCCGCCCACCCGCCAGAGCGCCGAGGCTTCCCTGGCCTGCGCCCTGGCGTTGTGCGGCTGGTTGACCGGGCGCACCTTGCAGCCGCGCAAGGTCCTGCTGCAAGGTGCGGAACCGGAGGACATCGGTCCTTACCAGGACGTGTTCCATGCGCCCTTGCTATTCAACGCACCCTACGATGCGCTGATCTTCGAGCAGGCTGACATGGAAGCACCGCTGCCGACCGCCAACGAAGCCATGGCTTTGCTCCATGACCGCTTTGCCGGCGAATACCTGGCGCGCTTTTCCGAAAGTCGGGTGACCCACAAGGCGCGCCAGGTGTTGTGCCGTCTGTTGCCCCAGGGCGAGCCCAAGCGCGAGGTGGTGGCGCAGACCCTGCACCTGTCCCAGCGCACCCTGCAGCGCCGTTTGCAGGAGGAGGGCACCAGTTTCCAGGCGCTGCTCGACGATACCCGCCGCGAGTTGGCCGAACAGTACCTGGCGCAGCCGCGCATGACCTTGCTGGAAATCGCCTATCTGCTGGGGTTCGCCGACCCGAGCAACTTTTTTCGCGCCTTCCGCCGCTGGTTCGAGGTCACGCCCGGCGAGTACCGGGCGCGCCTGTTGGGGGCGGCGGCCTCGATCAATGACGCCAGAATGCGGGAATACACAGAACGAACACTGTGATGATTTCCAGTCGGCCGAGCAGCATGCCCAAGGACAGGATCCACTTGGCCGCGTCCGGAAGGGTGGAGAAATTGCCGGATGGCCCGATCACCTCGCCCAGTCCCGGCCCCACGCCGGAGACGGTGCTGGCGGCGCCGGTAAGGGCGGTCATCCAGTCCAGCCCCAGTAGCGACAGGGCCAGCGCGATGGCGCAAATGGTGATGGCGAAGAAGAACGAGAAGGTCAGGATCGAACGTACGATTTCTTCGTCGAGACGGTGACCGTTGTATTTCTGCTTGATCACCGCCCGCGGATGGATCAACTGGTTGAGGTTGGCCTTGAGCAGGATATAGGCCACCTGGAAACGGAACACCTTGATCCCCCCGGCCGTCGAGCCCGAGCAACCGCCGACGAAGCCCAGGTAGAAAAACAGCATCAGGGAGAAGTTGCCCCACAGGCTGTAATCGCCCAGGGCAAAGCCGGTGGTGGTGACCACCGAGGTCACGTTCAACGCCACATGGCGCAGGGCGTCGAGCCAGTGCAGGTTGGTAGTCCACCAGTACCAGGTGCCGAGCACCAGCCAGGTCACCAGCAGCAGGCCGAGCAAACCCTGCACCTGCTGGTCCTTGATCAGCGCCTTGCGATGACCGCGCAGGGTCGCCACGTAGAGGGTGAATGGCAGGCTGCCGAGAATCATCACCATCACCGCCACCCAGTGCACCGCCGGTTGGCTCCATTTGGCCAGGGACTGGTCCGAGGTGGAGAAACCACCGGTGGAAATCGCCGACATGGCATGGTTGATCGCATCGAACAGGCTCATCCCGGCCGACCAGAAGGCCAGGCTACCGAGGAGGGTGATGCCGACATAGGCGCTGACGATCAGGCGCGCCACCATGTGCGAGCGCGGCATGACCTTTTGCGAACGGTCCGAGGATTCAGTCTGGAACAGGCGCATGCCACCGATGCGCAGCAGCGGCAGGATGGCTACCGCCATGCCGATAAAGCCGATCCCACCCAGCCAGTGCAGCAACGAGCGCCAGATCAGGATGCCCGGGGACATGCTGTCCAGGCCGCTGAGCACGGTCGAACCGGTGGCGGTGATACCCGACATGCTTTCGAAAAAGGCGTCGGTGTAGCTGGTGCGCAAGGTCAGCACGAAGGGCAGCGCGGCGAAAATGCACACCACCACCCAGCTTGAGACTGTGAGGAGGTACATGTCCCGGGGGCGCAGTTGCACCTGTTCCGGGCGACCGCGGATCACCAGCGCCAGGCCGGCGAGGAAGGTGATGGTACTAGCCCGGAGAAAGGCCGGCAGGTCGCCGGTGCGCTCGAAGATCACCAGGACCAGCATGGGGATGGTCATGCTGACGGCGAGGGTAATCAGGAAGATGCCGATGATGAAACCGATGATGCGCAGGGTCGGCAACGCCATGAAATAAGCTCGGAAAAGGGGGACAGGCGCCATTTTACCCGTGACCCCGGTCATGTAAACCGGCACGGCGGCCCAGGATCTGGCTAGAATAGCCCGATCATTTTCCAGAAGAGGTGGCCGATGGAGGCTCTCGACAATTTGCTCAATCGTGTTTCCGCGCCGCGCCTGCTCGATCCCGCACCGACGCAGGCCCAACGCGATATCCTGTTCGCCGCCGCCATGCGTGCACCGGATCACGGGCAACTGCGGCCTTGGCGTTTCCTCACCGTGGAGGGGGCGGCCCGCGAGCAGTTGGGTAGCCTGCTGGCCGAGGCGGTACGCCTGCAGGAAGGCGAGGCGACCCCGGCGGCCATCGACAAGGCCCATGCCATGCCTTTGCGCGCACCGTTGGTGATTGTGGTGGTGGCGCGTTTGCGGGAGCACTTCAAGGTGCCGAAGTCCGAACAGTTGCTGGCGGTAGGTTGTGCGGCCCACGGCATCCTGCTGGCGGCCCATGCTCAGGGAATCGGCGCGGTGTGGCGTACCGGCGAGCTATCCTATTCGCGCCATGTAGCCAAGGGTCTGGGGCTGGGCGACGACGAGGAAGTGATCGCCTTCCTGTACCTGGGCACGCCGCAGAACGAGCTGCGCCAGCCGCCGAAGGTCGATCTGACGGAGTTTGTCAGCGCCTGGTCGGCTTGAAGTTAAACCAGCGCCCCAGGCTCCAAAGGCAGATCCAGTTTGGCGATAAACCCGCCCTCGGGATGATTCGCCAGCACCAGGCTGCCGCCGTGCCGTTCCGCCGCCCGCCGGGCGATGGCCAGTCCCAGGCCGTGGCCCGGTGCGGTCTGTCCTGGCGCTCGATAGAAGGGTTCGCCCAGTTGTGCCAGGTGCGCGGGCTCCACGCCGGGGCCATGGTCGCGCACGCTGATTTCGATGCGTTCACCCAGCCGTTGTGCGTGCAGCTCGATGGGCTGGCCTTCGGGATTGAAACGCTGGGCGTTGCGCAGCAGGTTATCCACAGCGCGTTCGATCATGGTCGGCCAGCCCTTGAAGTTCAGCGGCGGGTCGCCGTCGAAGTGCACTGTCTGTTCCGGGCAGCCCAGGTTGGCGTCTTTCTGCAAGGTGGTAAGCAGCGCAGTGAGGTCAACCTCTTCGGCGCTGGCCTGGTCGGAGTCGACCCGGGCCAGGGTGAGAATTTCGCTGATCAGCGCTTCCAGTCGGTCGCATTCACGGGTCAGGCGCGGCCACAGCCGTTCGCGCTCCTCGGGGCCGGCGCGCTCGGCGAGCGCCAGGGCGATGCGCAGGCGTGCCAGCGGTGAACGCAATTCATGGGAGACATCCCTCAGCAGTTGGCGCTGGCTGCCGATCAGGCTTTGCAGGCGTGCGCCCATCAGGTTGAAGTCCTTGGCCAGCACGCCGAACTCGTCGCGTCGCCCCGCCAGTTTGGCCAGGCTGTTCTGCTGATAGGTGGTCTGCCCCAGGTCATGCACGGCGCCGCGCAGGCGACTCAGGGGGCGGGTGATGGACAGGGTCACCAGCAGACTGAACAAGGTCAGCACCACCAGCGCGATCCCCAGGGCACTGAGCGGGCGCAGCAGGCTTTCGCGGTGCCAGGCGTCCAGTTCCGGGTGTGGGATACGGTAGATCAGCAGGTAGGTCTCGCCGCTTTTCGGGCTGGTGTACTCGACCGTCAGGCGCCGCCAGGGCAGCTTGCGGTCATCGTTGTTCTGACGCGCTTCAAAGGCTGCGGCCCGACGTGGAAAAGTCCCACGGACCAGCGGGTCGCCGGCTTCGTTGAGCACCTGCACATCAATGTGATAACGCTGCTTGCGTTGCTCCAGAATCGCCTGGGCGGCTTCTTCGCCCTGGCTTTCATAGGTCTGCGTCCATTCTTCGGCCAGGCTGTTCAGCCCGGGATGACGACTGAGAATCCAGGTGTCCTGGTTGAGGATGTGCATGAGCAGAATCGATAGGCCCGCGACAAGGGCAATGGCCAGCCAGAAGCTGGCCAGGATGCGCCAGAACAGTGATCGCACAGCAAGTCCTCAACCCAAGGGTACAAACGAAGAAAGCCCGACGGCGTCGGCCGTCGGGCTGGAGCATTCGCGGATTATTGCGCTTTTTGCGCTTGTTGCGCCTTCCAGGCTTTGAATTCGGTCCATTCGGCACGGCGCTCGGCCTGCTTTTTCTGCATTTCGTCAAAGGTTTTCTGCTGTTCAGGATTCAGCAGGGCGCGGATCTGGCTCTGGGTTTTCTGGCGAGCGGCATCCAGTTCACCTTTGAACGCGGTCTTATCGGCAGGCGCGAGTTTTTCCAGGTACTTGCCAACGATCTCTTTGCGATCGTGCCGCTGTTCGCCGATCAGTTTGCGGATCTGTTGGCGCTGCTCCTTGGTCAGGTCCAGTTTCTGGAAAGGACCTTGGCCGTGGTGCTGGCCGTATTCCGGGCCGCCCATCGGGCCACCACCTTCAGGCATGGCCATGGCCACGGTCGGGAGGGCTGCTGCGAACATCAGGGCGATAAGGGTCTTGCGCATGGTGGTTCTCCTTGTCTCGATTCCGGTCAGTCCGGATGAGTACAGATTAAGGAGTTCAAGGTCAGCGGCGGTCAGCGGAGGGTAAAGCTTGGGTAAAGACGTTTTCGGCGCGGGCTGACACTCGTAGGCAGCGGGTTGCCGCAATACCTGTCAGGCGAGTGCGATCTGTGTAGGCGCTGGCTTGCCAGCGATCAGGCCGGCAAGTCTTGCCTAGACCTCGCGGACGCCATCGCCGGCAAGCCGGCTCCCACGGGGTGGCGTCAGAGGCTGTAGTAATAACCGCGGCTGCGCAGGGCGACGATGCGCGGGCGGCCGTCCGGATGCGGGCCGATCTTCTTGCGCAGGTTGCTCACGTGCATGTCCAGGCTGCGATCGTACAAGGTCAGCTTGCGGCCCAGGGCGATCTGCGCCAGCTCCTGTTTTTCCAGGGGCTCGCCGGGTTGTTGCAGCAGGGCTTCGAGCAGGCGGCTTTCGGAGACGGTAAGGGTGAAGTCCTGTTGGTCGATGGTGACCACGCCACGCACCGGGCTGAAGCACAGGTCGCCCAGTTCCATCTGGCTCGGGGTCGCGGTCGGGTGGCTGCGGCGCAGTACGGCGCGCAGGCGCGCGGTCAGTTCCCGGGGGTCGCAGGGCTTGGCCAGATAGTCGTCGGCGCCCAGTTCCAGGCCGAGGATGCGGTCCAGTGGCTCGCCACGGGCCGAGAGCATCACCACCGGCAACTCAGGGTGGTCGTTGCGCAATTGCTTGAGCAGTTCCAGGCCACTGCCATCGGGCAGCATCACATCCAGCACCACGGCGGCCGGGGCGCTGTCCGCCAGGGCCTTGCGCGCGCTCTGGCCATCGTGGCAGGCGCGTACCTGGAAGCCTTCCTGGCTCAACCAACTGCTCAGGAGCTCACACAACTCCTGGTCATCGTCTATCAGTAACAGGTCGCTCATGACTCTCTCGATTACGGATTGCTAATGGCCTGCTCAATTCAGCCATTGCCGACGCTGTCTACGTCCGCCGCTGGCGAAGATACCGCAAAGCAGGGCCAGGAGTGCAACTCCCGCGCCGGTGACAAACCATTGCTGCTGATCGGTCAGCAGGCGGGGGCTGGTACTGGCCTGGGCTTCCTTGAGTTGCAACTTCAGGCGCTGGTTTTCCTGGCGCAGGCGGCTCAACTGGGCACTTTCACGCTCGGCATCGGCACTCTGCAATTGTTGGCTCAACTCTTCTCGTTGTCGCTCGCTTTCTTTCAAGCGCTGCTGCAAATCGGTGATCTGGCTACCGGCACTCAAGGACAAGGGGGTGGAGTTGTTCGCCCCCTGACTTTCTTCAGCATGGGCGGTGGCCCCTATCGACAAAATGACCACTAGCAGAAACAACGGACCTTGGCGCATCGCAAACTCCTGATTCCAATCGGCATTGGGCAGGTTGTCGGCTGCGGAACGAGAATAATGAGCGATTGGGCCGCGATGAACCTTGAAGGTTCATCGCGAGGGGAGACATTTATGGCAGGACTTGTTTGAACGGCTTGACCAGCACCTGGTCGTAGACCCCCGCGGCGACGAACGGATCGGCCCCGGCCCAGGCTTGCGCCGCGGCCAGGCTGTCGAATTCGGCGACGATCAGGCTGCCGCTGAAACCGGCGGCGCCCGGGTCGTTGCTGTCCACGGCCGGGTGCGGGCCGGCCAGGACCAGGCGCCCTTGCGCCTGGAGCTGATGCAGTCGCTCCAGGTGCGCCGGGCGCACGGCCAGGCGTTTTTCCAGGGAGTGTTCGACGTCGGTGGCGATGATCGCGTAGAGCATGTCAGTCCTCGGTTTTCGGGATGGTCGGGTCGGCGTCGTGCAGGTGGCGGGACAGGTAGATGCCCTGGCCGACCAGGAACAGCAGGGTCATGCCCAGGCTGCCGAATACCTTGAAGTCGACCCAGTACTGCTGGAAGGTGAACGCCACGAACAGGTTGGCGCCGCCGCAGAACAGGAAAAACACGATCCAGGCCAGGTTCAGGCGGGTCCAGATCGGCTCGGGCAGGCTCAGGGCGTGGCCCATGATGCGCTTGATCAGCAGGCGATCACCGATGAAGTGGCTGCCGGCAAAGGCCAGGGCGAACAGCCAGTTGACCACCGGGGCTTTCCATTTGAGGAAGGTTTCGCTGTGGAAGGCCAGGGTCAGGCTGCCGAAGACCAGGCAGGCGACCAAGGTCAGCCACTGGCTTTTTTCCAGTTTGCGGTGGGTGACGAAGAGGGTGCCGTAGACCACCAGGGAACTGATGATCAGCATGGCCGTGGCGCTGTAGATACCGCCCACGGTCAGACTGTGGCCGGCGATCTCCATGACCCGCGGTTCGATTTTGTAGACGATGAAGAACAGGAAGAGCGGGATGAAATCGATGAATTGTTTCACAGTGGCAGCCAGAAGCAGGATGTGACGGCATAATAACAAACATCATTGCCAGCGAAAGCGCCGCCTAGAGGTTATTCAATTCCCGTGGAAATCGATCTGCACTGCCATAGCACGGCCTCCGACGGCGCCCTCGCGCCCGCGGTCCTGGTTGCCCGTGCGCACGAGAGAGGCGTGCGGGTCCTGGCCCTGACCGATCACGACACCCTCGAAGGCCTCGCCGAAGCCCGTACGGCGGCGGATGCGCTGGGGATGCGGTTGGTCAACGGCGTCGAGTTGTCCTGCACCTGGGGCGGCGCGACCATCCATGTGCTGGGCTATGGTTTCGACGTCAACGCACCGGCGCTGGTCGAGGCCATCGCCCGCTTGCACGAGGGGCGCTGGCTGCGCTCCGAGGAAATCAGCCGCAAGCTGGCGCTCAAGGGCATGCCCGGTGCCCTGGAAGGCGCTCGGGCGATCCAGCAGGAGCTGGGCGATAGCGGCAATGCTCCGGCGCGTCCGCATTTCGCCGATTTCCTGGTGCGCGGCGGTTTCGTCAAGGATCGCGCCGAGGCCTTTCGCAAGTGGCTCGGCGCGGGCAAGCTGGGGGACGTCAAGCTGCACTGGCCGACCCTGGAAGACACCGTCGCGACCTTGCGCGAATCCGGCGCCTGGGTCAGCCTGGCGCATCCCTGGCATTACGATTTCACCCGCAGCAAGCGTCGCAAGCTGATTGGGGACTATATTCAAGCAGGTGGCCACGCAATCGAAGTGGTCAATGGGCATCAACCCGCCGAGCAGGTAGGCAGTCTGGCGATCCTTGCCCGTGAGTTTGGGCTGCTGGTCAGTGCCGGCAGTGATTTCCATGGTCCCGGAGGCTGGTCCGAGATCGGTGAATACCGCCCGGTCCCTGAAGATCTGCCACCACTCTGGTGTCGCTTCAAACATGAGCAACCTACTGCCGTCGTCTGAACAGGTAGAAAATGTGAGTCAATTTTTCCAGATTCATCCGGAAAACCCGCAGGCGCGCCTGATCAAACAGGCGGTGGAAATCATTCGCAAGGGTGGGGTGGTGATCTATCCCACCGATTCGTCCTATGCCATCGGTTGCCGGATCGGCGACAAGACGGCGGTCGAGCGGGTGCGCCGTTTGCGGCAACTCGACGAAAAGCACAACTTCGCGTTGATCTGCAGCGATCTCTCGCAGCTGGGGCTGTTCGCCAAGGTCGATACCGGCCTGTTTCGTCTGCTCAAGGCACATACGCCGGGGCCCTACACCTTTATCCTGAATGCCACCCGGGAAGTTCCGCGGTTGTTGCTGCATCCGAAGAAACGCACCATCGGCCTGCGCATCCCCAGCCATCCGATTGCCCTGGCGCTGCTCGAAGAGCTGGGCGAGCCGCTGATGAGCGTCAGTCTGATCATGCCGGGCGAGACCGATCCGATGAGCGATCCCTACGAGATCCGCCAGTTGCTCGAGCATCAGGTCGATCTGGTGATCGACGGCGGCTTTGGCGGGATCAAGGCATCGACGGTGATCAACCTGGCGGACGGCGAACCGGAAGTGGTCCGGGTGGGCTGCGGCGATCCTGCGCCGTTCATGGTCGAGGCCTGAATGTCCGCCGTGGAAACCGTCGACAGCCAGGCCGATGCCCAGCAGGAGCTGCCGTTCGCCCTGGTCTATGGCCGGGCGGTCACCGAGATGCCGCTGGACCTGTATATCCCGCCGGACGCTCTGGAAGTCTTCCTCGAAGCCTTCGAAGGCCCGCTGGACCTGCTGCTCTACCTGATCCGCAAGCAGAACATCGATATCCTCGACATTCCGGTGGCGGAAATCACCCGCCAGTACATGGGGTATGTCGAGCTGATGAAGTCGGTGCGCCTGGAGCTGGCCGCCGAGTACCTGGTGATGGCGGCCATGCTGGCCGAGATCAAGTCGCGGATGCTGTTGCCGCGTTCGGCCGAAGTCGAGGAGGAAGAGGATGATCCAAGGGCCGAACTGATCCGCCGCCTGCAGGAGTACGAGCGCTTCAAAAGCGCCGCCGAGGGCCTCGACACCTTGCCCCGGGTCGGTCGCGATGTGCTGGTGCCCAAGCTCGATGCCCCCGAGGCCCGGGCGCGCAAGCTGTTGCCGGAAGTGAGCCTGGAAGAGGTGTTGATGTCCATGGCCGAGGTCCTGCGTCGCGGCGACCTGTTCGAAAGCCATCAGGTCAGCCGTGAGCAACTGTCGACCCGCGAGCGCATGAGCGATGTGCTGGAGCGCCTCAAGGGTGGCGGCTTCGTGCCCTTTGTCGAGTTGTTTACCGCCGAGGAAGGGCGCCTGGGGGTGGTGGTGACCTTTATGGCGATTCTCGAGCTGGTCAAGGAATCCCTGGTCGAACTGGTGCAGAATGAACCCTTTACGGCGATCCATGTGCGGGCGCGCGCTGAATAACGAGCACAATCCATGAACCTGAGTGAACCCCGCGAGCTGGCCCCACTGCTTGAAGCCTTTCTGTTGGCCTCGGGAAAGCCGCAATCCCTGGAACGGTTGTTCGAGCTGTTCGAGGAGGGGGAGCGGCCGGAGCCGCCGGTCTTCAAGAAAGCCCTGACGATCCTCGCCAAATCCTGCGAAGGGCGGGCGTTCGAGCTGCGGGAGGTGGCCTCCGGCTATCGCCTGCAGGTGCGCGAAAAATTCGCGCCCTGGGTCGGACGGCTCTGGGAAGAACGTCCGCAGCGTTATTCCCGGGCGATGCTCGAGACCCTGGCGCTGATCGCCTATCGTCAGCCGATCACCCGCGGTGAGATCGAGGATGTGCGCGGCGTGGCGGTCAACAGCCAGATCGTCAAGACCTTGCTGGAACGCGAGTGGATTCGGGTCGTCGGTTACCGCGAGGTGCCGGGTAAACCGGCGATGTTCGCCACCACCAAGGCGTTTCTCGATCACTTCAACCTGAAGAATCTCGATGACCTCCCGCCCCTGGCCGAGCTGCGGGAGCTGGAGCCCGAACCGATGCTCGATGTCGAGGACGCCCCGGTGCCCGCCAGCCTGCAGGCCCTGGCCGATGCCAGTATCGATCCGGAGGGAGCCGAGGCGCCGAAGGAGGAAACCAGTTTCCATACCCTGTTGCTGGAGCTGGACTCCATGGAGGAGGGGATCAAGACGGACTTTGATGACCTGCTGCGTGACGGTGACGGGTCAATAGCAGGCGAGTTGCCGCCTCAGGAGCCTGGGCTGGAAGAGGTCGAGCCTGACGTGCACGCTGCGGAGCTTGAGGTGCTAGAGGTCGACGAAGCGCTGGAAGAAGAGCCGGAAATAGTCGAGGAGCCCCAAGCGCCGGCAGCATCGGAGCCGGATCTCGTCGGCGCCCAGCAGGCCCGGGAACAGTTGCTCGCGGCGGTCGCGGCCCTGGACAAGGCCGCTGGTCGGCCGCAACTGACGGATGAAGAAGCCGAAGCGCTGGCCCTGGCCGAGGCGATCGAACAGGAACGCCGCCTGCTCGAGGATTGATCCGGTGGGTGCATAATGGTCAACATCAGCGTATGATTCGCGCCCCCGCGGCGATCCCTTCGCCCAGGCAACAGATTCAATTTCTTCAGGCCAAGGCCTGAATCGACACACCGGGAGGTGCCCAGATGAGTGATATCAACCAGAAAGACGACCAGGAAATCGGCCCGGCAGGCGAAAAACTGCAGAAGGTCCTCGCCCGTATCGGCGTCGGCTCGCGCCGTGACGTGGAGGGCTGGATCAGCAAAGGTCGGATCAAGGTGAATGGCAAAGACGCCACCCTCGGCCAGCGTGTCGACATGCATGACGCGATCACCATCGATGGCAAGGTGATCAAGCGCGAAGAGGCGTCCGAATCGGTTCGCCGCGTGATCATGTACAACAAACCCGACGGCGAAATCTGCACCCGTGACGACCCGGAAGGCCGTCCGACCGTGTTCGACAAACTGCCGCGTCCGAAAGAAGGCCGCTGGATCAATATCGGTCGCCTGGACATCAACACCACCGGTCTGCTGATGTTCACCACCGACGGTGAGCTGGCCAACCGCCTGATGCACCCGTCCTACGAAATGGACCGCGAGTACGCGGTCCGCGTCCGTGGCGAGGTGGACGAAGAGATGATTGCCCGGCTCAAGGCCGGTGTGATGCTCGAAGACGGCCCGGCGAAGTTCACCGATATCCAGGAAGCACCTGGTGGCGAGGGTTTCAACCACTGGTACCATTGCGTGGTGATGGAAGGTCGGAACCGCGAAGTACGTCGTCTGTGGGAATCCCAGGGCTTGGTGGTCAGCCGTCTGAAGCGCGTGCGCTTCGGTCCGGTGTTCCTCAATTCCGACCTGCCGATGGGCCGCTGGCGTGAAATGACCCAGTACGAGGTGGATGTCCTCAGTGCCGAGGTCGGCTTGACGCCGGTAGCCATGCCGCAGCTCAATGCCAAGAGCAAGGACAAGCTGGAGCGTATGCAGCGCAAGTCCTCGCGTCCGGTGGGCAAGGGCGAACGTGTGCGGACCCTGCGTCCGGCTGCTGGCGCACCTGCCGAGCGCAGTGAGCGCGAGCCGCGGATCGAAGGCGAGCGTCCGGCCCGCAAGCCGGCACCGCGTCAGGACGGCGAGCGCGCTCCGCGTGCCCCGCGTCCGGCGGTCGGTCGTGGTGAGTCGACCCGTGGTACGCCCGTGGCGGATCGTCCGACGGACAGCAAGCGGCCGGCCAAGCCGGCACCCAAGTCCAAGCGCCCAAGCCTGGTACTGGACAAGGACGCGCCGTCGGGCAAGCGTCGTGGCGCCCCCGCCGGTTCCGGCCAGCGTCCGGGGTTCGGGCGGCGCAAGCCTGAGTAATAAGCTGGTTTGAAGTCGGGCAGAACTTTGTGGCGAGCGGGCTTGCCCTGATGCCGTTCAGTCAAGGCCGAACACGGTCCCTGTGGGAGCAGGGCTTGCTCGCGAAGAGGCCCTTGGGGCCGCTAGAAGCTTCGCGGCGGTGCGGCGATCCGACACGCTCCGCTCCCACAGGTTAAGTGGCGAGCCGAGCGCGGGCAAGCCCGCTCGCCACAAGAGCAAACCCTGCTTCAAGTTCTGCTATGTCCTCAAGGTTTGACGGAGCAAACCTTAGGGCGTGCCAGTCACCTCAAAACGCAAACTGCCCGTCAAACACCGGCTTGTCATCCAGTGCCAGCACGCCGCTGGCAAAGATCAGGTCCAGGTGATGGCTGCCCTTGGCACCGCCGCCCAGCCCCAGGTGCAGGCCGCAATGGCGCTCCTCGAAGCCCGAGTTGCGCGCATACAGAGTCTTCACCCCCTCATTGGTCCCGATCCCCAGTTCCTCGACCCGACGGTTGGATGGATTGGCATTCAGGTACTTGTTGAAATCCGCCTCCAGTCCTGGCACTTCGGTGGCAATGCGGCTGATGGTCGAATCCTCGATCCACAACTCCAGCGGCGACTCGAGCACCCCGTACTTGCGGGCAAAGGGAATGGTGCCGAGAAAGGTCCCGACAAACTTCACGCAACCGTTGATAGCGTCGCTGTGGGTGGCGATTTCGCCGGGGGCCAGGTCGTGGTTGCCCACGCCATTGATATTGGTCCACTTGCGGATGCTGCTCAGCGGCGCTTGCAGATGCGAGCCGTGGCGATCCTTGAAGCTCAGGGTGGTGGCCTGGGACATGCGGCGGATCAGGCTGTCGTTGAGGTCGGCAATGCGCTGCGGGCTGACGCTGAAGGTGTCGTAGAAATGGTCGCCGTAATCCTTGAACAGCAGCGATTTTCGCCATTGCTCGGCCATGACCCCGTGCAAGGCATGGAGGAATTCAGGGCCCTGCGGGCGAGGCGGGGAGAGCATCGAGGAATCGTAGAAAAAGATATACAGGTCGCTGTCGCTGATGGCTTCGATCAGGCTCTGGGCGGGTTCCAGGTCCAGGCGCCGGGCGTGGAAGTCGAACTGCTGGTGCCGGGCGTCCTGTTCGATGATGGCCGAAGCGATCTCGCTGTACTCCGGTGTATGGCCCAGCAAGATTTTAGGCTGGTTGAGCCCTTCCAGGGCTGGATGCCAGGCGAGGTAGTAGAGAAAGTGTTCGAGGGCGCGGGTCTGGTCCATGACGTCGTTCCTGGTCTTGCAAGAGGGTGGATGCGGCAAACCGCACCCACCAGAAGACCTTAGAAAGGCCACATCGCGGTGCCAAAGGGCACGACAGCATCGGCTTGCATCATTTCCACGGCCGCGTCGTGGGTCGGGGCTTCGAACCAATCGTCCAGTTGCAGTTCAGTGCTCACGTCCTGATCCGAGACTTGCATGGTGAATCTCCTTGGGAAGGTTATTGCTGGACGGTCGAAAAGGCCTTCAATTAGGAAAATTCCTAGGTATGAAATCCATTTCTCCGACTTGCCGACTGTAGGCTTCGGCAAGTGGCTGAAAACCTAGTGCAGTATCTCGATAGGCGCAAAAAATTATTTTCAAATTTTTTTTTGCAGGACTGTGGAGCAAAAAACTTCTCCAGGGAAAACAGCGATTCACCCGCTAAGGCTCGAGGCTGAACAGTCTGTCTGTCAATTTTCGAACAGGGGCTATGTACGGCTTTATTGGCAAGAAAACGTGACACTTTGTAAGGAAAACCTGACGATCTGGACAGTAAAAGCGCCTGAAAACCCGTGGTCAGGATTGGTGTAAGGAATAGTTGCCGAGGTGTTCTACAGGATTTTTCCTTGTCGCGAAAACGCCCCTTGTCCTCCCGTGCTGGGGGCGGTCAGATGCGCGGATGCCTGCCAGTGGCGGTCTGGCGGTGTACAATGCGCGGCGTTTTACCTGTGACTCAACTGCGTACCCGCGCATTTTTGTGGCTTTCGACGGTGGCCTTGCGATGCCCCGAAAGCCCGTGCACTCGAGGCTACCCGCCTTGTTCACTCCATCGCGTCATAAGCGCGATGGGTTCGATTTCGTCACAGATAAAAACAAACAGGTGACGCATGACCCCTGATACACCCCTTGCTTCGGGCGAGCTTAAACGCGGCCTGAAAAATCGTCATATTCAATTGATCGCCCTCGGTGGCGCCATCGGTACCGGCCTGTTCCTGGGTTCGGCCGGGGTACTCAAATCCGCCGGTCCGTCGATGATCCTCGGCTACGCCATCTGCGGTTTTATCGCCTTCATGATCATGCGCCAGTTGGGTGAGATGATCGTCGAGGAGCCGGTTGCCGGTTCATTCAGCCACTTTGCCCACAAGTACTGGGGCGGTTTCGCCGGTTTTCTGTCGGGCTGGAACTGCTGGATCCTGTATATCCTGGTGGGCATGTCGGAGCTGACCGCGGTCGGCAAGTACATTCACTACTGGTGGCCCGATGTCCCGACCTGGGTCTCGGCCGCAGCTTTCTTCGTACTGATCAATGCGATCAACCTGGCCAACGTCAAGGTTTTCGGCGAAGCGGAATTCTGGTTCGCGATTATCAAGGTGGTGGCGATCGTCGGTATGATCGCCCTGGGCAGCTACCTGCTGGTCAGCGGCCACGGCGGTCCCCAAGCCTCGGTCAGCAATCTGTGGGATCACGGTGGGTTCTTCCCCAATGGGGTCAGCGGCCTGGTGATGGCCATGGCGATCATCATGTTTTCCTTCGGTGGCCTGGAAATGCTCGGTTTTACCGCTGCTGAAGCCGACAAGCCGAAAACCGTGATTCCCAAGGCCATCAACCAGGTGATCTACCGGATCCTGATTTTCTACATCGGCGCCCTGGTGATCCTGCTGTCGCTGACCCCCTGGGATAGCCTGCTGACCACGCTGAACGCCTCAGGGGACTCCTACAGCGGTAGCCCGTTCGTCCAGGTGTTCTCGATGCTCGGTAGCAACACCGCGGCGCATGTCCTCAACTTCGTGGTACTGACGGCGGCGCTGTCGGTGTACAACAGCGGCACCTACTGCAACAGCCGCATGCTGCTGGGCATGGCCGAGCAGGGTGATGCGCCGAAGGCGCTGGCCAAGATCGACAAGCGCGGCGTGCCGGTGCGCTCGATCCTGGCCTCGGCACTGGTGACCTTCATCGCGGTGGTGATGAACTACCTGATGCCGCAACAGGCCCTGGAATTGCTGATGTCCCTGGTGGTGGCAACCCTGGTGATCAACTGGGCGATGATCAGCTACTCGCACTTCAAGTTCCGCCAGCACATGGATCGCACGAAGCAGAGTCCGCTGTTCAAGGCCCTGTGGTATCCCTATGGCAACTATGTGTGCCTGGCGTTCGTGGTGTTTATCCTCGGCGTTATGCTGATGATTCCGGGCATCCAGGTCTCGGTGTACGCGATTCCGGTGTGGGTGGCGTTCATGTGGGTCTGCTACGGCATCAAGAATCGGCGCAGTGCCCAGCAGGCATTGCTGGCGGTGAAGTAGGCGGCAGATCCGTTGCTAGAACAAACCCGGCGGCTGCCGGGTTTGTTGTTTCTGCACGGCCGGGGGCGCGGGCGAACCGGCTCGCCGTGGCGCAGATCGGGTATCCTGAACACCCTGCTGTCGGACGCTTTTCAAATGCTGGTGATTTCCAACAATGTGCATCTGCCGGATGCCGAGATCGAGTGGACGGCTATTCGTGCCCAGGGCGCGGGTGGGCAGAACGTCAACAAGGTCTCCAGCGCGGTGCACCTGCGTTTCGATATTCCGGCCTCGTCGCTGCCGCCGTTCTACAAGGAGCGCCTGCTGGCCCTGCGCGACAGTCGCATCACCGGCGAAGGGGTGGTCGTGATCAAGGCCCAGCAATACCGGACCCAGGAGCAGAACCGCAACGATGCCCTGGAGCGCCTGGTCGAGCTGATCCTCAGTGCGACCAAGGTGGAGAAGAAACGCCGGCCGACCAAGCCGACCCTCGGTTCGAAGAAGCGTCGCCTGGAAGGCAAGTCCCAGCGCGGTGCGATCAAGGCCGGGCGAGGCAAGATCGATTTCTAGGTCTTCAGGCTTTTTCCCGCATGGCTCGTTGTTTCGGTGCCTGCCGGTAGAGATACAGGCTCAGCAGCAACCCGGACAGCGACGCCAGGGCGGCGAACAGGAAGATCGAGGCAAAGCCCAGGCCCGCCGCGATGGCCCCGGCCAGGGGCCCGGTGATGCCCAGTGACAGGTCGATGAACAACGAGTAGGCGCCCACCGCCGCGCCACGACTGGACGCCGGCACCAGGTTTACCGCCTCCACCCCCAGCGCCGGGAACACCAGCGAGAAACCGAAGCCGCTCAACGCCGCCCCCGCCAGTGCCCAGTGGGCATCCGGCGCCAGCCACAACAGCAGCAGGCCGAGGGTTTCCACCGACAGGCAGGCGATCGCCACGCGAAAGCCCCCAAGCCGATTGATCAGGTTGCCGAACAGCAGCCGCGCACCGATAAAACTGGCGCCGAACAGGCTCAGGCAGAGCACCGCGTCGGCCCAGTGCCGGGTGGCGTAATACAGGGTGATAAAGGTCGCGATGGTGCCGAAACCGATGGAGCCCAGGGCCAGGCCGGTGCCATGGGGCAGCACGCGGCCGAGCACATGGAGGAAGGGCAGGCGCTCGCCGGCGACAATCGGCGCCGCCTGTTTCGGCCAGGCCAGCAACAGCCCCAGCGCGGCCAGCAGCAGGATGCTCACGCCCATGCTCCAGAGGCCCAACTGACCGACCAGCCATACCCCCAGCGGCGCGCCGATGGCCAGCGCGCCATAGCTGGCGATGCCGTTCCAGGAAATCACCTTGGCGGTGTTCGCCGCACCGACCCGGCCGATGCCCCAGCCGATGGACCCGGAGCCCACCAGGCTTTCCGCGCTGCCCAGGACCAGGCGGCCGATAAACAGGCTGATCAGGCTCAGCAGCGGCATTGCCTGGAGAAAGCTCGACAGCAGCATGAATACGCCGCTCAGCCCGCAGCCGGCCAGGCCGATCATCACCGCACGCTTGCTGCCCTGGTTATCGATGACCCGGCTGGCGTAGGGACGACTCAACAGGGTCGCCAGATACTGGACGCTGATCACCAGCCCGGCGATCACGGTGCCGAAGCCCAGGTCAGTGTGGACATAGCCGGGCAGCACCGCCAGGGGAATGCCGATGTTCAGGTAACCGATAAAGGTAAACAGGACTATGGAAACGACTTGCAGCGTGACCGCCAGGGGGCGCTGGGTATCAGACATGAACAAGAACCACCGTTGCCGCGGAGAAAAAGATAGGAGGCTTATGATAACGGCGCGAGGCGGATTGCAGGGGAGTTAAATCGAAAAAAGCTGGGCGGGGGCCTGTATCCGGTTGCGTGAAAAACACCAGGGAACGGGCTTTTCACGCGACCGGTCGAGCAAGCGTTCAGTCTTTGCTGTCGGCCTTGAGGCTGTCTGCGGCCTCGTTGTTTACCGGCTGCTGGGCAGCGGTTTGTGGCGGGTTTTTCTGCTCAGTCTCGTGCAGGCTTGGGAAGGGGAAGTTGGGTATCTCATGCATCGTCGTCGCTCCTCGCAAGGTCTGTTTTTTAAATCGCTGGGTAGATCCGCGCTTTTAAAAAAGCCTGGGCAGGATACAGCAGGGGAAATGACAGAAAGATTTTTTCGCCCCGGCTTCGACGGCCATTCGTCAGTTCTGCGGGAGCCGGCAAGCCGGCTCTCTCAGTTCAAGGGGTGACAATGATTTTCCCGATCATCTGCGGATGCAGGGCACAGAAATACTCGTAGGTGCCCGCAGTCCTGAACTCATAGGAAAAACTGTCGTTGGTGTCCAGTGCGCCGGAGCGGAACAGCTTGTGGGTTTCGGCCACCGTATGGGGTATCTGGTCGTCGTTGACCCAGGTCACCTTGGTACCGAGCGCGACAGTCAGGTCCTTGGGCCCGAACATGAATTCCTTGATATCGACTTTCACTTCCTGTGCCCATGCCGGGATCGAGACCGCCAGGCAAGCCAGCAGCAGTCCCTGCAAAAGTTTTTTCATTCGTCTGCCCTCCTCAAATCAATGTCGAGTCAATCAATGCCAATGGGTGATCACCCTGTGTGGCGCGGACATCGGTGATCCCCAGGTAATTGCGCAACTGATCGGCGGCCACTGTCATCGGTCCCGGTGACGCTGCCGCCCCGGGCGCAGGTTGCGGATAGGCCGTACCGCGCGCGGTGTGAAAGGTGATATTGCCTTCGACCTTCTGGATCACCTGATGGATATGCCCGTTGAGCACGGTCACCGAACCGTACTTGCGCAGCAGGGCAATGGCCTGGTCACCGTCCTCGGTGCCCCAGCCCCAGGGCTGGTAAATGGTCCACAGCGGAATATGGGTGAACACCACGATCGGCGTGCTGCTTGCCACCGCCCGCAGATCATCGGCCAGCCAGGCGATCTGGTCGGCGCCGAGGTTGGCTTCATGGCCGGCCTGGAAGTTGAAGACGTTGACCAAGGCGATGAAGTGCACGCCGTGGTCATCGAAACTGTACCAGCCGTTGCCCTTGGTGCCTTTGCCGTACCGCTGCAGGTAGAGCTGGCCGCCGCCCTCGTCGAGGGTGTCGTGCTCGCCCGGCACGTAGTGCACGGTGGCGGGCAGGGCCTTGAGCAGTTGCGCGGCGGTGTCGAACTCCTGTGGCCTGCTGAGGTGGGTGATATCGCCGGTGTGGAGGATCAGTGCCGGCCGTTTGGGCAACGCGATGACCTTGTCGATGGCCACTTGCAGGGTCTTTACCGGTTCGGGGTTGGCTTCCTTGTTGAAGCCGATATGCGAATCGCTGATTTGCACGAAGTGAAAGTTCGCCGCCAGCGCGGCCGGGTCCGTGGGCTGGCCATTCTGGTCCAGGGCAAAGGCCCGCGGAATACCGCCGCTCAGGGCCCAGAGGACCCCGGCGCCGGCCCAGGCCGAGCATTTGAGCAGGGTCCGGCGGTCGGGGTCGAGCGGGCCGTCGGTACGTTTGTCGTGGGGTGTTGGGTGCAGGTCCATGGGAACGCCCTCGCTGGCGGTCTACAGTGATTGAGCTCACATCTGTAAAACCGGGCGGCGCAGGGCTTTATTCCCGAAAATAAAAAAATTATTTCGGGAATAAAGTGGCGGCTTTCACCGTTATAGGAACAAAGGTATCGGAGCCATTATGAAGCGATTCGAGGCGCTGTTTGCGCCGCATCTGGATGCGGCCTATAACCTCGCGCGCTGGCTCACCGACAGTGAGAGCGCCGCGCAGGATGTGGTCCAGGAAAGTGCCTTCAGGGCCTTCAAGTTCCAGCACCGTTTCGTCGACGGCAATGCCAAGGCCTGGTTCCTGACCATTGTCCGCAATGAAAGCTACAACTGGCTCAAGGCCTCGATGGGGGCGCGCTGGGTGGCCATCGACGAGGAGTGGCTGGAAGATGACCTGGCGTTGGCTGATGTCCGCACACCCGAGTCACAGATCATCCGGGCCCAGGAAGCCGAGCAGGTGCGACGGGCGCTGCTGGCATTGGCGCCGGTGTTTCGTGAAGTGGTCGTCCTGAAGGAGTTGGAAGACATGCCCTACAAGGACATAGCGAAAATCGTCAATATCCCCTTGGGCACCGTCATGTCACGGCTGGCCCGGGCGCGCGGCATGCTCAAGCGCGAACTGCTGAAGTTGCACCCTTATGAATGAACTCGACTGCAAGACCTGTCATGAATTGATCCATGGTTATCTCGACCATGAACTGGACGCGGCGACGGCGGCGCAGGTAGCTGGGCACCTGGCGGGCTGTGTCGAGTGCGCTTACCTGCATGAACAGACCCGTCAGTTGATCGATGATGTCAAGATCCGAGCGCCGTATTATCGGGCGCCCGAGGCCCTGAGCCGAAGCCTGTTGAGTGGTGCGTCGACACGTCCCTCGGTGGGCGCCGGTTTCATTCAGGGCGTGCGAGCGGCATCGGCACGCTGGTGGGCCCCGGCGTTTTCAGCCCTGGCCCTGAGCCTGGCGCTCATGCTCTACGTGGTAACGCCATCCGCCGAACAACCCTGGCTGGATGAGGCGGTGTCCAGCCATGTGCGTTCGCTGATGGCCGAGCATCTGAACGATGTGGTGTCATCCGATCGGCATACGGTGAAACCCTGGTTTACCGGCAAGCTCGATTTCGCGCCGCCGGTCTTCGACTATGCGGCGCAGGGCTATCCACTGCTGGGCGGGCGATTGGATTATCTGCAACACCAGACCGCCGCGGCGCTGGCGTACCGGCATGCCAGGCACACCATCAACCTGTTTATCCTGCCGACGGCCGAGGCTGATCGCGCGCGGGAGAGCCTGTCGTTGCGCGGCTACAACGTGGTGGCGTGGCGGCACGATCATCTGCGCTTCATCCTGGTTTCGGATCTGGAGAAGGGCGAGCTCGAGGCGTTCGGGCAGTTGATCGAGAAGGGGGGGTAAGTGTTTGATCTGATCGTGAGCACACAGCAAAACCCGTAGGAGCCGGCTTGCTGGCGATGCAGACGCCGCGGTGTCTCAGACAGACCGCGTTATCGTTCATCGCCAGCAAGCCGGCTCCTGCGGGACCGTGTCCAGCCAGCACCTGTCGTTGTGTCAGGTCTTGCAGACCGAGGCAATCGCCTGTGCCAGCGCATCCAGGCGCGTCGCGTCGATACCGGCCACGTTGGCCCGGCCGGAGCTGACCATATACACACTGTGCTCATCGCGCAGTCGTTTGACCTGGGCCGGCGAGAGGCCGGTGTAGGAGAACATGCCGCGCTGCACGCCAATATGGGCGAAGCGCTCGGCCAGGCCGTGGGGCTGCAGGGCTTCCACCAGGCCGCTGCGCAGTTGCGCAATACGCAAACGCATGGCTTCGACCTCATCGGCCCACAGGCTCTTCAACTCGGGGTCGCCGAGAATGGTGGTGACCACCGCCGCGCCGTGATCCGGTGGGTTCGACCACAGGTTGCGGGCTACCGCCGCCAGTTGGCTGCGCACGTCCAGCAGCTTTTCAGCATCGCCGGTGCAGACGATCAGCGCGCCGGTGCGTTCGCGGTACAGGCCGAAATTCTTCGAGCAGGAGCTGGTGATCAACACTTCCGGCAGTTCCCGGGCGAACAATCGCACGGTCCAGGCATCCTGCTCCACGCCATCGCCAAAGCCCTGGTAGGCGAAGTCGATCAGCGGCAGCAGTTCACGGCGACGGACAATCTCCAGCACCTTGTACCAGTCATCGTGGGACAGGTCGAAACCGGTCGGGTTGTGACAGCAGGCGTGCAGCAGCACCACGTCACCCTGCGGTACCAGTTCCAGAGCGGCGAGCATGCCCTCGACATTCAGGCGGTTGTCGCTGTCGACGTAAGGGTAGTGACCGATCTTCAAGCCGGCGGCGGCGAAGATGGTCTCGTGGATCGGCCAGGTCGGATCGCTGAGCCAGATGCCGCGGCCCGGCAGGCAGTGGGCGATAAAGTCGGCGCTCAGGCGCAAGGCGCCGGTGCCGCCCGGGGTCTGGGTCGCACCGACGCGCTGGGCGGCGATCAGCGGCGAATCGGCACCCATCACCAGCTCGTTGAGCAGGCTGCCGAAGCGCAGGTCGCCGTGGCCACCAATGTAGGACTTGGTCCGTTGCTCGTCCACCAGCCGCTGTTCGGCCAGCTTGACCGAGTGCAGGATCGGGGTCAGGCCCTGGGCATCCTTGTAGACGCCGACGCCCAGGTCGAACTTGCGCGGGTTGGGGTCCTGGGCATAAGCCTCCAGCAACCCGAGAATCGGGTCGCCGGGTACACGCGCGATGGCGTCGAAATGCATTATTTACGGCCCTCGGCGGCTTGGCTGACCTCGTCGGTACGTGCCGCCATGATGAAATCGTTACGGTGCAGGCCCTTGATCGAATGGCTCCACCAGGTCACGGTGACTTTGCCCCATTCGGTCAGCAGGCCCGGGTGATGGCCTTCGGCTTCGGAAATCTCGCCGACGGCATTGGTGAAGGCCAGGGCGAACTTGAAGTTCTTGAACAGGAAGACCTTCTCCAGTTGCATGATGCCGTCCCGCACTTCGATGTTCCAGTCCGGAATCTGTTTGATCAGCAGCGGCAGTTCTTCGTCGCTGACCTGGGGGGCATCGGCGCGGCAGGCTTCGCAGTGGGCTTGGTTCAAGGTGTTCATGGTGGATTCCTGAAATCGTTTTTTATTCAAGGACGCCGTTCGAATACGCTATTCGAAAACGTCGGTTCGAGAAAGATGCACGTGCCGCCCGAAGTCGCGGATCAGGCGGCCTTGGGCGGGAATTTCGGGGCGTGCAGACCCAGCTGCATACCGCGCTCGACCATGCCCATGATGTCTTCGTGGGCCAGGTCGAACAAGCGCTTGAGGTTTGGCAGGACGAAGTACAGCGGTTGCAGGATGTCGATACGATACGGCGTGCGCATCGCCTCCAGCGGATCGAACAGTTGGTGCTCGGGCTGGTTGGACAGGCTGTACACGGTTTCCTTCGGCGAGGAGAGAATGCCGCCGCCATAGATCCGGCGACCTTGTGGGGTGTCCACCAGGCCGAATTCGATGGTCATCCAGTACAGGCGCGCCAGGTACACCCGTTGCTCCTTGCTGGCTTGCAGGCCGAGCTTGCCATAGGTGTGGGTGAATTCGGCGAACCAGGGGTTGGTCAACAGCGGGCAGTGGCCAAAGATCTCGTGGAAAATATCCGGCTCTTGCAGGTAGTCGAGTTCTTCTTCGGTGCGGATGAAGGTGGCCACCGGAAACTGCTTGTTGGCGAGCAGCTCGAAAAAAGTCTGGAACGGAATCAGCGCCGGCACCCGGGCGACTTGCCAACCCGTGGTGGCGCCGAGGACCTGGTTGATTTCGCTGAGCTGCGGAATCCGGTCATGGGGCAGGGCCAGTTTTTCGATGCCGTCCAGGTATTCCTGGCACGCGCGGCCTTCGATCACTTTCAGTTGACGAGTGATCAGGGTGTTCCACACGGCATGCTCGGCGGCCGGGTAGTCGATAAAACCTTGCGCATCGGGCTCGCGGGCCACGTAGTGCGTCTGCTTCATACAGCTCTCCTGCTGGGGGATTCGTTCTTGTTATGTGCAGCGATGGGCTTAGTGTTAACCCGTTGCGGGGCCGTGCGCATCGGGGGTAAAGCGGCGCAGGCCTGGGTGAACAGCCTATTTTCGTAAAGAAAACGTTACGAAATGGCGCTTTGCTGATGTACAAGGTGTTTTGACGTGGCGATAAAGTGGGTTTTTGTCACATAATCTTTACGACTAACTGCGGCGCACTGGAAAAAGTGCCCGCTCCGCAGGGGCCGACGGGTCCGGCCATCGCCATTTTTCGAGCCTTTCCATGCGTATCAAAGTGCATTGCCAGAACCGCATCGGCATTCTTCGCGACATTCTCAACCTGCTGGTGGACTACGGCATCAACGTGGCCCGCGGCGAGGTCGGCGGTGATCAGGGCAATGCCATCTACCTGCACTGCCCGAATCTGATCAACCTGCAATTCCAGGCCTTGCGGCCGAAGTTCGAAACCATTGCCGGGGTGTTTGGCGTCAAGCGCGTCGGCCTGATGCCCAGCGAGCGTCGGCATATGGAACTCAACGCCTTGCTCGGGGCCCTGGAATTTCCGGTGCTGTCCATCGACATGGGCGGCTCGATTGTCGCCGCCAACCGGGCGGCGGCACAGTTGCTCGGGGTCCGGGTCGATGAGGTACCGGGCATCCCGCTGGCGCGTTATGCGCCGGATTTCGACCTGCCCGAGTTGGTGCGCGCCAATCAATCGCGGATCAATGGCCTGCGGGTCAAGATCAAGGGTGACGTTTTCCTGGCGGATATCGCGCCGTTGCAGTCGGAGCACGATGACAGCGAGGCGATGGCCGGCGCGGTGCTGACCCTGCACCGCGCCGACCAGGTCGGCGAGCGCATCTACAACGTGCGCAAGCAGGAACTACGTGGCTTCGACAGTATCTTCCAGAGTTCGAAAGTCATGGCCGCGGTGGTCCGCGAGGCCCGGCGCATGGCACCACTGGACGCGCCGTTGTTGATCGAGGGCGAGACCGGGACCGGCAAGGAGTTGCTGGCGCGGGCCTGTCACCTGGCCAGCCCGCGTGGACAGGCGCCGTTGATGGCACTTAACTGCGCCGGGCTGCCGGAGTCCATGGCCGAAACCGAGCTGTTCGGCTACGGTCCCGGCGCGTTCGAGGGCGCGCGTGCCGAGGGCAAGCTCGGGTTGCTGGAACTGACCGCCGGCGGCACCTTGTTCCTCGATGGGGTGGGGGAGATGAGCCCGCGCTTGCAGGTCAAGTTGTTGCGTTTTCTCCAGGACGGCGGCTTCCGTCGGGTCGGCAGCGATGAGGAGGTGTACCTGGATGTGCGAGTGATCTGCGCGACCCAGGTCGACCTCTCGGAGCTGTGTTCGCGGGGCGAGTTTCGCCAGGACCTCTATCACCGTCTCAACGTGTTGTCCCTGCATATTCCGCCCCTGCGCGAGTGCCTGGACGGGCTGACCCCGTTGGTGGAGCATTTTCTCGACCAGGCCAGCCGGCAGATCGGCTGTCCGTTGCCGAAGCTGGCGCCGGCGGCGATGGATCGTCTCGCGCACTATCACTGGCCGGGCAATGTCCGGCAGTTGGAGAACGTGCTGTTCCAGGCGGTATCCCTCTGTGAGGGCGGGGTGGTCAAGGCCGAGCATATCCGGTTGCCGGACTATGGCGTGCGCCAGCCCCTGGGGGATTTTTCCCTGGAAGGCGGGTTGGACGAGATTGTCGGGCGATTCGAGCGGGCGGTGCTGGAGCGCCTGTACTCGGAGCATCCGAGCAGTCGCCTGCTGGGCAAGCGGCTGGGGGTTTCCCATACCACCATTGCCAACAAGCTGAAGGAGTATGACGTCGTCAAGGGGGTGTAGGTCTTGTGGGAGCGGAGCTTGTCGGGACGCCGCACCGCCTCGAAGAGGCCAGTGAGGCCGCTAAAAGCTTCGCGGGCAAGCACCGCTCCCACATAGTCACGGCTTCAAGATCATCAGATGTGGAAGTAACCCACGCACGAGTCGAACGGCAGGCGCTTGAGTTCGATCTTGTTCATGTCGAACACTTCGCGCAAGGCCTTGGTTTCACCCGGGAAGTTGCGATAGGCAACCTCGTCGAGCACCACGATGGCGCCTTTGGGCATGTACGGCAGGAAAGTCTCCAGGGCGACCTTGGTCGGCTCGTAGAGGTCGGTGTCGAGGATCAGCATGGCCACCACCAGGTCCGGACGGGACTTGACGAATTCCGGCACGGTCTTGCAGATATCGCCTTTGACCAGCTCGCAGCGCGGGATACGGTTGACCGGACGCAGCAGGTCGTTGGCATCGATCATGTCCTGGATCAGCGACTGGTCGGTGTCGGAGAACATGTTCTCGTTGATATCGGCCGGGTCTTCATCCTTGTTGATGCTGGTGAAACCTTCGAAGGTGTCGAAGCCGACGATCGAACGGTTGATCGCGTACGGCTCGAGGATCATCGACAGGTGCATGTAGAGCATCAGCGAGTTGCCCTTGTACACGCCGCATTCGATGATCGCGCCCGGCACATCCATGACCTTCTTGAACAGCTCCATGCGCGACAGGGCGGCGGTCACATTGATGCGGTTGGCGAACACGAACGGCGCGTCGGCCACGTATTCGGCATCGACCCGCTTGAGCACGCCGGCACGGGTTTCGTTGTATTGAGCCTCGGCAGGCGTAATGCGGCGCTTGGTCATTGATAGATTCCTTGGAAATTCGAGAAGTCGTGGGCGTGGAAGTAGTCTTTGAAGCCGGCCCCGACATCCGGGCAGGCACTGTCGACGTTGGGGGCGCCGCGCTTGTGTTGCAGGTCGTCCAGGTGCATCAGGCGGAAGTCCACGCTGAAGCGGGTCTGTTCGGTGTAGTTGGGGACGGTGCCATGCAAATGTGAACCGGAGAAGATCAGCATCTCGCCGGTGTTGCCAGCGATGCGAACTTCCGACGAAGTGTCGATATCGGCCAGGGGCACCGGGTGCACGCGCACTTCCTCGGTCAGGTTGTCCTTGGCCTTGTGCCGCTGGTTGTTGATCCAGTCGTTCAGGCTCCAGTCCTTCGAGGTGTTGAGCACCGGTTTTTCGAAGTAGCCGGCGTTGATCATCATGGTCTGGTTCGGGGCGATGGTGTAGACCGGCATCCAGGTGTTGATCTGGCAGTCGACGCTGCCATACCAAGTGTCGCGATGCGGCTTGTAGGCATAGCTGACGCCAGCGTGCAGGTAGTTGTAGTTGGGCACGACGCGCAGGCGCGGCACATCGAAGATGTACTCGCGCGGGTCGATGCCGACTTCATGGATAAACCCCAGGATCAGATCCTTGACGCGCTGGCTGTTGGTGAACTGGCCCTTGAGGCGGGTCACCCGGCTGACGAATTCTTCGACCGGCATCATCTTGTGCAGGGACTGGTGATCGGTCTCGCCGTCGAAGGCCAGGCTGATGCTTTCCTTGGCAAAGCCGCAGAGCTCCTTGGCGGTCGCCAACTGGGTGTCCAGGAAGATGGCGCCGGAATAGATCTCTTCCTTGAAATCGGCTTTTTTCTGTAGCTGGTTGATGTACAGGTTCACGTCAGCCCTCCTGAATACTGTGGCTAATTCTGAGTGTCGGCAGTCACTGGGCAAACTTGACGTCGGTTGCCGTATGCCGGGTTGGCTTGCAAGGTCTATTCCAGGGTGGTTTTCTGGCGCCCGCAGCACCGGGGGGGAGTGACCGATACTTGCCGCCAGCGGCATAAGCGCGCCGTTTTTTCGTCTGCCCTCAAGACCTTGAAAGCTTGGCAAAGGTACTCAAACCCCGGCCCGGCGGCTTGTCCTGCGTCAAAAAACAAGTTGGTTCGGAAATTGCTTGCGCCTCTCGACAGAACAGCGGTGGCGGCAAACGTCCGTCAGGAAGAGGAAAGACTGTGGACAAGTACCTTTACGTGGCAATGACCGGTGCGGCCCAGAATGCCCTGGCGCAAAAGGCCCATGCCAACAATCTGGCGAACCTCTCGACCAACGGTTTTCAGCGCGACCTGGAACAGGCCCGTTCGATGCCGGTGTTCGGTGACAGCTTTCCGTCGCGTGCTTACGCCATGTCCGAGCGCCCGGGCACGGATTTCGCCTCGGGACCGATGGTCGAGACCGGTCGCGATCTCGACGTGGCGGTGGCCGGTGACGGCTGGGTTGCCGTGCAGACGCCCGACGGCGGCGAAGGTTATGTGCGCACCGCAAGCATGAATATTGACGCCCTCGGAGTGCTGCGTGCCGGCAACGGTATGCCGGTCATGGGCAACGGCGGGCCGATTGCCGTGCCGCCCGAGTCGAAGATCGAAGTGGGCGAGGACGGCACCATCAGTATCCGTGCCATGGGTGAAGGGCCGCGGGTGGTGGCGGAAGTCGATCGCATCAAGCTGGTCAACCCGGATCTCAAGAACATGGTCAAGGGGCCGGATGCCGTGGTGCATACCAAGGACGGCAAGGCAGCGCCGGTCGACGCCAGCGTCAGGGTGGTCTCGGGCTTCCTGGTCGGCAGCAACGTCAATGCCGTCGAGGAAATGACCTCGGTGCTGGCCCTGTCCAAGCAGTTCGAATTGCACATCAAGATGATGAACACCGCCAAAGAAGATGACACGGCTATGGCTCGGGTCTTGCAGAACAGCTAATCACCAGAACGTAGCGCCGTAAAACAGGCGCGCGAAGGAGAACAGAATGCTTCCGGCTCTATGGGTTGCAAAAACAGGTTTGGCGGCACAAGACACCAACCTGACGACTATTTCCAACAACCTGGCCAACGTCTCGACCACCGGCTTCAAGCGTGATCGCGCCGAGTTCCAGGACCTGCTGTATCAGATCAAGCGCCAGCCGGGTGCCGAGTCGACCCAGGACAGCGAACTGCCGTCGGGTCTGCAACTGGGTACCGGTGTGCGGATCGTCGGCACCCAGAAGAACTTCACCGCCGGTAGCCTGCAAACCACCGACCAGCCGCTGGACATGGCCGTCAACGGTCGCGGTTTCTTCCAGATCCTGCAACCGGACGGCACCACGGCCTACACCCGTGACGGTACCTTCCACCTGAGCAACACCGGGCAGATCGTCACCGCCAGTGGTTTCACCCTGCAGCCGGCGATCATCATCCCGAACAACGCCCAGACCTTCACCGTCGGCCAGGATGGCACGGTCTCGATCACCGTCGCCGGCAACCCGGCTTCGCAAGTGATCGGCAATATCCAGACCGCCGACTTCATCAACCCGGCCGGCCTGCAGGCCAAGGGCGGCAACCTGTTCCTGGAAACCGCTGCCAGTGGCGCGCCGCAAGTCGGCACCCCGGGTCTCAACGGTTTCGGTACCACCGAGCAGAGCACTCTGGAAACCTCCAACGTCAGCACCGTGGAAGAAATGGTCAACATGATCACCACTCAGCGTGCCTACGAGATGAACTCCAAGGTGATTTCCACCGCCGACCAGATGCTCCAGTACGTCGCACAGAACCTGTAATCAAGTCTATGAGGCGGCCTGAAGTGCGCCTGCAACACCGTGAGGTAATAGGGTCATGAATCGGTTGTTTTCCATGCTCGCATTGAGCGCGATGGCGCTGTTGGCCGGCTGTATGAGCCCGCCGCCCAAGCCCAATGACCCGTATTACGCCCCGGTGTTGCCGCGCACCCCATTGCCCGCCGCGGCGAACAACGGTTCGATCTATCAGGCCGGTTTCGAGCAGAACTTGTATGGCGACCGCAAGGCGTTTCGGGTCGGTGACATTGTCACCATTACCCTTAATGAAGCCACTCAGGCGAGCAAGAATGCCAACTCCGACCTGTCGAAGAAAGATGCCAACAACTTTGGCCTGACCTCCCTCTTCGGCTCGCCGGTGACCAGCGGCAATGTAAACCTGGGTATCGGTTATGGCGGTACCAAGACCACCGATGGCACCTCCAAGGCCGCGCAGAGCAACAGCCTGACCGGTTCGATCACGGTGACCGTGGCCGACGTGTTGCCCAATGGCATTATCGCTGTGCGCGGTGAGAAGTGGTTGACCCTCAACACCGGCAATGAGTTGGTGCGTATCGCCGGGCTGATCCGGGCGGACGATATCGCCACCGACAACACCGTTCCGTCCACTCGCGTGGCCGATGCGCGCATCACCTACTCGGGTACCGGCGCTTTTGCCGATACGAGCCAGCCGGGTTGGCTCGACCGCTTCTTCCTCAGCCCGCTCTGGCCTTTCTAGGTGCTACGACCATGTTCAATCTCAAGCATCTGATGGCGGCTGTGCTGCTGATGTCCACCGCTCTCGGTGCCCAGGCCGAGCGGTTGAAGGACATCGCCAGTATTTCCGGTGTGCGTTCCAACCAGCTGATTGGTTATGGCCTGGTGGTCGGTCTCAACGGTTCGGGTGACCAGACCACGCAGACACCATTCACCCTGCAGACCTTCAACAACATGCTCTCGCAGTTTGGCATCAAGGTGCCGGCCAACGCTGGCACCGTGCAGTTGAAGAACGTCGCGGCGGTGTCGATCAGTGCCGATCTGCCGGCGTTCGCCAAGCCGGGGCAGGTGGTGGATATCACCGTCTCGTCCATCGGTAACGCCAAGAGCCTGCGCGGCGGCACCCTGTTGATGACGCCGCTCAAGGGTATCGACGGTAACGTCTACGCCATTGCCCAGGGCAACCTGGTGGTGGGCGGTTTTGATGCTTCGGGCGCGGATGGTTCGAAGATCACCGTCAACGTTCCGTCGGCCGGCCGTATTCCTGGCGGGGCTTCGGTGGAGCGCGCGGTACCGAGTGGCTTCAACCAGGGCAACAGCCTGACCCTGAACCTCAATCGTTCCGACTTCACCACGGCCAAGCGGGTGGTCGACAAGGTCAATGACCTGCTCGGCCCGGGCGTGGCCCAGGCCATCGACGGCGGTTCGATCCGCGTCACCGCGCCGCTGGATCCGAGCCAGCGGGTCGACTACCTGTCGATGTTGGAAAACCTCGAGGTTGACCCGGGCCAGGCCGTGGCGAAAGTCATCATCAACTCGCGCACCGGCACTATCGTGATCGGTCAGAACGTCAAGGTGTCGCCGGCCGCGGTGACCCACGGCAGCCTGACCGTGACCATTACCGAAGACCCGATCGTCAGCCAGCCGGGGCCGCTGTCCAATGGCACCACGGCAGTGGTACCGCGTTCGCGGGTCAACGCCCAGCAGGAAGCCAAGCCGATGTTCAAGTTCGGCCCGGGGACCACCCTGGACGAGATCGTCCGTGCGGTGAACCAGGTGGGTGCGGCGCCAGGCGACTTGATGGCGATCCTCGAAGCCTTGAAACAGGCCGGCGCCTTGCAAGCCGACCTGATCGTGATTTGAGGCCGTCGATATGGTGGACATGCGCAAGAGCGGATTGACAGGCACCAGCGACTCCGGTGCCTACAGTGACCTGAACCGACTGAACAGCCTGAAGGTCGGTAATCGCGACAGCGCCGGCAACATTCGCAAGGTGGCGCAGGAGTTCGAGTCGCTGTTCGTTGGCGAAATGCTCAAGTCCGCGCGCGCGGCCACTGATGTAATGGCTCAGGACAATCCGCTCAATACCCCGGCGACCAAGCAGTACCAGGAAATGTACGACCATCAGTTGGCCGTGACCATGTCGCGCCAGGGTGGCGGTATCGGCCTGGCCGATGTGCTGGTGCGCCAGATGACCAAGAACAAACCGACGCGGCCCGCCGACGGCGGGCTCAAGGTCGGGCCGCCGGCCGGTACGCTGGCGACCGAAACGCCAGTGCAGACACCGATCGGTGCCGGCACCACCACGGCGGCGACCGCGGCTTCACCGTTCGCGCGCTCCAATGGCCAGCGGCCGCTATGGGCCTCGCGGGTTGCCAGTCCGATCCACAACAGCGACGGCAGCCTGCGCAACGACATGGCCAAGCTCAACGAGCGCCGCCTGTCCTTGCCGAGCAAGCTGACCGACCGCCTGGTCGCCGGGCTCGTGCCGTCGGCCGATGGCAGCCTGGCCACGGTCAATACCCAGGCCGTGCCGGCGCGCAACAGCGCCGCCAGCGATTCCGTGCTCCAGGGCCAGGCAGCTCGCAGCTTGAGCGGCGTGTCGACCACGAACATGCGCATCTACGGGCGCGCGGTGGCCCAGCCGCCGTTGGCGCCGGCCAAGCGGGCTTTCAGTTCGCCGGATGAATTCGTCGCCACCATGCTGCCGATGGCGGAGCAGGCGGCCAGGCGCATCGGGGTCGACCCGCGTTATCTGGTGGCCCAGGCGGCCCTGGAAACCGGCTGGGGCAAATCAGTCATGCGCCAGCAGGACGGTAGCAGCAGTCACAACCTGTTCGGCATCAAGGCCGGCAGCAGTTGGCAGGGGCCGCAGGCCCGCGCCATCACCAGCGAGTTCAAAAATGGCCAGATGGTCAAGGAGACGGCGGACTTCCGTTCCTATGCCTCCTACCAGGACAGCTTTCACGACCTGGTGACCATGCTGCAAAGCAATAATCGCTATCAAGATGTGCTCAAGTCGGCCGATAAACCGGAACAGTTTGTACGCGAGTTGCAAAAGGCCGGGTATGCCACCGACCCGGACTACGCCAGCAAGATTTCGCAAATAGCAAAACAGATGAAGAGCTACCAGAACTACGCTGCGGCGGGCGCTTCCACGAATTTATAAGGTCTGAATCATGAGCTTGCTCAATATTGGCATGACGGGGTTGAACGCGGCCTCGACGGCGTTGAACACCACCGGTAACAACATTTCCAACGTTGATACGGCCGGCTATTCGCGTCAGTCAACCGTTCAGACCAGCTCTGCCTCGCAGCAATACGGCAACGTGTTCATCGGTACCGGCACGACCCTGGCGGATGTCCGTCGAGTCTACAGCGCCTACCTGGATGCGCAGTTGCAGACCGCGACCTCGCTCAGCAGCGATTCGTCCTCGTACCTGGCCCAGGTCACGCCGACGGACTCCATGCTGTCGGATACTAATACCGGCATGACTGCTTCGTTGCAGAAGTTCTTCACTTCGCTGCAAAGTGTGTCGACCACTCCGACGGACGATGCCTCGCGCCAGACCACGCTGACCAGCGCCCAGGCGTTGAGCAACAAACTCAACTCCCTCTCCCAGCAGTTGAGCGACCAGAACACCGGGATCAACACCAACCTGTCGGATATGGCCGGCCAGGTGAACAAGCTGGCGACCACCATCGCCCAGTACAACGACCAGATTTCCAAGGTCAGCACCGCCGCCGGTGCACCGAACGACCTGCTGGACCAGCGCAACGAGGCCGTGCGCCAGCTGTCCGAGCTGGTCGGGACCCAGGTGGTCCAGCGCGGTTCGAGTTATGACGTCTACATCGGCAGTGGCCAACCGCTGGTGATGGGCAACAGCACCAACTCCCTGTCCGCGGTGCCGAGCAAGGACGATCCGAGCCAGTCGGCCCTGCAACTGGATCGCGGCACCAGTACCGTCGACATCACTGCCACCGTGACCGGTGGCGAGATCGGTGGCCTGCTGCGCTATCGCAGCGATGTGCTCGAGCCGTCGATCAACGCGTTAGGGCGCATCGCCATGGTCGCGGCCGACCAGATGAACAAGCAGCAGGCCCAGGGCATCGACAAGAACGGCAACTTCGGTTCGCCGATCTTCAACGATATCAACAGCCCCTCCCTGGTCAACCAGCGCAGTATCGCCAATGCGAACAACAGCGCCGGTTCCGGCAATCTGAACGTGAACATCGCCGATACCGGCGCGCTGACCACCAACGATTACCAGGTCACCTTCAGCAGCGCGACCAACTACAGCGTCACGCGCTCGGACGGCACCGCGATGGGGTCCTTCAGCACCACCACCACGCCACCACCGGTGATCGACGGGATCACCTTGAGCCTCAATGGCGGCGGCGCGATGAGTGCCGGCGACACCTTCAAGGTGACCCCGACCCGTAGCGGCGCCAGTGACATCCAGACGGTGATGACCAACGCGCAGAACATTGCCGCGGCGGCGCCGCTGGCCGGTGTCACCAGTGCCAACAACGGCGGCACCTACACCCAGCCGACCCTGGTCGACCAGTTGGGAACGTCCAACGCGACGAACAACGCGCAGTTGCAGGACGCAATCAAGTACGGCACGCCGGCCAAGATCGTCTTCGGTGCGCCCGGTACTGGTGCGACCGCGGGGACCCAGGGCTACACCCTGACTGATGCGCAGGGCAACGTAATGGGCACCGGTACCATCGTGCCGGGGCAGGCCAACACCCTGAACCTGAAAGTGAACATGGTTGACGCCAGTGGTAATCCAGTGTTGGACGGCGCAGGCGTGCAGAAGACTTTCACCGTTCAGACCACGGTCAGCGGCAACCCGAAAACCGGTGAAAGCTTCACCATGTCCATGACCGGCGCCGGTTCTTCGGACAACCGTAACAGCGCCGCCATGATCGCCCTGCAAACCAAGCAGACCGTGGGCACCAATACCACGAGCAAGGGCAGCAGTATCTCCGATGCCTATGGCACGCTGGTCTCCACCGTCGGTACCAAGGCGGCCCAGGCCACCTCGGACAATACGGCGACCACGACCATCCTGACCACTGCCAAGGGCGCCCGCGATTCGCTGTCCGGCGTCAACCTGGACGAAGAGTCCGCCAACCTGGTCAAGTACCAGCAGTACTACACGGCCGCGTCGCAGATTATCAAGGCCGCCCAGGCCATCTTCAGCACGCTGCTCAGCAGCCTTTAAGGAGTCGTGATTCATGCGCATTTCCACCGCCCAGTATTACGAAACCACGGCTGCCAACTACCAACGCGGCTACAACGACACGCTCAAGACCAGTGCCGAGGCCAGCAGCCTGGTCAAGGTCAATACTGCCGCGGATGACCCGGTAGGGGCTGCCCGGCTGTTGCAACTGGGCCAGCAAAGCGCTTCGTTGACCCAGTACGCGAGCAATATCAGTTCGCTCAAAGGCTCGTACAGCCAGTCGGAAACGGCCTTGACCGCGATTCAGAACGCCATGCAATCGGCCCGCGAAATCGGCCTGTCGGCCATCAGCGGTACTAACACCGATGCCGATCGCAAGGCCTATGCCCAGCAGTTGGGACAAATCCAGCAAACGGTCCTCGGGCTGATGAACAGCCAGGATGCCAACGGCAACTACCTGTTCGCCGGTTCGAAGACCAGCACCGCGCCCTATACCGCCAACTCCGACGGCACCTATAGTTACAACGGTGATCAGTCGCAGTTGAACCTGGCCATTGGTGACAATAGTTCGGTGGCCAGCAATGTGACCGGCTGGGACGCGTTCCAGCAGTCCATCAACACTTCCCGTACCCAGGTCACCATGACCTCGCCGGCCGTGGACGACGGCCGCGTGACCCTGTCCAACGGCCAGATCAGCAATAGCGCGACCTACGACGCCAAGTTCGCTGGCGGTCAGCCGTATACCGTCAGCTTCCTCAGCAGTACCCAGATCAAGATCACCGATGCCGGCGGCAACGACGTCACTTCCGAAGCCAGCCAGAACGGTGTGATCAGCAACAGCAACGGGGCGAACCAGACGGTCACCTTCCGTGGCGTGGACCTGGGGTTGAACCTCAACCTCAAGACTGGCGATGTGCCGGACACCGTGATTGCCGGGCATAGCTTCACCCTGGCGGCGCAGCCGGATACCTTCAACACCTCGCGCAGCGCCGGCAACCCGTCGACCGCGGTGGTGACCGGGGCGACGACCACCAACCAGGCCGCCTACGACAGCACCTTCCCCACCGGTGGGGCGATCCTCAAGTTCACCAGCGCCACGGCCTACGACCTCTACGCGGCGCCGGTCACGGCCAGCAGCCGGCCGGTGTCCTCGGGCACCATGGCCGGATCGACGGCAACGGCGGCGGGGGTCAGTCTGACCTTTGGCGGTACGCCGGCGGCCGGTGATCAGTTTGTGGTCCAGCCGAACAATCACCAGACCCAAAACATCCTCGATACCTTGAACCAGATGATTGGTACGTTGAACACGCCGGCCGATGGCAATCCGGTTGCCCAGCAAAAGCTGCTGGCGTCCATGAGCACCGGGGTCAGCAACGTCACCAGCGCCATGGACCAGGCGGGCAGTGCGGTCACCGCCATCGGTACCCGCGGCCAGGCCCTGGATGCCCAGGACGCCACCAACCAGAGCCTGGTCATGGCCAACACCACCAGCCAGGGGGCGATTCGCGACGCCGACCCGGCGGCGGTCATGACCCAGCTGACCCTGCAGCAGACCATGTTGCAGGCGGCGCAGTTGGCGTTCAGCAAAATCAGCCAACTGGGCCTGTTCAACAAGATCTGATTTGACCCGGACGCGGGAGCCATCGTGGCTCTTGCGCCTCTACCAACCGCCTTTTTCAGCGGTTCCAGTGGCTCGTCCGATCGGGGGAGTCGCGCCGCTTGCGAGCCCCGCCGTGAATCCAGCCCCACTCGTCAGTCTCGTCATTCCCGCCGTCAATCCACGCTTTTTTGCCAAGGCTCTGCACAGCGCCTTGGGCCAGAGCTACGGCAATCTCGAAATCATCGTTTGCGATGACAGCCAGGATGACGAAGTCGGCCGTCTGGTCGAGGTCATGAGCGAGGAGGCGGGGCGGGCGGTACGTTATGTGCGTAACGCGCGCAAGCTCGGGCATGTGGCTAATGTGCTCGCGGGTCTTGAGCTGGCCCAGGGCGAATTCATCAAGTTTCTCCATGATGACGACCAGTTGTTTGGTGCCTGTATCGAACGCCAGGCGCAGGTCCTGGTCGAGCAGGCCGACGTCAATCTGGTGCTGGCGCAACGCATGTTCTGGGACGCCGACGATCTGCAACTGCCGATTCGTCTTGAGAACGCTACCTTGGCGCCCACTTGCTCGGTCTTCAAGGGTGAAGACCTGCTGGCGATTTTCGAGACCTTTCCGGTCAATATCCTGGGCGGTTTCAGCAATGCGCTGTTGCGCCGCGCGGATGCGCTGGAATGGTTGCCTGCCTTGACCCAGCCGGGGCATTGTTTCGTTGCTTCGCTGGAGTTCGCGCTTTATATCTGCCTGTTACGCCGCGGCAATATGGTGATGCTGAACCACGTCCTGAGTGTCGAGCGGCGTTACCCGGAGCGACCCAGTCGGCAGCAGGCGATGCGCGAGGCGGTGCTCTCCGAGCGTGAATGGCTGGTGCAGATGCTCAAGGCGCGCAGTGGCGAGTCGGCCCCGGCCCATGGCTGGGTCCGCTTGTTGCCGCTGACCCGTGCCCATGAGTCGCCACGGGTCTGGGGTGAACTGGCGTTGCTCAGGACCCTGGGCACCAAGCAGACCACCGAGATCTGGCGCGTCGGCGTTACCAGCGAAAGTTTTTCCGAAATGTATGCGCAGTGGTTGGGGTGTCGGACCCTGACGGAGTCCGAGCGCAAACTGCTGCCCGATGCACTGCTCGAGTGGGCATGGCAGCCGAAGATCGTGGCGGTGGTGATCGATCGGGAAGGCAGTCTCGCCGGCCTGGACAGTACCCTGCAGAGTCTGGCCGGGCAGCTCTATCCGGCCGAGTTGACACTGGTGCTGTCTGACGCCTGTAGCGAAGCCGTGCTGTTGGACCGGGTGTTTACCGTGCCTTTGCAAGAGGACTGGCAGCAGCAGCTCAATGAGTTGTTGGCCCAGGTTGATGGGGCTGACTGGTTTTATCTGTTGCGTGCCGGGGATCGCCTGGTGGAGCCCGCGCTGTTGGTGCTGGCTGATCGCATTGTGCATGCCGGAGAGGAAGGCTGTTTCTATAGTGACGAGAGCTGTTTGCGCGACGGTGAACCAGCGGAGCCGGTTTTCAAATCCGACTTCAACCTGGATCTGATGCGCAGCTATCCGTATGTGGGGCGTGTACTGGCCTTCAAGCGCGAGCCTTTCCTGGCGCTCGGCGGCTTCGACTCGCGACATGGCGAGTTGGCGCCTCACGACCTGCTCTGGCGGCTGGTCGAGCAAGTCGGTACCCAGGCGGTCGGGCATATCGCCGAGGTGCTGGTGGAATCCGTGCTGTCACTTTCCCAATGGATGTCACTGCCCGAGCTGCTCGAACTGAACGCACTGTTGGTCGAGGCGCATCTGGGGCGTCTCGGCGTGGCCCATGAGTTGCGCGACAGGGGACAGGCGCTGTTCAACCGTGTGGATTATCTGCACGCCGAGCGACCGCTGGTCTCGATCATTATCGTCTGCAAGGACCAGTTGGCGGCGCTGCAGCGTTGTGTCGAAAGCCTGTTGGAAAAAACCGCTTACCGCGAATACGAGTTGCTGCTGGTGGACAACGGCAGTGAGAGTCCCGAAGCGCTGGCCTGGCTGAGCGCCATGGCGAGCATGGGCAGCGATCGTTTGCGCGTATTGAGTTTTGCGCAGCAGGACCAGGCGGCTGTTATCAACGCTGCTGCCGGGCAAGCCAGGGGCGACTATCTGTTGCTGTTCAGCCCCTATCTGGTGGTGACTGACGGTGTCTGGCTCGACGAGATGCTGAACCATGCGCAGCGCCCGGAAGTCGGCGTGGTGGGGCCCAAGCTGTTCAATGCGGACGGGCGCGTGGTACATGCCGGTCTGGTGCTTGGCTTGCATGGGCCGGCGGGTCTGCCTTTTTACGGTGAATCCCTGCAGTCCGCGGGTTATATGCATCGTTTGCAGGTTGCTCATGATCTGAGTGCGGTCGGTGCCGATTGTCTGATGGTGCGCAAGAGCGTGTTCGACAGCGTGCAGGGGCTGGATGAAGCACAGTTCGTGCAGACGCTCAGTGAAGTCGATTTGTGTCTGAAGATCGGGCGCAGCGGTTACCTGGTGGTCTGGACCCCCCATGCACAACTGGCCCTGGGCGCGCGTCCAAGCGTTGTTCTCGAAGCGGACCAGCAAGCCTTGCGTGAGCGTGAGCAGGAGGCGTTCTACCTGCGCTGGCTGCCCGTGATCGCTCGGGATCCGGCCTACAACCCCAACCTGGGCCTGCGTGCTCTGGGCAGCGGCAGTTTCAGCCTCGAGCCGGGTCTGCTTTCCGGATGGAGCCCGTTCTCAGTCCGCAGCCTGCCGAAGGTCCTGGCGCTTCCGGTCAATGCCTCGGCCATCGGCCATTACCGGGTGACGCAACCACTGATCGAACTGCAGGCCGCGGGACGGGCGGTTGGCCGGGTCATGTATGAAATGCCGTCGATTATCGAGGTGGAGCGTCAGTCTCCTGACGTTATCGTGTTGCAGGGGCGTTATACCGAAGGGCCGATCAATGAATGCGTGCCGCTGAAGACCTACTCGAACGCCCGGCGCATCTACGAGCTGGATGACTATGTGATCCAACCGACCAAGAAAAACGCCCATGTTCGCAATATGCCGACCCGTGACGAAATGGAGGCGCTGGTTCGTCGTGGCATCGGTCTGTGTGACCGGGTCGTGGTGTCGACCGAGCCGCTGGCCGAGGCCCTGTCATCCATGCACAGCGATATTCGCGTGGTTCCGAATATGCTCGCGACCCACCTGTGGACGGGCTTGAAGGGACAGCGCCGGACCTCGAAAAAGCCCCGTGTCGGTTGGGGCGGCGGCACCAGTCACTCCGGCGACCTGGCGGTGATTGCCGATGTCGTGCGCGAGTTGGCGACGGAGGTCGATTGGGTCTTTTTCGGCATGTGCCCGGAGGAGCTGCGGCCCTACATGCATGAGTTCCATGGGGTGATCGGGCTGGAGGTATACCCGGCGAAGCTGGCGAGCCTGAACCTGGACCTGGCCCTGGCGCCGCTGGAGTTTCACATCTTCAATGACTGCAAGAGCAACCTGCGGCTGCTGGAGTACGGCGCCTGCGGCTACCCGGTGATCTGCACCGATACCAAGGCCTATGCCGGCTACCTGCCGTGCACCAAGGTCAAGAGCAACTCCACCGACGAGTGGCTGCAGGCAATCCGCATGCACCTGTCCGATCCCGATGCCAGCTATCGCATGGGCGACGAGTTGCGGGAGATCGTCCTGCGCGACTATATGCTGCGTGGCGACAACCTGCGTTACTGGGAGAACGGCTGGCTGGCCGATTGATCTTCCTTCTCCGGCGTCAAGCGAACCTGTGGGAACTGGCAAGCCAGCGCCTGCGGGTTTTGCGCTATGGCGCTCAACGAACCGGCCGGTAGAGCTGGCGCGTTTCCTGCAAGTCCCCCTGCATATCGCCATAAATCGTGCATTTGGCGGCGCGGCCCATGGGCCGTGTGCCGCTGGCGCGATTTGACCCGGCAGTCTGGGAAGTCCCACGGCGCCTCAGCAGGCGCTGTGTCGAACAAGAGGGGACGTTGATGAAGGCAGTTATTCTGGCGGGTGGCCTGGGCACGCGGATCAGCGAGGAATCGCACCTCAAGCCCAAGCCGATGATCGAGATCGGCGGCAAGCCAATTCTCTGGCACATCATGAAGCAGTACTCGGCCCACGGCATCCACGACTTCGTGATCTGCCTGGGGTACAAGGGCTACGCCATCAAGGACTTCTTCGCCAACTACTTCCTGCATACCTCCGACGTCACCTTCGATATGAGCAACAATCGCATGGATGTTCACCAGAACTACAGCGAGCCGTGGCGCGTGACCCTGATCGACACCGGCGAAGACACCATGACCGGCGGCCGCCTGCGCCGTGCCGGGTGTTACCTGGAAAACGAAGAGGCGTTTTGCTTCACCTACGGCGATGGCGTCTCCGACCTGAACATCGGCGCCCTGGTGGATTTCCACCTTTCCAGCGGCAAGCTGGCGACCGTCACCGCCGTGCAGCCGCCCGGTCGCTACGGCGCGCTGGAGCGCGACGGCGACATGGTCCGTGGTTTTATCGAGAAACCCCGTGGCGACGGTGGCTGGATCAACGGTGGTTTTTTTGTCCTGTCGCCCAAGGTGCTGCCGCTGATCAACGACGATACCACCGTTTGGGAGGCTGAGCCGTTGATGGGGTTGGCGGCCCGAGGGCAGTTAAACGCCTTCCAGCACGACGGTTTCTGGCATCCGATGGACACCCTGCGGGACAAGAATCACCTGGAGCAACTCTGGCAGAGCGGGGAGGCCCCATGGAAGCAGTGGGACTGAGCCCGGCATTCTGGAGCGGCAAGCGGGTCCTGCTGACCGGCCATACCGGTTTCAAGGGCAGTTGGCTGGCGCTGTGGCTCGAGAGCCTGGGAGCGCAGGTCAGCGGCTTCGCCCTCGATCCCAGCACAGAGCCCAGTCTGTTCGAACTGGCCCGGGTTGGCGAGGGGCTCAACGACCAACGCGGTGACCTGCGCGACCTCGGCGCCTTGCTTGAGCTGATCGCCGAGACGGAGCCGGAAATCGTCCTGCACCTGGCGGCCCAGCCGCTGGTGCGCGAAGCCTATCGCGATCCGCTCGGCACCTATTCGAGCAATGTCATGGGCACCCTCAATCTGCTGGAAGCGATTCGCCAGGTCGGTGGGGTGCGCGCGTGTGTGCTGATCACCACCGACAAGGTCTACGCGAACCAGGAATGGGCCTGGCCCTATCGTGAAAACGAAGCCCTCGGCGGCCACGATCCCTACAGCAGCAGCAAGGCTTGTTGCGAGCTGCTTGCGCAGTCCTACGTGGCATCCTTTTTCCCCCGGGAACGCTATGAGGCCCATGGCCTGGCGGTAGCGACCGCGCGGGCCGGCAATGTCCTGGGCGGCGGCGACTTCTCAGCGGAACGCTTGATTCCCGATGTGCTCAAGGCCTGGTCGGCGAATGAACCGGTCACGCTGCGTTATCCACAGGCGGTACGGCCCTGGCAGCACGCGCTGGAGCCCCTGGCCGGTTATCTGCAACTGGCTGCCGCGCTGTATGAGCGCGGGCCGGAAGCGGCCGGGGCGTGGAACTTCGGTCCCGGCGCGGACGATACGTGCAGTGTCGGTGACGTCGTCGCCCGGCTTGCCGGACGCTGGCCACAGGCACCGGGCCTGCGGGTCGAACCCAGCGAACTGCACGAGGCCGGCTTGTTGCGGCTGGACAGCAGCCGGGCTCGGCAGTTGCTCGGCTGGCAGCCGCGCTGGTCGTTGCAGCAATGCCTGGAACACACCCTCGATTGGCACCTGGCCTGGAAAAACGCCGAGGACATGCGCAGCGTGACTCTGGCGCAGTTGAATCTGTACCGGGGTGAGCTTTGAGTGAATTCCTGATTCATGCCTTGCCCCTCAAGGGGCTGTTCAGCGTACAGCACAAGCATCATGCCGATCAGCGCGGGCATTTCTCCCGGCTGTTTTGCGAAGGCAGCCTGAGTGCGTTCGGCGAGCCGTTTCACATCCGCCAGATCAATCACTCTTGCACCCGTGAGCGCGGCAGTGTGCGTGGCCTGCATTATCAGAATGCCCAGGCCCCTGAAGCCAAGCTGATCACCTGCCTGCGCGGTGAAGTCTGGGATGTCGCGGTGGACCTGCGTCCGGACTCGGCGACCTTCCTGCACTGGCACGCTGAGCACCTGCGTGCCGGCGACGGTCGCAGCCTGTTGATTCCCGCCGGCTTCGCCCATGGTTTCCAGAGCCTCAGCGACGATGCGGAGCTGCTATACCTGCACAGCGCCGACTATACGCCGGACGCCGAGGGCGGCCTGTCGGTGCTCGACCCGCGCCTGGCCATTGCCTGGCCCGAGGCTGTCAAAAATCTGTCGGCCAGGGACACCCGTCATCCCCCGGTCGATGCGTCTTTCCCTGGAGTGCGTTTATGAACTGCCGAGGTTGCGGCACCCCGCTGGTTTTGCCGTTGATCGATCTGGGGACCTCGCCGCCGTCCAATGCTTACCTGCGAGCCGACCAGTTGGAGCAGGCCGAGTCCTGGCTGCCGTTGAAAGTCGCGGTGTGCCAGAGCTGCTGGCTGGTGCAGACCGAGGACTACACCCGCGCCGATACGCTGTTCGACGCCGACTACGCCTACTTCAGTTCGTTTTCCAGTACCTGGCTGGAGCATGCCGAGCGTTATGTGTCCGAGATGGTCGAGCGCTTCGAGCTGGACGCGGACAGCTGCGTGGTGGAAGTGGCCGCCAACGATGGCTACCTGCTGCAATATGTCGCCGGGCGCGGTATCCGTTGCCTGGGCGTCGAGCCGACCCGCAGCACCGCCCAGGCGGCGCGGGACAAGGGCCTGGAGATCCGCGAGCTGTTCTTCGGTCGCGATACCGCGTTGCAGTTGCGCGAGGAAGGCTGGGCCGCCGACCTGATGGCGGCCAACAACGTGCTGGCCCATGTGCCGGACATCAATGACTTTCTCCAGGGTTTTGCAACGCTGCTCAAACCCACGGGAGTGGCCACTTTCGAGTTCCCGCACCTGCTCGCGCTGATCGCCGGGAAACAGTTCGATACCTTGTATCACGAGCATTACTCCTACCTGTCGCTGACTGCCGTGCAGGCCCTGTGTGAGCGCAATGGCCTGGAAATCTTCGACGTCGGCGGTTTGCCGACCCATGGCGGTTCGCTGCGGGTCTTCGTGCAGCGCGTCGACGGCTCGCGTCGTGTGGTGCAGGCGGTCGTCCGCCAGGTGCTGGCCGCCGAACTGGCCGCCGGCGTGAAAACCCCGGCGTTCTACGCCACCCTGGCGCCAGCGGCCGAGCGCATCAAGCACGACCTGTTGCGTTTCCTGTTGCAGGCCAAGGCCGAAGGCAAGCGCGTGGTGGGTTATGGCGCGGCGGCCAAGGGCAACACCTTGCTCAACTATGCAGGGGTCCGGCCGGACCTGCTGGCCTGGGTCGCCGATGCCAACCCGCACAAGCAGGGCAAGTTCCTCCCGGGCAGTCGCATTCCCGTGGTCTCACCTGAGCGTATCGAGGCTGAAAAGCCGGATTACGTCCTGATGCTGCCATGGAATTTGGTGGACGAGATCACTGAGCAATACGCGTTTGTTCGCACCTGGGGCGGACAGTTTGTGGTTGCCATTCCGGAGTTGAGTTTCATATGAGCCGAATTCACTACACCAAGCCCAGCGTGGGCGAACTGGAAGCCAGCTATGTATTGGATGCCGTACGACATGGCTGGGGCGACCGATGCTATGAATACATCACGCGTTTCGAGAAGTCATTCGCCGAGCATCTGGGGGCGACCCATGCCATTGCCACCTCCAGCTGTACCGGTGCCTTGCACCTTGGCATGGCGGCGCTGGGCATCGGTCCGGGTGACGAGGTCATTTTAGCCAACACCAACTGGATCGCGTCGGCGGCACCGATTGAGTATCTGGGTGCCACGCCGGTATTTGTCGATGTCTTGCCAGACAGTTGGTGCCTGGATCCGGAGTGGGTCAGGCAAGCCATCAGCCCTCGGACCAAGGCCATCCTGGCTGTCCACCTGTACGGCAATCTCTGTGACCTGGATGCGCTCCTGGAAATCGGGCGCGAGTACGGGATTCCGGTCATTGAAGATGCTGCTGAAGCTATCGGTTCCCAGTGGCACGGCAAGGCTGCCGGCTCTCTCGGGACCTTTGGCGCCTTTTCATTTCATGGCACCAAGACCATGACGACCGGTGAGGGTGGGATTTTTGTGACCTCAGACCGGGCGTTGTACGAGCGAGTGCTCACCCTTTCCAATCATGGTCGTGTCAGTGGCAGCAAGCGCCAGTTCTGGCCGGACTTCATTGGCTTCAAATACAAGATGAGTAATCTGCAGGCGGCGATCGGTTGTGCCCAGGTCGAACGACTCGAAGAACTGATCGCTCGCAAACGAGCGATTTTCGACCGCTACGCTTCGGGGTTGCTGGATATTCCGATGTTGTCGATGAACCCGCAGCCGGAGCATTCGCGCAATGGTTACTGGATGCCCACTGTGGTTTTCGACGTCGGGACCGGGGTGACCCGAGAGATCCTGATTGAATCGTTCCAGGCAGCCGATATCGATGCCCGGGTGTTTTTCTGGCCCCTGTCCTCGTTGCCAATGTTTTGCGACAAACCGGTGGTTACCCCGATCGCCTTTTCGCTGTCGGAGCGGGCCATCAATCTGCCGAGTTACCACGATATGTCGGATGCCGATCAGCAGCGGGTCATCGATGTCATTCGTGGTGTCTGCCGACAAAGGAACCTGTTGTGAATCTCTACCTGCTGGGCGCGGCCAACCCCGAGGCGGTACGTATGATCCGTGCGGTGCAGCGCGCCAATCCGATTGTCGAATTTGCCTTTCTCGACAATGATCCGGCCAAGCATGGCACGTTGTTTCATGGTGTGCCAGTGATCGGTGGCGTGGAGCGCGTGGCGGATTTGAAAGGCCCTGACACCCGCTTCGTGAACCTCATTACACGTGATACCCGCATCCGTTATGAGACCACCCGCCAGCTCATTGAAGCCGGTGGTGCCTTGTGCAATTTTCTGCACCCGGGGATCGATCTGACCATGACCCGAATGGGGGTGGGCAATTATCTCCAGGAAGGCGTGATCCTTCAGGCCGAGGTTTCTCTGGGCGATAACAGCAGCATCAGCTACGGCAGTCTTGTTGGGCACGAGGGGCGTATCGGTCATTCAGTGTTCATGGCCCCGGGTGTGGCTATCGCCGGGTGTGTCGAGGTGGGCGACGGTGCGTTCATCGGCACCAACGCGACGATCCTGCCGCGTCTGCGCATCGGTCGTTGGGCGACGGTAGGTGCCGGCGCCGTGGTTACCCGGGATGTTCCCGATTACGCCGTGGTCGTGGGCAATCCGGCCAAGATTATCAAGACTCAGGCGGTTCCCTATGCGGACGGCCGTGTCTTCAACTAACAAAACCCCGTATCGGAGCGTTTGCATGAATCCACATGAGCAGTTTCGCGAAGAGGTCCGCCAGAATATCGACGGTCTGCAGCAGGACAAGCAGCTTCAGGCCGAGTCGCTGGACTGGGTCGGCGTTACCGCCAAGCATAAATACACTTACAACTTCAGTTGGATGGGCAGGCCGATCATTCAGTTTCCCCAGGATATGGTCGCAATGCAGGAAATCATCTGGGCTTTGCGTCCAGATGTGATTGTCGAGACTGGTATCGCTCACGGTGGCTCGTTGGTGTTCTACGCCTCGATGTTGGAACTGATCGGGCAGGGTGAAGTGCTGGGGATCGATATCGATATTCGCCAGCACAATCGTGAAGCGATCGAGACTCACTCGATGGCGCATCGGATCAGCATGATCCAGGGGTCGAGTATTGACCCTGCCGTCGTCGAGCAGGTGCGCGCGCGGGTCGCCGGCAAAAAAGTACTGGTGGTTCTCGATTCCAATCACACCCATGAACATGTGCTTGAAGAATTGCGCGCTTATGCGCCCCTGACGTCGGTCGGCAGCTACTGTGTGGTGATGGACACCGTGGTTGAAGACATGCCGGCCGATGCGTTCCCGGATCGTCCGTGGGGCAAGGGCGACAATCCGAAAACTGCTGTATGGGCTTATCTGGAGGAAAACCGTGATTTCGAAATCGATGCCCGAGTCCACAGCAAGCTGCTGATTACAGTCGCACCGGACGGTTATTTGCGTCGGGTTCGTTAAGCAACACCATCAATATGAGTTCATCGGGCGATTCGCCGGTCATGGGGAAGGTTTATGCAAGGCAAGTACGGTTCAGAACACGGATTACCGTTGAGCGAGTTGTTGACGTTGGTGCTGATCACCCATAACCGTCCCGCTTTTGCGCGCCGGGCGGTGAAGTTCTACAGCACCCTGCCTTGCAGGATATTGGTATTGGACTCCTCGACCCAGGTGACCGAAGGTATCGCTGGTGTTTATTCGAGCGTTGAGTATCGGCATCTGCCACAGTACGGTTACTGGGGGATTCAGACGAAGCTCGCTTATGGCGTGGAGCAGGTCAGTACACCTTATATGGTGTTTGCTGCGGATGACGATTTTATCGTGCACGACGCACTGGCCGATTCCGTGGCATTTCTGCGGTCGAACCCAGATTACGGTATGTGCCACGGCTATTGCCTGATGTACCTGACGCTGGCCAATAGCGTGAGCTATTACCGTCGTGACAAGAAGGTCTGCGAGGACTATGCCTCCGAGAATGCACAGGAGCGCATCATTGACTTCATGCATCAATACATTCCTCCGTTCTATGCCGTCCACCGGACTGCCTTGCTGCGCGGCTGGTATTCGGTCATGCCCGAAGGCACGATTTTCCAGTGGCAGGAGATCGGTCATGCCTACTACATGTTGGCTAAAGCCAAGGCGCGGATCCTCCCGATTCCTTATGTGGTCCGCGAGATAAACTACGGGGAGTCAGAGCACAAGACCGAGGTGTTTCACTCGCTGACCTATACGGATGCAAAGTCCGTGGCTGAACGGGAAGCCTTTGCTGAGTTCCTGGCGGCGCAACCCAGCCAGATTGAAGGGCTCGATCAAGAACAGAGAAAAGTCTTCGCCCTGGAGAGTTTCGAGGCGATGGCCACCAGCTTGCGTACCGGACGCGCCTTGACGGTTGAAATGCTGTTCGACTCCACTTGGGTACGGCTTGATAGTCCGCCGGAGCGACGCTTCGGCCCCAAGCAGTACATGGAAATGCCTTACTATAATCAGGTGTTTTTCGATCAGTTGACCCAGTTCGAATTCCTGCTCCATGCGATGCCGGCCGGTCGTGTGCAGTTGCAGGGGCTGGAGGGCGTGTGGACCCGTCAAGACGCCCTGATGCGCGCGCACAACAACGACACCCCGGAAAGCGTGGCGGACCGCCTGTGGCAGGCCCAGGAGTGCAACCTGTTCAATCGCCGGGTGGTCAAGCGCCTGGCCCGGCAACTGGAGATTCTCGGCGAAGAGGACGAGGCACGGGATATGTTCGCCTGGGCCGAGCGCCTGGACGCCGTTTCCACCGAAGACAATCGCTCGACCTTCGAGGCGATGCTCTCGGGACGCCTGCTCGACTGGCTGCGGGTTCGCGAGCCGTCCGCCGGCGAGCTTGAGGCGATTGATGCTTACCAGGTCGCGCAGGGCAGCGGTCCGGTCTTCGGCCTGCTGGTACTGGACCTGAACAACGACATCGGCAAGGTGCAGGTTACCCTCGACAGCCTGCTGGAAGGGCACAGCAAGGCGTTCCGCATTGTCGTCTTCACCACGGGCGAGCCGCAGGCGGCGACCACCCTGCAGAACACCTTGCACTTTATCCGGGTGACCCCGGGCAACCTGGTCGACAAGTTGAACCAGACGATCCGCCAATTGCCCTGCGAGTGGTTGCTGCTGGCCGAGGCGGGTGATGAGTTCACCGCCAGTGGCCTGTTGCGCGCCGGCCTTGAGCTGCGCGGGGCCGAGGGCTGCCGCGCGGTGGCCACCGATGAGCTTCAGCGCGACGCCAATGGCGCCCTGTCCGATGTGTTCCGTCCGGGCTTCAACCTCGATTTGCTGCAAAGCGTACCGGCCCTGATGGCCAGGCATTGGTTGATTCGCCGTGAAGTCTTGCTGGAGGTTGGCGGCTACAAGGCCGACTTCAGCAAAGCCCTGGAGTTCGATCTGTTGCTGCGCTTGATCGAGCAGGGCGGCATGGCCGGACTGGCCCACCTGGACGAACCGTTGCTGATCTCCAGCGTACCGGTGCTCGAAGAGAACGCCCATGAACGCCTGGCATTGCTACGCCATCTGGGCACGCGGGGCTACAAGGCTCAGGTTACTTCCCAGAATCCCGGGAGCTACGTTGTCGACTATCGGCATACCGAGCGTCCGCTGGTGTCGATCATCCTTCACGGTCAGGCGGACTTCGACGAGCTGGAGCGCTGCCTGAGCGCGGTCCTGCAAAAAACCCGCTACCTGAAGTACGAAGTGCTGGTGGCCGATCACCCGAGCTATAGCGAAGCCCTCGCCGGCTGGCTCCAGGCACAGCCCCAAGCCGGCAAAGTCAGTGTGTTGCAATCCGATTGGTCGAGCGCCTCGGCGTTCTGCAACGCGGCGGCACGCCAGGCGCTGGGCGAGTACCTGGTGCTGCTTGCGCAAGACAGCGAAGTGGTCAACCCCAACTGGATCGAGTCGCTGCTCAACCAGGCCCTGCGCCCGGAAGTCGGTGTGGTCGGTGCCAAGCTCTACAGCCGTGATACGAAGATTTCCCAGGCCGGGCTGATTCTCGGCTTGAACGGCGGTGTCGGTTCGCCTTTTGTCGGCGAGAAGACGGATGCCAAGGGTTATATGCAGCGGCTGGCGGTGGAGCAGAATTATTCGGCAGTCTCGGCGGTGTGCCTGATGGTGCGCAAGGCGTTCTTCGAGGCGGTCGGTGGTCTGGATGAAGACGACTTCGCCGAAGCCTTCGCCGATGTCGATCTGTGCCTCAAGATCGGCCAGGTCGGCGGTCTGGTATCGTGGACGCCGCAGGTACAGGTGTTCCACCCGGGCCTGCTGCCCGAGGCGCCGGAGGCCCTGGTCGCCCTGCGCGAGAAGTGGGCGGCGAACTTCCAGCAGGATTGCGCTTATAACCCTCACCTGTCGTTGACAGGCAAGGGCTTCAGCATGGGCAGTGCCAGCCCTGTGGGGTGGGTGCAGTTGCTCGTTTAAGCCTGCAGACAGCTAAAGGGACTCACGGTATGTTCAACGGCAAATCGATTTTCATCTCAGGCGGTACCGGCTCGTTCGGTCGCAACTTCATCCGTCGTCTGCTGGAACAGTACCAGCCGCGGCGGGTGGTGGTGTTCTCGCGCGACGAGCTCAAGCAGTACGAGATGCAGCAGACCTTCAACGCGCCGTGCATGCGCTATTTTCTCGGTGATGTCCGGGATGCCGAGCGCTTGCGCCTGGCCATGCGCGGTATCGATTTTGTCGTGCATGCCGCGGCCCTGAAACAGGTGCCGGCGGCCGAGTACAACCCCACCGAGTGCATTCGTACCAACGTCAATGGTGCGGAAAACATCATTGCCGCGGCCATCGACAATGGCGTGCAGAAGGTCGTCGCCCTGTCCACCGACAAGGCGGCCAGCCCGATCAACCTCTACGGGGCCACCAAACTGCTGTCGGACAAGCTGTTCGTCGCCGCCAACAACATCGCCGGCGAACAGGCCACCCGCTTTGCCGTGGTGCGCTACGGCAACGTGGCCGGCTCACGGGGGTCGGTGGTGCCGTTCTTCAGCAAACTGATCGCCGAGGGGGCTCGGGAACTGCCAATCACCGACGAGCGCATGACCCGCTTCTGGATCACCCTCGACCATGGGGTGCAGTTCGTGCTCGACAGCTTCGCCCGTATGCACGGCGGTGAAGTGTTCGTACCGAAGATCCCGTCGATCCGCATTGTCGACCTGGCGTCCGGCATGGCCGCGCACCTGCCGCACAAACCGGTGGGCATTCGTCCGGGCGAGAAGCTGCATGAGTTGATGGTACCGTTGGACGATGCGCGCATGACCCTGGAGTTCGCCGACCACTACACCATCCAGCCATCGATCCGTTTCACCAGCCTCGATGTCGATTTCGCCGTGGACGGCCTGGGCGAACGCGGCAGGGCGGTGGGCGAGGACTTCGAATACCGTTCCGATACCAACCCCGACTTTCTCGACGTGATGCAGATTGCCGATCTGCATGCCGGGCTACCGGTATGACGCCTTATCAGATTCCTTATGGTTGCCAGAGCATCGAACAGGACGATATCGATGCCGTGGTCGCGGTGCTCAAGTCGCCCTGGTTGACCCAGGGGCCGACCATCCCGCGCTTCGAGGCGGCGCTGGCCGAACATTGCCAGGCCGATTTTGCCGTGGCCGTGTGCAATGCCACGGCGGCCTTGCATATTGCCTGCCTGGCCGCGGGCCTGGGGCCGGGGGACCGTTTGTGGACCAGCCCGAATACCTTTGTCGCCTCGGCCAACTGCGGCCGCTACTGTGGCGCCGAGGTGGACTTCGTCGACATCGATCCGCTGACCTTGAACCTCGATGCCGGCCTGCTGGCGCAGAAACTCGAGGTCGCCGAGGCGGCCGGGTGCCTGCCCAAGGTCGTGGTGGCCGTAGCCTTCGCCGGCCAGAGCTGCGATATGCGCACCATCGCCGGATTGTCCGAGCGCTATGGCTTCACGCTGATCGAGGATGCGTCCCATGCGGTCGGCGCGTCCTACCTCGGACGACCGGTGGGTTGTGGTGCCTTTGCCGCGATGACCATTTTCAGTTTCCATCCGGTGAAGATCATCACCTCGGCCGAAGGCGGCATGGTCCTGACCAACCGTCCTGAACTGGCCGAGCGCTTGCGCCGTCTGCGCAGCCACGGGATTACCGCCGATCCGGCGCAGATGAACGTCCCCGCGCAGGGGCTGTGGTACTACCAGCAACTGGAGCTGGGTTTCAATTACCGGATGACCGACCTGCACGCCGCGCTGGGCCTGTCGCAAACGGCCCGGCTCGACAGCTTTGTCGCCCGTCGCCGTGAACTGGCTGCCCGCTATGAGCGTTTGCTGGCTGACCTGCCGCTGCAACTGCCAGTGGCCCAGGCCGGTGCCGAATCCGCCTGGCACCTGTACGTGGTGCGCTTGCAGCTTGAACAGATGAAGGTCAGCCAGCGCGACGTTTTCGACGCCCTGCGCGCCGCCGGTATCGGCGTGAACCTGCATTACATTCCCGTGCACCTGCAACCCTACTACCGCGAGCAGGGCTTCAAGGACGGCGACTTCCCCGAAGCCGAGCGTTACTTCGGCGAAGCCGTCAGCCTGCCGTTGTTCCCGCTGCTCACTGAGGCGCAGCAGGACTATGTGGTTGAACAGTTACGAAACCTTGTCGGTTAAACGACGCCCAATGGCCCTAGGATAAACACCCGAGATGCGTGAGTTCAGCGAACAGGAAGTGTTCTGGCGTGGCGAGTTCGGCGATCAATACGTGGGCCGCAACCAGGGGCAGGCGCTGATCGCCGCCAACCTGGCGCTGTTCGCCAAGGCCCTGGCGCGCACCGGTCGGCTCGCCAGCCTGCTGGAGCTGGGTACCAACACCGGCAACAACCTGCAGGCCCTGCGTCAGCTCCTGCCTGAATGTGCCCTGCAGGGCGTGGAGATCAACGCCAAGGCCTGCGAGCAGGCACGCGAGTTGGGCATCGCTGAAATCTGGCACGGCTCGTTGTTCGATTACCCGCGCGAGCGTACTTTCGACCTGACCCTGAGCAAGGGCGTGCTGATCCATCTGGCGCCCGAACTGCTGGCAACAGCCTATGAGCAGCTGTATGCGCTGAGCGGACGCTATATCCTGATTGCCGAGTACTACAATCCGGTGCCGGTGGAAGTGTCCTATCGTGGTAACAGCGGCAAGTTGTTCAAGCGCGACTTCGCCGGGGAAATGCTCGAGCGTTACCCGGATCTGCAACTGCTGGACTACGGCTTCAGTTATCACCGCGATCCGCAGTTCCCGACCGATGATATCAACTGGTTCCTGTTGGAAAAACGCCCTTGAATGCGATTGCAATCATTCCGGCGCGCGGTGGCAGCAAGCGCATTGCGCGCAAGAATCTCAAGCTGTTCCATGGCGAGCCGATGATTGCCCGCTCGATTCGCCTGGCGCTCGATTCGGGCTTGTTCGAGCGCGTGCTCGTCAGTACCGATGACGAGGAGATCGCCACCCTGGCCCTGGCCCGGGGCGCAGAGGTTCCCTTTATGCGTCCGGCGGCGCTGGCCGATGACTTCACCGGCACGGCGGCGGTGATGGCGCATGCCGTGGCGGCCCTGCGCCAGGCCGACGATGACTTTGCATTGGCCTGCTGCATCTATGCCACGGCACCCTTGCTGCAGAAGCGCTTTCTGCACCAGGGGCGTGACCTGCTGCTGGAGCATCCCGACAAGTCCTTTGCGTTTTCGGTCTGCGAGTTCGGTTTCCCTGTGCAGCGTGCGCTGACGCTCGATGAGACGGGCGCGTTGACAGCGCTGTACCCCGAATATCGCCTGACCCGTTCGCAGGACCTGCCCGCGGCCTTTCAGGACGCCGGGCAGTTCTACTGGGGGCGCGGCGAAGCCTGGCTCAGGGGCGACGTGCTGTATTCGGAAAAAAGCCTGCCGGTCATCCTGCCACGCTATCTGGTCGAGGACATCGACACCGAAGAGGATTGGCGGCGCGCCGAGTATCTTTACAGTGCCTTGCTGGCCAGTGGAGAGCTGCAAGCATGAGAGTGCTGATCCGTGCGGATGCCTCGCCGGCCATTGGCAGCGGGCATGTGGCGCGTTGCCTGACCCTCGCCCAGGTGTTGCGCAGTGGCGGCGCCGAGGTGTTGTTTGCCTGTCGGGCCTTGCCCGGGCATTCGCTGGCGCGCATCGCCGAGCAGGGCTTTCGCGCCCTGGCGCTGCCTGCCGAATACGCGGGCGAGGAGCCCGGCGTGGGCATCGAGGCGCCCTTGCCATGGCAGGCGGATATCGTCGCGCTGGGTACCTGCCTGGGCGCCGAGCCGAGGTTCGACTGGATTGTCGTCGATCACTATGGCCTCGATCACGCCTGGCAAACCGCCGCTCGCCAGTGGGCGCGGCACATTGCGGCCATCGACGACCTGAATAATCGCCGGCATGCCGTGGATATCCTTTTCGATCAGAATTTCACTGCCGGCGATCCCGAGTATGCCAATCGTTGCTTGCAGCCCTGCCGTGAGCTCTTCGGTCCGCGTTACGCGCTGATTCGTGACGAGTTCTGCCAAGGTCCGCTGCCCATTATCACGCAAGCCCGTCGGGTGCTGGTGAATTTTGGTGGCCTGGACGCGGCCGGTGAAACCTGGAAAGCCATGCTTGCCCTGGCGGATTTCAGCGAGTTGGAAGTGGACTTTATCGCCGGCACCGCCAACCCGATGCTGGCGTCGATCGAGGCCATGGCGGCTGGGCGTGCGCGGTGGCGGGTGCAGACCTTTGTCAGCGATTTCGCCGCGCTGATGGCCCGGGCCGACCTGTTCATCGGGGCCGGTGGCGGTACCAGCTGGGAACGTGCGGTCCTTGGCCTGCCGACCTTGTGCATTGCGGTGGCGGAAAATCAGCGGGCGAATGCCGAGCGACTGGCGGCGGCCGGGGTACATGTCTATCTGGGTAGCAGCGACGAGGTGAGTGTCGACAGCCTGCGCCAGGCCATCGGTTTTGTCCTGGGCAACGTCAGTTTACGGCGTAGCCTGGCCGAACAATCGCGGCGTCTGGTGGACGGGCTGGGCGCGCGGCGCTTCGCCGTGGCCTTGGCCGGTGCCAGCCTGGCCCTGCGTCCGGCCACGGCGGAGGATTCGCGGCTGTTGTTCGACGGGCGCAATGCCGAGTCGGTGCGGCGCGTCTCGTTGAGTCCCGAGCCTATCGGTTGGGCGGCGCACCAGGCCTGGTTGGCCGCGAGCCTGCTCAATCCGGGGCGCCTGCTGTTGATCGCCGAGGCCAGTGATGGCCCGGTGGGCGTGCTGCGCTATGATCTGGCCGGCAGTCGCGCCGAAGTCTCGCTGTATCTGTTGCAAGACCGCGCCGGCCTCGGCTGGGGCCGGGCGCTGCTGGCCCGTGGCGAAGCCGCCGTATGCGCGCACTGGCCGCAGGTGACGGTGATCGACGCCCAGGTACTGCCGGACAACCCGGCTTCCCTCGAATTGTTTCGTCACGGCGGCTATGTCCAGTCGATCTGCCGTTTCGAGCGTGTGGTAAAGGATCAGCACCATGACTAGTTTCAAGATCGGCCAGCGGCTGATCGGCGCGGACGCGCCACCGTTCATCATTGCCGAGATGAGCGGCAACCATAACCAGTCGCTCGAGCTGGCGCTGCAAATTGTCGAGGCCGCGGCCAAGGCCGGCGCCCATGCGCTCAAGCTGCAGACCTATACCGCCGAGACCATGACCCTGGACCTGGACGAAGGCGAGTTCTTCATCCAGGACCCGACCAGCCTGTGGGCCGGCTCGTCGCTCTATGCCCTGTATGAAAAGGCCCATACGCCCTGGGAGTGGCATGCGCCGATCTTCGCCCGCGCCCGGGAGCTGGGCATGCTGGCGTTTTCCACGCCCTTCGATGAAACGGCGGTGGACTTTCTCGAAAGCCTCGACGTACCGGCCTACAAGATCGCCAGTTTTGAAAATACCGACCTGCCGTTGATCCGCCGCGTGGCCGCGACCGGCAAGCCGCTGATCATGTCCACCGGCATGGCCAGTGTCGCCGAGCTCGATGAGAGCGTGCGCGCCGCCCGGGCCGCCGGTTGCCAGGACCTGATACTGCTCAAATGCACCAGTACCTATCCGGCCAGTCCGGCCAACAGCCATGTGCGGACCATTCCTCATCTGCGCGAATTGTTCGGCTGCCAGGTCGGTTTGTCCGATCACTCCATGGGCGTGGGGGTGGCGGTGGCGGCGGTGGCACTGGGGGCGACGGTGGTGGAAAAGCATTTCACCCTGGACCGGGCCGCTGGCGGTGTGGACTCAAGCTTTTCCCTGGAACCCGCCGAGCTGGCCAGCCTGGTGCTCGAGACCGAGCGCGCCTGGCAAGCCCTGGGCCAGGTGCACTACGGCGTCACCGAGGCCGAGCGCAAGTCCCTGGTGTATCGCCGCTCGCTGTATGTGACCCGGGACATGGCGGCGGGGGAGACCTTCAGCGCCGACAATCTGCGGGCGATTCGCCCCGGCCTGGGATTGGCGCCCAGACATCTCGACGCCGTGCTCGGGCGCAGCGCCCGGCAGGCCCTCAAGCGCGGCACGCCGCTGGCGTGGTCGTTGGTCGAATAACCCTTTGTGCGGCCGATTCGGCAAAATAGCGTGACCTGCGAGTCATAACGCGCATCTTCACTGTATTGTATTGCGCTGGAAGATGGCGCCTGGCTCGTAACCGGTCTGGTGGTAGCCCTTTGTACTTCTGGCAGCCGTTCCCTGGTGGATGGCGTCAAATCTCTGTTTGTCGGCAGCCCTCGGTCCTGGTGAACGAGGGTTTTCAGCTGTTTATTATTGGGAAGCCGTAATGATTGGCATAAAAAGCATTGCGAGCTACGTGCCTGTAGCCGGCGTGGACAATTACGCACAAGGTGCAAAATTCGAGAAGGATGAAGCTTTCATCCTCGGCAAGATCGGCTCGGCCTTCCTGCCGCGCAAAGACGCTGGGCAAGAAACCTCGGACCTGTGCGTCGAAGCGGTGAACGCGCTGTTCGCCCGTAATCCCGAGCTCAAGCGCGAATCCATCGACGCGTTGATCGTGGTCACCCAGAACGGCGATGAGGAGGGCCTGCCGCATACCGCCGCCATCGTCCAGGACAAACTCGGCCTGCCCACCAGCGTGGCCGCGTTCGATATTTCCCTGGGGTGCTCCGGTTATGTCTATGGCATTTATGCGATCAAGGGCTTCATGGAAGCCGCCGGCCTGAAGAACGGCCTGCTGGTGACCGCCGATCCGTATTCGAAGATCGTCGACCCGGAAGATCGCAACACCACGATGCTCTTCGGTGATGCGGCGACCGCCACCTGGATGGGCGAAAACGCGCCCTGGCAGTTGGGCAAGGCCAAGTTCGGTACCGACGGGGCCGGCGCGCCGCACTTGAAAGTCAGCAATGGCGTGTTTTTCATGAACGGTCGCCAGGTCTTCAACTTCGCCCTGCTCAAGGTTCCGGCGCACCTGCACGAGTTGCTGGAAGAGTCCGGCCTGCACGCGGACGATATCGATGCATTCTGCATTCACCAGGGCAGCGCGGCGATTGTCGATGCCGTGGCGCGGCGCTTCGAAGGCGAGCCGGAGAAGTTCATCAAGGACATGGTCGAGACCGGCAACACGGTGTCGTCGAGTATTCCACTGTTGCTGGAAAAACATGTCCTAGACTCGACCTGGAAGCGCGTAGCCCTCAGTGGCTTCGGCGTGGGCTTGTCGTGGGGCTCGGCGATTATTCATCGGCCTTGATGGCAAAGGTCGCAAAATGGCGCTCCAGGTGAGATAACCTTGAGCGCCATTTTTTTGCGCGGATGTTGAGTGAGGTGGCATGAGCGAAAGTTTCGAGCAGAATCTGCAGGTCATCGGCGAGCGTTGGCCGGGCTTGCTGGCGCGGCTATTGGCCGAGGACTGCGAGCCATTGCCGGTCGAACTGGTGGAAGGGCTGGGCTCGACCCTGAGTGTGGGCGGCATCCAGCTCACCAGTCGGCATGATCGCGTTGCCGAGGCTCGCCTGCAAGCCGCCAGCCTGCCACCGGAGAGTCTCTTGCTGCATCTCTATGGCACCGGTTTGGGCGATTTGCAACAGGTCCTGCTGGAACGACCGACCCTGCAACGCCTGTGTGTCCATGTCCTCAATGGGGCGTTGTTCAAGCGGGTGCTGGGGCTGTTGGATCAACAGTCCTGGCTGAGGGATCCGCGGGTCGAACTGAGCTATGCCGCCGATCATCCCGATATTCTCTTGCCGTTTTTTGCCCTGCCGGCCGAACTGGTGCTGGCCGATGATTGCAATGCGCGGATAAGGGATCGTCTCGTCGGCGAGGTACATCTGACCTTCAACAACCGTGAGTTCGACCCGCAGTCCACGGAAATCGTCCAGCGTCTGCGGGACTCCCGCGAGGTGTTTGGCGCGGACCGCGATGTCGCCGAGCTGTTTGCGACGCACCCGGGGCAGCATATCTATGTGATCGGCACCGGGCCGACGCTGGAGCAGCAGTTCGACAAGTTGCGCGCGCTCGGCGAACAGCCGGACCGGCCGTTGTTCATCAGCGTCGACACCGCCTACCGGCCATTGCGTGAGCAGGGGATCCGGCCGGATATCGTGGTCAGCATCGACCAGCGCATCGGTTTCCGGCATTTGCCCCCCGAAGCCTCGGACGGCATTCCCCTGGTCTATATGCCGATGAGCGATCCTCAGGTGCTGCAGGCCTGGAAAGGCCCGCGCTATGGTAGTTATTCCATCAGCCCGATCTATGCCACGGTGCGTGAGCAGTGCCGGCGCGGCCTGTTGTTCGTCGGCGGCAGCGTGCTGCACCCGGCGGTGGACCTGGCGGTGAAGATGGGCGCGGCGCGCATCACCCTGTTCGGCGCCGATTTCGCATTCCCGATGAACAAGACCCATGCGGGTTGGCAGGATGGCGATCTTGGTCCGGGTGTCGACCTGGCGCAGCACTGGGTACTGGACGGTCAGGGTCGGCGGGTCAGGACGCAGTTGAACTTCCGTCGTTATCTGGTGGAGCTGGAGCGCTATATCGCCCGTCATCCGCAGGTGGCGTTCCTCAACAGCAGCCGGGCAGGGGCACGGATCGTCGGTGCCGGGTTCGACCAGGAGTTTGTCCAATGAACCGGCTGGCGCAGTGTGTCGAGGATGCCCGCGAATGCGCCGGGTTGTTTCGTCTGGGCCGCGATGTGGAGGCCGCCCTGAATATGGTCGAGGTGTTCGACACCGTGCAATTGGCGTTGGAGGCTGCGCCGCGGGAGATCCGGCAACAGTGGGCGCAACTGCTGGCCCGGATGCTGGTCTGCCAGGAATCACAGGACTGGTTGGGGCTGGCCGATTGGATGGAATACGAACTGGTGGGGCTGCTGGAGTCGGCGGCAATTCCCTGACGTCATTTTTCCTCCGGGGGCAGGGCGCCAAGCCCTTGTTTTCAAAGGGGTGGCAGGGTGATGGCAAAATTTTTGAAAAAAGCCCTCAAGCAACTTGCAATCCCGACGATAACTATTACGAAGGTTCTCTAGGCCATACCCGGCGCTTGCCAGGGCCGGAAGCCGCAGTACCCAACCAACGAGGATTTCGTCATGTCTTTAAGCGTAAATACTAACGTCACTTCCCTGGCTGTTCAGCAGAACCTGAACCGCGCAGCCGGCGCTCTCTCCACCGCCATGCAGCGCCTGTCTTCCGGCCTGAAAATCAACAGCGCTTCGGACGACGCTGCCGGCCTGCAGATCTCTACTCGCATGAGCAGCCAGATCCGTGGTCAGACCGTTGCGATCAAAAACGCCAACGACGGTATCTCCCTGGCACAGACCGCTGACGGCGCGATGGCAACCGACACCGACATTCTGCAGCGTATGCGTGAACTGGCTGTTCAAGCCCGTAACGGTACCAACAGCACCGCCGACCAGACCGCGACCAACTCCGAATTCGCCCAGATGTCGGACGAATTGACCCGTATCTCCGCGAGCACCCAGATCAACGGCAAGTTCCTGCTGAACGGTACGGCTGGCGTGGTTACCTTGCAAGTGGGTTCCAACACCGGTTCGGCCAACCAGATCAGCCTGACCCTGAGCTCCAAGTTCGACGCCGTCAGCATGTCCGTGGACAGCGGTACTCTGGTTCTGACCGGTGCTACCAGTGCCGCCGCGGCCTCCAACATCGACAATGCGATCACCGCTATCGATGCTGCCATCGCCTCCATCGGTGCTACCCGTGCCAACCTGGGTGCTTCGCAGAACCGTCTGACCAGCACCATCTCGGTCCTGAACAACGTGACTCAGAACGTGACCGCCGCACAGGGTCGCGTACAAGACACCGACTTCGCGGCTGAAACCGCCGAGCTGACCAAGCAGCAGACCCTGCAACAGGCTTCTACCTCGGTTCTGGCTCAGGCCAACCAACTGCCTTCCGCTGTACTGAAGCTGCTTCAGTAATTTCGGAATGGGTTTTGGCGGGGGGGTGTGCTGGTCACGCTCTCTCGCTTTTTCACGTTGAGAGGTGATGGATATGGACATGAGTGTAAAGCTTGGTCTGTCTTACCCCGCTGTTACGCCGGCTAGTTCCAGTCCAGTTGCTGACAAGCCGGTACCGGTCACGGCGGCGCCTCAGGCGGATCCGGTAAAACCCGTTTCGGCCACCAGCAAGGATTCGGATTCTTCCGACAGACTCAAAAAGGCTGTGCAGGATATCGAAAAGTTCGTTCAATCGATCAAGCGCAACCTGGAATTTTCAATCGACGAGCACTCCGGGCAAGTCGTGGTCAAGGTGATCGCCAGCGACAGCGGCCAGGTGGTTCGACAGATCCCCTCCGAGGAAGCCTTGAAACTGGCTGACAGCTTGAGTTCAGCGAGCAATGTGCTGTTTGATGCGAAAGCCTGACAGTTGGCATGAATCCTGTGTGCAGGTACTTTTGGCGCAGGTTAGGGTCAAAAGACTGGCTGCAAAGTGAAGGGAGATAAACATGGCAAGTCCAATTACACCGTCTGTGGGTCTGGGTTCCGGCCTTGATATCGGCTCGATCGTGACCGCGCTGGTCGGCGCCGATAAATATGCCGCACAGAACCAGATAACCACGTCGCAAGCAACCAATACGCTGAAGCTCTCTGGCGTGGGCTCGCTGAAAAGTGCACTGACGACCTTCCAGACCGCACTGGCCAACCTCAATAGTTCAACCACTCCGCAGTTCGCCGGCTTCTCGGCCACCTCCGGATCGCCGTCAGTATTGACGGCCACCACTGACAATACCGCTGTAGCCGGTAACTACAGTATTACGGTGGGTAATCTCGCCACGAGTTCGAAGGTTTCCAGTGCTTCTTTTGCCGGTGGTGCAACCAGTGCCATTCCGAGTGGTACCCTGACTATCAGTCAGAATGGCACTAATTACAATGTCACCATCCCGGCCAATGCAACGCTGCAGAGCACCCGTGACGCGATCAACTCCACGCTGGCGGGCAACGGTATTTCCGCCAACATCGTGACTGACAGTAGCGGCGCTGCGCGTCTCGTGTTCGGCTCCAACACCACTGGCGCGGGTTCCGATTTGTCGGTCAGTGGTATTGCCGGCCTGACAATCGACGGTACCCAGCCGATGGCCAATCCCCCGACAGCGTCAAGTTCGGGGGCGGTCAACGGTCTGGCCAAGGATGCAAGTATCACCATTGACGGCCTGACGGTCACCAGCAAGACCAATACCGTCACCGGTGCCATCAGTGGCATGACATTGAATCTACTCTCGGGCACGGGTACCTCGGTGGTCACCGTGGGCACCAACACCAGCGGTCTGCAGACCTCGATCCAGACGTTCGTGAGTGCCTACAACAGCCTGATGACGACTATCGGCACCCTCAGTACCCCAACGAAGGATGCCAAAGGTAATAGCGTGTCGGCGGCGTTCACGGGGGATTCCATGCCTCGTGCGCTGATTGCCAGTGTCCGTGGCGTGCTCACTACGCCCGGACCGGGTAATAAGCTGGCGGTGCTCTCGCAACTGGGTGTGGGGACCGATCCGATTACGGGGCAGTTGAACTTCAACACCACCACATTCAACCGGGCCATGACCACCGATGGTCTGAGCGGCCAGGTGCAGACGCTGTTTACCGGTACCACCGCCAAGGCGGGGGCGGATGGTGTGTTGGCGCGGATGACCGCGGCGATCACTCCCTACGTCCAGACTGGCGGTTTGCTTGATCAGCGCAGCACCAGTTTGAACACCCAAGCGAGTGCTCTGACGAGTCAGCAAGCGGCGCTGGATCTGCATGTCACGAGCCTGACTGCGACCCTGACGGCCAAGTACAATGCCATGGATGCATTGGTCGGGCAGTTGAAGGCGACTGCCACGAGCATCACGTCGTTCTTCACTTCGCTGACCGCGCAGAAGTCGGGCTAACCTCCCGGTAGATCGCAAAAGAACCCGGCCGCGTTTACCGCGTGCCGGGTTTTTGCCTTTTGGGTCTAAAGTTTTTTGACTCAAAGGCGATACACTAATTATACGAACCCTTGAGTGGCAATGAGGTAGAACATGAATCCGATGCTAGCCCTTCGGCAATACCAGAAGGTGGGAGCCCAGGCGCAGACCTCCGAGGCCAGTCCTCACCGACTGGTGCAGATGTTGATGGAAGGTGGCCTGGATCGTATCGCGCAGGCCAAAGGTGCCATCGAGCGCAAGGACATCCCCGCCAAGGGGGTCGCCATCGGCAAGGCCATCGATATTGTCGGTGGGTTGCGCGAAGGCCTGGACTTGGAGAACTCGGCGGAATCGCTGGCTGACCTGGACAGTCTTTACGCCTATATGATGACGCGTCTGCTGCAGGCCAATGTCCAGTCGGACATCGGGATGCTCGACGAAGTCGCCGGGCTGCTCACCACCGTCAAGGAAGGCTGGGACGCCATCGCACCACCGGGCCCGCAGTTCTGAGGAGTGCATCATGAGTCTTGTACTGCAGCGTATCGAAGAGACCCGCGAAGCCCTGGTAAGGGCTTTGGCCGGGCGTGACTGGGAAGCAATCACCCAGTTGGATCTGGACTGCCGCGCTTGCATGGAAGACGTGCTTGGCGAGACTGCGCTGGATGAGGATGCGCTGCGTGTCAAGCTTGAGGAATTGTTGCACGTCTATCGCCAGTTGCTGGAGGCGGCCATGGGCGAACGGCAATCGATAGTCGATGAGATGTCGAAGATCCAGCAAGCAAGGAACGCCGCAAAGGTTTACCATCTGTTCGGTTAATGTTGGGTTAATCGAACCGTATTGCGCCATAAATTTGACTATGTACGCTTTTTTGACTTAACTAGTGCTGTTTCCAGATTTCAGTCGTCCTTGGAGGCCCTGTCCGGCCTCGGATGTCTAGCTTGCCCCACCCATACCGGGCATCGAGTTGACTAGGGAAGTTGCTATTGCATGTGGCGTGAAACCAAAATTCTGCTGATTGATGACGATAGCGTTCGCCGCCGGGATCTGGCGGTGATCTTAAATTTTCTCGGCGAAGAAAATATTTCCTGTACCAGCGATGACTGGCAGCAGATGGTCGGCGCCTTGTCGTCCAGTCGCGAAGTGCTGTGCGTCCTGATCGGGACGGCCAATGCCGCGAGCGGAGTGACTGGCTTGCTTAAGACACTCTCAACCTGGGATGAGTTCCTTCCGGTACTGCTTTTAGGCGATATTTCTTCTGCCGACCTGCCTGAAGACCAGCGCCGCCGGGTCTTGTCCAGCCTGGAAATGCCTCCCAGCTACAGCAAGCTGCTCGATTCCCTGCACCGTGCCCAGGTCTATCGCGAGATGTACGACCAGGCCCGTGAGCGCGGCCGGCAGCGCGAACCGAACCTGTTCCGCAGCCTGGTCGGTACCAGCCGTGCCATCCAGCATGTGCGCCAGATGATGCAGCAAGTGGCCGACACCGACGCCAGTGTGCTGATCCTTGGCGAGTCCGGCACCGGCAAGGAAGTGGTGGCGCGCAACCTGCACTATCACTCCAAGCGCCGCGACGCGCCGTTCGTGCCGGTCAACTGCGGGGCGATCCCGGCCGAGTTGCTGGAAAGCGAACTGTTCGGTCACGAGAAGGGCGCCTTTACCGGTGCAATCACCAGTCGTGCCGGGCGTTTCGAGCTGGCCAACGGCGGTACCCTGTTCCTCGACGAGATCGGCGACATGCCGCTGCCGATGCAGGTCAAGCTGTTGCGCGTGCTGCAGGAGCGTACCTTCGAGCGCGTGGGCAGCAACAAGACCCAGAGCATCGACGTACGCATCATCGCGGCCACCCACAAGAACCTCGAAAGCATGATCGAGGTCGGCAGCTTCCGCGAAGACCTTTACTACCGCCTGAACGTGTTCCCCATCGAGATGGCGCCGTTGCGTGAGCGGGTCGAAGACATTCCGTTGCTGATGAACGAATTGATCTCGCGGATGGAACACGAAAAGCGCGGTTCCATCCGTTTCAACTCGGCGGCGATCATGTCGCTGTGCCGTCACGCCTGGCCGGGCAATGTCCGCGAACTGGCCAACCTGGTGGAGCGCATGGCAATCATGCATCCGTACGGGGTGATCGGTGTCGCCGAGCTGCCGAAGAAGTTCCGCTACGTCGATGACGAAGACGAGCAACTGGTGGACAGCCTGCGCAGCGACCTCGAGGAGCGGGTGGCGATCAATGGCCATACCCCGGACTTCACCACCTCGGCGATGCTGCCGCCCGAAGGCCTGGACCTCAAGGACTACCTTGGTGGTCTTGAACAGGGGCTGATCCAGCAAGCGCTGGACGATGCCAATGGCATTGTCGCCCGCGCCGCCGAGCGTCTGCGTATCCGTCGTACCACCCTGGTGGAGAAGATGCGCAAGTACGGAATGAGTCGTCGCGAGGGCGATGAGCAGGCGGATGATTGACGCCCGTTTTTCAACTTGCTGAAAAGTTTCAGGTTTTTTTCCGGCACGGGTATTGCTAAGTCTCTTGTAACGTTCCGTTTAAATGACGGTCAGCCAAGCGAGAGAGCACCATGCCCCAAGCCGCCCCGATGTCACCTGTCCCTGAAGTCGCGGGATCTTCGTCGTCCGTCGAGCCGGCCGGTCGCTTGGGGCTGGAGCAGGCCTTCTCGCTGTTCAATCAGATGTCGGCGCAACTCAACGATTCCTACAGTCTGCTCGAAGCCCGGGTCACCGAGCTCAAGGGCGAGCTGGCCGTGGTCAGTGCCCAGCGCATGGCTGAACTGGCGGAAAAGGAGCGCTTGGCCAATCGTTTGCAGAACCTGCTCGACCTGTTGCCGGGCGGGGTCATCGTCATCGATTCCCAGGGTATCGTCAGCGAAGCCAATCCGGCGGCCCGCGAGCTGCTCGGCCTGCCTCTGGTGGGCGAGCTCTGGCGCCAGGTGATTATCCGTTGCTTCGCCCCGCGTGAAGACGACGGCCATGAAATCTCTCTCAAGGACGGTCGGCGCCTGTCGATCTCCACTCGTTCGCTGGATGCCGAACCGGGTCAGTTGGTGTTGCTCAATGACCTGACTGAAACCCGTCGCCTGCAGGATCAACTGGCCCGGCATGAGCGCCTGTCGTCGCTGGGGCGCATGGTCGCATCCCTGGCGCACCAGATCCGCACGCCACTCTCGGCGGCCTTGCTCTATGCCAGTCACCTCACTGAGCAGGTCTTGCCGGTCGAGACCCAGCAGCGCTTTGCCGGGCGCTTGAAGGAGCGCCTGCACGAGTTGGAGCACCAGGTCCGCGACATGCTGGTGTTCGCTCGTGGCGAGCTGCCGCTGACCGATCGGCTGACGCCCAATGGGTTGATGCAGGCGCTGCAGGCCGCGGCACAGATCCATGTCCAGGGTGCCGCCGTGCGCTGGCAGTGCGATAGTCATGTCGGTGAATTGTTGTGCAATCGCGATACTCTGGTGGGTGCGCTGTTGAACCTGATCGAAAATGCCCAGCAGGCCAGCACCGGCGAGGTGCGCCTGAAGGTGCATCTGTACGCCCGCGGCACGACCTTGCGCCTGTGCATCAGTGACAATGGCTCGGGAATCGATCCGACCGTGCTGGCGCGCCTGGGCGAACCTTTCTTTACCACCAAGACCACTGGCACCGGCCTCGGCCTGGCCGTGGTCAAGGCCGTTGCCCGGGCGCATCAGGGCGACATGCAATTGCAATCGCGGCTGGGGCGTGGCACCTGTGCGATGGTCTGCTTGCCGCTGATTCCGGGTGCCATGGAGGCTCAATAATGAAACCACTGCTCAAGGTCCTGCTGGTCGAGGACGATCATGCCTTGCGTGAAGCGCTGGCCGATACCCTGCTGCTGGCCGGACATAGCTTCCATGCGGTCGGTTCGGCCGAGGAGGCGCTGGAGGCGGTGGCCGCGGAGTCGTTCGGCCTGGTGATCAGTGATGTCAATATGCCGGGCATGGACGGGCACCAGTTGCTCGGCCTGCTGCGTGCGCGTCAGCCGCAACTACCGGTATTACTGATGACCGCCCACGGGGCGGTGGAGCGGGCGGTGGATGCGATGCGCCAGGGCGCGGCCGATTATCTGGTCAAACCGTTCGAGCCAAAGGCCTTGCTCGACCTGGTGGCGCGGCATGCCCTGGGGCAGTTGAACGCAGTGGACAGCGAGGGGCCGATCGCCTCGGAGCCGGCCAGTGCGCAGTTGCTCGAGCTGGCGGCGCGGGTGGCGCGCAGTGACTCGACCGTGCTGATTTCCGGCGAGTCCGGCACCGGCAAGGAGGTGCTGGCGCGGTATATCCATCAGCAATCACCGCGTGCCAGCCAACCATTTATTGCCATCAACTGCGCGGCGATTCCCGACAATATGCTCGAGGCCACCCTGTTCGGTCACGAAAAGGGCTCATTCACCGGCGCCATCGCCGCCCAGGCCGGCAAGTTCGAGCAGGCCGATGGAGGGACCATCCTGCTCGATGAGATTTCCGAAATGCCCCTGGGGCTCCAGGCCAAGCTGTTGCGCGTGCTCCAGGAGCGCGAGGTCGAGCGGGTCGGTGCACGCAAACCGATCAGCCTGGACATCCGTGTAGTGGCCACCACTAACCGTGACCTGGCTGGGGAAGTGGCGGCAGGGCGTTTCCGTGAAGACCTTTACTATCGCCTGTCGGTTTTTCCGCTGGCCTGGCGTCCGTTGCGCGAGCGTACCGCCGATATTCTGCCGCTGGCCGAACGTCTACTTGCCAAGCACAGCGCCAAAATGAAACATGCCTCTGTTCGACTGTCGCCCCAGGCGCAGGCTTGCCTGATCGGCTATCCGTGGCCGGGCAACGTGCGCGAGCTGGACAATGCGATCCAGCGGGCGCTGATCCTGCAGCAGGGCGGGTTGATCCAGGCCGAGGATTTCTGCCTGGTGGGGCCGGTCGGCGCGGCGCCATTGCCAGGGCTCGCGGTGATCAATCGGCCGCCCGTCGGCGAGCCGGTGCTGGTCGAGGCCGTCTCGGGGGAGCAGGCCGGTGGCCTGGGTGATGACCTGCGTCGGCGCGAATTCCAGATGATCATCGACACCCTGCGCGCCGAGCGCGGGCGGCGCAAGGAGGCCGCCGAGCGGCTGGGTATCAGCCCGCGTACGCTGCGCTACAAACTGGCGCAGATGCGCGACGCCGGAATGGATGTCGAAGCCTATCTGTTTGCCACGTAAGTCGATTCAGGCTCGTGTGTCGTGTATCGGATTTTGTTCGGGGACGACAAGGAGCTGGCACCCTTGTTGCTAACCCTTCACTAACAGATGCACAAGTGTCAAAAAATTGCAGGTCGCCGGAGAGAGACGTTCATGAGCCAGGGTGTTGAATTCAATCGATTGATGCTGGACATGCGCTCCATGCAAATGGATGCCATGGCTCAACCCAAATCGGCCGTAGCCGCGCCGGAAGTCAGCGGCAGCAGCTTTTCCGATTTGCTCGGCAATGCCATCAACAAGGTCAACGGCGTGCAGGCGGCGTCGAACCAGCTGTCCACCGCATTCGAAATCGGCAAGAGCGGTGTCGACCTGACGGACGTCATGGTCGCCTCGCAGAAAGCCAGCGTCTCGTTCCAGGCCTTGACCCAGGTGCGCAACAAGTTGGTCCAGGCGTATCAAGACATCATGCAGATGCCGGTCTAAGGGTTAGGGACGTAAATAGTCATGGCAGAAGTTCTCGCCGATAACGTACCGGCCAAGTCCGGCCCCGCAGACGGCAAGCCGCCGCTGTTCGGGTTGTCCTTTCTGGAAAATCTTTCCGAAATGACCATGCTCCGTCAGGTTGGCCTGATGGTCGGCCTGGCGGCCAGCGTGGCGATAGGCTTTGCCGTGGTGTTGTGGTCGCAGCAGCCTGACTACCGCCCCCTGTATGGCAGCCTGGCCGGCATGGATGCCAAGCAGGTCATGGAAACCCTGGCGGCGGCGGATATTCCCTACACCGTCGAACCGAACTCCGGCGCGCTGCTGGTCAAGGCCGATGACGTTTCCCGTGCTCGCCTCAAGCTGGCCGCCGCCGGCGTGACGCCGAGCGATGGCAACATCGGTTTCGAAATCCTCGACAAGGACCAGGGCCTGGGCACCAGCCAGTTCATGGAGGCGACCCGTTATCGTCGCGGCCTGGAAGGCGAACTGGCGCGGACCATTTCCAGCCTGAACAACGTCAAGGGTGCCCGTGTGCATCTGGCGATTCCAAAAAGCTCGGTGTTCGTGCGCGATGAGCGCAAGCCCAGCGCCTCGGTCCTGGTTGAACTGTATTCCGGTCGCTCCCTGGAGCCCGGGCAGGTGCTCGCCATTATCAACCTGGTGGCCACCAGCGTTCCGGAGCTCAACAAGTCGCAGGTCACCGTCGTCGATCAGAAGGGCAACCTGCTCTCCGATCAGGCGCAGAATTCCGAATTGAGCATGGCCGGCAAGCAGTTCGATTACAGCCGGCGCGTGGAAAGCATGCTCACCCAGCGGGTGCACAATATCCTGCAACCGGTGCTGGGCAACGATCGTTACAAGGCTGAAGTCTCCGCCGACGTGGACTTCAGCGCGGTGGAGTCGACCTCCGAACAGTTCAACCCTGACCAGCCAGCGCTGCGCAGCGAGCAGTCGACCAGCGAACAGCGCACCGCCAGCAACGGTCCGCAAGGCGTGCCGGGGGCCCTGAGCAACCAACCGCCCGGCCCGGCCAGTGCACCGCAGACCACCGGCGGCGCCGGCGCTTCGTCCGGTGCCATCGCGGCCGGCCAGCCGTTGCTCGATGCCAACGGCCAGCAGATCATGGACCCGGCCACCGGCCAACCGATGCTGGCGCCGTATCCGGCGGACAAGCGTCAACAGTCAACCAAGAACTTCGAACTGGATCGCTCCATCAGCCACACCAAGCAACAGCAGGGTCGGGTAACCCGTCTGTCGGTAGCGGTGGTGGTCGATGATCAGGTCAAGATCAACCCGACCAATGGCGAGACTACCCGTTCGCCGTGGAGCGCCGACGAACTGGCGCGTTTCACCCGTCTGGTCCAGGACGCCGTCGGTTTCGAGGCCAGCCGTGGCGACAGCGTCAGCGTGATCAACGTGCCGTTCTCCGCCGAGCGCGGGGAAGTGATCGCCGATATTCCGTTCTACTCGCAACCCTGGTTCTGGGATGTGGTCAAGCAGGTACTGGGTGTATTGTTCATCCTGGTGCTGGTGTTCGGTGTGCTGCGTCCGGTGCTCAACAACATCACCGGCGGCGGCAAGGGCAAGCAGTTGGCCGGTTTCGGCGGCGACGTCGAACTCGGTGGCATGGGCGGCCTGGATGGCGAACTGGCCAACGACCGCGTCAGCCTGGGCGGCCCGCAAAGCATCCTGCTGCCGAGCCCGAGCGAAGGCTATGACGCACAGCTGAACGCCATCAAGAGTCTGGTAGCCGAAGATCCGGGCCGTGTGGCACAGGTCGTCAAAGAGTGGATTAACGCCGATGAGTAATAACGCCGTCGTCAACCAGAAGCTGACCAGGGTCGACAAGGCCGCGATCTTGCTGCTGTCGCTGGGCTCCACCGATGCTGCACAAGTGTTGCGCCACATGGGCCCCAAGGAAGTCCAGCGGGTCGGCGTGGCCATGGCACAGATGCGCAACGTGCACCGCGAGCAGGTCGAGCAGGTCATGAGCGAGTTCGTCGAGATCGTCGGCGACCAGACCAGCCTGGGCGTCGGTTCCGACGACTACGTGCGCAAGATGCTCACCCAGGCCCTGGGCGAAGACAAGGCCAACGGCCTGATCGACCGCATCCTGCTGGGCGGCAACACCAGCGGCCTGGACAGCCTCAAGTGGATGGAACCGCGGGCGGTGGCGGACGTGATCCGTTATGAGCACCCGCAGATCCAGGCGATCGTCGTGGCTTACCTCGACCCCGACCAGGCCGGCGAAGTGCTGAACAACTTCGACCACAAGGTGCGCCTGGACATCATCCTGCGGGTCTCCTCGCTGAACACGGTGCAACCGGCGGCCCTCAAGGAGCTCAACCAGATTCTCGAGAAGCAGTTCTCCGGCAACTCCAACGCCGCTCGCACCACCTTGGGCGGTATCAAGCGTGCCGCGGACATCATGAACTTCCTCGACAGCTCGATCGAGGGCCAGTTGATGGACTCGATCCGCGAAGTCGACGAGGACCTGTCGACCCAGATCGAAGACCTCATGTTCGTCTTCAACAACCTGTCCGATGTCGACGACCGCGGTATCCAGGCGCTGCTGCGCGAGGTGTCTTCCGACGTTCTGGTGCTGGCGCTCAAGGGCTCCGACGAAGGCGTCAAGGAAAAGATCTTCAAGAACATGTCCAAGCGTGCGGCGGAACTGCTGCGCGACGACCTCGAAGCCAAGGGTCCGGTTCGCGTCAGCGACGTGGAGACCGCGCAGAAGGAAATCCTTACCATCGCCCGCCGTATGGCCGAAGCCGGAGAAATCGTGCTCGGCGGCAAGGGCGGCGAAGAGATGATCTAAGGATCAAGCCATGACTGATCCAACCGATCTGATCCGCGCCCGGGACGTGGGCGGTTTCGACCTCTGGTCGCTGCCCAGCTTCGACCCGCATGTCGAGGTGCCCGAGCCCGAGCCGGTGGAAGAAGCGCCGGCCGAGATGGAAGAAGTGCCGCTGGAAGAAGTCCAGCCGCTGACCCTCGAAGAACTTGAAAGCATTCGCCAGGAAGCCTACAACGAAGGCTTCGCCGTGGGCGAACGCGAAGGTTTCCACAGTACCCAGCTCAAGGTCCGCCAGGAAGCCGAAGTTGCCCTCAGCGCCAAGCTCAAGGCCCTGGAAGCGCTGATGGGCAATCTGTTCGCGCCCATCGCCGAGCAGGACCGGCAGATCGAGCAGAGCCTGGTGGGCCTGGTCGAACACATGGTCCGCGAGGTTGTCCAGCGCGAGCTGAGGATCGATTCCAGCCAGATCGAGCATGTCCTGCGCGAAGCCCTCAAGTTGTTGCCGCTGGGCGCCGATAATGTGCGCCTGTACATCAACCCCCAGGACTTCGACCAGATCAAGGCCCTGCGCGAACGCCACGAAGCCACTTGGCGCATCGTCGAGGACGAGGCCCTGCAGGCCGGCGGGTGCCGGATCGAAACCGAGCACAGCCGGATCGATGCGACCATTGAAACCCGTATCAGCAAGGCCATCGCGCAGTTGTTCGATCAGCTCCACGAGCAAGCCCTGCACCCGGCGCTGCCGGACATGGCCCTGGAGTTGGAGGAGGCGCTGATGACGGCTCCCGAAGCGGACCTGTCCGATGCGTCTTGAACGCACCAGCTTCGCCAAGCGCTTGAGCGGTTATGCCGAAGCCATCGACCTGCCCGGGCAGCCGATCCTCGAAGGACGCCTGTTGCGCATGGTCGGCCTGACCCTCGAAGCCGAGGGCTTGCGCGCCGCCATGGGTGCACGCTGCATGGTGATCAACGACGACAGCTATCACCCGGTGCAGGTCGAGGCTGAGGTGATGGGTTTTTCCGGTGGCAAGGTGTTCCTGATGCCCGTGGGCAGCGTGGCCGGCATTGCGCCAGGTGCCAGGGTCGTGCCGTTGGCCGATACCGGGCGCCTGCCGATGGGCATGAGCATGCTCGGGCGGGTGCTTGACGGCGCCGGCCGTGCCCTTGACGGCAAGGGTGGGATGAAGGCCGAAGACTGGGTGCCGATGGACGGTCCGACCATCAACCCGCTCAACCGCAACCCTATCAGCCAGCCGCTGGATGTGGGTATCCGCTGTATCAACGGCCTGTTGACCGTCGGTCGCGGCCAGCGTCTCGGCCTGTTCGCCGGTACCGGCGTGGGCAAGAGCGTGCTGCTGGGCATGATGACCCGCTTCACCGAGGCCGACATCATCGTCGTCGGCCTGATCGGCGAACGGGGGCGTGAGGTAAAGGAATTCATCGAGCACATCCTCGGTGAAGAAGGGCTCAAGCGTTCGGTGGTGGTGGCCTCGCCGGCGGATGATGCGCCGCTGATGCGCCTGCGCGCGGCCATGTACTGCACGCGAATTGCCGAGTATTTCCGCGACAAGGGCAAGAATGTCCTGCTGCTCATGGATTCCCTGACCCGTTTCGCCCAGGCCCAGCGCGAAATCGCCCTGGCCATCGGCGAGCCGCCGGCGACCAAGGGTTATCCACCCTCAGTGTTCGCCAAGTTGCCCAAACTGGTGGAACGGGCCGGTAACGCCGAGGCCGGCGGTGGCTCGATCACCGCGTTCTACACCGTGCTCTCCGAAGGTGACGACCAGCAGGATCCGATTGCCGACTCGGCGCGGGGGGTGCTCGACGGCCATATCGTCCTGTCCCGGCGCCTGGCCGAGGAGGGCCATTACCCGGCGATTGATATCGAAGCGTCCATCAGCCGGGTCATGCCGGCGGTGGTCAGCCCCGAACATATGAGCCGCGCCCAGCACTTCAAACAGCTCTGGTCGCGTTACCAGCAGAGTCGCGACCTGATCAGCGTCGGTGCCTATGTCGCCGGCGGCGACCGCGAGACCGACACCGCGATTGCCTTGCAGCCGGCGATGGTCCAGTACCTGCGCCAGGGGCTGAACGACAATGTCAGCCTGGGTGAAAGCGAGGCGCATCTGGCGTCGGTGTTCGCTCCCGCGGCCGGCGGTTAATCGATCATGGCCCAGAGTCGCGCCGCACGCCTGGCCCCGGTGGTCGATATGGCCGAAAGCACCGAGCGCACCGCGGTCCAGCGTCTCGGCTATTTCCAGGGGCAGGTGCGGGTTGCGCAAAACAAGCTGGAAGACCTCGAGCGCTTTCGCCTCGAATACCAGGAACAGTGGATCCAGCGTGGCAGTCTCGGGGTCTCCGGCCAATGGCTGTTGGGCTACCAGCAGTTCCTCACCCAGCTGGATACCGCGGTCGGTCAGCAGCGCCAGAGCCTGGCCTGGCACCAGAACAACCTCGACAAGGCGCGCGAAGCCTGGCAGCAGGCCTATGCCCGGGTCGAAGGCCTGCGCAAGCTGGTACAACGTTATGTCGACGAGGCGCGCCAGCTGGAAGACAAGCGTGAACAAAAGTTGCTGGATGAGCTTTCCCAGCGTTTACCGCGGCAGAGTCCGTATTGATCTGCAGGAATTTTGACGCTCACGGTTGCCCTACCTTCGGCGGGGTGCTAAACCTTGTACACGTCGCCACTGACAAGGAAGCTGGATCATGGCTGTAGTCGCAGAAGTATCGCCCGATGGCGCAAAATTGACGATCTCGATCAAGGGGCGTTTCGATTTTGGCCGGCATCAGGAATTTCGTGAGTCTTACGAGGGACTTGCCAAGAAACCGTCGTCCATTGTGGTCGATCTGAAGGAGGCGACCTATCTGGACAGCTCCGCGCTGGGTATGTTGCTCTTGTTGCGCGATCACGCCGGTGGTGATCATTCCGATGTACGGGTGATCAACAGCAACTCGGACGTGCGCAAGATCCTCGCCATTTCCAATTTCGACAAACTCTTCGACATCGGCTGACCTCATGCAGTCGGGAGCGGAGTCGCTGACGGTATTGATCGCCGAGGATGGCGCGGCTGATCGGTTGCTGCTCTCGAGCATTGTCAGGCGTCAGGGGCATGGGGTGCTGACCGCCAGCAATGGCGCCGAGGCCGTTGCCCTGTTCGAGGCGCAGCGGCCACAGCTGGTGCTGATGGACGCGATGATGCCGGTGATGGACGGTTTCGAGGCGGCGCGCCAGATCAAGGTGCTGGCCGGTGAGTCGTTGGTGCCGATCATCTTCCTGACCTCCATGACCGAAGTCGATGGACTGGTGCGCTGCCTGGAAGCTGGCGGCGACGACTTTCTGGAAAAACCCTACAACCAGGTGATCCTCGGGGCCAAGATCAAGGCCATGGACCGCCTCCGGCGCCTGCAGGACACCGTCCTGCAACAGCGCGACCTGATTGCCCGGCACCATGACTACCTGCTCAACGAGCAGCGGGTGGCCAAGGCGGTGTTTGACAAGGTGGCCCACTCCGGCTGCCTGAACGCGCCGAATATCCGCTATCTGCAATCGCCTTATGCGCTGTTCAACGGCGACCTGTTGCTGGCGGCCTATACCCCGGCCGGCGACATGCACGTGCTGCTCGGCGACTTCACCGGCCATGGCCTGCCGGCGGCGGTCGGGGCGATGCCACTGGCGGAAGTGTTCTACGGCATGACCGCCAAGGGCTATGGTCTGGCGGAAACCCTGCGGGAGATGAATGCCAAGCTCAAGCGCATCCTGCCGGTGGACATGTTCTGCTGCGCGACCTTTCTCTGCCTGAGCTCGCAGCGCCAGGTGGTGGAGGTGTGGAATGGCGGCATGCCGGACGGCTACCTGCATCGGGTGGCCACGGGAGAGCGTCAGCCACTGGTGGCGCGCAACCTCCCCCTGGGGGTGCTGGGGGCCGAATCGTTCGACCACCGCACCGATGTCTACCCCATGGCTCAGGGCGACCGGGTCTTCCTGCTCTCCGATGGGGTGATCGATACCTGCGACAGCGACGAACAGTTGTTTGGCGTGGAGCGCCTGCAGCAGGTTTTTGCTGCCAATCGGGAGCCGGATCGCCTGTTCGAGGACATCCAGGAGGCCTTGCATCGCTTTCGCGGCGAAGCCCGGGATGATGTCAGCATGGTCCAGGTCAGTCTGCCGGCGCCGACGCGGCAATTGCCGAACGCCATGATCTATTCCGACAGCGGTGAATCCTGTCCTCTGGACTGGTCGGTGAGTTTCGAGTTTCGCGCGGCGACGCTCAAGCGCTTCAATCCGTTGCCGTACATGTTGCAACTGCTGATGGAGGTGCATGGTTTGCGCACGCAGAGCGGGGCGCTCTACAGCGTTCTCGCCGAGCTTTACTCCAACGCCCTGGAACATGGTGTCCTCGGCCTGGATTCGAGCCTCAAGCGCGATGTGCGGGGATTTGCGCAATACTATGAACAACGCAATCGGCGTCTGCTCGAACTGGAAGAGGGATTCGTCCGTGTGCGCCTGCAGGTGATCCCGCAAGGCGAGGGCGGTCGCTTGAGCATACAGGTCGATGACAGCGGCAATGGTTTTGACGTGACCAAGGTGATGGAACGGCCCGTGACGGTCGACCGGCTGTCGGGGCGCGGTGTGGGGCTGGTGCGTCGGCTCGGCCGCAATGCCTTTTGGTCGGACAATGGGCGCAGTGCCCACGTGGAGTTTTCGTGGGAGGCTCAGGCATAATTCGTGGGTTTTAAGCAGGGAGCGATCAAGTGAACAACGATATGGAGCATCTGGATCGCGATGCACTCAGTGCATTGCAAGACATCATGGAGGATGAGTATCCGCTGTTGCTGGATACCTTTCTGGAAGATTCGAGCAAGCGCCTGGGGCAGTTGCACCAGGCGAGCAATGCTGCGGACCTCGGAGCGGCGGCCCACAGTTTCAAGGGCAGCAGCAGCAACATGGGGGCGTTGCGCCTGGCCGAGCTTTGCCGGCAGTTGGAACTGCTTGCCGGGCAATTGCCGTTGGCCGGTGTCGAAGAGCTGATCAACCAGATTGACCGTGAATATGCCGTGGTGCGGCGCTTTTACGAGATCGAGCGCGAGCGCTTTCCCGTCAGGCCTTAGCCTCGAAGGGCGCGCGCCTGAGTCGTTCGGGCAAAGATGGCCCGAACCTTGCTGTTGTTCCCTGCACTGTACTTACGACCCCTGTGCAGCGGAGACCGTACCAATGTCATTCGTCCCTAATTCGCTCCTCCAGGCCAACGCTGCCGTCAAGCCGCAGGCGGACTCTGTCATTCCCCCGTCGGCCGTTGTCGCGCCGCCCAAGGACAATGCTTTCAGCTTTGCGCAGGTCTACCGGAACACCCAGAGCAATCCGCTCACGGCCGCCTTCAATCCGCCCAAGCCGATGGCGGACAAGGCCCCGGTAGCGCCGTCGAAGCCGGACGCGCCGGCCAGCAAAGCCAATAACCAGGATGCCGCCCCACAGTCGGCGGTTGCCGATAGCGGCAAATCCTTGCCTGCCGACAAGTCGACCAAGGTGGATGGCAAGACGGCGACCGCCGATGACAAGGGGGCCTCTGACAAGACCGCGGCCGATGGCACGACGACCTCGACCGATACGACGAAGCCTGGCGACAAGACGGCTTCCGGCGATGACACCACTACCACGACGACCGATACGCCCGTCGCCGTGGCGACGCCGGACCCGACCGTTGACCCGGCCGTGCTCCAGGCTGCCGCGACCTCAGCGACCCCGGCTCCGGCAGCCCCGGTCGACCCGGCCCAGGCACCGTTGGCGGCAGCGGTCAGCGCCGCGGCCAAGCCGGCTGTCGTGACGGCTCCGGTTGCTGGCGATAATTTCGATCCGGCCTCTGATCCGCTGGATAACCTGCCGGCGGTACGCCTGGCCATGGAGCACGGCGGTCATGTATCGAGCGGTAGCCAGACCTCGGCGAAATCCGGCGACAACACCAATATCGACGCCACCGATTCGACACTGGCACAGAATCAGGCCAGTAACGTCGTGACAATGCTTGATCAGAAGACCGATCCCGGCAGCAGCGACCAGGGCGGCGACAAATCCTTCAAGACCCTGATCGATGACGGTCTCAAGGACATCAAAAGTGCTTCCAGCGATACCCGGGTCGATGACTTCGCCAATCGCCTGGCGGCCCTGACCCAGGCGGCCACGCCCAAGACCGCGAATGCACTACCGGTCAACCAGCCGTTGGCGATGCACCAGAGCGGCTGGAGCGAGGAGGTGGTCAATCGGGTCATGTATCTGTCCAGCGCCAACCTCAAGTCGGCGGAGATCCAGTTGCAGCCCGCCGAACTGGGGCGCCTGGATATCAAGGTGAACATGTCGGCCGATCAGCCGACGCAGATCAGTTTCATCAGCGCCCACGCTGGGGTGCGCGATGCTCTCGAAGGTAACATGCCGCGTCTGCGTGACATGCTGCAACAGCAGGGCCTGGGGCAGGCTGATGTCAGCGTTTCCGACCAGGCCCGTGGTTGGGCCGGCCAGGGCCAGGGGGCGCAGCAGCAACAGCAGCAGGCGCACAAAGGCCGCAGCAGTGGCGGTAGCCTTGGTGGCGACAGCCAGGATGACCTGTCGATTGCCGCGGTCAGCGAAGCGACGGCGGTCAGTTCCAGTGTGGTGGTGGGCTCCAGCGCGGTCGACTATTACGCCTGATGTCGCACTAAACCTGCGGTGTACTTGGGGTTTTTCGGTGTGCGCCACACTGTAGGCGCCGGCTTGCCGGCTCCTACAGGTACCGCCGTATTTCAAAGGCTGTATTTCCCTCATGCCCGATCTGGCATAACACTTGCTCCTGCCTTGCCGTGCGACTATGAAAAATCGAATAGTGACGGATTATTGGCATGGCGAAGAGCGAAGCAGCGGTAAAAGAACCCGGCAGTAAAAGCAAACTCAAGCTGATCATCGTCATTGTGCTGGGCGTGCTGCTGGCCATCGGCTTGTCGGTGGGCGCGACCTGGTACTTCATGCACAATGCCCAGAACAAGCCGGCAGCGGCGCCGGTCGAAGCCGCCACCAGCGGCAAGCAGCCTGCGATTTTCGAGCCCATGGCCCCGGCCTTTGTCACCAACTTCAAGGATGCCAGCGGCCGCCAGCGCTACATGCAGGTGAGCATCACCTTGCTGGCGCGTAACCAGGCCGACCTGGATGCCCTCAAGGTGCACATGCCGGTGATCCGCAACAACCTGGTGATGCTGTTCTCCGGTCAGACCTACGAAACCCTCGCGACTCCGGTCGGCCAGGAACTGCTGCGCCAGAAAGCCACTGCCAGCGTGCAGGAAGTGGCGCAGAAGGAAGTCGGCAAAGTGGTGATTGAACAGCTGCTCTTCACTAACTACGTATTGCAGTAGGATCACGACATGGCCGTGCAGGATCTGCTGTCCCAGGATGAGATCGACGCCCTCTTGCATGGCGTCGATGACGGTCTGGTACAGACCGAAACCGCTGCCGAGCCCGGCAGTGTCAAAAGTTACGACCTGACCAGCCAGGATCGCATCGTCCGCGGACGCATGCCGACCCTGGAAATGATCAACGAGCGTTTCGCCCGCTACACCCGCATCAGCATGTTCAACATGCTGCGCCGTTCCGCTGACGTGGCGGTCGGTGGCGTCCAGGTGATGAAGTTCGGCGAATACGTGCACTCACTCTATGTCCCTACCAGCCTCAACCTGGTGAAGATCAAGCCGTTGCGCGGCACCGCCCTGTTCATTCTCGACGCCAAGCTGGTGTTCAAGCTGGTGGACAACTTTTTCGGCGGTGACGGCCGCCACGCCAAGATCGAAGGCCGTGAATTCACCCCCACCGAACTACGGGTGGTGCGCATGGTGCTGGAGCAGGCGTTCATCGACCTCAAGGAAGCCTGGCAGGCGATCATGGAAGTCAATTTCGAGTACATCAACTCGGAAGTGAACCCGGCCATGGCCAACATCGTCGGTCCCAGCGAGGCAGTGGTGGTGTCGACCTTCCATATCGAACTCGACGGCGGTGGCGGCGACCTGCACGTGACCATGCCGTACTCGATGATCGAGCCGGTGCGGGAAATGCTCGACGCCGGTTTCCAGTCGGACCTGGACGACCAGGACGAACGCTGGGTCAAGGCCCTGCGCGAAGACGTGCTCGATGTGGCCGTGCCGCTCAGTGCCACGGTCGCCCGTCGGCAGTTGCGCCTGCGGGACATCCTGCACATGCAGCCCGGTGACGTGATTCCGGTGGAACTGCCGGAAGAGATGGTGATGCGTGCCAATGGCGTGCCGTCGTTCAAGGTCAAGCTCGGTTCCCACAAGGGCAACCTGGCGCTGCAAGTGATTGAGTCGATCGGGCGCCGCTAGGGTGCCGGTCAGGAAAGTGTTGTGTTAACTGAATTTCTGCTCGCCGAGGACAACTGATGGCTAATGATAACGATATGACTTCCCCGGACGACCAGGCCCTGGCCGACGAGTGGGCGGCTGCGCTGGAAGAAACCGGCGATGCCGGCCAGTCCGATATCGATGCCTTGCTGGCGGCTGACTCCGGCAATTCGTCGGGCGGAAGCCGCCTGCCCATGGAAGAGTTCGGCAGCGTGCCGAAGAACAACGATCCGGTGACCCTGGACGGCCCGAACCTGGAAGTGATCCTCGATATCCCGGTGTCGATCTCCATGGAAGTCGGCAGCACCGATATCAACATCCGCAACCTGCTGCAATTGAACCAGGGTTCGGTGATCGAACTTGATCGCCTGGCCGGCGAGCCGTTGGATGTACTGGTCAATGGCACGCTGATCGCCCACGGTGAAGTGGTGGTGGTCAACGAAAAATTCGGTATCCGTCTGACCGACGTGATCAGTCCGAGCGAACGCATCAAGAAGTTGCGCTGAATGAGCCGGCTTCTCGGCATCTTCCTGCTGGCGCCGCTCAGTGCCTGGGCGGCGGAACCGCTCGCCACGGCGGCCGTCGCCACGCCGAGCGCGCCGGGCAGCATGGCCGGGCAGTTGACGCAACTGGTGCTCGGCCTGCTGCTGGTGCTGGGGATCATCTTTGTCCTCGCCTGGCTGTTGCGTCGCATGCAGCAGGTCGGGCCTGGGGCCAAGGGGCGGCAGGTCATCGAGCTGATCGGCTCGCGCGCCCTCGGGCCGCGTGACCGCCTGGTGCTGGTGCAGGTCGGCAACGAGCAGATCCTGCTTGGACTGACGCCGGGCACCATTACCCCGCTGCATGTGCTCAAGGAACCGGTCCAGGTGCCGAGCGGCGAGCAGGCCACGCCTGAGTTCGCTCAACGCCTGATGGAATTGCTGGGTAAGGATAAGAAGTGATGGGCGCTTTGCGGTTAATCCTGACGTTGGCCTTGTTGCTGGCGGCGCCTCTGGCGCTGGCGGCCGATCCATTGTCGATCCCGGCGATCACCCTTGGCACCGGGGCCAACGGCCAGCAGGAATATTCGGTCAACCTGCAAATCCTGCTGATCATGACGGCGCTGAGTTTTATCCCGGCTTTCGTCATGCTGATGACCAGCTTCACCCGCATCATCATTGTCTTCTCGATCTTGCGCCAGGCCCTGGGCCTGCAGTCGACGCCGTCGAACCAGATCCTCACCGGCATGGCATTGTTCCTGACCATGTTCATCATGGCGCCGGTCTTCGACAAGGTGAACCATGATGCCCTGCAACCGTATCTGGCCGAAAAGATGACGGCCCAGGACGCCGTGCTCAAGGCCGAGGGACCGATCAAGGACTTCATGCTGGCGCAGACTCGCAGCAGTGACCTGGAGCTGTTCATGCGCCTGTCCAAGCGCACGGACATCGCCACGCCCGACCAGGCGCCGCTGACCATTATCGTGCCGGCCTTCGTGACTTCGGAATTGAAGACAGCGTTCCAGATCGGCTTCATGATCTTCATTCCCTTCCTGATCATCGACCTGGTGGTGGCCAGTGTGCTGATGGCCATGGGGATGATGATGCTGTCGCCGCTGATTATTTCCCTGCCGTTCAAGATCATGCTGTTTGTGCTGGTGGATGGCTGGGCCTTGATCATCGGTACCCTGGCCGGCAGTTTTGGCGGTGTCTAGAACGAGTGGCGTGCAATGACTCCTGAAGTCGCAGTCGACATATTCCGTGATGCCCTCTGGCTGACCACCCTGATGGTTGCCGTGCTGGTGATCCCGAGCCTGGTGGTGGGCTTGATTGTGGCGATATTCCAGGCTGCCACCCAGATCAACGAACAGACCCTGAGCTTCCTGCCGCGCATGCTGGTGATGCTGGTCACCCTGATCGTCGCCGGGCCTTGGTTGGTGCAGAAGTTCATGGAGTACATCCTGTCGCTGTACGGCAGCATTCCACAGGTCATCGGCTGATATGTCGCTGCTCGCGCTGACCGATACGCAGATCAGCAGCTGGGTCGCGAGCTTCATGCTGCCGGCGTTCCGGGTTGGCGCGGTGATCATGACCATGCCGGTCTTCGGGACCACCCTGTTGCCGCGACGGATCCGCATGTATTTCATCCTGGCAATCACGGTGGTCATCGCCCCGGGCCTGCCGCCGATGCCCGAGGTGCATCCGCTGGACCTGAGCGGGCTGCTGCTGATCGCCGAGCAGATCATTTTCGGCGCCTTGCTTGGTTTTTCCCTGCAATTGTTTTTCCAGGCCTTTGTGGTGGCCGGGCAGATTATCGCGATCCAGATGGGCATGGGCTTCGCGTCCATGGTCGACCCGGTCAATGGGGTTTCGGCGGCGGTGATCGGGCAGTTCTTCACCATGCTGGTGACATTGATGTTCCTGGCCATGAACGGTCACCTGGTGGTCATCGAAGTGCTGACCGAGAGTTTCACCACCTTTCCGGTGGGCAGCGGGCTGTCGACCACGGATTTATGGGTGCTCTCCGGCAAGCTCGGCTGGGTGCTCGGAGCGGCGTTGGTGCTGGTGCTGCCGGCGATCACCGCGTTGCTGGTGGTGAACATCGCGTTCGGCATCATGACCCGTGCCGCGCCGCAGTTGAACATCTTCTCCATTGGTTTTCCGCTGATCCTGGTGCTGGGGATGGTCATTCTCTGGATCAGCCTGGGCGACATTCTCAACCAGTATCAACCGCTGGCTGTCGAGGCCCTGCAGTTTTTACGCGAACTGGCACGGGTGCGCTGAGCCATGGCAGAGAGCGAGAGTGGCCAGGACAAGACAGAAGACCCCACGGAGAAGAAGAAAAGAGATGCCCGCGAGAAGGGTGAGGTTGCCCGTTCCAAGGAGCTCAACACCTTTGCCGTGATGATGGCCGGTGCCGGTGCGTTGCTGGTGTTCGGCGGCGCCCTGGCCCAGGATCTGGCCGAATTGATGCGCATGAACTTCACCCTGAGCCGGGAAGTCGTGCTCGATCAGCGCTATATGGGGATTTTTCTTCTGCGCTCCGGGGAAATGGCGATCTGGGCAGTGCAGCCGATCCTGCTGACCGCTCTGGCCGCGGCCCTGATCGGGCCGATCGCCCTTGGAGGGTGGTTGTTCTCGGCCAGTGCCATGGCGCCGAAGTTCAGCCGGATGAACCCCTTCCCGGGGATCAAGCGGATGTTCTCGGCCAAGTCGGTGATGGAGCTGCTCAAGGCTGTCGGCAAGTTCACCATCATTCTGTTCGTGGGGTTGTCGGTGCTGTCTTCGGATATCGACGATCTGGTACGGATCGCCCATGAACCGCTGGAGTCGGCGGTCATCCACAGCCTGCAGGTGGTGGGCTGGAGTACCTTGTGGATGTCCCTGGGGCTGTTGATCATTGCCGCGGTGGATGTACCGGTGCAGCTCTATACAGCCCACCAGCGCTTGCTGATGACCAAGCAGGAAATACGTGACGAGCACAAGGACCAGGAGGGTCGGCCGGAGGTCAAGCAGCGGATTCGCCAGTTGCAACGTGAAATGTCCCAGCGGCGGATGATGGCGGCGATTCCCGAGGCGGATGTGGTGATCACCAACCCGACCCACTATGCCGTGGCGCTCAAATACGATGCGGATAAGGGCGGGGCGCCGGTATTGCTGGCCAAGGGCAGCGACTTCCTGGCGCTGAAAATCCGCGAGATCGCCGTCGAACACGACATCCTGCTGCTCGAGTCGCCGGCCCTGGCGCGCTCGATCTACTACTCCACCGAGTTGGATCAGGAGATTCCGGCGGGCCTGTACCTGGCGGTGGCGCAGGTGCTGGCATACGTCTTCCAGATCCGTCAGTACCGCGCCGGCAAGGGCAAGCGCCCCGATCCGCTTAAGGGAGACCTGCCGATTCCGCCGGATCTGCGCCGCGATTCCTGAGTCGACCAGGCGCTACATGCAAACCTCCGGGGCAGAGTTTGCTCGCGAAGAGGCTCGTGAGAACGCTAAATACCTCGCGGACAATCCGTTATCCACAAGGGTTGTCCTGCCCGTAAGCCTTCCAGAATAAGCATTTACTCACCCCGGCCAGAGTTGGAAGGCTTCTTGCAGAGGCAGGTCTATGGCGCTTGTGGCGTCAAAAGTTTGCTTCAAGGTGACGAGGAATACCGGTGGATCGCTCTCAACTTCTCAACTCGGCGCGCAGCAACCTGAGCAGTCTCGGCCGGGGCAATCTCGGTGTGCCGATACTGCTGTTGATCATGCTGGCGATGATGATGTTGCCAGTGCCGGCGTTCCTGTTGGACGTGTTCTTCACCTTCAACATCGCTTTGTCAATCGTTGTTCTGCTGGTCTGCGTCTACGCCCTGCGGCCATTGGATTTCGCGGTGTTCCCGACCATCCTGCTGATTGCCACGCTGCTGCGCCTGGCGCTGAACGTGGCGTCCACCCGAGTGGTCATGCTCCACGGTCAGGAGGGTCATGCCTCCGCCGGCAAGGTGATCCAGGCCTTCGGCGAGGTGGTGATCGGCGGCAACTACGTGGTCGGTATCGTCGTCTTCGCGATCTTGATGATCATTAACTTCGTCGTGGTCACCAAGGGTGCCGGGCGGATTTCCGAGGTGAGCGCGCGTTTCACCCTCGATGCGATGCCCGGCAAGCAGATGGCGATTGACGCCGACCTCAACGCCGGTCTGATCGATCAGCCACAGGCCAAGCTGCGCCGCCTGGAAGTCGCCCAGGAAGCCGAGTTCTACGGCTCCATGGACGGTGCCAGCAAGTTCGTGCGCGGTGACGCCGTCGCCGGCCTGCTGATCCTGTTCATCAACCTGATCGGCGGCATGGCGGTCGGGATTTTCCAGCACCATATGAGTTTTGCCGACGCCGGTAAGGTCTATGCCTTGCTGACCATTGGTGACGGTTTGGTGGCGCAATTGCCATCACTGTTGTTATCTACAGCTGCGGCGATCATGGTGACCCGTGCTTCCGGTTCGGAAGACATGGGCAAGCAGATCAGCCGGCAGATGTTCGCTTCGCCCAAGGCCCTGGGTGTCGCCGCGGGCCTGATGGCGGTGATGGGGTTGGTGCCGGGCATGCCGCACTTTTCCTTTATCAGCCTGGCGGCCGTTGCTGGCGGCATCGCTTATATGGTCTGGAAAAAACAGAACGTTGCCAAGGTCCAGGCCTTGGCCGAAGTCCAGCGCCAGCAGGACCTGCTGCCGTCGCCGGCGCGGAGCATGGAAACCAAGGAACTGGGCTGGGACGACGTGAGTCCCATCGACATGATCGGCCTGGAAGTCGGTTATCGCCTGATTCCGTTGGTGGACCGCAACCAGGGTGGGCAATTGCTGGCGCGGATCAAGGGGGTGCGCAAGAAACTCTCCCAGGACCTCGGTTTCCTGATGCCCACTGTGCACATTCGTGACAACCTCGACCTGGCCCCCAGTGCCTACCGCCTGACCTTGATGGGCGTGACCCTGGCCGAAGCCGAGATTTACCCGGATCGCGAACTGGCGATCAACCCGGGCCAGGTCTACGGTCCGCTCAACGGAATCACCGCCAAGGACCCGGCCTTCGGCCTGGAAGCGGTCTGGATCGAGGTCAGCCAGCGCTCCCAGGCGCAGTCCCTGGGCTATACCGTGGTCGACGCCAGCACCGTGGTGGCGACGCACCTCAACCAGATTCTCTACAAGCACTCCAGCGAGCTGATCGGCCACGAAGAAGTCCAGCAACTCATGCAGTTGCTGGCCAAGGGCTCGCCCAAGCTGGCCGAGGAGTTGGTACCGGGGATCATTTCCCTGTCGCATCTGCTCAAGGTGCTGCAAGCCCTGCTCGCCGAACACGTACCTGTCCGCGATATCCGCAGCATTGCCGAAGCGATCGCAAACAATGCCACCAAGAGTCAAGATACTGCCGCTATGGTTGCCGCGGTTCGCGTCGGTTTGTCCCGCGCAATCGTCCAAAGCATTGTAGGGCTTGAGTCCGAGCTGCCTGTGATCACCTTGGAGCCAAGGTTGGAACAGATATTGCTCAATAGTCTGCAGAAGGCCGGACAAGGCTCGGAAGAAGGCGTTCTTCTGGAGCCGAGCATGGCCGAGAAACTCCAGCGTTCGCTGATCGACGCCGCCCAGCGCCAGGAAATGCAAGGGCAGCCGGTGATCCTGCTGGTAGCTGGGCCGGTTCGCGCGATGCTTTCGCGGTTCGGACGACTGGCGGTGCCAAGCCTGCATGTCTTGGCCTACCAGGAAATTCCGGACAACAAGCAAGTGACCATCGTTGCGACAGTAGGGCCCAACGGCTGAGGTAGTGGGTTATGCAAGTTAAGCGTTTTTTCGCCGCCGATATGCGTCAGGCCATGAAGCTCGTTCGTGATGAGCTGGGCTCTGACGCGGCCATTATCGGCAACCGCCGGATTGCGGGCGGTGTCGAGCTGACGGCTGCCCTGGACTACAAACTCTCGGCGCTGTCGCCGCGGGTGCCGAACATGGAGCTCGAGGACGAGCTGCGCAAGACTCAGTCGCGTATCGTCACCGCCCAGGCCGAACTGAGCCTGCGCAGCGAAGGCGACACCGACTCCGCGACCAATCGCCAACTGTTCGCCGGCCTGCCGCTGACCGCCGCCGAGCCGCTGATCGAACCGACTTTCGACGAGCCGCGGCGCCCGGCGCCCGCCCCTGTGGCCCATGCTCCGGCGGTGGATCAGCGGGTGTTCGATTCGATGCGTTCGGAACTCAATGGCTTGCGCGAGCTGCTGGAAGTACAGCTCGGCTCCCTGGCCTGGAACCAGTTGCAAGGCCGTCAGCCGCAACAGGCCAACCTCTGGCGCCGTCTGCAGCGTATCGGCCTGTCCGGGCCGCTGTCGCGGGACCTGCTGGAACTGGTTGCCGGGATCGACGAGCCGCGCCAGGCCTGGCGCATGCTGTTGGCACACTTGGCACGGATGATCGTCACGCCCGAGATCGAGCCGCTGGAAGAGGGTGGTGTGATCGCCATGGTCGGCCCGGCCGGCATGGGCAAGACCACCACGTTGGCCAAGCTGGCGGCGCGCTACGTGCTCAAGTACGGCGCGCAGAACATCGCGCTGGTGAGCATGGACAGCTTTCGCATCGGTGCCCAGGAACAGCTCAAGACCCTGGGGCGGATCCTCAATGTCTCGGTGACCCATGTCGACCCGGGCCAGTCCCTGGCCCAGGCCCTCGATCCGCTGCTGCGCAAACGCGTGGTGCTGATCGATACCGCCGGCCTGCAAGCCAGCGACCCGGCGTTGCGCATGCAACTGGAAAGCCTGGCCGGACGCGGGATCAAGGCGAAGAATTATCTGGTCCTGGCCACCACCAGCCAGAAACAGGTGCTGACCGCCGCCTACCACAGCTACAAGCGCTGCGGGCTGGCCGGTTGCATCCTGACTAAACTGGATGAAACCGCGAGCCTCGGCGAAGTGCTGAGCCTGGCCATCAGTCACGAGTTGCCAGTGGCCTATCTGACCGACGGGCCACGTATTCCGGATGATCTACACCTGCCGCGCCGGCATCAGCTGGTGTCCAGGGCGGTCAGTGTGCAAATGCAGGAAGAACCCAGCGAGGAAGCCATGGCCGATATGTTCGCTGATATCTACCACAGCCCGTCAAAACGGGTGGGTTGAGATGAGTATTCAGACGTTGCAAATTACCTACATCGATGGTCTGCCACGCATTGTTCCGACAAGTGAACGCGCAGCCACTTATGTGGCCTTCCGTCTAAGCAAGACAAGGTAAGAAGAGAACATGGGCAGCATGCATCCCGTACAGGTGATCGCGGTGACCGGCGGCAAAGGTGGCGTCGGGAAGACCAACGTGTCAGTGAATTTATCCCTGGCGCTGGCCGAGCTTGGCCGGCGTGTCATGCTGCTGGATGCCGATCTGGGACTGGCGAATGTCGACGTCCTGCTGGGCCTCACGCCCAAACGCACCCTGGCCGATGTGGTCGAAGGGCGTTGCGAGCTGCGTGATGTGCTGTTGCAGGGCCCGGGCGGGATTCGCATCGTGCCGGCGGCCTCGGGGACCCAGAGCATGGTGCATCTGAGTCCGGCACAGCATGCCGGCCTGATCCAGGCATTCAGCGATATCGGTGACAATCTCGACGTGCTGGTGATCGACACCGCCGCGGGCATCGGCGAGTCGGTGGTCAGCTTTGTCCGCGCGGCCCAGGAAGTGTTGTTGGTGGTCTGCGACGAGCCGACATCGATCACCGACGCCTACGCCTTGATCAAGCTGCTCAACCGCGACTACGGCATGAACCGCTTCCGCGTGCTGGCCAATATGGCCCAGAGCCCGCAGGAAGGCCGCAACCTGTTCGCCAAGTTGACCAAGGTCACGGATCGCTTCCTGGATGTGGCCCTACAATATGTCGGCGCCGTTCCTTATGACGAGTGTGTGCGCAAGGCCGTGCAAAAGCAGCGTGCGGTCTACGAAGCATTCCCTCGTTCGAAATGTGCCTTGGCGTTCAAGGCTATCGCTCAGAAAGTCGATACCTGGCCGCTTCCTGCCAATCCTCGGGGGCACCTGGAGTTTTTTGTCGAGCGTCTGGTGCATCAAACGAGTGCGGGACCGGTTCTATGACTGCCAGTGGCTATCGCATGTATTCCAAATCCTCGCGTGACAGCCAGTATGAACTGATTGAACGTTACGCGCCGTTGGTCAAGCGTATCGCCTATCACCTGCTGGCACGGCTGCCCGCCAGCGTCCAGGTCGAGGATCTGATCCAGGCCGGGATGATCGGCCTGCTGGAAGTCTCGACCAAATACGACTCCAGCAAGGGGGCCAGTTTCGAGACCTATGCCGGCATTCGTATCCGCGGCGCGATGCTCGATGAAGTGCGCAAGGGCGACTGGGCGCCGCGTTCGGTACACCGCAATACCCGCATGGTCAGTGACGCAATTCGTGCAATTGAAGCAAAAACCGGCCGCGACGCTAAAGATCACGAGGTTGCAGCCGAACTCCAATTGAGTCTCGACGATTATTACGGGATTTTGAACGATACCTTGGGCAGCCGCCTGTTCAGTTTCGACGACCTGTTGCAGGACGGCGAGCATGAAGGGCTGCACGAGGATGGCGCGAGTGCTCATCTCGAACCGTCGCGCGACCTGGAGGATGAACGCTTCCAGGCCGCGCTGGCGGATGCGATTGCCAATTTGCCGGAGCGTGAGCGACTGGTGTTGGCGCTGTACTACGACGAGGAGCTGAACCTCAAGGAAATTGGTGAGGTGTTGGGGGTCAGCGAGTCGCGAGTCAGCCAGTTACACAGCCAGTGCGCGGCCCGCTTGCGGGGGCGTTTGGGGGAGTGGCGAGCGCGCTGAAGGCAGTGTGGGAACACTGCGAACGAGACCGACATGGCGTTTGACGTCCTGGGGGTGACTCGGCCGGATGGGGTTTCCATGCAGTCGTTGAGTGCTGTGCCGAATTGATTGAACAGCGCGTCCAGGTGCTGAACGCGTTTAAGACTGCTTGGAGGTCGAATTGGACAAGAACATGAAAATCCTCATCGTTGACGATTTTTCAACGATGCGGCGGATCATCAAGAACCTGTTGCGTGACCTCGGGTTCACCAACACGGTTGAGGCGGATGACGGTACCACCGCGATTCCGGTCCTCAACAGCGGTAGCATCGACTTTCTGGTCACCGACTGGAACATGCCCGGCATGACTGGCATCGATCTGCTGCGCCACGTGCGCGCCGATGAAAAACTCAAGCACTTGCCGGTGTTGATGGTGACGGCGGAAGCCAAGCGCGAGCAGATCATCGAAGCAGCCCAGGCCGGTGTAAACGGCTATGTGGTCAAACCATTCACGGCCCAGGCGTTGAAAGAGAAGATCGAGAAAATCTTCGAACGCATCGGCTGATGAAGTCCACCACGGGGGCGCTATGGAGCACAACGAATCTTCACTGGGTGATTTTGAACTAACCCTGAAAAAACATGCCCGCGAACTGGTCGACAGCCTTGAAAAAGGTCGGTTTGGCGACGCGGTGCAAATGATCCATGAGCTGAATCAGACCCGTGACCGCGGCCTGTATCTGGAAGTCGGCAAGCTCACTCGCGAATTGCACAGCGCCATTGTCAACTTCCAGATCGACCCGCATATGCCGCAGGCCGAGGAAGTCTCGCAGATCACCGATGCCACCGAGCGCCTGTCCTATGTGGTCAGGTTGACCGAAGCGGCGGCCAATCGCACCATGGATCTGGTGGAGAGTGCGACCCCCAGGGTGACCGGCCTCAATGTCGAAGCCAAGGCCTTGGGTGCCGACTGGGGTCGCTTCATGCGGCGCGAAGTCGGTGCCCAGGAATTTCGCGAGCTGGCGCGGCGGGTCGAGACGTTCCTGGCCCAAAGCGAGCAGGAAACCCGCGCCGTCTCGAGCGAACTGAACGATATTCTGCTGGCCCAGGATTACCAGGACCTTACCGGTCAGGTGATCAAGCGTGTGACCCAGATGGTCACCGAAGTGGAAAGCAATTTGCTCAAATTGGTGCTGATGGCCAGTCAGGTCGACCGCTTTGCCGGTATCGAGCATGACCGCGATGCCCTCCTTGCCGAAAAAGATCCACAAAAACAGATGGCCCAGGGTGAAGGTCCGCAGATTCATGCCGATAAACGTGAAGACGTTATGTCCGGTCAGGACGATGTCGACGATTTGCTTTCCAGTCTTGGATTCTAGGAGCACCCAAACACATGAGCTTCGGCGCCGATGAAGAGATCCTTCAGGATTTTCTGGTTGAGGCCGGCGAGATTCTGGAGCAACTGTCCGAACAGCTGGTCGAGCTGGAAAGCCGACCTGATGATGCGGATCTGCTCAATGCAATCTTTCGCGGTTTTCACACTGTAAAAGGGGGCGCCGGCTTCCTCCAGCTCAACGAGCTGGTGGAGTGCTGTCACATCGCCGAGAACGTGTTCGACATCCTGCGCAAGGGTGAGCGGCGCGTCGACTCGGAGCTGATGGACGTGGTCCTGGAAGCGCTGGATGCGGTGAACGGCATGTTCAGCGAAGTCCGTGAACGTGGTCCGATCACCCCGGCGACCCCGGAGCTGCTGGCGGCCTTGGCGCGCCTGGCGGAGCCGGCGGGTGCCGAGGAAGTGGCGGCGCCCGTGGCCGAGGTGGCGGAGCCTGAACCGGTCGCTGAAAGCGAGTCCGGCGATATCACCGACAACGAATTCGAATTGCTGCTCGACTCCCTGAACAGCGTCAAGGCCGCAGCCGAGGCGCCCAAGGCCGTGGCTGCGGTGCAGGGCGAGGCCGGCGGCGATGAAATCACCGACGCCGAGTTCGAGTCCCTGCTCGACCAGTTGCACGGCAAGGGCCAGTTCGCCCCGGATGCCGTGGCGGCCTCGACTCCGCCGGCAGCACCCGCGGCTGCCGGCGGCGGGTCTGAAAAAAGTACCGATATTACCGACGACGAATTCGAAGCCTTGCTCGACCAGTTGCATGGCAAGGGCTCGTTCAAGGTCGAGGCGCTTGATACCACCGCGGCTTCGGTCCAGGCGGCAGAGAAAACAGGCGCTGCAAGCGGCGACCTGATCACCGACCAGGAATTCGAGTCGCTACTCGACGAGCTGCATGGCAAGGGCAAGTTCACCGAAGTGGCCGCGACCACCGCGGTGGCCACGGCGGCCGCGACCAAACCCGCGGCTGCCCCCGCGCCTGTTGCCAAGGCGCCGGCGGCAGCCCCGGTCAAGGCCGCAGCCGCGCCTGCTGCTGCGGCACCGGCTCCGGCCCGTGCCCCGGCGCCTGCCGCCGCTGCTGCTGCTGGCGACAAGCCGCCAGCCAGCGAAGCGGAAACCACCGTGCGGGTCGATACCGCGCGCCTGGACGAGATCATGAACATGGTCGGCGAACTGGTGCTGGTGCGTAACCGCCTGGTGCGCCTGGGCTTGAACAGTGGCGATGAAGCCATGTCCAAGGCCGTGTCCAACCTCGACGTAGTGACCGCCGACCTGCAGACCGCGGTGATGAAAACCCGCATGCAGCCGATCAAGAAAGTCTTCGGCCGTTTCCCACGCCTGGTTCGCGACCTGGCCCGGCAGTTGAAGAAAGAGATCAACCTGGAACTGGTGGGCGAAGAGACCGACCTCGACAAGAACCTGGTCGAAGCCCTGGCCGACCCGCTGGTCCACTTGGTGCGCAACTCGGTCGACCACGGTATTGAAGAGCCGGCCGATCGTGAAGCCATGGGCAAGTCCCGCAGCGGGCGGGTGATCCTCTCCGCCGAGCAGGAAGGCGACCACATCCTGCTGTCGATCTCCGATGACGGCAAGGGCATGGACGCCGACGTGCTGCGCAGCATCGCGGTGAAGAAGGGCCTGATGGACAAGGATGCGGCCGATCGCCTGAGCGAGACCGACTGCTTCAACCTGATCTTCGCCCCGGGCTTCTCGACCAAGACCGAGATTTCCGACGTGTCCGGGCGTGGCGTGGGCATGGACGTGGTGAAAACCAAGATCGCCCAGCTCAACGGCACCATCAACATCTACTCGACCAAGGGCAAGGGTTCGAAGATCGTCATCAAGGTCCCGTTGACCCTGGCGATCATGCCGACCCTGATGGTCATGCTCGGCAACCAGGCCTTTGCCTTCCCGCTGGTCAACGTCAACGAGATCTTCCACCTCGACCTGTCGCGCACCAACGTGGTCGACGGCCAGGAAGTGGTGATCGTCCGCGACAAGGCCTTGCCGCTGTTCTATCTCAAGCGCTGGCTGGTCAGCTCGGCCGCTCATGAAGAACAGCGCGAAGGCCATGTGGTGATCCTTTCGGTGGGCACCCAGCGCATCGGCTTTGTCGTCGATCAACTGGTCGGCCAGGAAGAAGTGGTCATCAAACCGCTGGGCAAGATGCTGCAGGGGACTCCGGGCATGTCGGGCGCCACCATTACCGGTGACGGTCGCATTGCCCTGATTCTCGACGTGCCGAGCATGCTCAAGCGTTACGCCGCACGGCGTATTTGATTCCGGCCCGGCGGCGGCGCTCAAGCCCGCCGCCGGGCCTAACGGAGTGTTTATGGTAGTCAAGGTCCTGGTGGTGGATGATTCGGGGTTTTTCCGCCGCCGCGTCTCGGAAATCCTTTCGGCGGATCCAAGCATTCAGGTCGTCGGTACGGCGACCAACGGTAAAGAAGCCATCGATCAGGCCCTGGCCCTCAAGCCGGACGTGATCACCATGGACTACGAGATGCCGATGATGGACGGCATCACGGCGGTGCGGCATATCATGCAGCGCTGTCCGACGCCGGTGCTGATGTTCTCGTCCCTGACCCATGAAGGCGCCCGGGTGACCCTCGATGCGTTGGACGCCGGGGCCGTGGACTTCCTGCCGAAGAATTTCGAAGACATCTCGCGCAACCCGGAGAAGGTCAAGCAACTGCTGTGCGAGAAGGTTCACAGCATCTCGCGCAGTAACCGGCGCTTCAGCAGTGCGCCCGTCGCCGCGCCGTCTCCGGCGGTTACACCGACACCGGCATCCAGCAGCTACGGCAGCCCGACTCCGGCACCCGTGCGGACCACACCGGTGGCCAGTCGTGCTCCGGCTCCCGCACATGCCGCGGTCTCGACTTCCGGCGCACCGAAGCGCAAGGCTTACAAGCTGGTCGCCATCGGTACCTCCACCGGTGGTCCGGTGGCCCTGCAGCGGGTCCTGACCCAGTTGCCGGCCAGCTTCCCGGCCCCCATCGTGTTGATCCAGCATATGCCGGCAGCCTTCACCAAGGCCTTTGCCGAGCGTCTGGACAAGCTCTGCCAGATCAGCGTCAAGGAAGCCGAGGATGGCGACATCCTGCGTCCCGGGTTGGCCTTGCTCGCCCCGGGCGGCAAGCAGATGATGATCGACGGGCGTGGCGCGGTGAAGATCCTGCCAGGCGACGAGCGTCTGAACTACAAGCCTTGCGTGGATATCACCTTCGGTTCCGCGGCCAAATCCTACGGTGACAAAGTTCTGGCGGTGGTCCTCACTGGCATGGGCGCTGACGGTCGTGAGGGTGCGCGCCTGCTCAAACAGGGTGGTAGTGCCATCTGGGCCCAGGATGAGGCCAGTTGCGTGATCTACGGCATGCCCATGGCCATCGTCAAGGCTGAACTGGCCGACGCGGTCTATAGCCTGGACGAAATCGGCAAGCATCTGGTCGAGGCCTGCCTCTGATGGATGTGTTGAGCCTTATCGGGATTATCCTGGCGTTTGTTGCCATTGTCGGCGGTAACTTCCTCGAAGGTGGTCACCTGGGGGCTCTGGCCAACGGTCCGGCCGCCTTGATCGTGTTGGGGGGGACCATCGGCGCGGCCTTGCTGCAATCACCGATGAGCGCATTCAAGCGCGCCATACAGATTCTCGTCTGGATCCTGTTTCCGCCGCGTATCGATCTGCCTGCCGGCGTCGAGCGCGTGGTCAACTGGAGCCTGACGGCCCGCAAGGAAGGCCTGCTGGGCTTGGAAGGCATCGCCGAGGCCGAGCCCGACGCCTACTCGCGCAAGGGCCTGCAACTGCTGGTCGACGGCGCCGAGCCGGAAGCCATCCGCAGTATCCTCGAAGTGGATTTCTACACTCAGGAAAGCCGTGATATCGAGGCTGCCAAGGTTTTCGAAAGCATGGGCGGCTATGCGCCGACCATCGGCATCATCGGTGCGGTGATGGGCCTGATCCACGTGATGGGCAACCTCGGTGACCCCTCGCAATTGGGGAGCGGCATTGCCGTGGCCTTCGTCGCCACCATCTACGGCGTGGCCAGTGCCAACCTGGTGCTGCTGCCGGTGGCCAGCAAGCTCAAGTCGATTGCCTTTCGCCAGTCGCGCTACCGGGAAATGCTCCTCGAGGGCATCCTGTCGATTGCCGAGGGCGAGAACCCGCGCTCCATTGAATTGAAGCTGCAAGGCTTCATGGACTGATGGAGTAGACATGGCCAGACGTCGCCAACCCGAAGAGCATGTGAATCACGAGCGCTGGCTGGTTTCCTACGCCGACTTCATCACGCTGCTGTTCGCCTTTTTCGTGGTCATGTACTCGATTTCCTCGATCAACGAAGGCAAGTACAAGGTGATCTCCCAGGCGCTGGTCGGGGTGTTCAGCGATGTCGATCGCAGCCTCAAGCCGATTCCCATCGGTGACGAGCGGCCGGTCACGGTCAAGCCGGCCGAGCCGCTGATCAAGGACCTCGATCAGACTGACGCCGCTATCGGCCAGGGCGCCAAAGACCCGCTCAAGAGCATAGCCGACGATATCAGCGCGGCGTTCGGCGACCTGATCAGTTCCAACCAGATGACCGTGCGCGGCAACGAACTGTGGGTGGAGATCGAACTCAACTCCAGCCTGTTGTTCGGCAGTGGCGATGCGATGCCCAGCGACATGGCGTTCAACATCATCGACAAGGTCTCGAAGATCCTCAAACCCTTCGACAACCCGGTCCACGTCGAAGGCTTTACCGACGACCAGCCGATTCGTACCGCGCAATATCCCACCAACTGGGAGCTGTCTTCGGCCCGCTCGGCGAGTATCGTGCGGATGATGGCCATGGACGGGGTCAACCCCAGTCGTCTGGCTTCAGTGGGTTATGGCGAGTTCCAGCCGGTGGCCAACAATGCCACCGCCGAAGGCCGGGCACGCAACCGCCGGGTGGTGCTGGTGGTGTCGCGCAATCTCGACGTACGCCGCAGCCTGACCGGCACCGGTACGGCCAATGCAACACCGGATGCGGCCTTGAAGCGTGCTGGCACACAAACTGCACCGCCACCGATAAAGCAAGCGGTACGCGAGAACGCCGTCAAATCTCCGGCACCTGCTCTATAACTTGGCGCTATTTCTCGGCCGGCTTGATGCCGGGCGGGAGGAATACACTGAATGAGAGTCTGGGCAGTAGCCAATCAAAAGGGTGGCGTCGGTAAGACCACTTCCTCCATCGCTTTAGCCGGATTGCTGGCCGAGGCGGGCAAGCGTGTGGTCGTGGTCGACCTCGACCCCCACGGCTCGATGACCAGCTACTTCGGTTATGACCCCGATACCCTGGAACACAGCACCTTCGACCTGTTCCAGCACCGGGGCACGGTGCCCACGGGCTTGCCCGGGCAATTGCTGCTGTCCACCAGCGACGAACGGATTTCCCTGCTGCCCTCCAGTACCGCCCTGGCGACCCTTGAGCGCTTGTCGCCGGGCCAGAGCGGCCTGGGCCTGGTGATCGCCAAGAGTCTGGCGCAGCTGTGGCAGGACTTCGATTACGCGGTGATCGACAGCCCGCCGCTGCTGGGGGTGCTGATGGTCAACGCATTGGCGGCGAGCCAGCAACTGGTGGTGCCGGTGCAGACCGAGCATCTGGCGGTCAAGGGCCTCGAGCGGATGGTCAACACCCTGGCGATGATCAACCGTTCACGCAAGCAGGCCTTGCCCTATACCATCGTGCCGACCCTGTTCGACCGCCGGACCCAGGCGTCCATGGGGACCTTACGGGTCTTGCGCGACAAATTCCCGGAGACCATCTGGGAAGGCTACATCCCGGTCGACACGCGCCTGCGCGATGCCAGCCGGGCCGGTGTCACACCGTCGCAGTTCGACGGCAAGAGCCGTGGGGTGCTGGCCTATCGGGCCTTGCTCAAGCACCTGCTGACCCAGCAACTCATTCCGCAGGTGGCCTGACGTGACCCAGTCCTCAAGTCATCTGCCTGTCCAGCCGATACCCTTTACAGGTTACTGTAACGGGACATCTCCATGGGCATACACATGATCCGTCCTGTCGAAATCACCACGCGGCCGCAAGTGGCACTGCAATCCTATCTGGATGCGCTGTTGCAGGAGGCGACCGAAGAGTTGCCGGTGGATATCGCCGTCGAGGTGCCGCTGCTGGTAGAGCCGAGTGTGGCCAGCGAGCTGGATGAGTTCCAGGCCGCGGTGCTCGAAGAACAGGCCCGCGATGCCCTGGCCGCGCAGGCCGTGGCTGCCGCGCCGCTGGTGACGGCGCCTGCACCGGTGCCGATGGTGCTGGAAGCGCCGGTGGCGATACCGCAGGTTGTGCCGGTCGCGCCGGTGGTCGAGGTGCATCTGCCGCCCGCCGCGAATATCCCACCGCCGCCGATGCAGGGCGACGAGCGCCCGCATTGGGCGGCCGAGCCTTTCGAATGCCTGCTGTTCGACGTCGCCGGGCTGACCCTGGCGGTGCCGCTGGTGTGCCTGGGGTCGATCTATTCGCTGGCGGGGCAGGAGCTGACGCCATTGTTCGGCCAGCCGGAATGGTTCCTCGGAATCTTGCCAAGCCAGGCCGGCAACCTGAAAGTACTGGATACCGCGCGCTGGGTGATGCCGGATCGTTATCGCGACGATTTCCGCCAGGGGTTGCAATACGTGATCTCGGTCCAGGGCTACGAATGGGGGCTGGCGGTGCATCAGGTCAGCCGTTCCTTGCGCCTGGACCCCAACGAAATCAAATGGCGTACCCATCGTGGACAGCGGCCGTGGCTGGCCGGCACGGTCATCGAACACATGTGTGCGTTGCTCGACGTCTCCGAACTGGCTGAACTGATCGCCAGCGGCGCGGTGAAACATCTGCAAACGAACAAGCCAAGCGCTAAACCAACGAACAAATAACGGCGTCGTCGCGGTCCCCCCGCGAGGTTTGCCAGAGCACACACCGTATCAACGGTCATTGAGGGTCAGGGGTATGAATAAGTCGTCGTCCGCACAGAGTTCCGAAGATCCGATCCTGCAATGGGTAACCTTCAAGCTGGATAACGAGTCCTATGGGATCAACGTGATGCGCGTCCAGGAAGTCCTGCGCTACACCGAGATCGCCCCGGTACCCGGTGCCCCGAGCTACGTGCTGGGGATCATCAACCTGCGCGGCAACGTGGTCACGGTGATCGACACCCGCCAGCGTTTCGGCCTGATGCCGACCGAAGTCAACGACAACACCCGTATCGTGATCATCGAGGCCGACAAGCAAGTGGTCGGCATCATGGTCGACAGCGTTGCGGAAGTGGTCTATCTGCGTCAGTCGGAAGTCGAAACCGCGCCGAACGTGGGTAATGACGAGTCGGCCAAGTTCATCCAAGGCGTATGCAACAAGAACAACGAACTGCTGATTCTGGTTGAGCTGGACAAGATGATGAGCGAAGAAGAATGGTCCGAGCTGGAGAGCATCTGATTGATTCTTGAGGTCGCTGTTATTCTCCTGGCCCTGTTGTGGGCCGGGACCGTGGGCATGTTTGTGGTCTACGCCCGCAACCAGCGGTTGATTGCCGGGCAACAGGCCGAGGGCGATGCGCTGCGGGACCAGCGCATCAAGGAACTGGCGCGGCGCGTGGATAACTTCCAGAACGGCACCGTGCGCATGGGCGAGGACCTGCACGAGCTGCGGGCCGTCGTCGCGCCGCTACCGGAAAAGCTTGCCCAACTGGAGCAGCGTGATCCGTCGAGCCTGTCCTTCGCCCAGGCGGCGCGGCTGGTGGGAATGGGGGCCAGCGTTGATGAATTGACGCAGTCCTGCGGCCTGACCCAGGCCGAGGCGGAACTGATGAGCAAATTGCATCGGAGTTGAGGCGTTCGTCGTCTGCCTGACCCTGGCACCCGTTGGGCGCCACAAGGTTCAGTGACGGGTCGCGATCCAGATCAGCAAGCCGGCCTGGAACATCGCGAAGGCCACCAGGCAGGTGATGGTGAAGCGCAGGCCGGTGTCTTCACGCTTCAACTTGCCCACGCGTTCTTCCTGCTGGCGCAGCTTCACTTCCTTTTCCTGCAGGTTCTGCTCGGCGGTTTGCAGCATCTGCGCCGCTTCGAGTATTTCGACGAATTGCAGCTTGTCGGTGTTCCATGCCGTGCGCAGTTCGCCGACCTGCACGTCCTTGTAGCTGCCCTTGAGGTGCATGGGGGCATCGGCATACACCACTTCGTAACCCTGGACTTTCAGGAAGTGATCGCGGCGCAGGCGGGTGTCTTCGTTCAAGGCGTCCTTGTTTTGCAGGGCGGCGCCATCGACACAGTAGTGTGACCCTTTCTTCTGTGCCCAGATCGCCGCCTGGGCGGCCAGGAAGCGCCCAATGCCGCGATTCGCCGGCTCGATCTGCAAGCCGCTTTCCGGCCCGAAATGCACGCGCTTGGTGCTGTGGTCGACCCACACGTCCAGATGGTTCTGTTCCTTGCGCACCCGTTGTCCCGGCAGCTGGATCTCCAGGCGCAGCAGGCTGCGCTCCTTGCTGTGGCGCTCGGCGTAACCGAACTGGACAAAACGCAGGGGGCGGGCGCCGGTGCTGCGTTCGGTGGTCAGGGGCGCCAGGCGCAGCAGCTTGAAGTGCTCGGCCTGGACGTCTGCCCACGGCAGTTCCACTGGCGGGGCCTCGGCGGCTTCGGCGGTGTTTTCGGTTGGGGCTTGGGGTTCAGTCATTCGGCAAGATCCTGTGCGTATCCAGCTTGCCGGTCACAATATCGGTACCGGCAATGGCTTATCGGCCGTTTTTGACAGGACTGGAGCAGAAAGTGCCGTTGTACCTGGCGTCTGTTCTCTGGCGGTCTTGGAGCCTTTTCGCGAGCAAGCTCTGCTCCTACAGGGTCATGTCGCGCGCAACGTATGTGTTCGGCACGGAACTGTAGGCGCCGGGCTTGCCCGCGAAGCTTTTGGCGGCCTCAGTCGGGAGTCAGTGGCGCGGTAGTCCATCAATAAAGGCGAGGATCCGGCTGCCCAGTTCGGCGGCCAGGGGCAGTTGCGGATTCTGGTAGGAGGCCAACTGGCTCTTGATATCCTCGGGGACAATGCGCAACACATGGTTCATACCGCCAATCAGCACCAGTTGTGCATCCGGTTTGGCGGCCTTCAGCGCCTGCGCATCGCCGACGCCGACCTGGATGTCGTTGCGGCCCTGGACGATCAGCGCGGGGACCTTCAGACGGGCGAAGGCCGCCGCCGGGTCCTGGCGAAACAGGCTGATCAGGTAGGGCTGGACGCTGGGGCGGAAAATCGGCATCAGCGGTGCGGGGATATCGTTGTCCAGGTGCCCGGCCTTGAGGCTGTCGAGCAGAGCGTTGGCCCGCAACATCAAGGCCGGCGGCAGGTTATTGGCCAATTGCTGGCGGACCACGCTGTCGATCGGACGGCCGCTGCCGGCGACGCTGATCAGTGCCGCGGTGTCCAGTTTGGGCGCCGCCAGGGTGGCGATCAGCGCGCCTTCGCTGTGGCCGAGCAGGATCAAGGGGCCAAAACGTGGGTCGGCCTTGAGTTTTTCGCCCCAGGCTATGACATCCGCCGTATATCCCTCGACACTCAGGGTTCGCTCGTCGGGTGCGGCGGCCAGGCTGGCGGCCACCCCGCGCTTGTCGAAACGTACGCTGGCGATATTGTGACCGGCCAGTACCCAGGCCAGGCGCTTGAGGCTGTCCGTACGGCCGCCATCGGGATTGTTGCCGTCGCGATCGGTGGGGCCGGAGCCGGACACGATCAACACCACCGGCACCGGTGCGTCCGAGCGGGGCAGCAGCAACGAGCCGAACAGCTCGCCGCTGCCGGTGTCCAGGGTGATGGGTTGTTGCAGCACGGAGGCTTGGGCAAAACCGGTGAACAGGGTCAGGGTCAGCAGAATCAATCGCAGCATTATCACGCCATCATTTACAGAGTGTCGGTTCGACTCGTCACCGAGGATAAGGTTCGAGGATGAACTACGGGGATAGCCCGCGTATACTGGCATGCTTGATCTAGACTCGATTCGCGGAGCGCCCTGCATGTCCGGCAATACTTACGGCAAGCTGTTCACTGTCACCACCGCAGGCGAAAGCCATGGCCCGGCGTTGGTCGCCATTGTCGACGGCTGCCCTCCGGGCCTGGAGTTGTCCCTGGACGACCTGCAGCGCGACCTCGACCGCCGCAAGCCGGGCACCAGTCGCCACACCACCCAGCGCCAGGAAGCCGACGAAGTGGAAATCCTCTCCGGGGTTTTCGAAGGTCGCACCACCGGTTGCGCCATCGGTCTGCTGATCCGCAACACCGATCAGAAGTCCAAGGACTACTCGGCGATCAAGGACCTGTTCCGCCCGGCCCACGCCGACTACAGCTACCACCACAAATACGGCGAGCGCGATTATCGCGGCGGCGGTCGCAGTTCCGCGCGGGAAACCGCCATGCGTGTGGCGGCCGGCGCCATTGCGAAGAAGTTCCTGGCCAGTCAGGGCATCGTCATCCGTGGCTACATGAGCCAGTTGGGTCCTATTGAAATCCCGTTCAAGACCTGGGACTCGGTGGAGCAGAACGCCTTCTTCTGTCCCGACCCGGACAAGGTGCCCGAGCTGGAGGCCTACATGGACCAGTTGCGGCGTGACCAGGATTCGGTCGGGGCGAAGATCACCGTGGTCGCCGAGGGCGTGATGCCGGGCCTGGGCGAGCCGATCTTCGACCGCCTGGATGCCGAGCTGGCTCACGCGCTGATGAGCATCAACGCGGTCAAGGGCGTCGAGATCGGTGCCGGCTTTGCCTGTGTGGCCCAGCGCGGCACCGAACACCGCGATGAGCTGACCCCTGAAGGTTTCCTCAGCAATAACGCCGGCGGCATCCTCGGTGGGATTTCCTCCGGACAGCCGATTGTCGCGCACCTGGCCCTCAAGCCGACCTCGAGCATCACCACGCCGGGTCGTTCCATCGATGTTCACGGCAACCCGGTGGAGGTGATCACCAAGGGCCGCCATGACCCTTGCGTGGGCATCCGCGCCACCCCCATCGCTGAAGCGATGATGGCGATCGTGCTGATGGACCACCTGCTGCGTCACCGTGGGCAGAACGCGGACGTGCGGGTCGACACGCCGGTACTGGGCCAGCTGTAATGCCGGGGGCGCCGCTCCCTTACTGGCGGTTGTCCAGTTTCTACCTGTTCTACTTCGCGTTGCTGGGAGCGACGGCGCCGTTCCTGGCGCTGTACTTCCACCATCTGGGGTTTGCCCCGGCGCGGATTGGCGAGCTGGTGGCGATTCCCATGCTGATGCGCTGCGTGGCGCCGAATATCTGGGGCTGGCTGGGCGACTACACCGGCCGGCGCCTGGCGATCGTGCGCTTCGGCGCCGTCTGCACCCTGCTGGCGTTTTCGCTGATCTTCTTCGACAAAAGCTATGGCTGGCTGGCATTGGTCATGGCCCTGCATGCTTTTTTCTGGCATGCGGTGTTGCCGCAGTTCGAGGTCATCACCCTGGCCCATCTGAAGGTCCAGGGACAAGCGGCGCGCTACAGTCAGATCCGCCTTTGGGGTTCCATCGGGTTCATTCTCACGGTGGTCGCGCTCGGGCGCCTGTTCGAGGCGTTGAGCCTGGATATCTACCCGGTGGCGATCGTGCTGATTATGACCGGTATCGTCCTGAGCAGCGCCTGGGTACCCAATGCCCAGCCGCCGAACCAGGGACCGCGAGTGCCCGGCGAAGGTTTTCTGCGACAGTTGCGCCGCCCCGGGGTACTGGCCTTCTATGCCTGCGTCGCGCTGATGCAGATGAGCCATGGTCCGTACTACACCTTCCTGACCCTGCACCTGGAAAACCTCGGCTATACACGCGGGCTGATTGGTATGCTCTGGGCGCTGGGGGTGGTGGCGGAAGTGCTGATGTTCCTGGCCATGAGCCGGATCCTCGCGCGCTTTTCGGTGCGGCGGGTGTTACTGGCCAGTTTCCTCCTGGCTGCCGTGCGCTGGTTGTTGCTGGGGGCGTTGGCCGATCACCTGATGGTGCTGCTGTTCGCGCAGGTGCTGCACGCGGCGACCTTTGCCAGCTTTCACGCCTCTGCCATTCATTTCGTGCAACGTAGTTTCGGCGCGCGCCAGCAAGGCCAGGGACAGGCGTTGTACGCCGCGCTGGCCGGTACGGGCGGGGCCTTGGGCGCATTGTACGCCGGCTACAGCTGGAACAGCCTGGGACCGGCCTGGACTTTCAGTATTGCCAGCCTGGCGGCGTTGGCCGCGGCGATTATCATTGCGACGCGCATGCAAGAGGAGCGGCCATGAGCCTGACCCGTGAACAATTGAGCCTGGAGATCATCGAGGCCGGGCGCTTTCTGTATGGTCGCGGCTGGTCGCCGGCCACCAGCAGCAACTATTCGACCCGCCTGTCGGCCAGCCAGGTGCTGCTGACGGTGTCCGGCAAGCACAAGGGCCAGTTGGGCCCGGACGATGTGCTCGCCACTGACCTGATGGGCAACAGCCTGGAGCCGGGCAAGAAACCCTCGGCCGAAACCCTGCTGCACACCCAGCTTTATACCTGGCGCGCGCAGATCGGTGCGGTGTTGCACACCCACTCGGTGAATGCCACGGTGCTGTCACGGATGACCCCCGGCGAATTCATCGAGTTCGAAGACTATGAACTGCAAAAGGCCTTCTCCGGGGTCTCGACCCACGAGTCGAAGGTGCGGGTGCCGATCTTCGATAACGACCAGGATATTGCGCGGTTGGCGGCCAAGGTGCAGCCTTGGCTCGAGGCGCATCCCGACTGCGTCGGCTACCTGATCCGCGGGCATGGTCTCTACACCTGGGGGGCGCGCATGAGTGATGCCCTGCGCCAGATCGAAGCGTTCGAGTTTCTCTTTGAATGTGAATTGAAAGTCCGTTCGCTGCGCTTTTCCTGAATATTGCTTTGTGCACGAACTGTTGATTGTCTGATTATCCGGCGTGTCGGACCGGCCTCCAGAGCCGGCCGACGCAGAGCCCCGTCGAGGAATAGAGTCCCATGAGCAGCCTGTCCGTTTATCACGTTTCCACCCCGGACCTCCCGAACAAGGTCCTGACCCACGTCGACGACATCGCTTCGACCCTGGCCGAGCAAGGGGTACGGTTCGACCGTTGGCAAGCCGCCGCGCCGATTCAGCCCGGTGCCAGCCAGGAAGAAGTGATCGCCGCCTACCAGGTACAGATCGACCGCCTGATGACCGAGCGCGGCTACATCACCGTCGACGTCGTCAGCCTCAACAGCGATCACCCGCAGAAGGCCGAGTTGCGCGCCAAGTTCCTCGACGAGCACCGGCATGCCGAAGACGAAGTGCGTTTCTTCGTCGCCGGCCGTGGCTTGTTCACTCTGCACATCGGTGAGTATGTCTATGCCGTGCTCTGTGAAAAGAATGACCTGATTTCGGTTCCGGCCGGCACACCGCACTGGTTCGACATGGGCGAACACCCGCATTTCGTGGCCATCCGCCTGTTCAACAACCCTGAAGGCTGGGTCGCCCAGTTCACCGGCGCGGACATCGCCAAGCGTTTCCCGCGTCTCGAAGACTGAACCCGCCACCCGACCCCGAAGGGATCCGACATGCCGATCAAAGCCATCCTCACGGATATCGAAGGCACCACCAGTGCAGTGAGTTTCGTCTTCGACGTGCTGTTTCCCTACGCGGCCAGATATCTGCCGGATTTTGTCCGGCAGCACGCCGAACGCCCGGATGTGGCGATGCAACTGGGGGCGGTGCGGCTGGACAGCGGTGAGCCGGCGGCGGATGTCGAACGGGTGATCGAGATTCTCCTTGGCTGGCTCGTCGAGGACCGCAAGGCCACGCCGCTCAAGGCCTTGCAAGGCATGGTCTGGCAGCAGGGCTATGCAGCCGGCCTGCTCAAGGGCCATGTGTACCCGGATGCGGTCCAGGCCCTGCGGGATTGGCATGGGCAGGGCTATGGGCTGTACGTGTATTCATCGGGCTCGATCCAGGCGCAGAAGCTGATCTTCGGCTGTTCCGAGGCCGGCGACCTGTCGCCCTTGTTCAGTGGCTATTTCGATACCACCTCGGGGCCCAAGCGCGAAGCCCAGTCCTATCGGCATATCAGCGAAGCCATCGGTTGCCCGGCGAGCCAGATCCTGTTCCTCTCGGATATCGTCGAAGAACTCGACGCCGCACGGCAGGCCGGCCTGCTGACTTATGGCCTGGCGCGCGACGGTGGTGAATTGCCCGGCCACCCAACGGCGAGCAATTTTTCCGAGATTGATCCGACGACACTCTAGTCAGGGCATTAAACAGAGGATGAGCGGCCGGCCTGATTAAAACTTGAGTCGGCCTTATGTACTTAGAGTTGTAGGAAAATGCCTGTTGAAATGTCGGGTATCCCTGTTTGTGTTTGTAGTTGCTTGTTAAATCCCTTTTCTGTGTAACTCTCTGTTTTTTGATGGGTGTTTGTTCGTGGCTAATAAGAGTGAGTCACGGCAGGACGATCTATTGAAACCAGAGGGAGAAACAATGATGAACGTTCCCGAGATGCTGGGTGCCGATACTGTGCACAGGGTTTCGTGCCGGGTGGTCGATATTGCCGATTCACGAGGGCGGCATAAACAGGATTTTATTCAGTCCGCCAAGGAGCCGTCCCACGTCGTTGTCCTGCCGGCGCTGGGCAAGCCCCGCCGATGCCGGCTGTCAAAAAGCAAGACGCTGAGCGAAAAGGAGCTGGAAGTGTTGCGCTGGGCGCGGGCGGGCAAGACCGTCTGGGAAATCAGCGTTATCCGCGATGTTTCCGAAGCCACGGTCAAGTTTCATTTGCGTAATATCTACCACAAGCTGGGTGTGAGTAATCGGGCGCATGCGGTGGGAGAGGCGGTGAATCGTGGTTTGGTGTAACAGGGTGTTGGCAATTTGCATGCGACCCGGCGAAGCGCTGCCTGGATAGTCCGGCAGGCTTCGACAGGGCGCTTGCGGCTTTGCGCTTACTGATAGGTCGGCAGTGCAAAGCGGTTCTGGCTTTGCAACAGGGCGATCGAGGGCAGTTCACCGGGCTCGCTGGCGAGATCACGGCGAATGGCGCTGATCACCCAGGTGAGTTGTTCCGCGGTGTGTAATTGCGCGTAGGAAACCGAGCGCCTGACTTGCTTGCCGTCGCTGGCCAGCAGGGTCAGCAGGATGCCGCCATCCGGACGCGGTTGGGTCGTGACCTTGTAGTTGGAAAACACCGAAGCGAACTTTTCCTGGATCAGGCTCATGTCTATGGACTCCTTTAGCTCATGTAGGGCATAGAGTCATAGGTGCAGTGATTGTGCCAGTATGGTTTTTTTATTAATTTGTTATAAAACAGCAGGTTAAGTTATTTTTGATTTTGCCCGGTCGTGCATTTTGCAAGAAAGGCCATCGTGCATCCTGCATTTTGCCGATGTCTGGTCGCTTGGCGCAGGCCTGGCGTCGGGCTGTTCCGTTGCTTTTATTGATTGTCTCTATGGCAGCGCTTGAAAAATAGGGCATGACAGCGAGCGGGAGGCTCGGGAAACTGAAGGCCTTTACAGCCCTGTCCCAGCAACGCCAAGGAGCGTCCCATGTCCGACCAGGCCCGACAAATGACCGAAGACCAAGCCGCCGAGTTCGCCGAACAGGTGTTCGATGTGGCACGCAAGGGCGATGCGCCGATGCTTGCGGCCCTGTTGAGCAAAGGCCTGCCGCCGAACCTGCGTAACCACAAGGGCGACACCTTGCTGATGTTGGCCAGCTATCACGGACATGTCGATGCAGTGCGGGTGTTGCTGGAGCACCAGGCTGATCCGCAAATACAAAACGACAACGGCCAGAGCCCGATTGCCGGGGCGGCGTTCAAGGGCGACCTGGAGATGGTCCGGTTGCTGATCGAAGGCGGAGCCCAGGTCGAGGGGACGTCGAAGGACGGCCGTACGGCGCTGATGATGGCGGCGATGTTCAATCGCACCACGATTGTCGATTACCTGCTGAGCCAGGGCGCCGATCCCCGGGCCCAGGACGCCAACGGCGTCACCGCATTGGCTGCGGCGCAGACCATGGGCGCGCAGGACACGGCGGCACAGTTGCAGAAAATCCTCGGCTGACAGGCTGCGGCAAACACCGCGCAGCAGCCTTGCTCACTTCTTCGCTGGCTTGCTGCTGCCGGGTACGTGCAGGTAGGACATCACGCTTTCCGTGAGTTCGGTCGCCAGTTTCACCGCCTCCTTATTGCGCGCCATCACCCCGGCCACCAGGCCTTCGATCAACGCCAGGACCGCGATGTTGGAACTGGTCAGTACCGCGTGGTCGGCCGGGGCAAAGAGCACGTGCTGGGCGATGCCGGTCAGCGGCGACGCCGGGGAGTCGGTGATGGCCAGCACCGTGGCGCCACGTTCGTGGGCAAACCGCGAGAGCTGCAACGTATCGAGGGAATAGCGCGGCAGCGAGATCGCCAGGAGAATGTCCTGGTCGGTGATGGCCGCCAGTCGATAAGCGGCGTTCTCGTTACCGCCCTCCATGCTGATGGCGGTCGCGTCGGCGCAGAAGGGCATCAGGGTCGAAGCCGCGAGGCCGGCCATGTAGACACTGTTGCCAAACCCGAGGATGTAGATCTTGCGGGCCTGGGTCAGGCAGGTGACAAAGGCTTCGAAGGTCTCGGGGTGGTTGTTGGTGCCGGTGGTGCCGAGGTTGCCGATCGCGCTCTCGATCTGCTCATGCAGGCCGAAGGCGCCGCCGGGGCGGTGCGCCAGTTCGTTGCGCAGTTTGTCCACCGGCGACACCATTTGCTGCAGGGTGGCGACCAGCTCGGCCTTCATGCCGGTGTAGCCCCCCAGGTTCAGCGCCTTGGCCAGGCGGTTGACTGCGGCGGGTGAGGTGGCGGTGGCCTGTGCCATCTCCTCGATGGTCAGGGTCGCGGCTTTCAACGGATGGCGCAGGATGAAGTCCGCCACCTTGCGCAGCGACGGTTGCAGGTCGGCCACGATTTCCGCCAGTTTGCGCATCACCGGTGCGGCATAGACCGTGGTGTTCTTCGAGGGGGTCGGCATATCCGGCTCAACATGTTCTGGGGGTGGAAGGGAGGGTGCCAAGGCATGAAGTGGGCGCCAGTGTAGCCGAAGCCAACCGTCGACGTGCAGGGCACGGCAACGGTCCGGGCGCGAGGCGAGGGTTATTTCAAGCTGCCGCTGAGGAACTGCTGGAGACGTTCGGACTGCGGCCCCCGCAGCACTTCGCGCGGGTTGCCGCGTTCTTCGACCTGGCCTTTGTGGAGGAATACCAGCTGGTTGGAGACCTCCCTGGCAAAGCCCATTTCGTGGGTCACCACGACCATGGTGCGCCCTTCCAGGGCCAGCTCTTGCATGACTTTGAGCACCTCGCCGACCAGCTCCGGGTCGAGCGCCGAAGTCGGTTCGTCGAAGAGCATCACTTCCGGTTCCATGGCCAGGGCCCGGGCAATCGCCACACGCTGCTGCTCGCCGCCGGACATGTGCGCCGGATAGGCGTTCAGGCGGTGCCCCACGCCGACCTTGTTCAAATAGTGTTCGGCCTTTTCCCGAGCCTCCTTCCTCGGCACTCCAAGGACTTGCACCGGGGCTTCCATGACGTTTTCCACGGCGCTCATGTGCGACCACAGGTTGAAGTGCTGAAACACCATCGCCAGTCGCGAACGCATGCGTTGCAGTTGCTTCGGCTCGGCGGCCTTGAGCCCACCCGAGGCGTTGGCCACCAGCTTGAGCTGTTCGCCATTGAGCCGGATGCTTCCGGCATTGGGTTGTTCGAGCAGGTTGATGCAGCGCAGGAAGGTGCTTTTTCCGGAGCCGCTGGAGCCGATGAGGCTGATCACATCACCGGCTTTTGCCTCCAGCGATACGCCCTTGAGCACCTCGTGGGCACCGTAGCTTTTGTGCAAGTCCTGAATTTCAAGTTTGTTCATGCTGTCCACTCTGCTGAAGTCAGTCGCTGAGCAAGCGACCCTGGCGAATCGGGGTACGGCCGGCGACTTTGGCCAGCCACAGGCCGGGTTGGGCAAAACGCAGGCGTTCGCGGGCGTAGAGAATGCCGTCGGTGCTGGCGGTCACTACGCTGTGCTGGTCGGTCAGTGGGTCGATGACTTCGAACAGCGGATCGCCGACCTTGACCTGTGCGCCCAGTGGCTGCAGGAAACTGACCACGCCCGGGTGCGGTGCATAGGCATATTGCGCACCGGCGAATGGGCTGGCTTCGCAGCAGAAGTCAGGCGCGGCCGGCCATTGACCGCCGATCAGACCCTGTTCGGCCAGATAGCCGAGGATCTGCTCGGCACTGGCGATACAGGATTCGCGATCGGTGTCGGCCATGCCCCGCAATTCAATGGTGGTAGCGACGCAGGCAAGGGGAATATTGGCCCAAGGGAAGCGTTGGGCCAGCTGCACCCAAGGGCTGGCACAGGCTTCATCGAAGGCATTGCCGCCGGCATCCTCGGCCAGCAGGGCGGCCCCGGCCCCCAGGCGCGCGGCCAGGGAACGCAGGCGTGACCAGTTTTGCGGCAGGGCGTAGAGCAGCATGATCGACTCGAAGTCGCAGTGCAGGTCGAGCACCACGTCGGCATCGCAGGCATGGCGCAACAGCAGACGACGCAAACCGTCGAGTTCCGAGGTCGCCGGCGGCAGTTGCTCGATGATCTTGAGCATGGCGCCGCGAATCGCCCGGACATTGGTCTGGGCGTGTTCCCCCAGTTGACCTTCCAACTGCCGGGCCACGGCGTCGGTCAGTTGCACGAAGTCACGATTGAAATTGCTCCCGCTGGAGAATTCGAAGCGGCCCTGATGGGTGGCCTGGAACATCTGTCCGATGCCGATGGGGTTTGCCATCGGCACCAGTTCGATCACCCCGGTCAGGCGCCCCTGATCTTCCAGTTCACGCAGACGCCGCTTGAGTTCGACGGCGACGCGCATGCCTGGCAGTTCGTCGGCGTGCAGGGAGGCCTGGATGTAGGCCTTGCGGGTGCCACTGCCGAATCGAAACAGCGACAGTTGGCGCTCGGTGCCCGTGGCGCTCCAGGGCAGGATGTAGTTGATCTGCTGCATGGGGGGTCCTTAGTGCTTGCGTGGCGCCAGATACGCCAGCCAATGGCGCTCGGCCAACTTGAACAGACGCACGAGGACGAAGGTCATGGCCAGGTAGATCAGGCCGGCGGTGATAAAGGCTTCGAAGGGCAGATAGAAGCGCGCACTGACGGTGCGCGCCGCGCCGGTGATATCGACAAGCGTGACGATCGACGCCAGGCTGGTGGTTTGCAGCATCATCAGTACTTCGTTGCTGTACTGCGGCAACGCGCGGCGCAAGGCCGATGGCAGGAGAATGCGCCGGTACAGGGTCAAGCGCGACATGCCCATGGCCCGGGCGGCCTCGACTTCGCCACCGGGTGTCGACTTCAGGCTGCCGGCGAGCAACTCGGCGCTGTAGGCGCTGGTATTGATCGCAAAGGCCAGGCAGGCGCAAAAGGTCGCACTCGACAGGTAGGGCCAGAGCACACTCTGGCGGACTGCTTCAAACTGTGCCAAGCCGTAGTAGACGAGGAACAACTGCACCAGCATCGGCGTGCCGCGGATCACGTAGGTGTATAGCCAGGCCGGGAAGTTGAGCAGCGGCGAGCGGGAGACCCGCAGCAGTGCCAGGGGGATGGCCAGCATCAGGCCCAGGGCCAGGGAAATCAGCAGCAGCTTGAGGGTCAGCAAGGCTCCCCCGAGATACAGCGGCAGATTTTGCCAGATCAGGTTGTAATCGAGAATCATCGGTAGCTCTCCACTCACAGTTCGGCGGCTTTGATGCCGACCGAATAGTGTTTTTCCAGGTAGCGCAGCACCAGCAGCGACAGGCTGGTCAGCATCAGATAAAGCGCCGCCACGGCGAGGAAGAACGTAAAAGGCTCATGGGTCGCATCGGCGGCGTTCTTGGCCTTGAACATCATGTCCTGCAGGCCGATCACCGAGATCAGCGCGGTGGACTTGGTCAGCACCAGCCAGTTGTTGGTGAAGCCGGGAATGGCGAAGCGAATCATTTGTGGCAGCAGGATCCGTCGGAACACCTGCAGGCCGCTCATGCCGTAGGCGGCCCCGGCTTCGCCCTGGCCGTTGTGGATGGCCATGAACGCACCGCGAAAGGTTTCCGAGAGATAGGCGCCGAAAATGAAGCCCATGGTGCAGACACCGGCCACGAACGGGTTGATGTCGATGTAGTGGCTGTAGCCGAGTGCAAGGGCCAGGCGATTCACCAGATCCTGACCGCCATAGAAAATCAGCAGAATCAGTACCAGGTCAGGGATGCCGCGGATAAGGGTGGTGTAACCCTCGCCCAGCATCGCCAGCCATTTGAGCGGGGATAGCCGAAAAGCTGCACCGATCAGGCCCAGGACAATGGCCTTGGCCATGGCGCTCAGGGCCAGATTGAGGGTCAGCCAGGCACCCTCGAGAATGCTCGATCCGTAGCCGTGGAGCATGATGAAGTTCCTCGCCCGAAGCGCCGCTGGGCGCGCGGGACAAGCTGGAGAAGGGCGCCCGCGGCAAGCCGGCGCCAGGTCTGGGGAAGGCTTATTCGCCGTAGATATCGAACGCGAAGTACTTGGCCTGTATCTGTTGGTACTTGCCATTGGCACGGATGGCGTCGATGGCCGCGTTCAGGCGCGCGGCATTCGCGGTGTCGCCCTTGCGCAAGGCGATACCGGCGCCACGACCGAAGTATTTCGGGTCGTTGATGTCGGGTCCGACCAACGCGAAGCCTTTACCCGCCGGCGTTTTGATAAAACTCTCGTTGGTATTGACGATGTCGGCGAGGGTCGCGTCCAGACGACCCGACGCCAGGTCAAGAAAGGCTTCGTTCTGTGAGGAATAGCGCACGATCTCGATCCCGGCTTTTTCCAGTTGCTCGGTGGCGAAGCGGTCGTAGGTGGAGGAGCGCTGCACGCCGACTTTCTTGCCCTTGAGATCCGCCAGTGGGTCGTTGATCAGGCTGCCGACCTTCATGGCGAACTTGCCCGGCGTGTGGTAGTACTTTTCGCTGAAGTCGACGGACTTCAGACGGTCGTCGGTGATCGACATCGACGACAGCACCGCATCGATCTTGCGCACCTTGAGCGAAGGGATCATCCCGTCGAACTCCTGGATCACCCATTGGCACTTGATCTTCATTTCATCGCACAGGGCGTTGCCGATATCGTAGTCGAAACCGCCGAGGTTGCCTTCCGGGGTCTTGTAGGAGAAGGGCGGGTAGGCGGCTTCGATGCCGATACGCAGACTGTCCTCGTCGGCATGGGCCAGGATGCTGAAGGCACAGAGGGCCAGGGCACCTAGAAGTCCTGTCTTGTTCATATTGTTGACTCCCGTTGTTTGTGAAGCGTGGGCGAGGTGCCGTCCGGTTGGCGTGGCGGGTAGGGCCGCCTGATTTTGTCGTGGCTATAAATGACACGTTTTATTTCATAAATCAATTTTATGAAAATAAAAACGCCAGATGATGGCGTGACGATACTGCCGCCCGGTTCGGCAACCGCGATTCAGGCGCGGACGGACCGGCTTGCGGGGGAATTGGTGTATCCTTCGCGGCCGTCATTTTCTCCGCTGCAGGACCTGTCCATGAAAACCGCCCTCGTCGAACTCATCAGCAAAATCAGCTCCGGCTGCATGAGCGAGGCTGAAATCCTGCGGATCGCCGATGAAGCGGCCCAGGCCTACGCCGACCAGACCGGCTTCCTGGCGGCCAATCCGGACATCAACTACGACGACAGCTTTCCGATTCCCCTGGGCGAGTGGGTGGTGGTCGGCAGCTTGCCCGAGACCGTGCTGTTCCAGGCCGACACCTACATGGATCTGTTCGCCCGGATCGTCGAGTCTTTCGGCAAGGACGTGCCTTTCAACATCAAGCCCAGGCAACTGGCCAAGGTCGAGTCCTTGACCGCCTTGAACCGCATCCAGGTTCAACTGAGCAGCATGAACCCGGAAATGGGCGGCTACGTACTGGTGAATTTCAGTCAGTTGCTCGACGATGAACTCCAGGCGGTGCTGGTCTACGGCAATGACCTGCCGCGGGTACTGGCGTTGTGCGAGGAAGTCGGGATTGCCGCCGCGCCCTCCCTGGAAGCCCTGCGGATCGCGCTGCACGTCTGAGCCCCGCCGTGACAACCCGGCAATAAAGTGAACCCCGGCGCTGGCCGGCTATCCTATGAGGGCAGATCCTCATCAAGGAGCAAGACCATGGGTTCCACTTTCAACGGCCTGATCGGCCTGATCATCCTGGCGCTGGATATCTGGGCCATCCTCAATGTGCTGAAAAGCAGTGCCGAAACCGGGATGAAGATCCTCTGGATCTTGCTGATCATCCTGCTGCCGGTACTCGGCCTGATCATCTGGGCCATCGCAGGGCCGCGTGGCAATCTGCGCTAGTGACAGTCAATACAGGATTGAGCAAGGTACCGACCCGGCAGGGAGCGCATTCTGATTTTGTCTCGGAAATTGCCTACGATTTTGGTCGTCAGGGGCTGATGGTATTTGTACGGATGAAGTCCTAGGGTTTGAACAGGGTAAAAAGCTTGGAAGCTTTGCCCTCAGGCCTCTCCTTGATTCAAGGGAGGAGCTGTCCCAAAACCCTAAGCTAAAGGATTAGCCCATGCAGGAGATGAGTATGGAACAGGCCCAGCTTGAGAAAACCCATGTCGAGATTGCCAAGCTTATCGCCGAGCAGCGCAAGCTCAATGCAGAGGCGGGGAAGATGACACGTGAAACATTCTGGTATCCGGTCGCGATTGCGGTTGGCTTTGTCGGTACCGTATCGACGGTCACCGCACTGCTGATCAAATATCTCGTTCCTTGAGTGTGCAAGCCGGTGGCCTTTGTCCGGGGAAGGTTCGACCTGTCATTATTCGCAACGTAGAATGCGCGCCTTTCTCGGATTGTCGAGGCAATGGCCACGAGCGCCCATTGTTTGTTCGATATCCCGCCATGGGCGGGTGACCGTCCGTTGCAACTCGCATTCACCGGAGCACTTTCCATGAGCAAAACGCCTGAAACCCACTACCAGGAAACCCTCTACGAAGGCTATGGCCAGTGCTTTCGCATGGACAAGCTGCTGCACGAAGTGCGCACCGGGCACCAACACCTGGTGATCTTCGAAAACACCCGCATGGGCCGGGTCATGGCCCTGGACGGTGTCATCCAGACCACCGAGGCCGATGAGTTCATCTACCACGAAATGCTCACCCATGTGCCGATCCTCGCCCATGGCAGCGCCAAGCGTGTGCTGATCATTGGTGGTGGCGATGGCGGCATGCTGCGTGAAGTGGCCAAGCATCGTGGCGTCGAGCACATCACCATGGTCGAGATCGACGCCACCGTGGTCGACATGTGCAAGCAGTTCCTGCCTGAGCATTCCAAGGGCGCGTTCGACGATGCGCGGCTGAACCTGGTGATTGACGACGGCATGCGTTTCGTCGCCACGACCGAGGAAAGGTTCGACGTCATCATCTCCGACTCCACTGATCCGATCGGTCCCGGGGAAGTGCTGTTTTCCGAAAACTTCTACCAGGCCTGCCGTCGCTGCCTGAACGAAGGCGGCATCCTGGTGACCCAGAACGGTACGCCGTTCATGCAGTTGTCCGAAGTGCAGACCACCGCGGGACGCCTGCGCAGCCTGTTCCCGGACTGGCACTTCTACCAGGCGGCGATACCGACCTATATCGGGGGTGCCATGACCTTCGCTTGGGGGGCAACCCACACCGCGTCGCGCAAGTTGTCGCTGGAAACCCTGCGCCAGCGCTTTGCCGGCAGCGGTATCGTCACGCGCTACTACAACCCAGAGATCCACATCGGCGCGTTTGCCTTGCCGCAATACGTATTGCAGGCCGTGAACAAGCCGAGCAACGACTGATACTGCACTCGCAGGCTCGCGATGACCATCAACCAGATCGTCGCGAGCCTGCGCCAAGCCGCAGGTTCATATCCTGCCCAGTAGCACCAGAATCAACAGGACGATCAACACTGTCCCGATCACGCCCGATGGGCCATAACCCCAGCTTCTGGAGTGGGGGAACACGGGCAGGCCGCCGACCAGCAGCAGGATCAGGATGACGATCAGAATAATACTCATGGGGCTTTCCTTGTTCTGTTTTTCGAGGTGCTGTGGCACAGGTTCAGCTGTTTGATAACAGGCTGCTTACATAGGTCCGACTTGAGCGGTAGGGAGAAAATTCAGTTTTTTCCCGATCATTCGTTCTCCCTCGTTTTATTGTTTTATTGATCGACCGTTCCGCCCATGGATGATGTCGAACAATAAAGCCGTGTCTTCCCCCCGACAGTCCCCTCGGCTGCCACTTTGCCTGGAGCATTCAGCAATCTGATGGTGCGTGGGCCTTTGAGCGTCCTTCGCTACACTGCCGCTCATCGTCCTCAGAACCCACAAGGCATCTGCTATGCACAATCGCATCATGATCACTGGCGCCGGCTCCGGTCTTGGCCGCGAAATCGCACTGCGCTGGGCCCGCGAGGGCTGGCGCCTGGCGCTGTCGGATGTCAGCGAACCAGGCCTGCAGGAAACCCTCAGGCTGGTGCGCGAAGCCGGCGGCGACGGGTTCACCCAGCGTTGTGACGTGCGTGACTACAGTCAACTGACGGCGTTCGCCCAGGCTTGCGAGGTCAAGTTCGGCGGCATCGATGTGATCGTCAACAATGCCGGTGTCGCTTCGGGCGGGTTCTTCAGCGAATTGTCCCTGGAAGACTGGGACTGGCAGATCGCGATCAATCTGATGGGGGTGGTCAAGGGCTGCAAGGCGTTCCTGCCGCTGCTGGAACAGAGCAAGGGCAAGATCATCAACATCGCCTCCATGGCGGCGCTGATGCAGGGGCCCGCCATGAGCAACTACAACGTGGCCAAGGCCGGTGTGGTGGCATTGTCGGAAAGCCTGCTGATCGAACTGGCGCAACAGGAAGTCGCTGTGCACGTGGTCTGTCCGTCGTTTTTCCAGACCAATCTGCTGGACTCTTTCCGCGGGCCTACGCCGGCAATGAAAGCCCAGGTCGGCAAGCTGCTGGAAAGCTCGCCGATCAGCGCCAGTGACATTGCCGATTACATCTACACCCAGGTCGGTCTTGGCGAATTCATGATTTTGCCCCACGAGCAAGGGCGCATGGCCTGGGCCCTCAAGCAGAAGAATCCGCAGTTGCTCTATGACGAAATGACGGTGATGGCCGACAAGATGCGGGCCAAGGCCAAACAAGTCCCGAATTGAGCTTGCTCGCCCATCGAGCGCCCGTTAGGGTTGCCAGCAATGTGCAATCCTGACGGGTGTTGAGCGTGATCAATTATCTATGGTTCTTTCTCGCGGCCCTGTTTGAAATCGCCGGTTGTTATGCCTTCTGGATGTGGCTGCGACTGGGCAAGAGCGCCTGGTGGATCGCCCCGGCGTTGTTGAGCCTGACGCTGTTTGCGCTGCTGTTGACCAAGGTCGAGGCGACCTACGCCGGTCGGGCCTATGCGGCCTACGGTGGTATCTACATCATTGCCTCGATCGCCTGGTTGGGCCTGGTCGAACGTATTCGTCCGTTGGGTTCCGACTGGCTGGGCGCCGCCTTCTGCGTCCTTGGCGCGAGCATCATCCTGCTGGGACCACGCTTTTCACAGTCCTGAGTCTGGCTCTCACCGGTAAAATCTCCGGCTTGGCCAAGTAAGCAATCTGATTCTGTAGGGCGAATCGACCCTGTCGGTCAGGGCCGGCTGATTTGCGGCGTGTGCATTGAAGGCGGTCAGCGGGCCGGGCAGTCTTGGGCGCTCATTAACCCTTGAGGATTGAGTGCCATGCTTGTACTGAGCCGCGTCGTGGGCGAGATGATTTCCATCGGCGATAACATCACCGTGCGAATTCTCGCTGTTAACGGTAATCACGTTCGTTTTGGTGTCGAGGCGCCGAAGCACGTCAATGTGCACCGAGCGGAAATCTACCGTCGGATTCTGACCAAGCTGGGTGAGCCGGAGCCTGCCAGCGACCCGGTTGTCTAGCGTTCAGTCAAAGAACTCTTTCGGCACCGCGTGCTTGGGCAGCAACTGGCATTGTTCGCTTTCGATATCGAAGAAGATCACCGCCTGGCCCTTGCTCAAGGCGTGACGCACGCGTAGCACGCGGGTTTCCTGGGGCGTGTCATCACCGTTGTCGGTGCCGTCGCGGCTGACGAAATCTTCGATCAGGCGGGTGAGGGTGTCGGGTTCAAGTTGCTCGTAGGGAATCAGCATGGAATCGTCTCTTGCGGCTATAGGACCTGATGCTACTGTGCCCGGGCGTGTCGAGCTACCTAATGACATGCCGCGCGCGCATTTCGCCGTGTTCTGACAGACATCGGTAGTGCAGAAGGTGTTCCCTTTCGGGCGGGCTGCCAAGGGCAGATCACGCGAATCAGGAATGACCGAATGAATGAT
>NZ_JALLIX010000010.1 GCF_023242365.1 Pseudomonas sp. MWU13-2100
TTTCAACTTCAACCGCCTCTATCGAGGTATAGGGCACCAAGCCATCGGCGTTGAAGAACCAGACTCCTTCATCCTTGAGGATCATCAGTGGCGTGGATCCCGCCTTACGATTGAGGAAGGCCGCAACAAACATATACAGCGAGCAGAGGAGTAGCACATAGGCAAACTTTCCTACCGTCTCCATGCGAAATGCTTGAATGGCGAGAGGCAAGACAAGGAGGCCTATAATCAAGGCTCCGATTGGGACGCGGCGGCGTTCCGAGAAAGACATATCATTAAGTGATTTTTGCATTTCGTCCTCTGATTACAAAATGATGGCAAGATAGCGGGTGTTTTTTGTAAATGGTGCTTTATAGGTGGTGGCTTGTAACCTTGGCTTGAGACCGGCTAATGGGTATCTCCTTTTCTGCTTCTTGCAAAGTAGAGGTCGCTCGGATCGAACTTATTTATTGAGTGACTTTGTCCGGCTGCCGGTTGCCCTGGATTTTGAGGGTAATGAGAAAATTATAGATTTACTTCTACGGAGCGCCTAGAGAATAAGCCAGTGACTCCTTTATTAAGGTTTCCAAAAATCAAGATTTTCCATATGTCTTTCGATGTCATCCATTTCGTCATCACCCAAAGATGTATCAAAGTGCTCGCTGAGTATTCGTCGGACTTTTGCAAGCTTTTGTGTTATGTTTTTGTTGTCTATGAAGTCTGTTGTTGCTCGTTGATAGTCTGCTTTCGGTTTGTCGGTATAATAACTTCCAATCTTGTGCAGAGAAATTAGAATGAACTCTATTTCTTTCAGGGCTTCAAGTGCTGCTTCTCCGGGGATTACAATTTCTTTGTTTGCTTCTAGCATTATTTTCTCCTGGTAAATGTTGGGTTGTTCAGTTTTAGATTTCCCTTGATTGTCAGTTCCATAGTGCCGTATCTGGGGTTTTTGACCCACTCCAATTGTGATTCAGGCACGTCCGTCTCTATGTAGTCTCTACCTCGGCCTCTTCCTATTTGATATTTTTCTTCTGCGGTCAGTTGGTTTAAAGCTTTTTTGTTGGCCGGTTCTACATAGACTCTATTGTTGTCTTGAGCACTAATCACGCCATCCTGCTCAATTCCTGTAGAACCTTTTCTGTTGGTGTAGTGTCGGACCCGAATAGTTTTTTCGGAGTTCGTAACAGGTGCGGGGGCTGCAGGTTCTCCTTGGTTTACCTGTGCCTTGTTTTTGGGGTCTTCAGCCCCGCTTGGAGGTTTGCATGCAGCTCCCCCGGGACAGTCCCCATTCAACCCCAACGGATCCACCCACCCCGTAGGGTTAGGCACATACCGGTAGTTGTTCAACCCTCCCGCCAGCTTGATCGGGTCTGGCGTCAAAAACCGTCCAGTCCCCGGATTGTAGTAGCGATGGCGGTTGTAGTGTAGCCTCGTTTCCGCGTCGAAATACTGCCCCTGAAAGCGCAACGGGTTGTCGATCTCGGCCACTTCCAGCTTCGCCACGTTACCGTAGGCCTTGTAGCGTGCGGACCAGAGGATCGCCCCCGCACTGGAGGTCAGCTCCTGCGGCGTGCCCAGATGGTCAAGCTGGTAGTAGTAGGGCAGGGCATGGCCCGGACCTTCACCGTCGAGCATCGCCAGTGGCCGAAACGTCCCTGGCTCATACACGTAGCTGCGATAGTGCCCAGCCGCCGCTTCGGCGATCAGCTGTTCACCCTGCCAGATGAACTCAGTGGTCTTGCCTTCAACGGTCTTTTCGATCCGCCGCCCAAAGGCGTCATAGCGATATTTCGCGACCTGCCCATTGGGCAGCCTTGCCTCGACCAACCGATGCTGGCAGTCATACGCATACTCGGTCACCAACCGCTGCCCAGCCCCGCGCCGCTCGCGGATCAGGTTGCCGTAGGCGTCGTAGTCATAGTGCGCATCACCCTGCATCAGCAGACGGTTGCCCTGCACGTTCACGCGGTTGCCATCGCGCTCCGGGGCCTGGCTGAGCAGGTTGCCCGCCGGGTCATGGCTGAAGGCTTCGGTCAAATCACCGCGCACAGTGATCAGCCGGTCAAGCGGGTCGTAGTGGTACTCGCGCATCCCCTTGCGACTGTCGCTGATGCGCGCCAGGTTGCCGTTGGCATCGTAGTCATAAGTCCGGGCCAACAGGCGTTGCTGGTGCTGGCTGACGCGGTGTTCGGTGAGGCGGCCCTGTTCGTCGTACTGGTATTGGCTGAGCAGTTGCCCTTGCTGACGTTGCTGCTCGCGCCCGGCGCTGTACTGGTGGCTGGTCAGGCGCTGGCCATTGAGGTCGATGGCGCTGAGGTCGCCGCCGGCCAGGTGGCGATAGTCCAGGGTGCTGCCGTCGGGCAGGCGCGCATGGCTGAGCTGGCCGAGCGCGTCGTAGCGGTAGTGCAGGGTGGCCCAACCCTGGTGCTCGGTGGTCAGACGGTCCTGCAGGTCGTACTCATACGCCAGCGGCCAGTGACCGTCATCGACATTGACCAGGCGGCCCAGCGCGTCGTAGTGGTAGTGAATCTTCTCACCATCGCTCAGCGTCTTGACCTGCAGGCGGCCGGCGGTGTCGCGCTGGTAGGCGGTCTTCAGCTCGCTGCCATCATCGCCAAACTCGGTCTTTTCGATCAGTTGGCCGTTGAGGTCATAGACGTACGCCGTGCGCCGACCATCAAAACCGGTTTCCTGCTGGATCAGGCCGTTTCCGTAGTAATCCAGGTGGTACTGCTCGCCACGCTCATTTTCGATATCGGTCAGCAACAGGCGAGCGTTGTCGTAGCGGTACTTGAGCTGACTGCCGTCCGGGTTGAGGCGGCGGCTGACCAGGTGCAGGTTGTCGGCGTACTCATAGCGGGTCAGCCGGCCCAGTTCGTCGCGCTCGCTGGTGAGTTTGCCGTAGGCATTGTAGGTAAAGGCGCGGGTGGCGCCGCCGGGCAGTTGCACTTGGGTCAGGCGGCCCACCGGGTTCCATTGGTACTGGGTGACGGCACCGGTTTCGTCCTGGCGGGTGATTTGCCGGCCCAGCGCGTCGTAGCGGTAGCGACGCTGGCCGCCGTTCGGCAGTTGCTCTTCGATGAGCTGACCTTGAGGGTTCCAGGTCAACTGGTGCACGCTGCCGTCGGCATGGCGGATGTCCAGCAAGCGGCCACGGGCATCGTAGGTGTAGGCGCTGGTATTGCCGCTGGGGTCGGTCTGGCGGGTGATGTCGCCCTGGGCGTTGCGGTCGTATTTCCACTCGGCCTTGCCGCGCTGCACGGCACTGACGAAGCCGTTGTCGTACTCGTAGACCGTGGGCGCGTCTTGCGTCGGAATCACCGCGACCAGGCGACCCGCGTCGTTGTACTGGTACTCGGTGACGGCGCCGAGCGGGTCTTTTTCCGCAATCAGCCGACCTTTTTCGTCGTAGGCCTTTTCGTGGGTGGCGCCGTCCGGGTCGACCTGCTTGACCAGCCGGGCGTTGTCGTCGTGGACGTAGACTTCCTGGCTGCCGTCAGCATTGAGTACGGTGACGCTGCCGTCATCGCCCCAGGTGTAGCGCGCGTCCATCTGCGCGAAGTTGGCCCAGTGGTGGACGCAACGGGCGGATTTACCCTGACCTTCCCATTCCCAGAAAAACTTGGCGCCGCCGGCCAGTTGCCGCACTTGAATGACGTGCCGGGTATCGTAGGCGTACAGCTCGCTTTCGCCGACGGCGTTGGTGGCTTCAACCAGGCGACGCTGTTCGTCGTAGCGGTAGGTCACCAGATTTTGCAGGGTCTGCCAGGACGCTTCGGCAGTGTCGGCCGGACGATGGCTTTGGTAATCGACGCCGACGATGACGCTACGGTCGTAGCGCAGCAGCAGGGCACGACCGGCGCCGTTGTCGACGCGCATGATGCGCCCCAGGATGTCACGTTGCAGGTGCAGGCGGTTGCCGTAGGCATCGCTGATGGCGATCAGGCTGGCACTGTGGCGGTCGAAACGGAAATGGTAGAAGCGCGCCTGGTCACCGGCCTGGGTCAGGATCAATTCGCTGGGATCGTCGCCCAGGTAGATCGCGGCCTTGGACAGGCTGTTGGTGATGGCCGGGCGCTTGACGCTGGGCAGCGGGAATTCGGTGCTGCGGTTTTCGTGGTCCAGCCAGGTGACGGTGTCCCCTTCGATGGTCACGCGCTGGGCCAGGGCATGGCTCCAGCCGGGACCCAGGCCGCATTCGGTCTCCACGGCGGAGGTACGGTAGAGGCGGGTCCACTCGAAGGGCAGCAGGCCGTCGAGTTGGCCGTCGGTGAGGGTCAGCAGCTCTTCGCCGGTGACCATCGAAACGGGGCAGCCGTTGGTGCAGGTGGCGCTGCAAGCGTCGGCGGGTTTGTCGTCGCGGGTCTTGGCTTGTTTGGACGCATCATCCACCGGGGTGGACTCTTCGACGGTGATTTTTTTGTTCGGCGCTTTGGGAATGTCGAGCGTATCCGCCGCCACTTTATCAATGCCTTGCGCGGCACTGGTGATCTGCTTGGTGGTTTTTGCAGAACTGTTGACCACCGACTCGGAGGCTGTAACCAAGGGCACCAAGGTCTTGGCGTGGGGTTTGAGCTGGTGGCTGGTACTGACGTCGATCAATGCCTGCACAGCGTCCTGCAAGAACATCCGGGTGCCGGTTGCGATACCGGCGGCGCCGCCCGAGACCGTGACACGTACCACCAGGCCAATACCGCCGGACAGCACCACCCCGAGAATAAAGTTGATCAGAAAGTCCGTGCTGAATTCGCCGATCGCTTCGGCCACCATGGTCGGTGGCAACATCCGCACCCAGGTCAACAGAGCCATGGTGTAGAGGTACATCAACAACGGATCGCTGAGGAGCGTCAGGGCGGTGGACAACAACTCGTCGGCCTGGGCCTTGAGCTTTTTGAAGTCGGCTTCGTTGATCATGGTCAGCAACCTGGCCATGTTTTCGTCCAGGTTGGCCAGAATCGAGAAAGCCTTCTTGATGTCCTCCCACAGCGACTTCAGGGCCTTTTTGATGCCGTCGCGCAATGCCTGGTTGGCTTGTTCCAGGCGCTTGGGGTCGCTGACCGGGGCAAACGTCTTCCACTTGGGCGCGATGCTGCCTTGCCATTGCTGGCTGAGCCAATCATGCAGGCTGGCGACGATGCCGTCGTAAGAGCCATACAAGGCGTCTAGTTCTGATTGGCCGACCTGCGGATGGAAGGTGAGGCGATACTGCTGGTCGGGAATACAGCCCTGGATTTGCGCCATGCCCAGTTTGTCCAGGCGGCCTTTGAACGATTCTCCAGTACCTGAACCGGTGTTCACCGGTTCCATCAAGTAGGGGGTATTGCCAATGGGCACGAAGGTCGAAGAGTCGAACCGATGCAGCAATGTCAGCTTGCCGTTGACCGGGCAGGTGGCATAGGTCTCGATTTTTCTGTCGCTCTTGTTGGCGTCTTTTTTGCTGAGCGTGCTGACCTCGTCACTGACGCGGATTTCCTGGTCGATATCCATTGCCCAGCCGGTCAGGAAACCGTCAGCCAGTTCTTTGTAATGGGTCAGGCTGTTGGCCTGGAAGTCGGCCAGCATTTTGTCGGCATCAGGGGGTGTGGCGCTTAGTACGTAAGCATCAAAGACGGCCATGATGGGGTTGAGGTTCATTGCAGGACTTCCTGTTCCAGATAGGCTCTGACACGCGTACTAAGCGTTTCTTGCGGGGCAGCGGCACGCTTTACAAAATGCTCGATCTTGAGTCGAAGGTTGGTTGGCGGCAGGGCGAAGTACAGCGCCGAGTGGTCTTCGCGTAGCCACTGCAGCAAGTTTTCCACCAGGGTCGACGGATCCTCCTGGCTCAACTGATCCAGCAACGCCTGCGGCACCTCCCACCAGGGATACGGCTGCGCATCCCGCGCAACACCGCCACTGCTGGTCACGCCGTAGCCATTGATCCAGTACCGCTCGAACACCGGCAGCACCTCTGCACTGGCGCCGCCCAGATAACTCAGGATCGGCAACAGATGGCGCCCATCCCAGAAGCGGAAAAACACCTCCGTCCGATCAGGCATGATCACCTGGGTCAGGCCGCGCAGGTGCTCGGCAACCACTTCAGGCGGACAGCGCGACACGGCCAGCCAACCCCAGTCCTGCTCCTCGCAACTGTCAATCCAGTCCAGCAGCGGGCTGTCCGCCGCCAACTGATCGACGTAGGGCATCACCTCTTTCCAGCCCGCGTAGGGCGTATCGCTCCAGATCGGAATTGGCGCGGTGGGCGTGGCGATCTGGTAATAGCGGGCCAGCGGGTTTGCGTCGCTGGCATTGCTCAGGACCACATAGAGGTATTCGTCAGGGGCTGGCGGGTGCTGTTCCAGCCATTGCTTGGTGCTCAATGAATCAGATGGCACAGGCACCGTCCTTGCACTTCTCACACTCCTCGCAGAACGGCGCATTGCGCTTCATCGTGTTGATCTGTGCCGGGCTCAGCAGCGCGCCGGCCACGGCGGCAGCGGCCTGCTTGAGCAACCCCGGCAACAACGCCGCGATCGGCGTGCCCACCCCGGCGCTGCCGCCCTGGTTCATCTTGATCGTTGCGCCGCTCAGTACCACGCCGCTGCCGTCGACCTTGATGAAACTGCCGCCGGCCTTGAGGGTCAGTTCGGCGCCGGCTTCCAGAACGATTTTCTGGCCGCTGCTGAGGTGGATTTCCTGGCCGGCCTCGGTGAACTGGCCGACACCGATTTTCAGGTGCAGGGTCTGGCCGACGCTCAGGTGATCGTCGACGCGGGCTTCGACCTTGCGGTCCAGGTCGACGGTGAAGTGTTCTTCGGCCTTGAACTCGCTGTAGCTGTTGGCCTCGACTGTGTCGTGACGTTCATGACCGACGCGGATTTTCTGGTCGTGCTCGATGCGCTCGTCCCAGTCACGCTGGGCGTGGATGAAGATCTGTTCCTGGCCTTTCTTGTCCTCTATGCGCAGCTCGTTGAAGCCGCCGCCACCGGGACTGCTCAGGGTCTTGAAGACGCTGCGGGTCTTGTTCGCCGGCAGGTTGTAGGGCGTGAGGTTTTCCTTGTGGTACAGGCAACCGGTCACCAGCGGCTGGTCGGGGTCGCCTTCCAGGAAGCTGACCAGCACCTCCATGCCCATGCGCGGGATGGCGATGCCACCGTAACGGGCGCCGGCCCAGGCCGAGGACAGACGCAGCCAGCAACTGGTCTGGTCGTTGTTCTGACCATCGCGGTCCCAGAAGAACTGCACCTTCACACGGCCGTATTGATCGCAGTGAATTTCCTCACCCGCAGGGCCGGTGACCACGGCGCTCTGACTGCCCAGGATGCGTGGTTTGGGATGGCGCAGGGCAGGGCGGTAGAACACGTCCCAGGGCGTGCCCTTGAACTGGTTGCGATAACCCTGGTGGAAATCGTCTTTGTTATCGGTGGTGTCGCTGGGTACCGACTCTTCCAGCACCTGCGGTTGTTTGCCGTGGTGGCGCACTTCAGTCAGCAGCCACAGGTCATTCCATTTGGCTTGCGGGTGGTCGGCCATGGGGAGGAAGTGTCCGCTGACCAGGCGCGCGACATCGCTGCGGCCTTCGGCCTGCCGGTAGTCCGCACGGTGGCGCTCCAGCGCGCGGCCGGCGAGCAGCTTACCGCGAGTGCGGTCGTTGAAACGCCCTGGATAGTCATAGTCTTCCAGATCGGGGGCGAACTCGCTCTTGGTCGCCGCTTCCAGGTCCAACCGCGGTTGTTCGAAGTCGTAGTCTCGCCGCGTGGTGCGTGTGGTACGGGTTTCCAGGCGCACATTGAAGCGCTTGATCACCGGGTTGTCGGCGACCTGCCCGGAGTCCTGCTGGTAGCTGGACGGGTCGAGCTTGGGGAACACCGTCTGGTCGTCGCCGAACACCAGCAAGTGCCCGTCGCAGCTGTGCTGGAAGTGGTAGCTCAGCCCTTCCTCTTCGCACAGGCGCTGGATGAAGTGCAGATCGGACTCGTCGTACTGAACGCAATAGACCCGCTCGGGGTATACCGCGCTCAGCTGGAATTGGTAGGCATCGGCCAATATGCCGTGCGCTTGCAGGACCTGGGCGATGATCTTGTCGACCGTCAGGTTCTGGAAAATACGTTGGTTGAAGCTCTGGGCCAGGTTGGCCAGTTGCGGACGCAAGGTGACGTGGTAGCGAGTAAAGCGCTTGCCGGAATCGCCTTGGGCGACACGCTGGATCATGCCGTGGACGCCGCTGCCGGTCGGTGAGAACATCAGGAAGGCGGGCTTGTGCAGCAGGCTGTCGAGCGCCAGCGCGGCATTTTCGCTGATCAGCTCAAGGTGGAACTCGAAGGGTTGGTTGAGCGCTTCCTGGCCGGTGAACTCCAGCACCCGAAGGTCGCTATCGAAGCCTTCGATAGTCAGTGTAAAGGTGGGCTGATTGGCCAGCGCGAACATCCATTGTTCCTCTCGGTCAGGGGGGCACAAACACCCTCGGCCAGAGCGTTCTGGCCGAGGGGGTCAAACCGTCACGCGCGCTTAGGCGGCGACAGGGGTACGCCAGTCATCGGAACCGGAAGTCCCCGAGACTTCGTGAGTCCAGGTGATTTTGCGGTAGGTGAAGTAGACGTCTTCCAGGTGGGTGAAGTGCGACATGTTCGGGTCCTGGCAGTTAGCCATGTTGGACTGAACGTCAACGATGATTGCGTCTTCCAGCTTGATGGTGAAGTAGTGCTCCTGGGTGCCGGATGCCGAAGTGCGGAACCACTTCAGGGTGCATTCGGTCAGGCGCTCACCGGTGGTCAGCGCGGTGAAGATCAGCGGCGAGGACTTGTCGAAGACCTTGGTGATTTTCAGCGGCTTGTGCACGCGCTGGCCGGTAGGCTGGCCGGACTGCGGATCGCGCGGGATGATGACCTGGTGATCGAAGGCCTGAACCAGGATCTCGTCTTCGTGACCTTCCTGGTAGATGTTGCCGACCGAGTCTTCGGTGAAGGTGCCGGCAGTGATCAGACCTTGCTTGGTGCCCTGGAGGGTCAGGTAGGCGGGTGTTGGCATGAAAGCTCTCCTTGCGGGGGTTGAATGTCGAATCCTGGACGGGTTTGAGTGTCCGGAGCGCAAGAGCTATTTCAAAAAGCGCGCCAGAAAAGATAGCGCCCAGTAAACGCGGGGCTTTCGGCACTGTTTTCGATCCGGAGGCGGGGGGGCGGCAGTGGTTTTGCCCCCGTGATTGCGCAAGAAGTTGCGCAGCACTGCGCAAGAAGTTGCGCACTTGGATGCAAGCCCTGTATGGCATGGTTTTCAGCGGTTCAAAGAGTGTTTTTCGGAAAGGAGGTGCGCAAGAACTTGCGCATAGTGGCGATATGCCTTAGTTGTCGTATCGGTCAACTCGGCCAATGTGCTGGATTGATGAGGAGGGGCAGTTCTGGCGCTGTCTTTCCTGCGAGTTCCAGTGTCGCCGAATGAATGAATGGATGGTTCTGGGTAACTACGAGTTTATATTCAAATGCCAGGTAGTGCGTGTTGGAAAAATCGATAGCGTGAGAAAGGCATAGCCGGTAAAGCTACTGCTGAGTGATATCAAAAAGATATCACTCGAGCATCATGGGTGATGCCGTAGTGCTATCTCAGTTCTGCTCCAGGCCTCTAGGACGATAGTTCCATGTTTCGTTGTTTCGGCCTGAAAACGGAGCCTTATCCCGGTTGGTCGTGTGAAGGTGCATTGCTAATTTGAAAAAAGTTTAATGTCAAAATGCTTGCATCACGCCACTAGTCTCATTTAGGATCCGCGCCTGCTGCAATCTGGAGCGGCACGTACTACATCAGGGATGAGTACGCAATAGTTGTTTCGTCATTGTTTTAATGCCTGGGAATATCATCAGGCAAGTCAGGCAATGATTCATTTAAGGTCACGGATGACATATTCAAGCAAGCTCTGCGCTCATTATCTCGACCTCGCAAAAGTGCCTGTTTCGGCAACTGCTTTTGCGGGCGCGGATGTGCGCTTCTCTACAGAGTTTGAAGCGCTTGAAACAGAGCTCAATAAAGGCGCCTCGATGCATGACGCGGGGCGAACCGATTGGCTGAAGGTCAAGGACGGCTGCGAAGCGTTGCTGCGCAGCGAATCCAAGGATTTGCGCATCGCCACCTGGCTGATATGGGCCTTGTATCAGCAGGAGTCCTTTGTTGGTTTGGTCGCCGGTCTGGGGCTGATGCGCTATCTGTGCGAGCACCATTGGAGCGAACTGCACCCGGCCAAATCCAGAACCCGCGCCGGTGCAATCGTTTGGCTGATCCCGCGCCTGGAACCGGTGCTTTCGGAAGACGTTCCGGTCAAGGATCAATTGCCTTTGTTCCGCGCCATGGTTGCCCACCTGGAGGCGCTCGATGAGCACTTCACGGCCAGCTTGGGCGACGATGCGCCGCTGATCCTGCCCATGCGCCGGCGTTTGGCATCCATGGTTCAGCGGGCCGCCGATGGCCAGCCAGAGCCTGGCAGCGTCGGCGCGGTGGTCGCGCAGGTCAAGCAGGCGGCGACCCAGCTGCTGACCCCGGGCTCGCCCGTCGACAACGAAAAGGATGCCCATAAGGCCCTGCGTGCGCAGCAGGAAAGCGCTCGGCCGCTGTGTGCCTGGTGGCTGCGTCAGAAAGCTACCGATGCGAGAGCGCTGCGCCTTAATCGAACCTTGCTATGGCTCCCGATCGACGCCATGCCCGAGCGTAACGCCGAGCAGGTTACGGCCCTGCGGGGAGTGCCGGTGGACAAGCTCAACAGTTATCGTGAGCGCTTTGACGCCGGGAAATATGCTGATCTGTTGGTTGACCTGGAGGCCAGCCTCGCGCGCTCGCCATTCTGGTTTGATGGCCAGCGTATTGTCTGGGAATGCCTGCAGGCGTTGAATGCGGACACAGCGATGCGTGAAGTGGAAATCCATTTCGCCCTGTTCCTGCAACGACTGCCGGGTATCGTCGAGCTGCGTTTTCATGACGGTCTGCCGTTTGCCGATCCGGCAACCCGTGGCTGGATCAGCACCCATGTGATGCCCCACCTGCAGGCACCTGCGGCGCCACGCAAAGTCGAGTCCGGCGACAGTCGACTGGCGTGGGAGCAAGCGCTGGATGATGTACAGCCGATTTTGCGCAAGGACGGCCTGAAGTCGGCGGTTCAGGTGCTCAAGCAAGGATTGCAAAGCGCCCAAGGCGGCCGCGAACGCTTTTTTTGGCATTTCAGTCTGGCCCGCCTGTGCCACCAGGCCAAGAAGTACGACCTGGCCCGCACCCAACTCGAAACACTCGATCAGCAACTCCAGCATTCCGGCATTCATGCCTGGGAGCCCGATCTCGCGCTGGCGGTTCTGCACCTGCTGCACAACTGTTGCGAGCTGTTGCCGCAGAACCACGCGGTGCGCGAACGCAAGGACGAAATTTATCGCAGGCTGTGTCACCTCGACCTCGAAGTTGTACTCGAATAGGCCTTCGGGCCATAACCGCAAAGGAGAAAGACCATGGCCAAAGAAGGCTCGGTAGCCCCCAAGGAACGGATCAACGTTACCTTCAAACCTGCACTGGGCAACGCTCAGGAAGAGATCGAACTGCCGCTGAAGTTGTTGGTGCTCGGCGACTTCACCCAGCAGGCCGATGAGCGCAAGGTCGAAGATCGCAAGCCCATCAGCATCGACAAGAATAATTTCGATGATGTGCTGGCCAAGCAGAATCTGAACTTGACCATCAGCGTCCCGAATCGTCTTCAGGAGGAGGGTGAAGCCGACGAATTGGCGGTCAGCATTAATGTTGACTCCATGAAGGACTTCAGCCCCGCCAACCTGGTCGAGCAGATCCCTGAACTGAAGAAATTGATGGAACTACGTGACGCTTTGGTGGCGTTGAAAGGGCCATTGGGCAACGCCCCTGCCTTCCGCAAGGCAATCGAAGGCGTATTGGCTGACGATCAAGCGCGTGGCCGTGTACTGGGTGAGCTGGGTATGCAAGCCAGCCAGCAGGACGCCTAAGTTTCCAATTGATAAGGATGCCAACACATGAGCACCAGTGCCGCACAGCAACACAGCAGTGACATTGCAGAATTCGGAATTCTCGATCAGATCATTGCCGAGACCAAACTGACCCCCGATGACGAGGCGTACAACATCGCCAAGCGCGGTGTTTCGGCGTTCATCGAAGAGCTGCTGAAACCGCAGAACCAGGGCGAGCCCGTCAAGAAGGCCTTGGTCGACCGCATGATCGCCGAGATCGATGCCAAGCTTAGCCGCCAGATGGACGAGATCCTTCACCACAGCGAATTCCAGGCCCTGGAGTCCTCGTGGCGCGGCCTGCAGCTGCTGGTCGACAGGACCAACTTCCGTGAAAACATCAAGATCGAAGTGCTCAATGCTTCCAAGCAGGATCTGCTGGATGATTTTGAAGACTCGCCGGAAGTCATGCAGGCGGGCCTGTACAAGCATATCTACACCGCCGAGTACGGCCAGTTTGGTGGTCAGCCAGTCGGCGCGATCATTGCCAACTACTTCATGTCGCCCAGCGCGCCAGACGTCAAGCTGATGCAGTACGTCTCCAGCGTTGCGTGCATGTCCCATGCGCCATTTATCGCCGCTGCCGGGCCGAAATTCTTCGGGCTGGAAAGTTTCACCGGTTTGCCGGACCTCAAGGACCTGAAGGATCATTTCGAAGGCCCGCAGTTCGCCAAGTGGCAGAGCTTCCGCCAGGCGGAAGACTCGCGCTACGTCGGCCTGACGGTACCGCGCTTTCTGCTGCGCAACCCCTACGATCCGGAAGACAACCCGGTCAAGACCTTCGTCTACAAGGAAAACGTCGCCAACAGCCACGAGCACTATCTGTGGGGCAACACCGCGTACGCGTTCGGTACCAAGTTGACGGACAGCTTCGCCAAATTCCGCTGGTGCCCGAACATCATCGGCCCGCAGAGCGGTGGCGCCGTTGAAGATCTGCCGCTGCATCACTTCCAGAGCATGGGCGAAATCGAAACCAAGATTCCTACCGAGGTACTGGTATCGGACCGCCGCGAGTATGAATTGGCCGAGGAAGGTTTCATCTCGCTGACCATGCGCAAAGGCAGCGACAACGCGGCGTTTTTCTCCGCCAACTCGGTGCAGAAGCCCAAGACCTTCGGTATCAGCGAAGAGGGCAAGGCCGCCGAGCTGAACTACAAGCTGGGCACCCAGCTGCCGTACATGATGATCGTCAACCGCCTGGCGCATTACCTCAAGGTCTTGCAGCGTGAGCAACTGGGTTCGTGGAAAGAGCGCACCGATCTTGAAGCCGAGCTCAACAAGTGGATTCGCCAGTACGTCGCCGACCAGGAAAACCCAAGCGCCGAAGTCCGTGGTCGTCGTCCGCTGCGCGCGGCGCAGATTGCCGTCAGCGATGTGGAAGGCGAGCCAGGCTGGTACCGCGTGAGCCTGAACGTGCGTCCGCACTTCAAGTACATGGGCGCCGACTTCACCCTGTCGTTGGTTGGCAAGCTGGATAAAGAGTAAGCAGGAGCTGAGTCATGATGGGATACGGCAGCCTTTTCGAGCGTCTCAATGGCGACGCCGCCAGCCGCAAGGGGCTTCCCCGGGAGGCCAGTGCCATGGCATCGGTGGCCGCCCATCTGGCAAAAATGCTCAGCACCCGTGCGGGCAGCGTGCAGACGCTGCCCGATTACGGGCTACCCGATCTCAACGACATGCGCCTGAGCTTGCACGACTCTTTGACCCAGGCTCGCGATGCAATACGCAAGTTCATTGAGGCCTATGAGCCTCGCCTTTCCAAGGTGCAAGTCGTTTCCATGCCGCGTGACAAGGACCACCTCAGGCTGACCTTCGCGATCGAAGGGGTGCTGGAAGTGGAGGGCATCAAGCGGCAGGTCAAGTTCACCGCCAACCTGGATGGCAGTGGCAACGTGAAGGTTCACTAAGGCGTTTCAATGGGGCCGCCCTCTCAGCAGCGGCTATTTGGCCGTGACGGGCTTGTTCGGGCGGTTTGGTGATTCGGTTCTTTATCGCGTCTCACGCTTTGTTGGGCCGATGTGTATTCCAATATTGCATTGCTTGGGGACTGTTTTCCTCAATCCGGATCCTGCCTAGTCGGGATATCAGGAAAGTTTTTCAGCTCCGAGAGCTCTCCATTTAGAGGTAAGTTGCGTGTCCTTCAACCACTACTACCAAAGCGAACTCACCGCACTGCGCCAACTCGGCCGGCGTTTCGCTGAGCGTAGTCCGGCGCTGGCGCCATTCCTCAGCCAGAGTGGGCGGGACCCGGACGTGGAGCGCTTGCTCGAAGGCTTCGCCTTCCTGACCGGGCGCCTGCGCCAGAAGCTCGATGACGAGTTGCCTGAACTGACTCACTCGTTGATGCATCTGCTCTGGCCCAATTACATGCGGCCATTGCCTTCGTTCAGCATCCTGCAATTCGAACCGCTGGCCGAGGCCGGTCCGGCATTGCTCGTCCCTCGCGAGACCGCAGTAGAAAGTAAACCATTCGACGGCGTGCGTTGCCGTTTCCGTACCTGCTACGACACCGATGTGCTGCCGCTGGACCTGAAGGCGCTGAACTACGCGGTCAAGGGCGACGGTGCGGTGCTGAGCCTGCGTACCGAGATGAGTTGCGACGGCTTCCTGGCTGAGCTGGAACTCAAGCGCCTGCGCTTGCACCTGGCCGGTGAACGCTACATCAGCCAGATGCTCTATCTGTGTCTGCTGCGTAACCTGGAAGGCATCGAGGTGGTGCCGGTGGATGCCAACGGCAAGGCACTCCAGGACGCCAACGAGTGCGACATCACCTTCAAGCTCGGTGCCGACAAGGTCAGCCCGGTGGGGTTCGCTGAAGAGGAGGCGCTGATTCCGTACCCGCTCAATACCTTTCGGGGCTACCGTTATTTGCAGGAATACTTCGCCTTCCAGGACAAGTTCCTGTTTGTCGATGTGGTCGGGCTGGAGGTGCTCAAGCAACTGCCTGAAGACACCCAGAAACGGGTCCGCGGTGTCGAGTTGCGCTTCAATATCCGGAAAAGCGGCATACAGCGCCTGCGCCCCAGCCTGGAGAACGTGAAGCTGTACTGCACGCCTATCGTCAATCTGTTCAAGCACGATGCCTTGCCCATTCGCCTGGACGGCAAACAGGATGAATACCTGCTGCTGCCTGCCGAATACGACCTGCAAAATTGCGGGGTGTTTGCGGTTGAGTCGGTGACCGGCTGGCTTCCCGGTGGTGTGGGCAACCGCCCCTATGTGCCGTTCGAGTCGTTCGAGCACGACGCCAGTTTCGATGTTCCCACGGCCCGTCCGCATTTCAGCGTTCGCCAACGCAGCTCGTTGTTGCACGAGGGCATGGACACTTACCTGAGCTTCGGCATGCGCCACGTCGAAGAACACGAAACGCTCTCCATCGAGCTGACCTGCACCAATCAGAACCTGCCGCTGCGCTTGCGCGAGGGTGATATCTGCCTGGTGTCCGAAGGCACGCCGGAGTTTCTCAAGTTCCGCAACATCACGGCGGCGACGCCCAGCTATGCGCCACCGATCAACCGCGATTTTCTGTGGAAGCTGATCAGCAACATGTCGCTGAACTACCTGTCGCTGGCCAACGTCGAGGCGCTCAAGGTCATTCTCGAAACCTACGACCTGCCACGTTATTACGACCAGCATGCGGAGAAGGTCAGCAAGCGCCTGCTCGGCGGGCTGAAGGGGATACGCCACCAGCCTATCGACCGCTTGCATAAAGGCCTGCCGTTACGCGGTCTGCGCACTGAACTGACCATCGATCCGGAAGGCTATGTCGGGGAAGGCGATCTGTTCGTTTTTGCCTCGGTGCTGAATGAATTTTTCGCGCTCTACGCCAGCCTCAACTCGTTCCACGAATTGAGGGTCAAAAGCACACAGGGAGAGGTGTACCAATGGACACCACGTATGGGGCTGCAGCCCCTGCTTTAAGCAGGCTGACCCGGGTAATACGCGAATACTCGCTGTTTCAGGCGGTGTTGCTGGTGGTCGATCGGTTGCGCGATGTGTATCCGGACCTGACGGAAGAGCAGTTGTATGACCAGGTCGAATTCGAGGCGAATCCAAGCCTTGGTTTCCCTGGCAGTGATGTAGACCGTGTGCAGTTTTTTGAAGAGCACGGAGAGCTGCGAGCGCGCCTGCGCTTCAACCTGCTAGGCCTGTTCGGCTCCAGTTCGCCGCTGCCGGCGTTTTACGGTGAGCAGGCACTGGGGGATAGCCAAGACGGCAATCCGACGCGCCAGTTTCTCGATCTGTTCCACCACCGGCTACAGCGTTTGATGCTGCCGATCTGGCGCAAGTACCGGTATAGCGCGCGGTTCGAGAGCGGTGCCGAGGACCCGTTTTCCGAGCAGTTGTTTGCGCTGATTGGCTTGGGGGGCGAAGAGATCCGTCGCGCCGAAGAGCTGAACTGGAAGCGACTGTTGCCGTATCTGGGGTTGCTGAGCTTGCGTGCGCACTCGGCTGCGCTGATCGAGTCGGTGCTGCGTTATTACTTCAAGCACGAAGAGTTGGTGATCGAGCAATGTGTCGAGCGCCGGGTGGAGATCCTTGAGGAGCAGCTCAATCGCCTCGGCAAGGCTAACAGCCTACTGGGCGAGGACCTGGTACTGGGGGAGCGGGTTCGTGACCGTGGCGGCAAATTTCGTATTCATGTCCGGCAACTGACCTGGGAGCGTTTCCATGAGTTCCTGCCTATCGGCCCGGGTTATCAGCCGTTGTGCGCACTGGTGCGTTTTACCTTGCGCGACCCGCTCGATTACGACCTGAGGCTGGTGCTCAAGCAGGAAGAGATTCGCGAGCTGCGTATCGGCGAAAGCAACGTATGTCGGCTTGGCTGGACCAGTTGGCTTGGACATGAGCGTGCCGAGGGAGTTGTGACCCTGGGCAGCAGAATTCATTAAGGACAGATGACAATGATTAACGTAGACCTGCAACAGCTGATCAAGGCCCTGGACAGCGAAACCCGACGTGATCTGGAGGGTTCGGCGCAACGCTGCGTTGCCCGCGGTGGCAGCAAGATCCTGGTCGAAGACCTGTTGCTGGCTTTGTTGGAACGCCCTGAAGGGTTGCTTGCCAAGGCGCTGCTGGACGCCGATATCGAGGCCAGCGAACTGGCTGCGGCACTGCAGCCACGTCCCGAACACAGCGCTTCGCGCAATCCGGTGTTTGCTCCCGAGCTGGTGCAATGGCTGCAGGATGCCCTGCTGGTGGCCAACCTGGAACTTGGCCAGAGCCAGGTCGAGCAGGCTGCGCTGATTCTGGCGCTGCTGCGCAACCCCATGCGCTATGCCGGCAGCCACTACCAGTCCCTGCTGGCCAGGCTCAATGGTGATCGGTTGCGTGAATTCGCCTTGGCACACAAACCCGAGCCTGAAAACGGCAAGGCCGCCCCTGGCGGTGAGTCGCTGCTGGGAAAATTCACCCACAACCTGACCCAACAAGCCCGAGACGGCAAACTCGACCCTGTGCTCTGCCGCGATTCGGCCATTCGTCAGATGATCGATATCCTTGCCCGTCGCCGCAAGAACAACCCTATCGTGGTGGGCGAGGCCGGTGTCGGCAAGACCGCCATCGTCGAAGGCCTGGCCTCGCGCATCGCCGCCGGTGAAGTGCCGCAGGTGCTCAAGGGGGTCGAGTTGTTGTCCCTGGACATGGGACTTTTGCAGGCTGGCGCCAGCGTCAAAGGTGAGTTCGAGCGCCGCCTCAAAGGCGTGATTGATGAAGTCAAGGCCTCGCCCAAACCGATCATTCTGTTTATCGACGAAGCCCACACGCTGATCGGCGCCGGCGGCCAGGCCGGTGGTTCTGATGCCGCCAACTTGCTCAAACCTGCGTTGGCCCGCGGCGAGTTGCGCACCATCGCGGCGACCACATGGAGCGAGTACAAAAAATACTTTGAAAAAGACCCGGCGCTGGCTCGGCGCTTCCAGCCGGTTCAGCTGCATGAGCCGACGGTCAGCGAGGCGGTGACCATTCTGCGTGGTCTGGCCCAGGTCTATGAACAGAGCCACGGGATTTACTTGCGCGATGACGCCGTGGTCGCGGCGGCCGAGCTGTCCGCGCGTTATCTGGCAGGCCGGCAATTGCCGGACAAGGCGGTCGATGTGCTCGATACCGCTTGTGCACGGGTACGCATCAGCCTTGCCGCGGCGCCGGAAAGCCTTGAGTGCCTGCGTGCCGAACTCGCCGAGGGTGAACGCCAGCGCCAGGCGCTGCGCCGCGACGCCGAGGCCGGACTTGCGGTCGATCTGCCGGCGCTGCGGTTACTTGAAGCGCGCCTGGAGCAGGCGGCCCAAGAGCAAGGTGTTCTGGAACAGCGCTGGGCCGAGCAGAAAACCCTGGCCGAAACGTTGTTGGACCTGCGTCAGCAACTGGCTGCCGCACGAGGAGGCGAGCCTGTCGAAGGTGTCGATATCGCCGCGCTGGAGGCGCAACTGCACCAGACTCATGCGTCCTTGACCCAGGCCCAGCAGCAGGGGCGCCTGGTGAGCTTTGAAGTCTGCCCGCGCCTGGTCGCGGAAGTCATCAGCGCCTGGACCGGCGTGCCGCTGACCCAGTTGGCGCGTGAGCACAACGCCAAAATTGCCAGCTTTGCCGCCGACTTGCGCTTGCGCATTCGTGGCCAGGAACAGGCGATACACGCGTTGGATCGCTCGATGCGTGCCACGGCTGCCGGGCTTAACAAGCCGGATGCGCCCGTGGGGGTGTTCTTGCTGGTCGGTCCCAGCGGTGTGGGTAAAACCGAAACGGCGCTGGCCCTGGCTGACCTGCTCTATGGTGGCGATCGCTTCGTGACGACCATCAACATGTCTGAGTTTCAGGAAAAACACACGGTATCGCGGCTGATCGGCGCCCCGCCAGGCTATGTCGGTTATGGTGAAGGCGGCATGCTGACGGAGGCGGTGCGGCAGAAGCCGTACTCGGTGGTACTGCTCGATGAAGTCGAAAAGGCCGACCCGGACGTCCTCAATCTGTTCTATCAGATCTTTGACAAGGGGGTGGCCAACGACGGCGAAGGGCGCGAGATAGATTTTCGCAATACGCTGATCCTGATGACTTCAAACCTTGCCAGCGACCGCATCAGCGCGATGTGCGAGGAGGGCCAACGGCCCACCGCCGAAGCGCTGGAGCAAGCCATTCGCCCGGCCCTCAGCAAGCACTTCAAGCCAGCATTGCTGGCGCGCATGCGCGTAGTCCCGTATTACCCGGTCGGTGGTGCTGTGCTGCGCGAACTGATCGAGATCAAGCTCGGACGGCTGGGTGAGCGCCTGTCACGGCGACAGTTGGCGTTCAGCCATTGCCAAGCCCTGGTTGATCACTTGGCAGAGCGTTGCACGCAAAGCGACAGCGGGGCACGTCTGATCGACCATCTGATCGATTCGCACCTGTTGCCGTTGATTGCTGACCGTCTACTGGAGGCGATGGTCACTGACGAGAACCTCAAGCATGTCCATGCCACGCTCGACAGTGATGGCGGCGTGATCTGTGAGTTTGCGTGAGGTGGGTGTGATGTTCACGGAGGTTCCCCAGCCGTTGGCGTATGCCGAAACGTTGTTGGGCACATTCGCCAGTCTTTCCAGAATGGCTGACGATGCGCGCCTGCTGGAAGAGTTCGCGTTCGCCGTCGGCCAGCTAACCGGCAGTGAGCTGGCCCAGGTCTATTTGCTTGATGCCGGCCACAGTCAGCTTGGCCTGAGTGCCGAGTGCTTTGAGGGGGTGATGCAATCCCGGCAGAGCATTGGTGTTTCAGCCGATTACCACACCGATGAATTGCTGCAGTTCAGCCTGTGCCAGAACCGGGTGCTGTGCCTGGAAGAACTGGGCAGTGGTCTCTACCAAACCAGCTTTCTGCCGCCAAGCGCTGGTCAGTGGCGCACCTTGTTAAGTGTGCCATTGGTCAATGCCCTCGGCGTGGTGGAGGGGGTTTTGATCTGCGCCAGTGTGCGGTTGCTTGAGCTGAAGGTCTTCGCTGAGTCGTTGGGGCAACTCGGGCGTTTCGTGTTGGCGCAGCTTGCACTCTTGCAGCGGTTGCGCAGCCCCACTCAATCGCTTGCCGTGAAGGCGGTGGCCGCCAGTTGTGCCAGCGGCTACGGATTGATCGGCAAAAGCGCCGCCATGCGCAGCACTTACCAACTGATCGGCAAGGTCCTGCACAGTCCCTACACCATCTTGTTGACCGGAGAGACCGGCACCGGCAAGGAAGTGGTCGCCCGCGCGCTGCACGAATGTGGCCCGCGGCGATCGAAGAAATTCATCGTGCAAAATTGCGCCGCGTTCCCGGAAAGCCTGCTGGAAAGCGAGCTGTTCGGTTACTGCAAAGGTGCTTTCACCGGTGCCGATCGTGACCGCAAGGGCCTGTTTGACGCTGCCGAAGGCGGCACCTTGTTGCTCGATGAGATCGGCGACATGCCCTTGTCGTTGCAGGCCAAGTTGTTGCGGGTGTTGCAGGAGGGTGAAATCCGCCCGCTGGGCTCCAACGACACGCACAAAATTGACGTGCGCATCATTGCTGCCACGCACCGCGACTTGCTGAGCCTGGTGGCGGAGGGCAAGTTCCGCGAAGACTTGTATTACCGGCTGGCCCAGTTCCCCATCGAGCTGCCGCCGCTGCGCCAGCGTGATGCCGACATCCTTGAGTTGGCTCGGTACTTTGCGGCCAAGGCATGCGTCTTCATTGGCCGTGAACCGTTGGGCTGGTCCGAGACCGCGCTGGCTCATTTGAGCGGATATGCCTTTCCCGGCAACGTCCGCGAACTCAAGGGTCTGGTCGAACGCGCCGTATTGCTGTGTGAGGGGCCTGAATTACTGCCGGAACATTTCTCGTTGAATGTCGAGGCTCATCCCGAAGACAGCACGCTTTACCTGCGCGACTACATGGAGCGGGTCGAGCGCGCCTACGTATTGAGCTGCCTGCGCCGTAATGGCGGTAACCAGACCCTTGCCGCCCGGCAACTCGGGTTGCCGCGCCGCACATTGCTGTACCGCTTGGGCCGCCTGAGCGTCGACCTCAGCGAGTTTCAGGAAGGCACCTCGGCGCCATGAACCTATTTCAAACTGCCCCAATGGAGAACCCCTGATGCCTGTCCGTCCTTGGCACGCAGCCGTGCTGGTATTGGCTTTGGTGCTGGGTGTAAGCGCCTGTACCAGCAACTACAAGTTCAACGACAACGAATATCGTCCGCTGGGTGATCCTCAGGCGGTCAATCGCGGTAAATGACCGCAAGGAGTGTTTCACCATGGAGTTGGTCTTCGAGATTCAGAACACCAAGCAACCGATCCCCCATCATGCCAGTCGATGCACTTTCAGACAGGCGGGCGGGAAAATCGGTCGGGCCAGTGATTGTGATTGGGTTATTCCGGACGCCAAAAGGCATTTGTCGGGCCACCATGCCCAGGTGACGTTCAACCGCGGCATGTTTTACCTGACCGACCTTAGCAGCAACGGTGTTTTCACTGGCGGCGGAGCGCAACTGCGCAAAGGCGAAGCGACGCGTATCGAGCATGGAAGCCTGTATCGCATGGGCGACTTTGAGATGTGCGCGCGGCTGGTGCGTGACCCGGGGCTGTTCGAGACGCAAGTCGGTCGCGCCCAAGCTGCCGGCAGCATCATCCCTGACGATGCGTTTCTGGACCTGGACCCATTAGTCGCATTGGACCGGCAAGAGCAGATCTATGCCGAGCAGGATGACTTGACAGCACTGACTGCGCCACGTCGTGACCCACGACAACGCGCAGACTTCGCCCGCATTGACATGGAGAGCCTGCCGTTGCCGGAGCTGGTCGTCGACCAAGCGCCAGCGCAGCCTGCTCCAGCCCCGCAAAAGCCTGCGCCTGAACAGCAGAGCCCACTGTTCTGGGAGCGCTTCGGCCAGGCGTTGGGGGTTGACCTGCAAGGGCTGGACAACGAAAGCCGCGAGGACATGGCGGTCAAGGCCGCCAGGCTGCTGGCACAGAGTGTCGGCGGTTTGCAGCAGAGCCTGCGTAGCCGCAGTGAGTTGAAGAACGAGCTGCGCCTGGCCCAGACCACTGTGCAGTTGACGAGCAAGAACCCACTCAAGCATGCCGGCGACAGCGGGGAGGCGTTGAGGCGTTTGCTGCAACCGAACAAGCCCGGCCAACTGAGCGCTGAACAAGCGATTGCCCGAGCCGTGCGCGACCTGCAGGCACATCCGGTGGCGCTGCTGATGGCCAGCCGCGCGGCAGTTCGCGCAACGCTGGAGCACTTCTCGCCTGAGCAACTGACCTTGCGCCTGGAGCGTGAGGGCAACAAACCGCGATTTGCCATGCCAGGAAGCCGCTGGCGCGCCTTTGTCCGCTATCACCAGGGATTGCGCCAGGACGATGAGTGGAGCGAGCGGCTGATGGCCAGGGACTTCGCTCGGGCCTATGACGAACAGGTCCGCTTGATCGCCACCCTCAATACTGAACATCAAGGATAAACTCGATGACCCGCTTCAAGACCCTCGCCAGTGTATGGGTGCTCATCCTGTTGGCTGGTTGCTCGGCGTTATCGCCGTATTCCAGCGAAACCAAGTTGAACCTCAAACTCAGTGCCAGCGACCAACTCAACCCTGATCTTAACGGTCGGCCATCGCCTATCGTGTTGCGCCTGCTTGAGCTTAAACACCCGGTGGCGTTCCAGAACGCTGACTTCTTCAGCCTCTATGACCGCGCCAAGGACATCCTTTCGCAGGATCTGGTGGCCAGCGAAGAAATTGAGTTGCGCCCCGGTGAAACCCTCGACCTGAAGCTGACGGTCAAAAGCGAGAGCCGCTTCGTTGCGGTGCTGGCGGCCTATCGGGACCTGCCCGCGACCCAATGGCGCTATGTGATACCGGTCGATGCCCAACAACTGACCAGGATCGACCTGAACCTGGACAAGGACGGTATCCAGAATGCCGCCGACAAACTGGCCAAGGCGGGTGACCGATCGTGAACGCACATAAAGTCATCTGGCAGGAAGGCATGTTGCTGCGCCCGCAGCATTTCCAGCACAACGATCGCTATTACGACAACCAGATGAAATCGCGCACCCAATTGCTGGGGCGTTACAGCTGGGGCTTTTTGAGCCTGGAGATCGACTCGCAGTTTCTCAGCATGGGCAAGCTGGTGGTCAGCCAGGCATCGGGGGTGCTGCCAGACGGCAGCCTGTTCAACCTCGACGGTAACAGCGAGCCCCTGGCCCTGGATATCCCGCCCAATACCGCCAACATGCCGATTTACCTGGCGCTGGCGCTGGTGACCGGGAATCACGTTGAATCGCGTCGTCATGACCATCGTGACGTGCTGACGCGTTATACGGCCTATGAGATGGAGGTGGTCGACTCCAATGCCGGTGATGATTCCAGCAGCCAGGTCAGTTGCGCGCGACCGGATTTTCGCTTGCTGCTGGGCGAGCAGAAAAACGATCAGGCCTACGTGAAACTGAAGGTCTGCGAGGTCACTGATACCTCGCCGGATGGTGTGATCAGCCTCAGCGTGGACTTTGTGCCAACCTACCTGCATGCGCACGGGTCGGCTTACCTGCTGTCGTGCCTCAAGGAAGTCATCAGCATGCTCGGCAACCGGGCCGACAAGCTCGCCGAACGTATCAGCTCAAACGGCAAGGTCGGCAGCGCGGAAGTCGGCGATTTCCTGATGCTGCAATTGATCAACCGCACCGAGCTGCTGCTACGCCACTATCTGGGATTGGAACAGGTTCACCCTGAAGAGCTGTATCGCACACTGCTGGTCATGCTGGGGGATTTATCCACGTTCGCCAATGAAGGCAAACGTCCGAAAATCGACAGTGCCTATCAGCACAGTGATCAGGGTGCCAGCTTCCGAAAATTGATGGACGCCATCCGGCAGGTGCTATCGATGGTGCTGGAACAGCACGCGATCGAGATGATTTTGCAGCAACGTCAATATGGCATTCGAGTGTCGCCGCTGCACGATCATAAACTGCTGGGTTCGTCCTCTTTCGTTCTGGCCGCCAGTGCCAATTGCGATTCCGAAGAGCTGCGCCACCGCCTGCCGGCGCACCTGAAGGTCGGACCGGTGGAGCGTATCCGCCAGTTGGTCAACCTGCACCTGCCAGGTTTCAAGGTAAGGCCATTGCCCGTGGCCCCCAGGCAGATTCCGTTCCACTCGAACAAGACTTATTTCGTCCTCGAACTCAGTTCCGAAGACCTGGCCCAGTTGGAGGGCTCTGGCGGTTTCGCCTTCCATGTGTCAGGCGAATTCTCTGAGCTTGAGCTGAAATTCTGGGCTATCAGGAACTCATGAAAATGAATATGGATATGGAGTACACCCAGGACGAAAAAACGATCCTGGCCAACCCGCAGGGCCAGCGCCCGGCAAACGAGCCGCTGACCGACTTTGCCCAGCCACCGCGTTTTGAAGAGTTGGAAGAGCGGATGATCTACGCGGCCAGCCGCCGCCCGGACGAAGGCTTCAACATCAGCATCAACCCCCTGGTTTCAGCGGCTGCGCCGTTGTTTTCGGCCATTGTGCGCATTAAGCACAGCGTCAGCGCCCAGGACCCCGGCACATTGAAGGCCGAACTGGTTCGTCACATCAAGCACTTCGAGGCCCAGGCCCTTAACGAAGGTGTCGAGAACAGTCAGGTCATGGCCGCGCGCTATGTGCTCAGCACGGCGGTGGACGAGGCGGTGGTGACCACGCAGTGGGGGAACGACATTGACTGGTCAAGCATCAGCATGCTCAGCAGCTTCCATAACGAGACCTTCGGTGGCGAAAAGTTCTTCCAGCTGCTGGACCGTCTGGGACGTAACCCGGTCAAGCATCTGCCGATGCTGGAGCTGATGTACATCTGCCTGTCTCTTGGCTTTGAGGGCAAGTACCGGGTCATTCCCCGAGGAATGATCGAACTCGATGGTATTCGCGACAGCCTCTATCGGCAGATTCGTCAGCTACGCGGTGATGTGCCGCGTGAGTTGTCGCCCCACTGGGAGGGGTTGAGCGAGCCGCGGCGTAGCCTGGTGCGTATCGTGCCCTGGTGGTTGGTGGTCGCTTCCACGGCCATTTGCCTGGTGGTGATGTACACGGGCTTTGCCTATGTACTGGGCGAAAAGCGCGAGGCCGTTCTTAAACTCTATGAGCCCATTGACCCGGTCATGCTCGAGCACAAGCCGTAATATCAGGGACGTGTAATGAAAAACTTCTTCAAAAAAACCTGGGCCTTCCTGTGCCGGACTTGGGTGTGGACACTGCTGCTGTTGCTCGGGTGTGCGCTGTTGGTATGGTTCGTCGGCCCGCTGTTTGCCGTTGATGATTACAAGTTCTGGGAAAGCTCCAATTCGCGCTTGCTGACCATTTGCGCGCTCTGCCTGCTATGGGGGCTGTTCATGGTCTTCGTCAGTTGGCGCGGCACCGTGCGCAAGAAAAAGCTCGAGGACAGCGAGGACGGCCAGGTTCAACTCAAGCGTGAAGAGTCGATCAGCGAAGCCGAGAAAACCTTGCGTGCGCGTTTCAAGGACGCCATGCGGATCCTCAAGACCTCCAGCCTGTACCGCGGGCGCAGCGAGCGTTGGCGCAATGACTTGCCGTGGTACCTGTTGATCGGGCCGCAGGGCAGCGGTAAAACCAGCCTGCTGGATTTCTCCGGGCTTGAGTTTCCGCTGAACAAGGTTGAGCGCAAGCTCAGCCGTGACGAAACGGGGACCGAGCATTGCGACTGGTATTTTGCTGACAACGGCGTGCTGGTCGATACCAGCGGCCGCTACCTGAGCCAGGACGATACGTCAGTCGATGGCGCCGCCTGGAAAACCCTTTTGGGCTTGCTGCGATCGCGTCGTCGCAGCCGACCGCTCAATGGTGTCCTGGTGACCCTCCCGGTCAGCATCCTGCAAAGCGGTGATCGCGAAAATATGCTTGCCCTGGGGCGGACCATTCGTAACCGACTGCAGGAAATCCACCAGCAACTGCATGTCGATGTGCCGGTTTATCTGATCTTGAGCAAGGCCGATAAGGTCGCGGGCTTTGATGCGTTCTTCGACCAACTGTCCCTCGAGGAAAGTGATCAAGTCCTGGGCGCGAGCTTCGGCAAAGACCAGCAGGGCACCGACGTCGAGGTCATGAACCAGGAGTTTCAAGAGTTGCTGGCGCGTTTGAACGCGCAAGTGATTTCGCGCATGCATCAGGAGCGTGACACGCAGCGCCGTGGTTTGATCCTCGATTTCCCGCTGCAGCTGGGTCTGATCGGTTCGAACCTTGGTTTCCTGGTCGATGCGGCCTTTACCGGCAATCGTTATCAGCGGGCCAGCAAACTGCGCGGCTTCTACCTTACCAGTGCGCCGCATTTCGATCGTACGGGCAGGTCTGCGGACGACGGCCAAGCGTTACCGCTGATGTACGCCGGCCGGGCGCGTTTCATTCACCATCTGCTGGCACGGGTGATTTTCCCGGAGGCCGAGTTGGCGGGGCTCGACAAGCGTGAAACCCGGCGTATCAGTTGGGGGCAGCGTGCGTTGTACCTGGGGGCGCTGGCTTGCATGGGCCTGTTCGGGTGGGTCTGGGCCGGAAGCTTTTCGGCCAACGACAATGGCCTGGAGACGGTCAAGAGCCTGGCCGAGCAACAATCCCGGCAACAGGCAACGCTGAACCCGCAAGATGATGTTATGGCCGCGTTGCCGGTGCTCGACAGCCGTTATGCGGCCACGCGGGTCTTCCCGGAGAAAGGCGATGCGGCCTATAGCGAACGTGGCGGCCTATACCAGGGCGAACCGAGCAACCCGGCGTTGGAGGATGCCTATCATCGAGCGCTGCAGAAAGAACTGCTGCCACGGGTTGCCCGTACTCTGGAAGGCCAGATCCGCGCCAACATGGGCAATCGTGAGCGCCTGCTTGGAAGCCTGCGTGCCTACTTGATGCTCAATCTGGTGGAGCGCCGTGAAGCCGCTACGCTCAAGGACTGGATGGCCGCCGACTGGTCGCTTCGTTACAGCGGCGACGCCGCGGTACAGGCCAAGCTCAATGAGCATTTTGGGCGCCTGTTGCAGCAGCCCTTCGTTTACCCTCTGAACGATGCCCTGGTTGCCCAGGCCCGCCAGGTCCTGCGTGCGGAGTCATTGGCCAACGTCGTTTACCGGGTGTTGCGTGAGCAGGCCCGCGAACTGCCCGAGTACCGTTTCAGCCAGCATCTGGGTCCGCAAGGTGCGTTGTTCACCGGCACTGACTCTGTGATACCGGGCTTTTATACCCAGAAAGGCTACCAGCAGTATTTCATCACCCAGGGCGCCAGCCTGGTGCGCGATATCCTGCGTGACAACTGGGTCCTGGGCGAGGGCGGCAGCCTCAGCGGCATGGACATGCGCCGCCTGATGGTTGAGCTCGAGCAACTGTATTTTGGCGACTACGCCAACTATTGGAGCGAGGCGGTCGCGCAGATTGGCCTGGATCCGATCAGCAGTGCCCAGGACGGTGCCGACCAACTGGCGGGGCTGACCTCAGCCAATTCGCCGATTGTGCAAATGCTGGTCGAGGTCCGCGAGAACACTCGCTTCCCGGCCATGCTCGATACAGCTGATACCGCAGGGGATGTCGCCGACAAGGTGGGCGGAAAGCTTGGCAAGTTGGGCAAGGCCGCGGCGGCTGCGGCAGGGCAGGCCGGTGAGGCCATGGCCAAGAGCCTGCCGGACACCGCGAAGAAGTCGCTGGAGCGCCGTTTCGAGCCACTGCATCGTTTGCTCGATGACAACAATGGCCCCGCTGCCGATCTGACGCCCGTGTTGCAGGCGCTCAACGACCTGCAACAACAGTTGTCCGGCCTGGCGCGCGCCAGCCAGCCGGAGCAGGCGGCCTATGACCTGGCAAAGAACCGCCTGGGTGGCCAGCGTGACGCGATGAACAGCCTGCGCAATGCCGCTGCGCGCTTGCCGCGACCGATCAACGTCTGGTTCAACAACATGGCGGATGACACCTGGATGCTGGTGCTCGACAACAGCTACCAATACGTCAACCAGCGCTACCAGGCGGAGCTGTACGGTTTTTACAGCAAGGCGATCAACGAGCGTTATCCGTTCTACGCACACAGCAGCAGCGATGTGGCCCTGAACGACTTCCGCGAGTTCTTCAAGGCCCAGGGTATCGCCGATCACTTCTTTGATACCTACCTCAAGCCGTTCGTCAGTGGTGAGGCCGGCAACTATCGGTTGCGCAGCGTTGATGGCCGCAGCTTGCCGATGTCAAAAGTGTTTCTCGACCAGATGGGCAACGCGCAGATCATTCGCCGCAGCTTCTTTGCCGAGAACCCCAACGAGCCCCAGGTGCAGTTCAAGCTCGAGCCCTACACCCTTGACCCTACGGTTGGGAGTGCGGAGTTCCGTTTCGGTGACCAGCAGATGGTCTATCGCCACGGCCCGATCGTGCCGGTAGCGTTCAAATGGCCGACTGACGCCAATGACGGTCGTACCAGCCTGTTGCTCGAGGACCTGAGCGGCAAGGCCATCGGTATCGAGAAAAACACCGGGCCGTGGTCGCTGTTTCGCCTCTTCGACCTGATGCAGACCGAGTACCAGAGCGGCCGCGATGTGCTGATGATCAAGGCCAATGTCGGTGGCATGCGTGTCAACTACCTGGTGCTCAGCCAGCGCTCGCCGAACCCCTTCGACCTGAGTGCGCTGCGCAGCTTCCGCATGCCGGTGGCGCTTTGATCCCGGTCGCCACTCAATGGCGCAGCGCGGGCCGAACCCATTCGGGCAAGGTCCGGGGCCGCAACGAAGATGCCTTCCTGGACCGCCCGGAGCGCGGTCTTTGGGTGGTCGCCGACGGCATGGGCGGGCATCAGGCCGGGGATCTGGCCAGCCAGATGATTATCAGCGGACTCGATGAGATGTTGCTGGAGGGAGACTTCGACGCGCAATTGCGTCAAGTGCGCCAGTGCCTGCATTGGCTCAACCGGCGCATGGGGCAGGAAATCACCGTTACCGTCGATCGTCAGGACAGCATCATGGGCAGTACCGTGGTTGCCCTGTTGGTGCAGGACAAGCGTGCGGCCTGCATCTGGGCAGGAGACAGTCGTTGCTACCTGTGGCGTAGCGGCCAGCTGTTTCAGCTGTCCAGGGATCACTCGCTTCAACAGCAATTGATCGACGAGCAGCAGATGAGCCGTGAACTGGCTGCACAGCAGCCAGGCGCCCACGCATTGACGCGGGCGTTGGGGGCGAGCGAGCAACTGAAGCTGGATATTCTTGAGCTTGAAGTTCAGCCCGGTGATGCCTTTTTGCTGTGCAGCGACGGGCTCTATCAGTGCCTCAGCGGTGAGTCATTGGGCAAAGCGATGAATTTGCCACTGCCCGGCATCGCGCTGGAGCGGATGTTCGAACACGTGTTGAGTGGCCGAGCCGCTGACAACCTCACAGGGGTGGTGATACGCCAGTGAACAACATGACTTCAGCCCTCAACAACCCCCAGGCGTGGGTCGAGGCGGGTGACAACCTGACCTACTTCGCCTTCGCCCAGGGTGCCGCCAAGGCGCCGCCGGTGCGTGCATCGGCGAGCCCGACGACGCCGTTGCCCGAAGTATTGAGTGGTCGCTATCGCCTGGAGGGACTGCTGGGTGCTGGGGGCATGGGAATGGTTTACCGCGCCCGGGACCTGTTGCAGGAGCAGTACGGCGAACCGGACCCTTTTGTCGCGATAAAACTGCTGCGTGAAGATGTCGCCGATTGCCCGGATGGTGGTGCGCTGCTGTACAGCGAGTTCGCCCTGACCCGTCATCTCGTGCACCCGCATGTGGTCCGGGTGCACACCTTTGAGGTCGACACCCGTAGCCAGCAGGCCTATTTCAGCATGGAGCTGATTCGTGGCATGCCCATGGACCAGTTGCTCTGCGAGCGGCCCTTGGGGATGCCCTGGCACGAGCTGCGTGGCATCGTCTTGGCCATGCTCGATGCATTGGCCCACGCCCATGCCCGGGGTGTGCTGCACGGTGACATCAAACCGAGCAACGTGATCCTCGGCGAAAAAGGCGTGCGGCTTTTCGACTTTGGCCTTGGGCAAGCCATGGATGGCGTATTGCCTGGCTTGCCGCAACTGAAGCGCAGCCGCTTCAACGCCTGGACCCCCGGTTATGCCGCGCCAGAGTTGTTCGACGGGGCGCCGCTGTCGCCGGCGAGCGATGTTTATGCCGCCGCCTGTGTGATCTATGAGCTGGCCGGTGGCAAACATCCGTATCGCCGACCCACGGCGCAGCAGGCCCTTGAACAGCCACTCGCTTATCGCCTCGAACGACCGCGCAACTTGCCGAGAAAATGTTGGCCGGCCCTACGCACGGCCCTTTCGTTGGAGGCTGACGCACGGCGCATCAGCATCCAGGACTTGCATCACGTCATCCGGAGCGAACCCTTCAACCTGCTGCAACGCTGGGTCAGCCAGCGCAATGGATAATGTCCTTACAGGGAGAACAGCATGTTCAACAGCAGTAATGAAACCCACTTCAGCCTGACCATCAATGGCCTGGACCTGGATTTCAAAGTACTCGAATTCAAGGGCAGCGAAGGCATCAGCCGTCCTTATCGGTTTGACCTGGAATTGGTCAGTGAGCGTTCGGACATCGACCTGGAAAGCGTGCTGCACAAGCAGGCGTTTCTGGCCTATGACGCTGCCGGTAGCGGTATTCATGGGCAGATCTATCAGGTGGCCCAGGGCGACGCCGGCAAGCGCCTGCACCGTTACAAGATCGTCCTGGTGCCGCAGCTGGCCTATCTGGAGCACCGCATCAACCAGCGCATTTTTCAAAAAATGAGTGCGCCGAAGATCATTGCGCAGATCCTGGAGGAACATGGCATTCAGGGCGATGCCTATCAATTCCATCTTGGCAAACCGTGCCCTGATCGCGATTACTGCGTGCAGTACGACGAGAGCGACCTGCACTTCATCCAGCGTCTGTGCGAGGAGGAGGGGGTGCACTACCACTTCGAGCACAGCCCCGAGGGGCACCTGCTGGTATTTGGCGACGACCAGACGTTCTTCCCCAAGCTCGGCCAACCGACAGGCTACGTGCAAGACACCGGCATGGTCGCCGACGTGCCCGTGATCAAGCGCTTCAATGTCCGCCTGGAAACGCGTACCAGCCGTGTCAGCCGCCGCGACTACGACTTTGAGCAGCCACGCCTGTTGATGGAAGCGGCCTACCAGCCAGACCAGCAAAGCGCTGAGCAGCCTGACCTGGAAGACTACGACTACCCGGGGCGCTTCACTGATCGTACGCGCGGCAAGCAACTGAGCCAGCGCGCCCTTGAGCGGCACCGCGCCGATTACCAACTGGCCGAAGGCAAGGGTGACGAGACCCGCCTGGTCAGCGGCCACTTCATGGCCCTCAGCGACCATCCGCGCACAGAGTGGAATGATCTCTGGCTGCTGACCGAGGTGTTTCACGAGGGCAAGCAGCCGCAGGTGCTGGAGGAGTCGGTCACCAGTGACACCACCAACAACAAGGACGACTTCCACCAGGGCTACCGCAACCGCTTCCTGGCCACCCCCTGGGACGTGTTCTATCGACCGTCGCTCAAACATCCCAAGCCTCGGGTGCTGGGCAGCCAGAGCGCGGTAGTGACCGGCCCCAAGGGCGAAGAAATCCACTGCGATCAATACGGCCGCGTCAAGGTGCAGTTCTTCTGGGACCGCGAAGGCCAGGCGGATGAGCAGACCAGTTGCTGGCTGCGGGTGTCATCCAGTTGGGCGGGGCAGCGCTATGGCGGTATCGCCATCCCGCGGGTGGGCATGGAAGTGTTGGTCAGTTTCCTGGAAGGCGACCCCGACCAGCCGTTGGTGACCGGCTGCCTGTATCACAAGGAAAACCAGGTGCCCTATGACCTGCCGGCGAACAAGACCCGCAGCGTCTTCAAGACCCTGAGCAGCCCCGGTGGCGGCGGCTTCAACGAGCTGCGCATCGAAGACAAGAAAGGCCAGGAGCAGATCTTCATTCATGCCCAGCGCAACTGGGACGAGAACATCGAGCACGACCAGAAGATCCACGTGGGCCACGAACGCCATGACACCGTTGAGGCCAACGCCTACAGCGAGTTCAAGGCCGAAGAGCACCGCACCATCTTTGCCGACCGCAAAGGTGAGGTGAAGGTCGACGACCACCTCACCGTGGGCAACAACCAGCACGTGAAACTGGGCGTTGCGCAACTGGTCGACGCCGGCACTGAAATTCACCTCAAGGCCGGGCAAAAGATCGTTATCGAGGCCGGTCTGGAACTGACCCTCCAGGCCGCGGGCAGCTTTATCAAGCTCGACGCCGGCGGCATCACCCTGGTCGGCGCGCAGATTCTGGCGAACGCCGGCGGGTCGGCGGGCAGTGGTACCGGGATTGGGATCAAGCCGCCGGTGCTGCCGGGTGCGGCGGATAACGATAAGGCGGGGAGTGTGATGGCGGGGGCGCTGGTGAATGCGCCGCTGGAAAAGGTCAAACCGAAGCGAATGCTCAACTTCTCCGGCTGACAGGCACTGACGGCGCTCCAAGCCACCAGGGATCAGAATTCAGGTAATTGGTAATGACTGAGACAACAGCAAGCAAAGTAGAGAAGTGGTCGTACCCCTTCAAAATAGCGGGAGCAGAAGCGACGGATCCGCAGCAGTATTACAAGGCGTTGGCCAAGGCCAACGACGGTTATTACCCATTGGGCAGCAATGGGCTGTGGCATGGTGGCGTGCATTTCGATGAGTCCACGGGGCTGGTGGCGCAGCAGAGCGAGGTGCGTTGCATTGCCGATGGGCAAGTGATTGCGTATCGCATTGATGAAGCTTATCCAGTCTCTGCCTACAGCGACCGTAGCACCATTGCCTCCACAGGTTTCGTGCTGGTCAAGCACCAGTTGGAAGTGCCCGCTCCGCCCGCTCCGCCTACTCCGGCAACGGCGGCAGGTGCCACACCGGCCCCGGCTGCCGCAGGCGGGCCGACACTGGTGTTCTATAGCCTCTACATGCACCTGCTGGACATGGCTGGCTACAATGCAACGCCTGCACTGGCCCGTCCCGCCTATTGGGGCGGCGACACCTACCAGGTCAGTGCCAGCGCCAACGACAAGGTGCTGGGGCTTAACGTACACGCTGCTCAGAAGAATACGCAGGGCTACGAGCAAATCCTTGCCACCTTGCCGCAAGGCACCACGGTGACCACCGGAGAGGCCAGTGCGAATGGTCAATGGCTGAAGATCGTCAGCGTTTCTCCCGAGATGAGTGGCCTGGCGGCAGACACCGGTTGGATCTACAAAGCTAATATGAACAGCCTGGGTAACAACCAGTACCTGATCGGCAAGAAAGGCGACGACGTTCCCGCCACCCAGGTCAAGGGCCTGAACGTGCACAAGACTGCCGCCACCAGCGGGGCCATCCTGTCCGTGCTGCCGACCGGCACACAGGTCAAGATCAGCGAAGAGGGCGCCAGCGGCCAATACCGCAAACTGGTCGAGATCATCAGCGGTACCCCGGTTCCGGCGCTCACCGCCGACGCCTCCGGCAGCCTGCCGGGTTTTGTTTGGCTGCCTTCGCTGGAGACCCGGCGCGAGCCCAAGGCCATGGGCAGCGTGGTGGTGCTCGACACACCCGTCACCATCAAGGCCGGAGCCCTGGTCGGCCACGCGGGCCAGTACCAGAATCACGATGAAGGCAGCCCACGTAACCTGGTCCACCTGGAGGTCTTCAGCTGCGACGACGTGGAGGCCTTTGTCACGCAAAGCCGCAGCAAGGCGAATGCTTTGCCGGCCGACCAGAAAAATCTGATGAAGGTGTACAAGAACACCAAACTCATCACCCACCGCGCCGACATCAGCAGTACGAACCCGCCTAAGGTCAGCGATGACGGCACGATGACCGGATATGATCTGATCATCCCCGTCAGCGTGCTTGAGGCCATGCCGGCCGATAAGAAAATCAAGGTGCCCGCCGCCACACAAGGCGGCGGCGACACCCTGTGGTGGCACCTGGAAGGCCTGCTGGGCGACGCCCAGGGCAACCCCATCAGCGGCTGGCTGGCGGAACAGGACCTGATGACTACCCGGCACAACCCGTGGGAATGGGAAGGCTTTGAATTCATTGAAGAAACTGTCAGCAACGCCGATCATCTGGCGGCCAACTTCCACGACCGCAACCTGCTGGACGACAGCGAAAAAGCCACCTTCCTGCCCAAGGTCAGCACCTCCACCCGCGGCCCGGCGAAAGAGCGTCTGTATAACCTTATCGACACCGACAAAGACGACAAACTTACCGCCAACGAGATTCGTGCAGCCCTGGCCAAACCCTGGTTCGCGCAATCCATTTCACAACTGGTGACCAAGTACGAGAGTGAGTGGTACTACAAGGCTGAGAAGTGGGACGCGCTGGATGAGCTGATGGGGCATACGGCGGCGCAACCCAATGTGAGTTGGGTAGCGGAGAAGAAGCGGATTGAGAAATTGGCTTGGTGGGGGGATTTGGCGGGGAAAGAGGGGATTGGTGAGGGTGGGAAAATTTGGCATTTTCATCCTGTGGGGATGCTGAGTAATTCAAAGTGTCAAGGTGGGTTTATCAATGTCGATAAATTTATCTCGGAATACGTAGCTGTTCACATGAGTTTTGATGGCGCTAATGTGGCCTTGTCTGATGTATCAAAGGTCAACATTAAAAGTATAATTGAAAATATAAATAAATATGTAGATTCTACAAAAGAAATTGTGACGGTGTATGAATTGTCTTATATGTTTGCGACCGCTAGGGTTGAGGCGTACAACTTTCTGGCACATGAGTATTTTAGTGCCGCTCCAGAAATTGGTGGGGTTGACTATTTTAATAAATATGACCCTGTCTTAGCATCAACGCAAGCGCTGCGTAATCGTGCGATTAGTCACGGAAATATAACGCAAGGCGATGGTTATAAATATCGTGGTCGAGGTTTAGTGCATTTGACTTGGAAAAGTAACTACCAAAAAGCAAAGGATAAATTTGGGTTCGATTTTGTAAGCTCTCCCGAATTGGCGGCTGATTACGATAAGGCTGTGCCAATTATGATATGGGGTATGCTTGAGGGAGTGTTTTCTGGGAGAAAGCTCGGTACGTATGTTAATAATGATTCCAAAGATTATGAAGGCGCTCGAAATGTCATTAATGGTTCTGATAGGAAAGAGTTGATAGCGAGCCATGCAGTACGGTTTGAAGAGGTCTTAAAAAAATCATCAATTGCTCCTGAGGTCAGATAAATTGAAAGCGAAACTGGTATTTTTAGCGGTTGGAGTTTGTTTTTCGCTCACATCAGCGGCGGCAGTAATAAAAGTAGAAGGTGGGGCTTTTACAAGCGATGACGGTGGCTCAGATCTTCAGTTTAGTTCGCGTAAAGAAAAAATTTCGGTTCGCAATGTGGTAGGCTCTGAGGGGGAAAACTCAAAGTTGCTTGTTAAGTTTAATGGAAGGCCTGCGTTGTACTATGAAAATATTGCGGGTAGAACGTTGTATGAGGGGTATTTTACTCTGCTTTACTCGGCGGGTAAGATAAAAATTGATTGCTTGTACGTGAATATTCGTAGCGGAATGAACGGGGTTTTGGTTAGTAAGGCTGTTTGTGGGTTAGATAGAGCCCTAGATGAACATTATACTGACCTGATTCCGAAGTATAGCGATACTTGGTTGTTGGACGTGGCTGGGGTCGATACAAGTGGCCTTTTAAGTAGTCCGCCTGCTTCCGTCTCAGTCGTCGATGCTACATGGTCGGATCTCAGTATTGTTCGGGTCTACGACAATGCTTCCAGTTTGGTTGAGGCTTTGCCGCGCGTAGAGATTAAGTCGAAAGAAGGGTCGTACTTGTTTGAAGATGCTTTTTTCTATACGGTTTATAATTTGCCTGAAAAAAATACGCCAGCTTTTTTAGAGAGGGCAGATAAAAAAGGGGAGGTGTCTTTTAAAAAATACGATTATGCAGCGCTCAAGGCTCTATTGGTAGCACCCAATCCAACAAATAATCGTTAGTGGTTTGCTCAGATGTTAATGTGAGTGAAAATGGGACATATTTATTTTTACCCATGTGAAAGTGGGATACCCATTAGCCGGTCTCGAGTCAAGGTTACAAGCCACCGCCCCTGCAGTTTTTAACTGCAGGGTTTTCCCTATTTCTCAACCTGCCTGGTTAAACCCGTCGAACCTGTTTCCTCATCACTGGCTACGACCGAGTCGTGCCTGGCACCCATGTGGATCAAGCGGTCGCGATACAGCACGCGCCACCCTGGCAGTTAACTGCCCCAGAGAAACGTTGGTGCCGCCAATGTGTCCAAAACATGTCACAGAGCTGTGGCTCGTGCAACGCACGTCCAGTCCCAGCGGGTTCACTTGGCAGACGACCCGGTTACAACACACTCAGGCGTGTGACAGCCGGACGCCACTCAGGTTTCATGGTTCGCGCCCAGTCCCTTTTTGGTTGGCCGGCCATCACCTTAATTCGCTCCTCAGGCGAAACAACGTTTGGCATCGAAAGGCTGTTTCTCCTTCAGAATGAGTGAAAATGGGACGGATTTATTTTGTAATTGGTTATATTGAAGGGGCTCCCACTATCAACCAGTATGAGCAAGGCCGAAAACGGGCTAACTATCCAAGAAATAATCGCTAGAATCTAAATATGAATAAGTTTTTGTTGTCGGTGGCTCTGTTGTTTTCGATGTCGGTTTTTGCTGCGCAGCCCAATTGCAGTGAGGTTGCAACGAGCCAGCAAGTCGATGCTTGTGCAAAACTGGCTAAAGAGTCTGCGGACTCGAATCTAAATGAAAGCTATAGGAAGCTGATGGTGAGGGTTAATTCGCAGTACCAAGCTAGCCCAGAGCTTGGGGGCGGGTTTATAGCTAAGCTAAAGGATTCGCAAAGGGCATGGTTGAAATTGCGCGATGCAAATTGCGCTTTGGAAGCATTTGAGGTCGAAGTTGGGCCGCCGGCCTATGTAACAACCATAAATAATTGCGTTGCGAGAATGAGTTTGGTGCGCTCGGTCTATTTGGATAAAATGCTTTAGAGTGAAAGCGGGGCAGATTTATTTTGTGGAGGCTCTGATTTCGGAGAATAGCGGCCTCCTTATCGGTGGCTTTCGGTCTGAAGTGTCTGGCTGGTCGGACGCTCAGGGGCATGCCACATTGTTTGACGGCAGAATGTGTTATGACCACTGCTATTTCAAGGAGCCAGGTGTGAACTATCAAACCGACCGCGCAAACTTCTGGAGTTTGTCCTGACGAAATATTTGACTGCGGTCTTGGTACTGGTTTGGGCCGCCGCACCTTCCAACTGTTGATCCAACGATGATCTGGCCAACTCCCCACAAGCAGGCGGGCGCACATACGCGCAAAATTACAAAGATAGGGTGCTGGCAGACTGCATCGCTACAGCATACAAAAGCAAACCTAAAGCCGCCCAGGACGTCGGTAGCAGTGCCAGTGCGCTTATGGACTGGACCTATTTCGATCTGGAGCAAGCACCTCAAGCCAGCAGGCCTCTGGTTGACCAGTTTCTGGCTCGTGATTATCACAACCCACTGGTCGAATCAGAGCGGCAAGGCGTTGGCTTTGATCTGCTCAAATGCCTGGACCTGTATCACAGTAATGAGTTGGACAATCAGGTCAGGCAATGGCTGATCAACCCCCAGCACACCTATCGTCAGGACAACCCGCCACGAGCCCAGAAGGATTGACCCTGCACGGTGATTGGCGGTGAGTAATCGCTCGACCATTCGGCGTCCCCGACGTCGCAGTGAATGACCGCGTCGCCCATCCAGAACGGGAAGTCCTGCCTCCCGTTCTTCTATCGTTTGAGCGCCGTCAGCCGCTGACGCTGACCGCTTGCCCATCCAGCATCGAGTCTATCTTCAGCTGTGCCAGCTCAATCAGATGAACCACTCCCATCGCCACCTTGCGGTTCGAACCGGTTTGGTTGTCGGCGTGCTCATAGGCCGTGGCCGCAGCGGATTGCAGAATCGAGTAGACGTCGGCCAGAGCGTCTTCCTGGTTCCCGGGTTCATTCAGATGTTCATGCAACACGGTGACAGGTACTGGTTTTGCGCCTGCCTTCGGACCGAGGTTGTAGTGAGACAAAGCCCGGTCGGCGATACGAGGGTCAATGCTTTCGATATTGGAGGTCGTAGGCGGATTGGGTGTGATTTTGAACATGGCAAAACTCCTTGGTAAGTGGAGTCGCCAGACATCGCTGCTAAACGGAATGGGTGGCGACTGTACGCGGGTTAGCAGACCGGTTACCAAGGGACCCGGCGCACTCGAAAGTGCCCCACGCACAGCCGCCATAGAGAACAGCAGGCGCAAAAAAAGCGCCGCTTGAACGGAAGGCGGCACTTGCGTGCCTCGGTAAAAACGAGCTGCTAAACCCGGTCACTGAATTTGCAGTGACGGAGTGAAGCCTAGCCATGAGATCAGGCGCAAACAAGCGGTCAGGATTTTCTAGGAAATTTCACTCAATGGAAAGAGAGAACTCTTGCCGGCTGCTGAAGTTGACTGCTTCTGGTAGAGGTTGCGAGCGCCACTGCCCCTGTGTTCGATCCTGCTGGTTGAAAGGTGCCGTTGATGGGGGCTGCTTTCGAGCCAAGCTGGGCGTTATCCGGGCTGAACCATGAAGACGTCCTTCCATGACGCATCCTCTTGCTCGGTGGTTAAGGATGCGCCATGACTCTCCGAGACTGAACACCTAGAGCGATTGCGCCAGGAACTCGCTGATCACGCCAAGCACTTGCTGCTGGATCAGCGCCCGCGGGCGGCCCCCATCACCATCCCGGCAGATTAAACCCTGCAGCCGGCAAGTACAGGATGAGCCTTGCAGTCCTCGGCAAAGCGTTGCGGATCAAAGCGAGCACCGCCGATTTCCAGCGCGGTCCAGCCCCCGAGAGAGTGTCCGATGACCGCGATCTTGTGGCTGGCCAACCGGCCAAACCGCTTCGGTTGGGCGCTGATCGCATCCTTGGCCTGGGCCGTAGCGGTCATGACCATCAACAGCAGAGCAGCACACAGCGTTTTCATTCCTTGAATCTCCCGAGTGGTAAGTCGCGGCCTCTACACCGTCTGCACGGGCCTGTTTGGCGCCAGCGGCGAACCCAGGCCCAGGCAGCGATAGACGGCCTCCATGACACGTTGTCTGCGTGTGGGGAACCCGGCGTTCCAGCGCCAGCGCATGACGTACAGCGGCACCGCGAAGAGCAGCCATGCTACGGCGCACAGACCGGCCAGAAAGGGCCAGGACGCGCGGTTCGTTCCTGTCACCGCGCTGATGCAGGCCCCGATTATGAGAAGGGCAATCAGTAGGGCGGTCAGTTTCAGGACGTAGCGGTGTTCGCTTCCGGGGGCGATACGTGTCGCGGCATAAGGCTGCGAATTTCCTTGCCAGGCGAAGTGCGTGACATAGACGGTTGCGCAGGGCGTACACCCGGCGCTCGCCGGTCGGCGTGAGGGGCGTATCCAGCACCGCCAGCTCAACACGGTCCCCTTCGGCCAGGAAGGGCGAGGTCGGTTGCCAGGAAGGCTCGCTGGTCAGGAACCACATCGATTGGCCATTGACGTCGAAGCTGTAGGCGTTGCCCCGTTTGTAGAGCGACTTCGCCGTCAGCTTCGTCAGCCGCCCCTCGACGCGTTGGATGTCGGGCAATTCAGCGGCCATGAGCTTGTGCCCCGCAGTACTTCACCATGACCGATGTCATCAACTGTAAGGTCTGCCTGCGACTGAAACTCTCCCAGAGGGTGCCGAAGGAAAAGACGATCTGCAACAATGAAAATATCAAGGCGGCCATGGCCAGTGCGCCGACGATCAGGAACGGAAGATTCCAGGCGGAGTTGATCTGCAGCGCCAGGAAGAAGGCGGCAGCCCCGATCAGGCCACCCGCTGCGGCCAGCCACAGCGCGCGGGGCAGCGAGCGCCATGCCTTTTCGACGCGCACCTGCGTGGGCTCGGGTGCGATGGGTTGCTGTGCACCTTGCGGCAGTAACCAGTCGAGCGCGTGCGTGCCGTCGTGCATCTCGAAAACACCGGCCACGACCGGCGTGCGTTGGTCGGCCAGGGCCTGCAGCGTCGCGGGGCTGATGTGCTGCTCGCGCAGGCGAGCGTCGACCACGATGCCGTCGAGAACAAACCGCACTCGGCCGATATCCATTGCCGTGGTGACGGCGACACGGAAGTTGTCGAGCGGACCTTCGAGCACCTTGATCGCGCGCGCTCGGCGATCCTGCTTGATGGGAATGACCTCTCTCATGGTTTCAGCCGCCTTCGCTGTAGCGAAGGCATTCGATGGGTTCTTCACGCCATGCGGATGGTGTTACACAAATGGGGGATATGTCGTTGATGCTCAGCTCGACCTCCACAGCCTCAAGCATTAATCGGTGAAGGTCCGTCTTGCTCTCATTCGTGGTCATCACGATCATTCCTGTCTACGTACAGCTAATAAAATCGATCGGAGATTAGGCTGCATCCAGCCTGACCGATAGGCTTTTCATTCACCGGTGGTTGGGCAGTCTGTCGCAGATCGTAGCAGCCGGCTCAGCCGGCTGACCATCAGGCGGGTAGAAAGCGGCGCACCCGGGCCTGCAACAACTCGGTCAACTCAGGGGCCCTGTAGTCAAAGTCATCCGGGTTGCCGTAGATGTCCGCGTGATCGAAGCTCGTCGGCTAGAACCAGGTTTCCATTTGCACCCCCAGTTGCCAGACGCCTCCAGACCTGAAGCCCTTCTGGCCGAAATCATCGGTTGAGCTGAAGTTATCGAGGTTTCTGGACCAGTTCATATAGGTGGCGAACAGGCGCAATTCAGGGCGCGTGAAGAAGTCGCCGGTTTGCAGCTTGAAGGTGGGCGCCAACGTGACTTTCCAATAGTCGCCGTCGGCTGTATGGCGGCCGGCATAGCCACGCGCATCCAGGTCCATCGTCTGCCAGCTCAGCTCATATTGCATTTCAAAGTTGCGGCTCAGTTCATTGGCCAATCGCACGTTGAGCGTCAGGTAACGATAGTCGTCGCCAGGGACATAGCGATCCTGGCTATGCTCGGCAATCAGTGTCGGCGCGATACGCCAATCGTCATTCAGGCGAGTGTGGCCATAGAGTGCCAGCCGCAACGTCTGCGCCTGCTCAAGCAAGTCGCCATCGGCGCCAATGTTGTTGACCTCCGCTCCCAGCCCTTTGCCGTACAGCAACGCCGCTTTGAAATAACCTTCACGACCGAAAAAGTCTGGCCGATGGTAGGCAAACATGCCATGCGAACCACTTTCGGCAGGGCTGAACCCCGACGCATTCAGCCGGGTGCCACCGGCCATCAGCCGGGCGTCGTTCTGGCCCGAAGCAATGCCATTGAACATGAGTTGCCAACGGCCATCATCGAAAAATTGATTGAGGGTCGCGACATAGCTCCTGATGTCTTTGTTTTCCTCTGTACCGAAATCGCCGTAGGAACGGCTCATCAGGGAGGCATTGATGCGCCAGTCATCGGCAAGGCGTACATCGTAGATCCCGCCGCCAGTCCCGGCCAGGAACACAATGCCCCGGTCGAGCCAATGGATGTCGTAATTGTCCCGATCGAAGCGCTTGCCGGCCCACAAGGTTGCATCGCGCAACATGGGCGTGTTCTGGAATGACGCCAGATGGCTGAGTTCGGCATAGGACTGGCGCACATTGAGCGAGCTTTGCGCCGCAGTCCAATCGTTGGGCGTTTCCACGCCGTCTGCGATCTCAAACAGGTACTTGGAGCGCGTGCCGTTATCGGCTTGGCTTTGCTTCGAGAATTTCGCCTCTGCGTAGGTGTCCACCTCATTGCCAAGGCGCCCAACCGACCCGCCAATCGACCCGGCAGGGGTGATGTTGGGGCCGCCCCGGCCGGCGCCGCCGCCATCGCTCATCATCCCGGAACGGGCATACGCGCTGAAGGAGAAACCTTGCGTGACGTCCTGGATCGAATCCACCGACGAGGCGAGGGTTGAGGTGCGCTGCTCCATGGACTGCTGGCGTGTTTCAATCTGGGCGAGCCTCTCGCCTAGAGGCAATTGTGCTGCCTTGGGTGGCGCTGCATTGACGGCAAGCTGACCTTTGAGGCGCTCGACCTCCCTGTGCAATTGGACAACATCGGTTTCAGCCGCCGCCGCCCGCTTCTCGGCGGTGGCGGTCCTGGCCTCCAGCTGAGCGAGACGTTCTTCAACGCTCAAGGCGGGTTCGGCAAGCAGGTTGGTGGTTGAAAAAAGCAGGGCAAAGATGCCCATAAGCGGCGTATTACGCATGCTGACCCTCTTGTTTTTGTATTGGGGCACTACACACCTTTCAGGCGAGTCCTTGTCCTTGGTCGAACAAGCCTTTGCCAGAGATCGCAAGTGCTCCTGGAGCCGCCGGTAGCGCGGCTTTTGCCCAGCTTGCTCATCGCGATATCAGCGGCAGTTGCACTCGACCCACTTGACAACGAGCCCGTCCAGGACGCGTAATGTGTTGCGATGTTAACGTTAACTAAAATAAAAACAAGAGGACTGTTCCATGCCAATATCAGTGAAACGTGAGTACTGGCTCATCAGTGGTTTGCTGTATTTTTTCTTCTTCTCGTGGTCATCCAGCTACTCGCTGTTCTCGATCTGGCTGCATCGAGTCATCGGTCTGAATGGCACGGAAATCGGTTTTGTTTTCGCGGCCAACGCCGTTGCTGCGTTGCTGATTCAGCCGTTCTACGGCGCGCTTCAGGATCGGCTTGGCCTGTCGAAAAAGCTGCTGGTGTGGATTGGTATCCTGCTCTGTGCATCGGCCCCGTTCGCGATTTATGTTTATGCCAATCTGCTGGCTCATAACGTGGTGTTGGGGGCGGTGGTCGGCGCGGCATTTCTGGCCTTGGCCATGCTCGCGGGAGTTGGGGTGATCGAGTCCTACACAGAGCGACTGTCGCGTCATGCGGGCTTCGAATTCGGGACCACCAGGATGTGGGGTTCGTTGGGCTGGGCCAGTGCGACGGGCGTCGTCGGCGTGGTCTTCAACATTGACCCGGATATCGCGTTTTACCTGAGCAGCATCGCCGGCGTTGCGTTTTTGTTGATCCTGTCCAGGCTCGATTTGAGCCGGTTCAGTCAACCGGGCGTGCAAGCCGGTGAGGGGGCCGGGAAGCCCGTGCGCGTGCACGATCTTTGGACCTTACTGACACTGCCGCGCTTTTGGGCATTCAGCTTGTACCTGACCGGTGTGTGCGGGATCTACATGATCTACGAACAACAGTTTCCGGTGTATTTCTCCTCTTTCTTCCCGACTCCGGAGCAGGGCACCCGCGCTTATGGCTACCTGAATTCATCGCAGGTGCTGCTTGAGGCGGTATTGATGTTGTTCGCGCCATGGGTGGTCAGCCGTACCGGCGCCAAGTACGGATTGATTCTGGCGGGCAGCATCATGTTCGTCCGGATTCTTGGCTCCGGGCTGGCAACGCAGGCCTGGACCATCGCCGCCTGCAAGATGTTGCACGCGCTGGAGGTGCCCATCCTCTTGGTTTCGGTATTCAAGTACATATCGCTCAACTTCGATTCGCGCCTGTCCGCCTCGATCTATCTGGTGGGATTCCAGTTCGCCCAGCAATTGACCGCGATGCTGCTTTCACCTTTGGTGGGTTACGGCTACGACCATGTCGGTTTCTCGAGCGTTTATGTGCTGATGGCCGGCCTGGTCGGCGCTTGCCTGCTGCTGTCATGGACCTTGTTGCGCACCGATCCTGTCGGCACGGCTTCTCCAGCCAAGGCTGCCGAGTCGCTGGAGCTTCCTGCCATTGTTCAATCCGCCACTCGTTACGAACCCTAGTAAGGACCAAGCCATGCACGCTGCACTGCTGGATGAAGCGCATCGCGCCATCGAAAGAAAAATACCCGAACGCGGCGATGACTATCGCCTCGGCTATCACCTGTCGCCTCCGGTGGGATGGATGAATGATCCGAACGGGCTGGTCTGTTTTCGTGGTGAATACCATGTGTTCTACCAGCATCACCCATACTCTGCGCAATGGGGCCCGATGTACTGGGGACATGCCAAGAGCCGCGACCTGGTGCATTGGGAGCATTTGCCCATCGCCTTGGCACCCAGTGATGTCTACGATCGGGACGGGTGTTTTTCAGGGTCGGCGGTGGTCATGGACGACAGGCTTTATCTGATCTACACCGGGCACACCTGGTTGGGGGCATCGGGTGATGACCAGAACATTCGCCAGGTCCAATGCCTGGCCAGCAGCACCGATGGTCTCTCGTTCACCAAACACGGCCCTGTGATCGAGACGGCACCGGCTCCGGGCATCATGCATTTCCGTGACCCCAAGGTCTGGCGGCGAGGCGAGCAATGGTGGATGGCCCTGGGCGCGCGCCAGGGAGACGACCCGCAACTGCTGCTCTATCGCTCCGAAGACCTGCACCATTGGGACTACCTGGGCTGCGCCCTGAAAGGTGCTCGCGAGTCGGACGGCTACATGTGGGAATGTCCGGACCTGTTCGAACTCGCAGGGTGCGACGTCTTTCTCTATTCGCCGCAAGGTTTGAAACCCAACGGTTACGATAACTGGAACAAGTTCCAGAACAGCTATCGGCTCGGCCAATTGGATGACCGTGGACATCTGAGCGAGTGCGGTAAGCTCCACGAACTCGACCATGGTCACGATTTTTATGCCGCGCAGACACTGCTGGCGCCAGACGGGCGACGTTTGCTTTGGGCGTGGATGGATATGTGGGACAGCCCGATGCCGAGTCAGGCGCAACACTGGTGTGGCGCGCTTTCGTTGCCGCGTGAGTTGAGTCGCGACGGTGAGCGGTTGCGCATGCGCCCGGCCCGGGAACTGAAGGCGCTACGGCAAGCAAAACGAACGCTGCAGATCGGCGTGATCGAATCATGCAGTCGTCCACTCGATGTACGCGGTGCACTGCTTGAGCTTGAGCTCGAACTCGACCTCGCGGGTAGCACTGCCGAGCGCTTTGGCCTGGCGTTGCGTTGCAGTGAAGACCAGCAAGAACGCACGTTGCTGTACTTCGATGCCATGGCCCGACGTTTGGTGCTCGATAGGCAATGCTCGGGCGCTGGCGTAAGCGGCGTTCGTAGCGTGCCGGTGGCGCCAGGGCAGCAGCAGGTCGCACTGCGGATCTTTCTCGATCGTTCGTCCATCGAGGTATTCGTCGACGACGGTGCCTATAGCCTTACCAGCCGGATTTATCCACGGCCCGAGAGCCTCGCCGTCAGTGCGTTCGCGATCAATGGGGCCGGGCGGTTCGGGGAGACTTCTGTCTGGAGCCTCGCCGATCTGCAGCTCTGATTTCAATGGATGTGCCATTCGTGCCGTCGGCCACCGGTCATTGTGTTGTTATGCATTTACCAAGCATGACATGATGCCCAGCCAGACAAGCAATGGCACCCGCGAATGGCTTCAGTTAAAGATGTCGCACGGCTGGCGGGGGTTTCCTTCATGACCGTTTCCAGGGCACTCAACACCCCGGAAAAACTGAACCAGGAAACTCTGGCGAAAGTTCGTCAAGCGATTGAGACCCTGGGTTATGTCCCCAGCCTTTCAGCTCGCAAGATCCGTGGTGGTCACTCCAGTGGCAAGACCATTGGCGTCTTCGCGCTTGATACCGCGACAACGCCCTTCGCCGTGGAAATGCTCCTGTCGATGGAGCGCACGGCACGGGAAAACGGTTGGAACGTTTTCATCCTCAACGTGTTCGAAGCCCCGCCGAACCAGCAAGCCATCGATCTGATGTTGTCGCATCAGCCCGATGGAATCATCTTCAGTGCCATGCAGTTACGCACGGTAGAAATTCCCCCGGTACTGCGCAGCCTGCCTCTGGTGCTGAGCAATTGCATCAGTTCGCAAGCCGGCGTTGCCTGCTACATACCGGACGATGAGGACGGTCAGTATCAGGCGGTAAAAAGCGCCTTGAAACGCGGCTACCGGAGCCCGCTGTGCATCAGCCTGCCGCACAGCAGCCTGGCCTGGGAGTGGCGTCAGCGGGGGTTGGTTCGCGCCCTCGCCGAGGTCCGCCTGGCGGTGGAGGATGTTCCCCAATACAACCTGTCGACCGACGATGCTTATCAGGAAACAATCGTCGTGCTGGAACAGCAATTGCGCGGCCCGGAGGGCAAACCGGCGTTTGACCTGCTTATCTGCGGCAACGACCGCATTGCGCTGGTCGCCTATCAATACCTGCTCAGCCGTGGCCTGCGTATTCCAGAGGATGTGGCGGTCCTTGGCTACGACAACATGATCGGGGTGGCCGAGTTGTTCTATCCGCCGCTGAGTACCGTGCAACTACCCTACTACGAGATGGGGCGCCGTGCTGCCGAGCATCTGATTCAACGCCGGGACGACCCCTCGACCCACCGGGTGGCGTGCCCGCTCGTCGAGCGTGAGTCCTGGTGACGATTCTCACTCGGCAGCAGCGCAAGCCTGGATCGTGTTGGGGCCCAGACAACAAGGCGACGTTAAAGGCGTCTTCGTGGGCATCGGATTGCGGCCAGCATGGTTCTTTCTTGTCAGTCGTTCAGTACCGCTGTTTTAGAAGCAGGGCCCGTGGTGACGGGGGCCACTGCTTTTTCACCTTGTTACAGTAACGACAGGGGGTAGCTGACAATTATCCGATTTTCGTCGAACTCATTGACGCTGTAGTCGCGACGCATGGTTGAGTTGCGTAGCCTCAGCGACAGGTTTTTGAGTGTGCCTGACTGTATGACATAAGCCAGTTCCGACTCCCGTGCCCACTCCCGGCCGCTGGTTGTGGTAGTGGTGTGCACGTTGTCGCCCTGGATGTAGCGGTTCATTATCGTCAGGCCCGGTAGGCCGAGGGCCGCGAAGTTGTAGTCATGACGCAGTTGCCAGGATTTCTCACCGGCGTTGTCGAAGCTGGAGTTGTAGCTGTCGTTGGCCAGTGTGCCGCCGCTGGTGCCGTTGACCCGCATCCAGTTGTCGCCGTTGACCTTCTGCAGGCCGAAGTAAAGGGTGTTTGCGCGATATTTTGCCGAAAACAGTCCTGACCAGGTTTTGTTATCAAGTTTGCCTGCCAAATGGCTGCCATCGTCCTGGCCGGTGAAAAAGCCGAGATTGGCGCCCAGTACCCAATCGCCAATGGGCTGGCTGTGAGTCAGGTTGAAATACTGCTGTTGGTAGATATCCGCCAACTGGGCATGCCACACGCCAACTTGAGTGTGCTTGTCGTTGAAGGTGTATTCGGCACCGCCAAAATTGAAGCGGTCGGACGTCACCTTCGCAAGGCTGAATAGCGACATCTTTTCCATGCTGGCATCGTTGCGTGGACTGTTGCCGCGGAACTGGCCGCCATACAGCGTCAGGCCATCGATTTCGTTAGACGTGATCTGCCCGCCCTGAAAGGTTTGCGGCAGTGAGCGACCATCATCGGAGCGCAGGATGGGCAGTACTGGCATCCATTCCCCGATTTTCAACTCGGTCTTGGAAAAGCGCGCTTTGGCGGCCACTCCAATGCGCCCGAAATCATTTGCCGGATAGCCATCACTATGGACAGGCAGTAATTGCGTGCCTGTCGTACCCTTGCTGCCATCCAGTTTTACTGAGTACAGCCCCAACACATCGACACCGAAGCCGAGCGTGCCTGGGGTGAAACCGGAACGGGCATCGAGGATGAAGCTCTGGGTCCACTCCTGGGCAGTGCTTTGCGAGTTGCTGGGGCTGACGAAGTCGCGATTGATGAAGAAATTGCGGATATTCAGATTTACGTTGGCATCGTCGATAAATCCGCCGGCCCAAGTGGTGGCGGGCACAAGGATGCTGGTGACTATTGCGGCTGGAAGCGCGCTGATGACGTGACGCTTTGACGGCATGGTAACGGACCTTCTTATAGTTATGAGTGCATCGAATCCGAGGCTGATAGTGCTATTGGGGCGGGGGTCGGCTCAATTGGCGAAACGCTGTTTTGTGCGATTATCGAACAGTAATTAACTGGTTCGAACATTTTGTGCGGGTGGCTGTGCTTCGATACCGGAGAAGAGGATTACCCTCTTGATTAAAAGTGGAACGAAGTTCTAAATACTGACGCCTGCCTGTTCAAAGGACGCCCAATGAGTACCGTTAGTACACCGTTGTCCGGTATAAACCATCCATTCAGGGGGATTTCGTTCATTGTGCTGGCAACGCTTCTGTTTGCCACGCATGACACCCTTTCCAAATACCTGTCCGGGATCTACCCGGTTATCATGGTGGTTTGGGTTCGTTACATAGTGCATACCCTGCTGATGGCCGGTATCTTCCTGCCGTCAGCGGGGTTGCGGGTACTGCGCACCCGGCGTCCGGGGTTGCAGGCATTGCGCGCGACCTGCCTGTTGGGCACCAGTCTGTTGTTCACCAGCGGTCTGATGTTCATTCCCCTGGCGGAAGCGACGGCGGTCAATTTCCTCGCCCCGCTGTTGGTCACGGCATTGTCGGTGCCGTTATTGGGGGAGCATGTCACCCGTGGGCAATGGGTCGCCGTCTCGGTGGGCTTTCTCGGGGTGATGGTCATCGTGCATCCGGGCGGCGAGTTGTTCACCCCGGCAGTCCTGTTACCGCTGGGATCGGCCATGTGTTTTGCCTGCTACCAGTTGCTGACACGACGGGTCAGTGCCCATGACAGCCCGACCACCAGCAACTTCTTCGCCGGGTTGTTCAACAGCTTGCTGATGAGCACACTGGTAGCGTTTTTCTGGCAGACCCCACAGCTCAAGCACTTGCCATGGATGCTGGCATTGGGCACCTGCGGAATGGTCGCGCATTTGCTCTTGACCCAGGCATTCCGTTTTGCCGCCCCGGCGATGCTGGCGCCGTTCGGTTATTGCCAGATCGTCTTTGCCGGTCTGTTGGGCTTTCTGGTGTTCGCCCATGCGCCGTCGCTCACGACCCAGTTCGGCATCGCTGTGATCTGCCTCAGCGGTCTGGCCGCTGCGTGGCAACAGCGTCGCAAGGCTTGATGGGGAAACGAAGAGGAGCCGCTGATTGGTTCCCGTGCGGTGCAGGCACTGGAAAGCCTGTCCAGGTTTTGTTGCCAGTCATGCACAAAAAAAAGAGGCCTGAATGAAGGCCTCTTTGGTGAATACTCAAGGGGGGATCAGTCCTTGAGGGTTTCGACCCCACGCGGGGCCATGAAATACATCCAGATCAGCGCGATGAAGTACATCGCCGGGATCATCATGAGCAGCACGTTGTAGTTGTTGTTCGTAGCGGTCAGCACGGCACCGACGATCTGGGTCATGAACATGCCACCAACCGCGGCGCACATGCCACCGAAGCCGAACACGGTACTGATCAGGTGCTTGGGCGTGTAATCCATGACCAGGCTCCAGATATTCGCAGTCCAGGCCTGGTGTGCGCCGACGGCCAAGGCGATGGCCACTACCGCAACCCATAACCCGCTGGCATTGGCGGCGAAGATCACGCCGATGATAGTGATCGCGAATATCAACATCGACAGTAGCCGCGATGTCGTCGCGCGCATTCCGCGACCGATCAGCCAGGAAGACAGGATCCCGCCGCCGATGCTGCCGAAGTCGGCCGTCAACCAGATCAGCATGAGCGGAATCCCCATCTGGGTAACGCTGATGTCCAGGTGGTATTGCTGATTGAGAAACGGTGGCAGCCAGTACAGGTAGAACCAGAAGACAGGGGCCGTGATCGCATAGGCCAAGGCAAACGCCCAAGTGCCGCGCATACGCAGGATACGTGAGAACGGCACTTTGACCGGAGTGGGCTCGATGTCCTTGTTGATGTAGTCCAGTTCGCTTTGGCGCACGCTCGGGTGATCTTCAGGGTTGAAGTACTTGAGGCTCCACCAAACGGCCCAGATCAGGCCCAGCAAACCCATGCAGATGAATGCGGCTTGCCAGCCCCATACCGACAAGATCAATGGAAGCAGGGCAGGGGTCATCATTGCGCCAATGTTGGTCCCGGCATTGAATATTCCGGTCGCTACGGCGCGCTCACCGGCCGGGAACCAAAGTCGTGTGGTCTTCACGCATGACGGGTAGTTGGCGGCTTCGGTCAGGCCGAGAATGAAACGGCAGACCATGAAGCCGACGGCCGAGGTCGCCAGGCCATGAGCGCCGGTGGCGAAGCTCCACAGCAACACGGCCAGGAAAAACGCCCGCTTGACGCCGACCCGATCGATGAAGCGGCCTTGCAGCACAAAGCCGATGGCATAACCGACCTGGAACCAGAAGTTGATGTTGGCGTAATCCATGGCCGTCCAGCTCATCTCTTTGGCCAGGAACGGCTGCATGATGCCCAGGGCGGCGCGGTCGATGTAGTTCAGCGTGGTGGCGAAAAACACCAGCGCGAGCATGCTCCAGCGGGTTCTACCGACGGCCATGGCAGTGCGGATTTTTCCGCTGACACCCGTGTGCGCCACAGTGGTGCGGGAAGTTACTTCGGTATGAAACATAGGTAAGCCATCCGTTCCAAGACTGCGCTGTGAGCGTCAGTCGAACTGAAAATGCAACTCGAGCCGAGCATGAGCCTGTGCTATGGAGCCGTGATTGAATCGCAGCGGTGACTCTTTGACCCGGGGTCAAGAATGTCGCGGCGATTCATCAACGCAGCAGCACAACACGCCGGCTTTCGAGCGCGGGGTTTGATCAGGCAACTGTGGATCCAGGCCCCGTCAGGACTGAAGGCAGTTGCCTCCCCAGAGGTTCGGGAATGGTGGCGAGGGCGGGCAGGAGGTATCGGTATGAAAGGCGTGATGCGCGGGAGAGTGAAGCCGCAAGTGAGTGCATGAGCATTGACCCTATTCTTGAAATTGTTATGAGCAGGCGGGTGACGCGATTGCGGACGACTGAATCCCCAAATCACTGGTTAACGGTGTTTCGGGCTCGTCCTATGGGTGTGCAGCTAGTTTTGAGCAACGAGCGAAACAGCGTCAATTGGCAAAGGTGGCTTTTGTTCGATAATCGAACACAAAACTAACTGGTTAGTACATTTGAGATTGTCGTGGTCATGCCACGAGCGAATAATTCAGCGCAGCACCCAGCATGGTCCCGAACAGGCTGATCAATCCGGTGCTTTGACATTGGGGCCTGCAGAGGCCGCACTCATCCAGGAGCTGAAGCATGCAGCGTTCGATTGCCACCGTTTCCTTGAGCGGTACCCTGCCAGAGAAACTCGAAGCCATTGCGGCCGCTGGTTTTGACGGTGTGGAAATCTTCGAGAACGACCTCCTTTACTATGACGGCAGCCCACGCAACATACGGCAGATGTGTGCCGATCTGGGTATCGCCATCACCTTGTTTCAACCGTTTCGCGACTTCGAAGGTTGCCGTCGTGATCGCTTGCAGCGCAACGTCGAACGCGCCGAGCGCAAGTTCGACCTGATGCAGGAATTGGGCACTGACCTTGTTCTGGTGTGCAGTAACACCGCCACGGATTCTGTGGGCGATGAAAGAATTCTTCTTGATGACCTGAGCCTGCTGGCTGAACGCGCCGGCGCCCGAAACCTGCGGATTGGCTACGAGGCGCTGGCGTGGGGGCGTCATGTAAACACCTGGCAGCAAGTCTGGAACCTGGTACGCCAGGTCGATCACCCGGCGCTTGGCGTGCTGCTCGACAGTTTCCACACCTTGTCACTCAAGGGCGACCCCAGCGCCATCGCGCAGATTCCAGGCGACAAGATCTTCTTCGTGCAGTTGGCTGATGCACCGCTATTGGCCATGGATGTCCTGGAGTGGAGTCGGCATTTCCGTTGCTTCCCTGGCCAGGGCGAGTTTGATCTGGCGGGATTCCTTGCGCCAATCCTGCGCAGCGGTTACAGCGGCCCGTTGTCGCTGGAAGTCTTCAACGATGGCTTCCGTGCTGCGCCGCCTCGAGCCAATGCTGCGGACGGCCTGCGCTCGCTGCTGTACCTGGAGGAAAAAACCCGCAAGCTGTTGGAGAAAGAGGCCGAGCCCATCAACACCGACATGCTGTTCAACCCGCCGTCCGCAAGTCGCTACAACGGTATTGAGTTTCTCGAGTTTGCGGTAGATGAAGCCCAAGGCGCACGGCTCTCCACCTGGCTGGAGAACCTCGGTTTCGCCCACCTCGGTCAGCATCGCTCGAAAGCCGTCAGCCTGCTGCGTCAGGGCGATATCAAGATCGTGCTCAACGCCGAACCCTATTCTTTTGCCCATGGCTTTTTCGAGGCACATGGCCCGTCGTTATGCGCCATGGCCTTGCGGGTCGAAGACGGCGGTGCCGCGCTGGAACGCGCGCAGATGTACAAGGGGCAGCCATACCGTGGCCTGGTCGGTCCCAACGAACGCGAAATTCCTGCCGTGCGCGCGCCGGATGGCAGCCTGATCTATCTGGTTGAGCCGGCTGAGGCCGGCAAGTCGATCTACGACAGCGATTTCAGGTTGGACCCACAAGCGATGCCGGGCGGTGGCTTGCAACGCATCGATCACATGGCAATGGCCTTGCCTGCGGACAGCCTCGACGGTTGGGTACTGTTTTATAAAAGCTTGCTGGATTTCGAGGCCGACGATGAAGTGGTCTTGCCCGATCCCTACGGTCTGGTCAAGAGCCGGGCACTGCGTAGCCAATGCAGTACGCTGCGTTTGCCGCTGAATATCTCGGAAAATCGCAACACGGCGATCTCCCATGCACTGTCCAGCTATCGCGGCTCAGGGGTGCACCATATTGCCTTTTCTTGCGAGGATATCTTTGCTGAAGTCAGGCGCGCCAAGGCGGCCCGGGTATCGCTGTTGGAAATTCCGCTCAATTACTATGACGACTTGGCGGCGCGCTTCGATTTCGACGCCGAGTTCCTCAGCGAGCTGGCCTACTTCAACGTGCTTTACGACCGCGACGCTCAAGGTGGCGAACTGTTTCACGTCTACACCGAGTCGTTCGACGAGCGCTTTTTCTTCGAGATTCTGCAACGCAAGAATGGTTACGTCGGCTACGGGGCGGCCAACGTGGCCGTGCGGCTTGCGGCGATGGCCAAGTCCCGTAGTGGCGCCGCGCGCCAAGCCAGGCTTTGAGAGGGGCGGGCGAGAAATGTCATTTGCGCGGCCTTCATAAGGCGCGGCTACCAGCGGGTCCCTTGTTTTGCAGCGCCTGGCCTATCAAGGTGGGCCGCGGTTTCCCGAGGCCGCGATTGCCTTTAGAATCCGCGCAACTTCAAAGGGACCATGACCATGGCTGGTAGTCAGATCGAGCGCGTATTGAGCGTTCTTGAAAGTCTTGCCCAGGAACCGCAAGGGATGCCGATGCAGACCCTGGCAGATAACCTGCAGATCCCCAAAAGCGCCACACACCGAATGCTGGGTGAGCTGATTCGTCTCGGCTATGTGCGGCAGAACCCGGAAAACAGCCGTTATCAGCTGTCGACCAAGTTGGTTGCCATGGGCTTGGGCTACCTGTCCAGTGCTGGCACGGACATCGTCCAGTCGGTCCTGGATCGGCTGGCCCAGGAAAGCAAGGAGCTCGTGCGCCTGGGTATCATCAACGACTCCCGCCTGACCTGGATCGTCAAATCCCAGGGCGCACGTTCGGGCCTGCGTTACGACCCTGACATGGGCCGGGACGCTCCACTGTTCTACACGGCGTCCGGTCATGCCTGGCTGGCGCAACTGAGCGAGAGCGAAGCGTTGGCCATGGTCGAGCGCCAAGGCATTGCCGATCCTGCAGAGTTCGGTCCGAATGCGCCGCGCTCGAGCGAGGATCTGCTCAAGTGCCTGCAGCGGGCTCGGGAATACGGCTATGCGTGGGTGGAGGAGAGCTCGGCGGTGGGGACTTCGGCGCTCGCAGCCGTGGTGTTCAGCCCGGGCGATGGCCATTGCATCGGTGTTCTGAGTATCGCCGGGCCTAGCGCGCGCCTGCCCTTGAACCGCATACACGCGTTGGCGCCCTTGCTGTTAAGCGCCGCCAAGGAGCTCTCTGCCGCCAGCCAGGCGTCTGAGCTGTTTGCCTGAGTTTCTTTTTCCAGGAAAGCCTACACCGCCGATCAGAACCCTGTCGGCCTGCGCCTGGATTCAGCCGCAGCGTTGATCCGGACACGCTGATCCGCTGACCCGCAGGGCTGAGACTTCCTTCCCGAAGGCGCTCAGCCCATAATCGGCTGATTCCTACGCGGTCGTGAGCCCAGAATGACGAATTTCGCCGATGCCGGTGCACCGGAGCCTCTCAAAGCACTGTACAAGGGTCGAAAAAACAACCCGGAACAAACCCGCAAGGACATCCTCCACGCGGCCATTGTCGAGTTTGTCAGCCAGGGGTTGTCCGGTGCGCGAGTCGACGCCATCGCCGAGCGCACGAAAACATCGAAGCGCATGATCTATTACTATTTCGGCAGCAAGGAACAGCTCTACGTCGAGGTCCTGGAAAAGCTCTATGGCGATATCAGGCGCACAGAAGGTCAGTTGCAACTGGCGGAGTTGGAGCCAGAGCAAGCCATCCGGCGCCTGGTGGAGTTCACGTTCGACCACCATGACCACAATGTCGATTTCGTGCGCATCGTCGGCATCGAAAACATCCACAACGGTGTCAACGTCAAGCAGTCCTCAGCGATTCGCGCGATGAGCCATAACGTCCTCACGGCGCTCAAGGAGACGTTACTGCGCGGTGAAGCCCAAGGGGTTTTCCGTCAGGGGGTAGAGGCAATCGATTTGCATCTGCTGATCAGTTCCTTCTGTTTTTATCGCGTCTCCAACCGGCATACCTTCAGTGAGATTTTCCAGATCGACCTCACTGACGAACAGGTCAAGCAACGGCACAAGGCGATGATTTGCGAGTCGGTGCTGAACTACTTGCACGTCTGAAAAGACCGGCGGCCAACCGATGGGCGTGCCCTGGTCGTCCAGCGCGCGCTTCATCGGCCAAAGCACCGCCTCGGTAGGTTGGACTCAGCTGTTCATGCTGTGGAAGTGCGCCTGCATGCGCTCGGCGTCGGCGGGGCAATCACTGAACAGTTCGAAGGCCTTGACGGCCTGGAACACTGCCATATTGCCGCCATCCAGCGTGCGGCAACCCACGGCGCGAGCCTGCTTGAGCAGCTCGGTTTCCAGGGGGAAGTAGACGATTTCGGCTACCCACAAATCGGCGTGCAGAAGTGACACCGGCAATGGCGTACCAGGCAGTTTTGCCATGCCCACCGGGGTGGTATTGACCAAACCATCAGCCGCCGCGACGGCAGCGGGTAGATCCAGCCCGACAATCGCGCGGCCAGGTCCGAAGTGGGCATTCAGGTTATTCACCAGACCCTGGGCGCGACTCGGATCGACTTCAAACACCGTCAGTTGTTCGACGCCCTCGCACAGCAATGCATGTGCCACTGCCGCGCCTGCGCCGCCGGCCCCCATCTGTACCACCCTACGACGTGCCGCCTGGGCAAGTCCCCGACGAAAACCTTCGGCAAACCCAAGGCAGTCGGTGTTGTGGCCGATGCGCTTGCCATCCTTGAGCACCACCGTGTTGACCGCGCCAATACCACGAGCCTCGTCGGAAAGTTCGTCGAGCAACGGCAGGATGGCCTGCTTGCAGGGGTATGTGATGTTCAGGCCGGTATAACCCATCTGTTCGGCGCTCTTGAGCAGTTCGGGTAGTGCGTTGATGTCCAGTTCCAGGGTGTCGAGATCGATCAGACGATAGGAGTAGCGAATGCCTTGGGCATCGCCTTCGTGTTCGTGCAGGGCAGGGGTGCGCGAGGCTTGGATACCTGCGCCGATCAGGCCAGCCAGTACGGATTGTTTGTTCGGGTTCATGGTCATCAGGGTTTCAATAAGTGGGCAAAATGTTCAAGGGCGAGACGGTAGCCGTTGCTCCCCATCCCGCAAATCACGCCGACAGCAATGGCCGACACAAATGAGTGATGACGGAACTCCTCACGTTTGTGCACGTTGGACAAATGCACTTCGATCACCGGTAACTCCACGGCGGACAAGGCGTCGCGGATCGCTACCGAGGTGTGGGTCCAGGCCGCCGGGTTGATCAGGATGCCCGCGCAGCGGCCTCGAGACTGATGAATCCAGTCGATAAGCTGACCTTCATGATTGGTTTGGCGGAATTCGATTTGCATTCCGTGTGATACGGCAGTGCGTTCACACAGATCGGCGACATCGGTCAGTGTTTCGTAGCCGTACGTGGCCGGTTCACGAGATCCCAGCAGGTTCAGGTTCGGGCCGTTCAGCACCAGAATTGTATGAGTCATTGCAATGACCTCCCTTGTTTTTTCAGGCATCGGCACAGGCAGCCAGGCATGCGTGGCGAAAATGTACCAAATGGTTAATTTCGTCAACGGGGCTGATTTCCGGTGTCGGGCATGAACCACAGCCGAACGGTCGACGAGGGGCGCACTCATTGGCCGCAAAGCGTTACGAACAGGGAGGTTCAGCTCAGGCGCGTGGTCTGGGAAAGCTGTTCAAGCCGGAGAAAACGTGTGCGGTTATCGCCCATTTTCGAAGGATGGCCCCCCCGACAGGGCACCACCACACGCTCCCAGCAGCTTGGCCAGACACCAGGGCCGGGCCGTGCAGTTCGCAGGAGCAAGATTTATTAAGGCCGTCCCCATTACCGATTCAAGGCGGGTTCGTTTAACAACCCAATTAATCCCTATATATGGGATGTATAAATATATATTGAGATTTATTTCTCCGAGGGTCTATAGTCGCCCCATCAGCTCTACGCACTCACTGTCCAAAAATAAATTCAGGTGAAGCGATGCAGGCGCAATTGATCGCGCTCGATTGGGGAACAACCTCCCTTCGGGCTTACAAACTCGCTGCTGGCGGCCAGGTGCTCGAGCAGCGTTCGTTGTCGTCGGGGATCATGCAATTGCCCAGTGGGCCGCGGATGATTGCCGGCCAGATGTGCGCCGACGGTTTCGAATTGGCCTTCGACGATGCCTGCGGTGACTGGCTGGACGCTCAGCCCGAGCTCCCGGTGATCGCCTGTGGCATGGTCGGCAGCGCCCAGGGTTGGGCTGAAGCCGCTTACCGCGACACCCCGGCGAATGTCGCCAACCTCGGTACCGCGTTGCTAACCTTGCGTAGCCTGCGTGGCGTCGATGTGCATATCGTGCCCGGGGTGATCCAGCGTTCACGGCTGCCGAATGTGATGCGTGGCGAAGAGACCCAGGTCCTCGGCGTCCTGCAAAGCCTGCCGAGAGGCGCTGGCGACAACCTGCTGATCGGCCTGCCGGGCAGCCATTCGAAATGGGTCGAAGTGGCCGACGGCCGGATCGTGCATTTCGATACCTTCATGACCGGCGAACTGTTCGCCATCCTCAGCGAATACAGCATTCTGGGTCGTACCCAACAACGCGGTGCACCCTTTGATGGCCGGGCGTTTGATCGCGGCGTGCAGGTGGCGTTGTCCATCGACGGCGAGATCGGCCCGTTGTCGACCTTGTTCAGTGCACGCAGCCTTGGCCTGACGGGCGAACTGAGTGCCAGTGAGCAAGTCGACTATCTGTCGGGTTTGTTGATCGGCCACGAACTCGTGGCCCTGGCCAACGTGCTGCGCCGTCGACGCCACGGCAACCACTTGCCCTCGAGCATTCTTATCGGCAACTCCCAACTCTGTGCCCGCTACAGTCGGGCACTCGATGCCTGCGGCTTTGCCCCGGCGAGCCTGGCCGAACAGGCCACCGAGCGCGGTTTATGGCACCTGGCCGAAGCGGCCGGGCTGCTCGGCTGAGCGTCTGCGCTCAACTACCAAGAGGTCTGTCATGCTCAAACAAGCACTGGCGAAAAACGGTCTGATCGCGATTCTTCGCGGCCTGCGCCCGCAAGAGGCGGCGGCCATCGGCGAGGTGTTGTACCAAGCCGGTTTTCGCGTCATTGAAGTACCCCTCAATTCTCCTGAACCGTACGAAAGCATTCGCATCCTGCGCAGCCTCTTGCCCGCTGATTGCCTGATCGGTGCCGGTACGGTGCTGACCGCGGAACAGGTCGGGCAAGTGAAGGCGGCCGGCGGACAGGTGATCGTCATGCCCCACAGTGATCCCTCGGTCTTGCGCGCGGCCAGGGCCGCGGGCCTGTACTTGTCGCCGGGTGTCGCCACGCCGACCGAAGCCTTTGCCGCCCTGGCCGAAGGCGCCGATGTCCTGAAGATGTTCCCGGCCGAGCAAATGGGGCCGGCGGTGGTCAAGGCCTGGTTGGCGGTGCTGCCGGCAGGCACCTTGCTGATTCCGGTAGGCGGGATCACACCGGACAACATGCAGGTGTTTGTCGAGGCCGGTGTCAGCGGTTTCGGCCTGGGGTCCGGGCTGTTCAAACCGGGCTTGACACCTGACGAAGTGGCCGTGCGTGCCAAGGCTTATGTGCAGGCCTGGAACGCGTTGCGTTAAGACTTTCTGGCGCCCTGTGCGCCGCCTCTGAACAAGAGAGACGACACGATGAAAATTACCAAACTGACGACCTTTATCGTTCCGCCGCGCTGGTTGTTCCTCAAGGTCGAAACCGACGAGGGCGTGACCGGTTGGGGCGAACCGGTGGTCGAAGGCCGCGCCCACACCGTTGCGGCAGCCGTTGATGAGCTGTCGGACTATTTGATCGGCAAGGACCCGCGCAATATCGAAGATATCTGGACGGTGCTGTATCGCGGCGGTTTCTACCGTGGCGGCGCGGTGCACATGAGCGCCCTGGCCGGGATCGATCAGGCGCTCTGGGACATCAAGGGCAAGGCGCTTGGGGTCTCGGTCAGCGATCTGCTGGGCGGACAGGTTCGCGACAAGATCCGGGTGTACTCGTGGATCGGCGGCGACCGTCCGGCCGATACCGCCCGGGCGGCCAGGGAAGCCGTCGAGCGCGGTTTCACCGCCGTCAAAATGAACGGCACTGAAGAACTGCAGTTCGTCGACAGCTTCGAGAAAGTCGACCTGGCTCTGGCCAACGTCGCCGCCGTGCGCGATGCGGTGGGGCCGAATGTCGGCATCGGCGTGGACTTCCATGGCCGGGTCCACAAACCCATGGCCAAGGTGCTGATGAAGGAACTCGACGCCTACAAGCTGATGTTCATCGAAGAGCCGGTGCTCAGCGAAAACTACGAAGCCCTCAAAGAGCTGGCACCGCTGACCAGGACGCCGATTGCCCTGGGCGAGCGCCTGTTTTCCCGTTGGGATTTCAAACGGGTACTCAGCGAAGGTTATGTCGACATCATCCAGCCGGATGCTTCCCATGCTGGTGGCATCACCGAAACCCGCAAGATCGCCAACATGGCCGAGGCCTATGACGTGGCCCTGGCCCTGCATTGCCCGTTGGGTCCGATTGCGCTGGCGGCCTGCCTGCAGCTGGATGCGGTTTGCTACAACGCGTTCATCCAGGAGCAGAGCCTGGGCATCCATTACAACGAAAGCAACGACCTGCTGGACTACGTCAAGGACCCGCGGGTGTTCGACTATGACAAGGGCTTCGTGAAGATCCCCAACGGCCCGGGCCTGGGCATCGAGATCAACGAGGAGTACGTCATCGAACGCGCAGCCATCGGCCACCGCTGGCGCAACCCGATCTGGCGCCATGCCGACGGCAGTTTTGCCGAGTGGTAAGGCCATGGATCAGACAGGAGGATTCATCATGCAATGGCAGCCGCTGAGCGAACAGCGCTTCATGTTGGCCGAAGGCCCGTTCTGGGACGGCCCCACCCAGGCCTTGTACTGGGTGGATATTGCCGCTCGGCTGGCCTGCCGCCTGAGTGGCGGGCGTTACCAGCAATGGCAGCTGCCTGAAGCCGTGTCGGCATTCATTCCGTGCGAGCGCGGTGATGCCTTGGTGACCCTGGCCAGTGGGGTCTATCGGCTTGACCTCGACTCGCCGTCGCAGCAACCGGCCCTGAGCCTGTTTTGCGTGGCCGACCCGGTGAGCGGCAACCGGGCGAACGAGGCCCGTTGCGATACGCGGGGACGGCTGTGGCTGGGCAGCATGCAAAACAACCTGGCGGCCGATGGCGGCGATTTGCCGATCAACCGGCGTTCGGGGGGACTGTTCCGGGTCGACCCGGATGCGCATGTCACCCCGTTGCTGGAGGGGCAGGGCATCGTCAACACCTTGCTTTGGGATGCCACGGGCACACAGCTCTACTGCGCCGACAGCCTCGATGGCCAACTCTATCGCTATGCCATCGAGGCCGATGGCTCCCTGGGCATGCGCAGCCCCTGGGCGCAACCGTCCAGCCGCGGTGTGCCGGACGGTTCGGCCATGGACAGCCAGGGCTATGTCTGGAATGCCCGCTGGGATGGTCATTGCCTGATCCGCTATGCCCCCGACGGTACGCTCGACCGGGTGATCGAATTACCCGTGCGGTACCCCACCAGTTGTGTTTTCGGCGGCGCCGATCTGTCCACGCTTTACGTCACCAGCGCCCGGCCGGCGGGTAGTGGGGCGGCGCTGGACGGTGCCCTGTTGAGCGCCGATGTCGGGGTGAAAGGCTTGGCCTGCCAGCGCTTTGCGGGCTGAAGCACGACGTGCCCAAAGTGCTGAACACTTTATTTACAGGAGTATTTGACATGGCTGAAGCGCTGTCTTTACCTGAGGTTCCGGAGCCCACCTACGGCGACCGGCTGAAAGACAAAGTGGTGGTGGTGACCGGTGCGGCCCAGGGTATCGGCGAGGCGATTGTCGCCTGCTTCCAGGCGCAGCAGGCGCGGCTGGTGATAGGTGATATCCAGGGCGAGAAAGTCGAGCGAGTAGCGGCCCGCTGGCGTGAACACGGCGCCCAGGTCCATGCCCAGGCCGTGGACATTACGTCCAAGGAGCAATGGCGCTCCCTGGTGGACCTGGCGATCGAGCGTTTCGGGCGCGTCGACGTGCTGGTCAACTGTGCCGGCGTGAATGTGTTTCGCGACCCGCTGGAGATGAGCGACGAGGATTGGCGCCGCTGCTTCGCCATCGACCTGGACGGCGCCTGGTTCGGTTGCCGCACGGTGTTGCCACATATGATCGAGCAGGGCATCGGCAACATTATCAACATCGCCTCGACCCATTCCAGCCACATCATCCCGGGTTGCTTTCCCTACCCGGTGGCCAAGCATGGCCTGCTCGGGCTGACGCGGGCGCTGGGTATCGAGTACGCGCCGAAGGGTATTCGGGTCAACGCCATTGCACCGGGCTACATCGAAACCCAGCTCAATGTCGACTACTGGAACGGCTTCGACGACCCCCACGCCGAGCGCCAGCGCGCCTTCGACCTGCACCCGCCACGGCGTATCGGCCAGCCGGTCGAGGTGGCGATGACGGCGCTGTTCCTGGCGACCGACGAGGCGCCGTTCATCAATGCCACCTGCATCATGATCGATGGTGGCCGTTCAGTGCTTTATCACGAGTGACACCCAGCCGGTCGCGAGGCCGGACAGTTTTTCGTACGTAACGAACCAATAACAACAAGAGGGTTACTTATGTTCATTCAGCGCAACATCCGCTCTCTGACCTGTGCCGCGGCGCTGGTCGCGGCCAGCAGTTTCAGCGGTTGGGTCTCGGCCGAAGAAGTGAAGATCGGCTTTCTGGTCAAGCAGGCCGAGGAACCCTGGTTCCAGACCGAATGGGCCTTTGCCGAAAAGGCCGGCAAGGACAAGGGCTTCACGGTGATCAAGATCGCCGTCCCCGATGGCGAGAAGACCCTGGCGGCCATTGACACCCTGGCCGCCAGCGGCGCCAAGGGTTTTGTCATCTGCCCGTCGGACACCTCGCTGGGCCCGGCGATCATGGCCAAGGCCAAGCTCAACGACCTCAAGGTCCTGGCCGTCGATGACCGCTTTGTCGACGCCCACGGCAAGCCCATGGAGGACGTGCCTTATGTCGGCCTGGCGGCGTTCAAGATCGGTCAGAAGCAAGGCGCGGCGATGGCCGCTGAAGCAAAAAAACGTGGTTGGGACTGGAGCGCCACCTACGCGGTGATCAACACCTTCGATGAACTGGACACCGGCAAGAAGCGCACCGACGGTTCGGTGGACGCACTCAAGGCCGCGGGCCTGCCGGCGGACCATATCCTCCTCACGGCGCAGAAAACCCTCGATGTCCCCGGCAGTATGGACTCCACCAACTCGGCCCTGGTCAAGCTTCCGGGGGCGGCGAAGAACCTGATCGTCGGCGGCATGAACGACAGTGCCGTGCTGGGCGGCGTGCGGGCTACCGAAAGCGCCGGCTTCAAGGCGGCGAATGTGATCGGTGTCGGCATCAATGGCACCGACGCCATCGGCGAACTGAAAAAGACCGACAGCGGCTTCTACGGTTCGATGCTGTTGAGCCCCGATACCTCGGGTTATGAAACCGCCAGCCAAATGTTCACCTGGGTCAGTACCGGCAAGGAGCCCGCCAAGTACACCGCTCTGGACACCGTGACCTTGATTACCCGCGCCAACTTCCAGCAAGAGTTGACCAAGATCGGGTTGTGGAAATGACTCTGCGCCGCCGCAAGGGCTGGACCTTGCACCTGACGTCCACCCTGTGGGTCGCGCAGCGCGCGGCCCGGTGCGGGAGATAGGCTATGTTGGAACAATCGAAGGCGGTCGCGAGCCTGCGCTTCAATGGTATCGGCAAGGAGTTTCCCGGGGTGCGGGCGCTGGCGCAGATCAGTTTCGAGGCCCGACCCGGCAGCGTGCATGCGTTGATGGGCGAGAACGGTGCCGGCAAGTCGACCCTGTTGAAGATCCTCGGCGGGTTCTATTCGCCCAATAGCGGCAACCTGCAGATTGGCGAGCGGGTCATGAGTTTCCGCTCGGCGGCCGACAGCATTGCCCACGGCGTCGCGGTGATCCATCAGGAACTGCAACTGGTGCCGGAAATGACCGTGGCCGAAAACCTGCTGCTGGGGCATATGCCCTCGCGCCTGGGCATGGTCAACCGCCGGGCGTTGGTGCAGCGGGCCCGTGAGCTGCTCAAGGGCCTGGCTGACGAGATCGATCCGAATGCCCGGTTGGGCAGCCTGTCCCTGGGCCAGCGGCAAATGGTCGAGATCGCCAAGGCCATGTCGCGCAATGCCCATGTGATTGCCTTCGATGAGCCCACCAGCAGCCTGTCGGCGCGGGAGATCGAGCGGCTGATGGTGATCATAGCCCGGCTGCGGGATGAGGGGCGGGTGATTCTTTATGTCTCCCATCGCATGGAGGAAGTGTTCCGCATCTGTGATGCGGTGACGGTGTTCAAGGACGGGCGTTTTGTCTGCACCTTCGAGGACATGCAACAACTGAGCGTCGACCGGCTGGTGAGCAGCATGGTCGGCCGCGACATCAAGGACATCTATGACTACCGTCCTCGCCCGCAAGGCGGCCAGGCCTTGCGGGTCGAAGGCCTGCTCGGCCCGGGCGTGCTGGAACCGGCGAGCTTCAGCGTGAACAAGGGCGAGATACTCGGGCTGTTCGGCCTGGTCGGCGCCGGGCGCACCGAACTGTTGCGGCTGTTGGCGGGGCTGTCCCGCAGCAAGGCCGGACGCCTGGTGCTGCATGAGCAGGCCGCGGCGTTCAAATCACCGCGCGATGCCATCGCGGCGGGTGTGCTGCTGTGTCCGGAGGATCGCAAGAAGGAAGGCATCGTGCCCCGTGCCAGTGTCGCGGAGAACATCAATATCAGCGCCCGCACCCATCACGCCGGCTTCGGCTGGCTGATCCGCGGTGGTTGGGAGCGGGACAATGCCCAACGGCAAATCGCCGCGCTGAACATCCGTACGCCTTCGGCCGGCCAACCGATCCTCTACCTGTCCGGCGGTAACCAGCAGAAGGCGATTCTGGGCCGCTGGCTGTCGATGCCGATGAAGGTGCTGCTGCTCGATGAGCCGACTCGCGGCATCGACATCGGTGCCAAGGCCGAGATCTACAAGATCATCTACAACCTTGCCGAGCAGGGGATCGCGGTGATCGTGGTGTCCAGCGACCTGATGGAGGTCATGGGCATTTCCGATCGCATCCTGGTCATGAGCGAAGGCGCGATTACCGGCGAACGGTTACGCAGCGAAGCTGATGAAGCCAGTCTGTTGCAACTGGCCCTCCCGCGTTCGCGGGACTGAAAACCTATCGAGGTGTTTATGTCACAGGTTAAAAATACACATGCATTCTGGCTCGGCTTCAACCAGCGCAAGTTCTTCGACGATTGGGTGATGCTGCTCGCGGCCATCGGCATCTTTGTGCTCTGTGCGCTGTTTATCGATAACTTCATGTCCTCCCTGAACATGCGCGGCCTCGGCCTGGCGATTTCCACCACGGGGATCGCCGCCTGCACCATGTTGTTCTGCCTGGCCTCGGGGCACTTCGACCTGTCGGTCGGTTCGGTGATCGCCTGTGCCGGAGTGGTCGCCGGTATTGTCATTCGCGATACCGACAGCGTGTTTTTCGGGGTGTCGGCGGCACTGGCCATGGGCCTGTGCGTGGGGCTGATCAACGGTATCGTGATCGCCAAGCTGCGGGTCAACGCCCTGATCACCACCCTGGCGACCATGCAGATTGTGCGCGGGCTGGCCTATATCTTCTCCAACGGCAAGGCCGTCGGGGTGATGAACGAAGGTTTCTTCGTCTTCGGCAACGGGCAGCTGTTCGGCGTACCGGTGCCGATCCTGATCACTGTGCTGTGCTTTGTGTTCTTCGGCTGGCTGCTCAACTACACCACCTACGGCCGCAATACCATGGCCATCGGCGGCAACCAGGAAGCCGCGCTGCTGGCCGGGGTGAATGTGGATCGGACCAAGATCATCATCTTCGCCGTACATGGGCTGATCGGCGCGCTGGCCGGGGTGATCCTGGCTTCGCGCATGACCTCGGGCCAGCCCATGATCGGCCAGGGATTCGAGCTGACGGTGATTTCCGCCTGCGTGCTGGGCGGGGTGTCGCTGAGCGGCGGGATCGGGCTGATCCGCCATGTGATCGCCGGTGTGCTGATTCTGGCAATCATCGAGAACGCGATGAACCTGAAGAACATCGACACTTTTTACCAGTACGTCATTCGTGGCTCGATTCTCCTCGGGGCAGTGATCATCGACCGCCTCAAGCAGCGCTGAACAGACGCCAGGCCAGATTGAAGCGCTTCTCGCGCAGTGAACTGAAGGCCGGAAAAGTGACATGCAAGCGGGCCAGTGAGCGGCCATAATGGCCCTCGTTTTCGTAGACCCTTTCATAAGGCTGGATATGCTGGACGACACCCCAAAAAATGCCAAGGACTGCGCCCCCACCGGTACCCAGACGCTGCTCCGGGGCCTCGGCGTGGTGCAGGCGGTGGCCAACGGCGCCCGCGATCTCAAGGAGATTGCCCGGCTTATCGGGACCACGCGCAGCACCACTCATCGGCTGGCCAGCTGCCTGGTGGACGAGCGTTATCTGCGGGTGGTGCCGCAAGTCGGCTATCTATTGGGACCCAAGCTGATCGAGCTGGGCTTCCAGGCCCGCGAGGCCCTGCCGCTGGTGACCCTGGCCACGCCGTTCCTGGATGAACTGTCGGCGCTGACCGGCGACACCATCCACCTGGCCATTCGTGAAGACGATGACGTGCTGTACCTGCACAAGAATCCGGGGCGCAATGGTCCGGAAATGCGTTCGCGGGTCGGCCATCGCATGCCGCTGGCGCGGACCGGGATCGGCAAGGCGTTGATGCTCGATTGTTCGCAGGAGGAATGGCAGCGCCTGTATCAGGTCAGCTTGCCGGTGGGCGGCAGGAACGCCCTGTGGCCCCAGCATGTGGAGCAGACCTGGGAGCAGTTCCGCACGCGCATGCTGGAGTATGTGGCGGGGGGATATGCCTTCGACCTGGAAGACAATGAACCGTCGATCCGTTGCGTGGCCGCGCCCATACGCGATGCCAGCCGGAAAATCGTTGCCGGTATCAGTATCGCCAGCACGGTGCCCTACATGCCGCTGGAGAAAATGGCCGAGCTGATTCCGCAGATCAAAAGCGCCGCCGCACGGATTTCCGCGCAACTGGGGGCCAAGTCCTGAGTCGCCCGCTCCGCCTGCGGTCGTTGCCCGACCCCATCCCAATGGGCTTTCATTCTCTTCAACGTCGTGCAGAAAGCTGTTGCGGCGCCAGGAACGCATCGTGGAAGTAATTGCGCAATGCGTTCATCGCCGGGCTGAAATCACGCTCGCGATGCCACGCCAGGCCGACGCTCATTGGGGTGACCTTGTCGGTGACCGTCAGGGTTTCGATGCGTTTGCCTTCCAGCGACCAGGGCCGGTGCACCAGGTCTGAGAGGATGGCCACGCCGCTGCCGTTGGCAACCATGCTGCGCACGGCCTCCACGGAGCTGGTACGCACCCGCACGTTGGGTTGTTGCCGCGCGTGTTCCCAATAGCGCATGGCGCTTTGTTCGGCTTCATCGACGGTCAACAGGATATAAGGCTCCTTCGCCACGTCGGCGAGGCTGACGGCCGCGCGTTCGCACAACGGGTGATGGCTGGGCAGCCAAAGCCGGCGCTCCGAGTTGAAGAGAATTTCCGAGACGATATCCGGGTGAGTCAGGTTCGCGGTGAGCACTACCGCCATGTCGAACCGGCCCTCCAGCAAGCCCTGTTCAATGGCTTGCCGTTCTTGTTCATGGACCTCGATGGCCACATCCGGATGCCAGTGTTCAAGCCGTTGCAGATGGTGCGGCAGGAAGTAGCCGATCACCGTATAGCTGGCCGCCAGGCGCAGCCGCCCACTGGCGCGCACGTCGGGCAGCGGACTGTTGAGGGCATCATCGACGCTGCGCAGAATCACGTAGGCCCGGTTGAGAAAGTGTCTCCCGGCATCCGTCAGGCTCATGCCTTGCGCCGAGCGCTGGAACAACAGCGTGCCGAGCATGGCTTCCAGTTCCTTGATCGCGGTGGTGACCGCCGACTGGGAAATATTCAAATGAATCGCCGCTTGAGAGATTTGCCCGATCTCGGCGGTGGCGACGAAATAGCGGACCTGGCGCAGGGTCAGTGACATGAACACTCCGAACGAATGGGTATCTGTTTTTCAGAAGATACCCTATCTGTTAATAGATCTTCCCAAGGGGGTGGCTGGAATTTAACGTGGCCTGCATGAAGTCACAAGCGTCAGGAGCAAGCGGCATGCAGGCAGTAGATTTCAACTCGGACATGGGCGAAGGCTTTGGCCCATGGACCATCGGCGATGGCATTGATAATGAGCTGATGGGCTTTATCAGCTCGGCCAACATCGCGACCGGTTTTCATGCCGGCGACCCCAGCACCATGCGCCGCACCGTCGAGCAGGCCAAGCGCCTGGGCGTGGGCATCGGCGCGCATCCGGGGTTTCGCGACCTGGTGGGTTTCGGCCGCCGGCACATCAACGCTCCGGCCCAGGAGTTGGTCGACGACATGCTTTATCAGCTGGGTGCCCTGCGTGAACTGGCTCGTGTCCAGGGCGTGGCGCTGCAGCACATCAAACCCCATGGCGCGCTCTACATGCATCTGGCCCGGGACGAGGAGGCGGCTCGCTTGCTGGTGGAAAACCTGCAGCGACTGGAGCCGGAGTTGCTGCTGTATTGCATGCCTGACTCCGTGATCTGGCGTATTGCCCGGGAGCTGGGCCAACCAGTGATCCGCGAGTTCTACGCCGACCGGGAGTACGACCTCAGCGGCTCTATCGTTTTCACCCGCAACGTCCGTGCTCATGATCCGGTCCAGGTCGCCGCGCGCGTGCTGCGTGCCTGCCAGGAGGGTGTGGTGCGCACGGTCGAGGGGCAGGACCTGGCGATCGAGTTCGACTCCATCTGTCTGCACAGCGATACGCCAGGGGCACTGGCATTGGGCGAGGCCACGCGCAACGCGCTCGATGGCGCCGGGATCAACGTCCGCGTGCCGCGCTGAAGCCTTGCCAAACACCAGGCGCCGAGACGCCGGGGTTTGAACATCCTTTTATTTTTGCCTGCCTTTCTACAACTATTCCAAGAGGAACAGACATGGCCGAACATACTGTAATCACCCCGTTGCCGGGGACCTTCTATCGCAAGGCTACCCCGGAGTCGGCGAATTTTGTCGAAGAGGGGGCCCTGGTCAGCGCCGATACGGTGATTGGCTTGATCGAGGTCATGAAGCAGTTTTCCGAACTGACCGCCGGGACGGCGGGTCGCCTTGGCGCATTTCTGGTGGAAGACGGCGATCCGGTGGAGCCGGGTCAGGTCGTCGCAACACTCGACGACGAGTGAGGGCGCGATCATGACTCAAGGCATTCGTAAACTCCTGATCGCCAACCGTGGCGAGATCGCCGTGCGGATTATCCGTGCCGCCCAGGCCCTGGGCATCTCCACCGTTGCCGCCTGCAGCGAAGCGGACATCGACTCCCAGGCTGCGCGTATGGCCGACGAGGTGCATATTCTCGGCCCGGCCCGCGCGGATAAAAGTTACCTCAATGTCCAGGCGTTGCTGGGCGCCTTGAAAGCCACGGGGGCCGATGCGCTGCACCCCGGCTATGGCTTTCTCTCGGAGAACGCGGACTTTGCCGAAGCGGTCCTGGCGGCCGGTGTCATTTTCGTCGGTCCAAGCCCGGACACCATCCGGCGCATGGGCGACAAGGCCGAGGCACGGCGCACGGCTGAAGAAGCCGGGGTGCCTGTGGTACCGGGGTCGCCCGGCGAACTGTTCGATGTCGCGTCGGCACTCGAAGCGGCGCAGTCGGTCGGTTTTCCCCTGCTGATCAAAGCCTCGGCCGGTGGTGGCGGACGGGGTATCCGCCTGGCTGAAAACGCCCAACAACTGAGCGAGGAATTCCCCCGTTCGCAACGCGAAGCCCAGGCGGCGTTTGGCAATGGCGCGGTGTATCTGGAGCGCTTCATCGGCAGGGCCCGGCACATCGAAGTGCAGGTGTTGGGCGATGGTCGGCACGCCGTGCACTTGTTCGAGCGCGAGTGCTCGCTGCAACGTCGGCGCCAGAAGATCTTTGAGGAAGCTCCGTCGCCGGTACTCAGCCAGCCACAACGCGAGACGCTTTGTGCCAGTGCCGTGCGCCTGACCGAATCCCTCGGCTACAAAGGCGCGGGGACGCTGGAGTACCTGTATGACGAGGCGACGGGCGAGTTCTTCTTTATCGAGATGAACACGCGAATCCAGGTTGAACACCCGGTCAGCGAACTGATCACCGGTATCGATCTGGTGCAGGCGATGCTGCGCATTGCCGGTGGAGAGCCGCTGGGCCTCAAGCAGAGCGACATCCGGCTCAACGGTGCCGCGCTGCAAATGCGTCTGAACGCCGAAGACCCCGCACGGGATTTCTTTCCCAGCCCGGGGCTGGTCGAGGCGCTGATCTGGCCGCAAGGCGAGGGCGTGCGGGTCGACACTCACCTGTATCAAGGCTATCGCGTTCCACCGTACTATGACTCGCTGTTGGCCAAGCTGATCGTGCAGGGTGCCGATCGTGCCGAGGCATTGGCCCGGGCCCGGTTGGCATTGCAGCAGACCACACTCTCCGGCATGGCCAGCACCTTGGCGCTGCATGGCGAACTGCTGGAGCAGCCGTGGCTGCACCGCGCCGACTTCCACACCGGCACACTGGAAGCCTGGCTGGCCGAACGCCGCTGCGCAGGTGCAGCATGAGTCATCCGATCCGTTACAGCTTTGGCGCTGACGAGCATCTGTTTGCCGAAGTCAGCGACAGCATGTCCCTTGAGGCCTTCTTCAAGGGCATGGCGGTCACTCGCGCGGTGGAGCGCCTGGCGCTCGATGGCGTGCTTGATGTGTGCCTGGCCAATGCGTCATTCCAGATCCGTTTCGACCCGGATCGCATCGCCCCTCACACCTTGCTCGAAGCGGTAAAGGGCGCCGAGGCCGAAGCGGTCGCCGAGCGCACCCTGCACACGCGCATCATCGAGATTCCGGTACTCTACAACGACCCCTGGACCCACGAGACGCTGATGCGCTTTCGTGACCGTCATCAGGACCCGGGCGCCACTGACCTGGAGTACGCCGCGCGGATCAACGGCCTGACGGACGTCGAGGCGTTTATCGCGGCCCACAGTGCTGCCCCCTGGTTCGTCTCGATGGTCGGTTTTGTCGCGGGCCTGCCGTTCATGTTCCAGATGGTCGAGCGCGAGCGTCAGCTGCAGGTGCCCAAATACTTGCGCCCGCGCACCGACACGCCGAAATTGACCCTGGGGCACGGCGGTTGCTTTGGCTGCATCTACTCGGTGCGTGGTGCCGGTGGCTATCAAATGTTCGGGGTCACACCCGCACCGATCTACGACCCGCAGCAGAATCTGGCCTACCTGAAGGAGCACATGGTGTTTTTCCGCCCAGGCGACATCGTGCAGTTCAAGCCGATGGACCGCGAGGCGTATGACCTGGCCGTGGCGGAAGTGGAAGCAGGGCGTTTCGACCTGCGGATTCGTCCGCTGGAGTTCTCGCTGGATGCCTTTCTGGCCGATCCCGTCGGCTATCCCAAGTCGTTGCAGGAGGTGCTGGCATGATCACGGTACTCAAACCCGGTCTCGCCACTTCCGTCCAGGACCTGGGGCGCGAAGGTTATTACCACTTGGGCATCCCGCCCTCCGGTGCATTGGATCAATACGCCCTGAGTGCCGCCAATCAGTTGGTCGGTAATCCGCCTGGCGCCGCCGCGCTGGAATGCACGCTGCTGGGGCCGGAGCTGGAGTTTCAGCAGGATGCCCTGGTGGCGGTTTGCGGTGCGCACATGACACCGCGGGTCGACGGCCTGGAGATGCACCAAGACACCGCGTTCACGGTGAAGGCCGGACAAGTGCTGCGCTTTGACTTCCCCAGGGTTGGCGCTCGCGCTTATCTGGCGGTGGCCGGCGGCATTGACGTAGCGCTGGTGCTCGGCAGTCGATCCACCTATGCGCTGGGAGCACTGGGTGGTTTTGAAGGACGCAGGCTGGTGGCCGGCGATGAGCTGCCGGTTGGCATCGCCAGTGGCAAGGGCCGCGCGGGAGCCAGTTTGCCCATGGCTTTACGGCAGTCATTGGGCGGCGAAATCACCCTGCGCGTCGTGCCGGGGCTGTACTACGACCGCCTGACCGACTCGGCGGCGAAGAGCTTTTTCGCCGAACCCTGGACGGTGGGTTCGGAAGCCGACCGCATCGGTTATCGCTTCAAGGGCGGCAGCGCCCTGGGTTTCCAACCCCGTGAGCAACCGTTCGGTGCCGGTTCCGACCCATCGAACATCGTCGACAGTTGTTATCCGATCGGCTCGATCCAGGTGCCTGCCGGACTAGAGCCCATCGTACTGCACCGCGATGCGGTGTCGGGAGGTGGCTACGCGATGATCGGCACGGTGATCAGTGCCGACCTCGATTTGATTGGCCAGATGCAACCCAACCAGAAGGCCCGCTTCAAAGCGGTCACCTTGGAAGAGGCGCTGGAAGCGCGACGATCCTATAAGAAAAAGCTCAGTTGCCTGGGCAAGCTGTTCCCTTCCTGATTCTGCCCGCCGCATCGCGCGGGTAACGCCAAACGGTAAGCCAACGCCACACGTGGGTGTGGCGGCGGCTGCCCGCGCTTCAACCTTTGACTGGTTTTGGAGTTCACGCAGATGGCTGCTTTATCGCATTCGAGTCAAACCGGGCAAGACCCGGCCAATCATCCTGTCCCGCCCGCCGCACGCATGGGCAAACTGTCCCTGACCATGGCCTGGTGGGCCGTGTGCAGTGCGATGTTCTACATCGTGGTGGGGGCTTCGCTGGCGTTGTCTTACGGCGCCCGCAACGCGCTGATCGGAATGGTCCTGTCGGTGATCAGCTATGGACTGGTCAACAGTGTGCTCAGTCGCTTCGCGATCCGCAGCGGCTTGTCGGTGGCATTGTTTTCGCGACTGCTGTTTGGCAATACCGGGGCCTGTCTGGCAACCTTGATCTTCTTTTCAACCGCCATCTATTACGCGGTGTTTGAAGGCTCGGTCATCGCCGTGGCGCTCAATCATCTCTATCCGCAGCTGGTCTATCCGCTGGCCGCATTGCTGGTGGTGCTGTACAGCGTGCCGATGATTCTGGGCAGCGTGCAGCACTGGCTGGACAAGCTCAATGGGGTCTTGCTACCGGTGTATCTGGGCGGCTTGCTGGTGGCGGTGGGCTTGTCGATCGGGCGTTATGGCTACCAGCCGCAATGGCTGGATTTCGGCCCGGCCACGCCCAGTGCATCCGGTTGGTGGAATTGCTTCGGCGCTTACATGGGCGTCTGGGTATTGATGCTGTTCACCTTTGACTACGCCCGTTTCGGCAAGCCTGAGGACGCGGAGTATCACGGTCGCTGGAACTTCGGCATGCCGTTCTACGGGGTGACCTTCCTGCTCAACGGCGCGGCGGGCATCTACCTGGTCAGCAGCATTCCCCATGAAGGCGCGCTGAACGAAGTCTCGGTGGTGATGGCGATTTTGCAGCTGATGGGGTTGTGGGGACTGTTGTTTGTCTGGGCCACGCAGACCCGGATCAACACCGCCAATTACTACCTGGCGACACTGAACATGCAGGCATTCTTTGGGCGTTTTGGCCTGCGCGGTTCGTACCTGATGTGGGCACTGGCGGTGGGGGTGATCGTGTACGGCTTGATGCTCGCCGATGTGTTTGCCTACTTGCTCAAGGCATTGGCCTATCAGGGCATTTTCGTGGTGGCCTGGGTCGGCGTGGCGTTGGCGCAGATTCTCCATGGTCGCAATGACATCGCCGCGCCGGAACGCGTCGCCGCGTTCAATCCGGTGGGTTTGACGGCCTGGTTTGGCGCCACTGCCCTGGGGCTTGCCTTGATGTTTTCCGGCGGCGGCCTGAGCAGCTTTTCCGCCCCCTCGACGGTGATCCTGGCGTTTGCCTTGCAGGCGGGGTTGTCCCGTCAATGGCGGTTACGATTGGCCTGATGGCTGCGTTTGCTGTCTGGCGTTTCAGTGGCCTTTGAGCGAGCCTTGATCGTCCTTCGGCCCCATTTGAGGAACCCCGTGGATGTAGGGCCGAAGCAGTTGCGCACTGCTGCTGCGATTGTGTGAGCAGCAGTGCGATTATTCAGCCAAGGCTTCGCCTTTTCGGTGTTACGCGATCAAGAGCTCAAACGCCCCGCACCTTGGCTGGCATTGTCGGTTGCAGCTTGAATACATGGAACAGCACCGTCAGCAGCACCAGGAACCTGCTTTATCAAGTAAGAACTGATGCCGAGTATTGCGGGGAAATGCTGCGCTATCACGAACCCAGCCGGTTCGGCCGGGTCGTTTTTTACCCTCCCTCAGGCCAGACGATCGGCCAGCGCGAGGGCCTGTTCGGTGGTATTCCGGCGAGAGGCGCGGTCGACGTCGGGCCCGAGAATGGTTTTCTCTACATGGAGCGAATGCACGTCGGTCACGCCAATAAAGCCCAACCAGGCCTCCATATAAGGTCTCTGGAAGTCCATCTGTTGTGTGGTCGGTTCGGAAAAGTCCATACCGCGTGCATACACGTTCACGGCCGTCTTGTTGTGCAGCAAACCCTGGAGGCCATGTTCCGGGCTGAATTCAAACAGTATGTCTTTCTGCGATATCACGTCGATAAAGTGCTTGAGCTTGTAGGGCAGGGCGAAGTTCCACAGCGGCACGGAGAACACCAGTACGTCAGCCTGATGCAGGTGAGCGGCGAGTGCTTTCAGCGCCGTCCAGGCTATGTCCTGTTCCTCGGTCAACGGGGTGCCGCTGAGTCCGGCGTATTTGGCCTCCATCACCGCCCCGTCAAATTCCGGCAGGTCCAGGCTCCACAGGTCCAGGGTGATGACTTCGGTACCCGGGGCGTTACGCTGATAGCGGGCAATGAACTGGCGGGCGATTTCCAGGGAGGCGGAGCGCTGTTTGCGCGGGGAGCATTCGATGTGCAGAAGGACGGTCATGGCGGGCCTCAGGGAAGGGGATAGAAGACCCGGGCATTGCAACATAGCGTCACATGAAATATAAATTGTATTTATACGCATGATTAATCACGTATCAGAATATGTTCGATGCCTTGTTGCTCAAGACCTTCGTCGCGGTGGTGGATGAAGGTGGCTTCAGTCGCGCCGCGGCTCGCCTGCACCTGACCCAGTCGGCCGTCAGCGGTCATTTGCGGCGCCTGGAAGAGCAGGTGGGCAAACCGCTGCTCACCCGCACCACCCGCTCCCAGCAACTGACGGTCGATGGCGAACGGTTGATGGCCTATGCCCGGGGCATTCTGGCCCTCAATCGGGATGCCTGGGCCGAGTTGACCCGTTCGGCGTTTCAAGGCAATTTGCGCATCGGTCTGTCGGAAGATTTCGCCGATGCCCGCCTGCTGCGTGAGTTGCAGGCCTTCGCCGCCGACTATCCGGGTATGCGGATCAACGTGCAGGTCAGTATTCCCGGCGCGTTGTTGACCCTGATGAAGCAGGGCGAACTGGAGCTGGTGGTCGGTTCGTTGTGCGAGTCCAGCGAGCCCGGTCTGGCGTTGTGGCAGGAGCCCCTGGTCTGGGCCTGGTCCGCACAACCGCCCGGCAGCTTGCCGACACCGCTGCCATTGGCCCTGTTCCCGGAGCCTTGTCCTTACCGGGAGGCCGCCTTGACGCGCCTGGCCCAGGCCGGGATCGCGCAGCGCACGGCCATGCTCTGCACCAGCTATGCCGCGTTGCAGGCCGCTGCCCTGGCGGGCTTTGCCATCGCGCCGATGACCCGCAGCCAGGTCTCCCAAGGGTTGGCGGTCCTCGGTGCCGAGCATGGTTTGCCGCCGCTGCCCGATGCCGAGTTCCGTTTATTCAGTGCGCCGGAGGCGGACCCGCGGATTATCGAGGCCATTACCCGGGTGATCGTCCGCTATGGCGCCAGCCGTCGTCACTGACGGGCCGAGTCAGTGCAGCCAGCCGCGCTTTACCAATCGACCGCGTAGCTCACACTCAAGGTACGACCTTCGGCATTCGGATAGGGCGCGCGGGCGTTGGCCTGGGCGAACATGTTCTGGTAGTTGCGGTTGGTCAGGTTGTAGACGCCGCCTTCCAGGCGGCCCACCGGCAGCGCTACCGAGCCCAGCAGGTCGAACAGCGTGTAGCCCTTGATGTCGCGGCCGTTGTTGTCCTTGAAGGCCGCGTCATAGTCCGACAGGCGCATGCCTTGCAGACGCAGGTTGTAGTCGCCACGGTCATACCCCACGAAGGCCGTGGTCTTGGCCGGGGAAATGCGCGTGGCGGGCAAGTCGATCCATTTGCCGTTCTGATCGGTCTCGCCCTTGGCGTAAGCGTAGGTGCCGCCCACCGACCATTGGTCCGTCAGGTTGTAGCTCAGGCTGGTTTCCACGCCGCGCACGCGTTCCTTCTGGTTGATCAGGCGCAGCACGCGGTCGTTGGCGTCATAGAACTGGGTGACATCCGAGGTGTTTTCGTACGCCGTGACGCTGGCCTGCCACTTGTCCCAGTTGCCACGCCAGCCCAGTTCATAGCTGTTGACCTTGAGGGCCTGGGCGTTGAGTTGGTGGATGTCGTAGGTGCTGCTGACGTCACGCAGGAAGCGCTGGATATCCGGCAGGGAAAAGCCCTGGCTGAAGTTGACGAACACATCCTGGTTTTCGTTCAGGTGATACACCGCGCCGAGGTTGTACAGCGTGTCGTTGTATTTCAGGGTGCCACCGGGCAGCGTCGCGCGATTGCCGGTCTGGACGATTTCGCCGTAGGCGATGCTGTCGGCAATCTCGCTGTCGATCCATTCGCGGCGCACGCCGCCACGCAAGGTCCAGTCGCCGATGTCGTAGGACAGCTGGCCGAAAATGGCCTTGGTGGCGGTCGCGACGTCCGGGCCCATTTCAAAGGTGGTGCCGGTCTTGGTGTAGGTCAGCCCATTGACCCGATACTGATCACCGCGTTGGCGCGAGGTTTCGTGATCATAGTCGGCGCCCCAGACCAGCGTGCCGGTAGCCGGGCCGAGGTCCGGCATCTGGCTTTCGATCGCCGCCCGCAGGCCGTAGACATCCTGGATGCTGTTGTTGTCGGAGACCCCGGCCCGGCCCCGTGACAAGTCCGGGAAAAACAGCGCATCGGCACGTCGCCAGTAGCTTTCGACCTGCAACCCCTGGCCGTGGAAGTCCTTGTCGGTGTAGTTGAGGTTGACGGCCTGGTTATGGGTGTACGGCTGGTCATCCAGCTGCAGGCCTTTGATCGCGACGGCGTTGTTGCTGTTGCGCGGGTCCTTGGTGTAGTCGGTGTCCTGTTGGTCCTTGTAGTCCTGCAGCGACAGGCTGATCTTCTTGTCGGCATCCAGCGCGTAGCCGAAACGACCTTGCAGGTCGTAGGTGCTGGTGTCCATGTTGCTGCCCTGGGACGTGTCCTGGGGGATGCGCCGGCCAGTGCCGTCGAACTGGTCGTTGCGCTGCACGGTATTGGCCGAGACGTACCAGTCCAGCGCATCCTTGCGGCCCGTGGCGCTCTGGAAGGCGTCGTAGGCGAAACCCTTGCGATTGAGGTTGTTACCGGTGGTCATGCCGATCCTGCTGCTGAACGCCAGTTCCTCGCCCTTGTTGCGCTTGGTGATGATGTTGATGATGCCGCCCGACGCACCCGCGCCGTAGACGCTGCTGGCGCCGGAGATCACTTCGATGCGCTCGATGCTCTCCGGGGCGATGCTGTTGAGCTGGCGGAAGTTGTCCCGCGTCGCGTTCTGGGAAACCCCATCGATCAGGATCAGCGTGTTGCGCCCGCGCAGGGTCTGGCCAAAGTTGCTCATGCCGCCGCTGGAAGGGGCAATGCCCGGCACCAGTTGGCCGAGGATATCCGCGACCCGGCGGCCGGCGCCGGTCTGCTGGCGGATCTGTTCTTCATTGATCACCTGCACGGAGCCTGGAATCGAGGCGATGCTGGTTTCGCTACGGGTGGCGGAAACCACCATTTCCTGTAGTTGCAGGGTGGGGGGGGCCGCCTGGGCGGGTTCGCTCTGATCGGCCCAGGCCGGTGTGCTCAGCGAGCCGATAAAGGGCAGCAGGATGGACAGTCGGTTTTTTTTCATGGCTCTTTCTTTGTTCAATTCTGAGAATTGTTGATCGATAAAACGCTGGTTTGCGGCGTTCGTGAAAATGTGCGGATTGCACGGATACCCAGGGCGGCAATGGCGTAGGTGAGTGCGACCAGCCAGAAGCTCTGAGCCAAGCCGACGACTCCCATGCCGATGCCCCCCAGCAACGCCCCGCACAAGGCGCCGGCTTTGGCGGCGCTGTTGCCCAGGCCCAGGGCAAAACCCTGCTGGCCGGGTGCAACGGTGTTGGCGATCAGGGTGTAGGCGACGGGCAGCAGCGCGCCTTGCCACACGCCCCACAGCAGTCGGCTGGCCAGAAAGCCCATCCATTCGCTGGCCACGGCGGTGAATGCCAGGGTCAAGGCACAGGCCCAGGCGACCCATTCGATGACGCGCAAGGTGTGCGCGGGCTGATGGCGGTCGAACAGTCGCCCCCACAGTGGCGCGGACAGAGCGAGGGTGGCGGCACTGGCGGCATAGCTGGCGCCGATCAGCCATCCGGGCGCATGCAGGACGTCTGCCACGTACAAGGCATAGAATGGCTGCGGCATCATCTTGGCGGCCTGGATCAGCACGATGACGCCGAGCATTGCCCCCAGCCAACCCTTGGGCAGCGCCGCATGCGCCGGTTTCTGCTTGGGCGGCAGGCGTTGCGTGTCGCTGGGCAGGAACAGACTGATCAGCGCGCACAACAGGCAAATCGCGGTGGCGCTGTAGCACAGCAACGCGAACCCCGAGACATCCATCAGCCAGCCGCCCAGCACCGGCCCGGCCAGCGAGCCCACGGCCGTGGCCGATTGCAGTCGGGCGAGAACCTGTCCCCGCCCGCCGGCACCGCAGCAGGCCAGGGCATAGGCCTGGGCCGCGGCGATAAACCCGGCCAGGGCGCCTTGCATCACCCTGATGCCCACCAATAGCCAGGGATTGAAGGTGACCGCGGCCAGCGCCTGGCATACCGCCAATGCCAGCAGCGCGCGAAGGATCATCGGCTTGTGCCCGGTCCGATCGCCCAGTCGCCCCCACAAGGGGGTCAGGATCATCGCCGCCATCATCGGCCCGGCGTACACCAGCGCGGAAAGCAGGCCGGTGTACTGGGCATTGCTGGCGCCGAGCAGCTTCTGGATCTGCAGGGGCCAGAAGGGGCCGCTCATTTCCATGGCGCCCATGGACACCAGCTGGATCCCGACCAGCAACCGCAATGCGCTGTCCTTAGCAGCCATCGGCGTTGACGCTCAGCGGGTTGCGCAGGCGCCCGACGATATCGGCGTGACTGTCGAGCAGGCGCATGCGCATGAACGATTTGGCCGGCCAGTCCTGTTCCAACAGAGCCTGACGTTCGCTCGCCCAGCGCTGTGGCTCGACCCGCTCGCGCAAGTCATCGAAGCACTGGCTGACCTGCATCGCCAGTTCAGCCCAGAGCAGGGCCTGGGGGATGTCGAAGTGGCGGGCGCTGAGCAACACCAGTTCGCCCAGATGACACATGAAGACCGTATGCAGCAGCTTGTCGCGTACGAAGCCGGCATCGTCATAAAGGGTCATCTTCGGATCGTGCAGTTCGATATCCAGACCTTGTGCGTGCAAGGTTTTGCGGTCGATACGGATATCGCCGAAGTCACGCAGCAGCAGGCGGCTCAGTTGACCGTCGGCGGCCATGATCATGAAGCTGTTTTGCTGGTGGGCCTCGAACGCCACGCCGTAGCGCAGGTACATGCCGAGCAGGCCAGGTACCGCAATCGACACGTAGTCGTGGAAGAACGCTTGCATGGCGTCGCCATCGTCCTTGCCCTTGGCCAGGCGCACCCACTGCCGCAACAGCGGTTGGCCGTGCTGGTCGATCGCAAACAGGCTGCCGACCGGAATGGCCATTTCGCCGGGTTGCAACTGGCTCAGCGGATTGTCCCGATACAGCACGGCCAGGTGGCGGGAACGTTCGTCATCAACCGGCTGCGGCTTGAAGTGCACACCGATGCGTTCGGGAACGATGCCGAGAATGTTCTGGATTCCGGGTTCGCGCGCCAGGATGGTTTGCATCAAGTGGCTGATGCGCGGGCCCATGCGCGCCGAGCGTGGCGAAACGGTGCGCTGCACGCTGGTCAGGCGCAGTGACACCGGCAGCTTGACCATCGGTGCGTCACGCCGGCCTTCAGGCAATACGGTGCGGAACGACATGGTCGGGTGGGCGCTGAACGCGACGATGTCGGTCAGGACCAGCAAGCGGTCGCCGATTTCGTTGGCGAAGGTCTGCGGCAGCTCCTCGCGTGCCTGCCAGGGATGGGCCGGCAGTGGCAAGTAGTCGCTGGTTTCCAGGCCCTGACGGGTCAATTCCGCGCTCAACTGCCGTGCGGCCTGGGGAAAGTGGCCTTGCCACCACTGCCAGTAATCCGCGGTGCCGGCCAGTGATTCGACATGGGCAAACTGGCGGTGCAATGCGCAGAGGATCACCGGGAAACGCGCTTCGAACTCCGGTGAGAAATCGATGACCTGATCGGTGCTCAAGCCCAGTTTGGTCTTGTAGTTGGGGTGCCATGGATGGCCCAGGGTACCCCACTGTTCAAGCAGGGAAGTGGGGTTGGCAACGCTCGCATCATCCTTGAGCCAGCTCAGCAGGTTGTCGCGATGGGCCGGGTTCATGGACTCGTGCAGCTGGAGGGTCCAGCGCTCGTGGAAGGCCAGGCATAACGTATCGTTGGCGAAACTGTCGTCGAGTTCTTCATTGAGACGGCGCAGCACTTGTGCATCGGCGGACGTTTCGAGGCCATTGTTGAGCAGGGTCAGCAGTTCCGAGGGAAACTGGATCTTGTGCGGTGGATGATCATCACCATATGCCGTGATGTCGCCACGCAGGTCCCAACTGCTCATGCGCCCGGGGAGCAAATGGTCGAAGCACAGGCGGGTCTGGTCGGCAAGGGTCAGCCAGCATCGATGCTGTTCGTCGTACTTGAGAGCGCCGGCAGCCAGCAGACCTTCGCGAAACAGCGCCTGGATCAGACGCTGGAAACTGCGCTCGGCGGCGGGCGCGAGGGTGTTGACCAGAGCATCGAGGGCTATGTGGTTGGCCTGGAAGAGGGGACTGCCGAGCGCTTCGCTCCAGCGACTCAGCAGTGCTTGCGGTTTCTTGCTGTATCCATTCTTCAAATCGGGCTCCTTGTGCATGGCCTTGGGTGAAAGCACGCGGAGGATAGCGACTAAAAACAATAAAACCAATGATAATCATTGCTATTGGTGTTTTTGAATTTGCCTTCCCTCAAAAAAGACGGGCGCTTTCCGCGCTCGATAAAACCACTCTGGTCCAGGTGTTTCGGGGTTTTCGGGGGGAGGTTGTGTGTTCGATCACCTCGTTCGGATAAAAAGGGTTTCACGTGACCGCACACCTGGCCACTTATGCTACAAATGATCTTTCATCCCGTTTAAGGGCCTGCTGCCTATGCGGTTATGTTTTTTTGACGGATTGGACCGCATCGAGATTGGCGACAGGGCCGGGTTTGCTTCTGACCCGTTCGATACCAAGACGAGCAACAGAACCTACGACCAGCGAGCGGTCAAGATGGACCTGAACGAGACGTGGCAGGTGGAGCGTTTTGTTCGTCGATATTTTCAGGGGGCCGGGGAGATGCATCGTGTGCGCTCTTTGCTCTCCAGCCAGTCGGCTCATAACTACCGTCTGCCCGACGCCGAGGTCCTGAGACAATTCTCCTGCAACCTCCAGAATGGGCATTTGTGTGCCTACGTTTATCCCTACGTCCCCGTGGCGCGTACCCGAGTACCGGTGTCGGGTGCGGTGGCGCGGAGGGATGCGCCCGTGGCAAGCCCCTCGACTCGTCGTCCGCCAAAAAAGCGCAGTGTGGAACCGGATACGCCCGCACCCAGTCCGCCACCCTCCGTTCAACCTGAATCCGCGCAACAAGACGATATCAAGGCCGTGCAGGATAATCAGGCGGCGACACTGGTGGCTGCTGCGCAGAGCGCGACGCCTTTCTGTGAAATATGTGAACGCAATAAAGCCGCGCGCCTGGCAGCGGGGGCGACTGAATGAGTTCAGCCGCACTCGACCCACTGATGACGTTGCTCTGGCCAAACGCAGAAGACTTGTCTGGCGATGCTGTCTATTGGTTGCTCGATGGGGCACGTGATCCCGAGATCGTCAACTCGGTTCGACGCAGTGGACTCGAGTTCTCGTGCCTGTATTCGGGCCAACTGACACCGAGCCTCGAGGCGGCAGCCCCTCACCTGGTCCGGCTGATACCCACGTCGCCTTCCACCCGGGAGCTGCTGGAGCGAGGCTGGGGCCATGCTTGGGGGATATTTATCCTTGCTCCGCCAGTCTTGCCGATGCTCGTCATACGTCTGCATCTGAAGAAATTCCTTCGCGTGCGAACCGAAGATAAAAAGCTGCTCATGTTCCGGTATTACGATCCACGGGTTTTATCGGTCTTCCTGCCCACCTGCACCGATGAGGAGTTCACAAAGTTCCTCGGACCATTGAACCGTCTGCTCGTGGAGTTGGACGAAGGGGCGCGGTGGAACCTGTTTGACCTGGAAGACCAAGCCATGCGGATCGTGTCTGGCCGGCAATAATCAACCCCGTGGAGTGCCCGACGATCCATCCTGATGGCTGGGGGGCATAGGTTCATGTCTCTGGCAATTTCCGCTCATAACGCGTAAAACGCCCCCCCAAGCCCTCATCCAGAGGGCTTTGTCATCTGTATCCCCGCACTCCAATCCAAAGAATCCAAGCATGAACCTACGCCGTATCGCAGTGGGGCTGTCCGCCCTTGTGTTGTTTTCCGCCAGCGCCGCACAAGCGCGCAACCTGCTGGACCTTATCGACCCACCTGGCCAACATGAGAAACAAGGGCACCGCTCAGGCGCCATCAGCCAGGGCGCGGCGATTGACCTGTATTCGCGCCAACAGCAGCAGGCTTCCTTTGACGGCTGCGCCGACTTGTTCCCGGGTGCCCGGCCGATCAGCACGGCCAGTGTGCCGGCCACCATGAAACCCATGGCCCTGTGTTCCGACAGCTTTGCGGTGCTGTACTCGCAAACCAGCAAGACACCGCTCGTGGTGGTGGAACGCCTGAGCGCGACGCAGCTACAGGATGCCAAGGGCGAGGAGCGTACCAACCAGTTCTACCCGGACCCGCGCATTCCCAAGGGCGCGCGAGCAGAGCTGAGCGACTACCGGGCGCAACACCCGGCCGTGGACCGTGGTCATCAGGCGCCGGCGGCCGATGCGCCGAATTCGAATGCCATGGCGCAGTCTTTCGCGTTGTCGAATATGGTACCGCAGGACCCCACCAACAACCGCAAGATCTGGAGCAAGGTCGAGGCCGACGTCAGAAAGTTCGCGGCGCGTGCCGAGGGCAATGTGTTTGTCTTTACCGGTCCGATCTTTGACGAGGGCCATGGGACCATTGGCGATGATCAGGTCTGGGTGCCCACCCGCTTGTTCAAGCTGGTCTATGACGTGTCCTCCAAGCGAGCCTGGGCCTATGTGCTACCGAATGCGGAAACCCGCATCGAGAAGCCGATGGACTATGAGACATTCGTGAAAACCACCGGGCTCAGACTGCTGGACAATCTGCCGGTCTCGGGCTCGGTGGTGCGTTCTTGAGCGTCGAGCGTTCGCTTCCTTCGATGGGCTGAAAAAGTCGGTGGCGCACTCGCCGTCTCCAGTCTGACGGGGCAAGCCAGGGCAACAGGATGCCCTGGCTGTTTCCTTTCGTTGCCTTCAAGCGCTCAAGGCCAGGTAGTCGGTGTATCCCTTCTGAGTGCCGCCGAAGAAGGTGGTGTTGTCCGCCTTGTTCAGCGGCGCATCAGCTTTCAAGCGTTCGACAAAGTCCGGGTTGGCCAGAACCATCTGGCCGTAGGCCTCCATATCCGCAAGCCCGGCAGCCAGGTCGGCGCCAATCTGCTCCCGTGGTCGGCCAGGGCGATTCACCATCAGGGTGTTGCTCCAGGCCTTGCGGATGTCCGCCAGAAGCGAGTCGTTGCCTTGGTGAATGACGTGGAGGTAAGCAAGGTTCAGCTTGTTCAGTTCGGCCACCAGGTAGCGGTAGAGGTTCGGACTTTCTTCGCCCTCATCGATGCCCCACATGGTGATACCCGGCGAGAGGCGGATGGCGGTTTTGTCGGCACCGATTTCCTCGGCGATGGCGGTCGCGACCTCAATGGCAAAGCGTGCGCGGTTCTCGATCGAGCCCCCGTATTCATCGGTTCGGGTGTTGGCGCTGGGGGCCAGGAACTGCTGGACCAGGTAGGCGTTGGCGCCATGGATTTCAACACCGTCGGCCCCGGCTTCAACGGCCCGGCGCGCGGCGAAGCGGAAATCAGCGACGGTCTGACGCACTTCCTCGGTGCTCAACGCCCGTGGCACCGGGATGTCCTGCATGCCTTTGACAGTGAACATGGGCGTATTGGGTGCGATGGCGGACGGTGCCACACCCTGGCGATGATGGGGCGTGTTATCGGGGTGCGACATGCGACCGGCATGCATCAGCTGGATAAAAATATGCCCACCGTGGGCGTGTACCGCGGCGGTGATTTTTTTCCAACCGGCCACGTGGGCGTCGCTATAGATGCCCGGTGTGGTGAGGTAGCCCTGAGCATCGTCGGACGGCTGTGTACCCTCGGTAACAATCAGGCCGACGCTGGCGCGCTGGGCATAGTATTCGGCGGCCAGTTCCCCTGGGGTGCCATCGAATTCCGCGCGACTGCGGGTCATGGGGGCCATGACCAGACGGTTGGAAAACGTGGCGTTTGCGACATGTATGGGGGTGAAGAGTGAGCTCATGGTGCGATCCTCAAAAGTGTGTGTTGCTGGAGACGCATCATCAGCTTTATTGTTTATGGGATAAATATGGCATTCTGGATTTGATTGATCCATATGTGGAGCAATTGGCGTGGAACTTCTGAACGATATGGCGTTGTTTGTCGAGGTCGTCAAAGCCAAAGGATTTCGCGGGGCGGCCGAGGTGCTGGGCATGCCGAACTCGACCCTGTCCCGGCGTATCAGTGCCCTGGAGAAGGCGATCGGTTTGCGGCTCCTGCATCGGACCACGCGCAAGGTCGAGGTGACCGAGGCCGGGCAGATCTACTTCGAGCGCTGCAAGCGCATTGTCGATGAGGCCCGGCTGGCCCATGAGCAGCTCGGCGAGATGCTCGCGCAACCCAGCGGTGTGCTGCGGGTCTCATTCCCCGTGGACTTTGCGGTCACTTACCTGGCGCCCTTGATCGCCGAGTTTGCCGGCCTCTATCCGGGGATCACCTTCGATCTGGACCTGACCTCCCGGCGCGTCGACCTGGTGAGCGAGCCCTTCGACGTCGCCATTCGGATTGGCGAATCGCAAGACTCGCAGCTGATCGCACGACCCCTGGCCTCCCTGGTGTCCTATTTGTACGCCTCGCCGCATTATCTCGAAGTGTCGGGCGTGCCCGGCACACCGAATGATCTCGAACGGCACCAGTGCCTGAATATTCAGAAGGCCGGGGCCTGGACGCTGACTGATGGCGTACAAACCCTCTCGGTAGGGGTAGGAGGGCGCTTCATGGTCAACAGCGTCGGGATGCTGCGGCGGCTGGCTACGCTCGACCAGGGCATCGTGCTGATGAACGAGGAAATCGTTGCCGATGAACTGCGTAATGGCCAACTGCGTCGTGTCATGCCTGAATGGCAGGGCAAGCCGGTGACGGTTTATGCCGTCACCGAGACCCGCTTGCTGCCGGCCAAGACCCAGCGTTTCATCGAGTTTCTTCGCGCACGCCTGGCGTGAGCGCGGTGACCGCTAGGCCACCGGTGTAGACAGCGGCTGTTCGGTTGCCTCCTGATGGTGAGTGGTGCCAATGAACAGGTACATGGCCGGTACCATGAACAGCGTCAGCAGGGTACCGATTGAAAGGCCGGCGAAGATCACCAGGCCCATGTCATGGCGCCCGGCCGCACCGGCCCCGGAGGCCCAGACCAGCGGCACCACGCCCAGCACCATGGCCGCGGTGGTCATCAGGATCGGCCGCAGGCGTACCGCCGCGGCTTCTTCGATGGCCTCGCGCTTGCTGTGCCCGGCGCGCTGCAGTTCGTTGGCAAACTGCACGATCAGAATCCCATGCTTGGTGATCAGCCCGAGCAGGGTCACCAACCCCACCTGGGTGTACACGTTGATCGAGGCGAAGCCCATGGTGATGAATGCCAGGGCGCCGAAGAGTGCCGGCGGCACCGAAAACAGGATCACGACCGGGTCGCGATAGCTCTCGAACTGAAAGGCCAGCGCCAGGTAGACGATCAGAATGGAGAACAGCAGGAGGCCGACGAAGCCACCCGATTCCTGCATGAACTGACGCGACTCGCCCGACGCATCGGAGGTGTAGCCCGAAGGCGCGACGTTGTGCAGGATGCCGTCCAGTTTCGCCAGCAGTTCTCCCTGGGACAAGCCGCTCACCCCGGACAGGGTGGCCGAGTTGAGCTGCTGGAAGTGGTTGATGGACTCTGCCTCCGTCGAGGTCTCGATATGCGCCACCGTGCGCGCCTGGATCATTGCGCCGGAGGGCGTGCGAATGTAGTAATCGAGAATCTGATCGGGGTTGAGCCGGTCGACCTGCAGTACCTGGGGAATGACTTTATACGAGCGCCCGGCCGTGGAGAAATAGTTTACGTAATTGCCCCCCAGCGCCGCCGAGAGTGCCGCGCCGACATCGGCCTGGGTCATCCCGAGGGTCGCGATCTTGTCACGGTCGACGACCAACTTGGCTTGCGGTTTGTCGATCTTCAGGTCCAGGTCCGAGAACCAGAACAGTTTTTGCTTCTGGGCTTCGGCCAGGACCGCCTGGGCGACTTCATTCAAGTTCTCGACGGACTCCGTGGTGGTGATCACGAACTGCACCGGCAAGCCTTGGGCGCCCGGTAACGACGGCAGTGGAAAGGCCGCCATCTTGGCCCCGGCCACCTGGTTCCACTTCTGTTGCAGGTCCAGCACCAACTCTGCCTGCGAGCGGCTGCGCTCCCCCCAGGGCTTGAGCAGCACGCCGCCGAGCCCCGAGTTGAGCGAAGGAACCCCGGTGAGCTGGAACATCTGCGCGTACTCGGGTTCGGTTTTTGCGATCTTGAAGGCCTGGTCAGCCAGCTGCTCCATCTGCTGTGGTGAAGCCGTCGGCGCGCCTTTGACCTGCATGAACACCAGCCCCTGGTCTTCGGTCGGCGACAGCTCGCTCTTGGCGGTCATGCCGCTGGCGGCCACCAGCAGGAACAGGATAAAGCCAAAGGTGACCAGCACCGGCCAACTGTCCAGTCCGGCTGAAAGCACCCGATGGTATCGTCCGCGCAGCCGGTCGAAATAGCGATCCAGCCGGCGGGCGAAGCGACCTTCTTCCTGCCCCGGTTTGAACAGCCGCGAAGTCATCATCGGCGAGAGGGTCAGCGCCACCACGGCCGACACGGTCACGGCGCCGGCCAGGGAGAAACAGAACTCCTTGAACAGTGCGCCGGTGAGACCGGTGCGCAGCCCGATGGGGACGTACGCGGCAATCAGCACCACTGTCATGGCGACAATCGGCCCGCCGAGCTCCCTGGCCGCGATCATGGCTGCCTCCAGTACTCCTTTGCCTTCTTCCTTGATATGCCGGTCGACGTTCTCCACCACAATAATTGCGTCATCAACCACCAAGCCGATGGCCAGTACCAGCGCCAGCAGGGTCAGCAGATTGATCGAGTACCCCAGCAGGAACATGATGAAGAAGGTCCCGATCAGCGAAAGCGGTATCGCCACCAGTGGAACAATCACTGCGCGAAAGGAGCCGAGGAACAGATAGATGACGATCGAGACGATGATCATCGCCTCGACGAGGGTCTTCACCACCTCGTAGATCGATGTATTGATGAACGCCGTGGAGTCGTAGACGATCTCGCCCCTGACGCCATTCGGCAGCTGGGATTGCAGGTCGGGGAAGGCTCTTCTGACGCTGCCGGCGACTGTCAGGATGTTGGCATTCGGGGCCACTTTGATACCGATGAACACGGAGCGCTTGCCGGAAAACGCGACGCTGGTGTCGTAGCTCTCCGCGCCCAGGGTGACCGTGGCCACGTCCTCCAGGTGCACAAGCGCATCGCCGTTCCGCTTGACCACGAGTTGTTTGAATTCATCCACGCTGTGCAGATCGGTGCCGGCGGTCAGGTCCACCGTGACCATCTGGCCTTTTGTCGAGCCCAGGGCGGACAGATAGTTGTTATTGGACAAGGCAATTGAAACGTCCTGTGCCGAAACGCTATGGGCGGCCAGCTTGCCGGGGTCGAGCCAGGCGCGCATGGCGAACTGGCGCCCGCCGAGAATCTCGGCCGTCTGCACGCCTTCGATCGAATCGAGCTTCGGCTTGACGACCCGTAACAGATAGTCGGTGATGTTGTTCGTCGGCAGTACGTCGCTGTAGAAGCCCAGGTACATGGCGTCCGTGGTCTGTCCAACCGCCACCGAGAGCACCGGTTCCTGCACCTGCGGCGGCAGTTGGTTCTTGACCGAGTTGATCTGGGTATTGATCTCCGTCAGAGCCTTGCTGGAGTCGTAGTTGAGCCGCAGCGTCGCAGTAATGGTCGAAAGCCCCGTGATACTCGAGGAGGACAGGTAATCGATGCCCTGCGCCTGAGCGATGGCCGCTTCCAGGGGTTGCGTTGTAAAGCCGGCGACAGTGGCCGCGTCGGCACCGTAGTAGGCGGTCGTGATGGTGACCACGGTATTTTCCGTATGCGGCCACTGGTTGACCGGCAGCCCGAAGATCGAGCGCAGCCCCAGTATCAGGATGAACATCGAGATGACCACGGCCCAGACCGGTCGTTTGATGAAGGTATCGGTAAGCTTCATGGGCGCGGCGACCTATTGTTCTTGCGGCTTGGGGGCCGCGTCGTTCAACGGCGCGTTATGGCTATCGACCTTCACCGACGAGCCGTTCTTGAGCTTCATCTGGCCACTGGTGATCACCTGGTCGCCTTCATTCACCCCGGACAGGATCGCCACCTGGTCACCGCGGGTCGGCCCGGTCTCGATGAATGTCTGCTGCGCCGTGAGCATATCGTTGCCCTGGTCGCTCTTCTGCACCGCAATGAAGACGGTCGTCCCGTAGGGGTTATAGGTGACGGCGGTCTGTGGCACGGTGAGGTAGCGCTGTTTCGCCCCGGACTCCACGACGGCCTGGGCAAACATGCCGGGCACCAGGCTTTGCTTCGGATTGTCGATGGTGGCTTCAACCGTGATATTGCGCGTGGTCGGATCGAACCGGGTGTCGATGGCCGTGACCTTGCCGGCGAAGGTCTGCTTGGGCAGGCCGCCCGCCGTGACCGCGACGGGCTGGCCGAGGGCAATCGCACCCACTTGGGCTTGCGGTACGTTGAAGTCGATATAGATGGGGTTGAAGGTCTGCAGGGTGGCTATCTTGTCGCCAGGGTTGAGAAATTGACCGGGATTGACACTGGTGATCCCGATCTTGCCGGCAAAGGGCGCCCGGATGGTTTTCTTCGCCACCAACGCCCGTTGCTGCTCTGCAGCGGCCATCTTGGCTTTCAAGTCAGCCTCGTCCGCTTCGACTTGCGCCTGGGACACGGCGCTCACTGCCAGTTGTGCCTTGTCGCGTTTGAGGACCGTGCCGGCCAGGCTGGCGGTGGCTTCGAGGGAGTGAAGCTGGGCGATGTCCGAATCCGCATTCAACTGGACGAGCAGCTCCCCAGCCGCCACCTCCTGGCCCGGTTTGAAACCGAGGGTGCGCACGATACCGCCGACCTCGGTGGTGACATCGACACCCCGTACCGCCTTGATCGACCCCACGCTGGAAACGTTCGGCTGCCAATCGGCGAACTCGGCGCGCATGACCGTCACCACGGCGGGCGGCAGCGGGATCTTGGATTGGGCGATCAGCTTCGAGATCTGGGTGAATTTCACCCCCGCGATGATGGCGACAATGACCAGGACCACCGCGATCATGATGAGCATGGGCTTGAGTAACCGGCGTTTGCGTGCACCGCCAGGTTCAGTCGGCTGAGGCGATGGAGCAGCGGCAGTGTTGGCGTCAGCCATGGTTTTTTCTCGCTGTTTCAAAAACGGTCGGGGCTGCCCAGGGAGGCAGGGGCCACATCGGTTCGGTTCCACCATCCGCCGCCCAGTGCCTGGAAGAGGGCGGTGGTGTCGCTGTAGCGGGTGCTCTGCACCTTGACGCGGGTGAGTACCGCGTTCTGATAGTTCTGTTGCGCCGTCAGCAGATTCAGGTAACCCACGGCGCCAAGGCGGAACTGCGCCTGGGCCAGATCCAGGCTTTCACGAGCTGCCTGTTCGGCCTGCACCTGCTGGTTGAGCGTATCGGCGTCCGCTTGCAGCGCCCTGAGCGCATTGGCGACATCCTGGAAGGCGGCGATCACGGTGCTGCGATAACGTGCGGCGGATTCGTCATAGGCGGCCACGGCAGCCCGTTTGCGATGCTCGAGTGCGCCGGCGTCAAAGAGCGTCTGGCTGACCGCCCCGGCGAGACTCCAGAACCCCGTGCCTGCGGAAAACAGCCGGGTGCCGCCCAGCGCGCTGGAACCCAGGGTGCCGGTGATGCTGAATTGCGGCAGTTGATTGGCGACGGCCACGCCGATATTGGCGCTGGCCTGATGCAGTTGCGCCTCGGCGGAGCGCACATCGGGTCGCTGCTCGACGATGGTCGAGGGCAGGCTGATCGGTAACTGCTCGGGCAGATGGAGGGAGGCCAGGTCGAAACTCTCCCCCTGATCCTGATTGGGAAAACGGCCGAGATAGACCATTAACTGATTACGGGTCTGGGCCAGCTGCTTTTGCAAGGGTGGCAAGGTCGCGCGGGTTTGGGCCAGTGCCGCCTGCTGCGTGAGCACGTCGGTATTGGCGATCGCCCCCAGCCGCCGCTGCGACTGCAGGAGATCGAGCTGATCGCTCTGCAGGCGAATGATTGCCTGGGTGGCCGTCACCTGATCGCGCAGGGAAGCCAGGGTCACAGCCGTGTTGACGACATTGGAGGTCAGCGTGAGGTAAGTCGCCTCCAGTTGGTAGCGTTCATACTCGGCCTGCGCCGTGGAGGATTCTATCTGGCGTCGGCCGCCCCCGAACACGTCCGGGTCGTAAGAGACGCTCAGCGATGCTGAATTGACGGTGAGAATCCGCGCGGGCGAACCAAAGGTATTGGCTGTCGATGGCAGCTGTCGTGTCTTGGATGCACCGCCACTCAGGGAGGGAAACAGTGAAGACTGCTCGGCGTAAGCCAGTTCGTTGGCCTGGTGGAGGGCCGCTTGAGCGGCGGCCACGTCCGAATTGGCTTTCAATGCCTCTTCCACCAGCGCGTTCAATGTCGGCGAGCGAAAAAGCATCCACCATTGGCCGGGAATATCCATGCCCTCGACCAGCTTTTGCGCGGCACCTCCGTCCGCCACGTCCGCCGAGGCGGTCGTCGTCGCCAGTTTCTCCGGCGAATAACCGGCGCTTTTAGCGACACCGGGCCGGGTAAAGTCCGGGCCCACGGCGCAGCCCGTGAGCATGGCGATGCAAAGTACACCGGCAGGAGCAAGCGCCTGCCAGGTGCGAGAAGTCGCCTGCCGCCGGGGTTGCTCTTTCATGGGCTCTCTAATTAATCCATTAGTTAGTTTATGAATAGATCAAGCCTGCACCCTTTGCCTCCTTGAGCGATGATTTATGCGCAAACTTCGGGAGGCGGGTAGCGCCGGGCCCAAGGCGCTATGGCCCAACAGAAGACTAATTGCTGAGTTAATGACCGGTAAGTCAAGTGAATTCTCTGGTAGGCGCGGACTCAGCGATTGACGCGCTGCTGCAAGTGCGCGGGATAACGCTCACCCACGACGGTAATCAGCGCCAGGGCTGACTCGATGGCGCTGAGGTCCGCAGCCGTCAGGATAAGCTCGGCCGCGCCGATGTTTTCTTCCAGGCGATGCAGTTTGGTGGTGCCCGGTATCGGCACGATCCAGGGCTTTTGCGCCAGCAGCCAGGCGATGGCAATCTGTGCACGGCTGGCGCCCTTGCCATCGGCGATCTGGCCGAGCACTTCGACCAGATGGGCGTTTGCCCTGCGGTTTTCTTCAGAGAAACGCGGGACCAGGTTGCGAAAATCATCGGCGGCAAACGTGGTTCGCTCGTCGATCGTGCCTGTCAGAAAACCCTTGCCCAGGGGACTGAAAGGCACGAAGCCGATGCCCAGTTCTTCGAGCGTCGGCAAGATCTCCGCTTCCGGCTCGCGCCACCACAAGGAGTACTCGCTCTGCACCGCGGCGACCGGTTGAACCGCATGGGCCCGGCGAATCGCCTGCACGCCCGCTTCGGACAGGCCGAAGTGCTTGACCTTGCCTTCTGCTATCAACTGTTTGACGGTCCCGGCCACGTCCTCGATCGGGACGTTCGGGTCGACCCGGTGTTGATAGAGCAGGTCGATATGATCAGTACGCAGGCGCTTGAGCGCGGCTTCCGTCACGGTACGGATGGTCTGCGGGCGACTGTCCAGGCCTTCCGAGACCAGGCCGTTCTTGAAACCGAACTTGGTGGCGATCACCACCTGGTCGCGAATGGGCGCCAGTGCCTCACCCAGCAGGGTCTCATTGGCCAAGGGGCCGTAGGCTTCAGCGCTGTCGAAGAAGTTCACGCCCTTGTCGAACGCGTGGCGAATCAGCTTGATCGCCGTTGCCGTTTCCTGCGCCGGCCCATAGCCGTAGCTCAAGCTCATGCAACCCAGGCCCATGGCTGAAACTTCCAGGCCGCTGTTACCTAATTGACGTTTGCGCATGCTCTATCTCCTTCGTAAGGATGGGATGAATAGAAGTAGCTTAAATTGCTGTATCCATCTCAACAATTGGGCTAGTGTTTCATGGGCTATTGAGAAGGTTTCATGAATGATCCGTGCAGGATTACCTGAGTTGACGGCGTTCGTTGCCATTGCCGAGCAACGCAGTTTCAGTGGCGCGGCGCGCATACTGGGTGTTTCGCCGTCGGCGCTGAGTCATTCGATGCGTGGCCTGGAGGCGCGCCTGGAACTGCGTCTGTTCAACCGCACAACGCGATCCGTCGCCCTGACCGAAGCCGGGGGGCAGTTGTTCCAGAGGGTCAGGCCCTTGCTGGGGGATCTGGAAAGTGCGGTGAATGAAGTCACCTCGGCGCGCAATACTCCCTCGGGCTCGATTCGTCTCAGCGCCTCGGAATCCTCTTTTCGACCACTGATCCGCCATGTCATCCCAGGCTTTCTCGCCGCCAATCCACAGATCCATATCGAGTGCGTGGCCGATGGTCGCCTGGTGGATATTGTCGCCGATGGTTTTGACGCCGGTATCCGCCTGTACGACGATGTGCCGCGGGACATGATCGCTGTGCGATTTGGTCCGGATATTCGTTTTGTGGCCGTCGCATCGCCCGAATACCTTGAGCGCAACGAAGCCCCCAAGGCGCCCCATGACCTCAAGCGGCACCGCTGCATCCGTTTCCGTTTTGCCAGTGGCGCGCTATTTCGCTGGGACCTTGAGCATCTGGGCCGGAGCGCGAGCATCGACGTGGACGGCCCGATGACCATGGACAACCTCAATCTGATGGTCGAGGCGGCCCTGGCAGGTATCGGCGTGGCCTGGGTGCCCGAGGTACACGTGACGGAGCACGTAGAGGCCGGGCGCTTGATTCGGCTGCTACCGGAATGGAGCCCTTACTATCCCGGGCTCTGTCTTTATTACCCGGCCAATCGACACCCGCCCATGGTGCTCGGCTTGTTTGCCCAGGCCGTGAGGGAGTGGGCAAACCAAGGGCTTTGAATGATGGGGGAAATGAATAAAACCCGGGGGCAGGCCCCCGGGCTCGCTACACTCAAGGCATTTCTGGAAGTTCTTGGGGACGCAGGTCGAACACCAGCACTTCGGCATCCGCGCCGTTGTTCAAGGTCAGTACCTGTTCATCCCGAACCCGCACACCATCGCCTTCCTGCAGTTGCACGCCGTTGAGTTCGACATGGCCCCGGGCGACATGCACATAGGCATAGCGATCAGCGGCCAGCTCCAGGGTGGTGCTTTCCTTGCCATCAATCAGCGCGGCATAAACCCGCGCATCCTGACGCACGGTCAGCGAGCCGTCGGCCCCGTCAGGCGAAATGATCAGTTGCAGCCGACCGCGCTTTTTCTGGGTGCTGAAGTGCTCTTGCTGATAACGCGGTTTGGCGCCGCTGACGTCCGGCACGATCCAGATTTGCAGGAAGTGCACCGGCCGGTTTGCCGAGTGGTTGTACTCGCTATGGGCCACGCCACTGCCGGCGCTCATCAGTTGCACGTCGCCGGGGCGGATCACCGAACCGGTACCAAGGGTGTCCTTGTGCTCCAGGGCGCCTTCGAGCACATAGGAGAAAATCTCCATATCCCGGTGTGGGTGTTGACCGAAACCCTTGCCGGCGGCCACCCGGTCGTCGTTGATCACCAGCAGGTCGGAAAAACCCTGCTCCCGCGGGTTGCGGTAATTGGCGAAGGAAAAGGTATGGAACGACTTCAACCAACCGTGATTGGCGACGCCACGATCAGAGGCTTTGCGAAGGGTCAGCATGATGAAATCTCCGGTAGGGACGAGGATTCGTCCGAGTGAGGAGAAGGTTAATGTTTGCCGCCGGGTGCAATAAGTAGATGAAAATTGAAATACTGTCTCTTTCAGGTTGACAATTTTGTGCGGAAAGTCACGTATTCTCAGCCACTGGTCGCGCCATATCCGGTCATACTATCCAGTGTCGGCGTGAGGCTTCTATTCCTTTTATATCAGTGGCTTATAAACCATGAAAACAGTCGCGATGGTGCTGTTCCCGGACTTTCTCCTGCTCGACATGGCCGGGCCCATGGAGGTGTTTTCCATCGCCAATCGCTATCTGGATCCGGACGAGCACTATCAGCTGTTGCTGATCGGTACTGAGCACGAGGCGGTGCGGGCTTCCAACGGTGTCCGGGTGCAGGCTGACACGCACATCGATCAGGCGGAGGGGGGCTATGACCTGTTGCTGGTGCCTGGTGGCCCTGGTGCCTACAACGAGAGACGTCCGTCATTGCTCGCCTGGCTTCAGAATGCTGTCCACCGGGCGACCTGTCATGGCTCGATTTGCACGGGTGCCTTCGTGCTGGGGCATGCCGGTTTACTGGATGGTTATCGCGTGACGACTCATTGGCACTATACGGAGCGGTTGATCAAGGCTTTCCCCGGGGCGACGGTGGAGATCGATCAGATCTACGTCCAGGACCGCAACCTGATCACCTCCGGTGGCGTCACTGCCGGCATTGACCTGGCCCTGGCGGTGGTTGCCCAGGACCACGGCAAGAAAATCGCCCAGGACGTGGCCAAGGTGTTGCTGGTGGTGATGAAGCGCCAGGGCGGACAGGCGCAGTACAGTCCGTTGATGGCGGCGGTGTCGCCCCAGGAAACCCCGGTCACCCGGGTTCAGCATCATGTGCTCGAACACCTTGATGAAAGCTTCAGCATTGAACGCATGGCCGGCCTGGCGAACATGAGTGCGCGGCATTTTGCCCGGATATTTACCCGGGAAGTGAATATGACACCGATGGCTTTTGTGCAAAACGCACGCATCGATTGCGCCAGGCGTCTGCTGGAAACCAGCGACTTGCCGCTCAAGACCGTGGCCTACAAAAGCGGCTTCGGCAGCGTGCGGCACATGCGTTTTCTGTTCAGTGAAAAACTCGGCTTGACCCCCAGCCAGTACCGCGAACAGTTCAGTTAGAGCCCTCTTGTCCGTCCTGAGCACTGGGATGGCCGTAACGCTCCTCCCATGGCGGTTGTGCGGTCACCTACGCCTGCCAAGATACCCATGAACTTTAGCCATGGAGGTGCGGGAGCCTGGGTGAACGCGCGCAACGGAGCATGCAGTACTTTGGGCCGAACCAGGTTTTCAGCACATAAGCGTGCATGAACAGCCTCAGAGATTTAAACAGCGATGGGCCGCTGCGCTTCGGCCCCTATGTACTCCACCCGCGGCAAAGGTTGATTCTGGACGGCGACCGGCCGCTGCGCATGGGCGGGCGGGCGTTGGATATTTTGCAGGTGCTGGTCGAGCGCGCTGGCAACGTGGTCGGCAAGGATGAGTTGATTGCGCTTGTCTGGCCGACCTCGGTGGTCGAGGAAATCAATCTGCGCGTTCACATCGCCGCCCTGCGTCGGGCTCTCGCTGATGGCCAGGAGGGGCGACGCTACATCGTCAACATCCCCCAGCGCGGTTACGTGTTCATCGCCCCGGTGCAGAGGATTGCGCAAGGTGCAACGGTCTCGATCGACACCTTGCACAAGCGCCAGCACAACCTGCCTGCGCGGCTGACTGCCGTCACCGGTCGAGACTCGATGGTCGACAGTGTGGTCCGGCAGTTGCCCGTTCACCGTTTCATGACCCTGGTTGGCCCAGCCGGCATTGGCAAGACCACCGTGGCGTTGCGTGTGGCTGAATTGCTGCTACAGCACTACCGTGACGGTGTCTGGATGATTGATCTGGCGGCAATCGATGATCCCGCGCGGATCATCGGCTATCTGGCTCACACCCTTGAGTTGGAGCGCGGTGTGGACACCCTTGTGTCATGGCACGCCTTGCTGGTGTTCGATAATTGCGAGCACTTGCTCGAAGGCTGTCGGACAGTCGTCGAGGCATTGCGGGTTGCGGCGCCACGGTTGTCGATCCTGATCACCAGCCGCGAACCGCTGCGGGCACTGGCTGAAACAGTGCTGCGCGTGCCGCCTCTGGCCGTTCCGACCGCGTCGGCGTTGCACAGTGTGGATGAAGTCATGGGCTATTCGGCAGTGCAGCTGTTTGTCAGCCGGGTCCGGGCCCGTCAACCAGCCTTTGCCTTGCGCGAGCGGGACCTCGAAACCATGCGCGAAATCTGCCGTCGACTCGATGGTTTGCCCTTGGCCATCGAGCTGGCGGCGGCGCAGATCGATGCGCTGGCACTGGTGGGAGTGCAAGCCCAGTTGGGCAACTGTTTGCAGCTGCTGACTCAAGGCCGACGCACCGCCGTGGCGCGGCATCAGACCCTCAAGTCCGCCTTGGACTGGAGCTATCAGCGGCTCAGCCCACTGGAGCAAACCGTGTTACAGGGGCTGGCGGTGTTCAAAATGGCCTTTACCCTGGAGGCTGCCGTCGGCGCCATCAGTTGCGTGGTACTGCGACCCGCCAGCCTGGTGGAAGTGGTGGAACGATTGGCGCGTAAATCGCTGCTGTCGGTGGAGCAGGGCAATGGCATGACACGTTACCGGCTGCTCAACACCACCCGCGCTTTCGCTCTGGATAAGCTGGAACACAGTGGATTGCTGCGGGCCTTTGAAATGCGCTATGCCCGCTACGTCAGCCCGGCCCGCTGGACGTCAGGCGTTCCTGTGTCGCTGCAACTCGTCGAGCAACTGGCGGACTTTGGATAGGTCCGGTGTGGCAAAGCCTTCGGTGAAACGCGCGTAGATCGGTGCGAGCAGGTCATGTGCTTGCTGGAAGTGGCCCTGGCGCTGCCAAAGTTGTGCCAGTGAGGTGGCACTGCGCAACTCCCAGGCCAGGGCGCCCTGGGCTTTTGCCACGGCCAGCGCCTTGAGCAGAACCGTCTCGGCCGCGCTCGCGCTGTTTGCGGTCAGCAGTCGATTGGCCCTGGCCCGAAGGATTTCCGCCGTACTCCAGCCGGCCATGCCGGTTTCGGCCCGCTCCAGCAAGGCATCATCGACGTAGCCAGTGTCCAGCGTCACCATGATGTCCTTGATCAGCCCGCTGCCGGCCGGCGGCGACGCGTACTCCGCGGCACCATCGATCACCTGGGCATAGCGCCGGGCCCAGGTGTAGAACAGCAGCACCGAGTGCTTCTGTGCTTGCTCCAGCAGCAGGCGCAAGAGTTCACGGGCGGTCCCGGTGTCGCCGTTGTAGTGGGCGATCAGGCAGCCGGACAACGCCAGGGTGTAGCAGATGGAGGTGCCGTGGTTGATCTGGATCGCGATATCCAGGGCCTGGCGAGCCGTGTGCCAGGCTTTTTCCGGATGGCCTTGCAGCCATAGGATCCGCGCCAGGATCGTCAGGGCGGCGACGCTCTGGTCGTACTGCACGCCAAAGCCGCGGGTGAAACGATTGAGGTGGCCGCTCTGGGCCATGCGCTGGATGACTTGCTCGGCATTCTCCCGCGCTTGTGGCTGATCCCCGGCAAAGTGCAGGGCCAGCACCCGCAAGCGATGTGTGCTGAGGGACATCGCGGCGGCGCCGTTGTCGAGCAGGCCCAATCGGTCGAACTGCTGGCTTTGCTCCAGGGCCAGTTGGTAGTTACCGCAACTGAGATTGACCGCCATATGCCCGGATACCGCGCGGAGCTGACCGGCCACATCGGCACAGCGTTCGGCCAGGGCCCGGGCGCTCACGAAGGCCTCGATCGTTTCGGCGGTGCCGCCCTGGGCGTGGTAGCAGGAACTGCCGAGGGCGAGCTTGAGGGCCATGGTCAAGCGAGGGCAGGGTTGCGCAGCGTCTTCCAGTCGGGCCAGAGCCTTGCGTACATACCCGCCGTGTTCCTTGAGTAGCGACAGTTCCTGCCACAGCGGCGTCGAGGCGGCTGTCAACCGGATCGCCAACAAAGGCGGGCCGTCACCCTTCAAGCCCCAGTCGAGCGCGGCGCGGATGTCTTCCAGGCCTCGGGCGTAACGTTCGATCCATAGCTCGGACGGGGTCAGCTCCCAGTCGTCTTGAGCCTGGTGCATCAAGGCCAGGCAACGTTCGGCGTGACGTTCGCGGATCTCTGCCAGCTCGGTGACCTGGTCGAGCTTTTCCAGGGCGTAGCTGCGGGTGGTGTCCAGCAGGCGATAAAACACCTCCTCGTCGCCGACTTCCACGTTCAGCAAGGACTTGGCCACCAGTTGGGTGATCGAGGTAAAAACCAGCTCGGGGGCGATGTGTTCGCCGACGATCACCGCCGCCGCCGACGCCAGGGTGAATCCTCCCCGGAAGATGCCCAGCCGGCGCAGACAGGCCTGCTCGCAGGCATTGAGCAGCTCGAAGCTCCAGTCCAGCGTGGCACGCAAGGTCTGATGGCGGCCCAGTGTCATAGGGGAACCCTGGGTCAGCAGGCGAAAACTGCCCTGTAGTTGCGTCAGCAATCCCTCAAGCCCCAGGTTGGCCACCTGCGCCGCCGCCAGCTCGATCGCCAAGGGAATACCGTCCAGGCGCCGGCAGACTTCAATCGCCAAGGGCAGCTCGTGGTCGGCCAATTCAAAACTGTCGTGGCTGGCCATCGCCCGTTCGACGAACAATTGCAAAGCCGAAAAGCCCAAGGCCTGAGTGCGGTTGAGCACGGCGATGGGCGGTGGGCAGTCCAGCGACTCCAGACGTTGTACGAATTCGCCTTCGGCCCGCAGGCTCTCGCGGCTGGTGGCCAGGATATGCACCTGTGGCGCCGCACGCAGGATGCTTTCGCAGAGCAACGCGATGGCATCAACCAGGTGTTCGCAGTTGTCGATGACCAGCAGCATCTGCCGCTCGCGCAGGCACGTTGCCAGGCAGTTCATCGGCTCGCCGTCATGCAGCGCCAGGTCCAGTAGCGTTGCCAGATGAGCGGTGATCATCCGGGGATCATGGATCGGGGCCAGGTCCAACAGTCGGATGCCGTCACGGTAGTGACCGATCAGTTGTTCGGCAACGCGCAGCGCCACGGTGGTCTTGCCGATGCCGCCTGGGCCGACCAGGGTGATGAAGCGCTGGCCGGGCAGTTGTGTCACGACACTGTCCAGCAGGGCGTGACGTCCGATCATACGGGTGCGGCGCACGGGCAGGTTATGGCCCACCGGCTGCTCCGAGGCGCTCCTGGGGCTTTGCTCGATGGCCTCGAGAGAGAAGGGTGCGACAAAACTGTAGCCACGCTGGGCGACCGTGATGATGTAGCGCTGGCCGGCCTGGCCGTCGCCGAGGGCTTTGCGCAGTGCGGCCATGTGCACGCGCAAATTGGTGTCTTCGACGACACTTCTGGGCCAGACTCGGGCGATCAATTGCTGTTTGCTGACCACATTCCCGGCGTGTTCCAGCAGGATCAACAGAATGTCCATGGCGCGCCGCCCCAGGCGCAGGGGCTGATCGCCCTCCATGACCAGGCGTTGACCGGGGTAGATCCGGTAGGGACCGAAATGCACGGCCTGTTCGGGGGAAAGGGTCAACGGGTCACTCCTGCTCGCCTCTGTCACGCGGTATTCGGGCATGTTCCGTAGATTTTTTGCTCAGCGCAACGCACTGGCCGAACGACTATCCGTGTGCGCAACCGCCCCGGTGTCTTGCGCCGCGTGCGCAAGCGCCGTGTTTGCGGGGGGGCGGCACCGACAGAGAGGGGCGCGGGATATTTTGGTACCGCATTGAAAATTAACAACGTTTAACTCGCCCCGCATCCGGTCTACGCCCAAAAATCCAATCCTTCAAGTCCATCAACCGAAGGCAATGCTTTTCGTGCTTCGTGTCGCAAAAGGATGAACACTTCTGGAGGATGCCGGAATGAGCAATGTGGTGGTGGTCTATCACAGTGGCTACGGCCATACCCGGGCCATGGCCGAGGCCGTGGCCCGGGGGGTCGAACGGCACCTGGGCAGTGTCTGCCGTCTGATTCCGGTCGAGGAAGTGGACGAGCGCTGGGAATGCCTGCACCAGGCCGATGCAATCATTTTTGGTGCCCCGACCTATATGGGCAGCGCCTCGGCGGCCTTCAAAGGATTCATGGAATCCACCGCCTCGTTCTACCTGGCCCAACCCTGGCGAGACAAACTCGCCGCCGGCTTCACCAATTCCGGCAGCCTGTGTGGCGACAAACTCAACACCTTGCTGCAGATGGCCGTCTTCGCCGCGCAGCATTCGATGATCTGGGTCGGTCTCGATCTGCTGCCGGCACGTTCCGGCATTGGTGTGTTCGATGGGCAGCTGAATCGTCTTGGCAGCTCCCTGGGGGCCATGGCCCAGTCGAACGTCGATCTGCCTCCCGACCACGCCCCGCCTCCCGAAGATCGCAACACCGCCGCGCACCTGGGGGAGCGGGTTGCGCGCCTGGCCGAACGGCTGGGCCATCCATAGAGCGCTTGAGACGGCATCAAGGCATTCTCGGAAACCGACTTCAGCGAAGACCTGAAGACGTGGCGCATTCATTGATCGCTACTGAGTTTGAGGTTGATCGGTGCCGAATCCTTGCTGAGCGTTGTGTCGCGCCCTGGTGTTGCTGAGGCCTGGAGTGGTACGCATTATCCGACAACGCCAGGCAAACGGATTGATGCCTTCGCTGCGGGTAAACATGTGGCAGAAGTGCGCTTGGTCGCAGAACCCGCATTCCAGGCTGATTTGCGTCAGCGTCAGGTCGGTCTCCTGGATCAGTTGCTTGGCCCGGGCGATGCGCTGGCAACGAATCCAGTCCTGCGGCGACAGGCCGGTGCTGCACTTGAAGGCTCTGGAGAAATGACTGCGGGACAGGGCGCAAGCCCTAGCGAGTTCGGTCACCTCCAGCGTCTCACTCAGGCCGTCGAGGATCAATTTCTTGACCAGGTTTTCCCGCCAGGGGGAGAGACCACCCAGGGTGGTTTTTCGCGCTTCAGTCACTGATGCGCGGACGGTGTTGGGCTGAACGTAGGCCATCACATATATCCGTGTCGGTGGGGATGCGCTGGCGCACTGCACGCGGAGTCAGCAGCTTCCCGCTTTGGAAAACAGGTCTGCACAGAGGGCTTCATTCTTGGTCGCGGGGGACTGGCGGGCGAGTTAAACGTTGTTAATTCCTTCGCCCGGCGAGGGCAAGAAACAACGGCAAGTCAGCACGCCGCTGCAATTGCGGCGGCGCGTTCAAGTGCAACATTGGAGGCCTATAACGGTCCTTCGCGACCGCTTTGCTCATGGGAGTGTGTGATGAACCGTAGCGATCTGCGCCGTGTCGACATGAACCTGCTGGTGATTTTCGAGGCCCTGATGTTCGAAAAGAACCTGACCCGGGTGGCGGAAAAACTGTTCATGGGGCAACCGGCTGTGAGCGCGGCGTTGGGACGCCTGCGGGATTTGTTCGACGACCCGCTGCTGTTGCGCAATGGCCGCGGGATGGAGCCGACGGCGCGAGCATTGGCGATTCTCAAGGAGCTGCAACCGGCGATGGACACCATCTCGGGAGCCGTCAGCCGGGCCAAGGCCTTTGATCCGGCGACGAGCTGCGAGGTGTTTCGCATCGGCCTCTCGGACGATGCCGAGTTTGGCCTGTTTCCACCATTGTTGAGTCAGCTGCAGTTGGAGGCGCCGGGGATCGTGGTGGTGGTGCGTCGGGCCAATTACCTGTTGATGCCGGCCTTGCTGGCGTCCGGGGAAATCTCCGTGGGCGTCAGTTACACCACCGAACTGCCGGCCAATGCCAAGCGCAGGAAGCTGCGCGATATCGCCTGCAAGGTGTTGCGCGGTGACAATCGCCCCGATGCGCTGACGCTCGATGAGTACTGTCGGCGGCCCCACGCCATGGTGTCGTTTTCCGGCGACCTGAGCGGCAACATCGATCTTGACCTGGCCAAGGTCGGCCGCACCCGGCGCGTTGTCTTGGGAGTTCCGCAATTCAGTGGTTTACGGGCGATGCTCGCCGGCACCGAAATGATCGCCACCGTGCCCGACTATGCGGCTTGCGCGTTGGTCGAAGGCTGCTCCTTGAGAGCTGAAGAACCACCGTTTCCCATCGAAGCGGCGCAGTTGTCGATGGCCTGGAGCGGCGTGCACGACAACGACCCGGCCGAACGCTGGCTGCGTTCGCGGATCAGTCAGTACATGTCGGAACCCTTGAACATCACAAGCGCATAGGACGCCGTTGCGCCGACGCCGATTTCGTCCGGACAGCAAACGCGCCATGGACATCGATTGATCAGCTGCCAGAAAGGAGAAAAGCCGCTATAACGTGGTTGACTGTCAACCAGGGCGTGACAATGAACCCGTTCGAAGATATGCGTATTTTTTGCCAGGTCATGGACTCCGGCAGTTTCACCGCCGCGGCGGATCAATTGGGCCTGTCCAAGCAGTTTGTCAGCCGGCGTCTGATGCAACTGGAGGAGCGCCTGGGCGTGCGCCTGATCAATCGCTCGACCCGGCGGCTGGACATGACACCCCTGGGGCAGAGTTATTACGAGTCGGCTGTGCGTCTGCTCGGCGAAATCGAGCAAGTGGAACAGGGCATCGCCGGCCAGACAATCGAGCCCCGTGGCACTATTCGCTTGAGCGCTCCGCTGTCGTTTGCCATGGCGCATTTGGGCGAGGTATTGCCGGCGTTTTTGCGGCGTTATCGAGACGTCACGGTTGAAGTCGATCTCAGCGACCGACCGGTAGATTTGCTCGGTGAGGGTTACGACCTGGCCTTGCGGATTGGAGTGCTGGAAGACTCGACGCTGATTGCCCGGCGTATCGGTTCCATCCAGCGGGTCTATTGCGCCAGTCCCGCTTACCTGGCCGAGCGCGGCACTCCGGCCAGACCCGAGGATTTGCGGGGGCATGATTGCCTGCCTTACGGCCACATCCGCCAGGTGCAGTGGCGTTTCGAAGGGCAGGGCAAGCCATTGATCGTCAATGTCACGGGAAGGATGCGGGTCAACAATGGTGAGTTGCTCAAGGACGCGGCCATCGCCGGCATGGGCATTACCTATTTGCCGACCTTCATTGTCGCCTCGGCGTTGCAGGATGGGCGGCTGGTATCGGTGCTGGATGAGTTCTGCCCTGAACCGTTGGCGTTATCAGCGGTTTATCCGCAGCATCGCCAGGGCTCTCGGCCGGTACGGGCGCTGATCGAGTTCTTGCGTGAACGACTGGATTGCAGTGTTACCCCCGGTCCAGACGCACGGCACACTTGAGTGCGCCCCCGGAACCGCTGGACGGCTCTGTTCGCCAAGGCACGCGCAGCACCCATCAATGAAACCTGTCCGCGACTTCGCGCCGCTCCCCGCGCTCACTGCGAAACAGTTTATCGGCGGTCTTTTTCTGATCGGCGGAAAGCGTGCCGTACAGCGCGCTGAATGAAGTGGCAAGCTTATGCAGATTGTCCGCGTGCATCTGGGCCAGCCTGGCATAGGACTGCATTGCCTCATCGGCATTCAACGAAGGCTGCTTCTGCGCCCGCTCCAGATAGGCCTTGTCGATGACATGCGCATTGTCACGCATGGTTTTCGCATAGGCCTCCCACTGGACGGACTGCTTGTCGGTGATCTTCAGTTTGGCGTGCAGTTCGTTGATCCGCTTTTCCACCAGGTCTTCGTATTTTTTGGCGTGACGGGCGGCCACCTGCGAGACGGCGTCAGAGCTGCTTGCCGCCATCGTCTGTGTCGAGAAAGAAGCGCTGAGGGCGGCCAGCATCAACACGGCGGGCATGCCCGCTTTGAATGCGAAGTTTTTCATATTCGTCTATCCGGATTAAGGGGCGGCATCTATATCTGCAACCTTACCACTAAGCGCGGCAGCGAACCGACGAACTGCCGTTGGCATGTCATCGTTCTTTACCCGGCATTCAGGGATTTTGCTGTGCCAATGACACTTGCCCATGGCAATCAGAGCAGCCGCTAATCCGTTGCACTGGAGAACGATCAAATGAAACGCACAACCCTATGGATCCTGGTACTTTCCGGCGCCCTTCTGTTGGGGGGCTGTTGGCCGTATTGGCATGATGGCGGGCACGGTGGCGGGCATGAACATGGCCGCTACTACGACCACGAGCGAGGCGGAAGTCAGGAATATCGCAGCTAGGTCCACGGCAACGGGGCGGGTAAAGCCCGCCCTGTTGCCCTTGTAGCCGGGGTCAGCTGTTGATTTTTTTCGGGTATGAATCAAGCAGTACCTTGTCTTGGAGGCCGGCCAGGAGTTCCTTCAAGTGCGCGACGCCCGAGGGCGTCTTGTCCGCCTTCTCCGGGTGCAAGGCCCGTTCCAGCACGTCGAGAAAGCTCTGGGTCTTCGATGTGTTGACGGGAGTGTTTGTCCGCTCCACCAGATGGCCCATCACGTATTTGGAAATCCGGGTGGATTGGCTGGCCGACTGGCTCACCGACGCCCGGGTCAACTCACCCTTTTCATAAGCGATATTGGTTTGGCTGTTGGCGGTGTCGCTGACTTGGTAGAACAGGTAGTTCTGCGAGTCCGCATTGCTGGTCAGCTTCAGCTTCTGGCCCGCGGACAGGGCCTGGTGATAGCTGGCGTTCAGGCTCGATTGCTGGTCCTGCTCAATGGCGCGATTCTGCGGATCACTGCCTTTGAGTCGAGTGGTTTGCGATACGTTATAGGCGAAGGTATCGCGCTCGCTGGGATGCATCGGGTTGCTCGCTTGGCTTGTCTGCGTCATCGACGCGGAGAAGTCCGCCAGGCCGGTCAACAGGTTGCGGTCCAGAGTACTGGGTGCAAGCGGGTCGACGGTTGCCGGCGTAGAGCTCGCTCGAGTGGCGGGATAGTTGCTGTTGAGGGAGGAGAACGCATCCTTGAACATCGACATCAAATCGCGGTCAGCGTGACCCCGCGCGACGGCGGCATCGATCTGCTTGAGGTAGCTCTGCAGCGCCTTGGCCTGTTGATTGGCATTGCCGAGAATGGCCTGGCTCTTCAGGTCCACGGACAGTTGCAGATCACCTGAAGGGCCGCTCATGCTCACCGAGCGTTTCTGGCTGTCGGCGTGGAACTCCAGGGTCTGGACGTTTTTGTCGTCAAGCTTGAGCTTGGTGCTCAGGTCGACCGACGAAAATACCTTCGAGTCGAACTGGGTCAGGGCATCCAACTTCAGTTGAGGCGGCTCGGCGGTCAAACCGTCGATCGCGGATTGGAAGCCGTTGGCCATCTTGGCCAGGGCCGCACTTTCTTGATCCGTGAGCTCGCCGCCTTCCACCTGGGCCTGCACGGCCATTCCACCGTCCTGATTCGCCAGGCTCAAGGTCACGGTTTTGCCGCTGGCGGTCTTGAGGGTCAGGCTGATCGTGCTGTCGGCATTGTTGCTGTGCAGTTTGGCTTGCGCGGCCGCCAGTTCGGCGGCGTTAAGCGGTTTGCTGCCGGGCTGCTGGACAACCGATTGCGAGATATTCTTCCTGCCCTCGGCCAACTGCGACAGCAACGCCGCACCCAGGCCGGCAAGGCGGGCGGAGTTGGAGTTGGAGCTGTTGCTCAGGTTGCCGCCCATCGTGAACGACACCTTGTCCAGCGGGCTGCTTTCCCAGGCGGGTAGCTGCGCGGCGTTGGGCAAGGCTCCACGGGCATTGTAGGTATTGATTTCGACCACATTGCTCTGGCCGAGAATCACGCTGGACGCCGGTGCGGAAACGGCAGCGGTGGTTTCGACGGACGGGACGCCAGCCGGCGGATTACCAACAAGCTGGGAAGGGTTCAGCGTCAAGACATTGATCGACGATATCCCTGTCATGGAACCTCCTGGGGCAAGAGAATTATTCTATGTACAGGAGTGTATCGACGCCGACACAAATATCTTTAAGCTGTCAGTGGCAGGTCAGGGCGCTTTTGTTCAATACGTCAAGCGCCAGTAATCGAAGGCCCCAAGACTCTGTCCCCGGATTTCCATGGCACCATGATGATCGACTAGAGCCCACTCGTCGCAGGTAGGGACTGCAGCTCCTGGTCACTCAGGTCCTGTTGCCAGGCCCGCAGGCCATAGATCGCCAGCACCACGAAGCCGGCGTACAACGCGGCCGTCAGCTGCAGGTCCTTGAACAGGAACAGGCCGACGTAGATCACGTCCAGCACGATCCACAACCACCAGCTGGCGACATACTTGCGCGCCGCCCAGACGCTGGCCACCAGGCTGAAGGCGGTGAGCGAGGCGTCGACCCACGGCACCGCCGCATCGGTAAAGCGGACCATCAGGCCGCCCAGCAGCACCGCGCCCACGGCACCGCCAAGCAAGCCGAGCAGGCCTTCGCGCAAGGACAACCGGGCCACATGGACCTTGCCCTCGCTCAGCCCGCCCTGGCTCCAGCGCCACCAGCCATAACCCTGCAACACGGCGAAGATGCCCTGCAGCAGCGTATCGGAATACAACTTGGCGTCGTAGAAAATCCAGGCGTAGAGCAACACGGCGATGACACCGACCGGCCAGCACCAGCGAATGCGCCGGGCGGTAAGCCAGACGCCGAGAACATTGACCAGGACAGCGATGATTTCAAGTGTGGACATGTGGGGGATTCCTTGACGCCGGCAATGGCGGTGGCTTGACCCGTCACTGGGCGAGAGCTCGGCCTAGTTTGGTGTCGAAGTCGATACTTATCAATGAATTGCCGTACATTCTGGTGGAAGGCGCGCGTGCAGTGGTGGATGCATTGCTTGAGGAGGCGGCCCCGTCCAATCTTCTATCCCCCATAGTGGGCAACAACGATTGCGCGCACCCTGATAGCCGGGAGAAGGGGGAGTCCTGCCGCCTTCCTAGTGTTGGTCAATTGACGTACGCTCTGACGATCTTTCGACTCTGCATTGGACTGGCGACCGTAGTGTACGCACCGGGCTAGACAGCTCGGGCAAGGTTTATTGCAGACGAAGAATCATTCTAAGGGAGCTAGAGCATGTCATCCGCCAAGAGCGTCATTACCAGTAATCGAGACGCCTGGAACGCCTCCGCCGAGCACCACAAAAGCAGCCGCGCCTGGGCGACTCTCCTGGAGTCCGTCGGCATGCCGGACTTTTCATGCCTGGATGCAACCCTGACCGAGCGCTTGCTTGAAGTCGGGATTGCCGGCAAGGACGTTATCCAGCTGGGCTGCAACAACGGCCGCGAATCGCTTTCGTTATTTGCCTTGGGCGCCCGAACTGTCGTGGGCTTGGACCAGGCCTCGGCCTTTCTCGATCAGGCACGCGAGCTGACCGCACGCTCCCCGCATGCACCGACATTCGTCGAATCCGATGTGCATGAGTTGCCGGCCGATCTGCACGAGGGTTTCGACGTCGCCCTGATCACTATTGGCGTCCTGAACTGGATGCCGGACATCAAGGCATTCTTCGTCCACGCGGCGAAGACTCTCAGACCGGGCGGCACGCTGGTGATTTACGAGACCCATCCCTTCCTGGAGATGCTGGACCCTGAATCTACCGATCCGTGGAGAATTTCCAGTTCCTACTTCCAGACCGGCCCAGTCGTTGAAGACAAGGCCATCGTCTACGAAGGCCAAGCCGAGACCAACGGCGTCTGCAGCTACTGGCATCCTCATGGCCTCGGCGAAATCATCACCGGCGCTATCAGTGCCGGTTTGCGCATCAGTCATTTCTCGGAGTACCCGCACTCCAACCGAGAAGAGATCTACGACATCTATGAAGACGGTTATTGGGAGGTGCCGATGTGTTACACCCTGACAGGCATCAAGATGTCGCAAGGATGAAGTAGCCGCTAGGCAAGCATTCGAACAGCAACGCGGCCGCAAGAAAACAAGGATCCGTTCATGATCTTCAATCTCCCGTGCACCGTATTGGCCACCACCCTCGGCCTGGCGCTCGCCTGCGGTTTCACCGCCCCGGCCTGGAGCGCCGGACCCCATAAACAGATCCAGGCCGATGCGCAACGCCCCGCGGATCTATCTGCTGAGCCGCATGATCATGGAGCTGGCCAGGCACTAGGGGTTGACTGGTTCAGGGGGCATCAGTTGACCTGGGCATATTAAAACAGTCTGTCCGGGTGCCGCCGCCCGGCCTTGAACCCATGCTTCCTGGCTGCCGAGGCCACGACCAGGGCAATCAGTAGCAAGACCAACTGCACCCTGGGAAAAGCCGCCGCCCCCAGGGTTTCCAGTAACACCCCCCCGAGCACGCCACTGGCGGCGAACGCGAGGTTGAAGACGGTCACCAGCATCGACTGGGCTGCCTCGGCGCCGTCGCCGGCCGCATCGGCCAGGGCGGTCTGCAGTAGCGTCGGCGCACCGCTGAAGCTCAACCCTCACACGGCGATGCCAATGAAGGTCACGCTGGTCGGCGTGTCGCCGAAACCCAGTATCAGCGAGACCAGGGCAAAAGCCCCCAGGCTGAGCAGGACTAGACCGCGCAACCAGCGATCAACCAGCAGGCCGGTCATCCAGATACCGCCCAGGGCGGCCAGGCCGAATATCAGCAATGCCCAGTCCAGTCGATCAGCCAATCCAATGGCCGCCAGGAACGGTGCGATGTAGGTGTAAAGGGTGTAGTGCGCCATGATCCAGAGCATCACGACCACCAATATCGGACGTACGCCGGGCGTGCCCAGGACCTTGCGCATCGACAGTCGTCGAGCGCTCGCCTGCCCGGGATAATCCGGCACTCTGAGCAGTACCCAGATGATCAGCACCAGGCTGAGGCCGGACAGAACAGCGAAGACGCCACGCCAACCGAACAGGGTGCCGAGCCAGGTGCTCAGCGGCACACCCAACGCCAGCGCCAGCGGTATGCCGAGCATGGCCAGTGCCATGGCGCGGCCCTGCAACTGGGGCGGCACCAGGCGTCGGGCATAACCGGCCAGCAGGCTCCAGGCCAGGCCGGTAGCGACGCCGGCCATGAAGCGCGCCAGCAGTGTCAATGCCAGGTAGGGCGACAACGCGGTCACCGCATTACAGATCAGGAAAGCACCGCCTGCCAGCAGCAGGACCCGCCGACGTCGCCAGCCCGCGAAGGCGATGGTCAGGGGAATCGCCGCCAACCCCGAACCCAGGGCGCACAAGGTCACCAACTGACCGGCCCAGGCCTGTGAGACGCCGAGGCCTTGGGCGATCTGCGGGAGCAGGCCGGCGGGCAGGGTTTCGTTGGCGGTGGCGATAAAACTGGCCAGGGTCAGCGCCAACAGGGCGGTCAGGGGGAGCCGCTCGACAGCGGCCGCAGTGGTCATGCCCGCCGCGCTCTGTTGCTTGCCGGTCATTAGTGTGTGCCTCGATTGCTGAAGGAGAGGCGAGTCTGCTGGCTTTTCCTGAATTTGATAATTGGCGTAATATTTGATGATCTTTCAAATCTGTATTTAAAATGGCTACTGACCGATTGGGTGACATGCGTTTGTTCGTTGAGGCAGCCAGCCTCGGCAGCTTGTCCGTGGCCGGGCGCAAGCACGGGCTTTCGCCGGCGGCCGCGAGTGCGCGGTTGATCAAGTTGGAGACGGCGCTGCGGACCCGACTGTTCGATCGCACCACGCGGCAATTGCGGTTGACCGACGAGGGCCGATTCTACCTGCAACACTGCGCGGTAGCCTTGCGCGCCATTGACGACGCGGAGGCGGGGCTTCAGGCGAGTCAGCAGGGCGTGCGCGGCAAAGTGCGGATTTCGGCGTCCGCCGATTTCGGGCGCAACCTGCTGAACCAATGGCTCGAGATCTTCTGTGCGCGGCATCCGGAACTGAGCATCGCCCTGACACTTTCTGATTCCTTGTCGAACCTGCTGCAAGACGATGTGGATCTGGCGATCCGCTTCGGGCGACCCAGCGACGGTTCGCTGGTGGCCCGGCAGTTGGCACCCAACTGGCGAGTGCTGTGCGCCTCGCCCGACTACCTGGCACGGCAGGGTGAACCCGGCACTCCGGCGCAACTGTCCGGGCATCAATTCATCGTGCTGGTGACTTCGGCGGGACCCTTGAATGAGTTCCACTTTCTGGTGGATCAGCAGGAATGGAGTCATACCGTGCCGTTGGAGCAGGCCTGGGAAACCAACGACAGTGCGCTTGCCCGAGCCTGGGCCCTGGCCGGTCGCGGCATTGCGCGCAAGACCATCTGGGATGCTGCCGCAGACATCCGCGCTGGTACGCTGAAAGCGCTGTTAGCGGATTTCAGCATCTGCGAAGCGGGCGTCTATGCCGTATTGCACGCCAACCGCTATCAGGTGCCCCGGGTGCGTGCGCTGCTGGATTTCCTCGTGGAGCGCTTCAGTCAGGCCTCGGATGAACTGCTGCGCGATCTGCCGGCACCGCGTGCTCAGGTCTGGCCTGATAGCCGCAACGCCCAATGATTCAACTGCCCCCACCTTTGAATATATCCAGCCGGGTCGCGGCGTCGGCGGTTTCGATCTGGTGGATATTCACGTAGCGCGCCAGGTCAATGTCCAGGCTCGACAAGTGCCCCCGTAGCCGTTGCTGGCCCACCGAGTGCTGGCTGAAATACCAGCTCATCGGATGGACCAGGAAACGCGAATGGAGGACCGTGGCCTTTGACCTCAATCGACAAAAATGATCTTCGACACCAGCTCCGCGCTGTTCTTGGCCTGCATCTTTTTCATCAGGCGGGCACGATGGACTTCCACGGTCCGATGGGAAATCGACAGCTTGCGGGCCACTTCCTTGCAGGTCAGCCCGTTGACGATGTGCATCGACACTTCCCGTTCCCGCGGCGTGAGGTCCACCGTGGCGTGATGCGCCCGGTCCAGGCGCTCGAAGTGCCAGACCATCAGCTTGAACGGATCATCCGGGGTCAGGGTATAGCCCTGGGACCTGGCCCAGAACACCTCGCCGTTCTTGTGCTGCATAAAACGCTCATCGGCGTAGGAGCTGCTCTTGCTGCGGCGCAACCAGCCAAGGCTGCGATTGCCGATGGTCTTGTAGTCCGCCTGGGACGGGTAGATCAGCAGGGTCAACTGCCCCAGCAGCTCTTCGCGAGGGTAGCCGAACAATTCCAGGAAGGCTTCGTTGCAATCGAGCATCACGCGATTGCCGGTGATCAATTGCGCTGCGGGCGAGACCATGAAGGCCAGGCGCTGAAGGTCTTTCAGTTGTTGCGTGAAGACGGTCATTGGCATCCTGCCTCAAGGTCTGTCCGATTCTGGCGATTTCCAGCCCCGGGCCGCTACGTACCCAGGTAGGTAATTGTACTAACTGGCGAGCGGTACCTGCGGTGCGCCATTGTAAGCAATGCCTGATCCATGCCAAGAAGAAAATCACCATGATTCATGATTGTGTCTCGATTGTTGCGGCCGGCCACTCGCGATTTGGCCGTCTTGACGGTTCTACCCTGGAAGATCTGATCGTTCAAGTGACCCGCCAGGCACTGACCGACGCCGCGATCTCCGCTTCCGAAATCGATGCGCTGTTCCTCGGGCATTTCAATTCGGGCATGGTTCCGGACGGCTTTGCCAGTTCTCTGCTGCTGCAAGCCGATCCGGGGCTGCGCTTCAAACCCGCCACCCGCTGTGAAAACGCCTGTGCGTCAGGCTCGGCGGCGATCCAGGCGGGGATCAACGCTATTCTCTCGGGCTCCGCCGAATTGGTGCTGGTGGTGGGCGCCGAGAAGATGACCGCCAACTCCACCGCCGAGGTCACCCGGGCCCTGGCCGGTGCCGGGTACCAGAACGACAGCGAGGAGGCCGGCCTGAGTTTTCCGCAACTGTTCGGCCTTGCCGCGCAGCAGTACCGTGAGCGTTACCACTGCCCCATGGCGTCCATGGCCGCCATCGCCGCGAAGAACCACGCCAATGCCATGGCCAACCCCCTGGCGCAGATGCATCGGGTGATGGATTTCGAACACTGCAACAACGTCTCGCAGAGCAATCCCTATGTCGCGCCGTCGCTGCGCCTGACCGATTGTTCGTTGATCAGCGATGGCGCGGCGGCCATTGTGCTGGCTTCGGCCAAGCGTGCCCGGCAGTTCCGCCGTGAGGTGCGGATCCGTTCGACCTTCCAGGTCAATGATCTCCTGCCGATCGCGCGCCGCGACATCCTCGCGTTCGAAGGACCGCAGCGGGCGATCCATGCGGCCCTGCGCAGTGCCAGTGTGACTCTTGGCGACCTCGGTTTTGCCGAAGTCCATGATTGTTTCACCATCGCCGAATTGCTGATCTACGAGGCCATGGGCCTGGCGCCCCGGGGCGAGGGGCATCGGGCTCTGGATGACGGCACCGTGCGCCCCGGCGGACGGTTGCCGGTGAACCTCTCCGGTGGACTCAAAGCCAAGGGCCACCCAGTGGGCGCGACCGGGGTCTCGATGCATGCCCTGGCCTTTCGCCAACTGACCGGCGAGCCCATCGGCCTGGCCGCGGCGAATCCGGAGTTCGGCCTGGTGTTCAATATGGGCGGCATGGCGGTCGCCAATTACGCCTCGGTCCTTCAGGCACGCAGGAGCTGAGCATGAATATCGCCAATTGGCTGAACGATGCCGGCCTGCGTTGCCCGGAGCGTCCGGCCTTGTTCGAAGGGCAGCGGCAAGTCGCCAACTATGCTTCCTTTGTCGCCCTGGTCCGGCACCGGGCGGCGTACCTGGTCAACGAGCAGGGGATTGTTCCCGGCGATCGTGTCGCGCTGTTCATGAAGAACTGCTGTGAATACCTCGAGCTGCTCTACGCCGTCTGGTGGGTCGGCGCCGTGGCGGTACCGATCAACTGCAAGCTGCACCCGGTGGAGGCGGGGTGGATTGTCGAGAACGCCGAGGCCCGGCTGATTTTCACCGATGGCGGCCAGGTGTTCGCGCCGGATACCCCGTTGTCGGGCTGTCGAGAGCTGGATCGCGAGGACATGGGCGAGTTCGCCTCGACCGCTTCGACGCAGTTGCTCACGCCTTGGCCGCGGCAGGCCGATGACCTCGCCTGGCTGTTCTACACCTCCGGCACCACCGGTCGCTCCAAGGGGGTGATGCTCAGCCATGGCAACCTGACGGCGATGTCGTTGTGTTATCCGCTGGATGTCGATCCGGTCAGCGCCGAGGATGCGGTGCTGTATGCGGCGCCGATGTCCCATGGCGCCGGCCTCTACAACTTTATCCATGTGCGCCGCGCCGCACGGCATGTGGTCCCGGAGTCCCGAGGGTTCAGGGCCGACGAGCTGTTCGCATTGGCGAGTGGCTTGGGCAACATCAGCCTGTTCGCGGCCCCGACCATGCTCAAGCGCATGGTCGAGCAGGCCCGCCGGCAGGGTTATGGCGGCGAGGGCATCAAGACCATCGTCTACGGCGGCGCGCCCATGTACCTGGCGGACCTGGAGGATGCCCTCGACACCTTCGGCCCACGGCTGGTGCAGATCTATGGGCAGGGCGAGAGCCCGATGACCATCAGCGCCTTGTCCAGGGAGTTGATCGCCGACCGCCAGCACCCCGACTGGGCCTTGCTGGCCGCGTCCGTGGGACGGGCCCAGTCGTGCGTGGAAATCAGCATCCTCGACCCCGGGCACCTGCCATTGCCGTCCGGGCGGATGGGTGAAATCGCCGTGCGCGGGCCCACTGTCATGCAGGGCTACTGGCGTAACGAGGCGGCGACCCGCCAGACTCTGGTGGAGGGCTGGTTGCTGACCGGTGACGTGGGCTTTGTCGACGATGCCGGCTACCTGACCCTCACCGACCGCTCCAAGGACGTGATCATTTCCGGCGGTTGCAACGTCTATCCGCGGGAAGTCGAGGAAGTGCTGGCGCAACACCCGGGGGTCTTTGAAGTCTGTGTGGTCGGTGAACCGGATGCACAGTGGGGCGAATCGGTGGTAGCGTTCGTGGTCGCGCGCATGGCCGGGACCCTTGACGAGTCGTCGCTCAATACCTGGTTTATCGAGCGCATGGCCTCGTTCAAGAAACCGAAGAAATACGTGTTTCGCAGTGCGTTGCCGAGAAACAGCTACGGCAAGGTCCTCAAGACCGAGTTGCGCCTGTGGTTGAAGGCCGGCGCCGATGGCACCCTTGTTCCCTGAACCCCCCCTTTATGGATAGTCATCAGACAGGAGTCCCTTCTATGGGTATGCAACACACAGACCCGGCCCGGCAACGGCGCCGGGCGTTTATCGGTGCGACTTCGGGCCACCTGATCGAGTGGTATGACTACGGCGTCTACGGCTTTCTCGCGGTATATATCGGCAGGTCGTTCTTCGTTTCCGACGACCCTACCACCAGTCTGCTCGCCAGCTTCGCCGCCTTTGCCCTGAGCTTTTTCATCCGACCGCTGGGCGGGTTGTTCTTCGGTCCGCTGGCGGACAAGATCGGCCGGCGCAAGACCCTGATCACGGTGCTGGTGATGATGGCCGGTTCCACCTGCCTGCTGGGGTTGTTGCCGACCTACGGGACGCTGGGGATCGCCGCGCCGATTCTGCTGGTGCTGATCCGCTGTGTGCAGGGCTTTTCCGCCGGCGGCGAGATCGGCACCATCACCAGTTTCATTTCCGAATACGCCGGCCCCGGACGGCGTGGTTTTGCCACCTGCTGGCTGATGGTCACGGCGGTGCTGGGTCTGTTGCTGGGCGGCGCGGTGGTCAACGGCATGACCTGGACCTTGGGTGCGGAGCTGATGCAGGACTGGGGCTGGCGTATTCCCTTTCTGCTGGCCGCGCCCCTGGGTCTGATCTCGATGTACATCCGCCTGAAGCTGGAAGACAGCCCCGAGTTCCTCGCCTTGCTACAGGCCGGGCAGACCTCGAAGGCGCCGCTGCGGGAAGTCTGGCAGTGGAAACGGGCGATTGCCCTGGTGTTCTTTATCATCACCCTGCACAGCTCGATCTTCTACCTGGTGCTGACCTTTGCCTCGACCTATATGTCGAGCATTCTCAAGTTCGACAGCGGCACGACCCTGCTCTACGTCTTCACCGCCAGCTTCTCGGCGGCCTTTGTCATGCCGTTCGGCGGCGCGTTCACCGACCGCTACGGGCGCAAGCCGTTCCTGTTGGTGGTGGGCACCCTGGCGACCCTGGCGATGTACTGGCTGTTCAAGTCGGCACCGACGGCGACGGCGGCCTCGTTTTTCTGGCCGCTGATGGCGGTGGCTATCCTCTTCGGGCTCTATGCCTCGTCGACCTACGCGCTGATGAGCGAGTTGTTGCCCACGCGTATCCGCTCTACCGGCATCGCGGTGGCGTACAACATTCCGGTGGCGGTATTCGGTGGCAGCGCACCGCTGATTTCCACCTGGCTGATCAAAATGACCGGAGACATTACCTCGCCCTGGTACTTCTATGTCGGCACGGGGGTGGTATCGCTGATCGCGCTGGTGCTGCTGCGTCAGGGGGACTTTGTCGCCAGCACCGGCAGGGTCCGGCAAGCCATGCCGGGCGTGGCAACGCCAATGCCGAGCAGTTAATGAGTATTTGAGAACGCCGCAAACCCCTGTAGGCGCCGGCTTGCTGGCGATGCGGTCTGATAGTCGACATCGTTGTCGCCTGAAAAATCGCTATCGCCAGCAAGCCGGCGCCTACAGGTCGGTGTTTCAACGGGTACTGTCGATTAACCCGGATCAATCGGCTGCGCTGGCAAGGCCTGCATTCAGCCCTGGCTGGCCGGCACCGGCTCCCGGGGTGCGGGGATCAGATCCCGGGCGGAATAGAATCCCTGCACCAGACGGTTCTTGGCCCGGTACTCGCACAGCACCAGCAGGGTGTCGGGGAGATGGGTGGTCGTCGAGCCGTGCTTGACCACCATTATCTTGCCGCCCGAGCGCAGGCGTACATGTGAACCAGGTTCGAATGTGCCCATCTTCAGTGATCTCACAGGGTTTTTGACGTGCGTTCCGTCCAGCCACCGCCCAGTGCCTTGTACAGATTGACCTCGGCGGTCAGTTGCGACAGCCGGTCGGTGATCAGGGTCTGCTGGGAGCTGAACAGCGAGCGCTGGGCATCGAGGAAGGTCAGGCTGTTGTCGACGCCGATGCGATAGCGGCGCTCCGCCAGGCGGTAATATTCCTGGTTGGCCTGCACCAGATCGTTCTGCGCCTTCAGTTGATTCTTGTAGGTCTGGCGTGCCGCCAGGCCGTCGGAGACTTCCTGGAAGGCGGTCTGGATCGATTTCTCATACTGCGAGACGCGGATGTCTTTCTGGATCTTCGAGTAATCCAGGCTCGCCTGCAGGCTGCCGGCGTTGAAAATCGGGATATTGATCTGCGGCTGAAACAGCCAGCCCCCCGAACCGCCCTTGAACAGCCCGGACAGCTCGTTGCTGGAGGTCCCGGCGTTGGCGGTCAGGGTGATGCTCGGGAAGAACGCGGCCCGGGCGGCACCGATGCTGGCATTGGCCGACTGCAATTGATATTCGGCCTGGAGAATGTCCGGGCGCCGTTGCAGCAGGTCCGAAGGCAGGCCCGCCGGCACTTCGGCAAACCAGTCGGCGGCCAATGGGCGGCTCGGCGGGCTGTCGGCCACTGCGGTGCCCACCAGCAGGGTCAGGCTGTTGAGGTCCTGGGCGACCTGGCGCTGGAAGGTCGCCAGGCTGGTCCGCGCGCTTTCCACCGAGGTGCGCGACTGGGCCAGGGCCAGGGCCGAAGCGGTGCCGACGTCGTGACTGCGTTCGGTCAGGCGCAGGCTTTTCTCGTAGGAGGTGAGGGTGTCCTGGGTCAAGGCCAGCAGTTCCTGATCGGCGCGCCAGGTCAGGTAGGCGTTGGCGACACTGGCCACCAGGCTCAACTGGGTGCTGCGCCGGGCTTCTTCGCTGGACAGATAGGTCAGCGACGCCTGGTCGCTGAGGGCACGGATGCGGCCGAACAGGTCCAGTTCGTAGGCACTGATCCCCAGGGTCGCCGAGTAGCTGCCACTGGTCACCGCGCTGCGGGTTTGCGTAATGCTCGCCGGCTGGCGCTGACGGGTGCCGGTGCCATTGGCGCTGACCGCCGGAAACAGGTCGGCACGCTGGATGCGGTATTGCGCCTGGTAGGCCTCGACGTTGAGGGCTGCCACGCGCAAGTCGCGATTGTTCAGCACCGCGCGTTCGATCAATTGTTGCAGCGTCGGGTCGCGAAACAGCTCGCGCCAGCCCATGTCCGCGGCCATCGGCCCGGACAGCGCCGGGGCATAGGCGGGGGTCTGCGGGTACTGCGCGGCGACCGGCGCGACGGGGCGTTGGTAGTCAGGAATCAGCGAGCAGCCGCTCAGGGCAAAGGCGACGGCCAGCCATGGGCACAGGGATTTATTCATTATGCTCCTATCATCCACTTGGCCAACCCATGTCGCCCGCTGACACCCAGCTTGGCCGCGGAACGCTTGAGGTAGGTTTCGATGGAACTGTTCTTGACGCAGAGTCTTTCTGCGATCTCAGGTACCGTGCCGCCAGCCAGCAGCCCCAGGCAGACCTCTTTTTCCCGCACCGAGAGCGTGACCTCGCAAGCATTCAGACGCTCGCTGAACTCGCGTTGCAGTTGCGTCTGTTCCAGGGCAACCAAGCTGCGTGGCGTTGATCCACCCGGGCTTTTTGTGCTGGATTGGCGATGGGCGCGGGCATGTCGCTCCGTCAGGGGCAGCAAGGTCTCGGAGAGGTATTTCAAAAAGGACAGCTCTTGCAGGGAGAAGTCGCGTTCCACCCGCGGGCGGTGCAGCGAGATCACACAGCAACGATTGGCCTTGCGCGAAATCAGGCTGCACTGATGGGACGTGCCGAGGCAGTTATTGTCTTTCTCGTTTTTCATCCGCGCATTCAGGTGGATCAGCAGTGCGTCTTCCACTTCCAGTACGCGCTTGACCAGCGGATGGTCGTTGCGATGCTTGGCATTGGTCGGGCAGACCGCTTGCATCTGCGGGCTCAACTCAGCACCGGCGTAGCCCAGCAGTTGGACGTCGAGCACTGACGCTTGGCTGTCGTCGACGGTCCACTCACTGAGTTCAACCCGGCTGACCGCCACCGAGGCGTTGATCAACTGATGCATGTTGCTCAGAAACGTCTCGTTTCCGACGCTGGAAACCAGTTTTCCCAGTTCCAGGTAAATGTGGGATTTCTCTACATCTTTTGCATTCGTCTGTTGATTCATATGCTGATCCTGCATATCAGAAGTAGCTTGCAATCCTGTCGTCGGGGGGAACGAAATCCTTCCGCCGCCCCCGGGACGCTCAAACCATTTCTAGCCTTGATACCTGGAAGTTCAGGTATCACCTGTGAATCCCTTCACAAAAACGATTCAGTCAGTAGCGATAATTAAGCTCAGTTAAGTAGGAAAAGTCTGTAGTGGAAAACAGGGACATCCTACGCCGCTGAGCCGGCGCTGTTTAGTTGACGCTGGCATTTTTGAGAATGAAACGCGCTTCGTGCAGAGGTCATGACGCTTCTCCTGCTTTCAACGCCTGGGAAATCGCTTGGCCCAGTGCACTGACATAAGGGGCCTTGACCAGTGTGTTGTGGGTTCCGGGCAGCGCTGTGACGCTTGGCGGGGCCCCGAGCAACGCCCCCCAGCCCAGCAGCGGATCACTGCGTTCCTGCCCGCTGGCGGTAAACAGCGTGACCTTGAGCGGGGCGACCGGGCTGACATAGGCAGCGACGGCCTGGCGCGTCGCATAGGCCACCGCGAGATGGCTGCGCAGCAAGCCGGCATCGACGTCCTGGGGCAGTTCCTCCGGCAACAGCCGGTGGCTCATGCACAGGGCCAGCATCGCCTCGATGGCCTCTTCGCGCGCCAGTTCAGTCAGTTGTCGGCGCACCTGCGGGTCGACCTGCTCGGGCAGCCAGGCCATCAGGAACTGCCCTTCGCTCAAGGACTCCGGTGCGGCCTGCTCGGGGCGGGCCGAGGCATCGATGATGCCGAGGAACTCCAGCTGCTCGCCGCCGGCTTGCAGTTGACGGGCCATTTCATAGGCGATCAGGCCGCCGGCCGACCAGCCGGCGATGCGGTAAGGCCCTTGCGGCTGGACCTGGCGAATCGCCGCCAGGTAACGCGTGGCCATGGCCGGCACTTCGAACAGCGGTGTTTCACCGGCGACCAGGCCACTGGCGGCGAGGCCGTAGACCGGCAGTTGCGGGTCGAGCACAGGGGCCAGATCGCGGACATATTGCACTTCGCCACCCAGCGGATGGACCAGGAACAGCGGTCGCTGGGAGCCCGTGCGGCGGACCGGCACCAGGTTGCTGTGCTGGCCTGGGCGGGCCTGGCCGTCCAGGGCTCGGGCGAAACCAGCAATGCTCGGTTCGACGAACAGATCGCGCACCGCGATCGGCTTGCCGAGGACCTTGCGCAAGCGCGAGGCCATCTGCACCGCCATCAGCGAAATACCGCCGAGGCTGAAGAAGTCGTCATGCCGACTGACCTGTTCCAGCTTGAACAAGTCCTTCCAGAGGTTGGCGATGGCGATTTCGGTGTCGCCCTGGGGCGCTTCGTAAGGCCGGGCCTCGGGCGGCTGTTCTGCAATGACGGCGGGGACGACCTCGGCATGGGCCGCACGCGGCAGTGCCGGGGTGTTCTCCAGCACTTGGCCGATCGACTGCTGCGCACCGACCACCAGGTTCTCCAGGACCTTGGCAAACAGCCCGGCGATGGCCTGCACGGTTTCAGTGTCGAACAGATCGCTGGCGTATTGCAGGCTGCCGCCGATGCGTTCGCCGGTGTCGACCAGTGACAGCGACAGGTCGAACTGGGTGGTGCGGTGCGCGCTGTCCAGCGACTCGACCTGCAGGCCGGGCAGTTGCAGCGGTGCCGGGGGCGTGTTGTCCAGGCTCAGCATCACCTGGAACAACGGGCTGTGGCTCATGCTGCGGGTCGGCTGCAAGGTGCTGACCACTTGTTCGAACGGCAGGTCCTGATGGCTGTAGGCCGCCAGTGTCAGGTCCTTGATCTGCCCAAGCAACTCGGCGACCCGGGTGTCGCGGCTGCTGGCGACGCGCAGCGCCAGGGTGTTGGCGAAGAAGCCGATCAACGGCTCCAGCTCCGGCCGCTGGCGGTTGGCGACCGGGGTGCCGACCACCACATCGGTTTGGCCGCTGAGGTGGCTCATCAGCACCGACCAGCCGGCCAGCAGCACCATGAACAGCGTGCTGCCCTGAGCCTGGCTGAAGGCTCGCAGATCGGCACTGAGGGCCGGCGAGAAGACGCAGTTGACGATCCCCCCGGCATAACTCTGGATGGCCGGACGCGGGCGATCCAGTGGCAGGTGCAGCAGGCTCGGCGCGCCTTCCAGGTGTCGGCGCCAGAAGTCGACCTGGGCTTGCAACGCCGGGCCGTCGAGGGATTGGCGCTGCCAGGCGGCGTAATCCACGTATTGCAGGGCCAGGGCCGGCAACGGATCCTTGTGGCCCTGGCTGAACGCGCTGTACAGCACGCTCACCTCATGGGCCAGGACGCTGTTGGACCAACCGTCGGAGACGATGTGGTGCAGAGTGATCAGCAGCACATGCTCGGTGTCAGCCGTCTGCAGCAGCAGTCCGCGCAGCAGCGGCCCCTGGCTCAGGTCGAACAACTGTGTCGCGCTGTCCTGGCCGAGGCGGGCCAGGGTCGCCGCGCGTTCATCGTCTGGCAACTCGCGCAGGTCCTGTTGCGCCAGCGGGAAGCGAGTATCGGCCGGCGCGATTTTCTGCAGCGGTTCGCCGTCCACCAGTTCAAAGCGCGTGCGCAGGGTTTCATGGCGTGCCACCAGGCGATCGAGGGTGGCCCGCAGGGCGGCCTTGTCCAGGCTGCCGGTGAGGCGCAAGGCCATTGGCAGATGGTAGGCGGCGCCGGCGGCGTGATCCAGGTGATCGAGGAACCACAGGCGTTGCTGGGAGAACGACAGCGGCAGGCGGCCCGAGCGATTGGCCAGGGGAATCGATTGCGCCTCGCTCGGCGCGTTGGCGTTGACCAGTGAGGCCAGGCCACGCACGGTCGGTGCGTCGAACAGCTCGCGCAGGGTGATCCGCGCGCCGAGCTTGCGCCGCAGTCGCGAGAGCAACTGCACGGCCAGCAGCGAGTGGCCGCCGAGTTCCAGGAAACCGTCGTTGCGACCGACCTGATCCAGGTGCAGCAGGCCTTTCCAGATCTCGGCGATGGCCACTTCGGTATCGCCTTGCGGCGCCTCGTAGGCCTTGCTGGCCAGGGCATCCTGGCCGGGGGCGGGCAGGGCGCGGCGGTCGAGCTTGCCGTTGGCGGTCAGCGGCAGGCTGTCCAGATGGACGAAGGCGCTGGGCACCATGTACTCGGGCAGGTGCCTGAGCAGTTCGCCGCGCAGCTGTTCGGCCGGGACCGGCTCGCCACAGACATAGGCGACCAGGCGCTGATTGTCCGAGTCGCCCTGACTGTCTTCGCGGGCGATCACTACGGCTTCGCGGATACCCGGAACCGCCAGCAGGGCGTTTTCGATCTCACCCAGTTCGATCCGGAAGCCGCGGATCTTCACCTGGAAGTCGTTACGGCCCAGGTACTCCAGGGTGCCGTCGGCCAGCCAGCGGCCGAGGTCGCCGGTCTTGTACAGGCGCGCGTTTGCGACCAGAGAGAAGCGGTCGACGATAAAGCGTTCGGCACTCAGCTCGTCGCGATTGAGGTAACCACGGGCCACACCGGCACCGCCGATATGGATTTCCCCGGCCACGCCCAGCGGTGCTGGTTCGCCGCGTGCGTCGAGGACATGTACCTGGACATTGGCGATCGGCCGGCCGATGCTCGGTTTTTCGCCAAGATCGCGGATCAGGTCGAGGGTGGCGTCGACCGTGCATTCGGTGGGGCCGTACATGTTGTAGAAATGGATGGTCGGGCAGTTGCGCAGTTTCTCCCAGGTGCTGGCATTGATCGCCTCGCCACCCAGCAGCACGCTGATCGGCTGGTAGCTGCGGCGTTCCAGCAGGCCGGCGCAGAGCAGGGTATCGAGCTGCGACGGCGTCGAGTCGAAGGCATGCACCTGATGGGCTTCGAGGAAATCCAGCAGTTCGCTACCGCTGGCACGGATCAGTTGGGGGATGATCACCAGCTTGTGCCCGGAGAACAGCTGCGAGATGCCCTTGATCGACATGTCGAAGAAGAAACCGGCGTTCAGGGCCACGGTGGCGGGCGTCGGGCAGTGCCGGTGGGTGGTGCGGGTCAGCACGTTCCAGAAGTTGAACACCGAACGGTGTTCGACCATCACGCCCTTGGACTGGCCGGTGGAGCCGGAGGTGTAGATGACGTAGGCGAGGTTTTCCGGCGTCAGGCCCGGAACCGTCGGGTTGTTATCGAAGGCTTCATCGTCGGCGGCACGCAGGGATTCGGCGGTATCAAGCAGCAACAGTGGCGTGTCGCCAGACGGCAGGGTGAGTGCGGTCTGAGTCAACAAGGCTCGTGGTTGGCTGTCCTGCAGCATGAAGGCCATGCGCTCGGCCGGGTGAGCCGGGTCGATCGGCACATAAGCGGCACCGGCCTTGAGCACACCAAGCAACCCGACAATCATGTCCAGGCTGCGTTCGGCGCAGATGGCCACGCGTTCGTCTGGTTGCACGCCGAGGGCCAGCAGTTGCCGGGCCAGATGGTTGGCGCGACGGTTGAGCTGGCGATAGCTCAGTTGGCGGTCTTCGCAAACCAGGGCGATGGCCTCGGGGTTGGCGCGGACCTGGGTTTCGAACAGGGCATGGATCGGCTCTGCCGGGGCAAACTCGGTGGCGCTGTTATTGAAGCGGTTGAGCAGCAATTGCCGCTCGGCTTCGGGCAGCACTTGCAGGCTGCTGGCCAGACGCGCCGGGTCCTGCTCAAGCGCCTCGATCAACTCGGCAACGGCCTGGCCCAGGTAGGCGGCGATACGCTGCGGATCGATACCGCTGATGGACTGCGCGGTCAGCGAGAAACCGCCGGCCACGTTGGCCACGGCAATCTCGATCGGGTAGTTGGTGCGGGTTTCCGAGGCGATGAAGTGGATACCTTCATGCTCGCCCATGTCCTCGACATTCTCCCCGGAGGCATTCACCAGGTCGCCGTGACGGCAGTTGAGGATCACCGTGAACAGCGGCAACGACGCATCCACCGCGCTGCAGCGCTGGGCCAGGGCCAGCGGCGCCTGCTCGTGGGTCAGCAGTTCGCTGAGCTGCTGGTAGGCGTCCTGGACAATATCGCGCACGCTGTGGTGGTGCAGGCGAATACGCATCGGCAGGGTGTTGATGAACATCCCCAGTGCATGGTCGGCACCGGTGGTGCCCTGGGAGCGCCCGGACAGCACGGTACCGAAGATCCCGTCGTCGCGTCCGCTGGTGGCCGCGACGACCAGGCCCCAGGCCGCATGGAACAATACCGAGCTCGGCACGCCCTGGGCGCGCGCGGTGCGATAGACCCGTGCGCTGAGATCTTCGCTCAGGTGCTGCACCGCCCGCTGGATCCCGGCGCCGTTGCCGCGCACATCGAGCACGCCATACGGCGCGGTAGTGGCATCGACATCGGCCAGCAGCCGGCGGAAGTAGGCCTCGTGCTCGGCCTGGGAGACGCTGGCGGCCTGGGCGATGAAGTTGCGGTAGGGCTGCGACGGCGGCAGGCTCTCGGCCTGACCGGCCAGCACCGCCTGGATCTCCAGCATGATCAGGCGCAGGGTGACGTTGTCGCTGACCAGGTGGTGGTCGAGCAATGCCAGCAGCCACTGTTCGCGTTGGGCATCGTAGGTGATGTGCGCGGCGATCAGCGGTGCCTGTTGCAGGTCCAGGCGCAGGTGATGGGTATCGGTGCGCTCGCGCAACTTCTCCAGGGCGTCCTCACCGGGGGCGGTGTCCAGGTGGATCACCGGCAGTTGGGCGCGGCGATGGACCACCTGCACCGGTTGCGGCAGGCCGTGCCAGCGCAGGGCGGTACGCAGGATGTCATGGCGGTTGATCACCACCTGCACGGCGGCGAGGAAGTCATCGAGCAGCGTGCGAGTGCTGAAGGTCACCACGGTGCGCATCAGGTAGGCATCGCCTTCGGCCTGCAACAGGTGGTGGAAAAGGATGCCTTCCTGCAACGACGACAGCGGGTAGATGTCCTGCACGTTGGCCGCGCCACCGGGAACATCGGCGACGATCTGTTCGATCTCATGCTGACTGAGCGTCACCAGCGGCAACATCTGCGGGGTCAGCGCCGTGCAATCGGCCGGGATCTGGTTGGCCGGGACCACTCGTTCGGCGCTGCCGCCGCCGGCGAGGACGGTGGCCATGGCTTGCAGGGTCGGTGCCGAGAACACGGTGCGCACATCCAGTTGCAGGCCGGCCTGGCGCAGGCGCTCGATCAGGCTGATGACCAGGAAGGAGTGACCGCCGAGTTCGAAGAAGTGATCCTGGCGCCCGACCCGCTCAACGCCGAGCAATTCCTGCCAGGCGCAGGCCAGGGTGGTTTCGATCGCTCCCTGCGGTGCTTCGTAGTGGCGGCTGACGGCGGCGGACAGGTCCGGTGCCGGCAGGGCCGCGCGGTCGAGCTTGCCGTTGGTGGTCAGCGGCCAGGCCTCAAGGGTCACGAAGGCGCTCGGCAGCATATGTTCGGCCAGCACGCTGGCCAGTTGGCTGCGCAGGGCCGAGGATTCGGGAGCACTGCCGTCTTCGGCGATCAGGTAGGCCACCAGGCGTTTGTCGCCGGGCTGGTCCTCACGGACGATCACCAGGGCTTCGCGGACTTCGGCGCAGGCCAGCAATTGCGCCTCGATCTCACCCAGTTCGATCCGGAAGCCGCGGATCTTGATCTGCGAGTCGTTGCGGCCGACGTAGACCACGCCGCCATCGGCGCGGTAGCGGGCCACGTCGCCGGTGCGATACAGGCGCGCGCCCGGCACCTCGGAGTAAGGGTCGGCGATAAAGCGTTCGGCGTTCAGCGCCTCACGGTTCAGGTAATGCCGGGCGACCCCGGCGCCACCGATATAGATCTCGCCATTGACCCCCACCGGCACCGGTTGCCGGTAGTCATCGAGGATGCGCAGGCACAGGTCCGGCAGCGCCGGACCGATCAGGCTCGGGGCCGCGGTGTCGATCTCGGCCTGGCTGATCGGGTAGTAGGTGGCGTGCACGGTGATCTCGGTGATGCCGTACATGTTCACCAGGCGAGTGCGCGCCAGCGGGGTACTCGCGGTCCATGGCCGCAGGCTGCGGAAGTCCAGGGCTTCGCCGCCGAAGATCACTTCGCGCAGGGCGTGCTCCACTCCGCTGCGGCTGCGTGCCTCGATAAACTGGCGGAAAGCGCTCGGCGTCTGGTTCAGCACCGTGACCTGTTGCTGGCAGACCAGGGCATAGAAGTCATCCGGCGAACGGGCCACATCGCTCGGCACGATCACCAGCTTGCCGCCATGACTCAGGGCGCCCCAGATTTCCCAGACCGAGAAGTCGAAAGCGAAGGAGTGGAACAGTGTCCAGGTGTCGTCGTGGTCGAAGTCGAACAACCCGGCGGTGGTGTCGAACAGCCGGGCGACATTGCCGTGCTCCACCAGCACACCCTTGGGCAGGCCGGTGGAGCCCGAGGTATAGATGACATAGGCCAGGTGCTGTGGCCCCAGGCCCAGTTCGTCGGCCTGTGGGTTCAGGTCCAGGGCGCTGTCGTCGGCGGCGTCTTCGCGGTTCAGTTCGTCGAGCTTCAGCACCGGCACGTTAGGTGCCGGCAAGGCATCGAGGCAGGCCGACTGTGCCAGCAAGGCCACCGGTGCGCTGTCCTCCAGCAGGTAGGCGAGGCGTTCGGCCGGGTAGGCGGGGTCCAGCGGCACATAGGCGGCGCCGGCCTTGAGCACGGCCAGCACCGCGCAGAGCATGTCGACGCCGCGCAGGGCGAGGATCGCCACCCGATCATCCGGGCGTACCCCCTGGGCGAGCAGGGCGCGGGCAACGCCGTTGGCGCGACGGTTGAGGGCCTGGTAAGTCAGGGTCTGTTCACCGCAGACCAGGGCGGTGCGCTGCGGGTGGTTGGCCGCCCGGGTTTCGAAGCGCTGGTGGATCAGTGGCCCGCTGGCGCAAACCGCCTTCGGTGGCAGCAGTGCCGGCGAGGCCTGGCGCTGCGCGGGGCTGAGCAAGGGCAGGGCGAGCACCGGTTGCGCGACATCCTCGAGCATGGCTTCGAGGAGGATCAGGAAGTGCTGGGCGAAACGCTCGACGGTCGATCGGTCGAACAGGTCGCTGGCGTACTCGATCACCCCGGACAGGCTGCCGTCGCTGGTGCCGAGGGTCAGCATCAGGTCGAATTGCGCGGTTTCGTGGGCCTGGGCCACGGGCACCAGGCTCAGGCCCGGCAGGCTCAGTTCGACGCCGGCCGGGGTATTGTCCAGCGACAGGGCGACCTGGCACAGCGGGTTGTGGCTCAGCGAGCGCGGCGGCTGCAAGGCCTCGATCACTTGCTCGAACGGAATATCCTGATGCTCGTGGGCGGCCAGGGTGGTCTGGCGGACCTGCTCCAGCAGTTGCGCCACGCTCGGGTTCTGCCCGAGATCAACGCGCAGGGCCAGGGTGTTGACGAAGAAGCCGATCAGGTTTTCGGTTTCGGTCCGGCCACGGTTGGCGGTCGGTACGCCGATCACCACGTCGCGTTCGTTACCCAGGCGCGCCATCAGCACCGACCAGGCACTGAGCAGGCCCATGAACAGGGTGATGTTGTGGGCCTGGCAGAAGCGTTCCAGGCGCTGGTACAGCAATGCATCGATCTGCACCGGTACATCGCCGCCACGGTAGCTCTGCACCGCCGGACGTGGCCGGTCGGTGGGCAGCGACAGCAGCGCCGGGGCGCCGCCCAGGTGCCCACGCCAGAACTCGGCCTGCTCGGCCAGGCGTTCGCCGGTGAAGGTCCGGCGCTGCCAGGCGGCATAGTCGGCATATTGGATCGACAGGGCCGGCAGCGGGTCTTCCTGCTGCTGGCTGAAGGCTTGGTAAAGGGCGGCGAACTCCTTGACCAGCACCCCCACCGACCAACCGTCGGAGATGATGTGGTGCTGGGTGATCAGCAGGATGTGCTCGTCATCCGCCAGGCGCAGCAGACGCCCGCGAATCAGCGGGCCCTGGCTCAGGTCGAAAGGCGCCGAGGCTTCGCTGTTGCCGATGCGCGAGGCGCTGAGGCTGGCCTGCTCGTAGGGCAGCGTGCGCAGGTCCTGCTCGGCCAGGGCGAAACCGCAGTCCGCCGGGGCGATGATCTGCACCGGTTGTTCGCCGTGGCGGGCGAAGGTGGTGCGCAGGCTTTCGTGACGCGCCACCAGGCGGTCGAGGGCGTCTTTGAGCGCGGTCCGGTCGAGATCGCCACGCAGCAGCAGCGACATCGGCATGTGGTAGGCGCTGCTGGCACCCGGGTCGAGTTGGTCGAGGAACCACAGGCGTTGCTGGGAGAACGACAGCGCCAGCGGCGCATTGCGCTCGACCGGCTCGATGCTGTCGTGGTCGGCTGCTTGCAGGCCGCCGACCACCCGCGCCAGTTCGGCCACGCTCGGGTGGCTGAACAGTTGGCGCAGCATCATCTCGCCGCCCAGTTGCTGGCGTACCCGGGAAACCAGTTGCGCGGCCAGCAGGGAGTGACCGCCGAGCTCGAAGAAACCGTCATGCCGGCCCACGCGTTCGAGGCCCAGCAGCTCCTGGAAGATCTGCGCCAGGGCGTGTTCGGTGGCGCCTTCGGGGGCGTTGTAGCCGCGCTCGGACATGGCGTCCAGGTCCGGTGCCGGCAGTGCGTCCTGGTCCAGCTTGCCGTTGCCGGTCAGCGGGTAGGCCGCCAGGCTGACAAAGGCGCTGGGGATCATGTAGTCGGGCAGGGTGGCGCCCAGTTGCTTGCGCAAGGCCGCCACTTCCAGGCGGACGGAGGGCTTGGCGATCAGGTAGGCGATCAGGCGCTTGCCCTGGCTCAGGTCATCGCGAGCCAGGACCCGGGCTTCGCGCACGCCATCACAGGCCAGCAGCTTGGCCTCGACTTCCCCCAGTTCGATACGGAAACCGCGAATCTTCACCTGGGCGTCCATCCGCCCCAGGTGAATGATCTCGCCGTTGTCCAGCAACTTGCCCAGGTCGCCGGAACGGTACAGGCGCTCGCCGGGACGCAGCGGGTCGGCGATAAAGCGTTCGGCGCTCAATTGTGGACGGTTCAGGTAACCACGGCCGACTCCCAGCCCGCCGACGCAGATTTCCCCGGCCACGCCGATCGGCAGCAGCCGCTGTTGGGCATCGAGGACATAGGCCACGGTGGTCGGGATCGGCCGGCCGACATTGGAGATGCCGGCGCTGATATCCGCCGCCTCGATGGCCTTGTAGGTCACGTGCACGCAGGTTTCGGTGATGCCGTACATGTTCACCAGCGCCACATGGGCGAAGGCCTGGTGGAAGGCTTCGAGCTTGCCCGGCTCCAGGCTTTCACCGCCGAAGATCACATAACGCAGGTGTTCCAGGCGCACATCGCCGCGGGCCAGGGCGGCGCCGGCGAGTTGCAGGAAGGCCGACGGCGTCTGGTTGAGCACCGTCACCTGTTCGCGTTCGAGGAAGTCCAGCAACTGCGCCGGATCGCGGCGCAGGGCTTCGGGCACCAGGGTCAGGCGGCCGCCGTAGAGCAGCGCGCCGTACATCTCCCAGACCGAGAAGTCGAAGGCGTTGGAGTGGAACAACGACCAGACATCGTCGGCGTTGAAGCTGAATTGCGAACGATTGTTGTGCATCAGGCGCACGACATTACGGTGTTCCAGCAGCGCACCTTTGGGTTCGCCGGTGGAGCCCGAGGTGTAGATCACATAACAGAGGTGGTCCGGGGCGTTGACGTTGGGCAGGTTGGCGCTGTCCTCGGCGTTGTTGCGCGGCGCTTCGGTGGACTCGGGCGCGAAGACCTCGATGCCCAGCGCCAGCAGGGCCGGGCGCATGTCCTGGCCGGCGACGGCCTTGCGCGCAGCGCTGTCACGCAGCACATAGGCAATGCGTTCGGCCGGCGCACCGGGGTCGATCGGTACATAGGCGGCGCCGGCCTTGAGCACCGCCAGGGTGGCGACGATCATCGCCAGCGAGCGCTCGAGGACAATCGCCACCAGCTCCTGCGGCTGCACGCCGGCGTTACGCAAACGATGCGCGAGGCGGTTGGCCTGCTCGTTGAGTTGGCGGTAGCTCAGGCGTTCCTCGCCGAGATTGACGGCGATGTTGTCCGGGGTCAGACGCGCCTGTTCCTCGAAGATCTGCTGCAAGGTCAGGTTGTCGGGCCAGGCGGCCTCGGTGTTGTTGAAATCGAGGATTTGTCGCTGGCGCTCGGCCGCATCCAGCAGGACGACATCGTCGACGCGCAGTTGCGGGGTCTCGACAAAGGCCTGCAGCAGGCGCACGTAATGGCGCATCAGTTGCTGGATGAATTCGGCGTCGAAGAAGTCGGCGTTGTAGGCCAGGTGGCCGTTCCAGTGTTGCTCGCCGGCACTGATCAGCAGGTGCAGGTCGTTCTTGCCGTAGCCCAGGTTGGTTTCCAGGCTGTTCACTTCCAGCCCGGCGATCAGGCTGCGGCTGTCGCTGGCATGCTGGAAGTTGAACAGCACGTCGAACAGGGCGGTACGGCTCATGTCCTTGGCCGGATTGAGGGTCAGTACCAGTTGGTCGAACTGCATGTGCCGATGGCGATGGGCGTCGGCCAGGGTCCCGGCAGTCTGTTCCAGCAGCGCTTGCAGGGTGGTCTCGCTGTCGCAGGCGCCACGGATCACCAGCAGGTTGTCGAGCGGGCCGACCACGTCCCGCAGGGCCGGTTCGCGGCAGGCCGCGGTGGTGCCGATCACCAGTTCGTCGTGCCCGGCATAGCGCCGCAGCAGGGCGGTGAAGGCACTCAGGGCCAGGCTGTCGGTGCTGACACCGACTTCCCGGGCCAGGTTGTCCAGGCGCCGGGCCAGCGTGGCCTCGATGACGAACTCATGGCTGGCTTCGCTGAACACATGCACCGCGGCTCGTGGGCGGTTGAGCGGCAGCTCCAGGGCCTGCAGCTTGCCGCGCAGTTGATAGCTCCAGTAGGCCCGCAGGTTTTCCCGCACGGCGGCCGGCAACTGGCGCTGCCAGGCGGCGAAGTCGCCGTAACCCAGGGACAGTGCCGGCAGCGCGGCCTCGCGCTCGGCGCAGGCGGCTTCATAAAGTGCCAGCAGGTCGCGCTTGATCAGTTGCATGGACGTGCGGTCGGCCAGCAGGTGATGCACGGCCAGGGCCAGCACGGCGTTTTTCTCATCGGCGCGGACCAGACTGGCACGCACCAGGCTGCCGCCGTTCATCTCCAGCGGGCGGCGGCTTTCGGCCAGGGCGCGGCGGCTCATCTCGCCCGGGGTGCTCTGGAACTGTTCCAGCGCGAGGCTGGCCGGGCCGTCGAAGCTCTGCCAGGCACTGGCACCGTCGGAATGCACCCGGCAGCGCAGGATGGCGTGACGGGCCAGCAGGCCGTCGAGGGCGGTTTGCAGGGCCGGGACCTGCAGTTCACCGAAGATCTCCAGCAGCAGCGCGACGTTGTGATAGACCGGGTTGGCCGCGTACAGGTAGCCGGTTTCGAAGGTGTCGACGAACCAGACCCGCTCCTGGTGGTAGGACAGCGGCATGCGCGCCGGCACCGGTGCCAGGGCGCTGACCTCGGGCAGGGCCAGGGCCGCGTCCAGCTCCAGGGCGCCGATGCGGGTTTGCGGGGCCTCGGTAAAGCAGCGCAGCAGGCGCTCGAAGCGCGCCGCCAGGCGTTCGACGGTGCTGGCGTCGAACAGCGCGGTGGAGTACGACAGGCTGCAGGACAGGCTCGAAGCGCCTTCGTCGATATGCAACGACAGGTCGTGCTGGGTGTTGTCCTTGTGCGACGGCAGGAACTCCAGGTTCAGTCCCGGCAGTTGCAACTGCCCGCCGGCACCGCCGGCGTTGGTGTAGAGCATGGTCTGGAACACCGGGCTGTGGCTGGCGCTGCGCGGCGGCTTGAGGGCCTCGACCACTTGCTCGAACGGGGTGTCCTGGTGACTGGCGGACTCCAGCATCAGCTCTTTGACCTGTTGCAGCACCTGGTCGAGGGTCGGGTTGGCGTCCAGACGCACGCGCAGGGCCAGGGTGTTGACGAAGAAACCGATCAACGCCTGCACGTCCTGGCGGTCGCGGTTGGCGGTGACGGTGCCGATCACCACGTCCTGCTGGCCGCTGATCCGGCCCAGCAATACGGCCCAGGCGGCCATCAGGGTCATGAACGGGGTCGCGGCGCGGGACTGGGCGAAGCGCGTGATGGCCGTGGACAGGGCCACGGGCAAATCGAAGCTCAGGGTCGCACCACGGTAGTTCTGTACCGCCGGGCGCGGCCGGTCGGTGGGCAGCGAGAGCAGGGCCGGGGCCCCGGCCAGGTGACTGCGCCAGAACTCGACGTGCTGGTCCAGGCGTTCACCTTCCAGGTGCCGGCGCTGCCAGGCCGCGTAGTCGGCGTATTGCAGGGCCAGGGCCGGCAGCGGATCAGGTTCGCCGCTGCTGAAGGCCTGATACAGCGCGGCGAATTCCTTGACCAGCACACCGATGGACCAGCCGTCGGAGATGATGTGGTGCTGGGTGATCAGCAGGCGGTGCTCATCGTCGGCCAGGCGCAGCAGACGGCCACGGATCAGCGGCCCGTTGAGCAAGTCGAAGGGGGCCGTGGCTTCGCGTTCGCTCAGTTGGGCGGCCTGCTCTGCCGCGTGCTCCGCGGACAGCTGGCGCAGGTCGTGCTCCACCAGGCTGAAGCCGCAGTCGGCCGGGGCGATGATTTGCACCGGTTGTTCGCCGTTACGGCGGAAGGTGGTGCGCAGGCTTTCATGGCGGGCCACCAACTGGTCGAGGGCGGCCTTCAGTGCACTGCGGTTGAGCGTACCGCGCAGCACCAACGAAGCGGGCATGTGGTAGGCGGCGCTGGCCGTCGGGTCCAACTGGTCGAGGAACCACAGGCGTTGCTGGGCGAACGACAGCGCCAACGGACCTTCGCGGTCCACGGCAATCATGTCGTCCTGGGGGGTATCGACGGTCCGCGTCGCGCCGCGCTGCTTGAGCAGGCGCAGCATGGCGGCACGTTTCAACTGGTCGAGACTATCGTTATGTGAGTTCAATTTATCAAGCATCCTTGGAGACGATAGCGAGCAGTTCGCTTTCAGACAGCGAAGCCATTTCTTGTTGCAGGTCCAGCAGTTCGTCCGACTCGTACTGCGCCAGCTGCAGGGTGGTGATCAGGTCGGCCAGGGCCTGCAGCGACGGGTGTTCGAACAGGCCCCTCAGGGGCACTTCGACACCGAAGGTCTCGCGGGCCCGGAGGGTGACCTGCACCGCCAGCAGCGAATGCCCGCCGAGTTCGAAGAAGTCGTCATGCCGGCCGATGCGTTCCAGGCCCAGCAGGTCGGCCCAGATCGCCGCCAGCAGGGTTTCGGTCTCATCGTTCGGCGCTTCGTACTCGCGGTGGGCGAAGTCCTCGGCCGCCGGGGCCGGCAGGGCGCGACGGTCGAGCTTGCCGTTGGGGCTCAGCGGCAGTTGCTCGACCAGCACGAAAGCCGACGGCACCATGTAGTCCGGCAGTTGCGAGCTGAGGTACGGCCGCAGGGTCTGGCTGGCGTTGCGCCCGGCCAGGTGCGGCTCGACGCTCAGGTAGGCCACCAGGCGGGTGCTACCCGGAACATCTTCGCGAGCGATCACCGCCGCCTCGCGTACCCCCGGCAGGGTCAGCATCAGCGCTTCGATCTCACCGGGCTCGATACGGAAGCCGCGGATCTTCACCTGCTGGTCGTTGCGCCCGAGGAACTCGAGCACGCCGTCGGCGCGCATCCGCACCAGGTCGCCGGTACGGTACATCCGTGCCTCGTCGCCGAGGCCGAACGGGTCGGCGAGGAAGTGCTCGGCGTTCAACTGCGGCCGGTTCAGGTAGCCACGGGCAATCCCTTCGCCGCCGATGTACAGCTCACCGGAAACGCCCAGGGGCACCGGCTGGCCCTGCGGATCGAGCAGGTACAGGCGGGTGTTGGGGATGCCCCGGCCGATCGGCACCGTGCCCTGTTCATCACCGCCGCAGCGGTGCACCGTGGCCCAGACCGTGCCTTCGGTGGGACCGTATTCGTTGTACAGGCTGATGGCCGGTTCGAAGCTGGCGCATTCCTGCGCCAACAGTGGCGGGCAGGCTTCGCCGGCGACAATCATCTCGCGCAGGCTGGCGTGTCCCTTGCCATTGGTCAGGCTGCCCAGCACCAGGCGGCCCAGGGACGGCACGCAGAGCAGGGTGGTAATCGCCTGGGCATCGATGAAGTGGGCGATGGCTTCGGGATCGCGGGCGGTCTCGGCATCCGGGATGCACAAGGTGCCGCCGCTGACCAGGGTGCCGAAGATCCCCGCGACCGAGCTGTCGAAGGCAATCGAGGAGAGCAGCAGGAAGCGTCGGCCTTCGTTCGGTGCGTAGACCGCGCAGCGGGCCAGGGTCGAGGCCACCAGGTTGCGGTGCTCGATCATCACGCCCTTGGGCTTGCCGGTGGAACCGGAGGTGTAGATTACATAGGCCAGGTGCGCCGAGGTCAGGGCGTCGGCGGCGAACTGTGGATTCTCCAGATCGGGTGCCGGCGTCAGCGTATCGGCCTGTTCGAGTGCCAGGTAGCGGGTCGTGCCGCTCAGTTCGCCCACCGCCGCGCGTCCGACCGGATCGGCCAGCAGCAAGCGCGGTTGGGCATCCTCGACAATCGCGGCCAGACGTTCTGCCGGGTAGGTCGGGTCCAGCGGCACATAGGCGGCGCCGGCCTTGAGGATGGCGAGAATGCTGACGATCATCGCCGCACCGCGTTCGACACAGACGGCGATCAGGTCTCCCGGCCGGGTGCCGGCCGCGATCAGCTGTTGGGCTAGGTGGTTGGCGCGGGCGTTGAGCCCGGCGTAGTCGAGGCTGCCCCGGGCATCGACCAGGGCGATGGCCTCCGGTGTCCAGCGCACCTGTTCTTCGAACAACCGCTGGATGCAGGCGTCTGTCGGGTAGTCCAGGCGGTTCTGGTTGAAGGTTTCCAGCAACAGGGTGCGTTCTGCGGGCGGCAGCACATCCAGTTGCGTGAGGAGGATTTTCGGTGTGTACATCAGCGCCTGGGTCAGTTGCTCCAAGGCACGCTGCATCAGGGCGCAGAGGCGTTGCGGGTCCACCGGCCGCACGCTTTGCACCAACAACCCGAGGTCGTCGCCGTAATCGTTGACCGACAGGGTCAGCGGGTAGTTGGTCCGTTCGGCGCTGTCGAGCATGCGCATGCCCGGCCATTGCAACTGGCTGTCATCGCTCTGGTGGCGGTAGTTGAGGAGGCTGGTGAATAGCGGCAGGGCCTTGGCCACGCCACTGCAACGCTGGGCCAGGGCCAGGGAGGCCTGTTCGTGGGCGAGCAGTTCGCCGAGGTCGCGGTGGGTCGCCAGGACCAGTTCGTGGGCACCTTGCGCCGCCAGTTGCACCCGCACCGGCAGGGTATTGATAAACACCCCGAGGGCCCGTTCGGCACCCGCCGAACCTTGCAGGCGGCCGGCGACCACGGTGCCGAAGACCACGTCGTCACGGCCGGTGCAGCGGGCCAGGACCTGGGCCCAGGCCACATGGAACAGCACCGCCGGGGTCATCCCGCGCTCGCGGGCCTGGGCCCGGATACGCCGGCTGAGTTCGCGGCTCAGTTGCGCCTCGGCTTCTTCGATGTGGTTGCCGTCGCCCTGGACTTCCAGCAGCTCGAACGGCGCGGTAGGCGCATCGACATCGGCCAGGCGGCGGCGGAAGTAGGCTTCATGGACTTCGGCCGGGGTGGCCTGGGTCTGGGCGATAAAGTCGCGATAGGGTTGCGGCGCCGGCAGGCTGTCGCCCTGGCCGTGGAGAATCGCGTGGATTTCTTCCAGGACGATTTCCAGGGTCACATGGTCGCTGGCCATATGGTGGTTGAGCAGCGCCAGCAACCAGCGTCCGGAGTGCGGGTCGCGAGCGATGCAGGCGCGCATCAGCGGCGCCTGGCGCAGATCCAGGCGCAGTTGTCGTGGATCGTTGAGGTTGCGCAACTGCTCCAGCGGGTCCTTGTCGCTGTCGAGGGTGACACTGTGTACCGGCAGGCGGGCGTGACGTTGCACCACTTGCACCGCCTGGGGCAGGCCGTCCCAGTGCACGGCCGTGCGCAGGATGTCGTGCCGTTCGATCACCTGCTGCAGGGCAGCGATAAAGGCGTCCAGGTGCTGGCGGTCGTCGAACTCGAGCATCGAGCGCACCAGGTAGGCGTCACCTTCATGGCCGAGCAGGTGATGGAAGAGAATGCCTTCCTGCAGCGGTGCCAGCGGGTAGATGTCCTGGATATTGGCGGCCCCGCCGGGAACGGCGGCGACGATCCGCTCCAACTGCGTGGCATTCAGTGCCACCAGCGACAGCATGTCTGGGGTCAGTTGGGTGCAATCGGGCGGAATCCGGTTGGCCGGTGCCTGGAACAGCGCTTCACTGGACTGGCTCACGGCCAGGGCCAGCTCGCGCAGGCTCGGGGCACTGAAGACCCGCCGGACATCGGCGTTCAGGCCTTGTTCGCGCAGGCGCTCGATCAGGCTGACCGCCATCAGCGAATGGCCGCCGAGTTCGAAGAAACCGTCATGGCGACCGACGCGCTCGAGCCCGAGCAATTGCTCCCAGATCTTGGCGATAGCTTGTTCCACGGGGCCTTGTGGGGCCTCGTAGGTGCGGCTGGCGTAGGCGTCCTGGCCCGGCTCCGGCAGGGCCCGACGGTCGAGCTTGCCGTTGGCGGTCAGGGGCAGGGCATCCAGTACCACGAAGGCACTCGGCACCATATGGCTGGGCAGGTGGCTCAGCAGTTCGGCGCGCAACTGCTCGGCGCTGGCCGGTTCGCCGCACAGGTAGGCGACCAGGCGCTTGCTGTCGGCTTGTCCGGCCTGCTGTTCGCGGGCGATCACCGCCGCTTCGCGCACCCCCGGCAGGGCGGCGAGGGCCGCTTCGATTTCCCCCAGTTCGACGCGCAGGCCACGGATTTTCACCTGGTCGTCATTGCGTCCGAGGTATTCCAGGCTGCCGTCGGGCAGCCAGCGACCGATATCACCGGTCTTGTACAGGCGGGCATTGGCCTGCGTGGAGAACGGGTCGCGGATAAAACGCTCGGCACTCAGTTGCGGCAGATTCAGATAACCACGGGCAACGCCGACCCCGCCGATATGGATCTCGCCACGTACCCCCACCGGCAGCAATTGCCCGTGGCTGTCGAGCACATGCAGTTGCATATTGCGGATCGGCCGGCCAATCGGGATCGAGCGCTCCTGGTAGGTCGCCAGGTCCGTGTCCGCCGTGTGCCAGGCGACCACGTCGCTGCACTCGGTGGGACCGTAGCTGTTGATCACCGCCGGGCGTGGCTGGGCGAGTTTTTCCAGCATGGCGATCTGAATCGGCTCGCCCCCCAGGACCACGCGTTTCAGGCAGGCCAGGGCCTGCTCCGGGTCAGCGTCCACCAGGGCGTGGAAGGCACTCGGCGACAGGTTGATGTGAGTGACGCCGGCCTCGGCGATCTGCGCGACGATGGCCGTGGGGTTGAACGGTTCTTCGGCCAGGTGCAGCGCCGCGCCGACCATCAGCGGCGCGAGAATGTTCTTCTGGGTCAGGTCGAAGTTGTAGGAGGAGGCCAGCAGCACCGCGTCCCCGGCATGCAGCGCCAGGTCCTCGAGGTACCAGTCGAGCAGGTTGCGCAGGCCGCGATGTTCCACCATCACGCCCTTGGGCAAGCCGGTGGAGCCCGAGGTATAGATCACATAGGCCAGGTGGCCGAAGTTCAGCTCTGCTACTTGCGGGTTGTGAGCCGCCACGTCGAGCAGCGTCGGGTCGTTCAGTTCAAGGATCGCCAGGCCCTCGGGTAATGGCAGTTCATCCAGCCCTTGCTGGAGCACCAGGGCCCGTGGCGCGCTGTCGGCGAGCATATGCGCCAGGCGTTGCGCCGGGTATTGCGGGTCCAGTGGTACGTAGGCGGCACCGGCCTTGAGGATGCCGAGCAGGCCAATGACCATTTCCGGGCTGCGCCGGGCACAGAGGCCGACGGTGTCGTCAGGCCGCACGCCGAGGGCGATCAGACGATGAGCGATACGGTTGGCCCGGGCATTGAGCTCGGCGTAATCGAGGCTCTGTCCGGCGCAGACCAGCGCCACGGCGTGCGGAGTGAGCGCCGCCCGGGCTTCGAAGACCCGCTGGGGCAAACGCTGCGGCTGTTCGTCCAGGGTGGCTTGTGGCGGGTTGAAGGTCGTCAGCAGTTGCTCGCGCTGTTCTGCATCGAGCCATGGCAGGCTTGCCAGCGGTTGCGTGGCGTCTTCGAGCAGGGCATCGAGCAGGTGCAGCAGGTGACGGCTCCAGCGCGCGATGGTGCTTTCGTCGAACAGATCGGTGGCGTACTCGAACTGGCCACGGATGCTTTCACCGTCGTCATTGAGCGACAGGCTCAGGTCGAACTGGGTGGTGCCGGTGGCCTGGGGCAGCGGGGTCAGTTCCAGGCCGGGCAGGGCCAGCACCTGGTCGCGAGGGGTATTGCCGAGCACCAGCATGGCCTGGAACAACGGGCTATGGCCGAGGCTGCGCTCCGGTTGCAGGGCTTCGACCACCTGTTCGAAAGGCAGGTCTTGATGGCTGTAGGCGTCGAGGGTGGTGGCCTTGATCTGCGCCAGCAACTGGTCGACGCGGCTGCCGGCCTGGACATCGACGCGCAGGGCCAGGGTGTTGACGAAGAAACCGATCAACGCCTCGGTTTCCTGGCGCGGGCGGTTGGCGACCGGGGTGCCGACCACCACTTGCGCCTGGTTGCTCAGGCGCGACAGCAGGATCGACCAGGCCGCCAGCAGGATCATGAACGGGGTCAGGCCCTGCTGCTGGCTGAACCGGCGCAGCTTGGCACTCAAACTCGCCGGCAGTTCCAGGGCCAGGGTGGCGCCGAGGTAGCTTTGTACCTGCGGCCGCGGATGATCGGTGGGCAGTTCCAGCAGGCCCGGCGCACCGCCGAGGTGCTTGCTCCAGAAACGGGTCTGGGCTTGCAGGCGCTCGCCTTGCAGGTGCTGTTGTTGCCAGGCCGCGTAGTCGGCGTATTGCAGGGCCAGCGGCGGCAACGGATCGTCGAGACCCTGGCTGAAGGCGCTGTACAGGCGGTTGAACTCGCCGATCAGCACCGCCACGGACCAGCCATCGGAGACGATATGGTGCTGGGTGACCAGCAGGATATGCTCGTCCTCGGCCAGTTGCAGCAGGCGTCCACGCACCAGCGGGCCCACGCTCAGATCGAAAGGCGCGTGGGTCTCGGCCTGGCCCAGTTGCTCGACCTGCTGTTGCTGTGCCTCGCCAGCCAGGGCGCGCAGGTCGTGCTCGACCAGGGTAAAGCCGATATCGGCAGCGGCGAAGTGTTGGCGGACTTCACCGTCGCGGCGCTCGAAGGTGGTACGCAGGCCTTCGTGGCGGCCGACTATACGGTCGAGGGCCCGTTGCAGGGCGTTGCGGTCGAGCTGGCCGCGCAGGCGCAGGGCCGCCGGCATGTGATAGGCGACGCTGGCGGCATGGTCCAGTTGATCGAGGAACCACAGGCGTTGCTGGGCCAGGGACAGTGGCAGGTCGTGGTCGCGTGGCACCGCTTCAATCGGCTGGACCCGCGACTGGGCCGCCTGGTCCACGCACTTGGCCAGGCTCTGCAGGGACGTCAGGCCGAACAGGCTGCGCAGGTCGATCTCGACACCGAGGTCCTGGTGCAGGCGGGCTTGCAGTTGCACGGTGAGCAGCGAGTGACCGCCGAGTTCAAGGAAGCCGTCGTGACGGCCGACCTGATCCAGGCCGAGCAGGGTTTTCCAGAGTTCGGCGATGGCCACTTCGGTATCGCCTTGCGGCGCCTCGTAGACCTTGCTGGCCAGGGCGTCCTGGCCCGGGGCGGGCAGGGCGCGGCGGTCAAGCTTGCCGTTGGCGGTCAGCGGCAGGCTGTCCAGATGGACGAAGGCGCTGGGCACCATGTACTCGGGCAGGTGCTTGAGCAGTTCGCCGCGCAGCTGTTCGGCAGAGGCCGGTTCGCCGCACAGGTACGCTACCAGGCGCTGGTCTTCCCGGGCGGTGACCACGGCCTCGCTGACGCCGGCACAGCCCAGCAGCACATTTTCGATTTCACCCAGTTCGATCCGGAAACCACGGATCTTCACCTGGAAGTCGTTACGGCCCAGGTACTCCAGGGTGCCGTCGGCCAGCCAGCGGCCAAGGTCGCCGGTCTTGTACAGGCGCGCGTTTGCGACTTGAGAGAAGCGGTCGACGATAAAGCGTTCGGCACTCAGCTCGTCGCGATTGAGGTAACCACGGGCCACACCGGCACCGCCGATATGGATTTCCCCGGCCACGCCCAACGGTGCCGGTTCGCCACGGACATCGAGGACATGCACCTGGACATTGGCGATCGGCCGGCCGATGCTCGGTTTCTCGCCGAGATCGCGGATCAGGTCGATGGTGGCGTCGACCGTGCATTCGGTCGGGCCGTACATGTTGTAGAAGTGAATGGTCGGGCAGTTGCGCAGCTTCTCCCAGGTGCTGGCATTGATCGCTTCACCGCCCAGCAGCACGCTGATCGGCTGGTAGCTGCGGCGTTCCAGCAGGCCGGCGCAGAGCAGGGTATCGAGCTGCGATGGAGTGGAGTCGAAGGCATGCACCTGATGGGCTTCGAGGAAGTCCAGCAGTTCGCTGCCGCTGGCACGGATCAGTTGCGGGATGATCACCAGCTTGTGCCCGGAAAACAGCTGCGAGATGCCCTTGATCGACATGTCGAAAAAGAAACCGGCGTTGAGGGCCACGGTGGCTGGTGTCGGGCAATGCTGGTGGGTGGTGCGGGTCAGCACGTTCCAGAAGTTGAACACCGAACGGTGTTCGACCATCACGCCCTTGGACTGGCCGGTGGAGCCGGAGGTGTAGATCACATAGGCCAGGTTTTCCGCTGTCAGTCCCGGGACTGTCGGGTTGTTATCGAAAGCGTCGTCGTCTGCGGCACGCAGTGATTCGGCGGTGTCGAGCAGCAACAGCGGCGTGTCGCCAGCCGGCAGGGTGAGTGCGGTCTGAGTCAACAAGGCTCGTGGTTGGCTGTCCCGCAGCATGAAGGCCATGCGCTCGGCGGGATGCGCCGGGTCGATCGGCACATAGGCGGCACCGGCCTTGAGTACGCCGAGCAACCCGACAATCATGTCCAGGCTGCGCTCGGCGCAGATGGCCACGCGCTCATCCGGTTGCACGCCGAGGGCCAGCAGTTGCCGGGCCAGATGGTTGGCGCGACGGTTGAGCTGGCGATAGCTCAGTTGGCGGTCTTCGCAGACCAGGGCGATAGCCTCGGGATTGGCGCGAACCTGGGTTTCGAACAAGGCGTGGATCGGCTCTGCCGGAGCAAACCCGGTGGCGGTGTTGTTGAAGCGGTTGAGCAGCAATTGCCGCTCGGCTTCGGGCAGCACTTGCAGGCTACTGGCCGGACGCCCCGGGTCTTGCTCAAGCGCCTCGACCAATTCGGCAACGGCCTGGCCCAGATAGGCGGTGATACGCCGCGGATCGATGCCTTCGATGGCCTGGGCGGTCAGGGAGAAATCGACACCCTCATCCGCCACCGCCACTTCGATCGGGTAGTTGGTGCGTGCTTCGTTGCTCAGGAAACGCACGCCGTCCCAGGCCAGTACCTGGTCCTGGTTGGCCAGGGAACCGCCATCGCTCGAATGACGGTAGTTGAACAGGCTGGTGAACAACGGCAGGCCCGCGGCTACGCCGCTGCACCGTTGGGCCAGGGCCAGGGAGGCCTGTTCGTGGACCAGCATTTCACTGAGGTCGCGATAGGTTTCGTCGACCAGAGCGGCAACGCCGAACCGGGCCAGTTGCACCCGCACCGGCAAGGTATTGATAAACACTCCGAGGGCGCGATCCGCTCCGGCCGAACCTTGCAGACGCCCGGCGACCACGCTGCCGAACACCACGTCGTCGCGGTCGGTGCAGCGTCCGAGCACCTGGGCCCAGGCTATATGGAACAACACCGCCGGCGTGACCCCGGCGGCCTGCGCGCGGGCGCGGACCTTGCGGCTCAGGGCCGGATCGAGGCGCACGCTGGTTTCCGTGACCCGGGCACCGTCGCCCTGGACATCCAGCACGCCAAAGGGCGCGGTAGGCTCATCGACAGTGGCCAGGCGACGGCTGAAGTAGGCTTCGTGGACCTCGGCCGGCGTGGCGAGGATCTGCGCGACAAATTCGCGATAGGGTTGCGGAGCCGGCAGCTCGGCCGCCTGGCCCTGCATCAGGGCGCGGATTTCCTCGAGCACGATCCCCAGGGACACGTGGTCGCTGATCATATGGTGGTCGAGCAGGGTCAGCAGCCAACGCTCGGAGTGCGGATCACGGGCGATGCAGGCGCGCATCAGCGGTGCCTGTTGCAGGTCCAGGCGCAGGTGGCGTGGATCGCTCAGGCGTTCCAGCTGGCTGCGCGGGTCTTCATCCGGCGTCAGGGTCAGGGTCTGGACCGGCAGTTGGGCGCGGCGATGGACCACCTGCACCGCTTGTGGCTGGCCGACCCAGTGCACCGCGCTGCGCAGGATGTCATGGCGGTCGATCACCGCTTGCAAGGCGTCGACAAAACTATCGAGGCGCTGGCGATCATCGAACTCGATCAACGAGCGCACCAGGTAGGCGTCGCCTTCGTGCCCCAACAGATGGTGGAAAAGGATGCCTTGCTGCAGCGGCGCCAGCGGGTAGATGTCCTGGATATTGGCGGCACCGCCGGGAACGGCGGCGACGATCCGTTCCAGCTGGGCGGCGCTCAGCTCCACCAGCGGCAACATATCCGCGGTCAGCCGGGTGCAGTCGGCCGGGATGCGGTTGGCCGGGGCCTGGAACAGCGTCTGGCCGTCGCGGCTGATGGCCTGGGCCATTTCCCGCACGCTGGGGGCGGTGAACACGGTGCGCACGCTGGCGTTGAGGCCGTGCTGACGCAGGCGGTCGATCAGGCTGACGGCCAGCAGCGAGTGGCCGCCGAGTTCGAAGAAACGGTCATGCCGGCCGACCTGCTCGATGCCCAGCAGGTCTTGCCAGATACCGGCGACAATCTGCTCGATCTCGCCGCGCGGTGCCTCGTAGGCACGGCTGACAAAGGCGTCCTGGCCCGGTGCGGGCAGGGACAGGCGGTCCAGCTTGCCGTTGGGGGTCAGGGGCATGGCTTCCAGGTGCACATAGGCACTCGGCACCATGTAATCCGGCAGCGCTTCCAGCAAGGCAGCGCGCAGTTGCTCGACCGGCACCGGCTCACCGCACAGGTAGGCGATCAGGCGTTTGCTGTCGGACTGGCCGGGCTTGCTTTCGCGGGCCACCACCACGGCTTCGCGGACACCGGCACAGGCGGCGAGCACGGCCTCGATTTCGCCGAGTTCGACACGGAAACCACGGATCTTCACCTGGTCGTCGTTACGCCCCAGGTATTCCAGGGTGCCGTCCGCACGCCAGCGGCCGAGGTCGCCGGTCTTGTAAAGGCGGGCGTCCGGGTCGGTGGTGAACGGGTCGGCGATAAAGCGTTCGGCACTCAGTTCGGCGCGGTTGAGGTAGCCACGGGCCACGCCGACACCACCGATATGCAGTTCCCCGGCCACGCCCAGGGGCGCCAGGTGGCCGGCGGCATCCAGCACATGCAACTGGGTGTTGCGCACCGGCGTGCCGATGGAGCGGAAATCCTCGTTGTCAGGTTCCATCAGGCGGATCGAGGCGTTGACCGTGGCTTCGGTCGGACCATAGGCGTTGAACAGCGCCGGGCGGTGGCCCTCGCGGGCGAACCACTGGGCCACGGCCTGCTTGCCCACGGCTTCGCCGCCGATCATGAATTGACGCAGCGAGGTCGGCAGCGGCACATCGGCGTCGCGGCTCACCTGTTGCCAGAACACCGTCGGCAGGTTGGCCACGCTGATCGCGTACTGCTCGCACAGGGCGGCAAAGGCGGCGGTGCCGGCGATCCAGGCATCGCTGCGCAGCACCAGGGTGGCGCCGGACAGGAGTGCGCCGAAGATCTCTTCCACCGACATATCGAAGGTCATGGTGGCGAATTGCAGGATGCGGTCCCGCGGATTGAGGCCATAGCGCTCTTGCAGGGCGCCGATCTGGTTGCACACCGAACGGTGTTCGAGCATCACGCCTTTCGGCTTGCCGGTGGAACCGGAGGTGTACATCACATACGCCAGGTGCCGTGAAGTCAGGCCGCTGACCCGTGGGTTGGCGTCGTTGCCCGGGCTGTCTTCCAGGCGCAAATGGGTGAGTGACAGCGGCGGCAGTTGTTCGACCAGGTTGCCCTGACTCAGCAGGACCCGTGGCGAACTGTCGTCGAGCATATGTTGCAGGCGGTCCTGCGGGTAGTTCGGGTCGAGCGGCACGTAGGCGCCGCCGGCCTTGAGGATGGCGAGGATGCCGACGATCATTTCCGGGCTGCGTTCCACCAGCAGGGCCACGCGTTCGTCGGGGTTCAGGCCGGCGGCGATCAGGCGATGGGCGATACGGTTGGCCCGGGCGTTGAGTTCGGCATAGCTGAGGGCGATGCCTTCGGCCTGTACGGCAATGGCCTCGGGGCGTGCCTTGACCTGCTGTTCGAAGACTTCCTGCAACAGCAGGCCTTCGGGGAATGGCACCAGGGCCGGGTTGAAATTGCCGAGCAGCTCGCGGCGTTGCTGGTTGTCCAGCAATGGCAGGCTTGCCAGCGGTTGCGTGGCATCTTCGAGCAGGGCATCGAGCAGGTGCAGCAGGTGACGGCTCCAGCGGGCGATGGTGCTGGCGTCGAACAGATCGGTGGCGTACTCGAACTGACCGCGGATGCTTTCACCGTCGTCATTGAGCGACAGGCTCAGGTCGAACTGGGTGGTGCCGCTGACCTGGGGCAGCGGCGTCAGTTCCAGGCCGGGCAGGGCCAGGGCCTGGTCACGGGGGGTATTGCCGAGCACCAGCATGGCCTGGAACAACGGGCTGTGGCCGAGGCTGCGCTCCGGTTGCAGGGCTTCGACCACCTGTTCGAACGGCAAGTCTTGGTGGCTGTAGGCGTCGAGGGTAGTGGCCTTGATCTGCGCCAGCAACTGGTCGACGCGACTGTCGGCCTGGACATCGACGCGCAGGGCCAGGGTGTTGACGAAGAAGCCGATCAGCGCCTCGGTTTCCTGGCGTGGGCGGTTGGCGACCGGGGTACCGACGACCACTTGCGACTGGTTGCTCAGGCGCGACAGCAGGATCGACCAGGCCCCGAGCAGGGTCATGAACGGGGTCAGGCCCTGCTGCTGGCTGAACTGGCGCAGCTTGGCACTCAACCCCGTCGGTAGTTCCAGGGCCAGGGTGGCGCCAAGGTAGCTTTGCACCTGCGGCCGTGGATGATCGGTGGGCAGTTCCAGCAGGCCAGGGGCACCGCCGAGGTGCTCGCTCCAGAAACGGGTCTGGGCTTGCAGGCGCTCGCCTTGCAGGTGCTGTTGTTGCCAGGCCGCGTAGTCGGCGTATTGCAGGGCCAGCGGCGGCAACGGATCGTCGAGACCCTGGCTGAAGGCGCTGTACAGGCGGTTGAACTCGCCGATCAATACGGCCACGGACCAGCCATCGGAGACGATATGGTGCTGGGTGACCAAGAGGATATGCTCGTCCTCGGCCAGTTGCAGCAACTGCCCGCGAATCAGCGGGCCCTGGCTCAGGTCGAAAGCTTCGAGAGCCTCGGCCTGGGTCAGTTGTTCGACCGCCTGTTCACGGGTTTCGACGGGTAGCAGGCGCAGGTCCTGCTCGCCCAGGGCAAAGCCGATATCGGCGGCGGCGAAGCGCTGGCGGACTTCGCCGGCGTGGCGTTCGAAGGTGGTGCGCAGGCTTTCATGACGGGCGACGATACGGTCCAGGGCGCGCTGCAAGGCATTGCGGTCGAGCTGGCCGCGCAGGCGCAGGGCCGCCGGCATGTGGTAGGCGACGCTGGCGGCATGGTCCAGTTGGTCGAGGAACCACAGGCGTTGCTGGGCCAGGGACAGCGGCAGGTCGTGGTCGCGGGACACCGCTTCAATGGTCTGGACCGACGAGCGGGCCGCCTGGTCCACGCACTCGGCCAGGCTCTGCAGGGAAGTCAGGCCGAACAGGCTGCGCAGGTCGATCTCGACACCGAGGTCCTGGTGCAGGCGGGCTTGCAGTTGCACGGTGAGCAGCGAGTGGCCGCCGAGTTCGAGGAAACCGTCGTGACGGCCGACCTGATCCAGGCCGAGCAGGGTTTTCCAGAGTTCGGCGATGGCCTCCTCGGTGTCGCCTTGCGGTGCCTCGTAGGCCTTGCTGGCCAGGGCATCCTGGCCGGGGGCGGGCAGGGCGCGGCGGTCGAGCTTGCCGTTGGCGGTCAGCGGCAGGCTGTCCAGATGGACGAAGGCGCTGGGCACCATGTACTCGGGCAGGTGCTTGAGCAGTTCGCCGCGCAGTTGCTCGGCTGGTGCCGGCTCGCCGCACAGGTAGGCGACCAGGCGCTTGCTGTCCGCTTGGCCCGGATCGTCCTCGCGGGCGATCACCACCACTTCGCGAACCCCGGCGCACAAGGCCAGCGCGGCCTCGACTTCACCGATCTCGATGCGCAGGCCACGAATCTTTACCTGGAAATCATTGCGGCCCAGGTATTCCAGGGCACCGTTGGCCAGCCAGCGACCGAGGTCGCCGGTCTTGTACAGGCGCGCCCGCGGATCGCTGGAAAACGGGTCGGCGACAAAACGTTCGGCGCTCAGCTGTGGCTGGTTCAGGTAACCCCGAGCCACGCCGATGCCGCCGATATGCAGCTCCCCGGCCACGCCCAGGGGCTGCACCTGGCCCAGGGCATCCAGTACATGCATCTGGATATTGGCAATCGGTCGACCGATCGGCACGCTTTCGCCCGGATCGGTGGGGCGGCATTGCCAGGCGGTGACGTCGATCGCCGCTTCGGTCGGGCCATACAGGTTATGCAGCTCGACCCCTGGCAGTTGCTGTTCGAAACGCCGTTGCAGGCCACGGGGCAGGGCTTCGCCGCTGCACAGCACCCGACGCAGGTCGGGGAAGTCGCGGGCGGCGCGGTGTTCGAGAAACAGGTCGAGCATCGACGGCACGAAGTGCAGCAGGGTGATGCGGTTGTCGCGTATCACCTGGGCCAGATAGTCCGGCTCCTGGTGGCCGCCGGGGCGGGCCATGACCAGCTCGGCGCCGGTCAGCAACGGCAGGAAGAATTCCCAGACCGACACGTCGAAACCGAACGGGGTCTTTTGCAGGACCCGGTCGCCGGCTTCGACGGCATATTCGTCACGGGCCCAGAGCAGGCGGTTGACGACGCCGAGGTGTTCGTTCATCACCCCCTTCGGCGTGCCGGTGGAGCCCGAGGTATAGAGCACGTAGGCCAGGTGGGTCGGCAGCAGGCCCAGGGCCTGGGAGTCCGGGTTGTGGGCCGGTTGCGCGGCCAGTTGCGCGCTGTCGGCGGTGTCGTCGAGGATCAGCACCGGCACGTTCGACGGCGGCAGGCTGTCGACCCACGCCTGGGTGGTGAGTAGCGCGCGTGGGGCGCTGTCGCCGAGCATATAGGCCTGACGGGCGCTGGGCAGGTCCGGGTCGATCGGCACATAGGCACCGCCGGCCTTGAGAATTCCCAACAGTGCCACGACCATTTCCGGGCCACGGCGCAGGCTGACGGCAACCCGAGTATCCGGCTTCACACCCAGCTCGATCAGACGGTGGGCGAGCTGGTTGGCCCGGCGGTTGAGTTGCGCGTAGCTGAGCAACGGCCCGCCATCGCCACGCACCGCACAGGCGTCCGGACGCTGGGCGGCCTGCTGTTCGATCAACTGGTGGATCAGCACATCGCGGGGATACTCGCGGGCGCTGGCGTTGAACTCGACCTGCAGGCGCTGGCGCTCGTCCTCGGCCATCAGCGGGAAGTGCGCCACCGGCGTGTCATATTGCTCCGGCACCGCTTCGAGCATCGCGAAGATGCGTTGCTGCAGGCGCTGGGCTTCTTCGAGGCTGTAGTAGGCGGTGTTGAAGTTGAAGTCCAGGTGGACGTCTTCGTACGGGTGGTAATCGCGGACGAAGATCGCCATCGGCGTCTGCTCGTAGCCGTTGTCCATGGTGATCACCCGCGACGAGGTGCCGCCGAACTGATCGTCGCCGTCCAGGCTTTCGAATGACAGCGAGACATCGAACAACTGCCGGCGCCCGGTCTGCGCCAGGCGCAGGGTGCGGTTGAGTTCGGCGATGGGGAAGCGCTGGTGGCGATAGCAGCGGCGCAACTGTCCGCCGGCGACGTTCATCAGGTCCAGCAGCGAGCCCTGGGGATCGACCGCCAGGCGAATCGGGCTGACCGAGGAGAACATCCCGGCGGTGGCCTTCTGGCGGGCGGTGGTGCGGTTGTGCACCGGCATGCCGATAACGATTTCATCGACCCCGACGGTGCGGCAGAAATAGGTGCTGACCACGCTGATCAGCACATGCGCCACCGACAGGCTGCGTTCGCTGGCGAACCGCGTCAGGGCGTTGTAGAGCGCCCGGGGCAGCATGGCCTGGACCTGCTCGCTGGGCACCAGTTCGTTGGCTTTACCGGCCTTGAAGTCGGCCCGGCGTTGCAGCAGCGACGGTGGCAATTGCGCGTAGGTGTCCTGCCAGAACTGGCGGTCGCGCTCGTAGCGCGAGGACTGCAGGTAAGCCCGGTCTTCCTCGAGGAACGACAGATAGGAATGGCCTTCGGCGACCTCTTCGTTACCGGCCAGCAGGCCGTTGTAGGCGGCGCCCACGGCATGGCCGATCAAGGCCACGCCGATACCGTCGGTCACCAGGTGGTGGTAGCGGTTGAGCCAGTAATGGCGCTGCGGTCCGCAACGCACCAGGCGTGCCTCCCAGAGTTGTCCGGTCAGCGATTCGAAGGGCTGGCGGAAGGCCTCGCGCAGGTAGGCCATGGCCAGCCCGGCATCGTCGTCGGCCTCGGAGAACTCCACCACTTCCAGCTTGACCTTGACCTCGGGCAGGACCCGCTGGCGACCGATGCCGCCCTCGTGGCTGAAGCTCAGGCGCAGGGTGTCATTGCGGTTGGCGACCATCTCGATGGCCTTTTCGAACAGCGGGATGTTGACCTCGCCCTTGATCTCCAGGGACATGCCGATGTTGTAGTAGGGCAGGTCCGGGTGTGCGATCTGATCGAGCCAGATGCCCTGCTGGACCGAGGCCAGTTCGTGGGACGCGCAGGCTTGCGCGGACAGCTTGTCGGTCGACGAATCCATTTCGGAGCACCTGTTTGCAGAATCAGTGGGTTCGTCTCCGCTCGAAGTGCAATAGCGCGTAGGAGCCTGGACAGCTGCCTGTCGGCGGGACGAAGGAAAAGCGTGGGAAAAAACTAGAGCATCCACTGGGCGATGTCTGTCATGGGAAGCAGGGACAACCCTGCGCGGAGGCCGTCGGCGCGCTTGGGAACGCGCGCGCGAGTCTGTTATATCAACGGCCCTGAGTGTTCTTGCGAGGGTCGCACAATGTCATTGATCGCCGAAGTGGATCGCCCTGAGTCGAAGTTCTGGAGTCTGTCGCGGTTTCCCAATCACCCCCAGGCGGGACCTGTCGAAGTGATCGATGCGTTGACGATTTCCCGCGAGGAATTCACCCGCCGCTATGTCAACCACAACCGTCCCTGCCTGGTGAAAAATGCCGTGCGTCACTGGCCGGCGTTCGAGAAATGGCAGCGCCTGGATTACTTCAAGGCGCATTCGCGCAACAACCCGGTGGTGGTGCGTTCCAAGATCGTCTCGGAGGTCATCGGCTGGTCGAACCCCGAGGTCAAGGCGGCGCTGACCGAGTATGCCGGCACGGTCTACCGGGAGGTGCCGTTTCACCAGTTTCTCGACGAGCTGGGTCACGGGAGTGACCCTCTGGTGGCCGACAGTTGCCGTTTTTCCGCAGGCTCGGCCATCGAGCAGATGAAGGACGATGTCGGCGGCCTGCCGTTCATGCCGCAACTGTCCAAGTCCCGGCACTATCCGCCGCATCGCAGTTTCCTTTATCGCAATTCCTACACCGACTGGCATTTCCATGTTGTCGACGAGACCTTCATGGCTCAAGTGGTCGGGGCCAAGGAGGTCCTTCTGCTGCCGCCGGACGAAAACAGCTGGCGGGCGCTGCGGCCAGTCGTCGAAGAGGCCGGCTACCTCTACGACATCGATACCCGGCGCTTCCCTGGTACCCGTGGCCTGCAGGCGCTACGCACGGTGGTGGAGCCCGGCGATGCGCTGTATATCCCGGTGTACTGGTGGCATGCGGTGCAATCGATGGATGACGCGTTTGGCGCGACGGTTGCCGCGACCTTCCCGACGCCCTTGCATGTCAGTGGCGATATCCGTTCGCCGATCGCCAGGCGGGTGCTGCGAACCTATCTGTTTTCCCGTCTGGCGCCGCTGGTGCTGGGGGCGGTGGCCTACTCCCTGGCCTGGCGCCTGGGGCAGCGGCTGAAGGCGGTGTTCACGCCTCGCGATGTGCGCCCATGAGCCGCAGGCGCCGTCAGCCAGCCTTCGACCTGGGGCGAAGTTTCTATTTCCTGTGGTGTGGCGAGTCCCTGGCGATCGTCGGCACGGCGCTGATGGAGTTCGCCCTCGGTGTCTGGGTCTATTCCCATACCGGCTCGGCGGTGGCCTTCGCCAATGTGGTGCTGGCGGCGACCTTGCCGGCGGTGATCTTCCTGCCCCTGGCCGGCGGGCTGGCCGACCGGGTCAGTCATCGGTTGATCATTGTCTGTTGCGACGTCAGCCTGGCGCTGCTGCTGTTCGGTGTCATGGGCCTGCTCTGGTTCGACCGGTTGGAGCCGCTGCACCTGTATATCTTCAACTGCATGGCCTCGATCGTCTCGGCGTTCCGCAAGCCGGCCTATCAGGCGGCGGTCAATTCGATTGTCGCCCCGGATAAATTCACCCGGGCCTCGGGCCTGATGGGCATCAGCAAGAACGCCTCGGCGCTGGTGGCGCCGTTGCTGGCCGGGGCGATCATGGCCAGGGCCGGGTTCGTGCCGATCCTGGCGGTGGACCTGATCACCTTCTGTTCCGGGACCTTGCTGGTGATCAAGGCGTTTTCCCATGTGCGGCCGGCACCGGGGCGCGCTGAAGCGGTCGGCAAGAGCTCGGTGTTGCGCGGTTCGCTGAACAACATCACGGCCGCGTTGCGGTTTTTCGCCGCCAGCCACGTGATGGCCGGATTGCTCTTCTACACCATGCTGCGCAACGCGCTGTTGTCATTGGCGACGCTGATGATGACGCCGTTGCTGCTGTCCACCCTGGGCAGCCAGACCCTGGGCCTGGCCTACACCTGGGCGGCGCTGGGCGGACTGTCGGGCGCCGGGTTGCTGATCTCCATGGGCAACCCGCGGCGCCTGATGGTGCTGGTGGCGGTGGCCGACCTGCTGTTGTCGAGCTGCGTCATTGCCATGGGGGCGGTCTCCCATGCGGTTGCCTATTGCGCCCTGGCTTTTGTCGCGATCACCGCGGCGAGTGTCGCCGATGCCAGCGTGAACTCGTTGTGGATGCGCAAGATCCCCGCCGGCAATCGGGCCAGTGTGTTTGCCCTGATCAGCATGTTGACCATTGCCACCACCAGCCTGGTGATCTTTGTCGGTGGCCTGCTGGTGGACCACTGGTTCCAGCCGGCGCTGCTGCCTGGCGGGGCCTATGCCGAGTCGATCGGGCGCTGGATCGGGGTGGGTGCGGGACGTGGCGTGGGCATGCTGTTCGTGGTGGCGGGGGCGTTCTTTGCGCTGCTGTCCCTGACAGTCCTGGTCTACGGGCCGATGCGCCGCCTGGAGGGCGTAGAGGCTGAAACGGCGCCCTTGCGTAGCGGCGACACGACCCGGGCCGACGCTCTGTGACAGCCGGCCGGGGCGCCCCTGTGCGACGGGCCGCCCCATGGGTTGTACCGGATTCCCGTGACAGACAGGCCAGGTCCCGTGGGTCAACCTTTGCAAGCTCGCGCGCAACGTCCCGGATTCGACAGGACTGCGCCGCACCGCCATCCGAGCCGACAACAATCGATAAAGGAGGACCTATGCGTCCGTCGTTTTATGAACCCAAGCGCTTCCCCAAGCTCAAGCACCTTGCCGACAACTGGGAAGTGATCCGTGAAGAGTTTCTCGCCCTCGATGCCCCGACCCTGACTATCAACCGCGTCGGCAAGTCGATCACCGAGATCGTCGATGAAGTGGCCGCGCATATGGAGGCCGGTGGTGAGTATGGCTGGCTCTGGGGTTGGGGCGACGACATGGACGTCATGCCCGAGTGGACCCAGTATGGCCTGGTGGCCTACGACACACCGATCCCCTATGCCCAGGCCGCCATGCCGGGGACCATCGAGCTGTTGAAACAGATTCCCGGGATCAAGCTGTGTGCCTTGCTGCGCATGGAACCCAATGTGTTCCTCGGTACCCATTCCCACACCGGCACCTGGGAAGAGGGCTTGTTGCATATGCAGTTGACCATCGATGCACCGCTCACCCAGAACTATGCCTACCTCAACGTCAATGGCAGCTTCAACCAGAGCACCAACGGCAACCTGGTGATCTTCGACGGCTCCCTGGATCACTTCGCGGTCAATGCCTCGCGGGCGCACCGTACCGTGCTCTACCTTGAGTTTCATCGCGAAAAGCACATGGACACTTGATATCGGCGTGGGCGGTCCGAGTGATCGGGCCGATTTTACAGCGGTAGGGGGCATACGCCCCCTTTTTTAGTGGGTGGCTGTCAGGCGACAGCCGGCTGGAGGGTTTCTTCGAGGAAGCGGAAAGCGGTCTGTTTCGAGTAGTGGGTGGAGGCGAAGAACGCCAGGTGGCTGCCGTCCTGCTCCACATGCAGGATGGCATCGTCGATCGATGCGGCGATATAGCGTGAACCGCCGATGTGGGTGGTTTCATCGGCATCGCCGGCGACCACCAGGGTTGGCACGGTGATGCGCGCCAGCCGTGACGCCAGTTCGGTCTTGTTCAAGGCATCGTTCAGCCGCGCATAACGATAGAACAGCTCCGGGTTGACGTAGGGGTAGAGCACCACATGGGCAATCGGTTCCGGCGTGGTGGCCAGCGTCGCCTGGTCGAGGAACATCGCCTGCAGGTCGCTGGCCTCGCGGCGGTCATAGGCCGCGGCTTCCATCAGCCATTCGAAGTTCTGCTGATGGGTGGTGCGCAGGTTGTTGTCGCCCAGATTGTAGTCGCCGTGCCACAGGCTCAGGGAATTGACCCGCTCGCCAAGGGCGGCGGCGGCGCTGAGGGCGATCACCGCGCCGCCGCAGATGCCCATCAGGTGCGCCGTCGACAGTTCATAGTGATTCATCACGCTGATCAGGTCGGCGACCTGGGCATCGGTATCCACCGCGACCTGATCGAAGGCCGCGCAGGAACCGAACAACCCGCGGGTTTCCCAGGTGACCACGAAGAAGCGCTCGCTGAGGGCGTTGAACCAGTCGCGGCAGAGGTCGAAGGGCATGCCGCAGGGCAGCGCCAGGACAATCGCCGGACGCTCCCTGTCGGTGCTCGCGTGCACCGACAGGGAAACGTTGTCGCGGGTGGTCAGGTGCAGTGTCTCAACCTCCGGCACGGCACCGCTGAATTCGAAATGTTTGAGCAATCGCCCGAACGCCTTGGCCTCTTCGGCATTGTCGAAGTGATCGTAGCGGTAATCGAGCGCCTGGCAGATTTTCCGGCTGATAAAGAATTCGAACGACGACAGTTGGGCCTCACCACCATGCAGGTACTGCACGGTGCGTACGCCGATCCGTGCAAAGGCGGCATTCACCGCCCGTTCCGTGGCTCTCACGCTGGGCGAAGCCTGCTCGGGGAGCAGGCCGTTGTCCGGGGCGAGAAAGCTCAGGCACATGGGGTCGGGCAGATGGATGGCAAGGTGCCTAAGCATCCTCACGGTCTCGCACAGGCGCATCGCTGCGTCGGTGGAAATAGTCATGGATTTTAACTCCTGTAGGCACATTGCCAAGCCAACCGTCGCCTGGCAGATGTGGGTCAGACCGCTTCGAATTTCTTGCCGCGGGTGGTATGGGTCACGAGCCGGTTGTATTGCGGTGTCTGATCACCGATCACTTGCACCGCGCCGTATTTCTCCAGGCTGATGCGACCGCCGTATTCCTCGATATGCTCCGAGTCCGGGTAGATCTTCACGAACGACGGTACATAACGCGAGGCGAAGCCCATGCGCATCTCTTGCGTTTCGCCGCTGTGGGGGTAGGAGGCATGCATCAGGGTCGACCAGAAAATGATGAACTGGCCGGCCTTCATCTGCATCGGCACGGCGGATTCCTCGTCGGGCTTCCAGTCCTGGTCGATCTGCAGTTGGCGATAGTCGTAGCCGAAGAAACCGCGGCGCACGCCGTCCTTGACCACCTCGCTGTTGTTGGCTTCGGGGTCGTAGCTCATGCGCTTGGTTTCGTCGTAGTTCATGCTGTTCTGGGTGCCGGGAATGAACTGCAGGCAACCGTTGGCGATGTTGGCGTCGGTGAACGCGGTCCAGACGGTGATGGTGCCGCCGAACTCCTCGTTTTCCGGCCAGAGGATCTGCGGTTTGCCGGAAGCGTTGGCAAAGGTGTCAGCCTGATGCCAGTCGGTGCCTTCGTCACCCGGGTATTTGGGGAAGAACTCGGTGCGCCAGCACAGCACATCCGGGCCGAGGATGCTTTCGACGCGGTCGCAGATCTGCGCGCGGCAGATGTGGTTGGCGAGGAATTCGTCATCCAGGTGGCGGTCATAGTTGGCGATGTTGGTCCCGGCGGAGATGGCGTCCAGGTCCTGGTAAGCCGCGGCGCTACGGTCGAGCAGGCGCAGGCGGGTACGTCTCCAGGTTTCTTTCATTTCTTCCGGCGAGTAGGCATCGAACGGGCCGATAAAACCGTTCTTTTCGAATGAGGCACGCTCTTCCGGGGTCAAGGCGAATTTTTTGCTCACGGGCTTTTCCTTTTCGGTCAATGGGCTTGAACAAGGGTGCGGGAGATGTAATCGGCCAGGGCCTTGGCGGTTGCGCCGTCGGCCAGGACGCCGGGATCGATGTCGATCTGGTAATGGCTTTTGAGCTTGCTCAGGGAGCGGATCAGGGCCAGGGAGGTGCCGCCGAAATCGAAGAAGTCATCGTTCAGGCCGATGTTCTTCAGGCCCAGGTCTTCGCTCCAGACCTTGAGCACGAACTGCCCCGGCGCCTGGATACGGGCGATATAGTCGGCCAGGACCTTGGCGGTCGCACCGTTCGCCAGCACACCCGGATCGAGGTTGATCTGGTAGTGCGCCTTGAGCTTGCTCAGGGAACGGATCAGGGCCAGGGAGGTACCGCCAAAATCGAAGAAGTCATCATTCACGCCGATGTTCTTCAGACCGAGGTCTTCGCTCCAGACCTTGAGCACCAACTGCTCCGGTTCGCTCAGCCCCTGGGCGTCCACCGAGTGCGACGGGGTGACGCCGGCGGTCGGCGAGGGCAGCTGTTGCTTGTCGATCTTGCCGTGGGCGGTCACCGGTAGCTGTGTCAGCGCCAGGTAGGCCGAGGGGCGCATGTAGTCCGGCAGGCTGCCGGCCACCAGGGCGGCGACTTCGGCGCGGGTCTGCTCGGTCCAGGCGCCGAGGCCCTGGGTCGGGACCACATAGGCCACCAGGCGCAGGTCGCCATCGCCGTAGTCATGGGCGCCGACATGGGCGGCGGATACGCTCGGGCTGGTTTGCAGGCAGGCTTCGACTTCACCTGGTTCGATGCGGAAGCCGCGGATTTTCAATTGCTCGTCGCTACGGCCGGCATAGCGGTACTCGCCGTCGTTGTCGAGTATCAGCAGGTCGCCGGTGCGGTAGGCGCGGACCGAAGTGCCGGGCAACTGGATGAAACGTTCGGCGTTGAGGTTCGCGCGGTTCAGGTAACCCTGGGCCACGCCGGCGCCTTCGATGTACAGCTCGCCGGCCGTACCCCGGGGCACCGCTACCTGGTTTGCATCGAGCAGATGCAGGCGCCAGCCGTCCAGCGGTTTGCCGATGGACACTGTCGTGCCGGTTTCCAGGTCCTGGCCCAGTACGCGCTTGAAGGTACTGTGCACCGTCGCTTCGGTAATCCCGTACATATTGATCAGTGCCGGCTTCTGGTCGCCATGACGCTCGACCCAGGGGCGCAGCACGGTGGCTGGCAGCGCTTCGCCGCCGAAGACCACGTAGCGCAGGGCCAGGGGAGCATTGACGCCGCGGTCTGCCTCGTCGAGGCCACGGAAGGCCGACGGGGTCTGGCTGAGCACGGTCACGCGCTGGTCGGACAGCCATTGGCGCAGGGCGGCGGGAGAGCGGGAGATATCATAGGGAACCACGGCCACTTGGCCGCCGTGGGCCAGGGCTCCCCAGATTTCCCAGACCGAGAAGTCGAAACCGATGGAGTGGAACATCGACCAGATGTCCTGGGCATTGAAACCATAGGTCCGTTGCGTACTTTCCAGCAGGCGGCTGACGTTGCCGTGGGAAACCAGCACGCCCTTGGGCTCGCCGGTGGAGCCGGAGGTGTAGATGACATAGGCGCTGGCCTGGTCCGGGTCGCGGCGGCTGCCATCGACACTCAACTCCAGTTCCGGTGCGGACAGCAGCTGGTCGAGGGACAGCACGCGCAGCGCCGGGCTTTGCGGCAGGTTCGCGGCATTGCCGATCACCAGGCCCAGGCCACTGTCACGAATGATGTGCTCAACGCGTTTGCCCGGGTACTGCGGGTCGACCGGGACATAGGTGCCGCCGGCCTTGAGGATGCCGAGCAGGCTGATGACCAGGTCGACGCTGCGCGGCAGGTACATGCCCACACGCACGCCATCCTTGACGCCTTCGTGACGCAAACGGGCGGCCAGCTTCGACGACAGCGCGTCGAGCTGGGCATAGCTCAATGTCCGAGTGGCGTCGGACACCGCCGTTCGCTCGGGAAATTCACGCGCCCGGGCACTGAATATCTCATGCAGGAAGGCACCGGGCGTGAGAGGGGCTGGCGGGGTGTTAACCGATTCGCCAGTGTTCTTGATCGGCATGACTAACGCTCCTGTGTAATAACAGATGCAACGTATTTTCGCCGTGGCGAAGGGCGTTGCACTCGAGACATCACTGCGGCTTGGACGATCCATTCGAAGTGCCGGCACGATCCGCAGTTGCCGCATTTCAGCACCGACCGGTTACCTGCGTCTGTCGCGGGAAATGGGGACAAAGCGTGGCGTCGCTGATTGCGGAGCTTCAGCCGCCCGGGTCACCGCTGTCCCGGTTTGCGGTGACAGACAGCCCCCTGCCATCGGTGTTTTTATCCTTGCGCGGCGGCGGAGCCTGTTGATCTTGCCCCGTACAACGTGGATGTGAGGGGCTGTGGTCCAGGAGTTTTTCATGAGTCTTCAAGCTAATGCTTCGCCGGTTTTCACCCATGACCTGTTGCCGGATGCGCCGGCCTGGCCCGATCGGGCGGGCGATCCGGCGGTACGTTTGTCCCTGCTGGCAGCTGGCATCAGCTTGCCCGTGGTGATCGAGCCGGCCGCGGCCGGCCTGGATCCGGTGCGGTGGGCGGGCGCGCAGCGCGAGGCGATCGAGGCGTTGCTGTGCCGTCATGGCGCGCTGCTGTTTCGGGGGTTCGAACTGGGCTCGGTGGCGGCCTTCGAAGCCTTTGCCGAGGCGTTGTCGCCCGGGTTGCACGGCAGTTATGGCGACCTGCCAAAGAAGGAAGGCGGGCGCAATGTCTATCGCTCCACGCCTTATCCCGAGCGCGAGATGATCCTTTATCACAACGAGAGTTCGCATCTGGAAAGCTGGCCGCGCAAGCAATGGTTCTTCTGTGAGCAGCCTTCGCGGGTCGGTGGCGCGACGCCCCTGGCGGACATTCGCCAAGTGCTCCAGCGTCTGCCGGCCGAGGTGGTCGGGCGTTTCGAAAGCAAGGGGCTGATGTACAGCCGCACCTTTACCGTCGGGGTCGAGCCGAGCTGGGAGTCGTTCTTCGGTACGACCGAACGCAGCGTCGTCGAACAGCGTTGCCGCGAACAGGGCACCGACTTCGAATGGCTCGACAGCGACACCCTGCAGATTCGCACCCGGTGCCCGGCAGTGATCAGTCATCCGTTCACCGGCGAACGCTGTTTCTTCAATCAGGTGCAGCTGCACCACCCGTTCTGTCTGGGCGAAGAAATGCGCGAGGATCTGCTCGACATGTTCGGCGCCGACCGCCTGCCACGGCTGGTCAGCTACGGCGACGGCTCGGCCATCGAGGACTCGGTCATGGCTCTGATCGGCGAAGCCTACGAGGCCTGTGCGGTGCGCTTCGACTGGCGCAGGGGCGACGTGGTGATGCTCGACAACATGCTCGCCGCCCATGCCCGTGATCCCTATGAAGAACCCCGCCTGATCGTCGTCGCCATGGGCGAAATGACCGCCCGGGACGACGTCTGGCAACCGACCTGAGTGATCGCAATCGAGTGACCCAGGACTTTCAACGACCGGCCACTGCGCGGGCTAATGCATTCAAGGACAGCACCCAATGAAAAACGAGCAAGAGAAGAAGACCCGACCTGGCTCGGTCATGCGTCTGCTGTGGCGCAGCCATCCCTGGCTGACGTTCTTGACCCTGATCACCGGGATCATCAGCGGCGTGGCGTCCATCGCGGTGATCAATGTGATCAACCAGGCGATTCATGAGGAAAGCTTCCAGGTGCAGTCGTTGTACTGGTTCGTCGGCCTGAGCGCGGTGGCGCTGCTGTTCCGTAACGGCGCCGCGCTGTTTCCGGCCTACGCCAGCATGCGCATCATGACCCGCCTGCGTATTGCCCTGTGCCGCAAGATCCTCGCCACGCCCCTGGAAGAAGTCGACCGTCGCGGCCCACCCAATGTCTTGACCATGCTCACCAGCGATATTCCGCAACTCAACAGCACCCTGGTGATCATGCCGAGCGTGCTGGTGGAACTGGCGGTGTTCCTGTTCGGTATCGCTTACCTGGCCTACCTGTCCTGGGTGGTGTTCGCGGTGACCGTTGGCCTGATGGTGGTGGGGGTGGCGCTGTACCTGTTCTTTTTCCTCAGTGGCGTGACCTTCTCGCGCAAGGTGCGTGACGAGTTCACCGCGTTCAACGAGTACACCCACGCCCTGGTGTTCGGTCTCAAGGAGCTCAAGCTCAACGGCATTCGACGCCGCTGGTTCAGCCGTTCGGCGATCCAGGAGTCCTCGACCCAGGTGGCTCGCTACAATTTTATCGAACGGCTCTGGTACACCGCCGCCGACAACGTCGGCCAGTTGACCTTGTCGCTGCTGATCGGTTGCCTGTTGTTCGCCGCGCCGATGGTCGGGGCCATCGATGCCAAGACCATGACCGCCAGCGTGCTGGTGGTGTTGTACATCATGGGGCCGCTGTCGCTGTTGATCGGCGCCATGCCGCTGCTGGCCCAGGGGCGGATCGCCGGCAGTCGCCTGGCGGACTTCGGTTTCTCGATCAATGACCCGCACCCGGAGCCGGAAGCGCTCGCCAGTGAATCCGGCAATGTGCTGCGCCTGGATCACCAGAAGTCCTGGGACAGCATCCAGCTGCGCAACGTGCACATGAACTACCAGGACCCGCTCGCCGGGGTCGGGTTTGGCCTGGGGCCCATCGACCTGACGGTGCATGCCGGTGAACTGATCTACATCGTCGGTGGCAACGGCTGCGGCAAGAGCACCCTGGCCAAGGTTATCTGCGGCCTGTACATCCCGCAGGACGGGCAGGTACTGCTCGACGGCACGCTGATCACCGAAGAGTCGCGCAGCGACTACCGCGACCTGTTCTCCGCGGTGTTCTCCGACTTCCATCTGTTCAACCGCTTGATCGGGCCCGACGAAGAAGAGGATGCCAGCACCGACCTGGCGCAGAAGTACCTGGCGACCCTGGGCCTGGAAGACAAGATCAAGATCGAAGGACTCGGTTATTCCACCACCAAGGCCCTGTCCTACGGCCAGCAGAAGCGTCTGGCGCTGGTCTGCGCCTACATGGAAGACCGACCGATCTACCTGCTCGACGAATGGGCCGCCGACCAGGACCCACCGTTCAAGCGTTTCTTCTACGAGGAACTGCTGCCGGACCTCAAGCGCCGCGGCAAGACGGTGCTGATCATCACCCATGATGACCAGTACTTCCAGTTGGCCGACCGCATCATCAAGTTGGTGGACGGGCAGATCGTCTCCGACGTGAATTGCTCGGTGCAGGGCAAGCGCGCCTGATTTCCAGCGCTGTTTAACTTTTCCAGGGTCGGCCTATCGCAAGGCTGAGCGAGGTCGGTCGGCTCCTGGACCTGACTCAATTTCCTGCTGTCGCCGCCTTTACCGCGTGGCGAGGCTGATCCTTTGCGAGAAGAAATGTATGGCACTTGCCCTGACCGCCGCCCAACGCAATATCTGGCTGGACCAGATGACCCAGGGCGACTCGCCGTTATACAACATCGGGGGCTACCTGGAGATCGAAGGGCTCCTCGATCCCGAACTGTTCCAGCAGGCCGTGGACCTGTTGATCGAGAAGCACGATGCCCTGCGCATGGTCTTGCTCGACCAGCGTGACGAGGAGGGCGTGCCGTTGCAGGCCTTTGCCGCGACCCTGCCGGTGTGGGTGGCACCGCTGGACCTGCAGGGGCAGGCGGACCCGCGCCAGGCCGCCGCGAGCTGGATGCAGCGCCAGCTTGAACGGGCCTTCAAGCTCGATGGCGGCCCGTTGTTCCGGTTCCATTTGCTCAAGCTCGAAGCGCAGCGTTTCTACTTTGTCGTGCACGCCCACCACATCGTGCTCGACGGTTGGGGCATCGACGGGCTCTGTGCTTCCCTCAGCCAGATTTACAATGCCCTGCACGACCAACGCATGCCTGATCTGTCGGCCCCGTCCTATGTCGATTTCATTGAGGACGACCGTGACTATCGCCAGTCGCCGCGTTTCGCCCGCGACCAGGCCTACTGGCTGGAAAAGTACCGCGACCTTCCCGAACCGTTGCTGCTCCCGCGCTATCGCCAGACCCAGGCTGAAGGCCCGAGCCGCAGTGGCCATTTCAATTACAGTTTTTCCCGCGACCTGGAAAACCGTATCGACGATCTGGCCGGGAGGCTGCAGGCCTCGCGTTTCCATGTCTTGCTGGCAGCACTCTATGTGTATTTCACCCGCACCCATCAGCGCGATGAACTGGTGATCGGCCTGCCGATCCTCAATCGCTCCAATGCCAGCTTCAAGAAGACCCTGGGGCTGTTTGCCCAGCTCAGCGTGTTGCGCCTGCGTTTCGGCGACGATCTATCGTTTGCCGAGTTGGTGCAGGGCATTGCCCGGGCGGTCAAGCAGGATTACCGCAACCAGCGTTTCCCGGTCAGCGATCTCAACCGCTTGCTGGAGTTGCGCCGCACCGAGCGCACGCAACTGTGCGACCTGACGTTCTCCTACGAACAGCACCACCATCTGTTGCGTTTCGGGCCGGCCAACGCGCGCTCGGTGAAATGCTCGAACAATCATGAACAGACGCCGCTGGCCATCCACCTGCGGACCAACGCCTACGATGATGAAGCCCGGTTGCACTACATCTACAACGAGGCGTATTTCCAGGCGGAGCAGATCGAGCCCATGGCCGAGCGTCTGCAGCATGTGCTGGACCAGGGGCTGGCGGATGAACAGTTGGCCGTTCGCGCGTTCGCCCTGACGACCCGCGCTGAAGACCAGCAGTTGCAGGCGTGGAATGCCGGCCAGCAGCAGTTTGTCGCGGACCGCACCCTCCATCAGCAGTTCGAAGCCCGTGCCCAGGAGCGGCCGGAGGCCGTGGCGCTGATGTATCAGGAGCAAAGCCTGAGCTATA
>NZ_JALLIX010000101.1 GCF_023242365.1 Pseudomonas sp. MWU13-2100
CGCCGCCTCCATATAGGCGCAGACCCGCATGGCGCCTACTTCGGCGTTGACCTGCACATTCAGGCTGAAGCCATCACCGAGGTCATCGATGTTCAACGTCAGCGGATAGTTGGTGCGTTCTTCACCGCCGAGGGTCTCGATGCCCTGCCAGGCCCGCGCGGTGTCTTCGCAAACACTGGCGACGGCACTGTGGCGGTAGTTGAGCAAGGCACTGAACAGCGGCGTCGGTGCGGCCACCCCGCTGCAACGCTGGGCCAGGGCCAGGGACGCATGTTCGTGCCCCAGCAGCGCGGTCAGCCGCGCATGGGTCGCCTTGACTCCGGCGCGCACGCCCTGCCCGCCCACGGCCACCCGCAGCGGCAAGGTGTTGATAAACATCCCCAGCGCGCGGTCGGCACCCTCGCCGCCTTGCATCCGGCCCATCAGCACGGTGCCGAACACCACCTCCTGCTTGCCCGAAACCTTGCCCAAGACCTGGGCCCAGGCCAAGTGATGCAGGCTGGCGACGCTCACCCCCAACTGCCGGGCTCGAGCCCGCAGGCGCAGGCTCAGGGCTGGCGACAGGACCCGGGTGGCTTCCTCGATGGCATGACCGTCGCCCTGTACATCCTGCAGGCCGAACGGCAAGGTCGGTTCATCGATATCGCCAAGCATGTCGCGGAAGAATGCTTCGTCCTCCTCCCGACGCCCACCCAGGCGCGCCTGGGCCACATAGTTGCGGTACGGCACCGGGCTGCCCAGCTGCGCGGCCTGTCCCAGCAGATGCGTCTGGATTTCATGACGCACCACCTCCAGGGCGGTATGGTCCAGGGCCATATGATGGAAGCGCAGTATCGCCACCCAACCCTGCTCGGCTTCGTCCTCGGCAAACGCCAGGTGCATCAGTGGCGCGCGGGTGACGTCCAGGCGCGAGTGTCGGGTATCGAAACGCGCCTTGAGCTGGCTCGCCACATCACCGGCACGCGGGTCAAACGCCAGGGTTTCGCAGTGCAGCCGCGCCTGGCGCCAGACCACCTGGACCGGCTCATCCAGGCCCTGCCAGAGCACGGCGGTGCGCAGGATGTCATGGCGGTCGATCACCTTTTGCAGCGCCTCGGCAAAGGCATCCAGGCGCTGGCGATCCGGCACCGTGAACAGCGCGTGCAGGACGTAGGGGTCGCCGGTCCCGGCTGACAGATGGTGATAGAGAATGCCTTCCTGCAACGGCGCCAGCGGATAGATATCCTGCACGTTCGCCGCACCGCCCGGCACACACGCCACCACCCGGTCGATGGCGGCCTGGTCGAGGCTGACCAGCGGCAGCATATCCGGGGTGATACGCTCGCAACCGGCCGGGATGGCGTTGGCCGGCACCACGATTTCCCGCCCGCCGCCCACGGCCGCGGCCAGGGCGGCCAGCGTCGGCTGGCTGAACAGCGCCTGGACATCGACACTGAGCCCGGCCTGGCGCATATGGCCGATCAGGCTGACGGCCAACAGCGAATGACCGCCCAGCTCGAAGAAGTGATCGTGGCGCCCGACCTGCTCGACCTTGAGCAAGTCGCTCCAGATCCGCGCCAGGGTGGTTTCGGTTTCGCCCTGGGGCGCCTCGTAGCCGCGGCGGATCAGCGCATCGCCGTCCGGGGCCGGCAGGGCCTTGCGGTCGAGCTTGCCGTTGGGGGTCAACGGCAGCTTGTCCAGCACGATGTAAACGGCTGGAACCATGTATTCCGGCAGTTTTTCCTGCAGATGGCGGCGCAGGCTCTCGATATCGACTGAGGTCTGCCCGGCAACCAGGGTGTAATAGGCCACCAGGCGCTTGTCGCCCGGGATATCTTCACGGGCCGC
>NZ_JALLIX010000102.1 GCF_023242365.1 Pseudomonas sp. MWU13-2100
TGATGGCTGGGATGAAGCCCGCGAGGAGGACCTGGCCCGCAGGATTCGCCGTGGTCGGCGTTCTCAACAAGTGTTGGGTGTGAGTCTATACACCGCCTTGCGAGCGCCAGGGGAGGGGCCAACCACCCAACTGGATGCCCTACTGAGCGGGACCAAAGCCCTAAAACCTCAGCCGTCCAGATTGGACCGAGCAACGTTGGGTCATAGCCGCTTATCTGGCGATCTGGATGAAAACATCGAGCTGGCATTGTTGCGGGTATTGCAACAGGTGCTCGCCGACCTGTCACCCACCCTGGCGCAATTGCCTGACGATAGAGAATTAGCCTTGCTGCTGGAGATCGACAGCAGTTTGCCCGAGCCCCAATGGCGCCGGTTATGGCAACAGGCGTGGGCAGACTCCGATATCCGCCAATCGATAGTTCCCGTCGAAGGCCGTGGGTTGGACGCAGTAGACCAGTGGCTTGATCAGCGTATTACCGATCAGGCGTTGCTCCTGGTGGTGGCGTTGCAGTTTGCGCCGCAACAGCCCGAAGGTACGGCGGAAGTCGCCGTTGGACTGTTGTTTGGCAACCGTCTGACGCAAACCACCTTGGCGCCGATAGCCTACCTCCATCGCCCGGAGCAGGAGCGCGGGCTGACCACCGAGGCGTTGCTCTATGCGGCACGTCAGGCCCTGGACTGGGTGCCGCTGGAGGCGAAATCCATTGAACAGGTCTGGCGGGTGGGGATTGAGGCGCCGCGTGAGACTGTACTCGCCACGGTGCTGGTTGAAGTACCGATGCCGGTGACGCACAACCAGGGACTTCACAACCTGGATAGGTTGCTGGGACACCCCGGTGGCGCTTCACCGTGGCTGGCGATCGCTGCCGCGACGCAGAGCCTTCAACGCGGCGTTGGGCCGCAGTTCATTTTCAGTGGTGGCAGCTGCGCGGAGGCGGGGCTCTGGAGCACGGTATTAACGCTTGTGCCATCGCTTTCGAAGTAGGAATTTCGAATGCAATATCGACGCTCTGTAGAGGCAGGTGTTCTGGTCCGCGCTTTGTTGCTGACGGGGGCAGTCCTGGGTATCGGGGTCTGGCGTTTCCCCGAATGGCTGGGTATCCCGTCCGGCAGTGACAGACAAACCATTGTGTTGCTGGTGATCTCTGCCGCGACGTTGCTCGGGCTGATGGTGCTCGGTGGCTATCATCTGCTGGTGAGTCAACGGGGACATTCGGTCTACGGTCGATTTGAGCCGGATGATGCGCCCCAATCTACACAGGCCAGCGTTCCTGAACCCCGGGATGATCGGGTTGCGCAGGTTCAATCTCACCTCCACGAGCTGTACGGTCCCCTCTGGCGGCGCAAGGTTCGCCTGTTGCTGGTGGTCGGCGAACCCGAGCAGATCGAAGCCATGGCCCCCGGTCTGGCCCAACAACAGTGGCAGGCAGGCCAACGCACCGTGCTGCTCTGGGGCGGCAGCGTGCGGGCCGAACGGGAGGGAGGCGTGTTTGCCCAGTGGCGCGGCCTGAGCCGCTGGCGCGCCCTGGACGGGGTGGTCTGGGCGCTGGACAAGGAGCAGAGCAGCGATGCCGCCGCGATGCGCACTGGCGTGCGTCGCCTGCAGGCTCTGGCCCGTGAGCTGCACTGGGAATTACCGTTGCACCTGTGGCAGGTCTGCGCCAGTGAATGGTCGCAGGCCAAGCGCGAGGCTCAGCCAGTCGGCTGCTTACTGGGCACGCCCTTCACCGAAGCGGCGCTGGAAACGGCCCTGGGGCGTTTATTGGCGCCCTTGCGCCACGCCGGAATCGCCCAGATGCAGACCACGATGGCCCAT
>NZ_JALLIX010000103.1 GCF_023242365.1 Pseudomonas sp. MWU13-2100
ATTGATCAAGATGAAGCGCCAGCGCTATATCTGGGTGACCTTGCTGCCGGCCGCCTGGTTGCTGATCTGTACCACCAGCGCCGGTTTCATCAAGCTGTTCGACGCCAACCCGGCCATCGGTTTCCTTTCCCTGGCGAAGAAATACAGCGTAGCGTTGGAGGCCGGGCAGGTGATTGCCCCGGCCAAGGACATCAACCAGATGCAGCACGTGATCTTCAATGCCTATACCAACGCGGCTTTGACGGCACTCTTCCTGTTTGTGGTCTTCAGTGTGCTGTTCTATGCCATCAAGGTCGGAGTCTCGGCCTGGGGCAACAAGGAACGCACGGACAAAGAAACCCCGTTCCAGGCCGTGCCTGAAGCGTAAAAGAGGAATACCGCCATGTTCAACGACCTGAGTCGTCTCGGTAAGTACCTCGGTCAGGCCGCGCGCCTGATGGTCGGCATGCCTGACTACGACACCTACGTCGAGCATATGCAGAACAAACACCCGGACAAGCCGGTCATGACCTACGAGGCGTTCTTCCGGGAACGCCAGGAAGCCCGTTATGGCGGCAAGGGCGGGCCGAAGTGCTGTTGACCCGAGGCGCGCTCGATTGAGCGCGTCCTGTGTCCTTCACGGCTGAACACCGTCACTGTGGGAGCCGGCTTGTCGGCGATGGCGATCTTGCGGACGCCATCGCCGGCAAGCCGGCTCCCATATTTTTGTAGCGTATGGGAGATCTTCGTTTGTCAGTCCCTATTCCCGTCACTGTCCTCAGTGGCTTCCTCGGTGCCGGTAAAACCACGCTGTTGCGCCATCTGCTCAAAGCCGAGCACGGCCTGAAAATCGCCGTGATCGAGAACGAATTCAGCGACGCCGGGATCGACACCCAACTGCTGGGGGGCGAACCGGTGCAAGTGATGACGCTGTCCAACGGCTGCGTCTGCTGCACCATTCACACCGACCTGACCAAGGCCCTGTACCTGCTGCTGGAGCGCCTGGACAGTGGTGAGATCGCCTTCGACCGGTTGGTTATCGAGTGCACCGGCCTGGCCGACCCGGCCCCGGTGGCGCAGACCTTTTTTATCGACGAGGAATTGCGCGAGCGTTACCTGCTCGACGGCATCATCACCCTGGTGGACGCCGCCCATGCCGAGCAGCACCTGACCCAGGCCATTGCCCAGGCGCAGATCGGCTTTGCCGACCGGCTGCTGGTGAGTAAGCGTGACCTGGTGGATGAGGCGGCATTCAGCGCCTTGAGCGAGCGGCTGACGCGGATCAACCGCCGGGCCCCGATCCGCATCGTCGAGCATGGCAATATCGACCTGGCGGAGCTGCTTGATGTGCGTGGCTTCAATCTCAACGCCGACCTGGGTGGTGGCTTGAGTCTGCGCCCGGTCAGCAAGGCGCCGTCCATCGATCGTATCTCCAGCCTGGTACTGCGCACCGCCGAGCCGCTGGATATCGACAAGCTCAGCGAGTTCATGAACGAGCTGCTGGAAGCTCACGGCAAGCAGTTGCTGCGCTACAAGGGCGTGCTGAACATCGCCGGGGAGCCACGGCGCATGGTGTTCCAGGGAGTGCTCAAGCTCTACGGTTTCGACTGGGACACCGAGTGGGAAGAGGGCGCGGCGCGGGAGAGCGTGATCGTGTTCATCGCCGATGAGCTGCCGGAGGAGAAGATTCGCGCAGGTTTTGCCAGGGTAGCTGCCGCCTGAGGCGAGCCTTGTGGTGAGCGGTCGCGCCCGCGAAGTTTATAGCGGCTTCAAGGGCCTCTTCGCGAGCAAGCTCTGCTCCCACAAGGACCTTGC
>NZ_JALLIX010000104.1 GCF_023242365.1 Pseudomonas sp. MWU13-2100
CGAAGCGCAGCTGCTCAATGGACAGGTGGCGACGTATCGGTATGACGCGTTTGGGCGGCGGATCGAAAAGACCGTTGAAGGCAAGACCACCGAATTCATCTGGCAGGGTGAAAGGCTGATCGCCGAATCGGCGGCTGGGCACTATCGCAGCTATGTGTATGAGCCGGGGACGTTTCGGCCATTGGCGATGCTCGACGGCGAAGGACCGAGCCAGGCCCTGCCCTACTACTACCAGCTTGACCATCTGGGCACGCCGCAGGAGCTGACCTCCAGTGCGGGGGCGATCCTCTGGTCCGCACGCTACAAGGCCTACGGTAACGTGGCGAAGCTGGAAGTGGCCGAGATCGACAACCCGCTGCGCTTTCAGGGGCAGTATTTTGATGCCGAGACGGGGCTACACTACAACCGCCATCGCTACTACAATCCCGGCACTGGACGGTTCTTGACGCCGGATCCGATCAAGCTGTCTGGTGGGTTGAACAACTACCAGTACGTGCCTAACCCTACGGGGTGGGTGGATCCGTTGGGGTTGAATAGCAATTGCCCTGGAAGTGAAAATAATCCTCTATGCGGTAAACCAGGCGAGCCGACACCTCCCGAAGTTTCTCGAAATGGTGCTTTCAAAGAGGCGAAATCCGCAGCTGGGATTCCAAGAACCCAACATCCAGACCCTGTGTACGACCCCACAACAGGGAAAACGAGCCAATATAAGTATGTAAGAATGACAGACAAAGCTGGCGAAAGTATCTTAAACAGCGAAGGAAAACCGATACTCACCAGAGAGTACCAATACACCCGCGCTGATGGTTCAAAGGTGATAATCCAAGACCACGCCGCCGGCCACCAATATCATGAGTCTGGAAACATTGGTGACCAGACCGCGCATTTGAATTTAAGGCCGTTTGAAAACACTAGAACTGGTAAAGTTCCCGGTGCAAAAGACCACTTCTATTTCAAGGAATAAAAAATGAATTCTTGGAACGAGCTTGACGGAAGCACATTTTTCAACAAAATCTTCACAACCCCTGTAGCCATTGGAAGCATTGAGCTATTCACAATAAACATCGATAACAGCAGACCAACTATAATATTGGAGTTTGATATCACAGAGTACCCGGATACACCTCCAGAAAAATGGAAAAAATCCGGATTTAATACGTGCCGCATCGGCCTAAACTGCGGAAACATTAGCAACCTAACAATAAAAAACGTACCAACAAATAAAAAACTAAATATAAAAATCACACAAAATGGAAATTCTTTCACAATTCACGCCTCAAATAATGATTCGCTGATCGAGTTTACGACCAAGTCCCCACTACTCTGCGGACCCTCAGCATATATAAATAACTCAGATCACAAATCCGTATAAAAAAGTGGCCGGATTTATTTTCTACGCCCCCTGAAAATAAATCACCTTTTTCACACCATTTTGTCAATGGAGGACGAAATGCAAAAAACACTTAATGATATGTCTTTCTCGGAACGCCGCCGCGTCCCAATCGGAGCCTTGATTTTAGGCCTGCTTGTCTTGCCTCTCGCCATTCAAGCATTTCGCATGGAGACGGTAGGAAAGTTTGCCTATGCGCTACTCCTCTGCTCACTGTATATGTTTGTTGCGGCCTTCCTCAATCGTAAGGCAGGCTCCACACCGCTGATGATCCTCAAGGATAAGGGAGTCTGGTTCTTCAACGCCGATGGATTGGTGCCATATACCTCAATTCAGGCGGTTGAAGTTGAGT
>NZ_JALLIX010000105.1 GCF_023242365.1 Pseudomonas sp. MWU13-2100
TTCCTCTGGCTGTTCCTGTTCTTCATGCTGCCGTTCTTCATCGTCCTGAAGATCAGCTTTGCCGAAGCGGACGTGGCGATTCCGCCCTACACCCAGATCTACAGCTTCGTTGAACAGAAGCTGCAGATCATGCTCAACCTCGGCAACTACACCATGCTGGGGGACGACGACCTGTACCTGGCGGCCTACCTCGGCTCGTTGAAGATGGCGTTTTTCAGCACCCTGCTGTGCCTGCTGATCGGTTATCCGATGGCCTACGCCATTGCCAGCGCGCGCAAGGAAGTGCAGACCGTGCTGGTGCTGCTGATCATGATGCCGACCTGGACCGCGATCCTGATCCGCGTCTACGCCTGGATGGGCATTCTCAGCAACAACGGGCTGTTGAACGGGTTCCTGATGTGGACCGGGCTGATCAGCGAGCCGTTGCAGATCCTCAATACCAACCTCGCGGTGTATATCGGCGTGGTCTATTCGTATCTGCCGTTCATGATCCTGCCGCTCTACGCCAACCTGGTGAAACACGACCAGAGCCTGCTGGAAGCCGCCTCGGACCTGGGTTCGAGCACCTTCAACAGCTTCTGGAAGATCACCGTGCCGTTGTCGAAGAACGGCATCATCGCCGGCTGCATGCTGGTGTTCATCCCGGTGGTGGGTGAGTTCGTGATCCCTGAGCTGCTCGGCGGTCCGGAAACCCTGATGATCGGCAAGGTGCTCTGGCAAGAGTTCTTCAACAATCGTGACTGGCCGGTGGCATCGGCGCTGGCGGTGGTGATGCTGGCGATCCTGATCGTGCCGATCATTCTGTTCAACCGTAGCCAGGCCAAAGAAATGGAGGGCAAAGAATGAAGCGCTTCAGTTTTTCCAGCCTGATGCTGGTCCTCGGTTTGCTGTTCATTTACCTGCCGATGCTGATTCTGGTGATCTACTCGTTCAACGCCTCGAAGCTGGTGACGGTCTGGGGTGGCTGGTCGGTGAAGTGGTACGTGGGCCTGCTGGACAACACCCAACTGATGGGCTCGGTGGCCCGCTCGCTGGAAATCGCCTGCTACACCGCGGTGGCCGCGGTGGCGCTGGGGACCCTGGCGGCGTTCGTCCTGACCCGGGTCACCCGCTTCAAGGGCCGCACGCTGTTCGGCGGCCTGGTGACGGCGCCGCTGGTGATGCCGGAAGTGATCACCGGCCTGTCGCTGTTGCTGCTGTTCGTGGCCATGGCGCAGTTGATCGGTTGGCCCCAGGAACGGGGGATCGTCACCATCTGGATCGCCCACACGACCTTTTGTGCGGCCTATGTGGCGGTGGTGGTGTCGGCGCGTCTGCGGGAGCTGGACCTGTCCATCGAAGAAGCGGCCATGGACCTGGGTGCCAAGCCGTGGAAGGTGTTCTTCCTGATCACCATCCCGATGATCGCGCCGTCTCTGGCGGCGGGCGGGATGATGTCCTTCGCCTTGTCCCTGGATGACCTGGTGCTGGCCAGCTTCGTTTCCGGGCCGGGTTCGACCACCTTGCCGATGGAAGTGTTCTCGGCGGTGCGCCTGGGTGTGAAGCCGGAGATCAATGCCGTGGCCAGCCTGATCCTGTTGGCGGTGTCGATCGTGACGTTCATGGTCTGGTACTTCAGCCGCCAGGCCGAAGAGCGCCGCAAGAAAGCCATCCAGTTGGCCATCGATGAAAGCGCGGCGGATTCCTGGAAACAGCCGGAC
>NZ_JALLIX010000106.1 GCF_023242365.1 Pseudomonas sp. MWU13-2100
GCGGAGCCTGTAGACATTCGGGGCGCAGTGGATGGCGCGGATGTGGTAGTGCTGTCGATACCTCTGCCAGCATTGAGCACACTCCCTTCTGACCTATTTACCTCCGTACCCGACAGCATCCCTGTTGTGGATACCAGCAACTACTACCCTGGTTTGCGTGACCCGCGCATTGCTGAAATTGATCAAGGGATGACGGAAAGCGTTTGGGTGACGAAGCAGATTGGGCGACCAGTAATCAAGGCTTTCAACAATGTGCTCGCCTACACATTGGCAGAGTTGGGCGTTCCGGACGGTACACCAGGTCGCTTGGCAGCGGCGGTAGCGGGTGACGATGAGAAAGCCAAAGAAACAGTGATGACTCTGGTAGATCAGGTAGGTTTCGATCCGGTTGACGCAGGCTCGCTTGAGGAGTCCTGGAGGCAACAGCCGTCTACACCAGGCTATTGCTGTGATTACGATGCTGAGACTATGCGCAGGGCTTTATCAGCAGCTATCAGAGGGCAGGCAGCCGCTAAACGAGATCGATTGCCTGAGCATTTCAAGTGGCTCGGGCCGAACCCGACCCATGGCGACGTGGTAGCCATGAATCGATCATTCAATCCACTCGACTAAGGTTTTTTGCTGAGCATGGAGCAAGCTCAAGAATGACTGATCGCTTGAGACGATGAATGAGTCCAGCATTGGGGTAACAACATTCCAATCTCACTTGCCCGCTGTGTCGGCAGCCGAGTCAGCACATCTTTGAGATAGGCATACGGATCGTGCCCATTCATGCGCGCCGACTGGATCAAACTCATAATCGCTGCCGCTCGTTTACCGCTGCGAAGAGACCCAGCGAACAACCAATTGGAGCGCCCAAGCGCCCATGGCCTGATCGTGTTTTCGACCGGGTTATTGTCGATGGGCACGGCACCATCATTCAGGTAGCGCGTTAGCGCTACCCATCGTTTCAAGCTGTAGTCCAAAGCCTTGGCCGTAGCCGAGCCTTCTGGCACAAGCTCACGCTGGGCCAGCATCCACTCATGTAGCTTCGCTGCGATGGGAACCGCTATTTCCTGGCGTAATCGCCTGCGGTCTTCATCGCTCATTTCTTTGGCTTGCCGCTCGATCTCGTACAGGCCACCGATTGAGTGCAGTGCTTGTTCGGCCAGTTGGCTTTTGTTCGCCACATGCAGGTCGAAGAACTTGCGGCGGGCGTGCGCCATGCAGCCGATTTCGGTGATGCCCAGCTCGAAGCCGGCCTTGTAACCCGCGAAGTCATCGCAGACCAGCTTGCCGTTCCACGTGCCAAGGAAGTTACGTGCATGTTCCCCAGCACGGCTGGGGCTGAAGTCGTAGACCACCGCCCTCAGTGCCGAGAACGGCGTCGTGCAATAAGCCCAGACATAAGCTCGGTGCGTTTTCTTCTCGCCGGGCGCCAGCATCTGCACAGGTGTTTCATCAGCATGTACGACTCGCTGAGCCAGCACCGCTTCGCGCAGTGCATCCACCAGCGGCTGGAGTTGCACGCCAGTTTGGCCCACCCATTGAGCCAACGTTGAACGCGGAATCGCCAGGCCTGCACGGCCAAAGATCTTTTCCTGGCGGTAC
>NZ_JALLIX010000107.1 GCF_023242365.1 Pseudomonas sp. MWU13-2100
TTGTCGGGGCATTTGCTTTTCTGCAATCTGAAAAATGAAGGGCCTTTCAGCCCATCAGCGCCATCAGCTTCTGTGCTCCCAGCACCTGGATAGCTCTTTTCAAGTTGTAGGCCTGTACTGCAAGTGCCATTTCTGCGCGAGCACCCTGTAACTGGCGCAGCAAAAACCGGCCATTGCCGAAAATCCATTGCTTCAGGTTGCCGAAGGGATGTTCGACGATGGAGCGCCGATGCCCCATCATTTCCGGGTGCGCCTTCATTCGCACTTCCATTCGCTCAAATGCTGCTTCATGGGCGTGGCGCATCAGATACCGGCGTTCTGCCTTGGTGCAGCGGTTTTTCAGCGGACAACTTCGCCAGTCGCTGATGGCCGCCTGATAGATTCGGTCGCCCTTGCTCAGTTGCTTGAGTGTCAGCCGGTTGCCTGCGGGGCATTGGTACTGATCGGTGTTCGAGTCGTAGTTGAATTCGGTGCGGTCAAAGTATTGCTCGTCGCCACCGGTGGTGTTGATCGCCCGATTGGGAGGCACAAAAGCCGTGATCGCCGCGTCTTCGCAGGCCTGGAACTGGGCACCATTGGAATAACCGGCATCCGCCGTGACGCAAAGTTCGGATTGATCCAGCTTCTCTTTGGCTGCTTTGGCCATCGGTTCCAACTGACGGCGGTGCCTTCCTGAGTCACTTCGTGGTGCAGAATCAGGCAATGCTTGGCATCCACCGCACTTTGAATGTTGTAGGCCACGAGCGGCCCGGACGCTGTTCGCATTTTTTGCGCATCGGATTCACCCACAACGTGCTGAACCAGACCTTGAGCTTGCATCAGCACTTGGCAGGTCTGGTTATTGGCCTTTTTTACCTGCAACTCCGCCAGCGCTGCCTGCACCGCTGAACGATCAATCGACTCGCCTTCTTCGTCGCGATCGGCTTCATCGAGTTGCGCCAGATAACGCGCAATTTTCTTGTCGAGCGCTGCTTCCCGTTGCTGGAGCTTTTTCGGTGTCAGATGTTTGCGGCAGGAAGCCACAGCTTGAAACTTGCTGCCATCGATGGCCACCAACTCGCCTGCAATCAGACCGGCCTGCCGGCAGAAACGAACAAAGGCACGACAGGTCGCGGTAAACGCCGCGCTGTTATCGCGTCGAAAATCGGCAATGGTTTTGAAGTCCGGCGCCAATCGTCCCAACAGCCACATGACCTCGATGTTGCGTTGACACTCGGCCTCAAGCCGTCGTGACGAACGAATGCGTTGGAAATAGCCGTACAGATAGAGTTTGAGCAGATCGGCGGGATCGTATGAAGGACGTCCCGTGGCCTTGGGTTTGGCCTTGTCGAAACCCAGTTGCTCAAAATCCAGAAGCGCGACATAGGCTTCGATGACCCGAACCAGATGGTCATCGGGAATCAACTCATCCAGCGACAGTGGAAACAGCGCGCTCTGAGAGCGA
>NZ_JALLIX010000108.1 GCF_023242365.1 Pseudomonas sp. MWU13-2100
GTAAGCGGCCAGCGAACACACATTCAGAAATCCGTAATTAAGGGCGATGGTGTCCGCCTATTTTTAAGCGGACGCGATCACTCTAATCGCTAGGATTTCCATGCGCCAACGAAGCTCCTACCCCAAACCCTTCAAGGCCCAGGTCGTACAGGAATGCCTGCAACCCGGTGCCTCAGTTTCCAGCGTCGCCATCAGCCACGGCATCAATGCCAACGTGATTCGCAAGTGGCTGCCGATATACCGTGAGAAACCCGTCGCGCCACTTCCGGCGTTTGTACCGCTGCAACCGATGCCTAAACGGCACGCTGATGAAGCGGTGTCTATCGCACTGCCGCTGGGCGACAAATACATCACGGTCAAATGGCCCGTATCCGACCCAGACGGCTGCGCACGCTTCATCCGTGGCCTCTCGCAATGATCCGCATCGATGCTATCTGGGTCGCCACCGAGCCGATGGACATGCGCGCTGGCACCGAAACTGCGTTGGCCCGCGTGGTGGCGGTGTTCGGTGCGGCGAAGCCGCACTGCGCCTATCTGTTTGCCAACCGCCGCGCCAACCGGATGAAGGTGTTGGTACACGATGGCGTGGGCATCTGGCTTGCCGCACGCCGGTTGAACCGAGGCAAGTTTCACTGGCCCGGCACTCATCGCGGCCAGGAAGTCGAACTCGACGCTGAACAACTGCAAGCGTTGGTGCTCGGTTTGCCATGGCAGCGGGTTGGCGCCAACGGCGCAATTACAGTGATTTAGTCCCGCCTTTGAGCTGTGGTGGATGAGTTGCTTTGGTAAAATCCACGGCATGACTTCCTCGCCCAACCTCGACCAAATGACACCCGAACAACTGCGCGCCCTCGCTACGCAGTTGCTATCGAAGGTCGACACCATGGGCCGGAAGATCCATCGTGACGAGACGATCATCGAACAGCTCTCTCACGAAATCGCCATCCTCAAGCGCCACAAGTTCGCTAAGCGCAGCGAGCAGATCAGCCCGGCGCAAGGCAGCTTGCTGGATGACCTGCTCAACACCGACCTTGAGGCCATCGAGGCAGAGCTGAACGCGCTTCGTCCTGCCCCGACGTCGGACGAAATCCGCCAAAAGCCCAAGCGCGCGCCGCTTCCGCCGCAGTTTCCTCGTACCGTCATTCGTCATGAGCCAGAGAACACCCAGTGCGTCTGCGGGTGCCAGCTTCAGCGCATCGGCGAAGATGTCAGTGAGAAGCTGGATTACACACCGGGCGTGTTTACCGTTGAGCAGCATGTACGTGGAAAGTGGGCCTGCCGCCAGTGCGAAACACTGATCCAGGCGCCGGTGCCAGCACAGGTGATCGACAAGGGCATCCCCACTGCTGGCCTGTTGGCTCACGTAATGGTGGCCAAGTTTGCCGACCATCTTCCGCT
>NZ_JALLIX010000109.1 GCF_023242365.1 Pseudomonas sp. MWU13-2100
CGGACATACGGCTAACCGGACTAACGAAAATTTTCATCTTCTAGAAAATGCAAGGATGAAGCATGTTTGCGATCTATAAAAACATGGTTAGAACCATGGTCGCTGTTGGTTTTTATGCTTTGAGCTGCGTTGTATTCAGCAGCAGTGTACAGGCTATGCCTAGTAACCCTGCTTTAATGAATGAGGCTGTCTGTAATCCCTCGGGAGAGTGCGCTATGGATATTAGTGGGATGGCAAAAAATATATTTTTGGCGTGCGAAAGTTCGAAGGTGTCGGTGTCGTGGAACCACAGGAGGCAAGGTTCATTTCTCATCGCTTGTGACTGTGAATGTACATCTCACGATAATATTGGCTGGCTAGTAGACTTGCCCCCAATAGCTGGTACAAAAAAAATCCAGAAACTATATCTCGGAAAGAGAGTTACCGTTGAATTATTAAAAAAATCTCCGCGGAGGATTTCTGACATATTTTCCTCGCATCCGCTATGTGAAAAAATAGATACTGAAAAATTAAAATCAAGTGTTTTTGTCTCGCTAATTAAACAGCCTGAGAATAGTGAGGTGGCGCCATATTGCTTTTCTCCAGTATATGTGACTGGCAACAAAAAAACTCTAGAGGCTAGAACAAACAATGTCAAAAATGGATATGGAGAGCTTCTTTATCTAGAGGAAGAAAACCCAATATTAGACGCTGAGTTATTGAGGGTTATAGATGGACTGCTGCGGTAAAAATATACTCCGGGTATTCGGGTGCCTGCCGCCGTCTCAGTCTATCGGGTATGCAGCTACCCCTTGAAAAACCAGGAGCAGAGCATGTTGTGCGCAACTTATTCAATCGACTCATTTAACTTTGAGACGCTTACAACGGGTGAGTTACATGAATAAAATTATTCATATTGGAGGAAAAGATAACTGTCGGTGGCACCGTACTCTTGGGGCCACCATCATGTTTTTCAGACGCGCTGGTGGGGCTCGTCAGAGTGATCTGAGGGATTGTCCGATTCCAGGCCATGGCCGTGACAATGGCGTATCTATCGCGCTTCACAGGTATCGTCGCAGTGGTGGTTGCCCCTTGCTTTCGTCACTGCCTGAAGCGAGTGCGATTTAGCCATGCCGGTCAGATTGGATAAGGTTCCCGCTCAAGCGTTACGTCCCGCACGACCTCGCGTCTGGCTTTGGCTAGGCTTGCTGCCACTGTTTTTGCTGCTGGGTGTGCTGGGATTACTGCTGTTCTGCACCCAACCGCTGCACCAACTGCCAATGACCATCTGGTGGCAGCTCTTGGGCGGGGCTCTTTTGGGTTGGTGGCTGCTGGGTTTTGGGCGGGCTGTGCTGTATGTCGGTCAGCACGGTGTGGC
>NZ_JALLIX010000011.1 GCF_023242365.1 Pseudomonas sp. MWU13-2100
GAGGCGAAAACACACTGCCTTTTCAGCTACTTCCACGCCTCGATGAACTGAAGCGAACCGCGCATCAAAACCCTCAAAACCTTTGCAACTCATTGAATCTCAAAGGCTTTTCCGTTTCGACTGCGCCGGAAGTGGGGCGAATTATAGAGCCACAGAATTTCCCGTCAACGCTTATTTTCACTTTTCTGTCACAAGAGTGCAAAAGCAGCGCAAAAACAACTATGGGAGCCTGCGGCTCCCATAGTTTGCTTGCTATCTACAAAACAGCGTTACTCTGCCTTGAGGGTGATCCGGGCAAACGCCTTTTTACCCGCCTGGCAAACATGGGTAGCGCCCAGCTTGTATATAAAGGTGCGGTCGACGACCTCACCATCTATACGCACGCCACCGGAACCCAGCAGATCGCGAGCGACCGCCGAGTTCTTCACCAGGCCCGCCTTATTGAGGACAGCGGCGATCGGCATATCCTCAGCCGCACCGATTTCAATTTCAGGCAGATCGTCCGGCAGCTCGCCATCCTTCATGCGATTCCCCGCCGCACGGTGGGCATTGGCCGCAGCCTCCTCACCATGGAAGCGCGCGACGATCTCTTCAGCCAGCTTGATCTTGACGTCACGCGGGTTGGCACCCGCCTCGACATCCTTGCGCAACTGATTGATCTCATCCATCGAGCGGAAGCTCAGCAACTCGAAGTAACGCCACATCAGTGCATCCGGGATCGACACCAACTTGCCGTACATGACACCCGGCGCTTCCTGGATCCCCACATAGTTACCCAGGGATTTGGACATCTTCTTCACGCCATCCAGCCCTTCGAGCAATGGCATGGTGAGAATGCACTGGGCCTCCTGACCGTAAGCACGTTGCAGCTCACGCCCCATCAGCAGGTTGAACTTCTGGTCGGTACCGCCCAGCTCGACATCCGCGCGCAGCGCAACCGAGTCATAGCCTTGCACCAGCGGATAGAGGAACTCATGGATGGCGATCGGCTGGTTGGTGCTGTAGCGCTTGTCGAAGTCGTCGCGCTCGAGCATGCGCGCCACGGTGTACTGCGACGTCAGGCGAATGAAGTCCGCCGGCCCCATCTGGTCCATCCAGGTGGAGTTGAACGCGACCTCGGTCTTGGCCGGATCAAGGATCTTGAATACCTGGGCCTTGTAGGTCTCGGCGTTCTCGAGCACCTGCTCACGGGTCAGCGGCGGACGCGTGGCGCTCTTGCCGCTCGGATCACCGATCATGCCGGTGAAGTCGCCGATCAGAAAGATCACCTGATGCCCCAGCTCCTGGAACTGGCGCAGCTTGTTAATAAGGACTGTGTGCCCCAGGTGCAGATCCGGTGCCGTCGGGTCGAAGCCGGCCTTGATACGCAGCGGCTGGCCACGCTTGAGCTTCTCGACCAATTCGGACTCGACCAACACCTCTTCCGCACCACGCTTGATCAGCGCGAGCTGCTCTTCAACCGACTTCATAACCAACCTGCAAGGCTCAGATTCAAAGGGGACCAACCATACAAGATCGCCGCCCAAATACAAGTTTTGCCCGGCATACGGGCACGAAACGCCCGCCCGCACATGACAGACTTGCTTCAGCGATGATTTGGTTATATTTTATACAGTTATTTCATCTTCATCATGTCATTCATCTTTTCCAATTCATCTTCTTCAAAGTCAAATTACCTATGACCACAGAGCCGACTAAAGCGCCCCCGCTTTATCCGAAGACCCACCTGCTGGCCGCAAGTGGTATCGCCGCCCTTCTCAGCCTGGCGCTACTGGTATTTCCTTCCAGTGACGTAGAGGCCAAGAAGACAACGTTGCATCTGGAGCTGGAAACCCCAGCTGATCAACTGACACAAGACAAAGACGCCGTAGAACTCGATCAAGCCACAAATGAAGGCAATCCATCGCCTTTCGCCCAGATCGACAACAGCGCCGAAGCCCCCCAGGAAACCGCCAAGACCGCACCCGCACCCGAGGAAAAGAAGGTCCCCGGCCACCGGGAGGTTACCGTAGCCCGCGGCGATACCCTTTCCACGCTGTTCGAGAAGGTTGGGCTGCCCGCCGCCTCAGTACATGAGGTCTTGGCCAGCGATAAACAAGCCAAGCTGTTTTCCCAACTCAAGCATGGCCAGGTCCTGGAGTTCGAGCTGACTCCCGACGGCCAGTTGAACAACCTGCACAGCAAGGTCAGCGACCTTGAAACCATCACCCTGACCAAGGGCCCGAAAGGTTTCACCTTCAAGCGCGTGGTCACCCAGCCGGTGGTCCATTCGGCCTATGTGCACGGCGTGATCAACAGCTCGCTGTCACTCTCCGCGCAACGTGCCGGCATGCCCCACAGCCTGACGCGCGAAATGGCCCATGTATTCGGCTACGACATCGACTTCGCCCAGGACATCCGCCCCGGCGACGAGTTCGAAGTGATCTACGAGCAAAAAGTGCTCAACGGCAAGACTATCGGCACGGGCAATATCCTTTCCGCTCGTTTCACCAACCGCGGCAAGACCTTTACCGCCGTGCGTTACACCAACAAGCAAGGCGTCAGCAACTACTACACCGCTGACGGCAACAGCATGCGCAAGGCCTTTATCCGCACCCCCGTGGACTTCGCCCGCATCAGCTCGCGCTTTTCCATGGGCCGCAAACACCCGATCCTGAACAAAATCCGCGCCCACAAAGGCGTCGACTACGCAGCCCCGCGCGGTACGCCAATCAAGGCTGCAGGTGATGGCAAGGTGATACTGGCCGGTCGTCGAGGTGGCTACGGCAATACCGTGATCATCCAGCACGGCAATACCTATCGGACCCTGTACGGTCACATGCAGGGCTTTGCCAAGGGCATCCAGACCGGCAGCAACGTCAAGCAGGGCCAGGTGATCGGCTATATCGGCACCACCGGCCTGTCGACCGGCCCGCATCTGCACTACGAGTTCCAGGTCAATGGCGTGCACGTCGACCCGCTGGGCCAGAAACTGCCCATGGCCGATCCGATCGCCAAGTCCGAACGCGCCCGCTTCCTGCAACAGAGCCAGCCGCTGATGGCGCGCATGAACCAGGAAAAGCCCAGCAAAGTCGCCTCGGCCAAACGGTAAACCACGATGCTCTACATAGGTGTGATGTCCGGGACCAGTCTTGATGGGCTGGACATTGCCCTGGTGGCGCTCGACGGTTCCATCCGGTTGCTGGCCAGCCACTACATTCCCATGCCCGAGGCTTTGCGCGTCGAGCTGCTTGGCCTATGCGCCAGCGGCCCCGACGAAGTTGCCCGCGTTGCCATCGCCGAGCACAACTGGGTGACCCTGGCCGCCCAGGGCATCAATACTTTGCTGGAGCAACAGCGCCTCGCACCGGACGCCATTCGCGCCATCGGCAGTCACGGCCAGACCATCCGCCACGAACCGGCACGCGGCTTTACCGTGCAGATCGGCAACCCGGCCTTGTTGGCGGAGCTGACCGGCATCACCGTCGTCGGCGACTTCCGCCGCCGCGATGTAGCCGCCGGCGGCCAGGGCGCGCCGCTGGTTCCGGCCTTCCATGAAGCCCTTTTCGAAGAACGTGAAGGCCATCGCGCCGTGCTGAATATCGGCGGTTTCAGCAATCTGAGCCTGATCGAGCCTGACAAGGCGGTCTCCGGCTTCGACTGCGGCCCCGGCAACGTGCTGCTCGACGCCTGGATTCAGGACCAACGCAACGAATCCTATGACCGCAACGGCCAATGGGCGGCCAGCGGCAAGGTGGAGCCCGCGCTACTACGGGAACTGCTCAGCGACCCGTTCTTCCAGACCACGGGCCCGAAAAGCACCGGTCGCGAAGTGTTCAACCTGCCCTGGCTGAAGCAACACCTGGGTCGCCTGCCGCCCCTCGCGGCCGAAGATATCCAGGCCACCCTGCTCGAACTCAGTGCACGGACCATCGTCGAGTCGCTGACTGGCGCCCAGGAGAACACGGAAGAATTACTGGTCTGTGGCGGCGGCGCCCATAACGCGACGCTCATGGCTCGACTCGGCCAACTATTGCCCGCCACCCGGGTTGCCAGCACCGCCAGCCATGGCGTGGACCCCGACTGGGTTGAAGCCATGGCCTTCGCCTGGCTGGCCCAATGCTGCCTTGACGGCGTCGCCGCCAATCGCCCCAGCGTCACCGGTGCCCGTGGCCTGCGGGTGCTGGGCGCAATCTACCCGGCCTGACACACAGTAAAACGCCGCGAAGTTCGCGGCGTCGAGGGTAAAGCGCAAGCGATGATCAGATCGAGAACGACGACCCGCAACCACAGGTGGTGGTGGCATTCGGGTTCTTGATCACGAAACGCGAGCCTTCCAGGCCTTCCTGGTAATCCACCTCTGCGCCTGCCAGGTACTGGAAGCTCATTGGATCGACCACCAGGCTGACGCCTTCGCGCTCGACGATGGTGTCGTCATCGGCCACTTCTTCATCGAAGGTGAAGCCGTACTGAAACCCTGAACAACCGCCGCCCGTAACGAATACGCGCAGCTTCAAGCGATCATTACCCTCTTCATCGACCAGGCTCTTCACCTTGTGCGCGGCACCGTGGGTGAATTGCAAAGCCGTGGGGGTGAAGGATTCAACGCTCATGCTGACTATCTCCCGGCGCTACGCCGCCATAATGCGTGATGACGGGCATTATCCGCTTCTCCTAGAAAAGCGGTCAACTATTGTTATGGTATATCAATCAACCCGAGCGACCTCACAGAATGCAGGAAGGCCCGTCAAGCGGGCCTTCCTGGCAAACGCGGGCGGGGCCTTACGGCAGCATGCCCGCGTGGGACAGACCCAGACGCTCGTCCAGGCCGAACAGGATGTTCAGGTTCTGCACCGCCTGGCCCGAAGCGCCCTTGACCAGGTTGTCGATCACCGACAACACCACCACCAGGTCACCATCCTGCGGACGGTGCACGGCAATCCGGCAGACGTTCGCACCACGCACGCTCCGGGTTTCCGGATGGCTGCCAGCGGGCATCACATCGACGAACGGTTCATTGGCATAACGCTTCTCGAACAGCGCCTGCAGGTCTACCGAACGGTCGACCACGGTTGCGTAAAGCGTGGAATGGATGCCTCGGATCATCGGCGTGAGGTGCGGCACGAAGGTCAGGCCCACATCCCGGCCCGCCGCGCGGCGCAGCCCCTGGCGAATTTCCGGCAGGTGGCGGTGCCCCTTGACCGCATAGGCCTTCATGCTTTCGGAAGTTTCCGAGTACAGCGAACCGACACTGGCACCACGACCGGCACCGCTGACGCCCGACTTGCAGTCGGCGATCAGCCGCGTGGTATCCGCAATACCTGCTTCAAGCAGCGGCAGGAAACCCAGCTGGGTCGCGGTTGGATAGCAACCGGGCACAGCAATCAGGCGGGCCTGTTTGATCTGCTCGCGGTTCACTTCCGGCAAGCCATACACCGCCTCCTCCAGCAACGCCGGCGCACCGTGCGGCTGACCGTACCACTTGGCCCATTCTTCGGCGTCTTGCAGACGGAAGTCGGCGGACAGGTCGATAACCTTGGTGCCGGCGGACAGCAGCTCACCGGCCAGGGCATGGGCCACACCATGGGGGGTGGCGAAGAACACCACGTCGCAGGCGCCGAGGGTATTGATGTCCGGAACGCTGAACGCCAGGCCATCGTAATGACCGCGCAGGTTCGGATACATATCGGCCACGGCGAGACCCGCCTCGGATCGCGAAGTGATGACAGCCACTTCTGCCTGCGGATGCTGTGCCAACAGACGCAGCAATTCGACACCGGTGTAACCCGTGCCGCCGACGATACCGACCTTGACCATGACCTGCCCTCAACGAAACCACTGGAAAGCCCACGATAATAGGGGCGCCGCGCGCCTGCGACAACCGCCAAGGTGACGTGCGGACGCCCAAGCCTCTACTATTCGACCTACCGTGAACCTGGGAATAACCAAAAATGCTCTATCTGTGGGTCAAAGCCTTTCATATCGTCAGTGTCGTCTGCTGGTTTGCCGGCCTGTTCTATCTGCCGCGCCTGTTCGTCTACCACGCCCAGAGCGAGGACAACGTCAGCAAGGAGCGCTTCAGCGTCATGGAGCGCAAACTGTATCGCGGGATCATGGGCCCGGCGATGATTGCCACGCTGATCTTCGGCGGCTGGCTGATCGCCCTCAACCCGAGCATCTTCAGCCAGGGAGGCTGGATACACGCCAAACTGACCCTGGTGGTGCTGTTGATCGGCTATCACCATATGTGCGGCGCCCAGGTGAAACGCTTTGCCCGTGGCGAAAACACCCGCAGTCATGTCTTTTATCGCTGGTTCAATGAAGTGCCGGTTCTGCTATTGCTGGCTATTGTCATTCTGGTCGTTGTCCGACCGTTCTAGCTGCAAGTCACCCCACCCCTGATCGGAGCACTCTCCATGTCGCTGCCCGCCCTGCTCGAACAACGCCTGCGCTTGCCCGTGGTGGCCGCGCCGATGTTCCTGATTTCCAACCCGCAACTGGTGCTCGCCTGCTGTCGCAACGGGGTGGTGGGCAGCTTCCCGGCCCTGAACCAACGCGAAAGCAGCGGTTTCAAGGCCTGGCTGGAGGAAATCGAAGCGGGCTTGGCAACCCTGGATAATCCGGCGCCTTATGCCGTCAACCTGATCGTGCACAACAGCAACCCACGACTACAGGCGGATCTGCAGATCTGCATCGAGCACCAGGTGCCAATCGTTATCACCAGCCTGGGCGCGGTCAAGGAACTGGTGGACGCCGTACACAGCTACGGTGGCCTGGTGTTCCACGACGTGACCACCCGCCGCCATGCCGAAAAAGCCGCCGAGGCCGGTGTCGACGGGCTGATTGCCGTGGCCGCCGGTGCCGGTGGCCATGCCGGCACCTGGAGTCCGTTTGCCCTGATCGCTGAAATCCGCCAGTTCTTCGACAAGACCCTGCTGTTGGCCGGTTGCCTGAACCACGGGCACGAGATTCTCGCCGCCCAGTTGCTTGGCGCGGATCTGGCCTATCTCGGCACGCGATTTATCGGCACCACGGAAAGTCATGCGCCCGACGCTTATAAAGAGATGCTGCTCACATCCCAGGCCGTTGATATCCTGCACACTGCGGCGGTATCCGGGGTGCCCGCGAGCTTTATGCGCCAGAGCCTGGAAAACGCCGGCTTCGACCTCGCCGCGCTGCAAGGCAAGGGCGAAGTGAACTTCGGTTCCAAGCTCAAACCGATCAGCGACGAGGCCAAGGCCTGGAAAACCGTCTGGTCGGCCGGCCAGGGGGTGGGTGGCATCGATGATTTGCCCGATGTCGATCAGTTGGTCGCCCGGCTCGATGCCGAGTACCGCAAGGCCCAGGCACTGGCGGCAGAGTTGCCCCGGCACTGGCCACGCTCGTAACATCCGTGTGCAGGCTTACCCTGCAACACCAATGACTTGTGACAAGGACGCCCTTCATGAGCGACAACCGCTTCAAAATCGTCTTCGACGGCACCTTGCAGGCCGGCGTGGACAAAACCACCGCACAGTTCAACCTGGCCGCGCTGTTCAAGACCGACGTCGCTTCGGTGGAACGGTTGTTCAGCGGCCAGCCCGTTGCCCTGAAGCGCGACCTTTCGGCCGCCGAGGCCGAGTCTTATCTGCAAGCCTTGCGCAAGACCGGCATCGAAGCCCGCCTGGAAGCCGAACCCGCGGCCGTCGAACTGAGCCTGGCGGATATCGATGACCTGCCGGCCAGCACGCCTCCGGCGGACACCACGACTTACCAATCCCCCTACGCCCCGCCACAAGCACGGGTCGGCGACAACCTTCCGGCCTTCGGCCAACTGAAGGCCTTCACCGTCAATGGGCGTATCGGGCGGCTGCGCTACCTGGCCTGGAGCCTGGTCCTGATGTTCGTGACGATGCCAGTGGCCGGCGCGATCTTCGCTTTCGCCATGGGCACCGCGGCTGCTTCGTTGAACACGGCGATCACCATCGGCGTGATACTCGGTGGCGCAGCCTTGATCGCCTTCGTGGTCGTGTCCGTCCAGATAGCCGTACAGCGCCTGCACGATATCGGCTGGTCCGGCTGGCTCTGGCTACTGACCCTGGTCCCCTTCGTCGGCAGCCTGTTCCCCTTCGTGCTGATGTTCTGCCCTGGCAATAGCGGCGCCAACCAGTACGGCGCACCACCACCGCCCAACAGCACCGCGGTCAAGGTCCTTGCCGTGCTCTCGGTAGTCTGCGGGGTCATCTTCGGCATCGTGGCCGTGACCGGTGGCCTGACCAACCTGGAGAAAGGTTACAACCACGAGTCGGCCAGCTATTCCGAAAGCAGCGATGCCTCCGGCACCGACGAGGCCGATAGCCCCGGCGATGCAGCAGCAGCAGCCGAATCCGCTCCGCCCGCTGTAGACTATGACCAAGATGAAAAAGAATAACCGTTTCTGAGCCTGCGACCCTCTGTCCCAAGGCTCGGAGCCGTTGTGATGGAGAACTGCATGACCCGTTACGCCCTGATCACCGGCGCTTCCAGCGGCATCGGCCTGGCACTGGCCGAAGCCCTGGCGCGTCGCGGCCGCAGCCTGATTCTGGTGGCCCGCCAGCGTGATCAGCTGGAAACCATCGCCCTCGAACTGACCCAACGCTTCGGCGTCGAGGTGCTGTTTCGCGCCTGCGACCTGAGCGAACCGCTACGCCTTTCCGGCTTTCTGCTGGAACTGGAAGAAGGTGAACGGCAGATCGATCTGCTGGTCAACTGCGCCGGCCTCGGCACCTGCGGCCCCTTCCTGGCCCAGGATTGGGGGACGGAGCAGGACCTGATCGAAGTCAATGTCCTGGCCCTGACCCGACTTTGTCATACCCTGGGTAATCTCATGGCAATACAGGGTGGCGGACAGATCCTCAACGTCGCCTCCGTCGCGGCGTTTCACCCCGCGCCCTGGATGAGCAGCTATTACGCGAGCAAGGCCTATGTGCTGTACTTCTCCGAAGGTCTGCGCGAAGAGCTGAAGAAAACCGGTATCAAGGTGTCGGTGCTCTGCCCGGGCCTGACCCGGACCGCGTTCTTTCGCACCGCACAGTTGGCTGTCGAAAAGCTTTCGAACAGCAAACTGATGATGAGCCCCGAAGAAGTGGCGCTGTATGCCGTGCGTGCGCTGGACAAGAACCGCGCAGTGATCATTCCCGGCTGGCGTAACCGTTGGCTGGCCCGCGCCCCGCGCCTGATGCCGCGCTGGGCGATGCGCAAACTCGCCGGTGTCGTGACCAAGGCCTATTGCCCGCGCTGACGCTTGAACTCAAGGCCGTGTCCGTACAGACTCTGGCCCGACCCACCCAATGGAGAAACAGCTGTGGATACTCTGTTCACCAAGATCATCAACAGAGAAATACCCGCGAAGATCATTTACGAGGATGACCAGGTCCTGGCCTTCCACGATATCGCCCCGCAGGCACCGGTGCATTTCCTGGTCATTCCGAAAAAGCCGGTCCGTACGCTCAACGACCTGACCGAAGAGGACAAGACCCTGGCCGGGCATATCCTGTTCACCGCCCAGCGCCTGGCCCTGGAGCTGGGCTGCGAAAAAGGCTTTCGCGTGGTGATGAACTGCAACGAGGAAGGTGGGCAGACCGTCTATCACATTCATATGCATGTGCTGGGTCAGCGCCAGATGCACTGGCCGCCGGGCTGATACCCCCAAGATAAACTCGATCTCCTGTAGGAGCTGGCTTGCCAGCGATGAGGCCCTTGAGTCGTGCATCGCGCTTTCGGACGTCATCGCTGGCAATCGAGCGTCGATCGGTGGCTCCTACAAGTTCGACGCTGTTAGCAGGATTGCGTACTACAGCAACATCCCCCCATGACCCAACGCAAACCTTCCGCGCTCGATTGCGGTAAACTGCAGGCCGAGATTTTTCCCGGAGGTCAGCATGACTACCCAACGTCACTACTCGCCGATTGACCGTCTTCTGCTGCAAGCCGATACCGCGATGCGTACCTTGCTGCCATTCAGCGGCCAGCCTTACCGTCCTTCGCCGGCGATCGTGCAGCCCGACGCGCCGATGAGCGAAGACGACAGCCGTCACGTCGCCGGCCTGATGCGCATCAACCATACCGGGGAAGTCTGTGCCCAGGCGCTTTATCAAGGCCAGGCCCTGACCGCCAAGCTACCCCACGTGCGGGCCGCCATGGAAAAAGCCGCCGAAGAAGAAGTCGATCACCTGGCCTGGTGCGAACAGCGCATCCGTCAGTTGGGCAGTCATCCCAGCGTGCTCAACCCGCTGTTCTATGGCCTTTCATTCGGCATCGGCGCCGCGGCCGGACTGATCAGCGACAAGGTCAGCCTGGGATTTGTCGCCGCCACCGAAGACCAGGTGTGCAAACACCTGAACGAACACCTGGAGCAGTTGCCGACCGAAGACGAAAAGTCCCGGGCGATCCTCGAGCAGATGCGTATCGACGAAGAACATCACGCCGAGTCCGCACTGAATGCCGGCGGTTTCCGCTTCCCGGCACCGGTGAAGTTCGGCATGAGCTTGCTGGCCAAGGTCATGACCAAGAGCACCTACCGCATCTGACCCACCGCGGCTGCGCCAGGCAGCAGGCAAAAAAGAAGGGCGCCACGGGGGCGCCCTTCTTTTTGAGCGAAAAACTTACATCGGCATATTGCGCGCGTAAAAGATTTCCAGCATTTCGTGTTTCACCCGCTCGGTCACCTGGTCGCGCTGTTCTGCCGACAGGCTGCTGGTGGCGTCGCCGAACAGGTAGTTGTCCAGCTCGAAGTCCTTGAGCAGCATCTTGGTGTGGAACAGGTTCTCCTGGTACACGTTCACATCCGTCATCTGATAGCTCTTGCGGCTGTCTTCCGAGAGATAGTTCTGGATCGAGTTGATCTCATGGTCGATAAAGTGCTTCTTGCCTTCGATATCACGGGTGAAACCGCGCACGCGATAATCAACGGTGACGATGTCCGAGTCGAACTGGTGAATCAGGTAGTTGAGGGCTTTGAGCGGTGAGATGACGCCGCAGGTCGACACGTCAATATCCACACGGAACGTCGCGATACCGTCGACCGGATGGATTTCCGGGTAGGTATGCACCGTGATATGGCTCTTGTCGAGGTGAGCCAGGATGGTCTCGGGCAACGGGCCCGGGGATTCTTCGATCTGACTGTCGGTTGGGGTCACCGGCTGTTCGGAGATCAGGATCGTGACACTGGCACCTTGAGGGTCGTAATCCTGACGAGCAATGTTCAGGATGTTGGCACCGATGATCTCCACCACTTCAGTGAGAATCTGCGTCAGGCGTTCCGCGTCGTATTCCTGGTTGATGTACTCGACGTAGGCCTGCTGGTCCTGCGGGGTTTCCGCATAGCAGATGTCATAGATGTTGAAGCTCAAGGTCTTGGTCAGGTTATTGAACCCGTGGAGCTTGAGTTTGCTTTTCACCGTTAAAAACTCTCTATATCGAGGCGGCGCCGCCGCGTGATCAAGCATGCCCGTCAGTTGTGAACGACACAGCTGCGTAGGACGGTTAACACCTCTTCGCGATGGCGATTCTGCTTGTCTGTTCGGGTCCGCGGCCGCAGGCTTGCTGCTGGCCAGGCGCCCTGGAGAAAAGTGGCGCGTCATGCAGACCTGAACGACTGATCACCAGAGTCTGCATGGGCTTTATGATAGTTGAATGTCGACTCAGCCGAGTTCGACAATCTCGTAGTCATGGCTGATGGCAACGCCGGCGGCACCCAGCATGATTGAAGCCGAGCAGTACTTCTCCGCCGACAGCTCGATCGCCCGCTTGACCTGGGCTTCCTTCAGACCACGGCCCTTGACCACGAAATGCAGGTGGATCTTGGTGAACACCTTGGGATCTTCAGTGGCGCGCTCGGCCTCGAGAAAGGCTTCGCAGCTCTCAACCGGCTGACGGGACTTCTTCAGAATGCTGACCACGTCGAAGTTGCTGCAACCGCCCAGGCCCAACAGCAGCATTTCCATGGGACGAACGCCCAGGTTGCGGCCGCCGCTTTCTGGCGGACCGTCCATGACCACCACATGCCCGCTACCGGACTCTCCGAGGAACATGGCTTCGCCAGCCCACTGGATGCGTGCCTTCATCACCTAGACTCCACTGCTGAAAAAAGGGAGCCAGCTTAGCACAGCCCCCCGCTCCGACAGGAAACCGGCAACGGGCGACGACCGGTCAGTCGGCCACATAAATTCCCCATTTCCCAACCAATGCCTCTGTTATGCTGGCGCCAAATGACTGGCGTTATGCCAGCCCTGCAGCTATGCCTAAAACTACAAACCACACCGTGCAGTCTTTTCGGGATACAACCATGGTTGCTCTGGCTTCCGCTTCCGCCCCCAAAATCAAGAACCTCGACAAACTGCTGATGCACTGTCAGCGCCGCCGCTACCAGGCCAAGAGCAATATCATTTGTGCCGGTGATCGCTCGCAAACCCTGTCGTTCATCATCAAGGGCTCGGTCACGATCCTGATCGAAGATGACGATGGTCGGGAAATGATCATTGCCTACCTTAACGCCGGCGACTTTTTCGGTGAGCTGGGTTTGTTCGAGCAGGCCGGTCACGAGCAGGAGCGCAGTGCCTGGGTACGGGCCAAGGTCGAGTGCGAAGTAGCGGAGATCAGCTACTGCAAGTTTCGCGAACTGGCCCAGCAGGACCCGGATATTCTCTACGCCCTCAGCGGCCAGATTGCCCAACGCCTGCGTAACACCACACGCAAGGTCGGTGACCTGGCGTTCTTCGACGTCACCGGTCGTGTTGCCCGCTGCCTGCTCGAACTGTGCAAGCAACCCGATGCCATGACCCACCCCGATGGCATGCAGATCAAGATCACCCGTCAGGAAATCGGTCGGATCGTCGGTTGCTCGCGAGAAATGGTCGGACGCGTGCTCAAGGATCTGGAAGAGCAGAGCCTGGTGCACGTCAAAGGCAAAACCATGGTGGTATTCGGCACCCGTTAAGGCTGGAAAATGTCCTGCAGCATCAGTTGATACAGCTCGCTGAGCCGCTCGAGGAATAGCGGCGCGGCATACACCTCATGCAAGGCGACATGGCTTTGCGCCCTGACCCGGGCATCCAACTGACAAGCCTGGTTGAAGCGATTGACCGCCGCCGCCATCGAGTCGCGCTCGTTATCGATCAACATCGCCCCATGCACCAACCCCACCGGCCGAGTTCCCCCCTGACTCTGGCGCCAGCGCTGGGCAGTACCGACCATCTTGCGGCCGTTGAGGTTGACGTTGAAGCGGCCGTCGCAAAACGCACCGTCGATTTCCCCCAGGGATGAAATGCCCCCCAGCTCATCAAGCGCATCACAGATCGGCTGGCACAGCCGCCGATAACCGGTCTCGATACGAGACTGGTCACCTTCGTGACGGGGCGGGGCATACACCAGGGCGATATTCACCGTGGCGCCGGACTGCGGCACCGGCTCGCCGCCGGTTTCACGCAGCAATACCGGCCAACCAGTGGCCGCCAGGGCATCGCACGCCGCATCGAACCCCGGCAGACGATTCAAGCGCCGTGGCATCACCAGGGCACGGTCGCTGGGTTGCCAGAACAACAGCCCCCAATCCTGCTCACCGGCACAGACCGAGGCCAGCAAATCCTGCTCGGCGCGCAGGCCGGCTTCGACGGTGAGGGCAATAGGCAGCGACATCGGGGCCATCCTGATAGCAAGCCTCGGTCAGTCGAGGGTCGAACCACTGATCGCCGGCGCACCACGCTCCGGGAAAAACAGCCGCTGCAGTTCATCGCCCGGGCTGTCCGCGCGCATGAAGGCCTCGCCCACCAGGAACGAATACACCTCGCTGATCTCCATCAGTTCGACATCGGCCCGGTTGAGAATACCGCTCTCGGTAATGACCAGTCGATCGCGGGGGATGATCGGCAACAGATCGAGGGTGGTTTCCAGGCTGACTTCAAAGGTGTGCAGGTTACGGTTGTTGATCCCGATCAGCGGCGTATCGAGCACCTTCAACGCCCGCTCCAGTTCGGCGGCGTCATGGGACTCCACCAACACATCAAGGCCCACACCCTTGGCCACCGCGGCCAGTTCGGCCATCAGCCCATCGTCCAGCGCCGCGACGATCAGCAGGATGCAATCGGCGCCGAGGGCGCGGGCTTCGACGATCTGATAAGGGTCGACCATGAAATCCTTGCGGATCACCGGCAGCTTGCACGCCGAGCGCGCCTGTTGCAGGTAAAGGTCGGAGCCCTGGAAATAATCGACGTCGGTCAATACCGACAGACAGGTCGCACCGCCCTTCTCGTAACTGCGGGCAATGTCGGCCGGGATGAAGTTCTCGCGGATCACACCCTTGCTCGGCGAGGCTTTCTTGATTTCGGCAATCACCGCCGGTTGCTTCTGCTTCGCGCGCTCGATCAGCGCCTGGGCAAAACCGCGCGGCGCATCAGCGGCCCGAGCCAGTGTCTCAAGCTCCGCCAGACTGACACGGGCGCTACGCTCCGCCACTTCCTCGGCCTTGCGGGCGAGGATTTTCTCCAGAACGGTTGGCACACTCATCCTTCATTCTCCTGCTTGAATACAGCGGTGAACGCGCCCAGCTCTTCGAGTTTTTCCCGGGCGAGGCCGGTGTGCAGCGCATCGTGAGCCAGGGCAACGCCCTCTTTGAGGCTGCTGGCATGGTCGGCGGCATACAGCGCGGCGCCGGCATTGAGCACGATCATTTCCGCGGCTTTCTGGCCGTTCTCGGTCTTGCGACGACCCAGGGCATCGCGGATCAGTTCCAGGGATGCCGCCGGACTCTCGACCACCAAGCCAAACAGACTCTGGCTTTTTATACCCAAGTCTTCAGGCTGGACCCAGTATTCAGTTATTGCACCATCTTTCAGCTCCGCCACGAAGGTCGGCGCGGCCAGGCTGAATTCGTCCAGGCCATCCTGGGAATGCACCACCAGCACGTGCTTGCTGCCCAGGCGGTGCAGCACTTCGGCCAAGGGCCGGCAAAGGGCCTGGGTGAATACGCCGACCACCTGATGTTTCACGCCGGCCGGATTCGTAAGCGGGCCGAGCATGTTGAACAGCGTGCGCAAGCCCAGGTCGCGGCGCGGTGCCGCGGCATACTTCATCGCACGGTGGTGGGTCTGGGCGAACATGAAGCCGATCCCGACATTGTCGATGCAGCGTGCCACCTGGACCGGGGTCAGGTTCAGGTAGATACCGGCGGCTTCGAGCAGGTCGGCACTGCCACTTTTACCCGACACCGCGCGGTTACCATGCTTGGCCACGGTGCAGCCGGCAGCGGCCACCACAAAGGCGGATGCGGTGGACACGTTGAAAATATTCGCCCCGTCACCGCCGGTACCGACCACGTCGACCACACCGTCGAGGGTCTTGAGCTCGACCTTGTCCGCCAACTCACGCATCACCGAGACCGCGCCGACGATCTCGTCGATGCTTTCGCTCTTCATGCGCATGGCCATCATGAAGGCGCCGATCTGCGCCTCGGTGCATTGCCCGGTCATGATTTCACGCATGACATCGCGCATCTCGCTGGTGCTCAGGTCCAGGTGGCCGACGATACGACCCAGGGCTGTCTTGATATCCATGAAAACTCCTTAGCGCGTGCCGCCGGTCTGTTTGAGAAAGTTGGCGAACAGCTCGTGGCCCTGCTCGGAGAGAATCGACTCGGGGTGGAATTGCACCCCTTCAATGTTCAGTGTCTTGTGGCGCAGGCCCATGATCTCGTCGACCGAGCCATCCTCCAGCTGGGTCCAGGCGGTCAGCTCCAGGCAGTCCGGCAAGGTTTCGCGCTTGACGATCAGTGAGTGATAACGGGTAACGGTCAACGGCAGGTTCAGGCCTGCGAACACACCCTTGCCTTCATGGAACAGCGGGCTGGTCTTGCCGTGCATCACCTGGCGGGCACGTACCACATCGCCGCCAAAGGCCTGGCCGATGGATTGGTGCCCCAGGCAGACGCCGAGGATCGGCAGTTTGCCGGCGAAATATTTGATTGCCTCGAGGGAAATGCCGGCCTCGGTCGGCGTGCACGGGCCTGGAGAGACCACGATGCGTTCCGGCTTGAGGGCTTCGATTTCGGCCACGGTCAATTCGTCGTTACGCACGACCTTGACGTCCGCGCCCAGCTCACCGAGGTATTGCACGACGTTGTAGGTAAACGAGTCGTAGTTATCGATCATCAGCAACATGACAAAAAGCTCCTCAGGCGTCGGACGCGGGGGTTTGTTCAGCGAGGGCGACAGCACGGAACATCGCGCGACGCTTGTTCAGCGTTTCTTCCCACTCCAGCGCCGGCACCGAGTCGGCGACGATGCCGCCACCGGCCTGCACATGCAACTCGCCGTCCTTGATCACCGCGGTGCGAATGGCGATCGCGGTGTCCATGTTGCCGTTCCAGGCGTAATAGCCGACCGCGCCGCCATACACGCCGCGCTTGACCGGCTCCAGTTCGTCGATGATTTCCATGGCGCGGATCTTTGGCGCACCGGACAAGGTGCCCGCCGGCAGGATCGCGCGCAACGCATCCATGGAGGTCAGGCCGCTCTTCAGTTGCCCGGTGACGTTGGACACGATGTGCATCACATTGGAGTAACGCTCGATCACCATCTTCTCGGTCAGTTTCACCGAACCGATCTCCGACACCCGCCCAGTGTCGTTGCGGCCCAGGTCGATAAGCATCAGATGCTCGGCGATTTCCTTGGCGTCGGACAGCAGGTCGGCTTCCAGTGCCCGGTCGGCTTCCTCGGTTGCGCCACGCGGGCGAGTACCGGCGATGGGACGGACGGTGATCAGGTTATCTTCGACCCGTACCAGCACTTCCGGCGAACTGCCGACTACATGGAAGTCGCCGAAGTTGAAGAAGTACATGTAGGGCGTCGGGTTGAAGCAGCGCAGCGCCCGATACAGGTCGATCGGCGCGGCCTTGAAATCGATGGACATGCGCTGCGACGGCACCACCTGCATGCAGTCACCGGCAAGGATGTATTCCTTGATGGTATCGACCGCCCGCTCATAGTCACCCTGGGTGAAACTCGAACGGAACAGCGGGTCGGCGGCCGGTGGCCGGTCGAGTTCCAGGCCGCGGCGCGGAGTGATCGGCTGGCGCAGTTGCTCAAGCAGTTCCTGCAGACGCGCCTGGCCTTGTTCGTAGGCATTGTCCTGGGACGGATCGGCGAGGACGATGGCGTGCATCTTGCCCGCCAGGTTGTCGAAGACCACCACGGCGTCGGAGACCATCAACAGGATATCCGGCACGCCCAGGGGATCGGGGTTCGGGCATTTGCCCAGACGCTTCTCCACATAGCGCACGCAGTCATAACCGAAGTAGCCCACCAGGCCGCCATTGAAACGCGGCAGCCCGGCGATGGTCGGCACGTTGTAACGCGCCTTGAAGGTCTCGACGAAATCCAGCGGATCCTCGGCTTCGCAGCGCTCGATCTCGACGCCGTCATGGGTCACGCTGACCTGATGGTCATGCACCCGCAGCACGGTGCGGCACGGCAGGCCGATGATCGAATAACGGCCCCATTTCTCGCCGCCCTGCACCGACTCCAGCAGGTAGGAGTTGGGCTGGTCGGCCAGTTTCAGGTAGATCGACAGCGGGGTATCGAAGTCGGCCAGGGTTTCGCAGGCAAGCGGGATGCGGTTGTAGCCGGCAGCGGCCAAACACAGGAATTCTTCGCGGGTCATGATATGCCTCGTGGCTTGAGGGTCGAACAGTCAGGTATGCAAACGCGCCGGATAACCGGCCAGGATCAAGTCAGGCGCGCCAACGCCAGCGGGCCAGGGCCTTGATGACTTTCATCCAGAGTTTGCGAGTGACCACCACAATGGCGTTTCCAGGAGGGAATTGAACAGAGTCCGCCGACATTAGCTCAGCGCCAGCTTCCAGGCAACCGGGAATCAGCGCGCGCAGATCGTCGATGACCAGGGCCGGCTGTTCTTCGGCGATCGGCCGGCCATGGTTGTAGCCATAGCTGAGGGCCACGCAGGTGACACCGGCGGCCTTGGCGGCCTGCACATCACTGCGCGAGTCACCGATGAACAGGCATTGCGAGGCCGGGATACCGGTCATTTTCATCACGTGGAACAGCGCCGCCGGGTCAGGCTTGCGCTGCGGCAAGGTATCACCGCCGATGATCAAGCGGAAAAACCGTCCCAGTTTCATTTCATCCAGCAAAGGCGCGACGAACTGTTCCGGCTTGTTGGTGATCAGGGCCATTTCCATGCCCTGCTTGTGCATCCAGCTCAGGGTTTCCTGCACACCGGGATAGACCTGGGTCAGTTCATGACCACCGCTATAGGCCTCCATGAAGATCGCCAGCGCCTGCTCGGCTTCGCCGTCATCGACGCCTGAATGATCAAGATCACCGGCCAGCGCTCGACGCACCAGGACCGGTACACCATTGCCGACCCACTCGCGCACGGCGTGCAGTCCGGCCACCGGACGCCCGAGGGCGAGCAGCATTTTATCCACGGCCAAGGCCAGATCGGGCACCGAATCCACCAGCGTCCCATCCAGATCGAACATCACCAGCCTGGGCAAACGGCCCGGAAAAAGCTGCTCGAACACAGTCATGATCGAGCCAGCGCCAGTTCGGCGCGCATTTTCTCGATGACTTCTCGGTAGTCCGGGGCATTGAAGATCGCGGAGCCGGCGACAAAGGTGTCAGCCCCCGCCGCGGCGATTTCGCGGATGTTGTTGACGTTCACACCACCATCGATTTCCAGACGGATATCGCGGCCCGAGGCGTCGATCAGGGCCCGTGCTTCACGCAGTTTGTCGAGGGTGCCGGGAATGAACTTCTGCCCGCCAAAACCCGGGTTGACACTCATCAGCAGGACCATGTCGACCTTGTCCATCACGTACTTGAGCACGTCCAGGGGCGTGGCCGGGTTGAACACCAGGCCGGCCTTGCAACCGCCTTCGCGGATCATTTGCAGGGAACGATCGACGTGCAGCGTGGCTTCCGGGTGGAAGGTGATATAGGTCGCACCGGCTTCGATGAAGTCGCCGATGATGCGGTCCACCGGACTGACCATCAGGTGCGCGTCGATGGGCGCGGTGATGCCGTACTTGCGCAGCGCCGCACAGACCATCGGGCCGATGGTCAGGTTCGGCACATAGTGGTTGTCCATGACATCGAAGTGCACGAAGTCGGCACCGGCGGCGAGCACGTTGTCCACTTCCTGGCCCAGGCGGGCGAAATCGGCGGAGAGAATCGACGGAGCAATGACGAAGGGCTGCATGACGCACCTTTTTTGAGCAGAATCACGATGGCGGGCATTGTATACCGCCCGCTTTGCCCCGCCCACCGTGACCGCGATGATTGGCCATGCAAGCCCGCAATGCTTGAGCCAAAGCCCTCAGTAAGCGGCGCGGTAGATCTTTTCGATATCCGCCGCGCTCAGCCGCCGCGGGTTGTTGCGCATCAACCGCTCGGTTGCGGCGGCCTCCTCGGCCATGGCCGGGATCGCGTCCAGGGGTACGCCGAAGCTTGCGAGGCCGGCGGGAATTTCCACTGCGGCGCATAGAGCGGTCATGGCGGCGACGGCCTTGTCGGCCGCCTCGATCAAGCTCAAGCCGGCCACATTGACGCCCATGGCGATGGCAATGTCCTGCATGCGCTCGACACAGGCGATCTTGTTCCAGCTCATGACATAGGGCAGCAGCAGGGCATTACTGACGCCGTGGGCGATATTGAAGCGTCCACCCAACGGATAGGCCAAGGCATGGACGGCACCAACGCCGGCATTGCCGAAAGCCATGCCCGCCATCAGGCTGGCAGTCGCCATTTCTTCACGGGCCTGGAGGTTGGACGGGTTGGCATAGGCTTTGGGCAGCGCCGTGGCGATCAGCTTGATCGCGCCAATGGCCAGGGCGTCGGTAATCGGCGAGGCATTGAGTGACAGATAGGCTTCAATCGCGTGGACCATGGCATCCACGCCACTGGCGGCGGTGACGCTGCGCGGGCAGGTCAGGGTCATCTGCGGGCTGACCAGCGCCACGTCCGGGAGCAGGTAATCGCTGACGATGCCCTTTTTCAGCTGGGCCTGCTTGTCGGAGAGAATGGCAACATTGGTCACCTCGGAGCCGGTGCCGGCAGTGGTGGGGATGGCAATCAGCGGTGGTCCCTTGCGCGGCACCTGGTCGATGCCGAACAGATCCTCCAGGACCCCGTGGTAACCGGCGTAAGCACCGACGCTTTTGGCGATGTCGATGGCGCTGCCGCCACCCAGGCCGATCAGGCCGTCGTGCCCACCTTCGCGATAGGCGCGCATGCAGTCCTCGACAATGGCGATTTCCGGGTCGGGCAGCACGCGATCGAAGATTGCATAGGTGCGCCCACCGAGGTGAGCCAGTGCCAGCTCGACAGTCCCTGACTTGACCAGTGCCGCATCGGTCACGATCAACGGATGGTCGACATTCAGCCGGGTCAGCTCATCGGCCAATTGCTCGATGGCGCCACGGCCGGTGATCAGTTTATGGGCGATCTTGAATGAGGAAATGCTCATGCTCGCAGCCTTCTTGTCGTGATGATCAGGGCACGGGCAAGCATAACCGGGAATGGCTTTGCGCTGTCATACAGAAGTTGCATTCGGAGTGTGAATGGGAAGCGTGTCTCATGAGCGCCAGCAAACCTGTGGGAGCCGGCTTGCCGGCGATCACGGCCGCAAGAACGATACAGACTCAAGAGCCTCATCGCCGGCAAGCCGGCTCCTACAGTTTTTCGCGGCGCCCTCCAGGCGCCCTTCTCATACCTGGGTGGTGCGCAATTTTTCGCTGCGTCCGCGCAGCCACTCCAGGGTCAGCAGCAGGATCACCGAGAAGGCAATCAGCAGGGTCGCCGCCGCGGCGATGGTCGGGCTGAGGTTCTCGCGAATGCCACTGAACATCTGCCGGGGCAAGGTTGCCTGTTCCGGGCCGGCGAGGAACAGGGTCACCACCACTTCGTCGAACGAGGTCGCAAAGGCAAACAGCGCCCCGGAAATCACCCCCGGCGCGATCAGCGGCAAGGTCACCCGGCGGAACGCCGTCAGGGGCGAGGCCCCCAGGCTGGCAGCAGCGCGCACCAGGTTGTGATTGAAGCCTTGCAAGGTCGCCGACACGGTGATGATCACAAAGGGCACACCCAACACCGCATGCACCACGATCAACGAGAAGAAACTGTTGCCCAGCCCCAGCGGGGCGAAGAACAGGTAGCTGGCCACGCCGATGATCACCACCGGCACCACCATGGGCGAGATCACCAGGGCCATCACCAGCGGCTTGCCCGGGAAGTCGCCACGGGTCAGGCCGATCGCCGCCAGGGTCCCGAAGACCATCGCCAGCGCCGTGGCCGCCGGGGCGACAATGATGCTGTTGCGCAAGGCCCGCATCCATTCCGCCGAGGCGAAGAAGTCCTGGTACCAGTGCAGCGAGAAGCCTTGCAGCGGGTAGACCAGGAAACTGCCCGAGTTGAACGAAAGCGGGATGATCACCAGCACCGGCAGGATCAGAAACAGCAGGATCAAGCCGCACAGAATGCGCGAACCGTAGAACCAGACCCGCTCGACGGGCGACATGTAGGGACTCAGCATTTCTTATTCTCCTTAGCTCAGGCGCAGGCGGCTGGCGCCGACCAACCGGCTGTAAATCAGGTACAGGATCACGGTCGCCAACAGCAGCAAGCCACCCAGGGCGGTCGCCATGCCCCAGTTGATGCTGGTGTTGGTGTAGAACGCCACGAAGTAGCTGACCATTTGGTCGTTCGGGCTACCGAGCAATGCCGGGGTGATGTAGTAACCAATCGCCAGGATGAACACCAGCAGGCAACCCGCGCCTACGCCGGCATAGGTCTGTGGGAAGTACACCCGCCAGAAGCTGGCGAACGGATGACAACCCAGGGAAATCGCCGCGCGCATGTAGGTTGGCGAGATGCCTTTCATCACGCTGTAGATCGGCAGGATCATGAACGGCAGCAGGATGTGCACCATCGAGATGTAGACCCCCGTGCGGTTGAACACCAGCTCGAGGGGTTTGTCGATCACCCCCATGGCCATCAACGCGCTGTTGATCAGACCGCCGGACTGCAGCAGCACGATCCAGGCCGCGACCCGCACCAGGATCGAGGTCCAGAACGGCAGCAGGACGAGGATCATCAACAGGTTGCTTTGCCGTGACGGCAGATTCGCCAGCAGGTAGGCCAGCGGGTAGGCCAGCACCAGACAAATGGCGGTGATCACCAGGCCCATCCAGAAGGTGCGGGCAAAGATGTCGAGGTAGATCGCCTGATCCGGGGTGGCCGGGGCCAATTCGCCGAGGTCGTCGATCCGATGGTCGACGGCTGCCAGCAGGTAGTACGGCGTGATGCTGCTGGTATTGCGCCGGATCACCTGCCAGTACGCCGGATCGCCCCAGCGCTCGTCGAGGGCTTCCAGTGCTTCTTTATAGGAGGCCGGTTCGGTCTTGAACGGCAAGGCTCGCGCGGTCTTGGTCAACAGGCTGCGATAGCCGGCCAGTTCCATGTTCAGGCGCTTGGACAGATCGCCCAGGGTCTGATTCTTGTGGGCCTCGCCGAGATCCTCGCTCAAGGCCTTGTAAACCGGCTCGCCGGGCAAACTCTTGCCGTCCCAGGCGGCGACGGCGGCCACTGTGCGCGGCATGGCGCCGACCACTTCCGGGTTACCGACACTTTTGTAGAGCAGCGCCACGATGGGCACCAGGAACACCAGCAACAGAAACAGCACCAGCGGTGCAATCAAGGCCTGGGACTTCCAGCGGTTGACCCGCTCGGCATGCGCCAGGCGCTGCTTCAAGGTGGGACTGGTGACCTCGTTCAGAGGAACGGTGAGGGCCATGGCGAACTCCGGAATTCTTTTATTGTTACAGCGGGTGGCGTCCCGTTTCGAGACACCGCCTGTTGTTCTTCTGAAACACACAAACCCAACGGGCTGAACGCAAGCCCTTGTGGGAGCCGGCTTGCCGGCGATGAGGCCCTGGAGCCTTGCGTCGTTTTTTGAACGCCATCGCCAGCAAGCTGGCTCCTACAGGGTTATGCAGCGTCTGTCGGACCGTGTTCTGTTACTTGGCCGCCCAGGCGTTGAAGCGCTGCTCCAGCTGCTCACCGTTGTCCGCCCAGAAGCCCACATCGATCTGCACTTGGTTGGCGATGTTTTCCGGGGTGGTCGGCATATCTTTCAAGATCGCCTTATCAAGCAACGGTACCGCCTGGGTGTTGGCCGGACCGTAGGCGATGTTTTCCGAGTAGATCTTCTGCTGCGGCGGTGCCACCGAGAACGCGATGAATTTCTTCGCGGCTTCGAGACGCTCGCCTTTCAAGCCTTTTGGAATCGCCCAGGAGTCGAAGTCATAGACGCCGCCGTTCCAGACGACCTTCAGGTTGCTTTCCTTCTGTACCGCGGCAATCCGCCCGTTGTAGGCCGAACTCATCACCACGTCGCCAGAGGCGAGATACTGCGGTGGCTGTGCACCGGCTTCCCACCACTGGATATTCGGCTTCAGTTCATCGAGCTTCTTGAACGCACGGTCCTGGCCATCCTTGCCCGCCAGTACCTTGTAAACGTCTTTCGGCGCCACGCCATCAGCCATCAAGGCGAATTCCAAGGTGTACTTGGCGCCCTTGCGCAGGCCACGCTTGCCCGGGAATTTCTTGGTGTCCCAGAAATCGGCCCAACTGGTCGGTGCGGTTTTCACTTTGTCGGCGTTGTAGGCCAGGACCGTCGACCAGACGAAGAAGCCAACACCACAAGGCTGGATCGCACCCTTGACGTAGTCTGCGCCCTTGCCGAACAGCGCCGGGTCGAGCGGCTCGAACATGTCTTCGTCGCAACCGCGGGACAGCTCGGGCGACTCGACCTCCACCAGGTCCCAGGACACGCTCTTGGTATCGACCATGGCCTTGACCTTGGCCATCTCACCGTTGTACTCGCCGGCCACGATCTTGCCCTTGCCCGCCGCCTCCCACGGCGCATAGAACGCCTTGACCTGTGCGGCCTTGTTCGCGCCACCAAAGGACACCACGGTCAGGTCAGTCGCCGCCATGGCATTTGCCGCGCACATCAGCCCAAGGGTCAGGGCGCTGAATTTCAGGGATTTAAGCATTTATTCTTCTCTCCACAGTGCAGGTTGGTGAAGCACGGGGCGATGGATTCGCCTCTTGGGTTACCGCGCTCAGCTGGCGTCCAGTAATGGATCGAGCGCGCGAACGTGCTCCACCTGCCAGCCGAGAGGTACTACGTCGCCGACCGCCAGGGCTGGGTCCAGCTCGGCAATGGGCTGTTTCACGAAAAAATCGGTCTTGCCGCAGACTTCCAGGCGCACGCGCACGTGGTCGCCCAGGTAGATGAACTCGGCCACGCGGCCCGAGAAGCGGTTCACGCAGGACTCGCTGGAGCCGTTGAGGCTGATACGTTCCGGGCGGATCGACAGGGTCACCGGCTCGCCGGTCTTGCCGACGTTCACCGCCAGCGCCTCGACCTTCTCGCCACGGCCGAGCTCGACCACGCAGCGATCACCGGTGTGGCTGTGCAGGCGGCCGTTGAGGCGGTTGTTCTCACCGATGAAGTTGGCGACAAAGGTGTTCTTCGGTTCTTCGTAGAGGGTCCGCGGCGGTGCGATCTGCTGGATCTCGCCCTGGTGGAACACCGCCACGCGGTCGGACATGGTCAGGGCTTCGCCCTGGTCGTGGGTCACGTAGACCACAGTCACGCCGAGGCGTTGGTGCAGATGCTTGATTTCCATCTGCATGTGTTCGCGCAACTGTTTGTCCAGCGCACCGAGGGGCTCGTCCATCAGTACCAACTGGGGTTCGAACACCAGGGCCCGGGCCAAGGCTACCCGCTGTTGCTGGCCGCCGGACAACTGCGCCGGGTAGCGCTGGGCGAACTTGTCGAGTTGGACCATGCCCAGCACCCGCTTGACCCGCTCGCTGACGTCGGTCTTGCTCAAGCCACGGACGGTCAACGGAAACGCCAGGTTCTCGGCGACGGTCATGTGCGGAAACAGCGCGTAGTTCTGGAACACCATGCCGATGTCGCGTTTGTGCGGCGGGACATTGTTGATGGAGCGACCGGCCAACAGGATCTCGCCGGCGGTCGGGGTTTCGAACCCGGCCAGCATCATCAGGCTGGTGGTCTTGCCGGAGCCGGAAGGCCCGAGCAGGGTAAGGAATTCGCCCTTGCGAATGTCCAGGTTGAGGTCTTTGACGATCAGGTTCTCACCGTCGTAGCTTTTTTGTACGCCACGAAAGCTGACCAGTACATCGTTCGCCCCAGCGCTTGAATCGACCTCGCTCATACCCTCACCTTTTTGTTTTGGACTGCCGTGGAGCTAAGCCTAGTGAAGGCTCGCGGCAGCGCAAATCGGGGGGCCGGAGAGATTGGCCTCAGCCGTCTGGAAGAATTGGGGTAGGGATCGCCCTACAAAGATGGCGGGTTTGGATAAGCCCGCAAGCCGTTCTCGACGGCGAGGCCCGGAACAGCGTCAAAAGACAACCCGAACCTGTCGCAAATGGATATGTGCGCGGGTTTTCTTTTGTAGGAGCCGGCTTGCGGGCGATGAGGCCCGTGAATCCTGCATCGCTCTTTCGGCCGCCATCGCCGGCAAGCCGGCGCCTACAGAGACCGTGTTGTTTACAGAGGGGGCGCCTGTTCAGAGCAGCTTGTGCTCCATCGCGTATTTCACCAGTTCGGCCAGGGAGGTGATGTTGAGTTTCTGCATCAAGCGCGCCTTGTGGGTGCTGATGGTCTTGCTGCTCAAGGCCAATTGCTGGGCGATGTCGTTGACGTTGGCGCCCTGGGCCAGGCGTTCGAAGACCGAGAACTCACGCTCCGAGAGCAAGGCGTGCAGTGGCCGCGAATCGGTCAGGCCGACTTCGAAGACCATGCGGTCGGCCAGGTCCGGATCAATGTAGCGCCCCCCGGCCGCGACCTTGCGGATCGCCGTCAGCAACAGCGCCGGGTCGCTGTCCTTGGTGGCGTAGCCGGCGGCACCGATCTTGAGCGCACGCGCCGCCATCTGCGCCTCGTCGTGCATGGACAGCACCAGGATCGCCGGCGGATTGTTCAACGCACGAATCCGCGGGATCGCCTCCAGACCATTCACGCCGGGCATGGAAATGTCCAGCAGGACCACTTCGCAGGGCGTCTGGCGCAGGACTTCGAGCAGTTGTTCGCCATTGCTGGCCTCCCCCACCACGGACAGGTCCTTGGCCAGGCCGATCAACTGCTTGATGCCCTCGCGGACAATGGTATGGTCTTCGGCTACCAATACGCGGATCACGTTTATCTCCAGGTTGAGTCAGTCGGACCGCTATCGCCGGCAAGCCGCTGCCCACAGTATCAGGTGTATGCAGCAGCACCCTTCGGCACAGACACTGTGGGAGCCGGCTTGCCGGCGATAGGGCCATCAAGGCCTACACATCCAACGGCACTCGGGCGCAGAGGGTCGTCCCCTCACCCACCACGCTTTCCAGGCGCAGCGTGCCGCCGAGCATCAACACCCGCTCACGCATACCCACCACCCCAAAGGAGGTCGGCCTGCCACTGGCGGAGACGAATCCTACGCCATCATCACTGACGGTCAGGCATAAATCGCCGCCCTCAATGGCCAGTGTCAATTCAACAGTATGCGCCTGGGCATGGCGCATGACATTGGTCAGTGCTTCCTGGAGGATACGGAACAGGCCAATGGCTTTCGCATCGCTGAGGGCCGGCAGATGCTCCGGCACTTGCACCAGGCAGGGAATCTGCGTCCGCGCCTCGAACCGCCGGGCCTGCCACTCGATGGCCGAGGCAATCCCGGCGTCGAGAATCGGTGGGCGCAAGGCCGTCGCTACATCCCGGACCAGTTGGAACAACTGGGCAATCAGCTTCTTCATGCTGTTGAGCCGGTCATTCAAGCCGGGATCGAGCTGGGCATAGGCCAACTCGCACATGGACGTTTCCAGCTTGAGCACCGTCAACATCTGCCCCAGCTCGTCATGAACTTCCCGGGCGATGCGGGCCTTTTCCTCTTCACGGACGCTTTCCAGGTGAGCCGACAGCTCGCGCAACTGTTCGCGGGACGCCGCCAGTTCCAGTTCGATGCGCTTGCTTTCACTGATATCCCAGACGATGCCGTCCCAGACCACGGTGCCATCCTCGAGCCGACGACTGATGGCCTTGATCTCAGCCCAGCGCTGCCGGCCTTCGCGGGTCATGATCCGACCTTGCCAGGACCAGTCGCTGTCCGCATCCAGCGCCCGATCCTGGGTCTGGTGGTAACCGGCCTTGTCGTCCGGATGCACCAGGCTGCGCAAGCCGATCTCCTGCCGGCGCAGAGTCGCCGGGGCATAACCGACCAGGCTCTCACTGCCTTCGCTGATATAGGGAAAATGCAGTTCGCCGGTCAGCGGTACCCGCTCCAGACGAAACACCAGGCCCGGCACATTGGCCGCTATCGCCTTCAACCGCGCCTCGCTTTCCTGCGCCGCCGCCAGTGCACGGCGACGCTCGGTGACGTCATTGAGGTAGACCACCAGGTATTCCCCCCCGCGAAAGCGCAGGAAGCTCAACGACACATCGGCCGGCAGGATGCTGCCATCGGCGCGAACGCATTGGGTTTCCAGGCTTTGCGGGCTTTCCTCGCTGGCCCGGGCACGCTTCCACAGGTTCAGCCAGCGGTCCATGTGCAGGTTCGGATCGAAGTCGATCAAGGGGCGGTCGAACACCCCGCCCGGCGGATAACCGAGCATCTCTTCCGCCGCCCGGTTGGCATAACGGACGTGGCTGTCCCAGTTGACCCAGAGAATCCCCACCGTGCTCTGGTCAATGGAGAACTGGGTCAGGCGCAGGGCCTCTTCGCTCGCCTCACGCCGGGCCAGGGCTTCCCGGGCCGCGAGCAGTTCATGCTCCAGGCCGTGCTGTTGACGACGCAGCCAGAAGACGATGGCCAGGCCAGCCAGCAGCAGCACCGCCAGCAGCAGGCAGAGGTTTTGCCAGAAGCCCGGCGACTCGGTCAGGCGCGGATACTTCGGTTGCAACCAGCGGGCGTGCAGCTGCTCCAGATCCCGCGCCGGGATCGTATGCAGAGCCGTCTCCACGACACCGGCCAGTTCCGGCCAGTCGCGCCGTGTCGCCACTCGCAGCAGCTGCGGCAAGCCGATATCACCGACCACTGCCAGCCCGGCGAACTCCTCCTCATTGGACAGGCGGCTGAGCTGCGCCTCATCGATCACCGCGTAGCGCGCCTGCTGGCTCGTCAACAATTGCAGGGCCTGGCGCTCCAGCGGCACACCCTGCAGATTGAGGTTGGGGTAGGTGTTGCGCAGGTAATCGGCGACCGTACTGGGCATGCGCACGGCCACGCGGGTCTGGCTGTCGAGTTTTTCCAGCTCCACCGCGCCGGCGCCGTTGCGTTCGCCCACCACCAGTTGCGGTACACGCATGTAAGGATCGGAGAACAACCATAGGCGCAGCCCCGCCGGGGTCTGGGTCAGCCCCGGCGCGAGGTCGATCTCGCCCTCGCGCAAGGCTTTTTCCAGTTGTACCTGATCGGGAAAGTTACGCCAGGTCAGCTCGATATCGAGGTTCTTGGCGATCCAGGCCATAAGCTCCACATTGGCCCCGGACAAGCGCTGCAGCCGACGGTCATATTGCGCATACGGTGCCTGCAGGACCAGGCCGACCCGCAGCTCGCGGTGCTGGTCGAGCCACTCGCGCTGCTCGCCGGACCAGGCAATGCCCTGCCCATGGGGAGCAGGCGCCGCCCAGGCAATCAAGGGAAAACACAAACAGCCGATAACCCACAGGCAGCAAAACCGTATCATCCGACGCTCACACACTGACAAATGCTGACCAACCCATTAGGCTGCCAGGATGACTCTGGCCTGGAAAATCCGATGCCCCTTCTCTACCGCCTGGCACTGCCTGCGCTGTGCCTGTCACTGATACTACCCTGTGCCGCACCCGTCATGGCCGCCGACCCGACGCCGGACCCGGCGCAGAAGGCCGCCGACAAGCCAGTGGAGCGCCAGCCCCTGCTCGAGCGTAGCCAGGAAGACGCGACCGCGCTGGAACGACAATTGCCCCAGCAGGAACAACAGCAACTGCAAGCCGGCGGCGACAGCTTCCTGGCCTTGTGGAAACCGGCCAACACAGCTTCGCCCCTGGGCGCCGTGATCCTGATTCCCGGTGCCGGCGAAACCGCTGACTGGCCCCAGGTAATCGGTCCGTTGCGGCGCAAGTTCCCGGATGCCCAGTGGGGCAGTCTGAGCCTGACCCTGCCGGACCTGCAAAGCGATGCGATCCAGCCGCGGGTGGCCGAAGCGCCCAAGGCACCGGCGGCAACCACCAGCAACAGCAAAGACGCCAGCACCACGGCCAAACCCATCGAACAGGCGGCCAGCGCCGAAGCCGAGGTGGTCGACCAGGCCGCCGCGCAAACCGCTGAAGATCAGCTGAAGGCCGATGCCGAACGGATCTTCGCACGAATCGACGCCGCAATTACCTACGCCAAACAGCAAAATGCCCGCAGCGTGGTCCTCCTGGGCCATGGCACCGGCGCTTACTGGGCCGCCCGCTACATGAGCGAGAGGCCTTCGCCGCAGATCCAGAAACTGCTCCTGGTGGCCGCGCAGACACCGACCACGGCCCCACAGGACCTGGCCCAGATCACGCCAGGACTGAAACTGGCGACAGCAGACTTCTTCTACCAGGACCGACCGCTGGATCGCAAAGCCGCGTTGGAGCGATTGCAGGCCAGCAAGCGGCAGAAAACCTCGAGCTACAACCAGATTGCGCTGAAGGCCCTGCCGGGCAACGCCGGGCAGGAGCAGTTGTTCCGGCGCATCCGTGGCTGGTTGAGCCCGCAGGATGTGGGCGGCCTCTGAAGCGCGTCGCCTAACGGAAATCCCTTCGTTCGCGAATCAGCACATAGGCATTATGCAGGTCGCGGGTTTTCTCCGTGGCCTCGCGCACTTGTAAAGGCGTCGCTCCACTGCCCGCGATCTTGTCAGGATGGTGGCGGCTGAGCAGGCGCCGGTAAGCCCGCTTGATTTGTGCCGGCTCACTGTTGGCCGCCACGCCCAATAACACCAGTGCCTCCTCGTAAGTCCCGGTCGTGCCCGACAGCGACTTGCGCCCGGGCTCGTAGTCATGGGCCAGGGCCTGGACCTGGTGGCTCGTCCAACCCAGCCATTTGCCCCAGAGCATGATCAGTTCACGCTCTTTCGACCCGACCCGACCGTCGGCCCAGACCATTCGCCAGCACGCCCGCAAAACGCCTTCGGCGGCATGGGGCTGGGCCTTCAGATGGTTCAGGTAGCCGTGCAGTCGATCGCGTCCCGACTTGCCACGGTTGAACGCGGCAATCGCCCGGCGCCGCGCCGCATCGGGCATATCCAATTGACGCATTTCCTCACGCGCCTGCTGGATATGCCCGTCGACCACCTGCCCATCGCTCTTGGCCAGTCGTCCCAGCAAGACAAATAGTAATTCATCGTTGCGCAACGCCGGCTTGCCCCCCAGGCGTTCACGCAAATGGGCAAGACTGTGCAATTGCAGGCGCCGATCCAGCGCCTGCCCGAGTAAGGCGCCCAACATGGCCCCCGGAATACTGGCGATAGCAAAACCCGCCCCGGCTCCAATCAGAGTCCCTGGCCACAACATAATCAGTGTCTCTCTTTCAACAATTGCTCGACTTGCGCCAGGCGCTCCACGGTGCCGACGTCAACCCAGTGTCCGTGCATATGCTCTCCACTCACCAGCCCCCGTGCCATCGCCTCGCGCCATAGCGGCGCGATCTTGAAGGCACCGCCGGTGCAGGCGGCAAACAGCCTGGGGTGCAGGACTGAAATACCGCTGTAGGTCAGCTTCTCGCCCAGCGCCCCACCGTCATGCAGTTGGCCGTTGAGCAGGTTGAAGTCGCCCCCGGCGGGGTGATGCGGCGGATTGTCGACCATGACCAAGTGCGCCAGGCCGGCGATCGGCCGACGCAGCGAGGCAAAATCATAGTCGGTCCAGATATCGCCGTTGACCACCAGAAAGGGCTCATCGCCCAACAATGGCAACGCGCGGAAAACGCCGCCACCGGTTTCCAGCGGCTCACCCTCGGGCGAATAGGCGATGCTCACGCCATAGCGGGAGCCGTCGCCGAGGTAGTCCTCGATCTGCTGCCCCAGCCAGGCGTGATTGATCACCACCTCCTTGAAGCCGGCGGCCGCCAGTGCGCGCAGGTGATAGTCGATCAATGGCGTGCCGTTGGCACGGATCAGCGGTTTGGGGGTATGCAAGGTCAAAGGACGCATCCGCTCGCCTTTGCCGGCGGCCAGGATCATTGCCTTCATACGTCGGCCCCCTCCGGCTCACGCAGGCCGGCCAGCAACTCACCCAGTTCGGCCAGCTCCGGACGGCGCGCCACCACGGCATCTATATAAGCGAAGAAGCGTGGCACGTCCGCCAGATAACGCGGCTTGCCATCGCGGTGGCAGATGCGCGCAAAGATCCCGATCACCTTCAGATGACGTTGCACACCCATCAGGTCGCTGGCCCGGAGGAATTCCTCGAAATCGGCCTGCACCGCAATACCCGCACCTATCGCCCGATGCCAGTAGTCCAGCAGCCAGCCACGCACCCGGGCCTCGGGCCAACTGAGGAAGGCATCCTTGAACAGGCAGGTAATATCGTAGGTGACGGGCCCATAGACCGCGTCCTGGAAATCCAGCACGCCGGGGTTGGGCTCGCTGGCCATCAGGTTGCGCGGCATATAGTCACGGTGCACCAGCACTTTCGGCTGGGCCAGGGCGCTGTCGATCAGCAGGTCGCTGACCCGTTGCCAGATCGCCAACTGCGCAGGATCGAAAACGCGACCCAGCTCATGCCCCACGTACCACTCGGGGAACAGTTCCAGCTCACGGCGCAGCAAGGCCAGGTCATAACTCGGCAGCTGGCTGTCCATCGGCAGTTGCTGGAAGGCCAGCAAGGCGTCGATGGCATCGGCGAACAATCGATCGGCGTTGTCGGCGTTGATCACGTCCAAATAGGTCTGGTTGCCCAGGTCATTGAGCAAAAGAAAACCGTTTTGCAGATCCTGCGCGTAAATTTTCGGCACGTTGATTCCGGATTTCGCCAGCAAATGGGCGATATCCACGAAGGGTTTGCAGTTTTCCCGGGGTGGCGGCGCGTCCATCACGATCAGGCTACGGCCCTCGCCCTCCCAGCGAAAATAGCGTCGAAAACTCGCGTCACTACTGGCCGAGGTCAACGTGGCCGGGGGAATGGCGCCCCAACCTTCGGCCAGAAAGAGCGTTTCCAACTGCCGATCCAGCCAAACTTTCAGGTGTTCCAAGCGTACATCTTGATCAGGCATTACATGGGTCTCCGACGACGCTAGCCGTCAAGCGGGTGTTGCTTTATTATCCAGCATCTTTTTCTGACCATCGATAGGCGTGTGACCCCCACCGCGGGCAGATGGCACGCAGGAAGCCCGGACTAATAAGATGGCATTGAAATCCCCCGCGTTTCGTAAAAAATTCCCGTTGCTGGTTACCGGCGGTTTGCTGGCTCTGCAACCTCTTGCCACCCCGTTCGCGGTCGCTGCGGAACAGTATGACTGTTCCGTCTCTGCTTCCGGCGCCTGGGACTGTGCGCCCAAAACCACTACCGCCCAGCTGCCACCGCGTCCCGTGCATGACGGGAATGCCGAGGCCCTGGGCACTGCTGCCCCGGCGGACAGCGGTTCCAGCAGCGAGAAAGCTGCCGGCCCGGTGCTGGTCACCGAGGCCAAGGGCCGTGGTCTGAAGTCGCGCAGTGCCGACTACAGTCACCTCGACTGGGTCCCGCGTGACAAGCTGACTGCCGCGCAGTTGGCCGAAACCGGTCCTTACTGCTCTGGTTCCTATATCGAACCGATTCGTCCAGGCATGAATGACACGACGAATAAAAGTGATGCGCCGACGTTCATCGGGGCCAAGGCTTCGCGTTATGAACAGGACAAGCAGGTCGCAACACTGGCCGGCGACGTGGTCATGCGCCAGGGCAGCATGCAGGCCGAGGCCGACGAAGCCAGCCTTTACCAGGCTGAGAACCGTGGCGAGCTGAACGGCAACGTTCGGGTTCGCGACCAGGGCGCCTTGCTGGTCGGTGACCATGCCGAGGTGCAACTGGACACGGGCGAGTCCAAGGTCGACAACGCCGAATACGTGCTGCACAAATCCCATGTACGGGGTAACGCGCTGTACGCCAAACGTGCCGAGAACGCGATCATCCGCCTCAAGGACGGTACGTACACCACTTGCGAACCGAACAGCAACGCCTGGCAACTCAAGGGCAACAACATCACCCTGAACCCGGCGACCGGTTTCGGTACGGCAACCAACGTGACCTTGCGGGTCAAGGACATTCCAGTCCTCTATACCCCGTACATCTACTTCCCGATCGACGATCGTCGTCAGTCCGGTTTCCTGCCGCCGAGTTTCTCCAGCGACAGCACCTCGGGTTTCAACCTGACCACGCCTTACTACTTCAACCTGGCACCGAACTACGATGCCACGCTGTATCCGCACTACATGAGCAAGCGCGGCATGTTGACCGAAGGCGAGTTCCGCTATCTGACCAAGTCCAGCGAAGGCCAGTTCGGCGGCGCATTCCTGAGCGACGAGAGCAACGACCGCGCTAAACAGTCGGATGCCACCAAAGATCGCTACATGATCAATTGGCAGAATAAGAGCGGGTTGGACTCACGGGTACTGACCACGGTTGACTACACCAAGATCAGCGATCCGTATTACTTCCAGGATTTGCAGACCAACCAGCTCGGCGTCAAGAACGTTGACTATGTGAATCAGCAGGCCATGACAACCTATCGTGGTGACAACTTCACCGCGCAGTTGAACGTACAGGCCTACCAATTGGCCAGCGTGGCCGTTATCACACCGTATAACCGCCTGCCGCAGATTACCTTCAACGGCACCCTGCCCTATCATCCGGAAGGCCTCAATTTCACCTATGAAACTGAAGCCGTTCGCTTCGAGCGAAGCCTGGAAACCGGGACCTTCGCCGACAAGGATGGCGTCACCGCTCCACGTCTGGACACCAACGTGACTGGTCTCGCCCGCGCCAACGGCGACCGTTTGAACCTCAAGCCGGGGGTCAGCCTGCCGCTCAACTGGACCTATGGTTTTGTAACACCGTCGCTCAAGTACCAGTACACCCAATACGATCTGGATCTGGGTTCACTGGGCCAGTCTCAAATCGTGGCAGCCCAGGCGGCTAATCCGAATTACGTCGGTGGAACCTACAGCAGCTCGCAAAGCCGTGCCGTCCCCATCGCCAGCATCGACAGCGGCCTGTACTTCGACCGCAACACTGAAATGTTCGGCACCAACTATCGGCAGACCCTGGAGCCTCGCCTGTTCTATCTCTATGTTCCAGAGAAAGATCAGAAAAATATTCCGGTGTTTGATACTGCCGAGTACAGCTTCAACTACGCCTCGCTGTTCCGTGACAACCGCTTCTCCGGCAACGACCGCGTCGGCGACGAGAACAAGCTGTCCTTGGGTGTCACCAGCCGCTGGATCGAGGACAACGGTTTCGAACGTCAGCGTGTGAGTGTTGGCCAGGCGTACTACTTCAAGGATCGCACCGTGCAGTTGCCGGGCGTGGACTTCACTACTCGTGCCGACGCCAAGACCAATGTCTCGCCGTATGCACTGGAGTACGCCTACAACTTCAACCACGACTGGCGCGCCACGGCCGACTACAACTGGGATCCGAAAAGTCACCAGCCACGTTCCGGCAGTGCGATGTTCCACTACCAGCCTGAAGACAACCCGAACAAGGTTATCAACGCCGGCTATCGCTATCGCAACGACCAGGTGATCTACAACCAGAACACCGGCCAATGGCAGTTCGGCGGCGACTACGGCACACCAGGCCAACCCGGCTTCGTGAAGGACTACTACAAGATCGAGCAGCACGACTTCTCGGTCATCTGGCCGGTCGTTCCGCAGTGGAATGTCATCAGCCGCTGGCAGTACGACTACAACCGCAACCGTACGCTGGAAGCCTTCGGTGGCTTCGAGTACGACAACTGCTGCTGGAAAATGCGCCTGATCAACCGCTATTGGGTCCAGTATGACGAGTTCAGTCAACTGGCTCCGCAAAACGAACGAGGCGACCACGGTATCTTCCTTCAGTTTGTACTGAAGGGCCTGGGTGGCGTCATGGGCAACAAGGTTGAGAGCTTCCTCGACAAAGGCATCCAAGGTTATCGTGAACGTGAAGATCAAGCTTTCTGATTGTCTGCGCCCGCTGATGCTGGGCGCGCTGGTCCTGAGCGCAGCGGTTCACGCCGCTGTGCAGCCCCTCGACAACGTCGTGGCCATCGTCGACAACGATGTCATCATGCAGAGCCAACTGGACCAGCGCGTCCACGAGGTTCAGCAGACCATTGCCAAGCGCGGTGGCGGCGTGCCGCCCACCAGCGTCCTCGACCAACAGGTCCTGGACCGCTTGATCGTCGAAAACCTGCAATTGCAGATCGGCGAACGCTCGGGTATCCGCATCAGTGATGATGAGTTGAACCAGGCGATCGGCACCATTGCCCAGCGCAACAACATGAGCATCGATCAGTTCCGCGCGGCCCTGACCCACGACGGCCTCTCCTATGAGGACGCCCGTGACCAGGTTCGCCGGGAAATGATCATCAGCCGTGTGCGCCAGCGTCGTGTCGCCGAGCGGGTCCAGGTGTCGGAACAGGAAGTGAAGAACTTCCTCGCCTCGGACCTGGGCAAGATGCAGCTCTCCGAAGAACTGCACCTGGCCAATATCCTGATTTCGGTTCCGGACAGCGCCAGCTCGCAAGCCATCCAGGCCGCAGCGGCCCAGGCCCAGGACCTCTACCGGCAGCTCAAGCAAGGCGCTGACTTCGGTCAGTTGGCCATTGCCCACTCCGGCAGCGATAACGCCCTGGAAGGCGGCGACATGGGCTGGCGTAAACCAGCTCAGTTGCCACCGCCGTTCGACCGCATGCTCAGCAGCATGGCAATCGGCGACATCAGCGAACCGACACGCACCCCTGGGGGCTTCATTATCCTGAAGGTCCTGGAGAAGCGCGGTGGCGAGACACAGATGCGTGACGAAGTGCATGTCCGTCACATCCTGATCAAGCCCAACGCCATTCGCAGCGAAGCCGAAACCCAAGCCCTGGCGCAGAAACTCTACGAGCGGATCTCCAACGGCGAAGATTTCGGTACGCTGGCCAAGAGCTTCTCGGAAGACCCGGGCTCGGCGCTTAACGGCGGCGACCTGAACTGGGTCGACCCGAACGCACTGGTGCCGGAATTCCGCGAAGTGATGGCCAAGACCCCGCAAGGCGTCCTGTCCAAGCCGTTCAAGACCCAATATGGCTGGCACGTACTGGAAGTCCTTGGCCGTCGCGCCACCGACAGCACCACCCAGGCCCGCGAACAGCAAGCCATGACCGTGCTGCGTAATCGCAAATATGATGAAGAGCTGCAAACCTGGCTGCGTCAGATCCGCGACGAAGCCTACGTTGAAATCAAGCTCCCCGGCGCGGAACAGGCGCCAAAGTGAAACCCCAGCGTTTCGCGTTGACACCCGGCGAGCCGGCGGGCATTGGTCCAGACCTTTGCCTGCTGCTCGCCTCGCAGTCCCAGCCCTACCCCCTGATCGCCATTACCAGCCGTGACCTGCTCTGCGAGCGGGCCGCGCAGCTGGGCGTGGCTGTCGATCTACTGCCCGTGACACCAGGCCAGTGGCCTGACCAACCGGCAGCAGCGGGTAGCCTGTATGTCTGGGATACCCCGCTGGCGACCCCGGTCGTTGCAGGACAACTGGACCGGGCCAATGCCGCCTTTGTCCTGGAAACCCTGACCCGTGCCGGCCAAGGCTGCCTGGACGGCGATTTCGCCGGCATGATCACCGCCCCGGTGCACAAAGGCGTGATCAATGACTCAGGGATCGCCTTTTCCGGCCACACCGAATTCCTCGCCGACCTGACCCACACCACCCAGGTGGTGATGATGCTGGCGACCCGAGGACTGCGCGTGGCCCTGGTGACCACCCACCTGCCCCTGCGACAGGTCGCCGATGCGATCACCCCGGAGCGCCTGGAACGGGTCACCCGTATCCTGCACGGCGACCTGCGGGAAAAGTTCGGCATTGCCACGCCTCGTATCCTGGTTTGCGGGCTCAACCCCCATGCTGGCGAAGGTGGGCACCTGGGCCATGAAGAAATCGACATCATCGAACCGACATTGGAGCGCCTGCGCGGCGAGGGCATGGACCTGCGTGGCCCGCTGCCTGCCGACACTCTGTTTACCCCCAAATATCTGGAGCACTGCGACGCGGTGCTGGCGATGTACCACGACCAGGGCCTGCCCGTGCTGAAATACAAAGGTTTCGGTGCCGCAGTCAACGTGACCCTGGGCTTGCCGATCATCCGCACCTCGGTCGACCACGGCACCGCCCTGGACCTGGCCGGCAGTGGCAACATCGACACCGGCAGCCTGCAAGTCGCCCTGGAAACCGCCTACCAGATGGCCGAGACCCGTTTATGACCGAGCAATACCAACACCGGGCGCGCAAGCGTTTCGGGCAAAACTTCCTGCACGACGCCGGCGTGATCGACCGCATCCTGCGCGCCATCCATGCCAAGGCCGATGACCGCCTGCTGGAAATCGGCCCGGGCCAGGGCGCCTTGACCGAAGGCCTGCTCAACAGTGGCGCACAGCTGGATGTCGTCGAACTGGACAAGGACCTGGTACCGATCCTCAACCAGCAATTCGGCAGCAGAGCCAATTTCCACCTGCACCAGGGCGACGCGCTGAAGTTCGACTTCACCAGCCTGAACCCGGCGCCCAACAGCCTGCGGGTGGTCGGCAACCTGCCCTACAACATCTCCACGCCGCTGATCTTCCATCTGCTGCACAATGCCAGCCTGATTCGCGACATGCACTTCATGTTGCAGAAGGAAGTGGTCGAGCGCCTGGCCGCCGGCCCTGGCGGCGGCGACTGGGGACGTCTGTCGATCATGGTCCAGTACCATTGCCGCGTGGAGCATCTGTTCAATGTCGGCCCGGGCGCCTTCAACCCGCCGCCCAAGGTCGACTCAGCCATCGTGCGCCTGGTGCCCCACGCCGTCCTGCCCCACCCGGCCAAGGATCACCGGCTCTTGGAGCGCGTGGTGCGCGAAGCCTTCAACCAGCGCCGCAAAACCTTGCGCAACACCCTCAAGGCCCTGCTCAGCAATGCCGAGATCGAAGCCGCCGGCGTCGACGGCAGCCTGCGCCCGGAACAGCTCGACCTGGCCGCCTTCGTGCGCCTGGCCGACAAACTCAGTGAGCAGCCCGTCCCGGCCCCCGACGTCAACTGATCTCGCGGGTGGCGGGCCAGCGTCCATCTCTGGCCTACTACCCGGGACTTGACCTAGACTGGGCTTCGTCCAGCGTCTCTTGCGCTTCAGCTTCCAAGGCCTCTTGCATGTCCGATCCTCGTTACCAGGTCGACGTCAGCGTCGTCACTCGCTTCCTTGCAGAACAATCGCAACCCGAGCAGAACCGCTTTGCCTTCGCCTACACCATCACGGTGCAGAACAACGGCGAACTGCCCGCCCGGTTGATGTCACGGCACTGGGTGATCACCGATGGCGACGGTCATGTGGAAGAAGTCCGCGGCGCCGGCGTCGTCGGCCAGCAACCGCTGATCGAGGTCGGCCAGAGCCACACCTACAGCAGCGGCACGGTGATGACGACAAAAGTCGGCAACATGCAGGGCACCTACCAGATGCTGGCCGAGGACGGTAAGCACTTCGACGCCGTGATCGCACCCTTCCGCCTTGCCGTCCCGGGGTCCCTGCACTGATGGCGGTGTACGCCGTCGGCGACCTGCAAGGCTGCCTGGAACCGCTCAAGTGCCTGCTTGAACGCGTCAAGTTCGATCCGGCCCAGGATAAGCTGTGGCTGGTGGGCGACCTGGTCAACCGGGGCCCGCAATCCCTGGAAACCCTGCGTTTTCTCTACGGCATGCGCGAGTCGCTGGTCTGCGTGCTGGGCAATCATGACCTGCACCTGCTCGCCGCCGGACACAATGTCGAACGGCTGAAAAAAAGCGATACGCTGCGCGAGATCCTCGACGCACCGGATAGCGCCGATCTGCTGGACTGGCTGCGCCGCCAGAAGCTGCTGCACCATGATGCCGAGCGCAATGTGGCCCTGGTCCATGCCGGCATTCCACCCCAGTGGACACTGAAGAAAGCGCTCAAATACGCCGCCGAAGTGGAAGCCGCCTTGCGCGATGACAACCTGCTGACGCCTTTCCTCGACGGTATGTACGGCAATGAGCCGAACAAGTGGAGTAGCGATCTGCAAGGTGTGCCCCGCCTGCGGGTGATCACCAACTACTTTACCCGCATGCGCTTCTGCACCGCCGACGGCAAGCTCGACCTCAAGGGCAAGGAAGGCGCCGATACCGCGCCCCGCGGTTACGCCCCCTGGTTCAGCTACAAGGAACGCAAGACCCACGACCTGAAGATCATCTTCGGCCACTGGGCGGCCCTTGAAGGCCAATGCGACGAGCCCGGCATCTTCGCCCTCGATACCGGCTGCGTCTGGGGCGGTGCCATGACCCTGATGAACGTCGACAGCGGTGAGCTTCTGACCTGCAAGTGCGATGCCCAGGGTGGCGTCGCTCCGCCACCAACCCTGGCCGAGCGCTTCCGAGCCTGGTTATATCGCTAGACTGTAAGACCTACCCGCCCCCCGACGGAGCCCAGCATGACCGAATTCAAACGTATCCCGCCCGAACAAGCCCAGGCCCTGCGCGAGCACGGCGCCGTGGTTGTCGACGTCCGCGACCCGCAGGCTTTCGCCCTGAACCACATCAGCGGCGCCCGGCACCTGGACAACCACAACATAGCCGACTTCATTCGCGCCGCCGACCTCGATGCGCCAACGGTGGTGTGCTGCTACCACGGCAATTCGAGCCAGAGCGCCGCCGCCTACCTGATCAGCCAGGGCTTCAGCGACGTCTACAGCCTGGACGGTGGCTTCGAACTGTGGCGCACGACCTATCCGTCAGAAATTGCTCAAGATATTTCCGAATAATTTTTTTCTGTTGCTGAAGCCCGCGGGATTCGCGGGCTAGAGCCTTTCCTGACGAACGGTCAGGCGCAACTAATTGATCATCTTGACTTGACCCCGCCGATTCCGAACTATCCTTAAGCGCAGGCCATCCAAATCAGGGGAGAGCCGGTACACCGGCGTACGGGTCATCGGTAGTAATTTTCAAAGTGATCATCGCTTTGAAGGTGTTCTGGGGGGTAAACGGCAACGGCTTTCGCGGTTGCGTGCCAGCACTGGACTGACTGATCCGGCACCGGCTCCACGTATCGAGCGAGGTGACGTCATGAGCATTTTCAGCCATTTCCAACAACGCTTCGAATCCACACGGCAAGAAGAACTCACGCTGCAGGAGTACCTCGAACTGTGCAAAAAGGATCGCAGCGCTTACGCGTCAGCAGCTGAACGGCTGCTACTGGCAATCGGCGAACCCGAACTGCTGGATACGTCCACCAACTCACGGTTGTCGCGCATCTTCTCCAACAAGGTGATTCGGCGCTATCCGGCCTTTGAAGACTTCCACGGGATGGAAGAATGCATCGACCAGATCGTCTCGTATTTCCGCCATGCCGCCCAAGGCCTGGAAGAGAAGAAGCAGATCCTCTATCTGCTCGGTCCGGTGGGCGGCGGTAAATCGTCCCTGGCCGAAAAACTGAAACAGCTGATCGAGAAGGTCCCCTTCTACGCGATCAAGGGTTCGCCGGTCTTCGAATCACCCCTGGGGCTGTTCAATGCCACCGAAGACGGCGCGATCCTCGAGGAGGACTTCGGGATTCCCCGACGCTATCTGAACACCATCATGTCACCCTGGGCCACCAAGCGCCTGGCCGAGTTCGGCGGTGACATCAGCCAGTTCCGGGTGGTCAAGCTCTATCCCTCGATCCTCAACCAGATCGCCGTGGCCAAGACCGAACCTGGAGACGAAAACAACCAGGACATCTCCGCCCTCGTGGGCAAGGTCGATATCCGCAAGCTCGAAGAGTTTCCACAGAACGACGCCGACGCCTACAGCTACTCGGGCGCCCTGTGCCGGGCCAACCAGGGCCTGATGGAATTCGTGGAAATGTTCAAGGCACCGATCAAGGTGCTGCACCCGCTGCTGACCGCCACCCAGGAAGGCAACTACAACAGTACCGAAGGCCTGGGGGCGATTCCGTTCACTGGCATCCTGCTGGCCCACTCCAACGAATCGGAGTGGCACACCTTCCGCAACAACAAGAACAACGAAGCCTTCATCGACCGGATCTACATTGTCAAAGTCCCGTATTGCCTGCGGGTCAGCGACGAAGTGAAGATCTACGACAAGCTGTTGTTCAACAGCTCCCTGGCCAAGGCCCACTGCGCGCCCGACACCCTGAAGATGCTTGCCCAGTTCACCGTGCTGTCGCGTCTCAAGGAGCCGGAAAACTCGAACATCTACTCGAAAATGCGCGTCTATGACGGCGAAAACCTCAAAGACACCGATCCAAAGGCCAAATCGATCCAGGAGTACCGCGACAGCGCGGGCGTCGACGAAGGCATGAATGGTCTTTCGACCCGCTTCGCCTTCAAGATCCTCTCGAAAGTCTTCAACTTCGATCCCCACGAGATCGCCGCCAACCCGGTGCACCTGCTCTACGTGCTGGAGCAGCAGATCGAACAGGAACAGTTCCAGGCCGAAACCCGCGAGCGCTACCTGCGCTTCCTCAAGGAATACCTGGCTCCGCGCTATATCGAGTTCATCGGCAAGGAAATCCAGACCGCGTACCTGGAGTCCTACAGCGAGTACGGTCAGAACATCTTCGACCGCTACGTGCTGTACGCCGACTTCTGGATTCAGGATCAGGAATACCGCGACCCGGAAACCGGCGAAATCCTCAACCGCGTAGCCCTGAACGAAGAGCTGGAGAAAATCGAAAAACCGGCCGGCATCAGCAATCCGAAGGATTTCCGCAACGAGATCGTCAACTTCGTCCTGCGCGCCCGGGCCAACAACAACGGCAAGAATCCGACCTGGCTCAGCTACGAGAAGCTGCGGGTGGTGATCGAGAAGAAAATGTTCTCCAACACCGAGGATCTGCTGCCAGTCATCAGTTTCAACGCCAAAGCCAGCAAAGAGGATCAACAAAAGCACAACGACTTCGTCACCCGCATGGTCGAACGTGGCTACACCGACAAACAGGTACGACTGCTCTCCGAGTGGTACCTGCGGGTCAGAAAATCGCAGTAGTAACGGCAGCTGCAAGCGGCACGCGACAAGCCGCGGGCACGTTTATCGACGTGCCTGCGGTGCAGGAGCTGACCGCTTGTCTTTAAGCTTCCAGCTTGGCGCTTGAAGCTTGTAACTTGAAGCTGTCCGGAGGGCTCCTCATGAGCTATGTGATCGACCGACGTCTCAATGGCAAGAACAAGAGCACGGTGAACCGTCAGCGCTTCCTGCGGCGTTACCGTGACCATATCAAAAAGGCTGTCGAGGAAGCCGTGAGCCGGCGCTCCATTACCGATATGGAGCATGGCGAGCAAATCAGCATCCCTGGCCGCGATATCGATGAACCCGTGCTGCACCACGGTCGTGGCGGCAAGCAGACCGTGGTGCATCCCGGCAACAAGGAATTCACCAGCGGCGAGCATATCCCCCGGCCTCCGGGCGGCGGTGGCGGCCGCGGCCCAGGCAAGGCCGGCAACTCGGGCGAAGGGATGGATGAGTTCTCCTTCCAGATCACCCAGGAAGAGTTTCTCGAGTTCATGTTCGAGGATCTGGAACTGCCGAACCTGGTCAAACGCAACCTTACCGGCACCGATACCTTCAAGACCGTCCGCGCCGGGATCAGCAACGAGGGCAACCCCTCGCGCATCAACATCATCCGCACCTTGCGCTCAGCCCACGCACGGCGGATCGCCCTGTCCGGCAGCAGCCGCGCCAAACTCAAGGAAGCCAAGGCCGAGCTGGAGCGCCTGAGACGCGAAGAACCAGACAATTTCGGCGACATCCAGGAAATAGAGGCGGAAATCGAGAAACTCAGTGCGCGCATCCATCGCATTCCGTTCCTCGACACCTTCGACCTCAAGTACAACCTGCTGATCAAGCAACCCAATCCCAGCTCCAAGGCGGTGATGTTCTGCCTGATGGACGTGTCCGGCTCCATGACCCAGGCGACCAAGGACATCGCCAAGCGCTTCTTCATCCTGCTGTACCTGTTCCTCAAACGGAACTACGACAAGATCGAGGTAGTGTTTATCCGCCATCACACCAGCGCCCGGGAAGTCGACGAAGAGGAGTTCTTCTACTCGAGGGAAACCGGCGGCACCATTGTTTCCAGCGCATTGAAGTTGATGCAGGAAATCATGGCCGAACGCTATCCGACCAACGAGTGGAACATCTACGCCGCCCAGGCCTCCGACGGCGACAACTGGAACGATGACTCGCCGATCTGCCGCGACATCCTGATCAACCAGATCATGCCGTTTGTGCAGTACTACACTTATGTAGAGATTACCCCCCGCGAACACCAGGCCCTGTGGTACGAATATGAGCGCATCAGCGAAGCGTTCAGCGATACGTTTGCCCAGCAGCAGCTGGTGTCGGCCGGTGATATCTACCCGGTCTTCCGTGAACTCTTCCAGCGCAGGTTAGTGACATGACCGCCAGAGAGCAGAAACAACAGAAGCGCCAGCCCATCTCCACCGGATCGGAGTGGACCTTTGAACTGATCCAGGCCTACGACCGCGAAATCAGCCGTATTGCCAATCGTTATGCCCTGGATACCTACCCCAACCAGATCGAGGTCATCACCGCCGAGCAGATGATGGATGCCTATGCCTCCGTCGGCATGCCCCTGGGTTATCACCACTGGTCCTATGGCAAGCACTTCCTTAGCACGGAAAAATCCTATAGCCGCGGTCAGATGGGCCTGGCCTACGAGATCGTGATCAACTCCGACCCGTGCATCGCCTACCTGATGGAAGAAAACACCATCTGCATGCAGGCGCTGGTGGTGGCTCATGCCTGCTATGGCCATAACAGCTTCTTCAAGGGTAATTACCTGTTCCGCACCTGGACCGATGCCAGCTCGATCATCGACTACCTGGTCTTCGCCAAGCAGTACATCATGCAGTGCGAGGAGCGCCATGGCATCGATGCGGTCGAAGACCTGCTCGACTCCTGCCACGCCCTGATGAACTACGGCGTCGACCGCTACAAACGGCCCTACCCGATTTCCGCCGAAGAAGAGCGCCGGCGGCAGAAGGACCGCGAAGAACACCTGCAAAAGCAGATCAACGACCTGTGGCGCACCATTCCCAAGGGCGCGGACAAATTCAGCGACAAGGACAACGCGCGCTTCCCCTCCGAACCCCAGGAAAACATCCTCTATTTCATCGAAAAACACGCACCGCTGCTGGAGCCCTGGCAGCGGGAAATCGTCCGGATCGTGCGCAAGATCGCCCAGTACTTCTACCCGCAACGCCAGACCCAGGTGATGAACGAAGGCTGGGCAACGTTCTGGCACTACACCCTGATGAACGACCTCTACGACGAAGGGCTGGTCACCGACGGCTTCATGATGGAGTTCCTCACCTCCCACACCAGCGTGGTGTTCCAACCCGGTTTCGACAGCCCCTACTACAACGGCATCAACCCCTATGCCCTGGGGTTTGCCATGTACCGCGACATCCGCCGGATCTGCGAGTCCCCCACGGAAGAAGACCGTCACTGGTTCCCGGAACTGGCCGGCAGCGACTGGCTCTCGAGCATCAAGTTCGCCATGAGCAGTTTCAAGGACGAGAGTTTCATCCTGCAGTACCTGTCACCCAAAGTGATTCGCGACCTCAAGCTGTTCAGCATCCTCGATGATGACCAGCGCGACGACCTGCTGGTGCCGGCCATTCATGACGAAGGCGGCTACCAGACCATCCGTGAAACCCTGGCCGCCCAGTACAACCTGGGCAATCGCGAACCCAACGTACAGATCTGGAGCATCGACCGCCGCGGCGATCGCTCACTGACCCTGCGTCACCAGCAACACGACCGCAAACCCCTGGGCGACTCCACCGAGGAAGTGCTCAAGCACCTGCACCGTCTCTGGGGCTTCGATATCCACCTGGAGACCCTGCAAGGCGACCAGGTCATGAAAACCCACCACGTCCCACCCAAGGGCGAGCACAGCGAAGGGGAATACGGTCGACTGGACCTGGCCGTGATTCATCTCTGAACAGCACCCTCACCTCCGCTGGCGCGATCCACGGGTTATCCTGTCGTGCCAACGGAGGTTTTTCATGCAGATTTATAAAGTCGGCGGCGCAGTGCGCGATCGCCTGCTGGGTCAGCCGGTTACCGATATCGACTGGGTGGTGGTAGGTGCCAGCGCCGAGGACATGCTCGCCAAGGGTTTTCGCCCGGTCGGCGCGGACTTTCCGGTTTTTCTTCACCCGTCCAGCGGCGAGGAATACGCCCTGGCCCGGACCGAACGCAAGAGCGGACGCGGCTATGGTGGGTTCACATTCCACGCCAGCCCCGATGTCACCCTGGAAGAGGACCTGATCCGCCGGGACCTGACCATCAATGCCATGGCTGAAGACGAGCACGGCAACCTGACCGACCCCTATCACGGCCAAGCGGATCTTGACGCCCGCCTGTTGCGCCATGTTTCCCCGGCATTTGCCGAAGATCCCCTCCGGGTTCTGCGCGTTGCCCGCTTTGCCGCACGCTATGCCGCCATGGGTTTCAAGGTGGTCCCCGAGACCCTGGCGTTGATGCGCCAACTGGCCGAGTCGGGCGAACTGCAGGCCCTGACACCGGAGCGCAGCTGGAAGGAAATCTCCCGGGCGTTGATGGAAGACCAACCCCAGGTGTTTATCCAGGTACTGCGCGACTGCGGCGCACTCGCCGTGCTGTTTCCGGAAGTCGACGCACTGTTCGGGGTGCCGCAGCCCGAGGCCCACCACCCGGAAATCGACAGCGGCGTGCATACCCTGAGCGTGCTGGAGCAAGCGGCACACCACCAGCAACCTTTGACCGTGCGCTGGGCCTGCCTGCTGCACGACCTCGGCAAAGGGCTGACACCCGAAAGCCACTGGCCGAAGCATATTGCCCACGAGTTCAAGGGACTGAAGCTGATCAAGGCGGTCAACGAGCGCTACAAGGCACCACGCGACTGCCAGGAACTGGCCTTGCTGGTGGGCGAATACCACACCCACGGTCATCGCGCCCTGGAGCTCAAGGCCTCGACCTTGCTGGAGTTGCTGCAGAGTTTCGATGTCTATCGACGACCGCAGCGTTTCGAAGAGTTCATTGCCGCCTGCGAGATGGATGCACGTGGGCGCCTGGGGCTGGAGGAGCGGACTTATCCACAGGCGGATTATTTACGCGGGGCGGCGGCAGTCGCCAAGGCGGTCGCGGTTCAGCCGCTGCTGGAACAAGGCTTCAAAGGACCGGAACTGGGTGAAGCGCTCAAGCGTGAACGCCTGAAAGCCCTCAAGGCCTACAAGGAAAAAAGTACTGGCTGAAACGCCCCCCACCCCTGTGGGAGCCGGATTTATCCGCGAAGAGGCCCTTGAGGGGGGCCAAAAGCTTCGCGGGCAAGCACCGCTCCCACATTGGCTTCAGGTCGCGGCAAGTTCCTGATTCGACACTAAACATCGTGGAAGCCGGCTTGCCGGCTTCCACAATGACCGCGCTGGTCGTGGTTACGAGGCAAGACGCCCCCCTACAACAAATCCGCTGGAGTCAGTTGCGCGCCACGCCACTCAAACGCCACAGGGGCCAGCACCTGATCAATCCGCGCCTCTTCCCACAGGGTCGCGAAAGATTTCCCCGCCTCGGGATGCAACCGGTCCGGGGCAATCAGCGCCAGCGGCCACAACACAAAGGCATTCTTGAGAATTTCCGCCCGCGGCAGGATCAGCCCGTCGAAATTCCCTGCCAAGTCACCGTACAACAGCACGTCGATATCCAGCGGCAGCCCCTTGCGGTCCGGCGCATAGCGGCCATTGTCGGCCTCGATGAACTTCAAGCGGCGATCCAGCTCCAGCAATGGCAGGTCGGTAAACGCCGACACCACCAGATTGAAGAACGGCCCGCTCTTGATGCCCACCGGCTGGCTTTCGAACACCGCCGAACAGCGGATATCCACCAGGAAAGCGGCCAACGCCTCCAACCCGGCACGCAAGTGGGTTTCACGCTCGATATTGCTGCCGAGCCCGAGATAAACCTGAGTTAGCGACATCCGCGCTCGATCTCCACGCCCACGCCCTTGGCCGCCGCAACGGCTCCCGGCTTGGTCAGCTTGAGGTGCAACCAGGGAATCTGAAACTCGCTCATCAGCACCTGGGCCAGGCGCTCGGCAAAGGTTTCCACCAGTTGGAACTGCGACTGCTCGGCAAACAGCTGGATACGCGAGGAAACGCTCGCATAATCGAGGGCCAGGCTCAGATCGTCACCGGCCGCCGCCGGGCGGTTGTCCCAGGCAAAACTGAGATCAAGACGCAGGCACTGACGGATGCCGCGCTCCCAGTCATAGGCACCGATCACGGTGTCGACTTCCAGGCCCTCGATAAACACTCTGTCCAAGCACTTCTCTCCGCAGCACGACAAGGGCGCAATGCGCCGTTAGAATCAGGGCATCCCCGCCCGGAATAGTTAGCATGTTTTGGTTACTGGCGATCCTCGCCTACCTGCTCGGCTCTCTGTCCTTCGCCATTTTGCTCAGCCGCCTCACGGGAAATCCCGATCCGCGAATGAGTGGCTCGGGCAATGCCGGCGCGACCAACATGCTGCGCCTGGCCGGCAAGAAACTGGCCATCCTGACCTTGCTCGGCGACCTGTGCAAAGGCCTGCTGCCAGTGCTGATCGCCGGTGTCGCCGGGCTGTCGCTCCAGCAGCAAGCCTGGATCGGGCTCTGCGCCGTCCTCGGCCACCTGTTTCCATTGTACTTCCGCTTTCGCGGCGGCAAAGGTGTCGCCACGGCCGCCGGCATGCTGCTGGGGCTGTATCCCCCCGCCGCCCTGCTGGCCCTGCTGACCTGGCTGCTGACCTTCTACCTCACCCGCACCAGCTCGCTGGCCGCCTTGATCGCCACGCCGCTGACCCTGCCGCTGCTGGCCTGGCAGGAACCGGCCGCCTTGCTGCCGATGAGCGTGGTGACCGGACTCATCGTCTGGCGCCATCGCGGCAATCTACGCGACCTTTTCGCAGGGCGCGAACGACATTTCTGATCCTGACCGCGAAGGTGGCTCACTGTCCACCTGGCAACAATCCCACTCAAATCGCCGACAACTGCTCCATCGGCCAGCGTGCCTGCACGCTGATCGCCAGGCTTTCCTTCTGTCCGGCCTGCAAGCGCTGACACCCGGCAAACGCGATCATCGCGCCATTGTCGGTGCAGAACTCGGGGCGGGCATAGAACACGTCGCCCTTCATCTCACCCAGCATTTTTTCAAGCGAAACCCGCAGGGCCTTGTTGGCACTGACGCCACCGGCGATCACCAGGCGCTTCATGCCCGCCTGCTTCAACGCGCGCTTGCACTTGATGGTCAAAGTCTCCACCACCGCCTGCTGGAAGGCCAGCGAGATGTCGCAACGGGTTTGCTCGCCGTCGTCTCCAGTGCTCGCGCACTGCTGCCAGGTATTCAGGGCGAAGGTCTTCAAGCCACTGAAACTGAAATCCAGCCCCGGGCGATCGCACATCGGCCGCGGGAAGACGAAGCGCCCCGCCACACCCTGCTCGGCCAGGCGGGCGATTTCCGGGCCGCCCGGATAATTGAGCCCCATCATCTTCGCCGTCTTGTCGAAAGCTTCGCCGGCTGCGTCATCCAGGCTTTCCCCCAACAACGCGTATTGGCCGATGCCATCGACCCGAACCAGCTGCGTGTGCCCGCCGGAGACCAACAAAGCGACGAACGGAAACTCTGGCGGCCGCTCTTCCAGCATCGGCGCCAGCAAATGGCCTTCCATGTGATGCACGCCCAGGGCTGGTATATCCCAGGCAAAAGCCAGGGCCTGGGCGCACGAAGCCCCGACCAGCAAGGCCCCGACCAGACCCGGGCCGGCCGTGTAGGCAATTGCGTCGATCTCGGTCGGCGCGCAGTCGGCCTCGGCCAGAACCTGGCGGATCAGCGGCAGCATACGCTTGACGTGATCGCGGGAGGCCAGCTCCGGCACTACGCCACCATAAGCGCGGTGCAAGTCGATCTGACTGAACAACGCATCGGCGAGAAGCCCGCGTTCACTGTCGTACAGCGCGACGCCGGTTTCGTCGCAGGAGGTTTCTAATCCCAGTACTAGCATGGGTTTGCGCCTTGTAGAGGCTAGATTCGAAGGCGCGCATAATAGTCGTCACTCCAGGCCCCTACCAGCGGTTTTCGATCAGAGGCTTTGCATTCCGCGTCATGAGGGGTTAACATCCGCAACCCTTAAAAACCGACGATCTCCAGTGCGCTTTTGCCTGAGGACGTCGACCCCGGTAATGAATGAAGGTAGCTCTGGATGCCAGCCGTCAAAGTTAAAGAGAACGAACCCTTCGACGTAGCTCTGCGTCGTTTCAAGCGCTCCTGCGAAAAAGCCGGTGTTCTGGCTGAAGTTCGTAGCCGCGAATTTTACGAGAAGCCGACTTCGGAGCGTAAGCGCAAGGCAGCTGCTGCTGTCAAACGTCACGCCAAGAAAGTTCAGCGCGAACAGCGCCGCGCCGTTCGCCTGTACTAATACACAGACGTTCGTTGCAAGCTTCTGCCAAGCCCGGCCCTCAGCCGGGCTAATGGCATTTGCGGATATCGCTTGATGCTTCACCGTCGAAGCCGCCGATGCGACCCAGACGAACCTGCTTGACCCCGTCAGACCTGGCACTTGCCAGTGGTGCGCGTCTTTACTGACGAGCCTTCCAAGGCTAACGACGAGCACACCCTTTCCGTTCCAGCTATCGAGCACTCTGCGATGATGAGAACGCCATGGCCGGGCTAATTCCCCAAAGTTTTATCGACGACCTTCTCAACCGCACCGACATCGTCGACGTGGTGAGTTCGCGCGTGCAACTGAAAAAGGCCGGCAAGAACTACACCGCCTGCTGCCCGTTCCACAAGGAAAAGACCCCGTCCTTCAGCGTCAGCCCGGACAAGCAGTTCTACTACTGCTTTGGCTGCGGCGCTGGCGGCAACGCCCTCGGCTTCCTCATGGACCACGACAACCTGGATTTCCCCCAGGCGATCGAGGACCTGGCCAAAGCCGCCGGCATGGAAGTCCCCCGCGAGGAAAGCGGCCACGCGCGCAAACCGCGCCAGCCGACCGACTCGCCGCTCTACCCGCTCCTTAGCGCGGCCGCCGACTTCTATCGCCAGGCCCTGAAAAGCCATCCGGCGCGCAAGGCGGCGGTGGACTACCTCAAGGGCCGCGGCCTGACCGGCGAGATCGCCCGGGATTTCGGCCTGGGTTTCGCCCCGCCGGGCTGGGACAACCTGTACAAGCACCTCGCCAGCGACACACTGCAGCAAAAGGCCATGATCGACGCCGGCCTGCTGATCGAGAACGCCGAAACCGGCAAGCGCTATGACCGTTTCCGCGACCGCGTGATGTTCCCCATCCGCGACAGCCGCGGCCGGATCATCGCCTTCGGCGGCCGGGTGCTGGGCGACGACAAGCCGAAATACCTGAACTCCCCGGAAACCCCGGTGTTTCACAAGGGCCAGGAGCTCTACGGCCTGTTCGAGGCGCGCAAGAACAACCGCAACCTCGACGAAATCATCGTCGTCGAAGGCTACATGGACGTCATCGCCCTGGCCCAGCAAGGCCTGCGCAACGCCGTCGCGACCCTGGGCACCGCCACCAGCGAAGAACACCTCAAGCGTCTGTTTCGCGTAGTGCCCAACGTATTGTTCTGCTTCGACGGCGACCAGGCCGGTCGCAACGCCGCCTGGCGCGCACTGGAAGCGACCCTGGGCAGCCTGCAGGACGGTCGCCGCGCGCGTTTCCTGTTCCTGCCCGAAGGTGAAGACCCGGACACCCTGATTCGCGCCGAAGGCACTGACGCCTTCCGCGCCCGGATCAACCAGCATGCGCAGCCGCTCGCGGATTACTTCTTCCAGCAGTTGACCGAAGAGGCCGACCCGCGCTCGCTGGAGGGCAAGGCACACATGGCCACCCTCGCCGCACCGCTGATCGACAAGGTACCGGGGGCCAACCTGCGCACCCTGATGCGCCAGCGCCTGACCCAGATCACCGGCCTGACCCACGAAACCGTCAGTCAGCTGGTGCACAGCGCACCGGCCGAGGCGCCGCCGGCCTATGACCCTGGCATCGACTATGACGCCATGCCCGACTATTCGGACTATCATGCTCCCCTGCAGGAGGCTTACGCGCCCCAGCAGGAGTGGACACCGAAAAAACCCGGTGCGGGCGGCAAGAAGTGGGACAAGAAGCCCTGGGACAAGAACGGCAAGCGCGGCGGCGACCGCGACGAGCCACGCGGCCCGCGCATCCCGGCCGCTGTCGAGCCGCCGACGCTCACCGCCCTGCGCACCCTGGTCCATCACCCGCAACTGGCCGGCAAGGTCGAGACCGCTGGTCACCTCGCAGACGAAGAAAATACCCATGCACAGCTGCTCGTGGCCCTGCTCGAAGCCGTGCAAAAGAATCCTGGACTAAGCTCATTTCAACTGATATCGCGTTGGCACGGCACCGAACAGGGTCGATTACTCACCCGTTTGGCGGAAAAGGAGTGGCTGATTGAAGGAGAGAACCTTGAACAACAGTTTTTCGACACCATAACCAGCTTGTCAGCCCGTCAAACCGAGCGAAAGCTGGAACAACTCATCAGGAAGTCGCGACAGGGCGATTTGAGCGCTGAAGACAAAATTCAGCTGCTTGATCTACTAAAACGCAATCTTCCTGCATCAAACCCGACCTCAACTGGCGCGTGAGGTCATAGCTCGGGTATAATCCTCGGCTTGTTTTTTGCCCGCCAAGACCTTCAGTGGATAGGGTGTTATGTCCGGAAAAGCGCAACAGCAGTCTCGCCTCAAAGAGTTGATCAGCCGTGGTCGTGAGCAGGGTTACCTGACTTACGCGGAGGTCAACGACCACCTGCCGGAGGATATTTCAGATCCGGAACAGGTGGAAGACATCATCCGCATGATCAACGACATGGGGATCAACGTATTCGAGAGTGCTCCGGATGCGGATGCCCTTTTGTTGGCCGAAGCCGATACCGACGAAGCCGCTGCCGAAGAAGCAGCGGCTGCGTTGGCGGCCGTGGAAACCGACATCGGTCGCACTACTGACCCGGTGCGCATGTACATGCGCGAAATGGGTACGGTAGAGCTGCTCACACGTGAAGGCGAAATCGAAATCGCCAAGCGTATCGAGGAAGGCATCCGTGAAGTGATGGGCGCAATCGCGCACTTCCCTGGCACGGTTGATCACATCCTCAGCGAATATGATCGTGTTACCAGCGAAGGCGGTCGGCTGTCCGACGTCCTGAGCGGCTACATCGACCCGGACGACGGCATTGCGCCGCCGGCCGCCGAAGTACCGCCGCCTGTCGACGCCAAGGCGGTGAAGGCCGACGACGACACTGACGACGAAGAAGCCGAAGCCAGCGACGACGAAGAAGAAGCCGAAAGCGGTCCGGATCCAGTCATTGCCGCACAGCGCTTCGGCGCCGTGGCCGAGCAGATGGAGATCACCCGCAAGGCCCTGAAAAAGCACGGTCGCAGCAACAAGGCGGCGATTGCCGAACTGTTGGCCCTGGCCGAGCTGTTCATGCCGATCAAACTGGTACCGAAGCAATTCGAAGGCCTGGTCGAGCGTGTTCGGGGTGCCCTGGATCGCCTGCGTCAGCAGGAACGCGCCATCATGCAGCTGTGCGTGCGTGATGCTCGCATGCCGCGTGCTGACTTCCTGCGCCAGTTCCCGGGCAATGAAGTCGACGAAAGCTGGACCGATGCACTGGCCAAAGGCAAGAGCAAATACGCAGAAGCCATTGGTCGCGTACAGGCCGACATCGTTCGTTGCCAGCAGAAGCTGACCGCGCTCGAGACCGAAACCGGCCTGACCATCGCCGAGATCAAGGACATCAACCGTCGCATGTCGATCGGTGAGGCCAAGGCCCGCCGCGCGAAGAAAGAGATGGTTGAAGCGAACTTGCGTCTGGTGATCTCCATCGCCAAGAAGTACACCAACCGCGGCCTGCAGTTCCTCGACCTGATCCAGGAAGGCAACATCGGCCTGATGAAGGCGGTGGACAAGTTCGAATACCGTCGCGGCTACAAGTTCTCGACCTATGCCACCTGGTGGATCCGTCAGGCGATCACTCGCTCGATCGCCGACCAGGCCCGCACCATCCGTATTCCGGTGCACATGATCGAGACGATCAACAAGCTCAACCGTATTTCCCGGCAGATGTTGCAGGAAATGGGTCGCGAACCGACCCCGGAAGAGCTGGGCGAACGCATGGAAATGCCTGAGGACAAGATCCGCAAGGTATTGAAGATCGCTAAAGAGCCGATCTCCATGGAAACCCCGATCGGTGATGACGAAGACTCCCATCTGGGTGACTTCATCGAAGACTCGACCATGCAGTCGCCAATCGATGTCGCCACCGTTGAGAGCCTTAAGGAAGCGACACGCGAAGTACTCTCCGGCCTCACTGCCCGTGAAGCCAAGGTTCTGCGCATGCGCTTCGGCATCGACATGAATACCGACCACACCCTTGAGGAAGTCGGTAAGCAGTTCGACGTTACCCGTGAGCGGATTCGTCAGATCGAAGCCAAGGCGCTACGCAAGCTGCGCCATCCGACGCGAAGCGAGCATCTACGCTCCTTCCTCGACGAGTAACACCAAAACCCCCGGCTCGCCGGGGGTTTTGCTTTCTGCAGATTCCCCTCTCTCTGTCCGCCGCCCGCGCGCTGCCCGTCTACACTCGAATCATCCCTCCGAGCCATAACGAGACCGTTATGCCCAGACTGTCGGCCCTGCTTCTGTTTTCGCTGCTTACCTGGACCGCAACGGCTGGCGCGTTGAATCTCACCGATGATGAACGTGACTGGCTGAAAGCCCACCCGCAACTGCGCCTGGGTGTCGATGCCTCGTGGCCACCCTTCGAGTTCAGGAGCGAAGGCGGCGCCTATCAGGGGCTGACAGCCGATTACATCCAGCTGATCGAAGACCGCCTGGACATCAAGCTCACCCCCATCGACCCGGTGAGCTGGACCGAAGTGCTGCAACTGGCAAAGACCAATCAGATCGATTTGCTGCCCGGCATCATGTCGACCCCGGAACGCCAGACCTACCTGTCCTTTACCCGTCCTTACCTGGACTTTCCGATTGTTATCCTGGCCCACAAAGGCGGTGCCAAACCCCATAACATGAAAGAGCTCTATGGCCTGAAGATCGCCGTGGTGGAGAACTATGCTCCCCATGAGCTGTTACGCAGCCATCACCCGGACCTCAACCTCGTGGCACTGCCCAACGTCAGTTCGGCCCTGCAGGCCCTGGCCACCGACGAGGTCGATGCTGTCGTCGGCGATCTCGCCTCCAGTGTCTGGAGCCTGCGCCAGCTCAAGCTCGAAGGGCTCTACGTCAGCGGTGAAACACCCTATCGCTACCAGTTGGCGATGGCCGTGCCGCAGGACCAGAAAATTTTCGTGGGGATTCTCGACAAGGTCTTGGCCGACATGACCGTCGCCGAGACCGAGGCAATCCAGAAGCGCTGGGTGGGCAATGTCCTGATCAATCCCACGCTCTGGACCGACCTGCTGCTCTATGGCCTGCCCGGCATCCTGCTGCTGACCAGCGTACTGGTGGTGGTTATCCGCATCAACCGCCGCCTGAGTTCGGAAATATCCCAGCGTGTGGCCCTCGAACAGGAACTGCGCAGCAGCGAATACCATTACCGTGGCCTGGTGGAGAGCCTGTCGGCCATCGCCTGGGAAGCGCGCATGGATTTCACCTACACCTATGTCTCGCCCCACGCTGAAGCCCTGCTCGGTTATCCGCTGGGCCATTGGCTGATTCCCGGCTTCTGGCGCAGCATCACCCACCCCGCCGACCTGATCCGGGCCCAGGCCTTCTGCGACAAGGAGATCACCGAAGGCCGCGACCACACGCTCGACTATCGGGTGATCAGCGCCGATGGCCGCACGCTCTGGGTCCGCGACCTGGTCAGCCTGATCGAACACGACAGTGAGCCGCTGATCCGCGGTCTGATGATCGACATCAGCGAAACCAAGCGCACCGAGGAAGCGTTGCGCCTGTCCGAACAGAAATTCGCCTCGGTCTTCCGGCAATGCCCGGACATCCTGGTGATCGCCCGCCTGTCCGACGGCTGTCTGCTGGAAGTCAACAGCGCTTTCGAAGAGCAGATCGGCTTGAATGCCAGGGAAGTGATCGGGCATACCGCCACCGAACTCAATATCTGGGGCATCGAGGGTGTCGGCTCGGGACTGTTGCAGCGCTTGCAAGGCGGCAGTATCCGCAACCTGGAGATGCCGTTCAGGCGCAGCAATGGCCAATTGTTTACCGGGCTGATCTCCGCCGAACCCTTCGAACTCGACACCACGCCGGCCCTGGTGGTGGTGGTCAGGGACATCAGCCAGCTCAAGCAGACCCAACAACAACTGCAAACCTCCGAAGAAAAGTTCGCCAAGGCCTTCCATGCCTCCCCCGACGGTTTGCTGTTGAGCCGGCAAAGCGACGGCCTGCTGCTGGAAGTCAACGAAGGCTTCAGCCGCCTCACCGGCTACAACGCCGCCACCTCGCTGGACCGTTCGACCCTGGAACTGGGCATCTGGGTCAACCTGAACGAACGCAAACACATGCTCGAACTGATGCATCGCGATGGTTTCGTCCGCGATTTCAGCTGCCATATCCGCCGCAACGACGGACTGATCCGCCTGTGCGAGGTCTCCAGCCGTCCGCTGCCGATCGGCGGCGAGGACTGCATGCTGACCATCGCCCGAGACATCACCGAACGCCACTTGATGCAGGAAAAACTGCAACAGGCCGCCACCGTTTTCGAAAGCACTGCCGAGGGCGTGCTGATCACCGACACCCAACAACACATCAGTGCGGTCAATCGGGCCTTCAGCGAAATCACCGGCTACAGCGAAACCGAAGCCCTGGGTCACACCCCGCGCCTGCTTGCCTCCGGCCAGCATGACAGTGCCTTCTACGCGGCCATGTGGCATCAACTGACCGCCGAAGGTCATTGGCAAGGCGAGATCTGCAACCGGCGCAAGAACGGCGAGCTCTACCCCAGCTGGCTGACCATCAGTGCCGTGCGTAACCGCAATAACGTGATCACCCACTTCGTCGCCGTATTCGCCGACATCTCCAGCCTCAAGCACGCCCAGGCACGCCTGGATTACCAGGCCCACCACGACCCGCTGACCGGCCTGCCCAATCGCACCCTGTTCGAAAGTCGCCTGTTGGCCGCCCTGAACAACCAAGCGGAAAACGGCGGCCAGGGGGCGGTGCTTTTTCTCGACCTTGATCGTTTCAAACACATCAACGACAGCCTCGGCCATCCGGTTGGCGACCTGTTGCTCAAGGGCATTGCCGCCCGGCTCAAGGAACAGTTGCGAGACATCGACACCGTGGCCCGATTGGGCGGCGACGAGTTCATTATCCTGTTGCCGGGTCTGCATCAGGCCAGCGACGCCACACACCTGGCCAACAAACTGCTGGAGTGCTTCAGCGCGCCGTTCCAGGCCGGTGAACATGAGTTTTTCATCAGTGCCAGCATCGGCACCAGCCTCTACCCCAAGGACGGCAGCGACGTAGCGACCCTGGTCAAGAACGCCGATGCGGCGATGTACCGCTCCAAGGCCAAGGGCCGCAACCGGGTGGAAAGCTACACCCGCGACCTCACGGCCCAGGCCAGCGAACGCGTGGCCCTGGAGCACGAACTGCGCCGGGCCCTCGAACGCCAGGAACTGCACCTGCTCTATCAGCCCAAGATCAGCCTCGACAGCGGCCAAATGGTGGGGGCCGAAGCCTTGATCCGCTGGCAGCACCCGACCCTTGGCGAGGTGCCACCGGAGCATTTCATTCCGCTGGCCGAAGAGAACGGCATGATCCTGCAGATTGGCGACTGGGTACTGGAGCGCGCCTGCCAACAAATGCAACGCTGGAACAGGACCCATGGCGACTTCGGCCCGCTCTCGGTCAACCTCGCCGGCGCGCAGTTGCGCCAACCGAACCTGCTCGCGCGGATCGAGCAGTTGCTCAGAGACAACCACCTCGAACCGGGTTGCCTGCAGCTGGAGATCACCGAAAACTTCATCATGAGCCAGGCCGAGGAAGCTCTGGAGGTCCTGCATCAGCTCAAGCGCCTGGGGGTGCAACTGGCCATTGATGACTTTGGTACCGGCTATTCGTCACTGAGCTACCTCAAGCGCCTGCCGTTGGATGTGCTGAAAATCGACCAATCGTTCGTTCGTGGTTTGCCGGATGACCCCCACGATGCCGCGATTGTCCGCGCCATCATCGCCCTGGGGCGCAGCATGCAGCTCACGGTGATTGCCGAGGGGGTGGAGAACCAGGCCCAGCAGGCTTTTCTGGCCGTCGAGGGCTGCGAACAGATCCAGGGCTACATCGTCAGCCTGCCGCTGGTGGCCGAAGAATTTGCCGCGACCTTTCTTCATATGCGGCTTTCGGAGTTTTCGGATAGCCCCCGCGAGAAACCATCGCTATAATTCGCGGCCTACTGAGGGCCTATAGCTCAGTTGGTTAGAGCAGAGGACTCATAATCCTTTGGTCCACGGTTCAAGTCCGTGTGGGCCCACCAACTCCAAAGCCGCGCATTGCGCGGCTTTCGCGTTTCTGGCGGAACCATCTCCGATGCAGTCCTATGGTCCAAGGGTACAATTTAGGTACAGTGCTGGTTCGCCAGCCGCCTAGGAGCACCCTCTCATGGCGACTCTCGTCAAAACCCCTTCCGGCACCTGGAAGGCTCTGATTCGCAAAACTGGCTGGCCAACCGTGGCTAAAACCTTCCGCACCAAGCGTGATGCGGAGGACTGGTCTTGACGTACAGAAGACGAAATGGTCAGAGGTGTGTACATCCAGCGCAACGGCTCCGAGCGGATGACGCTAGAAGTAGCTCTCGCCCGCTATCTCAGCGATATTACCCCCACAAAGAAGCTTGCCACGCAGCGTGGCGAAATATCCAAAGCTAAAAAGCTAATCGAGCACTTAGGTGCAGGATAGGCATTCGCCGGGAAGCGGTGCCACACAACGTCATTTCTACTGCAAATTTCTTTGTTCATGAACAACGGCGGAACGGAATAAAGATCTAGTGCAGGGGCAAGTATGGGATACCAACAAACAGGCTGTGAGGATGAGCCTGATCGCTGATCGTCCAGCTATCACCGGTAGAGTTTGAAAAGCGTTACGCAATGAGCTTGCAAGGTGTCTAGAAAATCCGGGGCGATTCAAGGAGCCGTGACGCGCCACGAGAAATCCTTACTTTGTTTCAGGACAGCCAACTTCGCCACGTGCAACATCCTCGTTAGTCAAAGGTATCCCAGTGCGTTGAACGATTTTGCGCTGCAATGCACGCAACGCTGCGAACCGATAATTAATACAACTTTCAACCTCCCACACGTCCCCAGTTTTGATGTTCACCGAGTAATAACCAAGATAGGCTGTTGCTCCTGCCTTCGGGTTATCCCAGGAAAGAGAAAAATCGATATACCCTGGACGATCAGGTTTGCCGCTTGGAGGCAGGAGGTTATCGTCAATAAACATGCCCTTGTCTGACAAACGGTACTTCTCGTGCTTCAGCACAACAATAAGCACCTTCTTCGCCTGAGCCGTTGTCAACCCATTCGGCGCAACGTCATCAGCTCCAAAAGGAAGCGTTCCAGCCGCTGCCACCGCCGAAGCCAGGGCAATAATTACGCCAAACAAAAGATGCTTCATTCGCATACCATCCGCAATTTCACCATAGCAATCGCGTCGACAACCTTCTGTGCATAGTTTGCAGCCCCGCCCGTTTTAGGGTTACCCGTGTTGAAATACACTCGGACAAGGGCTTGAGCGAACGCCCTCGGGTCGGTCTTGCCTTTGACAGCCTGACCGTACCGCGCAACAAAAGATTGGCCCGACTGGAGAAATGATGAGAATTTGGCAACCTTGATGTGGGGATCTTTCTTTGCCACATCCTCTCCAATCTGAAGTGGCGCAGGCGCGTGCATCGAAAAATAATTATTGTCCTCCACAGCAATGCGCCCAATGCCATGCTGGCTTTCGTGCGCCGCCAAACCAAGTACATTTTCAACCGGTACGTTCAGCATTTTGGCCAATACGGCACAATCATTTCCGTGTCTTTGAACGAACTGCACGGCAGTCAGAATGTTGCAGTGATTCATGATTTTTAAATTCCTTTTTAGGTGTAGATGGTCTCAGGATCAAGGGAGCCGCATTCGTCGGAAACTCTGAGCCATAGACTGTCGTCCAGCGGACACACTACCAAAACGCTTGCGGCCGTACCTGCTGACATTCGATGCCGACCAGCCTGCCGCTCCAATATTTCTCCGACGAGTTGGTTTCGATGGACGAAAAGGCGGCCTGACGATCGCCCCGGCAGTGGAAAAACATCAGAGGCTGGTCCACGGTTCAAGTCCGTGTGGGCCCACCAACTCCAAAGCCGCGCATTGCGCGGCTTTCACGTTTCTGGCGGAACCATCACAGATACAGTCCTATGGTCCAAGGGTACCAAAACCGACGCGCTCGATGTGTTGTTACCGGGGAGTTGGCTTGCTGGCGATGAGACCCGTGCAGACGTCAAATTCCCCGGGGCCTCACATCAAAGACCGTTTGCATCTTAGTCACCGCTTGTAGAAAATCATCGTCTTTTTGCACGAATGGATACGCGCATGAAGTTCGAGAAGACCACGCAGTACAGGTCCGAGGAAGGAATCGTCTTCAATCTGTCTCAAATCACCCTCATGGAAAGCGACCGAGGTCGCCTGCGCGAGCTGCACTTTGGCGAAGCGAAACGCGCCCATTACCAAGTCAACAGCATGGTCGTCGATATGTACGACCGAATGCAGGCTCGAAACCTGCCATGCCTGCTGACAGTCTGCATTTCCAATCCCCTCACCCGGCAGCAGGCCGATGCTATCAGCACTATGCGCGGCAACGTCGCCAAGGGAATTGCTGCGGCCTCAGGTGGCGTTGCCGGGAGGGTAGGTGCGTTTGGCGGGCCGCTCATTGGCTGGGCTTCAGGTGCAGTCGTGACGACAGGTGTCAACTGGTACCTCAAAGGGGCCCTGCCGAACCTGCATGCAGGTGACGTGCTGGTCAGCATCGAGGGAGAGGTCCATGGCGGGATTGGCCCACAGCGCTCTGTCGTGACGCTGGTCATCAAGGTCTGAGGAACTGCACATGCCCTACATCATGCAAACTGTCGTCCTTCTGGTGCTGGGCGCGATCCTCGTTCAGTTTCTGAAACCATACCCGCTGCGCAAGTGGCTGGGTTTGGCGCTGCTGGCAACGGGCTTGGTCAGCATCTTCAAGGTTGGTGAGCAGCAGGTGCTGGGCTTTGACCTGGAGCTGCTAGCACTGCTGGCCGTGCCGCTGGGCGTGGTGCTTTTCCTGACGCGACGGCGGTTCACGGAGGGGGGCTGAAGCCCTGGCACGATTTCCCGGTGTCGTCTCTGACCCAAGATCATATGGGACAACAGTCGATCAACAGCGCGTTGATCGATGCTCTTAGCCTTGGACCCTTCATCGGCCAAAATCGTCGAAAGGTGGGCGCCATTCCACCCCCCAAGGCTGTGACCGATGCTGGGCCGCATATTCGATATCATGGAAGGCACCCTGGAAATAATAGCTGTGCTGGTCGCCAGCGCCCCCGATGAACAAGATGACGGGCTTGGGGGTTGCAACAGGCACTACCGTGGTGATGGAGTCGTTGACGGCCGTCAATGTGTGGGTGGCTGCCAGGGTAGCCGTTTTACCACTGGGCAGCGTGATCTGTTCCGCTTCCATTCTTCTTTCGATCCTTGAGTCATACCCGAAACGAGCTTTCAGGGTGGCGAAGACGAAATGCTCAGCGGTGCGGGTCGTGCTCCAGCACAACAACAAGTACTTTCTTCGCCTGTGCCGTTGTCAAACCGCTCGGTGCAACGTCATCGGCTCCAAAGGGAAGCGCTCCAGCCGCTGCCAGCGCCGAAAACACGGTAATCATGACATCTAACAAAAGATGCTTCATTTGCATACCATCCGCGATTTCACCATAGCAATCGAGCTAACAACCTTCTGTGCATAGTTTGCCGCTCCGCCCGTCTTAGGATTGCCCGTGTTGAAATGCACCCGGACAAGGGCTTGAGTGAACGCCCTGGCGTGGCTGATGTGGCAAACCGTGAGTTTTTTCGGTCAAACCCAGCCTGCTGCCCCCCTCGAAGGTGACGACTACCCGCAGGAGCCCAGATGCAAAATGCAAACGGCACCGGCAGTGCGAGCAAAACCGCGATCTGCCTAGCCGACTAAAGTCGCTCCCCATACACCCTGCGGTTCCCCCGGGTATGGCTTATATTGCCCCGCTTCAACCAAACACGGCCTGTGGCAGCACGTTCGCAGCACTTTAAGGAAAGACCATGTTCAGAAGTTTCAGCCAGGCCCTGAGTAATATCGGCGTCAATGCCAAGCTTGCCTTGGGCTTTGGCCTGCTGTTGTTGATGACCTTGTTGATCGCGCTGACCGGCTGGCACAGCACCGCCAACATGATCGAACGCAGCAACAAGATCAGTGCCATCGGCACCTTGAGTTCCTTGACCAACGATTTGCGCGCCAAACGCCTACGCTACCTGGCTGATCGCAACGAACAGAACAGCGCAGCCGTATCTCTCGTACTGGAACGTATCCAGGACCATCAGCGCTCTCTGAGTCGCGAACTGAGTATTCCTGCGGACCTGCAACTTATCGAGGAGCAAGGCCGCATCGTCGGAGACTACCGGACCCGCTTCAACACGCTTGAGCAAACCTTCAAAGACCGTGAAGCCTCGCTCGCGAAGTTGGTACAGAGTGCAACGCAAATCACCGAAGCGCTCAATGAAGCCACCCAGGACCTGGTCAATGCACCGGCGCTTGAAGGGCAGGATGACCATCAGCGTCTGAACCAGTTTCAAGCCACTAGCTTACTCGCCGTCCATATCCAGCAGGCCCGCATCGTGGTGTACGGTTTCATCTACAGCAATGATCCGAGCAAAGAGCAAGGCGCCCTGGCCAGTATCGATCAGGTCACGAGCGAACTGCTCACGGTTCGCGCCGCCGCCACCTCTCAACAACAAGGCATCCTGACGCAGGCGGAACACCTGCTGCAACAGTACCGCCAGGATGTGCAGAACTATGCCGCGCAAGTACACACCAGCCTGGAAACGCTCGATCAGATGGTGGCCTTGGGTGTCAGTCTTGAAGACCTTAGCCAGAAGCTCATAGACAACCAGAGCCAGACACGGGATAGCGAGGCAGGAAGTGCCCGCCAATTGCTGACGATCAGCACACTGCTGGCGTTGGCGCTGGGCATCCTCGCGGCCTGGTTTATCACCGGGCAGATCGTCCATCCGCTGCTGGAAACCCTGAAAGTCGCGGAGCGTATCGCGGGCGGGGATCTCAGCCACGACATCAAGACCGCGCGACGCGACGAGCTGGGCCAATTGCAGCGCAGCATGCAGTACATGACGGTGAGCCTGCGCAAGCTGATCGAAGGCATCAGCCTGGGGGTCACCCAGATTGCCAGCGCGGCGGAAGAGTTGTCCGCTGTTACCGAGCAGACCAGCGCGAACGTGAACAGCCAAAGAGTCGAGACGGATCAGGTCGCGACCGCCATGAACGAAATGGCCGCCACCGTACAAGAAGTGGCACGCAATACCGAAGAAGCTTCAAACGCCGCCGCCGCCGCGGATACAGAAGCGCGCGCCGGTGAAAAAGTGGTCGGTGAAGCGATCGATCAAATTGAGTTACTGGCCATCGAAGTCGGCAACTCCACCGAAGCGATGAACCTTCTGGAGTTGGAAAGCGAAAAAATCGGCGGCGTGCTCGACGTGATCAAAGCCGTGGCGGAACAAACCAACCTGCTGGCACTCAATGCGGCCATTGAGGCCGCGCGAGCCGGTGAAGCCGGACGCGGCTTTGCGGTCGTGGCCGACGAAGTCCGAAGCCTGGCCCAGCGCACGCAAAAATCCACCGAAGAAATCGAAGGGCTGATCGCCGGCCTGCAAAGCGGTACCCAGAAAGTCTCGGCGGTCATGGAAAGCAGTCGCGTCCTGACGGATAACAGCGTCGAATTGACCCGTCGCGCCGTGACATCGCTGGAAAGCATCACCCGCACGGTGTCGACGATCCAATCGATGAACCAGCAGATTTCCGCCTCCGCCGAGCAGCAGAGTACCGTGGCCGAGGAGATCCATCGCAGCTTGCTCAACGTGCGCGACATCTCCGAGCAAACCGCGAGTGCCAGCGAGGAAACAGCTGCGTCCAGCGTCGAACTGGCAAGACTGGGCCACGAGTTGCAGGAAATGGTCAGCCAATTCCGCATTTGAGAACAAGCCAGCACCTGAGCGCAATGGCTGAGTGCTGGAACAACAGCCACCGAGAGCGGTGGCTGCTAATGGAAATTGCACTTCATGCGTGCGCGGCGAGCTGAGTAGTCTGCTGATCAGAAACCAGCCGCAGCATGCACCACTTCAATCAAATGGGCGCTCGTCTAATGCCGCTGAGGCGTGAGGGGGTGAAGACGATCCCTCAAGCAGGGCATCCACCACTGCCCGTGCCATTTCTACCGAGTGGAGCATGCCCCAGAACAGGGATCGCTCCACCGGATTCGTGTGCAAGCTGATTTCGTCACCGTTCAGTTCGGCGGCTTCAAGCAATTTCGAGACGTAGATCAGCGCGTCCTGAGCCTTGACGCCTGGCTGGATGGCAAAAATCGAGGGTTTGAGAGGGTCAGCGTGATTGATGGTTTTGGATACGGTTAAAGAGAGAGTTCCAAGCAAACGGGCCGTATCAGACCGGATCGACTTTACAGAGCCGTTGGCGCCATCAACAACGCCACGAACGAGAGCACAGCCCTCATCTGACTTGGAATTTTTGGAAACAGGAGGCGGATCGGGAGTGATTTTCTTGGTCACAGGTAAAACTCCTACGTAAGAAATACCTCAAGGAGTTCGTACATTTTCGTGTCCAGCGAAAAGGTGACGAACTGTACGCAGGTGGACAACCGGGTAACGTAGGACCCGGCACACCCATCAAGGATGTCCCGCGCACAGTCCGCCATAAAGCGAACACAAGAATACCGCAAGCGCGGCATTGTGCGACTACGTTTGAAAACCTCGGGTGTCCAGCCCGATCGCTGATTTTGCAGCGACAGTCAAAAGGTAGTTGTCGTACCTAACTGATGCAACTAGAAAAACGTGTGTAAATGTATGCGTCTCAAGGAGTACACGTCCGATGTAGAAATCATCTGCTGCTGACGGAGGAGGACCCATCCGGGTCTTTTTTTCGACAGGTTTTGCAGAGCCTTGGCCAAAGCCGCCTGACTTAGTCCCTGTGCCTGGCAAGACTCATGCTGTCCTGGCGTCAATTCAATGACCGTGTTGCGCTCAGCGCCGATATGCTGGCACCGATGTAAACCCCGAGCGTGTGCATGCACTAGCCGAAGGTTTTTATAAACGGCTCAGCACATTGCCTAATTGCCGTGACTACATTCGGTGCCTGTTCACAAAGCTCAGTCGAGCGAGCCAGTACCCGTTCCAGTACTTGCAACTGATCGCGGATGACCTCTTCTGGCCGGGCCACGTCACACACCAGAGCGAAGTCCAGCAGCCCCTGCCGTGAGGCGAATAACGATTTGTTGCCGACAAGATCAAGCGCCAAGACGTCCTTTGGAAGGTAAGCCGTGGTGTTGACGATGTCGTAGGCAGGCGCCAGCCGCGCATCGCGCTGCGTGGGGTCGGAATACAGCAGCCCGAAGTTCTTCAGATGAGCGTCGCCGTTACCGACGATGCAGCTCAAGGTCACGATGGCAAATAGCTGGGCCAGTGAGCCCTGCACCTGCTCGGGCGAGCAAATCTCCAGGGTACTGTTGACGCTGCAAGAGCGCATCGACCTCCAGCGAACTCACCGCTACCCGCCCGATAGGCGAACTGCTACCAGACAGCGCAAGCAGCAGCATGGGATCGACATTCGCCACCTTGGCAAGACGGTTGCGCAACTGCTCCAGGACATAACCTTCCGGGAGGTTCATCTGGAAGATCGGATGCAACTCTCGGTGACGGTATTCATCCGGGCGTACAGGCATCAGTAAACTGATTGCAGCCTTCAGGCGTCGTAACTTGCAGTACGGTCGTCATCAATCGAACACTCCCCGTATTTCGTCCAACGTGGGCATTACCGCTGGCACCACGGCGAACTCACAGTCCAAAGCACCCAGGGCTCGCGCATAGGCGACCATACCCACTGACAGATCACCCTTCTCGATGGCGATGACCTTCTGTCGGGTGATGCCAGCCAAGGTAGCGAGTCGGGCTTGAGTCAACCCGCGACTCAGACGACGCTGCCGGACCTGCTCGCCAAGACGCGTTGTGATAAGGGCATAATCCATGTTCTGTATACGCGACAAACTATATTAAATGTAACGTATACCGAACCTCTGAAAAATCAAAGCAGATATGCCGCTCAACCCAAGTGCAGCCTGCAGCGTCTCCCAGCTAGACGATGAGCCGAATAAATCGCACAATCGGCTCACCATATGAGCCGAATAAGCCTTTTATTCGGCTCACGCTCATGCGGAGTCCTCTATGAACGATCTGCCTCACTGGATCTGGCAACAGCCCGACTGGCCTCATTTCACCTGGCAGGAAAAGGCCCTGACGCCGCTGCTGCTGGAATGCGGACACGCCCAGGGACGCTTGCTCGGCATGGCCGCAGCCATCGGCGAGGACAGCAGTGCGCAGAACGAACTGGATGCCTTGCTGCAAAACATCATCACGTCATCGGCCATCGAAGGAGAGCCGCTGAATGTCGGTTCAGTCAGGTCTTCGTTGGCAAGACGCCTCGGACTGAGCGCCGACCAATCCGCCAGCCCACGTAGCGAGGGCCTGGCGGAACTGCTGCTGGACGCAACGCAACACCATCACTCGCCGTTGAGCCTTGAGCGCCTGCTGTATTGGCACTCGCTGCTGTTCCAGGCCGATGAAAGCCTTCTGGCACCGAAAATCCGTATTGGCAGGCTGCGCGGTAACGAGCCGATGCAGGTGGTCTCCGGACGTCTGGATCGACCTGTCGTGCATTTCGAGGCACCACCGCGGGCCGGGCTCGACGAAGAACTGGCGGCGTTTATCCACTGGTTCAACGCCAGTCAGGCCGACACGGCACTCGACCCACTATTGCGAGCCGGAGTCGCGCATTTCTGGTTCGTGACCTTGCATCCATTCGATGATGGCAATGGTCGCCTGACCCGTACCCTCACTGATCTGGCACTGGCCCAGGGCGAACAACAGGCGATTCGGTTCTATGCGATGTCCGCGAGCATTCTCGAAGACCGGAAGGGCTATTACGAAATACTCGAGTCCAGCCAGAAGGACTCGCTGGATATCACCCCTTGGCTGCAATGGTTCCTGAAAACCCTGCTGCGCAGCCTGGAGCAGGCCCAGGCCAACATCGACCGGGTACTGGTCAAGGCACGGTATTGGCAACAACATCGCCATCTTCAACTCTCGCCTGAACAACTCAAAGTTATCAACAGGCTGCTCGATGGCGGTGAGAGAGGTTTCGAGGGTGGTATCAATGCCGCGCAATACCAGGCAGTCACCAAAGTCAGTAAGGCGACCGCGACCCGCCATCTGGCGGATCTTCTGGAGAAAGGTTGCCTCTACCGACTTCCCGGGGGCGGACGCAGTACCCGCTATCAGATTCCCGGCTTGCAACCGGCGGCCACTTCAAGCCTGTAACATCACCCAACTCTCGACACCCGCCACCGGAGCCCGACCTTGTCCGACACCCGCCCTCCCGCACTCGACGAAATCGACCGTCAGTTGATTTCCGCGCTACAGATCAATGCCCGAGAAAGCGTGGCGATGCTGGCTCGGCAGTTGGGGATCGCGCGCACCACGGTCACCTCAAGGCTGGCACGCCTGGAAAAAGCCAAGGTCATTACCGGTTATGGCGTGCGCCTCGGTCAGCGGGTGGTCGATGGCGGTTTGCAGGCCTATGTCGGGATCACGGTCCAACCGCGTTCCGGCAAGGATGTGGTGCGGCGCCTCAGTGCCATGGCACAGGTCCAGCAGCTCTGTGCTGTAAGCGGCGAGTTTGACTATGTGGCCTGGCTGCGCAGCGATTCACCGGAACAACTGGACCAGTTGCTCGACCAGATCGGCAGCGTTGAAGGGGTGGAGAAAACCACGACCTCGATCATTCTCAGTAGCAAGGTGGATCGGGGGCAACCGGTTTAGCCCCGCAAATTTGCTGGCTGAATGCAGTATCTGTAGGAGCGGCCGGTCGACGCTCGATTGCCCGCGAAGCTTTTAGCGCCCTCAAGGTCCTCTTCGCGGGCAAGCCCTGCTCCTACAGGTACGCGTCGTTTCGAACAGACAGTTCGTCATAAAGCATCATGTAAGATCAAAACGACGACACTTTGCGTCTTATTAACGCACTCCCCGCTCCCTACAATGGCCTCAGTCTTTTCCTATCTATACTCCAGCCGGACACACCGCCCGGCCCGAGTCGCCAGCAAGGTCAGCCATGAACAAGAACAATCGCCATCCTGCCGACGGTAAAAAACCCATCACCATCTTCGGCCCGGACTTCCCGTTCGCCTTCGATGACTGGATCGAGCACCCAGCCGGACTGGGCAGTATCCCGGCGGAAAACCACGGGGCGGAAGTGGCGATTGTCGGTGCCGGGATCGCCGGGCTGGTGGCCGCTTACGAACTGATGAAACTGGGCCTCAAGCCGGTCGTCTACGAAGCCTCGAAAATGGGCGGACGCCTGCGCTCCCAGGCCTTTGAAGGCGCCGAAGGCATCATCGCCGAGCTCGGCGGCATGCGTTTCCCAGTCTCGTCCACGGCGTTCTACCACTACGTGGACAAGCTCGGCCTCGAGACCAAACCCTTCCCCAACCCGCTGACCCCGGCCTCCGGCAGCACGGTGATCGACCTCGAAGGCGAAACCTACTACGCAGAGAAACTCGCCGACCTGCCCGCCCTGTTCCAGGAAGTGGCCGACGCCTGGGCCGACGCCCTGGAAGACGGTTCGCGCTTCGGCGATATCCAGCAGGCCATTCGCGACCGCGACGTGCCGCGCCTGAAAGAACTGTGGAACACCCTGGTCCCACTGTGGGACGACCGCACCTTCTACGACTTCGTCGCCACCTCCAAGGCCTTCGCCAAGCTGTCGTTCCAGCACCGTGAAGTGTTCGGCCAGGTCGGTTTCGGCACCGGCGGCTGGGACTCGGATTTCCCCAACTCGATGCTGGAAATCTTCCGCGTGGTGATGACCAACTGCGATGACCACCAGCACCTGGTGGTCGGTGGTGTGGAACAGGTACCACTGGGGATCTGGCGCCATGCGCCGCAGCGCTGTGCCCACTGGCCGGCCGGCACCAGCCTGAGCAGCCTGCACCACGGTGCGCCACGCACCGGCGTCAAGCGCATTACCCGTGGTGCCGACGATCAGTTCGCGATCACCGACAACTGGGGCGATACCCGTCATTACGCCGCCGTCCTCGTCACTTGCCAGAGCTGGCTGCTGACCACCCAGATCGAATGCGAGGAATCGCTGTTCTCGCAGAAGATGTGGATGGCCCTGGACCGCACACGCTACATGCAGTCCTCAAAGACCTTCGTCATGGTCGACCGCCCGTTCTGGAAGGACAAGGACCCGGAAACCGGTCGCGACCTGATGAGCATGACCCTCACCGATCGCCTGACCCGCGGCACCTACCTGTTCGACAACGGCGACGACAAACCAGGGGTGATCTGCCTGTCGTATTCGTGGATGAGCGATGCCCTGAAAATGCTCCCGCAACCCATCGACAAGCGGGTGAAGCTGGCCCTCGACGCGCTGAAGAAGATCTACCCGAAAGTGGATATCGCCGCGCGCATCATCGGCGATCCGATCACCGTTTCCTGGGAGGCCGACCCGCATTTCCTCGGCGCTTTCAAAGGCGCCCTGCCCGGCCACTACCGCTACAATCAGCGGATGTACGCGCACTTCATGCAGGCCGATATGCCCGCCGAACATCGCGGCATCTTCATTGCCGGCGACGATGTGTCCTGGACCCCGGCCTGGGTCGAAGGCGCGGTGCAGACTTCGCTCAACGCCGTGTGGGGCATCATGAACCACTTCGGTGGACGCACCCACGCCGAGAACCCGGGACCGGGCGATGTCTTCCACGACATCGGCCCGATTGCCCTGGCCGACTGAAAGGAACGCGCTTGTGCAGATCGCTCTCTATCAATGCCCGCCGCAGCCGTTGGATGTCGCGGGTAACCTGCAGCGCTTGCAGCGCCTGACCGGCGAGGCCCGTGGCGTGGACGTGCTGGTGCTCCCGGAAATGTTCCTGAGCGGCTACAACATCGGCGCCGAAGCGGTCGGGGCCCTGGCCGAAGCCAGCGATGGCCCCAGCGCACAACATATTGCCGCCCTCGCCCGGGCGGCGAACATGGCGATTGTCTACGGCTACCCGGAGCGCGCCGAGGATGGCCAGATCTACAACGCGGTGCAGTTGATCGATGCCCAGGGCCAGAGTCTGTGCAACTACCGCAAGACCCACCTCTACGGTGACCTCGATCATTCGATGTTCAGTGCCGGCCCCGACCACTTTCCGGTGGTGGAGCTGGGCGGCTGGAAAGTCGGGCTGCTGATCTGCTACGACGTCGAGTTCCCGGAAAACACCCGGCGCCTGGCGTTGAGCGGAGCCGAGGTGATTCTGGTACCCACCGCCAATATGGTGCCGTTCGACTTCGTCGCCGATGTCACCATTCGCGCCCGGGCCTTCGAGAACCAGTGTTTTGTGGCGTACGCCAACTACTGCGGTCATGAGGGGGACATCCAGTACTGCGGCCAGAGCAGCATTGCCGCGCCGGACGGCAGCCGCCTGGCCCGCGCCGGCCTGGATGAAACCTTGATCGTCGCCACCCTGGACCGTTCGCTGATGCAGGCCTCCCGGGCCAGCAACCGCTATCTGCTGGACCGCCGTCCGGCGCTCTATACGGGGCTGAGCCAGGACTGAGCGGGCGTTATCCGTTAAAATGGGCGCTCCTCTTCCAAGGAAACGCCCATGTCCCTGCCAATCTCTCCCGACGCCGAAGGTCCAGCGTCCTCGAACGAAGCCGGGGAGCCGGCGCAAACGCCGCCGCCCCTACCAGCCTCGGAACCCGCCGAGCGCGCCGGCCTGATTCGCGGACAAACCAGTGCCCACCGCGGGCTGCGCACCTTTGCCCAGGACCGCTCGCGCAATCGCCGCGAACGCTAGGCCAAGATCTGCAGGCCGTATTTCTGTACGATGCTCAGCAATTTAAGCGCCATGCCGCTGGGTTGCTTGTCACCCGCCTCCCACTGCTTCACGGTCGAGGCACTGGTGTTCAGGTAACGGGCGAAAACCGGTTGGCTGACATGGTTGCGTTCACGCAGTTGCTTGATCTGCTCCGGCGCAATTTCATCCGGGACCTGCGCCAGGCAGGACTCATCGAACTCGCGCATGGTCGCCTTGCTGATCGCGCCAATGGCCTGCAACGCGCTGGCCGACTCATGAATCGACTCCAGCGCCTCGCTTTTAAATGTCTTGGTCATGACCTATCTCCACAAACTCTTTCATTTCCAGTAGCTGTTGGACCTGCTGCTCACTGAGTCCCTCATAAGCCTTGGCCAACGCCTTGAAGGCACTGAGCTCCTGCGCCGTGATATTGCTCTGATCGCTTTTGGCGAACAGAAACTGGAAGACCCAGTAACAACGCCCCCTCGCCAATACAATGGAACGATGGCGGTTCTCGTTGAGGCGTTTCTTCCAGACACCGCCGCCCAGATTATCCGCCTGACCACTGATGGCTTCTCTCATAGTCGCGACCAGCGCTGCATCGGTGATCAGTGCCTTTCTCGCATCGACGCTGAAGCGCCGGGTTTTGAAAAACCTGTATGGCATGGAAATCCTTCCCCAAGAAACATACCACTTAGTGGTATATAAATTCAAGTCCGTCACGTACCTCGTTGGCCAGACTCCTGGAGGAGCGTCCTTGTGTGAAACCGTGCGCTTGAGCACCGCCCACAAAAAAACGCCCCGTGCCAAAAGAGTCAGGCACAGGGCGACGCGTTATACCGCGAGACGGTTTGGGAATTAGTTGAAGAAAAAGAGTCGGTCAGTGTCAGACGGCAATACCTTTGCGACACTGGACCTGGGCGGTTCGCACTCGGGAAAAGGCATGGGCCAGGCGCTGCAACATCTCGTCGATGTCACTCTTGCTGACGTTCAGCGCCGGAGAAAAACGCAGGCAGTCGGCTTTCGGTGCATCGAGCAGCAGCCCTTCCAGCAGTGCGGCCTTGACCAGCGCATCGGCCGACTCATCAGCCAGGGTCAAGCCCCAGAGCAAGCCGGTCCCGCGCAATTCTCCCTGTGCATAACGTTGAGCCAGACGCGTCAGCCCTTCACGCAGGTACTGTCCGGTTTCACGGACCTTGCTGAGGAAATCACCCGCGAGCAGCGTCTCCAGCACCGCCAACCCGGCGCTGCACATCATGGCATTGCCGTGATGACTGCCACCGATTTCGCCTGGTGCAAAACAACCCGCCTTGCCCCGCGCCAGCAGGGCGGCCAGTGGCACGCCGCCGCCCAGGCCCTTGCCCAGGGTGATGATGTCCGCCTTCACCCCATACTGCTGCTCGACCAGCAAGGTGCCACAGCGCCCCATGCCGGTCTGCACTTCATCCAGGATCAGGAGGATGCCCAACTCACGGCATAGTCGCTCGACGCCCTTGAGATAGTGCCCCGTCGCCGGAATCACCCCCGCGGCACTCTGGATCGGTTCCAGCATGATCGCGACGGTCTTGGCGTCCACGGCCGCATGCAAGGCCGGCAAATCATTGAACGGCACCTGGCTGAAGCCCGGCAGCCGGGGTTCGAAACGATTGTCGAAGGCATCCGGCGCCGACGCCGCCAGGGCACCGAAACCATTGCCATGACAGGCGTTGCTCAGCGAAATGATCCGCGACGCGCCACCGCGATACAGCTGTCCCCATTTACGCGCCAGCTTGATCGCCCCCTCGCAGGCTTCGGAGCCACTGTTGAAAAAATGCACCTGGTCGCAACCCGTGCTCTCGCATAATCGCCGGGCCAGATTCAATTGCCCCTGGTTATGCAACCCGCCGCCGACGTTGATCAAGCCATAGGCCTGGTCGGACAAAACCCGGGCCAGGACACCGGGACTGTGGCCCAGACTGTTGCTGCCACCGCCCTGGCTGAAATCCAGGTAGGACTGACCCTGCGCATCCCACACCGAGGAGCCTTGGCCGCGTACGAACACCGGGGCAGGACGCTCAGCCACCGGCATCAGGTATTCATGGGTGACACTGTCACGCCGGGTGGACTGTCGGTACTCGGCCGTGAGGTCATCAAGACTCGGCGGCGTGCGCCGCAAGCTGAACAGGTTCATGCGCGCAGACCTTCCAGCGGCAGACCGAGCAGGCGCGCCGACCAGTCTTCGACCCGACCGCTGCGCAGGCGCTTGATCGCCGTGTCGCGCCAGCGCGAGGACAGCGCCGGACAGTCCACCAGTTTCTTCAGCCCCGCATGCTCCAGGGGCTCCTGATAGAAGGCATGCAGCGCCCAGGCCACGGTCAGGCCGGGATAGCTGCGCTGAATCAGTTCGAAGGGTTGATCGGCGCTGACAAACCCCGACTTGAGCACCCGATAGAACCAACCGCAGCGCCCTGTGTCCTGGGCTTCTTGCGGCAGCTCCGGCAATGTCCCGAGGCGACTCAGGCGATAGCAGGCCGAGCGCGGTTGACTGACCTGCAACAACGCGCCGCCCCAGCGAAACAGATCACCCAGGCAGACTTGCCCTTCAGTCAGCCCCCGCGTCGACAAATTCTCGCCAAAGGCCGGTGCGACCCAATCGAGCTGTGGATAACGTTGCCGCCAGTAAGCGTAATGCTCGGCGGGATAGTGATGCACGGCCCGCTCGGGACCGGTATGGAAACGCGGGTCGCCGTGCTCATCACTGCCCAGGCCCTGTGGCCATAACCAGAGCCGGTTGGCAACCCGGTGTTTATCCGTATCCCCCACCAGACCCTGGCCGAGATTTTTTGCCTTGCCTATGTAAACACCGTCCACGCAAACAGTATTCATCGCACGCTATGGCCCTGTAAGCCCTTATAATTGCGGGTAGACTAGGCTTCTCCGGCACTTGCAGCCATTTCGTTTTTCGAGCTTTTTCGATAAGTACAGCTTATGGATTTCAAGCAACTGCGTTATTTCGTCGCGGTGTATGAAGAGGGCCATGTCGGCCGGGCTGCCGAGCGCCTGTCGATCTCGCAACCGGCGCTCTCGCAGCAGATCCGCCAGCTTGAACACAACCTCGATGTGGGCCTGTTCGAACGCAGCAGCAAACGCCTGTTGCCGACCCTCGCCGCCCATACCCTGTACAACCACGCGCTGCCGCTGCTCGATGGCCTGCAACGGGCCCGCGACGACCTGCGCAACTTCCAGGGCCAGTCCCTGCGCACCCTGGCCATCGGGGTGCTGCAGACCGTGCACACCAGCCTGGTACCGCAGATGCTGGAACGGGTACGCAAGGCCCAACCGCACCTGGTGGTGCAGATCTACGAATTGACCGGCATGGAGATCGAGCGACGCCTGCTCAATGGTTCGCTGGATATCGGCATCAGCTATCTGCCACCGCGCCAGCCGGGCTTGCATGGGGTGCTGCTGTACGAAGATGAATTGCAACTGGTGATCCCTAGCGACCATCCATTGCGCGAATTCAAGAAAGTCTCTTTGAGCCAGGCCGCCGAACTGCCGATGCTGCTGCTGGGCGAGGAGTTTCAGATCCGCCAGATCTGGCAGGGACAACTGGCCAATCTGGGGCGCCGCCCTCAGGTCCAGGCCGAGCTGAACAATATGGCCGGCATCCTCGACAGCCTGCCGCACACGCGACTGGCAACGGTGCTACCGGGCCGCTCGCGCCATGAGCACGACGACGACCTGTTGCTGTGGAAGCCATTGACCGAACCGCGCGTCGCCTTGAAAGTGGGGCTGGTCTGCCGCGATATGCAGCGCCAACAGGCGACGCTGGAATTGTTGCGCAACTTGCTCGAAGACGTGACGAACCCCGCGGGTGGGCATCCGCCGGTGGTACGCGAGGGGCTGAACTGACCGCTACTTTTTTGCGGGCAAAAGAAAACCCCGCCGAAGCGGGGCTTTGCAGACTGTTTCCCTGACATCCTTTTCACTCCGCCGTCCTGGCAGAATCCTACGTGTCCCTGTTGTTACTTTTGAGCTTCCTGCTCGACGTCCTTGAAGCAAAGATTATCGCTGGATCCAATTTGGCGAAAGGGGCAAAGAGCAGCGCGTTATGTAAGTAAATGCTTACAAGACATCCGAAGAATCAAAATTGCTCGGCTTCCAGTAGGAACAACGACTCGCTCCCAGCTTTTACCGAGGCTGTCAGCGAGTGAATACGCGGCAATAGACGGGCGAAATAGAACCGCGCCGTGCCCACTTTACTCGCGTAGAACATCTCCTGATTCTCCTTGCCCAACGCTGCCTTGGCCATCAGGGCCCACATATAGGCATAGGCGGTGTAACCGAAGGCTTGCAGGTATTCGACAGATGCCGCACCGATTTCGTCCGGATTGCTCTTGGCGCGCTCCAGGACCCAGGCCGTCAGGTCATCAAGATTATCCAGCGCGGTGCCCAGCGGCTGGGTGAACTCGGCCAACCCGGCGTCGGCGGTGTTGATGAAATGGCGAATCTCTTCGGCGAACAGCTTGTAATAGGCGCCGCCGTTGCCGACGATCTTGCGCCCCACCAGGTCCAGAGCCTGGATGCCGTTGGTGCCTTCGTAGATCTGGGTGATGCGCACATCGCGCACCAGTTGTTCCTGGCCCCACTCGCGGATATAGCCATGGCCGCCGAACACCTGCTGGCCGTGCACGGTGGTCTCCAGGCCGAGGTCGGTCAGGAAGGCCTTGGCCACCGGGGTCAGCAAGGCCACCAGGCCATCCGCACGTTCGCGGGTGGTGGCGTCCTCACTGAACTTGGCGGTGTCCAACTGCATCGCCACATAGGTGGAGAATGCCCGACCGCCTTCGTTCGAGGCTTTCATGGTCAACAGCATGCGCCGCACGTCGGGGTGCACGATGATCGGGTCGGCCACCTTGTCCTTGGACTTCGGCCCGGTCGGCGAACGGCTTTGCAGGCGATCGCGGGCGTACTCTACCGCGTTCTGATAAGAACGCTCACCCGACGCCAGGCCCTGGATGCCTACCCCCAGGCGCTCGTAGTTCATCATGGTGAACATCGCGGCCAGGCCTTTGTTCGGCTCGCCTATCAGGTAGCCCACGGCTTCGTCGAAGTTCATCACGCAGGTCGCGGAAGCCTGGATGCCCATCTTGTGTTCGATGGAGCCACAGCTCACCGGGTTACGGGCCCCGAGACTGCCATCGGCATTGACCATGAACTTCGGCACCAGGAACAACGAAATACCCTTGGGACCGGCCGGGGCGTCAGGCAGCTTGGCCAACACCAGGTGAATGATGTTCTCGGTCAGGTCGTGCTCGCCGCCGGTAATGAAGATCTTCGTCCCCGTGACCTTGTAGGAACCGTCCGCCTGCGGCTCGGCCTTGGTCCGGATAATCCCCAGGTCAGTGCCGGCATGGGGTTCGGTCAGGCACATGGAACCGGCCCAGACACCCGAATACATGTTCGGCAGGTAAGCGGCTTTGAGCTCTTCGCTGGCGTGGGTGTTGATCGAGACACAGGCACCGGCCGTCAGCATCGGGTAGAGACCGAAGGCGAGGCTGGAGGAGTTGATCATTTCTTCGACCTGGGCCGAAACCGCCTTGGGCATGCCCATGCCGCCGAAGGCCGGATCACCGCCGACACCCACCCAGCCACCTTCGGCGTAGGTCTGGTAGGCCTGCTGGAAACCGTTCGGCGTGAACACCACGCCGTTGTCCCAGCGGCAGCCTTCTTCATCGCCGCCACGGCTCAGGGGCGCGATGCTCTTGGCGGTGACCTTGCCGGCCTCTTCGAGAATCGCCTCGACGGTTTCGGCGTCGACGCTCTCGGCCAGGGCAGGCAGTTGAGCCCAGAGTTTCGCGACCTCGAACACTTCATTGAGGACGAAGCGCATATCGCGCAGGGGCGCTTTGTAGTCAGCCATGGCAAACCTCGCAAGATCTAAACGACAGGCCCCGGATGGGACCGATTTTCTATGGCTCGAGTTTACCCTAACAACTTTTACGACACATAGGGTCTATGTGTGACTTTTTTGTTATTTTTGGTCACTAACCTATCGGCGTCATGCGTTGCCTGTTCCGACGCCTTCGCGGCGGCGCGGTGATCCGACAAGCTCCGCTCCCACAGGTTTTGTGTCGTGCACGAGACTCGTGTTCGACACGGATATCAGTGCGGGAGCGGAGCTTGCCCGCGAAAGGGCCCTCAAGATCGCCAACCCGCTAAAGAGAAAACAACTCCGCCGGCAAACGCATCAGGCACTCGCTCCCTGCCTCCACCGCCGCCCGATGGGCGGTCGTGCGCGGCAGCAGGCGCTTGAAGTAGAACTCGCAGGTCGCCAGCTTGCCCTGGCAATACTCGGCGTCGCCGCTACCGTCGTCCAACTGGGCTTGGGCCACCAGCGCCATGCGTAGCCAGAGGTATGCAAGAATGATGTAACCGCTGTACATCAGATAGTCCAAGGCCGCCGCGCCTACTTCATCCGGGTTCTTCAGCGCCGCCATGCCGACCTGGGTGGTCAGTTCGCCCCACTGCTGATTCAAACCGCCCAGTTGCGCCGCATAGCCCTTGAGCTGCGGATGTTCGGCATTCGCCAGACAGAACCGCTGCACGATCCTGGTAAAGCCGCGCAGCAACTTGCCCTGGCTGCCGAGCACCTTGCGCCCCAGCAGATCCAGCGCCTGAATCCCGTTGGTGCCCTCATAGATCGGCGCGATCCGGCAATCGCGAACCAACTGCTCCATGCCCCACTCACGAATGAAGCCATGACCACCGAACACCTGCATCCCGTGGTTGGTGACCTCAAGGCCGGTCTCGGTCATGAAGGCCTTGCAGATCGGCGTCAGGAAAGCCAGCAGGTCCTCGGCCTCCTGGCGTTGGCTCGCCTCGGTGCCCAGATGGGCCACATCCAGCCACTGCGCGGTGAAGTAGGTCAGCGCCCGGCTGCCTTCGTTGAACGCCTTCATGGTCAGCAGCATGCGTCGCACATCAGGATGGACGATGATCGGGTCGGCGACCTTGTCCGGCGCCTTGGGGCCGGTGAGCGAACGCATCTGCAGACGATCGTTGGCGTACCGGACCGCACCCTGGAAGCTCGTCTCGCCCAGGCACAGGCCCTGCATCCCGGTGCCGAGCCGGGCATGGTTCATCATGGTGAACATGCAGTTCAGGCCCTTGTTGGCCTCACCGATCAGAAAGCCCCGGGCCTCGTCGAAGTTCAGTACGCAGGTCGCGGAAGCCTTGATCCCCATTTTGTGTTCGATGGAGCCACAGTGCACCCCGTTACGCTCGCCCGCATCGCCGGCGGCATCGGCCAGGAACTTGGGCACGATGAACAGGGAAATGCCCTTGGTCCCCGCCGGGGCGTCCGGCAGTTTGGCCAGCACCAGGTGCACGATGTTCTCGCTCAGGTCGTGCTCGCCGGCGGAGATGAAGATCTTGCTGCCACTGATGGCATAACTGCCGTCGGCCAGGGGCACGGCGCGGGTCTTGATCAGCCCCAGGTCAGTGCCGCAATGGGCCTCGGTCAGGCACATGGTGCCGGTCCAGCGACCCTCGGTCAGTTTGCTCAGGTAGGTGTTTTTCTGCTCCTCGGTGCCGTGGGCGTGGATCGCCGACATGGCGCCGTGGGTCAGGCCCGGGTACATGCCCCAGGAGGTGTTGCTGGAACCGATCATCTCGCTGATCACCAATCCCAGGGACAGCGGCAGGCCTTGCCCGCCATAGGCCGGGTCCGCCGCCAGGCCATGCCAGCCGCCTTCGACATATTGGGCAAAGGCCTGCTTGAAACCCTGGGGCGTGGTCACCACGCCATGCTCGAAATGACAGCCCTCTTCATCGCCGGAGCGGTTCAGCGGCGACAGCACCTGCTCGCAGAACTTCGCGCCTTCTTCCAGGATTGCACCGACCATGTCGGGGCTGGCATCGGTGGCGCCGAGGGCGAGGTAGTGGGCATGGAAATCGAAAACATGGTCGATCAGAAAGCGCATATCGCGTAGCGGGGCTTGGTACTCAGGCATGGTCGTTTCTCCGGCAGCAGATGCCTCAACCTACTGCCCTGCCCACCCCCGGACAATCACCGTCCACCCGCTGAATGCTCCACCATCACTCAGCCGACGGCTTCACCCGTGCGCACCGCGCCACGCCGGGTCTGCCCCGCCGCAACCACGCAGTTACGCCCCGCCCCCTTGGCGGCATAGAGCGCCTGGTCGGCGGACTTGAGCACTTCTTCCGGGGTGCGCTGTTCCGGCTGACGCTCGGCGACACCGATACTCACGGTCACCGACACACTGCTAGCCCCGCTGCCGGCGCGGCGCTGACGACCTTGCTGGTCGTCCTGGGGGCGGTTGTCCTGGTTGCGCAACTGGATATGGTAGTTGGCGATCACTTCGCGAATGACCTCCAGGTGCGGCATGCACTCTTCCAGGCTCTTGCCGGCGAACACCACCGCGAACTCTTCACCACCGTAACGATAGGCGCGACCGCCGCCGCTGACCTTCGCCAGCTTGCTCGCCACCAGACGCAACACCTGGTCGCCGACGTCGTGACCGTGGGTGTCGTTGAATTTCTTGAAGTGGTCGACGTCGGTCATCGCCAGCACATAGTTGCGCCCCAGGCGCTGCATGCGCTCGTTCAGCGCGCGGCGTCCCGGCAAGCCGGTGAGCTCGTCGCGGAAAGCCATCTGATAGGCCTCATGGGCCACCGCCGCGGCGATCATCAACATCACCTGGCTGCACATGATGTTGAGGGTGAACGGCAGGATGAAGGTTTTGGGCAACATCCAGAACAACCCGAGCAACCCGGTCAGTTGCGCCGCGTGCAACGGTCGCGGATTGCGCCAGTACTGCACCGTGAGCAACAGGAAGGCAGCGAAGAACACCGGGTAGGACAACTGGATCAGGCTCATCCAGTCCCCGTGCAGCGACGGCCAGCGGATTTCCGCCAGCCAGTCGAGCAAGCTTTGCGGATAACTCTGCTCCAGGCCCAGCGCCACGCTACCCACCGCCAGCAGCACGGCGAACCGCGCGACCATGTCCTGGAACAGGTGCGTGCGCTCCTGCCAGGCGGCGTACACACCAAACAGCAGCGGCAGCAACAGGCAACACAGATGGAAGACCACGGCGGCATCCTCGCGGACCTTGCCGTGATCCCGGTAATAGTCGGTCTGGGTGGATAGCAGGAAATAGGCGATATACACCGTCACCATCAGGAACAGTTCACGCTGGCGTCGGTACACCGCGCAGTAGGAACCGCCCAGCAGCAAAACCAGGGTCGGCAACACATTGAACAGCGAGGTGAAGAAGACGTTGAGTTCCTTGACGTAGGCAGCCGCGAGCCCCGCAAGCAACAACAGGAGAGAGGGCAAAAAATGACCAGCATGGACAGCGGAAGAACGCGGCAAGGGTAAAGCTCCGACCGGCAACGCAATAAATGGCATTGTGCCTGTATTGTAAGAACTAAAGTACGGCAATGTGACATCAGTCACAAACACCCTCTCTATAACGGCAGCGCGGCGATTCTTCTTAGCGATTCAGTCGGGAATTTTTTCTGCGGGCCTCGCCCTGGGCCGCAGGCAAAAAAAGCCGCTTCCCCCGAAGGCGAAGCGGCTTTTGCAGAGGACTCAGTGCGGCTTAGTAGCCCAGGCTGAAGTTCTCTTCCTTCATGTCCATCAGGTTGTTCGCGCCCGACAGCATGGTTGCCACATGAGTGCGGGTACGCGGCAGGATGCGCTGGAAGTAGAAACGCGCGGTCTGCAGCTTGGCGGTGTAGAAGCCTTCCTCGGTGGTACCCGAAGCCAGCTTCTCGGCCGCCAGGCGCGCCATGTCGGCCCAGAAGTAAGCCAGGCAGGCATAACCGGAGTACATCAGGTAGTCCACCGAAGCGGCTCCGACTTCTTCACGGTCCTTCATCGCGGCCATGCCGACTTTCATGGTCAGCTCGCCCCATTCCTTGTTGATGGCCGCCAGCGGTGCGACGAACTCGCTGACCGCTTCGTTGCCTTCGTTGGCCTGGCAGAACTTGTGGACGATCTTGGTGAAGCCCTTCAGCGCTTCACCCTGGGTCATCAACACCTTGCGACCCAGCAGGTCGAGGGCCTGGATGCCGGTGGTGCCTTCGTACAGCATCGAAATGCGGCTGTCGCGAACGTTCTGCTCCATGCCCCACTCGGCGATAAAGCCGTGACCGCCATAGATCTGCACGCCGTGGTTGGCGGCTTCGAAGCCGACTTCGGTCATGAACGCCTTGGCAATCGGGGTCATGAACGCCAGCAGGGCGTCGGCTTTCTTCTTCTCTTCTTCATCCTGGCCGTACTTGACGATGTCGACCTGCTTGGCGGTGAAGTAGACCATCGCCCGGTTGCCTTCGGCGAAGGCCTTCATGGTCAGCAGCATGCGCCGCACGTCAGGGTGCACGATGATCGGGTCGGCGGCTTTGTCCGGCGCTTTCGGCCCCGTCAGGGAACGCATCTGCAGACGCTCGCGGGCATATTTCAGGCCCCCCTGGAAACCGATCTCGGCGTGGGCCAGGCCTTGCAGCGCGGTCCCCAGGCGAGCGGTGTTCATGAAGGTGAACATGCAGTTCAGGCCCTTGTTCGGCGGGCCGATCAGGAAACCGGTGGCCGCGTCGAAGTTCATCACGCAGGTGGCGTTGCCGTGGATACCCATCTTGTGTTCGAGGGAACCGCAGGAAACCGCATTGCGCGCACCGACGCTACCGTCGGCGTTCGGCAGGAACTTGGGCACGATGAACAGCGAAATACCCTTGGTGCCGGCCGGCGCATCCGGCAGGCGTGCCAGGACGATATGGACGATGTTGTCGGCCATGTCGTGCTCACCGGCCGAAATGAAGATCTTGGTGCCGCTGACCTTGTAGGAACCATCAGCCTGAGGCTCGGCCTTGGTCCGCAGCATGCCCAGGTCAGTACCACAGTGCGGCTCGGTCAGGCACATGGTGCCGGTCCACTCGCCGGAAACCAGCTTGGTCAGGTAAGCCTCTTGCTGCTCAGGGGTACCGTGTTCGGAAATGGTGTTCATCGCGCCATGGGACAGGCCCGGGTACATGCCCCACGACCAGTTGGCTTCGCCGACCATTTCGCTGACCGCCAGGCCCAGGGACTCCGGCAAGCCTTGGCCGCCGTGTTCGACGTCGTGGGCCAGGCTTGGCCAGCCGCCTTCGACGAACTGCTTGTAGGCTTCCTTGAAACCGGTCGGTGTCTTAACGCCGGACTCGCTCCAGGTGCAGCCTTCGGTGTCGCCGACCCGATTCAACGGGGCCAGTACCTGCTCACAGAACTTGGCGCCTTCCTCAAGGATGGCGTCAACCATGTCCGGAGTAGCGTCCTGGCAAGCCGGCAGGCTCTGATAGTGCGCTTCGTAACCGAGCAGCTCGTCACGGACGAAGCGAATATCACGCAAGGGGGCCTTGTAGTCAGGCATAGCGATAAACCTCTGCTGATGAATCCTGGAATGAGCGACCGCGTCGATTTGCCACGCCGGTCAAACGGTTGTTTGAAACATACGTTTGCGCTCAATTCTTGTCAAGTGTCGTTCATAGTCCATTTGTCATACATGGATGAAAGACGCGCAGGAAAAGGCCGGCAGCCTTGAAGGGCATCCAGGGGCGCGTCATGGAAAGAATAGTCGAGGGTAAGCCGGTGCTTATGAAACAAGGGAGAAGTTCAGGAATCGCCGCTGTGGCGAGCGGGCTGGTCGGAACGCCGCTCCGGGTTGCGAAGCAGCCCTAAAACCTGCGAATCCGGTGCATCGGGTAGACCGAGGCGGCCGGTTTTGCGACTGCTGCGCAGCCGAGCGTGGGCAAGCCCACTCGTCACACATCTCGGTCAGACTTGAGATCATTCGTCGTTGAACAGTATTGGGGTTGCCCCCCCACATCAAGCGTAGGTATCGATCAACGTACCCAGCGCCTGGTCCGAGGCCTTGGCCACCTTGGCGCCCAACTCGACCTGAAGCTTGCCCTGGGACATGTCCACCATGGTGCTCGACAAATCTTGCTGGCTACGGTCCAGCGACAACAGCCGGTTGACCTGGGTATCGGACGACTGGCTCTTCAGCGAGCGCTCGGCAATGGTATCGGCCACCTGGCTGGCCGACTGATCGACGCGATTCTGCCCGGTCCGAATAGTGCTCAGACCGGCATACAGAGCGGTATTTCCTGAGATTTCCATGGGCAAACTCGACTGGAGACAGAATCGACAGTCTGCATTTAACCAGACCCGTCAAAGAAACACCCGTCAAAAACAATAATGGCAGATTGCCTGTTGATAGCCAGAGTCTTAGGGTCACATCAATCAGCCCGCAGACACCGTGGCGCGGCGCCTAGTCCAGCAGGTCCAGTTGCAGGTACTGCGCCACGGCTCCGGCGCTCGCCGCCTTGAGCCTCGGCACCCGCCCCAGGCAAGGTGCCGGCAGGCGTTCGGCGAGGGTTGCGAGGTTCTCCTCCAGGCGCGATGTCTTCGGATCGATGATATTGGCGACCCAGCCGGCCAGTTGCAGCCCATCGCGGTCGATGGCTTCGGCGGTCAGCAGGGCATGGCTGATACACCCCAGGCGCACGCCCACCACCAGGATCACCGGCAAGGCCAGCGCCTGGGCCAGATCCGACAGGCTGGCCTGCTCCGCCAACGGCACCCGCCAGCCCCCGGCCCCCTCTATCAGGGTGAAATCGGCCTGCCTGGCCAATACTTGCCGCATCGGTCCCAGCAAGGACGCCACGGTCAACTTCACCCCAGCCTCGCGTGCGGCCAGATGCGGAGCGATTGCCGGCTCGAAGGCCACCGGATTGACCTCGGCATAGGTCAGCGGCAGCGAACATTCTGCCAACAACGCCAGGGCATCGGCGTTGCGCAGCCCCTCGGGCGTCACCTCGCAGCCGGACGCCACCGGCTTGCCCGCCGCGGTGCTCAGGCCAGCCTGACGGGCCGCGTGCAACAAGCCCGCGGCAATCGTGGTCTTGCCCACGTCGGTGTCGGTGCCGGTAATGAAATAGGCAGCACTCATAGCGGTTTCTCCAGAATCGCGTAGACCACCTGATAGGTCGCCGGCAGCCCCTCGGCCTGGCGAAACCGTTCATAGGCCTGCATCAACCCGAGAATCCGTGCCCGCCCGGTCAAACCGCCCGGTCGGCCAGGATTGAGGTTATGCGCGCCCAGCGCCTTGAGCTCATGGGTCAGGCTGCGCACATCAGGGTAGTGCAGTACCTGCGGTCGGCTTTCCAGGCTGACCACGCGCAAACCGCTGTCTCGGCACAGTTGTTGATAGTCGCTGAACAGCCGGAAGCGGTTGACATGCACCAGGCCATCCACCGTCCGCCAGCTTTCCCGCAGCTCGTACAGGGTGCCGACACACAGGCTGGCAAAGGCCATCACCCCACCCGGGCGCAATACCCGATGGGCCTCGCCGAGTACCGCGGCAAAATCGGCGCACCATTGTACCGCCAGGCTGGAGAACACCAGGTCGCAGCTAGCGGCCTGTAATGGCAGGCGCTCGGCGTCCCCGGCGACAAAGTGCCGGGCACCGCCCAAGGGACGGGCGTGCTCCAGCATGCCCTGGGCAATATCCAGCGCCACGCCTTCGCCCTGGTCGAAGCGAACGCCCAGGGCCCGGCTGAAATAGCCGGTGCCACACCCCATGTCGAGCCAACGGGATGGGTGCAACGAGACCGGCAAGCGCCCGAGCAACTCATGACCGACATCGCGCTGCAATTGGGCGACGCTGTCATAGCTGGCCGCCGCGCGGGAAAACGAGGCAGCCACCTGACGCTTGTCGGGCAGACCGCCGGGCAAGACAGGATGGGAAAGATCAGTCATCACCGGACTCATGCAAAAAGGCCTGGACAGCCCCGGCCACTCCATGGGGGTCATCCAGTAGGAAAGCGTGGCCGGCCTGTTCGATCAGGCCGATTTCGACATCCGGCAGCAACGCCAGCAATTCACTGGCGGCCTCGGCCGGCACCAGGCCATCCTGGCCGGCGAACAGGTGCAGTTGCGGACCACGATAGGCTTGCAGGGCAGGCCGGGTATCCAGTTGTGCCAGCACCTCCAGCCCGTTCAACAGAACGGATGGCGCGGTATTCGGCGCACCGGCCAGGAGCAGTCGCGCCTGTCCACGCGGGTCCGCCGAACCCTGGGCACAGAGCAGGCTGAAACGCTTGAGGGTCGCTTGCGGATCGGCGCGACAGCCGGCCAGGAACAGGTCGAAGGTGTCATTCGCCATGGCCCCGGACCAGCCGTCACTCACCACGAAACACGGGTTGCTCGCCAGGGTCAACAGACCGCAGCAGCGGTCGCCGCGACGGGCCGCCAGCGCCGAGGCCAGCATGCCGCCCAAGGACCAGCCACCCAGCCAGGTGTTGTCCGGCACGGTCGCATCCAGTTCGTCGAGCCACTCGTCGGGGTCACCGCAAGCCAGTTCCGGCAAAGGTTCGATTTCCACCCGCAAGTGCTCATCCAGCCCGCGCAAGGCGGCGGCCAGGGGTTCCAGCGGCGAGATACCGAGACCCCAACCGGGCAACAGGATCAGACGATCACGCATGGTTTGGCTCCACGGGATCAAAGGGGCCCAACCGGCTGAAACACGCAGCCAGCCCCTCTAACAATAGCTGCACCTGCGCCTCGCTGTGGGCCGCGGACAGGGTCACCCGCAGCCGGGCACTACCCGCCGGGACGGTCGGCGGACGAATCGCCGTGACCATCAGCCCGCGCTCACGCAATAGCTGCGCGAACTGCAGTGCCCGGCCGCTGTCGCCGATCAGGATCGGCTGGATCGGGGTGAAACTGTCCATCAGGGTCAGGCCGATTTGCTCCGCACCCCGGCGGAACTGGCGAATCAGCCCATTCAGGTGCTCGCGCCGCCAGTGCTCGCTACGTAACAGCTCCAGGCTCTTCAAGGTCGCACAGGCCAGGGCCGGTGGTTGGCTGGTGGTATAGATGTAGGGCCGGGCGAACTGGATCAGGCTTTCGATCAACTCTTCACTGCCGGCGACAAAGGCGCCTGACGTGCCGAAGGCCTTGCCCAGGGTACCGACCAGCACCGGCACGTCTTCCTGGCTCAAGCCGAAATGCTCGACAATGCCGCCGCCATTAGCCCCCAGGGGGCCGAAACCGTGGGCATCGTCGACCATCAGCCAGGCGCCCTTGGCCCGCGCCTCACGGGCCAGGGCCGGCAAGTCGGCCAGGTCGCCGTCCATGCTGAAGACCCCGTCGGTGACCACCAGGGTATTTCCGCTGGCTTTCTCCAGGCGCTTGGCGAGGCTGACGGCGTCGTTGTGCAGATAACGGTTGAAGCGTGCCCCCGAGAGCAAGCCGGCATCCAGCAGCGACGCATGGTTGAGACGGTCCTCCAGCACCGTGTCGCCCTGCCCCACCAACGCTGTGACCGCACCAAGGTTGGCCATGTAGCCAGTGGTGAACAACAACGCACGTGGCCGGCCGGTGAGATCGGCCAGGGCCTCTTCCAGGGCGTGATGCGGCCCGCTGTGACCGATCACCAGGTGCGAGGCACCGCCGCCGACACCCCAGCGCGCCGCGCCGGCCTGCCAGGCTTCGATGACCTGCGGATGATTGGCCAGGCCCAGGTAGTCGTTGTTACAGAAGGCCAGCAGGGGCTGGCCATCGACCACCACATGCGGGCCTTGCGGACTCTCCAGCAGCGGGCGCTGGCGATAGAGGTTTTCGGCACGCCGGGCGGACAACCGGGCAGCGAGATCGAAGGACATTGGAGCCTCGCAGATGCGATCCGAAGAACACCGCTCGGCTATGTGGGAGCAGGATTGATCCGCGAAGCTTCTGGCGATCTCGAGGACGCCTTCGCGGATGAATCCTGCTCCCACAAGGCCGAGCGGTGCCCTGGGTGAAAACAGGGCAGATCAAACAGCGGCGTTGTAGAACTGCTCGCTGCTCTTTTGCTCCACCAGGGCCTGCTCGATGGCCGCCTGGTGCACTTCGTCAGCGTGCTCTTCACGAGCCTCGGGGAGGATGCCCAGGCGCGCGAACAACTGCATGTCCTTGTCAGCCTGCGGGTTGGCGGTGGTCAGCAATTTATCGCCGTAGAAGATCGAGTTCGCACCGGCAAAGAACGCCAGGGCCTGCATCTGGTCGTTCATCGCTTCGCGGCCGGCCGACAGGCGGACGTGGGATTGCGGCATCAGGATCCGCGCCACGGCGAGCATGCGGATGAAATCGAACGGATCGACGTCATCGGCATTTTCCAGCGGTGTACCGGCGACCTTGACCAGCATGTTGATCGGCACCGATTCCGGGTGTTCCGGCAGGTTTGCCAGCTGGATCAGCAGCCCGGCGCGGTCGTCGAGGGACTCACCCATGCCGAGGATACCGCCGGAGCAGATCTTCATCCCGGCATCGCGGACATAGGCCAGGGTCTCCAGACGCTCGCTGTAGGTGCGGGTAGTGATGATGCTGCCGTAGAACTCCGGCGAGGTGTCGAGGTTGTGGTTGTAGTAGTCGAGGCCGGCATCGGCCAGGGCGGCGGTCTGCTCCTGGTCGAGCTTGCCCAGGGTCATGCAGGTTTCCAGGCCCATGGCCTTCACCCCTTTGACCATCTGCAACACGTAGGGCATGTCCTTGGCCGACGGGTGTTTCCACGCCGCGCCCATGCAGAAGCGGGTCGAACCGATGGCCTTGGCCCGGGCGGCCTCCTCCAGCACCTTCTGCACTTCCATCAGTTTTTCTTTTTCCAGCCCGGTGTTGTAGTGGCCGGACTGCGGGCAGTACTTGCAGTCTTCCGGGCAGGCGCCGGTCTTGATCGACAGCAGGGTCGACACTTGCACGCGATTGGCGTCGAAGTGCGCGCGGTGCACGGTCTGGGCCTGGAACAGCAGGTCATTGAACGGCTGGACGAACAGAGCCTTGGCCTCGGCCAAAGACCAATCGTGACGCAAAGTGGCGGTGATGCTGGCGCTCATCGGCGGAGTTCCTTGTTTTATGCTGGGCAAGCGGCCGGGGCAAAGGAATACCCACAGACGCGACACGGATGCTCGGCATATTTAAGGAAGACGCATGCACTGTCAACCACGATACACAGGACCGGTTTACATCTGGTTAAAAAACAAACAAATTTGCTTGTTGTGCGATGAAGCCACTGACACACCCCATCCTATCTGTACACCCTGCGAGAGCGAGTTGCCCTGGCTGATGGAGTCGTGCCAGATCTGCGCCCTGCCCTTGGCCGCGGCGGGACTGAGCTGTGGAGAGTGCCTCAAGCAGCCCCCGGCTTTCGAGCAAGTGATTGCGCCCTGGACCTACCGCTTCCCGCTGGACAGCCTGATCACCCGTTTCAAGCACCAGAGCCAATGGCCACTGGGGCGTCTGCTGGGTGAATTGCTTGCCCAGGCCCTGCGCGAGCGCTTCGACAATGGCCTGCCGCGACCGGACCTGCTGCTGCCGGTGCCCATGGCGACCCGACGCCTGCGTCAACGGGGTTACAACCAGGCGGCGATGCTGGCGACGTGGCTGAGCCAGAACCTGGAAATCTCCGCAGATGAACACCTTTTGCTGCGAGTTCAGCACACCATCGCGCAACAGGAACTGGATGCCAGGGCTCGCCGACGCAACCTGTTGAACGCCTTTGCCTTGGCGCCCGGTGCGCAGGTCGAAGGCCTGCACCTGGCGCTGGTGGACGATGTGCTGACCACCGGTGCTACTGCCGAAAGCCTGGCCCGATTGCTGATGAAGGAAGGTGCGCGACGGGTCGATGTCTACTGCCTGGCGCGGACACCCAGCCCGGAAAGCCGCTAGCCGTCCCAGGGACACCAGCAAAACCCGTGGCGAGCCGGCTTATCAGTCAGTCAAGCAAATTCGAAACAGAGCGCGGTCTTGTGGCTTGACGTCGAAGTCAGCGGGAGGCACCTTGCCCAATACCCCCGCGACCCGAAGTCCGCCCCATGTCCCTGCCCGTCCTGTTGACCCAACACATCGTCCGCCGCCCGCAGCGCATCGCCCTGCTGCAACATATCGCCGAACAGGGCTCGATCACCCGCGCCGCGAAAAGTGCCGGCCTGAGCTACAAAGCGGCCTGGGACGCCATCGACGAGTTGAACAACCTGGCACAGAAACCCCTGGTAGAACGTAGCGTCGGCGGCAAGGGCGGCGGTGGCGCAAAGTTGTCCGCCGAGGGCGAACGGGTGCTGCGTCTTTACCAACGGTTGCAAACTATCCAGGCCCAGGTCCTCGCGGCCGCCGAAGACAGCGGCGACCTCGACCTGCTTGGCCGCCTGATGCTGCGCACCAGCGCCCGTAACCAACTCCACGGCACCGTGCAGGACATCACCAGCCAAGGACGCAACGACCTCGTGCGCCTGGCCTTGGCCGGAGGGCTCACGCTGCGGGCGCAGATCACCCATGACAGCACCCTGCGCCTGGAGTTGGAGAGCGGCACCGAAGTAGTCGCCCTGATCAAGGCCGGTTGGCTGGAATTGGATGCAATCGGGCAGCCGGCAAAATCTGGACACAATTCTCTGGCCGGTCAAATCGAGGAAATTTCCGCGGATGACGACGGACCTTCGCAAGTCAGGATCGCGCTGGCGAACGGACAAACGCTCTGTGCGCTGGCAGCACCGGAGCAGATAAAAAATCTCGACCTGGGGGTCGGAAGCCCGGTGCAGACGGTGTTTGCGCCGTCCCTGGTGATTCTGGGCACACCGGTATGAGGCCATCGCCAGCAAGCCGTCTCCTACAGAAGAGCGCATACCCCCTGTAGGAGCAGGCTTGCCGGCGATCGATCACGCAGCGATCCCCCGCTTTTCCTGCAACAAATCCGTCACAGTGCATTACTAAGGTGAGCCCCTGACCCGCAGGGAGCCTGATCATGAACCTCTTAGAAGAAAACCAACCCACCGACCTGGAACAGATGGTCGGCCTCAGCCGGCGTGGCTTTATCGGTGCCGGCGCCTTGTGCGGCGCGGCGATGTTCCTCGGCGGCAACCTGCTGACCCGCAGCGCGATGGCTGCCAGCGTCAGCGCCGCCTCCGGCCAACTGCTGGGTTTCGACAGCATTGCCGCCGCCACCACCGATACCCTGACCCTACCCCCTGGCTACAGCGCAAACGTGCTGATCAGCTGGGGCCAGCCGCTGGCCAAGAACGGCCCGGCCTTCGACCCCGGCGGCAACGGCAGCGCCAAGGCCCAGGAAGTCCAGTTCGGCGACAACAACGACGGCATGAGCCTGTTTCCCTTCCCCGGCGACGACAACCGGGCGCTGATGGCGATCAACAACGAATACACCAACTACCGCTACCTCTACCCCCACGGCGGCCAGCCGCAATCCCTCGAAGACGTGCGCAAGGCCCAGGCCAGCGAAGGTGTGTCGGTGATCGAAATACAGCGCAAGGACGACCAATGGCACTTCGTCCAGGGCTCGGCCTATAACCGGCGGATCCACGGCAATACACCGATCAGATTCGGCGGCCCGGCAGCCGGCCATCCCTGGCTGCAGACCCAAGCCGACAAGCAGGGTCGCAAAGTCCTTGGCACCTTCCAGAACTGCGCCAACGGCAAGACCCCCTGGGGCACCTACCTGACCTGCGAAGAGAACTTCACCGACTGTTTCGGCAGCAGCCATGCCGAACAGAAATTCGATGCCGCGCAAAAGCGTTATGGCGTCGTCGCCAGCAGTAAAGAGATCAACTGGCACACCCACGATCCGCGCTTCGACATGGCCCTAAACCCCAACGAGCTGAACCGTCACGGCTGGGTGGTGGAAATCGACCCGTTCGATCCGCAGTCGACGCCGGTCAAGCGCACCGCCCTGGGTCGTTTCAAGCACGAGAACGCCGCCCTCGCCGAAACCCGTGACGGCCGTGCCGTGGTCTATATGGGCGACGATGAACGCGGTGAATTCATCTACAAGTTCATCAGCCGCGACAAGATCAACCACAAGAACCCCAAGGCCAACCGTGATCTGCTGGATCACGGCACCTTGTATGTGGCGCGTTTCGACAACGGCGACGGCAACCCGGACCGGCCGAAGGGCGCCGGCGAATGGGTGGAACTGAGCTTCGGCAAGAACGGCATCGATGCCGGCAGCGGTTTCGCCAGCCAGGCCGAAGTGCTGATCCATGCCCGCCTGGCCGCCAGCGTGGTCAAGGCCACGCGCATGGACCGCCCGGAATGGATAGTCGTCAGCCCCATTGATGGCCAGGTCTATTGCACCCTGACCAACAATTCCAAACGTGGCGACGAAGGTATGCCAACCGGCGGACCGAATCCCCGGGAGAAGAACGTCTACGGGCAGATCCTGCGCTGGCAGGCCGCCGGCAATGATCATGGCACCGATACATTTGGTTGGGACCTGTTCGTGGTCGCCGGCAACCCTGCCGCGCACCCCGGCACGGCCAAGGCCGGTTCGGCCAATATTACCCCGCAGAACATGTTCAACAGCCCCGACGGCCTGGGTTTCGACAAGGCCGGCCGCCTGTGGATCCTCAGCGACGGCGACTACAGCAACGCCGGGGATTTTGCCGGTATGGGCAACAACCAGATGCTCTGCGCCGATCCGGCCAGCGGCGAGATCCGTCGCTTCATGGTCGGCCCGGTGGGCTGCGAGGTGACCGGCATCAGCTTTTCGCCAGACCAGAAGACCTTGTTCGTCGGCATCCAGCATCCTGGTGAAGCCGGCAACTCGACCTTCCCCGAACATTTGCCGAACGGCAAGCCGCGCTCCTCGGTGATGGCGATCCGGCGGGACGATGGCGGGATTATCGGCGCCTGATCAACCCAGCTCGAAAACGCCACACCCCTGCAGGAGCAGGTTTGCCGGCGACGGCGTCCCTGAGGTCGATACAGGACTCAAGGACCTCATCGCCGGCAAGCCGGCTCCCACAAAGACCGCGACCGGTCTGGGGAGCCTCCACACAACCCCCAACGTCTTCGCGGGCAAGCTCCGCTCCCACAATATTCGAGTCAAGCCTGGCTCCCGCCTACGACAGAAAACCTGTGGGAGCGGAGCTTGCCCGCGAAGAGGCCGGAACAGCCGACACCTTTCTACGCCCCGGTGCGCTAACATGCTTGGCCGGACGCGGCCGCCTGCCGCCCGCAGGAGTCAGCATGTCCCACCCGTTTGAAACACTCACCCCCGACCTGGTGCTCGACGCCGTGGAAAGCATCGGCTTTCTCAGTGATGCCCGGGTCATGGCGCTCAACAGCTACGAAAACCGTGTCTATCAGGTGGGCATCGAAGACAGCGAACCGCTGATCGCCAAGTTCTACCGCCCGCAGCGCTGGACCAACGAGGCCATTCTCGAGGAACACAGCTTCACCTTCGAGCTGGCCGAGCGCGAAATCCCCGTCGTCGCCCCGATGATCCACAACGGCGCAAGCCTGTTCGAACACGCCGGCTTTCGCTTCACCTTGTTCCCCCGGCGTGGCGGCCGGGCACCGGAGCCGGGCAATCTCGACCAACTCTATCGCCTTGGGCAACTGCTCGGCCGCCTGCACGCCGTGGGCGCCACCCGTCCGTTCGAACACCGCGAAGCGCTGGGCGTGAAGAACTTCGGCGACGACTCGCTGACCACCCTGCTGGAAGGTAACTTCATTCCCCGCAGCCTGCTGCCGGCCTATGAGTCCGTGGCCCGCGACCTGCTCAAGCGGGTAAAACAGGTCTACGCCGAGACCCCGCACCAGAACATCCGCATTCACGGCGATTGCCACCCCGGCAACATGATGTGCCGCGACGAGATGTTCCACATCGTCGACCTCGATGACTGCCGCATGGGCCCGGCGGTGCAGGACCTGTGGATGATGCTCGCCGGCGATCGCCAGGAATGCCTCGGCCAGCTGTCGGAACTGATGGACGGCTACAGCGAATTCCACGACTTCAATCCCCGCGAACTGGCGCTGATCGAGCCCCTGCGCGCCCTGCGCCTGATGCACTACAGCGCCTGGCTGGCACGGCGCTGGGACGACCCGGCGTTTCCCCATAGCTTCCCGTGGTTCGGCAGCGAGCGTTACTGGGGCGATCAGGTCCTGGCCTTGCGCGAGCAACTTTCCGCATTGAATGAAGAACCGCTGAAATTATTCTGACGGTTGTGGCAGGATTTAGCGGCGGCGGCGTCTGAAAGGACGCCATCGCGAGCAAGCGCGCTCCTACAAGAGCGCGTTTGTTTGCCAAGGGTCTGCCACCCTCCCGACGCGCCCGGAACCCGCGTTCCACACGGCCCGTGTAGGAGCTGGCTTGCCAGCGACAGGGCCCTCAGCCTCACCGCATCAACCAAGACCAGCGCATCAACACCCAAATCAGTCAGCAGCCGAAGCAAGGACTCTGCATGCAAGCCGCCAACCCGCGTCGCGGGTACATCCTCGGCCTCAGCGCCTACATCATCTGGGGCCTGTTCCCGATCTACTTCAAAGCCATCGCCGCCGTACCGGCCGTCGAGATCATCATCCACCGCGTGCTCTGGTCCGCCCTGTTCGGCAGCCTGCTGCTACTGGTCTGGAAACACCCGGGCTGGTGGCGCGAACTGCGCGACAATCCGCGCCGCCTGGCGGTCCTGGCCCTGAGCGGGACCCTGATCGCCGCCAACTGGCTGACCTACGTCTGGTCGGTGAATAACGGGCGCATGCTCGAAGCCAGCCTGGGCTACTACATCAATCCGCTGGTCAACGTGCTGCTGGGCATGCTGCTGCTGGGCGAACGCCTGCGCCGCCTGCAATGGATCGCCGTCGGCCTGGCCGCCGTGGGCGTGGCGCAGCAGGTCTGGCAGGTCGGCAGCCTGCCCTGGGTCTCGCTGGTGCTGGCACTGACCTTCGGCTTCTACGGGCTGATCCGCAAACAGGCACCGGTCAAGGCCCTGCCGGGGCTGGTGGTGGAAACCTGGATGCTGGTGCCCATCGCCCTCGGCTGGCTGTTGCTGCACCCGCTCGCCACCAGCGCCCAGGCCGAATTCTGGACCACCTCGCAAGCCTGGTGGCTGATCGCCGCCGGCCCGGTCACGCTGATCCCGCTGGTGAGCTTCAACGCGGCGGCGCGTCATCTGCCCTACACCACCCTGGGTTTCCTGCAATACATCGCGCCAACCCTGGTGCTGCTACTGGCCGTGCTGCTGTACGACGAACACCTGACCGCCAGCAACCTGATGGCCTTCGTGTTTATCTGGACCGGATTGGCGGTGTACAGCGTCGACGCCTGGCTCAGCCTGCGCAAGCGAAGCTGATCAAAAAACACACAAAATCCTGCAAGCCTTGCTCCACCTGGGCTGTAGGCTTCTACCCCAAGGTTATCCACAAGCCGGTCCACGGCGTTTGTGCACAAGCCCTTGAAACTGCTCGTTTTTTGCTCAAACCTTGGAAAGCCCCGGCCGGCCTGGCCGGGCGCCGGCTCTCCCCAGGTTATCCACAGGCCCGTCCCCGTTAAAACTGGATAACCCGCCTCACTCTTCGTCGCCGCGCAACATCAACTCCACCATCAGTTCGTCGGCCAGGGTTTCCAGGCACGACTGCAAGGCTTCCAGCGGCAGCTCCAGGGGCACCGCCAGGATTGCCTCGGCATGGAACAGCAGGTCGCCGCTCATCGGCGCGGGGCTGACATCGGTCACCAGTTGCTCCAGGTTGATGCCCTGCTCAGTCAGCAGGCGGGTGATATCCCGCACAATGCCCGGGCGATCATTGCCCACCAGCTCCATCGCGATGGGTTTCCACTGGCCGGGGGTTTCGCCACTACCGGGAATCACCTGGACCTGAATACCCTGGCTGGCGAGTGCCTGGAGCGCCCTGATCAACGCATCATGGGCCTGGGCCGGCGCCTCGACCCGGACAATCCCGACAAACTGCCCGGCCAGGCCCGACATACGGCTTTCCAGCCAGTTGCCGCCGTGCTCGGCGATACACAGGGCAATCTGTTCGACCTGGCCGGCCTTGTCGGGTGCGAATACAGTCAGTACGAGATGGTCCACGGGATAGCCCTCTGGTTGGTTGATCCAGTATAGGCACGACCATTACCAGCCGCCGTGCGGCCGTCCGTGATAAGCCCACAAACAAGAATCGTGTACGATTTTTATATTTATCTGGAACAATTCATATATTTCTTGAGAACATCAACGCCCGTAGCATGACCAGCCAGAACCCGCTGGTCGCGAAACGACGTATTTAGTCTAATTTTCACAACCCCGACGCATCATGTAGTATGCGCCAGCACGCACTACATAATGTCGCAACGATGTCTGCCCGAGTGCCTGCGAAAGCACGCCAAGCCCTGCCCGCTCGCGTTGGCGGGGCTCGCCCAGCCGCCTGCAAGGGCATGTTCTGGTACTGTGTTTAGAGAAGCGCGCAAGGCTTTAAATAGAAGTGAATAGCTGAGCAGAGTGAGGCAAGCAATGACTGAACACGTTCAAGTCGGTGGCCTTAAGGTCGCCAAAGTCCTGTTCGACTTCGTGAACCACGAAGCCATTCCCGGTACCGGCCTGACCGCCGACCAGTTCTGGGCCGGTGCCGACAAGGTCATCCACGACCTGGCGCCGAAGAACCGAGCCCTACTCGCCAAACGCGATGATTTCCAGGCGCGCATCGACGCCTGGCACCAGTCCCGGGCCGGTCAGGCCCACGACGCCGTGGCTTACAAAGCCTTCCTGCAAGACATTGGTTATCTGCTGCCAGAAGCGGCGGATTTCCAAGCCACTACCCAGAATGTCGACGACGAAATCGCCCGCATGGCCGGCCCGCAGCTGGTGGTGCCGGTGATGAACGCGCGTTTCGCCCTCAACGCCTCGAACGCCCGCTGGGGTTCGCTGTATGACGCGCTCTATGGCACCGATGCCATCAGCGAGGCCGGCGGCGCGGAAAAAGGCAAAAGCTACAACAAGGTCCGTGGCGACAAGGTCATCGCCTTCGCCCGCGCCTTCCTCGACGAAGCCGCGCCCCTGGCGGCCGGCTCCCACGTCGATTCGGTGGGCTACAAGATTGTCGACGGCAAGCTGGTGGTCAGCCTCAAGGGCGGTACCAACAGCGGCCTGCGCAACGACGCCCAGTTGATCGGTTTCCAAGGCGAGGCCGCAGCCCCTGGCGCGATCCTGCTGAAGAACCACGGACTGCACTTCGAAATCCAGATCGACGCCAGCAGCCCGGTCGGCCAGACCGACGCCGCCGGCGTCAAGGACCTGCTGATGGAAGCGGCCCTGACCACCATCATGGACTGCGAAGACTCGGTCGCCGCCGTCGATGCCGATGACAAGGTGGTGATCTACCGCAACTGGCTCGGCCTGATGAAGGGCGACCTGGCGGAACAAGTCGCCAAGGGCGGCACCACCTTCACCCGCACCATGAACGCCGACCGCACCTACACCGCCGTCGACGGCAGCGAACTGAGCCTGCACGGTCGCTCGTTGCTGTTCGTGCGCAACGTCGGTCACCTGATGACCATCGACGCGATCCTCGACAGCCACGGCAACGAAGTCCCCGAAGGCATCCTCGACGGCCTGCTCACCAGCCTCGCGGCGATCCACAGCCTCAACGGCAACAGCGTGCGCAAGAACAGCCGCACCGGCTCGGTCTATATCGTCAAGCCGAAGATGCACGGCCCGGAAGAAGCCGCGTTCACCAACGAGCTGTTCGGCCGTATCGAAGACGTCCTGAAACTGCCGCGCAACACCCTGAAAGTCGGGATCATGGACGAAGAGCGACGCACCACCGTCAACCTGAAAGCCTGCATCAAGGCCGCCAGCGAGCGCGTGGTGTTCATCAACACCGGCTTCCTCGACCGTACCGGCGACGAGATCCACACCTCCATGGAGGCCGGCGCGATGGTGCGCAAGGCGGCCATGAAGACGGAGAAATGGATCGGCGCCTACGAGAACTGGAACGTCGATATCGGTTTGAGCACCGGCCTGCAAGGTCGCGCCCAGATCGGCAAGGGCATGTGGGCCATGCCCGACCTGATGGCAGCGATGCTCGAACAGAAGATCGCCCATCCACTGGCCGGGGCCAATACCGCCTGGGTGCCGTCGCCCACCGCCGCCGCGTTGCACGCGCTGCATTACCACAAGGTCGACGTGTTCGCCCGCCAGGCCGAACTGGCCAAGCGCGCGCGGGCTTCGCTCGACGATATCCTGACCATCCCGTTGGCGAGCAATACCGACTGGTCGGCCGAGGACATCCGCAACGAACTGGACAACAATGCCCAGGGCATCCTCGGCTATGTGGTGCGTTGGATCGACCAGGGTGTCGGTTGCTCGAAGGTGCCGGACATCCATGATGTCGGCCTGATGGAAGACCGCGCCACCCTGCGCATTTCCAGCCAGCACATCGCCAACTGGCTGCGCCATGGCGTGGTCACCCAGGACCAGGTCATGGAAAGCCTCAAGCGCATGGCCCCGGTAGTCGATCGGCAGAACGCCGGTGATGCGCTGTACCGCCCGCTGGCCCCGGACTTCGACAGCAACATCGCCTTCCAGGCGGCGGTCGAGCTGGTGATCGAAGGGACCAAACAGCCCAACGGCTACACCGAGCCGGTACTGCACCGTCGGCGTCGCGAGTTCAAGGCCCGCAACGGCCTGTAATTGCGCGCTGAAAACCAAAAGCCCTGATCGGCAACGATCAGGGCTTTTTTCATTCCGGACACTGTACCTGTGGGAGCCGGCTTGCTGGCTCCCACAAGGGCTAAACCACCATTCCCAGTTCGCGCTTGACCAGCTTCAGCAACTGCTCGGTATCGATGGGTTTGAGCAGGAAATCCACCACACTCAAATGCATCGCATCAATGGCATCACGCACCTGCGCATTGCCGGACACAATGATGATCGGCAGTGCCGCCCGCTCCGAACCACGCACCTTGCGGATCAGGTCCAGCCCATTATCGGCCATGCGCAAATCAGTGATCAGCAAGCCGATGCCGCGGTTGGACTCCAGCAACGCAAAGGCCGCCGCGCCACTGGCGGCGGTCACACAGTGGATGTCGTGCAGGGCGAGAATTTCCGACAGCAGTTCTCGGGCATCCTGGTCGTCATCGACGATCAGGACCCGCTGATTCGACAATTGCGGCGCCTGCATCACCTGCAGAATGGCCTCGCGCTCGGCATCGCTTAAAATATCGTGGTCAGACATACGGCTCTCTGGTATCCCTTCGGCAATCCAATCCCCTGGCACAGTGCTAAGACATCGCTAAACGGATGCTCAATGTGCACTTCGTCGGAAAGTTTTCCAAGTCGATATTTGTTAAGAATCTCCTTATTCAACTGTAGGCCATTTCGCAAACCTAGACTTACGTCCAATGGGCACTCGCGAAGCGGGAGCCGACCATGGGTGAAACGGCGATTCCTAGCGCCCATAACAACGGACAAAAAGCGATAGCGGTCATGAGCAAAGCGGATGCCTTCACCCTGGCCGGGAAGACCGCGGTGTTGCAAAACATCCACGGTACCTTGCAGTTCCTGCAGAGATTCCCGCCCTTCAACCAGATGGAGAACGCCCATCTGGCCTATCTGGTCGAGCAGTGCCAGCTGCGTTTCTACGGCACTGGCGAAAGCATCATCAAGCCTGCCGACGGGCCGGTGGAGCACTTCTATATCGTCAAACAGGGCCGCGTGGTCGGTGAACGCCCGTACACCGCCAAGGACGGCAGCGAAACCGTCTTCGAAATCACCAGCGGCGAGTGTTTCCCCCTGGCGGCGCTGTTGGGCGAGCGGGCCACCCGAACCGAACACCTGGCCGGCGAAGATACCTTCTGCCTGCAATTGAACAAAGCCGCGTTCATCAAACTGTTCTCGTCCTCCGAGGCCTTTCGCAACTTTGCCCTGCGCAGCGTCAGCAGCCTGCTCGACCTGATCAACCAGCAGGTCCAGCGCAAAGCCGTGGAAACCCTCGGCACCCAATACTCGCTCAATAGCCGCCTGGGCGAATTAGCAATGCGCCACCCCGTGACCTGCAGTCCGGGCACGCCGCTGCGCGAAGCGGTGAGCCAGATGCACGAGCAACAGGTCGGCAGCATCGTGGTGGTCGATGAGGCCAAGGCCCCGATCGGCATCTTCACCCTGCGCGACCTGCGCCAGGTGGTGGCCGATGGCGTCCAGGACTTCAGCCAGCCCATCGACCGGCACATGACCCAGGCGCCCTTTGCCCTGACTCCCGACCACAGCGCCTTCGACGCCGCGATTGCCATGACCGAACGGCACATCGCCCACGTTTGCCTGGTCAAGGAACAGCGCCTGTGCGGCGTGGTCTCCGAACGCGACCTGTTTTCCCTGCAGCGGGTCGACCTGGTGCACCTGGCGCGCACCATCCGCAGCGCCCCACGCCTGGACAGCCTGATCGCCATTCGTGGCGAGATCGGCCAGTTGGTGGAGCGCATGTTGGCCCATGGTGCGTCATCGACCCAGATCACCCAGATCATCACTCTGCTCAACGACCACAGCGTCTGCCGGGTCATCGAGCTGACCCTGGCCGACAAGGGCGACCCGGGCGTGCCGTTCAGTTGGCTGTGCTTCGGTAGCGAAGGCCGTCGCGAACAGACGCTGTACACCGACCAGGACAACGGCATCCTGTTCGAGGCCCGCGACGCCGCCCAGGCCGCTGAGATTCGCGGCAAGCTGCTGCCCCTGGCGCAGCAGATCAACCAGAACCTGGCGCTGTGCGGCTTCAGCCTGTGCAAGGGCAACATCATGGCCGGCAACCCCAAGCTGTGCCTGTCGCGGGCCGAATGGGCGCGGCTCTTCGCTGCCTTTATTCGCGAAGCCACCCCGGAAAACCTGCTGGCATCGAGCATCTATTTCGACCTGCGGGTGGTCTGGGGTGATGAGCAGGGCTGTGAACAACTGCGCCAGGGCATCCTCGAGCAAGTCGCCGACAACCGGCTGTTCCAGCGCATGATGGCTGACAACGCCCTGCGCCAGCGCCCGCCGGTGGGGCGTTTGCGCGAATTCGTGCTGAGCCGCAACGGCGGCGACAAAGCCACCCTGGACCTGAAAGTCCAGGGGCTGACCCCCTTCGTCGACGGCGCCCGCCTGCTGGCGTTGGCCAATGGCGTCGAGGCCAGCAATACCCTCGAACGCCTGCGCCAGCTGGTGGCCAAGGACGTGATCGAACGCCTCGACGGCGCGGCTTATGAAGAGGCCTATCACTTTATCCAGCAGACCCGCTTGCAGCAGCATCAACTGCAAACCCGGCACAATCTGCCGTATTCCAATCGGGTCGATCCGGACAGCCTCAACCAGTTGGACCGGCGCATCCTGCGTGAAGCCCTGCGCCAGGCGCAACGCCTGCAAAGCAGCCTGGCCCTGCGGTATCAGCTATGAAGCTGTTTTCCTGGCTGAAAGCCAGCAAACCGACATTGGATACCGCGACACTGACACGGCTCGGGCAGTTGCCCACCGCCCAGCCCCTGGACGAGCGCTCCCTGCGGGAGCAGCGCTGGATTGTCGTCGACCTGGAAACCAGCGGCCTGAACCTGAACCGCGACCAGGTGCTGTCCATCGGCGCGGTGGTCATCGAAGACGGCGCCATCGACCTGGGACAATGCTTCGAACGGACCTTGCTACGCCCCGGGCAGAGCGTCAATCCCAGCGTACTGATCCATGGCCTCGGCCCGAGTGCGCTGGCCGCCGGCAGCGACCCGGCACAGGCGTTGCTGGCGTTCATGGAGTTCGTCGGCGACAGCCCGCTGCTGGCGTTCCATGCGCCTTTCGACCAGCACATGCTCGCGCGCGCCCTGAAAGACAGCCTCGGTTACCGCTTGCAACATCCGTTTTTCGACGTTGCCGATATGGCGCCATTGCTGTGCCCACGGGCGACCTTGCGCGAAGCCGGGCTGGACGACTGGATCGAGTATTTCAAGCTGCAGGTGGAAGATCGGCATAACGCCAGCGCCGATGCCCTGGCCACCGCCGAGCTGGCGCTGATCCTGTTCAGCCGGGCGCGGCAGCAGCAAATCCACAGCCCGTTGAGCCTGCAACAGCGCCTGGGCCAGTGGAAACGTCGCCAGCAGAGCCCCTCCTTCTAGAGACGGCCACATCCCCTTGTAGGAGCCCGGCTTGCCGGCGATGGCGACCGCATGGACGGAGCAAAACTCAAGGGCCTCTTCGCGGGCAAGCACCGCTCCCACCGTTTTATGTCGTACACAAAATCGGTGAACAGCAGCAGACTGTGGGAGCGGAGCTTGCCCGCGAAGCTCTTGGCGGCCTTTCCCCCTCCCCGACCCGGCATAGGAGAACCGCCACCGCCTTACACACGGCACGACGAACTGCCTCCGCCCTACTCACGCCCCACAGGGTCGTCGCCCTCAACCCAGACGCGACGCCTCCTCCAGTTCCTCCACGCCCGCCATTAAAGCCAGGCCTGCCCCGACCAGAAACGACTCAGGATAGAGTCCGGAGGAGTTAGTAAAAGCGACTATCGTCTTCACCTACGCTGCTTGGCAAACATCAGCAACCCGGTTTGTCCGCCGTATAACGCCGCGCCGGGTTCACCGCCGCACCGAATTCGCGCAGGGCCTTGGCGCCGATCAGCAGCGGGTAGTTGAAGCTGCTGCGGTTGGTCAGGTTGACCTCCACGCTGCGCTTGACGTTACCCAGACACATCTCCAGTTCCACCACCGGGCGCTTGCTCGGGTCGGCGGCTTCGCCGTCCTCGTCTTCCTCGGTACGGGTCTTGATCTTGCTGATCCGCGCAACCTTGTGCTCATAGACCTTGCCGTCGGCATCGGCCGTGCCCAGGCGGAAACGTACCCAGTCCTCGCCGTCACGCTTGAACAGCTCGATATCCTTGGCCGACAGCGAGGCGGTCAGAGCACCGGTGTCCATCTTGGCCTTGAAGGTCTGACCGATTTCCGGTAACCGGATGTATTCGTAACGACCATACAAAGTCGGCTCCGCGGCCATGACCGGCAGGGCCAACAACGACAACAGGACAAGAACGGATTTCACGGGACACTTCCTTTTCGGTAGGCACGAACATAACTGCGCGCCAGTTTAGACCGACATTTGGGTATTGGTTCGCTCTGGTCGAGGGTGAACCTGTTATTTCTATCAGTACCGGACACTGGCGATATATTTCATACTCCAAGTCACATCGAGACCCGAGCATGATAGGAGCCCCGCGATGAGCACTCCCCCTGCCAGGCTACTTTGCAGCTACGCCTACGACCCGCTGGATCGCCTGACCGGCCATAGCCTTCAAGGCCAAGCGGGTCAACGTTTCTACCAGAAAAGACGACTGGTCACTGAGATACAGGGGCGGACTCGACTCAGCGTATTTCAGTATGACGACTACCTACTGGCGCAACGCAAACAAGACACCGATGGCGTCGACAACCAATTGCTGGCCGTCGATGGCCAACGCTCGGTGTTGCATAGCCTGGGTCCTGGCGCACATCAGGCAACGAAGTACTTGCCCTATGGCTACTCGCTGGAAAACGCTTTGCTAGGTTTCAATGGCGAGCGACCAGAACCGGCGACCGGGCATTACTTGCTCGGTATGGGTTACCGCGCATTCAACCCGATGCTGATGCGCTTCAATAGCCCAGACAGCCTGAGCCCATTTGGCTCGGGAGGGTTGAATGCCTATGCTTACTGCCAAGGAGATCCGATCAACAGAAGTGATCCAACCGGACATTTTCCAATGTGGCCTAGAAGCAATGGCCTGATAAGGCCGCCGGCGATCATCCCCCGACGACCGCCTCCCAGAGTGCCTATCATGGAGACACCACCGCCACTGCCTCCCCGAGACACCGCACCGCCACTGCCTCCTCGAAACACCGCGCCGCCACTGCCACCTCGAAGTGAGCGACGTACACCATCGAACAGTGACTGGCCGCCAGGAGCGGTTCAAACAGGCACCAATACCCTGGCCGTCCCCGTCCCCGGAGATCCAGACAGCATGATGTTCTACTCCATATCAGAAAGGGCTTGGACCACTCCTCAGAACGCAGCCCCGTCAGCCAGCAGGCGAAGACACATTCAGCTATCACCCTCATCATCGCAGTCCGACACCGGGAGACTGCCGATAAATCGCGTGCGACAGATATCTGGCAGCGATATGGATCAACCTCCATCTTATAATGAACTACCACCGAGCTACGACGAGGCCCTGACCAAGCTCAGCCCATCAGATCCTTACTACCAAACATCACTCCGTACGCGAGTCAGTGAACAACTCGAAAGTATTCGAAAAAACTAGCCCTATCGCCGAATTGCCGCCCTATCAAACGGCCAGAACAACGCTTCACCCTTGGCAACCCCGGATTTGGCGTCTGCCCGCGCCGCCTTTATCATGGCGCGCCCTCACGCTTTGAAAGAGTCCCTGTATGCGCCGCCTGCTCACCGGCAGTTTCGTCACGTTCCTGCTTTTGCTCAACACGCTGGTACTGTTCGGCCCGCTGATGCTCTTCGCCCTGCTCAAGCTGCTGCTGCCGGGTCGCCTGCGCGACTACGCCAGCGCGGCGGTGATGTGGATCGCCGAAACCTGGGCCGAGATCGACAAGCAGATCTTCGCCCTGTGTATCCCTACCCGCTGGGATATTCGCGGCGCCGAAGGCCTGCGCCGCGACACTTCGTACCTGGTGGTCTGCAACCATCAATCCTGGGTCGATATCCCGGCGCTGATCCAGACGCTCAACCGGCACACGCCGTTCTTCAAGTTCTTCCTCAAGAAAGAACTGATCTGGGTGCCGTTCCTCGGCCTGGCCTGGTGGGCGCTCGACTACCCGTTCATGAAGCGCTACTCCAAGGCCTTCCTCGACAAGCATCCGGAACTCAAGGGCCATGACCTGGAAATCACCCAGGCCGCCTGCGAGTTGTTCAAGCGCCAGCCGGTGACCGTGGTCAACTACCTGGAAGGCACCCGCTTCAGCCCGGCCAAGCGCCAGGCGCAGGATTCGCCCTTCACTCACCTGCTCAAGCCCAAGGCCGGCGGCGTGGCCTTCGTGCTGGCGGCCATGGGCGAACAGCTGGACGCGATCCTCGACGTCACCGTGGTTTATCCACAAGAACGGATCCCGGGGTTCTGGGATTTGATCAGCGGCAACCTGCCCAAGGTCATCATCGACTTCCAGACCCGCGACTTGAGCGCGGACCTGTGGCAAGGCGACTACGAGAACGACCCGCTGTTTCGCCAGCGGATCCAGGACTGGGTCAACCAACTCTGGAACGAGAAAGACCAGCGCATCGCGGCCTTGCGCAGCGAGAGCGAGTCGACAGCCCCGTTTGACCTGCACCTGTAGGAGCCGGCTTGCCGGCGATGAGGCCCTTGAGTCTTACGCTGCCTGTTCGGACGCCATCGCCGGCAAGCCGGCTGCCACAAAATCGCGGCCCAGCGCAAAAATAGCGTTGCGCCCATACAAAAAAACGCATCGAACAGTTTGAACCGTTCGATGCGTTTTTATTCGGGCCCGATGTTTGATCAGCTACCGGCCCCCCAGATGCCGCCCAGGCTCTTGAGCAACGGGCCGCCGACGCCCTGCTGCCCCAGGTATTGCAGGATCACCGGGGCAAACTGGCCAACCATGCCGCTGTCCATGCCCAGGGCACCGAAGGCCTTGTTCAGGTCATTGGTGTTCTGCACATTGCTCAGCGCACTGACCACCGCCGACGAACTCTCCGACTGGCCGAGCAAACCGCCGAGGCCGGACAAGGCGCCGTCGCCCGACAGTTGGTCGAGCCCCGGCACGCTATGGCTCAACTGCGAATAATCGTTGCTGCTGAGTTTGTTCTTCGCCAGGCCGAGCATTGCACCGGTGCCACCCACCGCCTGTTCCGGGGTGACATGCAGTTTCGAGCCCAGGGCGCTGAGCAAGCCGCCGACCGGTGCCGCCGCATCGCCATTCTGGCCACCCTGCATGGACGAGACCGCATTGGCCGCATCGTTCAGGCTGAACGCCGCGAACACCGGGGTAGCGGCGAATGCCATGAGCGAAGCCAGTACAACACCGCGAGAAATCTTCATTGCCACACCTCGAAGTCAACAAAACCACCCGCCAGCAGGAACGGGCGCTGAACACTTGCCGTTGGAGTCAAAAAAACCGGACTTGTTCCGCGCTTACCGAATCCTCCCACCGCGCCGGTAAAAAATCTACGGCCGTTGCATCCGATCCTTGATCCGCTACGTATATGGAGCACGGACAGAACTCCCTGACCGACTTCATACCGACAAGGACCCCTCATCATGAAACGCACTTCGATCAAAGTCCCCCTGATTGCCAGCTTGCTGACCCTCGCGTTGTCCGGTGGCCTGACCCAGGCGGCCGGCATGAGCATGGACCACGGCAGTGTGTTGGTCGGCGGGCAGAGCATGCTGCCGAGCAAGGACATCGTCGATAACGCGGTCAACTCCGCCGATCACACCACCTATGACGTGATGCAATCCAACGGCGTGATCCAGGTGATCGACAAGGTGCTGCCGCCCAAAAGCTGATCCAGTCTTACCACCGCTCTACTGTAGGAACCGGCTTGCTGGCGATGGCGGTCAACGGTAACGCGGGGTGCCTGAAACACCACGGAGCCCTTGGGTTCATCGCCAGCAAGCCGGCTCCTGCAGGGACCTTATTGAGCGTCGTTGCGGGTCCATGGCCAAGATCTCCGCAAGATCGGCCAGCCCGTGAGGCCCCCCATGAATGGAACAACCGCGTGCCGTGAACTACCCTCAGCCGGCAACGAGCGCAAAGCGCGGCCCATTCATCGTTTTGTGACGGTCTGGAGAACACCCATTTCCACCGCCGACGCCGATCAACTCAGGCAGCTGTTGGCCCAGTGCTCACTGGGCAACCGCCGCGCATTCGAGACGCTGTATCGTAGCGTCGCTCCACGCCTGCACGGTGTAGCCCTGCGTTGCCTGGGCCGCGCCGACCTGGCCGAGGAAGTCCTCCAGGAAAGTTTCGTGCGCATCTGGAACAACGCTTCGCGCTACGAGGCGCACCTTTCGGCGCCGATGACCTGGATGGTCAATATCACCCGCAACCTGGCCATCGACCAGTTGCGCCGGCTTCGCGAGGTGCCCCTGGTCGATGGCCAGGAAGACAGCCTGGCCGACGACAGCCCGTCGGCCCACGAACTGCTCGACAGCGCCCGCGAGGCCAGTGCCCTGAACCGCTGCCTGGAGACCCTGGAAGGCATGCAACGCCAGTCGATCACCTTGGCCTACTTCCACGGACTGTCCTACGCGGAGCTGGCCGAACAACTGCCCGCGCCCCTGGGCTCGGTCAAATCCTGGATACGCCGCGGCATGGAACGCCTGCGCAGGTGCCTTGAATCATGAACTACCAGAATCCCCGCCTGCGCCGCGCCCTGGCCGCCGACTATGCCATTGGCGTGATGTCCAAGGCCGCGCGCCGACGCTTCGAAGCGCTGATGCGCGATGACGCCAAACTGCGTGCCCAGGTCGCCGAGTGGCAGGAAAACCTGATGACCCTGACCGAGTCGGTGGCCGATCAGCCGGTGCCGGATCGCGTCTGGCAAGGTGTCGTCGCAAGGATCGATCCGCAACGCTTGCACCTGCCCGAGAAGCGGCCGTTCTGGAACGGATTACGCATTCTCGCGGCGGCCTGCTCGCTGGTGCTGGTGGTGGCCCTGGGCGTGTTCTATCACCATGATCCGGTGAACGCCAGCGCGACCCTGCTCAGCGGCACACAAACCCCGGCATTGCGGATCAAGGCCCATGCCGACTACCTGCAAGTGGAACCGCTGAGCCTGGCGGCGGTGCAAGCCGACCGCAGTCTGGAACTGTGGGTGATTCCGGTGGACGGCAAGCCGGTGTCCCTGGGACTGGTACCAAAAGAAGGCAAGGGGCGGGTCGAGTTGAGCGAAGCGCATAAGGCGTTGCTCGGCACCTCGGTGGTGCTGGCGGTCAGCCTTGAGCCAACGGGCGGCTCACCGACTGGGCAACCGACCGGACCGGTGTTGTATCAAGGGCCGCTGGCGGCGCTTTGAAGCCAAAAGCCATGTGGTCCTTGCAGGATCTGACTATTCCGGAAGGTATTCAATAGCGGCCTGCACCAGTGGCCGCGCCCATTGTGGTGTGCCCTGCAAGGCAGCGGCATCTTCCGGATCCGGGAAAACGATTTGTCCAGCCACCATCTCCAGAATCAGCACGGGGTCTGGAATATCCTCACCCGGTGCGGCGTCGGCGCTGTTATCGAACACTTGCAAGTGCGCCAACAGCGGCATCAGAGCGACCAGATTCGCTCGAGAGGATACCCAACGCTCGCGAATCTTCTTTTGCGCAATATCGTGACCACCAACGGACACGCGAAAACGTACCCGTTGCAGATGCTGCTCCGCGGACGACAATCCGCAAAATAGCATCACCACGTCATGAGTCCGAGCGGCCTGAGCCAGCAAACGCGCAATCGTGTTACCACCCAGTGTGGTTTCGAACGCGTAGTTACACCCCTGGAGCAGCGCGGTTTCCAGCCGGGAGCGACCGTGCTCCCAAGCCAGGGCATTGGCCTGAACAGGCTCAATGCCCTGCGAGCCGACCAACTCACGCGCAAAGCTATCCGGGTTGAACCAATCCAGCCCGTGTTCAGCCAGAAGCGCACCACCTACCGAGCTTTTACCGGCGCCGTTGACGCCCGCCAAGACGAAAATGTACGGACGTTCGCTGGGTATTACTTCACTCATCAGTAAGAGGATCCAGCCTTGGGTCGCTTGCCCAGCTTGCCCTTGGCCGCCAGCAGCGAACGCACGCCAGCGGCAGATTCAGGCTGTTGCAGAACCTCCAGGCGGGCGTCGAAACGTTGGGTCAACTCCTCCAGGGCCGATTGCTCCCGGGCCTTGTAGGCTTGTACTTCGGCGATCAGTTGCTGGTAGGTCTCGGCGGCCAGCAGCACCATTTCCACGGTCGAGTGGTTGGTCACGGCCACAGTGCCGGACTGATGGACCAGACGGACAACGTCGGCCCACTTGTTCTTCACCTGGGAGGCATTCTGGCGGGGCAGATCAAGCAGGTCAGGCAAGGCAATCATGGCAGGTGCTCGCAGGCTGGGATGGCCTGTTCACTATAACAACACCGCAGCAATCTGGCTATTTTTGCCATATTTGGCTTTTTTGCAAGGTCTGTCGTGACCTGCGAAAGCCTGATACTTCTGCCAGTAGGCAAGTTTCGGGAGTAAGCAGAAACTGTCTCTGAATAGTCGCCCTGAAGGCCCGCCCCATGCCCTCGCCACGCGATGCCCTGCTGATCCAGTACCGCTACGATCCGCTGGACCGGCTAATGGCCCGCACACCGGCCAATTTGCCAATCCATCAGCGGTTCTACCAGAAAGACCACCTGGCCACCGAGATCCAAGGTGCGCTCGCTCATTCGATCTTCCAGCAAGAAGACCTGCTGCTGGCTCAACAGCAGCGTCAAGGTGCAACAACCGAAACCACCCTGCTGGCTACCGATCAGCAACGTTCTGTCCTGCATATCCTGGATAAGGCACAACGCCAGGCCCTCGCGTATAGCCCCTATGGTCATCACACGCCGACAAACGGATTGCTGAGTGTGCTGGGATTCAAGGGTGAACGAGTGGATCCGGTGACCGGACATTATTTGTTGGGTAATGGCTATCGAGCGTTTAATCCAGTATTGATGCGATTTAACAGCCCTGACAGCTGGAGTCCATTCGGGGCGAGCGGATTTAACTCATATACCTATTGCAAAGGAGATTCGGTAAATCGGATCGACCCCGGAGGACACATATCTTTTCTCGGCCTAATAAAGCTCAAAATCATCACCCGTCGCTGGAGTAAAATAGCCTCACTGCGCGCCAGCCTCTCTCTTGAAAACACACCCACCCTCGCCTTTCAAAGCATCATAAAACACCTTAAGGGAGATGATCTTGTAGCGCTGTCCCTGACCTCTAAAAAGATAAAAACAATAGTACATACAAACATCAAACCAATAAACCTACTTAAGCGCTCAACTGAAAGCGACTACACAAACAACCTCAGAAAAATATCTTTAGGTCAAAAAAAAGGTTACCTGCCCAGCCAAGTCATTGGGAATGACGATCTTCACAAAACGGCCATTAGAGTGCCAGGCACCGACACGGAACCGGGGAGAAGCCACCTTCAAAATCAATACAAAAATGCTCGCATCAACAGACAGCAAAAATTAATAAGACAAGAAGAATTCAGAAGAAAACAACTAAACACACAGCGCAATCGCGAAATCTACGGTGAAGATTACGCGTCAGATAGCAGTTATGACAGCGATTGATATCAACGATGGTGATGCAAGCCATAATGCCCCTGGTGACTCGGCGGGGGGGGGGGAGCAAGAACCTGATAGTTCTGTCAGTAGGCAAATCCTGAGTCTGCGCAGAAACTAGGCCAAGAGACCCCGGGCCGCTCCGATACCTACCGCCATGTCATCACCACAAACCCTGCTGATCCAGTACCGCTACGATCCACTTGACCGGCTGGTGGCCTGCACACCGGCCAATTTGCCAATCCATCAGCGTTTCTACCAGAAAGACCGCCTGGCCACCGAGATCCAAGGTGCGCTCGCTCATTCGATCTTCCAGCAAGAAGACCTGCTGCTGGCTCAACAACAACGCCAAGGTGTAACAACCGACACCATCCTACTGGCGACCGATCAGCAACGTTCCGTCCTGCACGCCCAGGACAAGGCCCAGCGCCAAGCCATGGCCTATAACCCCTACGGTCATCGTGCGCCGACAAACGGATTGCTGAGTGTGCTGGGGTTCAACGGTGAAAAGGCGGATCCGATAACCGGGCATTATCTTTTGGGTAATGGCTATCGGGCGTTCAATCCGATATTGATGCGATTTAACAGCCCCGACAACTGGAGTCCGTTTGGACGGGCGGGGATTAACCCATATACCTATTGCCAAGCCGACCCAGTCAACCGAAGCGATCCGAGCGGGCATATCGTATCGTTACTGATAAAGAAAGCGACGCATCTCATCAGTCATTCAAAAGCGCCGTACATCAATCGCCTTGTCACTGGGGCTATTAAAGCCTCACCGCCACCCCTCTTGGCTACTGGAGCAACGGCGGCCTCCTCGAATGGCCGCTCAAGCATTGTAACGGACTTTCTCTCTCTTACTAAAAAATCGCTTTTTGAGCACACAGGCACACCAACAGCCAGCCCCTCCTCTGGCAGACAGATCATTCAGCAAGAGCTGAATACGCTTTACTCGTCCGAGGGCATTTCCAATGCCTTTACCAAGCGACTGAAGAAAGTAAACGAAAATTTGATAAGCCATGGAGATAACACACTCTCTCTTGAGCATGGGCAATACTATGTCAATCTTGCACAACAAGTAGAAAGCGGGACAATTTCCAATACAACCGCACACTTGGAGTCGGCAAAAAAATGGGTAGAAACTCGCGGAGTTCCTGGCAAGGTGGGCGCGACGTTCAATCTGCTAGCCGCTGCGTTTTCGGGAGTTAACGATCATCGAATGAGAACCCTCGGCGCCAGTGCGATCCGCAGCAGTCAACCGTAATGGAGAACGCATGACTCCCCCAGTCATATCAATTGGCGACGCTACCGGGTAGGCAGGCCACGTTTGCCGGGGGCTGCCGACACTCGATTATCAACAACAGCGATGCAAGCCATACCGCCGCCATCGAAAAGGGCGACCGAAGTCGCCCTTTCCCCGTCTTGCCCTTTACTTACGCCGCACTGAACAGCTTGTGCGGGTCAATCACGAATTTCTTCGGCACGCCCGCATCGAACTCGCCGTAACCGCGCGGCGCGTCGTCCAGGCTGATTACTTCTACGCCGACGATATCGGCAATCTTGATCCGATCCCACATGATCGCCTGCATCAGCTGGCGGTTGTACTTCATCACCGGAGTCTGGCCGGTGTGGAAGCTGTGGGACTTGGCCCAACCCAAACCAAAGCGGATGCTCAGGCTGCCGATTTTCGCGGCGGCGTCCACCGCACCCGGGTCTTCGGTCACGTACAGGCCCGGAATACCGATCTTGCCAGCAACGCGGACCACGCCCATCAACGAGTTGAGCACGGTGGCCGGAGCCTCGTGCTTCACGCCTTCATGACCGTGACCACGGGCTTCGAAGCCCACGGCATCGACGGCGCAGTCGACTTCAGGTTCGCCCAACAGCGCGGCGATCTGTTCGTGCAACGGGGTGTCCTTGGACAGGTCGGCGATTTCAAAGCCCTGGGCCTTGGCATGGGCCAGGCGGATCGGGTTGACGTCACCGATGATCACCACCGCCGCGCCCAGCAGGCGTGCCGAAGCCGCCGCCGCAAGGCCGACCGGACCGGCACCGGCAATGTACACGCTGCTCCCCGGGCCAACACCCGCGGTGACCGCGCCGTGGTAGCCGGTTGGCAGGATGTCGGAGAGGCAGGTCAGGTCGCGGATTTTCTCCATGGCCTTGTCGCGATCCGGCAGTTTCAGCAGGTTGAAGTCAGCGTACGGCACCATCACGTACTCTGCCTGGCCGCCGGTCCAGTCGCCCATGTCGACATAACCGTAGGCACCGCCGGCACGGGCCGGGTTGACGGTCAGGCAGACGCCGGTGTGTTGCTCCTTGCAGGAACGGCAGCGCCCGCAAGCCACGTTGAACGGTACCGAGACCAGGTCGCCGAGTTTCAGGTTCTCGACATCGCGGCCCTTCTCGATCACTTCGCCGGTGATTTCATGACCCAGGACCAGGCCGGTCTGGGCGGTGGTACGGCCACGGACCATGTGTTGGTCCGAACCACAGATGTTGGTGGAGACGACGCGCAAGATGACACCGTGTTCGATCTTCTTGCCACGCGGGTCCTGCATTTTCGGATAGTCGATTTTTTGCACCTCGACCTTGCCATTGCCGAGATACACCACACCACGATTGCCAGACATGCTTTCACCTCGCTGTTGTTTTTATGTAGCAACACGTTGCCAGGGGGCAGCGCGTAGATTGCTCGGGTTATTGCCTGTGGTTGTTGCGTTGTTTTTACGGGCTCCATCGCCGGTAAGCCGGCTCCTACAGGGGTGTTGCGTCACGGCAGGCACCGCGCCCACTGCGGGAGATTGCTCGGGTTACTGCTTGTGATTGTTGCGTTGTTCTTGCGGACCTCTTCGCGGGCAAGCTCCGCTCCCACAGGTCCCGAGTCGTATGTACTTTCTGAGTACGACACAAACCTAATGTGGGAGCGGAGCTTGTCGGATCGCCGCACCGCCGCGAAGGTCGTAAAACGACCACCTTTTAAAGCACTACTGTTCGGTTGGCGTTCAGAAAAACCCGCCGTTCAATGTGATAACCCACCGCCCGCGCCAACGTCAGCCCTTCGATATCGCGGCCCTTGGCGATCAGGTCCTCGGGGTAGTGACTGTGGTCCACCACCTCGACGCCCTGGGCGATGATCGGACCTTCGTCCAGGTCGTTGTTGATGTAGTGCGCAGTAGCCCCCACCAGTTTCACGCCCTTGTTGTAGGCCTGGTGATAAGGTTTGGCGCCCTTGAAACCGGGCAGCAACGAGTGGTGGATATTGATCGCCTTGCCGTCGAGCTTGCGGCACAGCTCGGGTGAGAGCACCTGCATGTAGCGGGCAAGGATCACCAGCTCCGCGCCGGACTCCTCGATCACCTGCCAGACCTGGCGCTCCTGGCCCGGCTTGTCGTTCGGGTCCAACGGAAAATGGTAGTAGGGAATCTGGTGCCAGTCCGCCAGGGGCTTGAGGTCCGGGTGGTTGGAGACCACGGCGGCCACGTCCATGGACAATTGGCCGATACGCTGGCGATAGAGCAGGTCGTTGAGGCAGTGATCGGCCTTGGAGACCATGATCACCACTTTCGGCCGGTAGTTCGGCGCGGTCAGTTCGAACACCATGCCGAAGGACTCACCGCGCAGGGCCAGGCCGGCGCGGAAGGCCAGCTCGTCGAAACCGTCAGGCTGGCGGAACTCCACGCGAATGAAGAAGCGCGACGAGAGGCGGTCATCGAACGAGTGGTGTTCGGTGACGTAGCAGCCCTGCTCGAACAGGTAGCGGGTCACCGCATCCACCGTGCCGAGCACGCTGGGGCAGTCGGCGGTCAAAATCCATGTATCGGGGGCGCGGCTCATGCGGTGACTCCTGTTCTTGAATACCTGCACGCCAACCGGCGCAATACAAAACCTGTGGCGAACCTAGTTACTTTGGCGAGGGGGCTTGCCCCCGTTCGGTTGCGAAGCAGCCGTAAAACCGGTAATCGCGCAGTGTCAGACAAACCGCGCCGTCCGGGTCTGGGGCTGCTTCGCAGCCCAGCAGGGGCAAGCCCCCTCGCCACATTGAGTCCACCGAACACGTTGAATCTGTATCAGGCCTGGACGCTAAGGCCGTATTCGGCCGCCGCATCCTGCAACCACAGCCACCAGTAATCCGAGAAGCTGCGACGGATCACCAGCTCCCAGGTGTCTTCGGCGGTATGGCGGATCATCAGCTGCGACTTGGCGAACACCGTGCCGACAGCCTTGCCCACCGGGAAGTTGTCCGGGTGCACGTCGTAGCTGGTGGATTTCATCAGCACCTGGCGCACGTTCGGGCCGCTCAGCTCCAGCAGTTGCTGGCCACCGCTGACATTGACGATGGCGATATGCAGGTCGCCCAGGGCTTCGCGCAACGCCTTCTCGGCCGCGAACTCTTCGCCGCTCGGGACGATCAGCAACCACTCGTCGGGGCCGAGCCATTGCAGGCTGGTCTCGCCCTTGGCCACCACGGTCAGCGCCACCGGCAGTTCCAGGCCGAGGGCCTTGTGCACGCCGGCGGCGAAGGCCGCGTCATGGCCGTCACCACGAATGGTCAGGTGGCCGAGCAATTTCTTTTCCCGCACGGTCACACCGGCGTTCTTGCGGCCTTTACCCACCAGGCTGGCGAGGTCGGCATGGTGCAACGACGACTCGGCCTTGGCCCCGGAAGTCGGGCGTTGTTGGTAAACGTTGGCTGTGGTCATGTGAAACACCTGTGTTGAATGCTGTCTTTGCGGTGGGTCAGTGCCTGACTCCACCTCATGAACAACCGTGGCCCTGTGTGGGAGCGGAGCTTGTCGGATCGCCGCTCCCACTGGACTACGGCGTCAGATGTTCTGGCGGTCCCCTTTAGGATCGAAGAACACCGAAGAAACGATTTCCGCCTCGATCACGCTGCCATCGGCCAGCGGTGCGAACACCCGCTCGCCCATGCGCTTCAGCCCGCCCTTGACCACCGCCATGGCAAACGAATAGCCAAGGGAGTTGTGGGCATAGCTGGAGGTCACGTGACCGACCATCTTCATCGGGATCGTCTGCTTGGTGTCGAACACCAGCTGCGCACCTTCCGGCAGCCACTTGGTCGGATCGATCGGCTTGAGCCCGACCAACTGCTTGCGCTCCTCGCGCACGCAGTCTTCACGGTTCATCCCGCGCCAGCCGATCCACGAGAACGGCTTGGTCCGGCCCACACACCAACCCATGTTCAGGTCGTCCGGGGTCATCGAGCCGTCAGTGTCCTGGCCGACGATGATGAAGCCCTTCTCGGCCCGCAACACGTGCATGGTCTCGGTGCCGTACGGGGTCAGGTTGTACTGCTTGCCCGCCTCGACGATCTTTTCCAGCACACCCATGGCGTAGTCGGCCTGGACGTTGACCTCATAGGACAGCTCGCCGGTAAAGGAGATCCGGAACACCCGCGCCGGCACACCGCCGACCAGGCCTTCTTTCCAGGTCATGAACGGGAACGCGTCCTTGTCCAGGTCGATGTCGGTGACGGCGCTGAGCAGCTTGCGGCTGTTCGGCCCGGACAGGGTCATGGTCGCCCAGTGATCGGTCACGGAGGTGAAGTACACCTTCATGTTCGGCCATTCGGTCTGGTGGTACAGCTCCAGCCACTGCAGGACGCGAGCCGCGCCGCCGGTGGTGGTGGTCATCAGGAAGTGGTTGTCGGCCAGACAGGCGGTGACGCCGTCGTCGAAGACCATGCCGTCTTCCTTGCACATCAGGCCGTAGCGGGCCTTGCCCACATCGAGCTTGGTCCAGGCGTTGGTGTAGATGCGGTTGAGGAATTCACGGGCGTCCGGGCCCTGGATATCGATCTTGCCCAGGGTCGAGGCGTCGAGCAGGCCGACGCTGTCGCGCACGGCCTTGCACTCACGCTTGACCGCCGTATGCAGGTCTTCGCCGTTGCGCGGGAAGTACCACGGACGCTTCCACTGGCCGACATCTTCGAACTTGGCGCCCTGCTTCACATGCCAGGCCTGCAAGGCGGTATAGCGCACCGGCTCGAAGATATGCCCGCAGTGCCGGCCGGCGACCGCGCCGAAGGTCACCGGCGTGTAGTTCGGGCGGAACATGGTGGTGCCCATCTGCGGGATGGTCACGTTCAGCGAACGGGCGGCGATGGCCAGGCCGTTGACGTTGCCCAGCTTGCCCTGGTCGGTACCGAAGCCCAGCGCGGTGTAGCGTTTGACGTGTTCGACCGACTCGAAGCCCTCGCGGGTCGCCAGTTCGATGGCGGCGGCGGTGACGTCGTTCTGCAGGTCGACGAATTGCTTCGGCGCCCGGGCGGTGGCTTTTTCATGGGGCACCTGGAACAGCGCCAGGGTCGGCTCTTCCAGACGCGACAGGGCTTTGGGCAGCACGCCTTCGACCGCCTTGAAACCGGCTTCGCTGGCGGCGCGAACGCCTCCTTCAAAACCGTCGGCCAAGGCATCGCCCAGACCGTAGACACCGTTGATGCCACCGACGCACACGCGTTTCTGCGGTGCTTCGCCCGGCACGAAACCGAGGATATCTTCGCGCCAGGTCGGCTTGCCGCCCAGGTGCGAGGCCAGGTGGACCACCGGGCTGTAACCGCCGGAGCTGGCCACCAGGTCGCACTCCAGCCATTCGCCGGGGCTGGTGACTTTATGCGCCTTGACGTCGATGGCGGCGACGCGCGCCGCGGTCACGTGCTTGCTGCCACGGGCTTCGATCACCGCACTGCCAGTGAGGATGCGAATCCCCTTGGCTCGTGCTTCTTCCACCAGCGCACCGCGTGGGTTGCTGCGGGCATCGGCGATGGCCACCACTTGCAGGCTGGCATCGTGCCAGTCCAGGGCAACGCGGTAGGCGTGATCGTTGTTGGTGCTCAGCACCAGCTTCTTGCCCGGGGCCACGCCGTAACGGCGGACGTAGGTCGAAACGGCACCGGCGAGCATGTTGCCCGGCACGTCGTTGTTGCCGTAGACCAGCGGACGCTCATGGGTACCGGTGGCCAGGACCACGCGCTTGGCGCGGACCCGATGGATACGCTGGCGTACCCGGCCGATCGGCGCACGGTCACCGAGGTGATCGGTGAGGCGCTCGTGAATGGTCAGGAAGTTGTGGTCGTGGTAGCCGTTGACGGTGGCCCGTGGCAACAGCAGCACGTCCGGCAGACCTTTCAATTCGGCGATGACACTGGCGACCCACTCGGCCGCCGGCTTGCCGTCGAGGCTTTCGCGGGAATCGAGCAGGCTGCCGCCGAACTCTTCCTGTTCATCGGCCAGGATCACCCGGGCACCACTGCGCGCGGCGGCCAGTGCGGCGGCCAGACCGGCAGGGCCGGCACCGACGATCAGCACGTCGCAGTGCTGGTTCATGTAGTCGTAGGTATCCGGATCGTTCTCGGTCGGCGAGCGACCAAGACCGGCGGCCTTACGGATGTACTTCTCGTAGGTCATCCAGAACGACTGCGGATACATGAAGGTCTTGTAGTAGAAACCCGGCGGCATCAGCTTGCCGCCGACCTTGCCAAGAATCCCCATCATGTCGTTGTTGACGCTCGGCCAGCCGTTGGTGCTGGTGGCGACCAGGCCCTGATACAGCGCTTGCTGGGTAGCCCGCACGTTGGGAATCTGGGTCGCTTCGGTGGCGCCGAGCTGCAGCACCGCGTTCGGCTCTTCGGCACCGGCGGCGAAGATCCCCCGCGGACGGGAGTACTTGAAGCTGCGGCCGACGATATCCACCCCGTTGGCGAGCAACGCGGCGGCCAGGGTGTCGCCTTCGAAGCCCTTGTAGATCTGGCCGTTGAAGGTGAAGCTCAAGACTTTGTTGCGGTCGATCCGACCACCGTTGGACAGGCGATTGACCTGGCTCATACCTTCTCTCCCACAGCCGCGCCGGGCACTTTCGAACTGTCCGCTTTAGCGGTGAATTGCGGCTTCTCGCCAATCTTGTAGCTTTCGAGAATCTCGTAGGTGACGGTGTCGCGGGTCACGTTGAAATACTGCCGGCAACCGGCAACGTGGTCCCACAGCTCGTGGTGCAGGCCGCGCGGGTTGTCGCGGAAGAACATGTAGTCGCCCCACTGCTCGTCGGTGCAGGTGCCCGGGTCCAATGGACGCGGGATATGCGCCTGGCCGGAAGCGTGGAATTCCTCTTCGGAGCGCAGCTCGCCGCAATGAGGACAGAAGATATGCAACATAGGGATTTCTCCTGTTAGTGGGCGACCGCAGCAGCACCGTGTTCGTCGATCAACGCACCGTTGTGGAAACGGTCGATGGAGAAGGGAGCGGCCAACGGGTGCATTTCACCCTTGGCCAGGCTCGCGGCAAACACGTTGCCCGAGCCGGGGGTAGCCTTGAAGCCGCCGGTGCCCCAACCGCAGTTGAAGAACATGTTCGGCACCGGGGTTTTCGAAATGATCGGGCAAGCGTCCGGGGTGGTGTCGACGATGCCGCCCCACTGGCGGTTCATGCGCACGCGGGACAACACCGGGAACATCTCGACGATGGCCTGGATGGTGTGCTCGATCACCGGGTACGAACCACGCTGGCCGTAGCCGTTGTAGCCGTCGATACCGGCACCGATCACCAGGTCGCCCTTGTCGGACTGGCTGATGTAACCGTGCACGGCGTTGGACATGATCACGCTGTCGATGATCGGCTTGATCGGCTCGGACACCAGCGCTTGCAGCGGGTGCGACTCGATCGGCAGGCGGAAGCCGGCCAGTTTGGCCATGTGCCCGGAGTTACCGGCGGTGACCACGCCGACGCGCTTGGCGCCGATAAAGCCCTTGTTGGTTTCGACACCGATGCACACGCCGTTTTCCTTGCGGAAACCGATCACTTCGGTCTGCTGGATCAGGTCCACGCCGAGGGCGTCGGCCGCACGGGCGAAGCCCCAGGCCACGGCATCGTGACGGGCCACGCCGCCACGCCGCTGGACGGTGGCGCCCATCACCGGGTAACGGGCGTTCTTCGAGCAGTCCAGGTACGGAATCTCGTCCGCCACCTGCTGGGCGTTGAGCAGTTCGCCGTCGACGCCATTGAGGCGGTTGGCGCTGACCCGACGCTCCGAATCACGGATGTCCTGCAGGGTGTGGCAGAGGTTGTAGACACCACGCTGGGAGAACATCACGTTGTAGTTCAGGTCCTGGGACAGGCCTTCCCACAATTTCATCGCGTGTTCGTACAGGTGCGCCGACTCGTCCCACAAGTAGTTGGAACGCACGATGGTGGTGTTACGGGCGGTGTTGCCGCCGCCCAGCCAGCCCTTCTCGACCACGGCGACGTTGGTGATGCCGTGCTCCTTGGCCAGGTAGTAGGCGGTCGCCAGGCCGTGCCCGCCACCGCCGACGATGACCACGTCATAGACCTTTTTCGGGGTCGGCGTGCGCCACATTTTCTGCCAGTTTTCGTGATGGCTGAGAGAGTGCTTGAAGAGGCCGAAGCCCGAATAGCGTTGCATAGTCATTTACTCCAAAACCGCTCTCAGCGATAAACCGGGAAGTCCGCGCACAGGGCTGCCACGTGCTTGGCGACGTTCGCTTCGACATCGGCGTCGCCGAGGTTGTCGAGGATGTCGCAGATCCAGCCGGCCAGCTCGACGCACTGAGCCACTTTGAACCCGCGGCTGGTGACGGCCGGGGTGCCGATGCGCAGACCGGAAGTGACGAACGGCGACTGTGGATCATTCGGCACGGCATTCTTGTTCACGGTGATATGGGCACGGCCCAGGGCGGCATCGGCCTCCTTGCCAGTCAGGCCCTGACGGATCAGGCTGACCAGGAACAGGTGATTGTCGGTGCCGCCGGACACTACATCGTAGCCGCGTTTGATAAATACGCCCGCCATGGCCTGGGCGTTATCGATCACTTGCTGCTGGTAGACCTTGAAACTCGGTTCCAGCGCTTCCTTGAAGCTCACGGCCTTGGCGGCGATCACATGCATCAGCGGGCCGCCCTGGCCACCGGGGAACACCGCGGCGTTGAATTTCTTTTCCAGCTCTTCGTTGGCTTTGGCCAGGATCAGGCCGCCACGGGGACCGCGCAGGGTCTTGTGGGTGGTGGTGGTGACCACATCGGCATACGGCAACGGGTTCGGATACAGGCCGGCGGCGACCAGGCCGGCGACGTGGGCCATGTCGACGAAGAAATAGGCACCCACCTTGTCTGCGATTTCGCGGAAACGAGGGAAGTCGAGGGTTTTCGAATAAGCCGAGAAACCGGCGATGATCATTTTCGGTTTGTGCTCGACGGCCAGGCGCTCGACTTCGTCGTAGTCAATCAGGCCGGTGTTGGTGTCGATGCCATATTGCACGGCGTTGTAGAGTTTGCCGGAGAAGCTGACCTTGGCGCCGTGGGTCAGGTGACCGCCGTGGGCCAGGCTCATACCCAACACGGTGTCGCCGGCGTTGAGCAGGGCCAGGTAGACCGCGGCGTTGGCCTGGGAACCGGAGTGCGGCTGGACGTTGACGTAGTCGGCGCCGAACAGTTGCTTGGCGCGTTCGATGGCCAGGGCCTCGACCTTGTCGACGTGTTCGCAGCCACCGTAGTAGCGCTTGCCCGGATAACCTTCGGCGTATTTGTTGGTCAGGCCGCTGCCCTGGGCCTGCATCACGCGTTTGCTGGTGTAGTTTTCCGACGCGATCAGCTCGATGTGATCTTCCTGGCGCTGCTCCTCGGCATTCATGGCCGCCATCAGTGCATCGTCATAACCCTGGATCTGGTCTTGCTTGCTGAACATCGCGTCTCTCCCAGCGGCGGCGGTGCGCCATTCGTCTCGGTGAGGCCTTTACCTTACGGCAGTGCCCTTTGGATGCGATGGTATGGCCGACGCAGACCGATCAAATGCCTATGGACGCCACGCAAAGGTGCGTTTACGACATGACTTCAAGCACAAGGATGATCAATGCCTGGACAACCCTGTGGGAGCGGAGCTTGCCCGCGAAGGCGTCGGCACTGTCGAGCTATTTTGTGTGTTGCTGACCCTGGCCCCTTCGCGGGCGAGCTCCGCTCCCACAACTGTGCCTGTGCGACAAGGTCAATTCTGGTTACAGTGCGCACCATAATCGTTCACAAGGACCGGGCCATGACCGACAAGAGCCAACAATTCGCCAGCGACAACTACTCCGGTATCTGCCCCGAGGCCTGGGCCGCCATGGAACAGGCCAACCACGGCCACCAGCGCGCCTACGGCGACGACGAATGGACCCAGCGCGCCGCCGACGGTTTCCGCCAACTGTTCGAAACCGACTGCGAGGTGTTCTTCGCCTTCAACGGCACCGCGGCCAACTCCCTGGCCCTGTCGTCGTTGTGCCAGAGCTACCACAGCGTGATCTGCTCGGAGACCGCCCACGTCGAGACCGACGAATGCGGCGCGCCGGAGTTTTTCTCCAACGGCTCCAAGCTGCTCACCGCGCGTACCGAAAACGGCAAGCTGACTCCGGACGCAATCCGCGAAATCGCCCTCAAGCGCCAGGACATCCACTACCCCAAGCCCCGCGTCGTGACCCTGACCCAGGCCACCGAAGTCGGCAGCGTCTACACCCCGGACGAAATCCGCGCCATCAGCGCCACCTGCAAGGAACTCGGCCTGAACCTGCACATGGACGGCGCGCGCTTCTCCAACGCCTGCGCCTACCTCGGCTGCACCCCGGCGGATCTGACCTGGAAGGCCGGCGTCGACGTGTTGTGCTTCGGCGGCACGAAAAACGGCATGGCGGTGGGTGAAGCGATCCTGTTCTTCAACCATGACCTAGCGGTGGATTTCGACTATCGCTGCAAGCAGGCCGGGCAGCTGGCCTCGAAAATGCGCTTTCTGTCGGCGCCCTGGGTCGGTTTGCTGGAAAACGACGCCTGGCTCAAGCACGCCCGCCATGCCAACCACTGCGCGCAACTGCTCAGCAGTCTGGTCAAGGACATTCCTGGCGTGGAACTGATGTTCCCGGTGGAGGCCAACGGCGTGTTCCTGCAACTGTCGGAAGCGGCCATCGCCGCGCTGACCGCCAAGGGCTGGCGCTTCTACACCTTCATCGGCAAGGGCGGCGCACGCTTCATGTGCTCGTGGGACACCGAGGAAGCGCGGGTACGGGAACTGGCGGCGGATATTCGGGAAGTCATGTCGGTCTGAGCCAACTTCTTTTAATCGCGCTTTGTCTTAAGCTAAAGCGCGATGCTCCCCCACCCGCCCCTTCAATCGCCCCAACCTTTCAAGTCTTTATAACACTTCACAATAAACCACTGTCCCTTGAGCAATAGCGGTAATGCCTCAATTTCAAAACAGCCCCGCGTAAAAACAAAACCCTATAAAAAACAACCCGCCGCCTTTTACTGCAGACTCAACACATAAAAAAAACCATCACATCTACTGTCAAGACTGACAGTAGACGCCTTCAGCTGCCAAAAATAAAACCCTCACAACCTTGAGCGATGAGACAGGCAGCGAGCGTTCAGCAATATCGATTAAGGCATAGAAAATAACCCTATTTAGAGCAATCGAGGTTACTGACCATGCCACTGCAACTACACATTTGGATTGTTTTTCCCGATGGCACGCGTCATATCGTCGACCCAGATGATCCGGGCGGCGCGGCTCTTGTTGGCCTACAGAAAGGCGATACCGTCTCCATCGTTATTAACGACAAGGAACAGCGTGGAACGGTATTCGATAAAATTCTCGCCTATACCCCCCTGCATGACGGGTGGATTCTTAATTTATTGGTATAACCCCCTTGAACATTGTACCGCCTTGAAAACGGGCTAACACAACCTGTTTGAATCCCACCGCCTGGTGCTCAGCCTGCCGGTTCATTTATCCAAGGCGCGTCGTCAATACGACGCTCCTATATCAATATGGATAAATGAACCCTCCAGCCAAGCCTGGATATAAGCGGGCTTTGATCAGCATCAACGCTCTACTCTTCGGCCCGAGACAGTCCACATCACTCAAACGAAACTATTCCGTCTGCCCCACTGACCGCGCAATCACTTCGACCGTGGCGCTGACCTGCTCTTGGTAACGGTCGAGTTCTTCCCGGTGACGCTGCTGTGCTTCGATCTGCTGCGAACACAGGTTCAACGCCGCTAACACCAGCAGCTTGTCGCCGATCAGCGTGGGAAATTTCTTCTTGGTGTCGGCCAGGGCGGCCCTGAGCATTACCGTCGCGTCTTGCAAGGTCCGTTCCTGGCCGGCGGGCGCCTTGATCGAGTACTCCTCGCCGAGGATCGAGATGACGGTCACCCCGTCGCTGCTGGTTCTCATGCGCTCACGGGGCCTGCGCTGACACGCTCGACCAACGCCTGGATACGAGCGGCGGTGGCGCCGTGCTTTTCTTCCTGCTCCATCAGGTTCAGCTGCAGGCTTTCATTTTCATCCTTGGCCTGGGCCAGCTCGGTGCTCAGCGCGGTATTGGCGGCCAGCAGCTCCTGTTTTTGCTGAACCAGTTCGCTGACCAGTTGTTCCAGTTGACTCAGGGAAGCTTCCAACATTTTCTTGATCTCTCGGGCAGTTTCAAAGGGCGCGTACGATAAAGAAAAGCCCCCCCGTTTGCCAGGGGAAAACTGTCGCAAAGCCTTGATTTTCCTGGCGGGATGCTTTTCTTCGAACCTTAGGGACTGCGATTGCCAGGACATGTTCCCCACCCCCTGTCGGAAACCTTCGCCTGCGACAAATACGCGCAGGGACTTAAGACTTTAGTCCAATGACCGATAGGTCATTCAGACCCGCCTTAAAAGCCGCACGGAATGCGCCCTCCTCTCAGGTAGCCACCATGTCCCTACGTAACATGAACATCGCCCCGCGCGCATTCCTCAGCTTCGCCCTGATCGGCGCGCTGATGCTGATACTGGGGGTATTTGCCCTGAACCAGATGAGCAAGATCCGTGGGGCGGCCGAAGAGCTCAGCACCAACGGTGTGCCAAGCATCAAGAGCCTCGACGACCTCACCCAACTGACCCTGCGCCTGCGGGTGTTGTCCTATCGCCTGGTGACCAACCGCGCGCCCGACGAGCAACAGAAAATCCTCGACCTGTTCACCCAGCGCAATCAGCAGATCGGCAAGGCCCAGGCCATTTATGAAAAGCTGATCACCAGCCCGGAAGAGCGCACGACCTACAATCAGTATGTGCAAGTGCTCGACCAGTACCATCAGCTCGAAGAGCGCATGAAGGGCCTGTCGCGCAACAATCAGGTCAGTGAACTGGCGAGCCTGATCAACAGCGAGTTACTGGCCAACTCCGACCAGATCAACAACGCGCTCGCCAAGCTGGTGGAGATCAATACCCAGCAGACCAGCGACACCAATCAACAGGCCTCCGACCAGTACGCTTCGGCGTTCAACCTGGTGGTGGGTTTGCTGGTGCTGGCCACCGGCCTGACCTTGCTGTTTGCCTGGCTGCTGACCAACAGCATTACCCGCCCCATCGCCGACGCCCTGAGCGCCGCCGAGCAGATTGCCGAAGGCGATCTGACCCGACCGATCAAGGTCGAGGGCAACGACGAAGCCGGTCGCCTGTTGCAGGCCATGGTCAAGATGCAGCAGAAACTGCGCGACACCCTGCAGCGTATTTCCGGCTCCGCGACCCAGCTTGCATCAGCGGCGGAAGAGCTGAACGTCGTCACCGACGAAAGCGCCAAGGGCCTGGTGCGGCAGAACAACGAGATCGAGCAGGCCGCTACCGCCGTCAATGAAATGACCAGCGCCGTGGAAGAAGTCGCGCGTAATGCCGTGAGCACCTCCGAAGCCTCGAAGAATGCCACGGCCTCGGCCGGCGACGGTCGCGACCTGGTGCAGGAAACCGTCGGCGCCATCGAGCGCATGAGCGGTGATGTACAAAGCACCGCGACGCTGATCGGCAATCTGGCCAAGGAGTCCCAGGACATCGGCAAGGTGCTCGACGTGATTCGCGGGCTGGCTGACCAGACCAACCTGCTGGCCTTGAATGCGGCGATTGAAGCGGCCCGGGCCGGGGAAGCCGGGCGTGGTTTTGCCGTGGTGGCGGATGAGGTTCGGGCCCTGGCGCACCGTACCCAGCAGTCCACCAGCGAAATCGAGCGGATGATCGGCAGTATCCAGGGCGGGACCGAGCAGGCGGTGGATTCGATGCGCAACAGCACCGAGCGGGCGGAGTCGACCTTGAACATCGCCAAGGGCGCGGGGATGGCGCTGGATACCATCAATACGGCGATCGTCGAGATCAACGAGCGGAATCTGGTGATCGCCAGTGCGGCGGAAGAGCAGGCTCAGGTTGCCCGCGAGGTGGATCGCAACCTGGTGAATATCCGCGATCTATCGGTGCAATCGGCGACCGGGGCGAACCAGACCAGCGCGGCCAGCAGTGAGCTGTCGCGCCTGGCGGTGGATTTGAACAGCATGGTGGCGCGTTTTAGTCTGTAAACCTCAAAGCTGCGGATCGCCGCCCCTTGTGGCGAGGGGGCTTGCCCCCGCTCGGCTGCGCAGCAGTCGTAAAATCAGCAAATGCGGTGTGTCAGGCTGACCGTGTTTTCAGGGTTTGGGGCTGCTTCGCAGCCCAACGGGGGCAAGCCCCCTCGCCACAAAGAGACCGCATAGAGCCAGCAAACCTCTCATCACAAAGAGACCGCGCAGAGCCAGCAAACCTCTCATCACAAAGAGACCGCGCAGAGCCAACAAACCTCTCATCACAAAGAGACCGCGCAGAGCCAGCAAACCTCTCATCGCAAAGCGACCGCGGTCTTTCTGTCAGTACTCGATCCGCACATCGCCCTTCGGCACGCTGCAGCACGACAGGATATAACCCTCGGCCACATCGTCGTCAGTGATCCCGCCGTTGTGCTCCATCTCCACTTCGCCGCCCAGCTTCAGCACCTTGCAGGTCCCGCAGATGCCCATGCCGCAGGCCTTGGGAATCATCAGGCCAAGCTTGGCCGCCGCCGCGTGCACGGTTTCTCCCGGTGCCACGCGAATGCTCTTGCCGGTCGCGGTGAATTCCACCTGGTGCAAGTCCGCGGCATCCACTTCCGGCGCCTCGGCGGCCTGTTCGGCCTGTTCCACCGCGTCGGCACGGGCTTCCGCAGGCGTCGCGCCAAACGACTCCTCATGATAACGGCTCATATCGAACCCGGCCGCTTCCAGCAGACGCTTGACCGCATTCATATATGGCGTCGGGCCACAGCAGAACACTTCACGCTCAAGGAAGTCCGGCGCCATCAACTCCAGCATCTTGTGGTTCAGATAACCGCGATAGCCAGCCCAAGGCTCGCCCAGGCCGTGCTTTTCACAAATCAGGTGCAAGCTGAAGTTATCGATCCGCGACGCCATATGCTCCAGCTCGCGGTGATAGATGATGTCCTTGGGCGAACGGGCGCTGTGGATAAACACCATGTCGACATTCCCGTTGGTGTCGTAGAACCAGCGGGCCATGGACATCACCGGGGTGATACCGACGCCGCCGCTCAGGTACAGCACCTTCGGGCTCGGGAAGTCGATGGCGTTGAACAGCCCCACCGGCCCGTGCACCGCCAGTTCCTGGCCTTCGTGCAGGGTGTCGTGCAACCAGTTCGAGACTCGACCGCCGGGCACACGCTTGATGGTCACGGAAAAGCTGTAGGGCACCGAGGGCGAGCTGGAAATGGTGTAGGAGCGCATGATCGGCTCGCCTTCGATCTCCAGCTCCAGGGTGACAAACTGCCCCGGCTTGAAAAAGAACATGATTGGCTGGTCGGCCATGAAGCAGAAGGTGCGCACGTCCCAGGTTTCCTGGATCACCTTCACGCAGCGCACGATATGCCGACCATTGGCCCAGGTCTGGGTCGTTACCGGATTCAGGAAGTTGTTCGACATATTGTTCTCCACCGCCGACTGTCGGCTCTATGTTGGCGATTCTGCGCAAGGGTCGATGCGACCATTTACCTATCCGCGACATTGGCATGCTTATCGCGACCAGCCCGCAACGACCGGGGGTTGCGCGTCGGGAACGGATTCGGCCATGTCGCCCATGGATAAGGTTCATGTCGCTGCCAGCCGCACACTCCATCGCAAATGATCCACTGTATTTCCGTACTTGCGTGCTAACCGTATCAGCCACTATTCGCCGGCCACACCGCATGGCCATGAGGACTAAATCGATGGACGTCACCGCAACCCTGAGCTTGGGCGATCCGCTGGAACCCGCACGCAAGGCCACCGCGCAGATGCTGCAAGAGCGCGAGCGCACCTTCTCCCTACCACAACCGTTCTACTCCGATGAGCGGCTGTTCGAAATCGATATGCAGGAAATCTTTCAGAAAGAGTGGTTGATCGCCGGCATGACCTGCGAAATCCCGACCAAGGGCAACTACATGACCCTGCAGATCGGCAAGAACCCGATCATCGTGATTCGCGGCGCCGACGGCGTGGTCCACGCTTTCCACAACGTCTGCCGCCACCGCGGTTCGCGCTTGTGCACCAGCGACAAGGGCAAGGTCGCCAAGCTGGTCTGCCACTATCACCAGTGGACCTACGAGCTGGACGGTCGCCTGCTGTTCGCCGGTACCGAGATGGGCGCCGACTTCGACATGAAACAGTACGGCCTCAAGCCGGTGCATGTGAAGACCTCCGGTGGCTACATTTTCATCAGCCTGGCGGAAAACCCACCGGCCATCGATGAGTTCCTGACGACCCTGAACCACTACATGGAACCCTACGACATGGAAAACACCAAGGTGGCGGTGCAAACCACCTTGATGGAAAAAGCCAACTGGAAGCTGGTGCTGGAGAACAACCGCGAGTGCTACCACTGCGGCGGCTCCCACCCGGAACTGCTGAAAACCCTGCTGGAGTGGGACGACGTCACCGACCCGCGCGCCGACCAGAAATTCAAAGACCATGTGGCCGAATGCACCGTGGCCTGGGAAGCCGAAAAGATCCCTTACGCCCATGCCAGCTTCGGCTTGCGTAACCGGATCGTGCGCATGCCGCTGCTCAAGGGCACCGTGTCCATGACCATGGACGGCAAGCAGGGCTGCAAGAAGCTGATGGGCCGGATCAAGAACCCGGACCTGGGTTCGATGCGCATCCTGCACCTGCCGCACTCGTGGAACCACTGCATGGGCGACCACATCATCGTGTTCACCGTGTGGCCGATCAGCGCCCAGGAAACCATGGTCACCACCAAGTGGCTGGTGCACAAGGATGCGGTGGAAGGCGTCGACTATGACGTGGCGCGCATGCGTGAAGTCTGGGATGCGACCAACGACCAGGACCGTCGCCTGGCCGAAGAAAACCAGCGCGGCATCAACTCCACGGCCTACCAGCCGGGCCCGTACTCCAAGACCTACGAGTTTGGCGTGGTCAACTTCGTGGATTGGTACAGCGAGCGGATGTTGAGCAACCTGGGGGCCGAGCCTGCACCGTACCTCAAGGGCGTGCCGGTGCACGGCTAAGAGCAACAGCTTCGCGGGCAAGCTCCGCTCCCACAGGGGTTTTGTGATCGGTCGCAAAACTGCGGTACGACACAGACCCTGTGGGAGCGGAGCTTGCCCGCGAAGACGCCGGTACAGTCAACACAAGTCTACCCGTGAGACGACCACCTCACCGACCCATCCTCGCCAATAAACTCCTCGATAATATTCTCCCCGCTCAACCGCACCTTCACGTACCCATTGAGCACCCGCTCCGGGTAATCGGCGTCCCGGGCATTCTGCCCTTCGGAAAACAGCACCCGCTCATTGCCATCCAGCTCGCTGGTCACGCCATAGGGAATCGCCCCGTGCCCGGCACAACGCGCCTTCAGCCCAGCCTGCTCGGCATAGACAATCCCGTTGTGCAGGTGTCCCCAATACCAGTAATCCGGCACCCGCCCCAGCGCCTCGCAAACCGGCTGGTACAGGGGTGTCTGTGCCTTCGCGCCAATGTCGAAGCCCTGGTGATGACTGAGCACCATCAGCTTCTTGCGCTTGGGCAGACTTTGCATCCACTGGATCTGCGCATCATTGAGCGCACCGTCCATATAGAGATTCATCGCATCCGAGGCATAAGCCGAATCCAGGCCGACAATCAGCCAGTCGTCGTTGTACAGCGCGAAGTAGCTGGTGCCCTGCTGTACCGGGAAGCGCGCCTTGAGCTCGGCGAAGTAGCCGTGGGCACCGCTGTACATCTCATGATTGGAATTCAGGGTGAACGAGCCGAACTTGCCATGGGGCCAGCCGCGCATGTCGACGTTTTCCTGGGAACCGGTGCCGGCGTAATAGACATCCCCCAGGTGAATGCTGAAATCCGCCTCGTCCAGTTGCATCAAACGAGCAACGCTGACCGCCGGGGCATGGCTGTCGAACGGCCCCGTTCCCCAGTCGCCGGCAATGGTCAGCAGTACGTCGTCCTGCATCTTGATCAGCGCCGGTGTGGTACCGAAAGGCGCGTGATGACGCAGGTTCTCGATCCACTTGATCAGCGCCTCGCTCCAGAGCAGGTCCAGCAGCTCCCATTTGCGGCAACCCAGCAGGCTGCCGTCCTTGAGTACCAGCGTCGGCAGGTCAACCTCCGATTGCGGCAAGGGCGCGGCGTTGCCCAGATGCAGGATCGACAGGCCATGTGACAGTTCCCAGGGTACGGCCGGCTCGTCGGCGGGCAAGTCGCCGTGTTCGATGACGTACTGCGCCTGGTCGTGGCCACGCTGGAGCAGACGCTGGATGACCTGGAAGTCCTCGGGCTCGATCTCGCTGGTGAGCTTTTTCCAGGACAACTCCATCCGGGCTTTAAGACCGCCGAGGCGGACGCGGATTTTCGCAAGTTCAAGTTCCAGATGCGGCAAGTTCATGGCTGTCTCCCTACAACGTCTTCATGAATTCGATCAGCGCCCACTTCTCGGCGTCGGTAAGTTGGGTCCCGTACAGGTGACCACTGTTGTGGTTGCCTTCCAGACGGGTGTCATACCTGAAGTAGCTCGGTGCCTGGACCAGCGGGCCGCTGGTGACGAAACCGACCTTGACCGGGTCGTAGACATCAGAGCCGGTGTTGAACACCACCGGGCGTTTGTCCGGCGTCTGCAGCAGGTCCCAGAGGCTCGGCACCGAGCCGTTGTGCAGGTACGGCGCGCGCATCCAGATGCCGTCGGTGGGGGTATTGCTGTAGCTCTGGGTCTTGCGGTAGGCGTTGAAATCGAAGGGTGGTTTCTTGAACCCATGGAACGCCTGCACCAGGCCGACGGTGAAGGAGTCCAGACGATGGGGGTCGGTACCCAGTTGGTCGATTTGGGTGGTGACCTGGCCAGTATCGGCCTTGCCGAACTCATGGCAGCCCGCGCAGTTGTTGTCCCAGAGCGGCTTGCCCTGGGCCACCCGCGCCTGATCCAGGGCGAACGGCCAGGCCGGCGGCTGGGTGCCAAGCAGCCAGTGGGTGACCCGGTTGAAACTCTCCGGCAGCACCGACTGCGGCGTCGCGCCCACGGCCATGGCGGCGGCGTAGTTGCGCTCATGGATATCGTTGTTGTTGCCGTCCCAGTGCAGGTACAGCGATTCGCGCGGCTTCTGGTTCCAGATCTGCGGCAGGTCGACGGTGCCGATGGTCGAGTCATCCGGGAAACCGAAGACCACCATCTTGGTCGGGTTGAAGGTGTCCGTGCGCCCCGGCCCCTGTGCCGGCCGCAGTTTCTGCCAGGCATAGGCCTGCTTTTGCTTGAGCAACGCGCTCTTGGCCATGGGGATGATCAGATAGCGGTTGTACAAGCCCTCGAAGAAGCCCAGTTGGAACTTGGCGTTGATCGCCGTCATCACCGCGTCGGTGGTGAATTTCGGGTCGCTGGCGCAATCGTAGGCGAACCACTGGAAGGCTTGCAGTTGCAGGGTATTGGCCGGCGCGGTGGCAATCGGTTTGGCCACATCACTCGCCGAGGCGCGGTAGGAGCCGGTGTGGCACAACGCGCAGTTGGGCTCCACGGTCGGGTAGCCGATCTGCCGCTTGGCCATGCCGATGGGCAGGTCGCGACCGTTTTCATAGAGAAAGCCGAACGCCTCCCAGCCACCCGGCTTGGGCATTTTTTCCGGGCACATCTGCGGCAGCACGGCAAACAGGTAATAGGGGATTCGCGCCTCGATGCCCAGACCGATGGCGGCGTACTTGAAGTGATCCTCGTCGGAAGCGAACTTCTCCTCGGGCACCACCCGCAGCATGTTGTACCAGGTCTCGTAGCCGATAAAACCCAGTACCAGCAGGGTGACCAGCAGGCCGACCCGGAAGCCGTGGCGCCGCCAACGGACTTCCCAACCCTGGCACCAGGCATGCCAGCCGTCGACCAGCAGGGCCCAGGGCCGGTTGGCCGGTGTGCTGCCCATGTAGAGCGTGACGCCCAGCAGCAGGAACATGCTCAGGTCGCCATAGAGCATGGGCACGAACACCGTAGGGGTGTTGTTGGTCTCGATCAGGTAGATCCAGAACGCCACGGCGACCAGCCGGCTCAAGACGCATAACCAGGAGTGGATCACGAAGCGCGGGGCGTTGAAGCCCGACGGCATGTAGAACAGGCTGATCCCCACCAGCAACATGCCGGCGTTTTCCAGCCAGGGGTCCGAGAGCACCGGCGGCAGGCCAACCACCGAGGTCAGCAGCGCCGGGGCGAACAGGGCAGGCAGTGCGAACACCATGTTCATCACGATGCCTATCCAGATAAAGCGTTGAAACCAGCGGATGTAATTGTCCATATCACCCTTCCTTGTTATGCAGGAGCACCCTTCTGCTTGCGGCCAACGGGTTAACTTGTGGCAACCGGGCTGACTTGTGGCGAGCCGGCTAACTTGTGGCGACCGGGCTTGCCCGCGTTGGGGCGCGAAGCGGCCCTAAAACCTGCAATCGCGTTTTGTCTGGTAAAACGGGGCAAGCCCCCTCGCCACAACCACAAGTAAGCCTGCACACCACAACAAGCTCGCTCACCACAGGTGCCGGCCTCAGCCCAGCGCGGTTTTCTCCAGATGTTCAAGGATCAGCGGATACACATCGACCACCGCGTTCTTGCCGAACATGCAATCGATATGGCCATAACCCGGCACCACATGGCGGCTGAACAACTCGGGGCCATGCAGGCCGACCAGTCGGTCATAGGTCTTCTCCGTGCTTTCCGGCAAATAGCACTGGTTGTCGGCACCACTGATAAAACAGATCGGCAACTGCAGCCGGCTGAAATGCGGCATGTAGACATCGTTGCCCTTGAAGTCCACCAGATGCCCCTTGCGGCAGATCAGCGCCAGGTGTTCGAAGGTCTGGATATTTGATTGGCCGAACAGTTCGTGCAGGTTGTCGTGCAGGGTTTCGTTGAGGGTGTCGTGGCGGTACAGCGAGGCGTACATGAAGGTGATCCGGTGACAGACCGGGTTGGTGCAATAACCCTGGGCCTCGATCCGCGCATAGACATTGAGCGCCTTGTCATAGAGTTTGTTGAACCGGCTCTCCTTGCTGTCGGCGTAGGCGGTCAGCGACTTGATGCCCACCGCGTCGAGCATCCCCGGCAGGTGCAGGCCGGCCTTGATTCCGGTGGCCGTGGCCACCACCGTGTCCGCGGCAATCTGCGAGCAGACCACCGAGCGCACATCCTGCAGCCCCGCCAGCAACGACATGAAGAAAGTCGTGGCGCCGTAGCAATGCACCACGCACTGCACGTCCAGCGCGCCGGTGGCCTGGCGAATCTGCGCGATGGCCGCCTTGTAGTCGTACTGGGCGATCTGGTCGCCGTTCCACTCGTGTTTGCTCGCCGGCAACAGGATGCTGACCCGAAAATCCAGCAACCAGACGTCATAGTCGTGCTTGCACAGGTACTCCAGCAAGTTGGTCTGGATGGTGTCGGTGGAGAAGATATTCGAGCCCACGCCCAAACCGTGTACCAGCATCACCGGCCCCTTGCTGCCGGCCTGGTAGCGGGTCAGACGCAGTTGCACCGTGTCTTCGGTCTCGAAGAAATGCACGGTCGGCACCGGCGCATCCAGCGGCCGCTTGTGCCGGGGTGGCGCATCCGGGTTGAAGTAGATATCGCCGGCAAACACCCCACCGTAGCTTTCCCAGAGGATCCCGGCGAAGAACTTGCCGAAACGCGCCAGGGCCTCGATCCGCTCGCGTTCGTTGCGCGCATTGAGCACCTTCATGGTGGTCATCTGCTTGGCGAAGTCGGCGGGCTTGATATGCATGACCCCGGAGCCGATCACCGCGCCGGTCTTGTTCGGGCCTTGATAAAGGGTGACGTAGAGGGTGCTGGTGTCCGGCCAGATATTCAGCACGCCGTTGTCTTCGGGCACGGTCTTGAAGGCACTGAAGTAATAGTCGCGACCGTCCTCGGCAGTCAGCTTCATGTCATAGTTCATATGGCGCACGCCGACCTGCTGCTGGTACTGCTCGAACAGGTTGAACACGCCGTTGCTGGCGGTCAGCGGATAAGGCGACAGCGCCGGGGCATTGAGGGTGCCGACCAGGGTCGCGGCATGCTCCGGCTCCTTGATCAGGCGATTGAGGTCGTTGCCAGTGATGGTCAGGGTGAACTCAATAGGCGAGTTCTGCGCCTCGCCGCTCTTGGCGGCGGCCTGGTAGACCGCCAGGTCAGTACCCTGGGGCTGGGTGAAGTCCTTGGAAAAATAGCCCTTCATGGTTTCGGTGAACTGCACCCCCAGGGTCGGTGGCGCCACCGGTTTGCGCGGCGCCGACGGCAGGCGGTAGTCGATGACCCAGCCGCGATCGGCGGCCAGCAGGCCCATGTTGCGCTCGCTGACCGCCGAGATGGTCAGCAGCGGGTTGACCGCCAGCGAGGTCGGAATCACCGCCCCATCGGTCACATACAACCCCGGATAGACCGCATCGCCGTGGCTCCCGCTGAACACCTGCCCCTTGTGGTTGACCACGCCCTGCGCGGCGTCCTCACCCATCACGCAGCCACCCAATGGGTGCACCGAGACAATGCTGTGCTTGAGCAGCTGGGTCCAGATCGGGTTCGGCACCCAGACCCCGCCCAGGGCCTTGGTCGACTGATGCAGGCGCGCGTTACCGAGTTTGAAGTTTTCCTGCTCGCCCACCCCAGGCCAGTCGATGCGCAGCTGATCCTTGTCGTCCAGCAGCATGCGGCCCTTGCCGTCGTCATGGCTCATGATCAGGTAGGTCTGCATATTGTGCAGCGCACCGTAATACGGACCGCGCAGAAAACTTTCCGCCTCGCGGGCCTTGTAGTGCAGTTCGGCGCTGACGCCCTTGTCGGTAGCCTCGCCGATCATCCCGGCAAACCCGGCCATGGCCGGCACCATGGGCCGCCCCAGCGCGCCCGGGATCGAGCCCTCTTCAATCACCATGCGGCTGCGCCAGTCACCCTCGGTGCGCAGGTCGATGATCGAGGTGATACACGGCCCGACCGGCTCCATCTCCTTGGCCGAGTGGGCACCAAAACCGATGCCGTTGATGGTCTGTTCGCAATTGTGGCCGAAACCGAGGATATCGCCGTTGCCGCTCATGTTTTCGCCAAGCTGGTCGGACATCGGCACGCCTTTGCTGCGCGAGCGCAGGAGAATTTCCGTGGAGCCCAGGGTGCCGGCGGAGACCACCACGATGTTGGCCCTGACGAACAGGGTGGGTGCCGAGAATTTTTCCCGGCCACTGTCCAGGTACTGGAAGTGCACGATCCAACCGTCACCGTCGCGCTCCAGATGCCGCACCTCAGCCTGGCAGAAAATCTCCGCACCGTGGTTCCAGGCATCCGGCAGGTAGTTCATCAAGGTGGTGTTCTTGGCCTTGTTGTTACAGCCCGAGACACAGTCGCCACACTGGTTGCACGGCAGTTGTTCGACGCCGACATGGTTGAGGTTGTTGGGCAGCTTGTCGAAGGTCACGTTGATCGGCGGGGTATAAAAATGCGCTGTTTCCTCGAGGTAATCCGCCGACTTGCGGTTGGCATCCAGCTTCGCCAGTTTCGGTCCGGAGGCCGGATACGGGTTGGGCTTGAGCATTTCCCGGGCCCGCGCATAACCTTCGGCGAGCAGCGTGTCACGGTGCTCGCGCACCGCCTGGGGCCAGCGCGGGTCATCGAAGACCCCCGGCTCCGGCTCCAGGGACACGTTGGCATTGATCAACGAAGTGCCGCCCAGGCCGCAACCGACCACCACGTTCTGCTGGGCATTGACGTGCAGGTCGAACAAACCGGTGCGCGAGCCGATATGACCGTCCGGGTCATGCACCTGCAACTCTTCCGTCGCCGCGACCATGGTGTTGGGGTACTCACCCGGCTGGATCTCGCGCCCGCGTTCCAGCAGGCAGACGCTCTTCCCGGCACGCGACAGACGCGACGCGGCAATACCGCCGCCGTAACCGGAGCCGATCACGATGACGTCGTAGCGTTCCTTGATCTCACTGATGGATGTCGAAATCCGTGGCATGGTCATTTCCTCTATCAGGCTAGGTCGGGCAACTCTGCGATTGCCGCTACAGGGACGGACGGTGATGCAACAAACGCACGCGCACGCGGGTTCTCCAGACAAGCCGGGCATGCAGGCGAAAAGATCGGGTGGCGCACAAGCGCCAGCTCAAGCGCTATAGGCGAGCGCGCTGATGGATGGCGTGGCGGTGAATGCGTCTGGGAACCAGGGCGCTGGCTCGGGCCGCGGCCTTGAGGCGGGCGGACGGCGGCGGACGGTACTGCGGTTGACGACCCATCAAGCGCTCTCCCTGAACCTGATATGGATGCGAATAACGTTGTGCCCTTGTGCCATGAGTGAAGACTTTGAGCCGGGGGGTGTCAATAAACGCTCTTAGAACTGTATGAAATTTGATCTATAGCACTATGGGCTATAAGAACCGGGGCCTGGCGACCTTAGCGAACAACTTATCCACAGATCCACCCACAGCAAATGTGGGCAAGTAGCGCTTTATGCACCGGTGGCGGCGATGGAATCTGAATAAAATCCGTGACTTATTCAGAAAGACCCGTTCTGGCAGCTATTGATCAGTTTTTGATCACATTGTTACAGGCCACGTGTTTAAAGGCCTACGCAGGACCGCGAACACCTTATCCACAGAACGGCCAACAGACTTTGTGTGCAAGTCAGGGGTTTTCTCATGTCTCTGTGGAAAACCGCTGAAAGCCACGAGATATGAAGCTTACAGGCCGATCAAAGGCCGCAAAAAACACATTTGTATATTTTTTTGATCAAACACCTACAAGCCATATAAAACAAGGCTCGTAGAGGACAGCGAACATCTTATCCACAAATACGCCAACAGACTTTGTTAACAAGTCCGCGCCCGAGCGAAACCCGGCAACGCCCTTATCCACATAAAAATTCCAATAAAAACCGTCAGTTAGGTTGATCATTTTTCGTACGAAGGGCTACAGGCGTTGATTTACATAGGCTGCAGCCATGCACGAACACCTTATCCACAGGCCGACCCACAGCCTCTGTGGACACTTGTTCCGCGGGTGATGGTTTGTGGTTTTACACAGCGGCAAATGACGCCCTTGAGCGTGCGACTACACTTTCTCCACAACGCGCCATGTTCTAGCAGTGGAGGTGTCTTGGCACACGCTTCGCGAGGGAGCCCGATGCGCCATTCATGCACCATGCTTGTCGTCTGCTACCTGATCATGGCCGGCAGCGCCGCGGCCAACTGTTTTCAGGACGCCGGCGAGCGCTATCACATCGACCCGCTGCGGCTCTATGCCATTGCCGAGGTCGAGTCGGGCATGAACCCGGCGGCGCTCAACACCAATCGCGATGGCAGCCGGGATATCGGCCTGATGCAGATCAATAGCCGGCACCTGCCGCGCTTGGCGGCCTTTGGGATCGACGAACACAAACTGCGGAGCGAGCCCTGCACCAGTGTCATGGTCAGGGCCTGGATTCTGGCGCAGTCCATTCAGCAGTTGGGTTACGGCTGGCAGGCCGTGGGTGCCTACAACGCCGGCGCCCTGCCGGAGCAGGGCGACGGGCGCGAGCACTATGCGTTGCAGGTGTGGCACTACTACCGTGAGTTGTTGGCGCTGTACCGACCGACGCGGCGCTGAACAGGCGGCGTCGGAACCGCCCGGTGCAGGCCTCAGCGCAGCACGCCTTCCTCGATCAACAGCTTGAGAATAGCGTCGGCCCCGGCCTCGGCACTGACGCCCTTGAGCACCTGCCCGCCACCACCGCTGGCCTTGGCCGTAGCCGCCTTCATCCGGTCGGCACCGCTCTTGGCCTTGATCACCTTCAAGCGCTTGGGCCGTGGCTTGGCCGGTTGCAGCAAGGCGCCGGTGAATAACTCATCTTCCAGCACCTCCACTTCCTCGGCGTGCAGCACGCCACGCTGTGCCGGGCCGTAGGCGCTTTGCCGTGGCTTGGGCGCGGCGTTATCCACCGTCGCGAGAAACGGCAGGCGGACTTTCAAACGGCGCCGCTGCCCGCGTGGCAAGGCTTGCAGCACATGAGCCACACCGTTTTCGATGGACTCGACCTGGGCCAACCCGACCACCAGCGGCCAACCGAGGTTTTCCGCCAGCAGGAACGGCAGCATGCCCGAACCTTCGCCGGTTTCCGCCTGGCTGCCGGTGAGCACCAACTGGGCCCCGGCATCGCGCAGATAATCGGTCAGGGCCGGCAGCGCATCGGCCCCGGCCGGCTGTTCCAGCACCCGCAGTTCGTCCAGGCCCATGCCCAGGTAGGCGCGCAGCGCCGGCTCCGAGACATCGCCGGCATGCACCACCTGCAAGTTATCCCCAGCCAGTTGCAACCCCAGTTCCACCGCGCGGGCATCCTGTTCGGCGCGACGGGCGCGGCCGGAGGTCGGGTGGGCGCCGATGGAGACCAGGCTGATTACATTCGTACTCATGACGTCATCCCTACCTTAAGCCGCATCGCGCTTGGCGCCGTTGCGGTATGCCGTCACCGCCGCGATCAGGGCGCGGAAGATCTCACTGCTTTCGCCGATCACCGACAGGTCGGCACGCTTGATCATGTCGCAACCCGGATCGAGGTTGATCGCCACCACCTTGTCGCAGGCACCGATGCCTTGCAGGTGCTGGATCGCCCCGGAAATCCCCACGGCCACGTAGACCCGCGCGGTGACCCAGGTGCCACTGGCGCCGACCTGACGGTCGCGGGACATGAAGCCATCGTCCACCGCCACCCGCGAAGCACCTTCGGTGGCGCCCAGGGCCGCAGCCGTTTCGTGGAACAGCGTCCAGTCCTTGACCCCATTGCCGCCGGAGAAAATAAACTCGGCCTCAGCCATCGGAATCGCCCCCGGGTCTACCGCTACCGCGCCAAGATCCTCGATCCGCGGCAGGCTGCGAGCGATGCTTGTGGATAACTCCACGGGCAAGGCTTCATGCCGGGTTTCGCTGACCGGTTCGGCGCATTCGGCGGCGGCCAGGATCAAGCGCGCCAATGGCCGCGCCAGATCCTGCAGGCCAGCACCGGCGCGACCGATGCACTGCTCGCCCTTGACCTGCCAGACCCGCGTGGCCGGGCGTTCGCCCAGGCTCGCGGCCAAGCGCCGGCCCAGTTCGCCACCACCGCTGCGGCTGTCCGGCAGCAACCAGTGACGCGGATTGAACTGGTTATCCACAGCCCGCAGGCCCTGAACCCGTTGTTCCGGGGAATAACCGCTGAATTCATTGCCGTCGAGCACCAGCAGACGGTCGACGCCGGCGGTTTCGAAGGCTGACTCCTTGTGCTCGCCAAAAACCACGGCCAACACCGCGCCGTCCTTGCCGGCCATCTGATGGGCCAGGCCCAGCAGATCGCGGTCGTGACTGCTCAGGCGACCGCCGACCATGTCCGGCACCACGCTGATATAGAACGCCGGTTGCGGCACCTGATGCAGCGGCAATTGCACTTCGACGCTGGCCGTGCGCTTGCTCGCACCGCCCTGCTGGGCGCCGCTGCGGTCGATGCGCTTGATACCGTTGGGGCCGATAAAACCGACGCCATGGACATTCTTGCGGATAAGGCCATTGGGTCCCATCCAGCTCTGTTGCTGCGGCTGCATGGCCGCGTGCAACGGGTGCAGGCGGTTGCGGGCGATCCACTCGGCGCGAGGGTCGCGGCGGATAATATCGCTCATCAGTGCACCTCCGCGGGTTCACGCTTGGGGGCGGGTTTGCTGGGCGCCGCCTCTTCAAGCAGGGCGTCGGCCACCAACTCGGCCAGGTCCTTGATCAGGGGACGCGGTTCGACCACGCCTTCGAGCATCGCCGTGCATTGCGGGCAACCGACGGCCACCAGTTCGGCACCGGTTTCGCGGATGTCATCCATGCGCATATCGGGAATCCGCTGTTTGCCGGGAATATCGGTGATCGGCGCGCCACCACCGCCGCCGCAGCAACGGGAACGGAAACCGGAACGCTGCATTTCCTTGACCTCGATCCCCAGGGCCCGCAGCACATCACGCGGCGCTTCATACTCGCCGTTGTAGCGACCGAGGTAGCACGGATCGTGATAGGTCACGCTGTTGCCTTTGTGTTGCCCGAGGTTCAAGGCACCGGCACCGATCAGTTCGGCCATATAGGTGCTGTGATGCTGCACCTGATAGTTGCCACCGAAGGCGCCATATTCATTTTTCAGCACATGGAAACTGTGGGGATCGCAGGTGACGATGCGCTTGAAGCTGTACTTGGCCAGGGTCTGGATATTGCGCTTGGCCAATAGCTGGAAGGTCGCCTCGTCGCCCAGGCGCCGGGCCACGTCCCCGCTGTCGCGCTCTTCCAGGCCGAGTACCGCGAAGTCGACCTTGGCCGCCTTCAGCACTTTGACAAAGGCGCGCAAGGTGCGTTGGTTACGCATGTCGAAGGCGCCGTCGCCGACCCAGAACAGCACGTCGGTGGTTTTCTTCTCGCCGAGCAGGTTGAGGTTCAGGTCCGCCGCCCAGTTCATCCGTCCGCCCGGGGCGAAACCGCCGGGGTTGTCGGTGGCAATCAGGTTTTCCAGGACTTCGGCGCCCTTGTTCGGCGTCGCGCCCTTTTCCAAGGTCAGGTGACGGCGCATGTCGACGATGGCATCGACGTGCTCGATCATCATCGGGCACTCCTCGACGCAGGCGCGGCAGGTGGTGCAGGACCACAGGGTCTCGGCGTCCACCAGGCCGTTGACGATCGGCTGATGCGGATTGCCGGAATGCTCGCCGATGGCTTTGCCTGGATACGGGCTGCCGGCAAAATTCGCGTCGGTGCCGCCGGCCAGGCCGACCACCATGTCCTGGATCAGCTTTTTCGGGTTCAACGGCTGGCCGGCGGCGAACGCCGGGCAGGCGGCTTCACATTTACCGCACTGCACGCAGGCATCGAAGCCCAGCAGTTGGTTCCAGGTGAAGTCCTTGGGTTTCTCCACGCCCAGCGGTGCTTTCGGGTCGCTCAGGTCCAGCGGCTTGAGGCCGGTGGAGCGGCCGCCGCCGAAGCGTTCGGCGCGACGGTGCCAGGCCAGGTGCAGGGCGCCGGCGAAGGCGTGCTTCATCGGGCCGCCCCAGGTCATGCCGAAGAACAGCTCCGACACGCCCCACAGTACACCGATGCCGAGGATCACGGCCATGACCCAGCCGCCGAAGTCTTCCGGCAGGATGCCGGCGACCGGCAGGGTCACCAGGAAGAACGACGCCGAGAACGCCAGCAGGCTTTTCGGCAGGCGCATCCACGGGCCTTTCGACAAACGGCTTGGTGGGTTGCGACGGCGCAGATAAACGAAGATCGCGCCGACAAACATCAGCGCCGACATCAGCAGCAAGGCATAGCCGAGGATGCGGTTATGCAGGCCGAAACCGTGCACCAGGATCGCCAGCACGATCGACGCCACCGCGCCGCCGGCCGTGGCGACGTGAGTGTTGGCGATGTATTTGTCCCGCGCCACCACATGGTGCAGGTCGACCATGTAGCGCTTGGGCATGGCAAAGAGGCCGCCGAGCAGATCGACTTTCGCCGGTCGACCGCGACGCCACATGGCTGCCCGCCGCAATGCGCCGAGGACGCCAAGGCCCAGGGCAGCAAACAGCAGGATGGGAAGAAGGGTGTTCAACATGGTGCAGCTCCCAAAGACCTCGGGTCTTGCAAGGGTTCATATGCATGCCGGTGAAAGCGATGCACCTACTTGTGACTAGAGGGGTAGCCCTGCTGCCGTTCAGTTGAGGCCGAACACAGTCCCTGTGGGAGCGGTGCTTGCCCGCGAAGCTTTTAGCGACTTCAAGGGCCTCTTCGCGAGCAAGCTCTGCTCCCACAGTTACACGGCGTTTTCGGTATCTCATTTCCCCAACTGATGAGCTTGCCCCCTTGCCACAGGTGATGGTGGTGATGCCGTTAGAAATCCTTGCACAGACGCAACGCGTCATAGATCGCCGCGTGCGTGTTGCGCTGGGCCACACAGTCGCCGATGCGGAACAGCAAGTAGCCATCACCCGACTCGCTCAGCGAAGGTTGCGGCTTGATCGCGAACAGGGCTTCGACATCGATCTGGCCCTTGTTGCGCGAACCTTCCTTGAGCCCGTAGTAGATTTCCTCATCCGGACGCACGCCGTTCTCCACCACCACCTGGTCGACCACCCGCTCTTCCTTGGCACCGGTGTATTCGTTCTCCAGCACCGCCACCAGCTTGTCGCCCTCGCGATAGACCTTTTCCAGCATCATGTCGCCGGTCATGATCACTTCTTTCGGGTACATGCTGCGGTAGTAGGTCGGGAACGACGTACCGCCAATCGCCACGCCCGGCTTGATATCGTCGGTGACGATTTCCACCTGGCTGCCCTTGTCGGCGAGGAAGTCGGCCACCGACATACCGGTGAACTCGCAGATGGTGTCGTAGACCAGCACGTTCTTGCCCGGTGCGACCTTGCCATCGAGCACGTCCCAGCTGCTGACCACCAGCCCTTCGGCGGCGCCCCAGTGTTCGTTCTGTTCCAGGTACGGATGCCCGCCGACGGCCAGCACCACGATATCCGGACGCAGGTCGAGGATAGTCGCCGCGTCAGCGGCGGTGCCCAGGCGCAAGTCGACCTTCAGGCGTGCCAGCTCCAGCTGGAACCAGCGGGTGATACCGGCGATCTGGTCACGCTGCGGCGCTTTCGAAGCCGTGGTGATCTGCCCACCGATGGCATCTTTCTTCTCGAACAAGGTCACATCGTGCCCGCGTTCGGCGGCCACGCGAGCGGCTTCCATCCCGGCAGGACCGGCACCGACGATCACCACCTTGCGCTTGACCCCGGTGGTTTTCTCGATGATGTGCGGCACGCCCATGTATTCACGGGAGGTCGCGGCGTTCTGGATGCAGAGGACGTCCAGGCCCTGGTACTGGCGGTCGATGCAGTAGTTGGCACCGACGCATTGCTTGATCTGGTCGATCTGGCCCATCTTGATCTTGGCGATCAAGTGCGGGTCGGCGATATGCGCGCGGGTCATGCCGACCATATCGACATAACCGCCTTCAAGGATGCGGGTAGCCTGGTTCGGGTCCTTGATGTTCTGCGCGTGCAGCACCGGAACCTTGACCACTTCCTTGATCCCGGCCGCCAGGTGCAGGAACGGCTCCGGCGGGAAGCTCATGTTCGGAATCACGTTGGCCAGGGTGTTGTGGGTGTCGCAACCCGAGCCGACCACGCCAAGGAAGTCGAGCATGCCGGTGTCGTCGTAGTACTTGGCAATCTGCTTCATGTCCTCGTGGGACAGGCCATCCGGGTGGAATTCGTCACCGCAGATGCGCATGCCGACACAGAAGTCGTCGCCGACTTCCTTGCGCACGGCCTTGAGCACTTCCAGGCCGAACTTCATCCGGCCTTCGAAGGTACCGCCCCATTCGTCGGTGCGCTTGTTGACCCGCGGGCTCCAGAACTGGTCGATCATGTGCTGGTGCACGGCAGACAGTTCGACGCCGTCCAGGCCGCCTTCCTTGGCCCGGCGCGCGGCCTGGGCGTAGTTGCCGATCACCCGCCAGATTTCCTCCGGCTCGATGGTCTTGCAGGTGGCGCGGTGCACCGGCTCACGCACGCCCGAGGGCGACATCAGGGTCGGCCAGTTGAAGCCGTCCCAGCGCGAGCGACGGCCCATGTGGGTAATCTGGATCATGATCTTGGCGCCATGCTTGTGCATGGCGTCGGCCAGGTTCTGGAAGTGCGGGATGATGCGGTCGGTGGACAGGTTCACCGAGCTCCACCATTCCTGCGGGCTGTCGATCGCCACCACGGACGAACCGCCGCAGATCGCCAGGCCGATGCCACCCTTGGCCTTCTCTTCGTAATAACGGATATAACGCTCGGTGGTCATCCCGCCGTCGGTGGCATAGACCTCGGCGTGGGCGGTACTGAGCACACGGTTGCGGATGGTCAGTTTGCCGATCTGGATCGGCTGGAACATAGCTTCGAAAGCCATAATGCGATCCTCGACTTACAACGGCTTGACAGTGAACAGGCCATCGTCGTGACCTTCTTCGGAACCACCGTAGACCTGCTCGGCAACGGTGCGGATCGCGCTGCCACGGGCGGCCAGGATCTGGTCCATGGCGCCGGCGAACCAGCCGGTGAACATATAGTCGACCTTGCGCCCGACCTTGCCGTAGACGTAGACGAACGCCGAGTGCTCGAGCTTGACGCTGGCGGTGCCTTTGTCGAGGTCGATGTCCTGGATCTTGAACAGGCCCCAGCCGCGTTGCGACAGGCGCTTCATGTAGTGCTCGAACACCGCGACACCTTCCAGGCCATGGCATTCGGCTTCTTTTTCACACCAGTGCCAGGCGGACTTGTAGCCGGCCTTGTAGAGGATCTCGGCGTAGGCCTCGGCGCCCAGGACTTCTTCGATGCCCATGTGGTTGTTGACGAAGAAGTGCCGTGGCACGTAGAGCATCGGCAGGGCGTCGGAAGTCCAGACACCGGTTTCGCTGTCGACTTCGATAGGCAGTTGTGGGGCGATTTTAGCCATGGGTAACACTCCAGAATTCGTTGATCGCGGCTGGCCGCTTACACCCTGCGCGATCGGCGCGCAGGGTGTGTGTCAGTAGGGAAAAGACCGCGGCGTTATTCGCCCCACACGTCCTTGAGGACGGTGACCCAGTTTTCGCCCATGATCTTGCGCACCACGCGCTCAGGGTGACCGCGCTTGAGCAGGGTCTCGGTGAGGTTCGGGAACTCGCCCACGGTGCGGATGCCCAGCGGGTTGATGATCTTGCCGAAGCTGGTCAGGCGACGGGCATAGCCCTTGTCGTGGGTCAGATATTCGAAGAAATCCTGGCCATGGCCCTGGGTAAAGTCGGTACCGATGCCGATGGCGTCTTCGCCGACGATATTCATCACGTACTCGATGGCCTCGGCATAGTCGTCGATGGTCGAATCGATGCCCTTGGCCAGGAACGGCGCGAACATGGTCACGCCGACAAAACCACCATGGTCGGCAATGAACTTCAGTTCGGCATCGGACTTGTTGCGCGGATGCTCTTTCAGACCCGAAGGCAGGCAGTGGGAGTAGGTCACCGGCTTCTTCGATTCGAGGATGACTTCTTCACTGGTCTTGGAACCGACGTGGGACAGGTCGCACATGATCCCGACCCGGTTCATCTCGGCGACGATCTCGCGACCGAAGCCCGACAGGCCGCCGTCACGCTCGTAGCAGCCGGTGCCCACCAGGTTCTGGGTGTTGTAGCACATCTGCACGATACCGACGCCCAACTGCTTGAAGATCTCGACATAGCCGATCTGGTCTTCGAAGGCGTGGGCATTCTGGAAGCCGAAGAGGATCCCGGTCTTGCCCAGTTCCTTGGCCTTGCGAATGTCGGCGGTGGTGCGCACCGGCATCACCAGGTCGCTGTTCTCGCGGATCAGCTTCTGGCTCGAGGCGATGCTGTTGACGGTGGCCTGGAAGCCCTCCCACACCGACACGGTGCAGTTGGCGGCGGTCAAACCACCTTTGCGCATGTCCTCGAACAGTTCGCGGTTCCACTTGGCAATGATCAGCCCGTCGATAACGATGCTGTCGGCGTGCAGTTCGGCTGGGCTCATCAGGCTGTCCCCTATTGGCGATTCACGCGCCGAATCGTCTGCCGGCGCTTTGGGATCAGCATATGCCCAGGGGACCGTGGAGCCGGGTGCAAAAACGACAGGGGAATTGCCGAAAGCGTCAATCCGCGACAAAGGGGTGTTGCCGCGCGGAATTCCGGGCCGTAGGTTTAAGTACTTGTCCATGTACGACTATTCTTTGACGCGGGCTTGAGACAGAATTGCCCTCCATCGCTCTGCCACCTCTTTTGATCAAGGATCGGGACGCCGCAATGAAATCGATTTTCCTGGCTTTGGCGCTTGTCAGCCTGGGTGCCCACGCGGCCGAAAACGCGGACAGCTCGCCCTGCGACGCGGTCGAAAACGACCAGCAGACCCTGGAGTGCGCCACCTACAGCAAGAATACCGCCGAGCAATTGCTCAAGGAAAACTTCGAGGCGCTGCTGGAGCGGGTCAAGTCGCAATTTGCCAATGACAAGGCGCAAGTGGCCGACATCAGCGGCAAGCTGCAGACCGCCCAACAGCTCTGGATCAAGTCGCGGGACGCCGATTGCGCCATCGCGCCGCTGCCGGCCAAGCCCGGGACCAAGGCGTTCACCATCGACCAGTACGACTGCATCGCGAGCAAGAGCGACGAACGGTCGGAGTTTCTTGAGTCGATCGCCCAGGAATAACCTGGGACGCCTGACTACACTGCATCAAGTCCCGTCCTGAATTGGCTGTACAGGCGAGTCATCGACGATCATCACAGGATTTTCGCATGCGCTCACTTTCAGCCATTCCGTGGTATGCCTTGGCGATTTTCGTCGCCATTGTGCTGTTTATCGAAATTGGCCGCCGGATCGGTGCCCGCCACCTGGCCCTCGACCCCGAGGGCGCGCGGACCGGGATCGGCGCCATCGAAGGTGCGGTCTTCGGCCTGCTGGCCCTGTTGATCGCCTTTACTTTTTCCGGCGCGGCCACCCGACTGGACATCCGCCGCAACCTGATCGTCGAAGAAACCAACGCCATGGGCACCGCCTGGTTGCGCCTGGACCTGATGCCGCCGGCCAGTCAACCGGCCTTGCACCAGGTGTTTCGCGACTATGTCGACGCGCGCATTGCCTACTATCGCGACCTTAACGAAATCGATCTTTCCCGCCACGACAACCAGCGGGCCAACGCTTTGCAACTTGAGCTCTGGAAACAGACGGTTGCCGCGCTGCCGCAGATGCCGACACCGACGCTGGGCGCCAATCTGCTGCAGGCGCTCAACCAGATGATCGATATCACCACCACCCGCGCCGTGGCGTCGGAGACTCACCCGCCGCTGGTCATCTACCTGATGTTGATCGCCCTGACCCAGATCAGCGCCCTGTTCATCGGCTATGGCATGGCCGGCACGGCTACCCGCAACTGGCTGCACAGCCTGGGTTATGCGCTGGTAATGGTCTGCGTGCTGTATGTGATCCTGGATTTCGAGTTTCCGCGCTTGGGCATTATCCGTGTCGATTACGTCGACCAGATCATGCTCGATCTGCGTAAAACCATGGACTGATACACCCGGCACGAGCCGCAGGCAGCGACTAGACTGGGAAATGAACTCACTCATTCAAAAGGAACTTGAATGTACTCTCCTCGAGAAACCGAACGGGACTACCTCTTTACCCGAGGCGTCCTGCTGCTTTTCCTGATCTTCCTGGCCTTTGGCATGGCGGCATTGTCCAAGAGCGGCGGGCTGCTGTATGCCGCCATCAAGGCGGCGCCACGGGAAGTGACCGGCACCATCACCCAGGTCATCAATACCCGCAAACCGGCCTCCCCGACGGATATCTACTACGCCTTCGACTACGAACTGGGCCACCGAGGCCAGGGCACTCTTTCGCTGAACGCGATGGTGGCGAACCCGACATACCAGATCGGCGATCCGGTGCAGATCGTCTACTCCGACTGGTTTCCGAGCTTTCACAGCCTGAAGAGCGAGTTCAGCTTCAAACGCGCGGATTTCTACATTTTCAGCGCCAGTGTGAGCCTGATCGCGCTGTGTCTCTGCCTGCTGTGCTGGAATTACCGGCAGATGGCCAGGTTTCGTGAGGAGAGTGTCTATTACTGATTGGCCTCTGAATAGCTTGGCCCGCCGACGTAACATCAGGACAATGTTCAGGCGTTGTCCTGCGGGAAGATATAAGTAAGCATTCGCAATTCTTATAAAAGACTTATATCATCCCGTGAATACGATTTTCTGGACCCGAAAGGCGGCCAAGCAACTTCTGAGCTTGCATTCCCGGGATCAGGTTCACATTCGCGATTCAGCGACCATCCTTAGCGACATGCCGGACCTCAGCAACGTCAAGGCGCTGAGTCAGCATGACTATGGCTACCGTATGCGAGTCGGTCGCTACAGGATTCTGTTCGATTGGGAAGGGACGATCAAAGTAGTCAGTATTCAAGAGGTAAAGAAGCGCGATGAACGTACCTACTGAAATCCAGATCATCAACGGTGCCGACGGGCGGCCGGCGTTCGTCGTCATCCCTTATGCGCAATACGTGGCGCAGCAGATAGAAGCCGACTTGATTCCCCACGAAGTCGTCAGCCGCATCGTCGATGGCGCCACTCCCATTCGCGCGTGGCGTGAGCATCTGGACCTGACGCAGGATGAAGTGGCCAAGCGCCTGGGGATTTCCCAACCGGCCTATGCCCAGCAGGAGTCCGTGAACAAGCCCCGCAAGGCGACCCGCGAGAAAATTGCCGCGGCCTTCGGCATCAAAGCCGACCAACTGGAACTCTAAGCCTTTCCTCTTTTTTCCAAGGACTCCAATGACCCTCTGCGGCATCGAAATCAAAGGCAGCGAAGCCATCTTCGCCATCGCCACCTTGCAGGGCAGCGCCCTTGCGCATGTGGCCGTCGCCATCAAGAAAATTGCCCTGGACGAGGATGATGAAGCGGCCAACGTCAAAGCCTTCGCCGCCCAGGTCAAGGCGTTCGTCCAGGACGCGGGCATCGAGCGGATTACCATCAAGAAGCGCAGCAAGAAAGGCGAATTTGCTGGTGGGCCGACCACCTTCAAGATCGAAGGGATTTTCCAGTTGCTGGAAAACTGCGAGGTGACGCTGCTGTCGCCACAGACCATTAACGCGCAGAACAAGAAGTTCGACTTCGCCCTGCCGGCCACATTGAACAAATATCAGCATGAGGCCTATAAAACGGCCTGTGCGGCGCTGATGAAAAAGTAAGCAGACTTGAACCCATTTCCAAGGCACCGCGAACACTGTGGGAGCTGGCTTGCCGGCGATAGCGGTGGTGAATGTAACATCGCAATCGCCGGCAAGCCGGCTCCCACAACGACAGCGTTCAGCCTTCCTATCCTGTTTCGCCGAAGCGCCACCCAGGCCGCACACGCCAATGCAACAGCCAGCTCCTACGCCTTGATCCCGCGCCGATCCTCCCGCGGACACTGGGCAAATCGCGCCCGGTAGCTGCGGGTGAAATACGACGGCGACTCGAACCCGCTGGCGATGCTCACCTCCAGCACGCTCATGTCCGTCTGGCGCAACAACTGCCGTGCCTTCTCCAGCCGCAAGCCCAGGTAGAAATTGCTCGGTGTGTCCTTGAGGTACAGGCGAAACAGCCGCTCCAACTGACGCCGCGTGACCTTGATCGACTCCGCCAGTTCCAGCGTGCTCAACGGCGGCTCCATGTGCTGCTCCATCTCGCCGACCACGTGCACCAGCTTCTTGTTACTGATGCCATAACGCGTGGCGATCTGCATGCGCTGGTGGTCCTTGCGCGGGCGGATGCGCCCCAGCACGAACTGCTCGGAGACCTGGATCGCCAGTTCCGGACCGTGGGCCTGGCCGATCAGGTCGAGCATCATGTCGATGGACGCAGTGCCGCCGGCGCAGGTGATCCTCCGGCGATCAATCTCGAACAGCTCCTGGGTCACTTCCAGCTGTGGATAAGATTCCTTGAAGGCCTCCAGCGCTTCCCAGTGCAGGGTCACGCGATGCCCTTCCAACAAGGCGGCCTCAGCCAGCACCACGCTGCCGGTGTCAATACCACCGAGGGTCACGCCTTCATGATCGAGGCGCCGCAACCAATGCGCCAGCGTCGGAGTGACGAACTTCAGCGGCTCGAAACCCGCCACCACCAACAGCGTGGTGCCCTTCTTCAACGGCTCCAGCGCCGCATCGGCGTTGACCGACATGCCATTACTCGCCAGCACCGCCCCGCCATCGGCACTCAACACGTGCCAACGATACAACTCGCCGCGAAAGCGATTGGCCACCCGCAAGGGCTCGATCGCCGAGATAAAGCCCATCGCCGAAAAACCCGGCATCAACAAAAAGTAGAAATCCTGGGACATGGAACGCGCTCGCAAGACGGGTAGCGTTCCCGACGTGATACGCCAGTTGCACGGCGGCCACAAGAGCACAGGTCGCTGCTGTGCAAGAGTCGGTCGCCGCTGTGCGTTTTCAGCAAGGCCCGGCTGCGTAACGTGGCATCACCGGCGCACGAAAGACGCCGGAACCGACAATAAACGACCTGCCGAGGAAACCATCATGAAACGACTGATCAGCCGCTGTGCGCTCGCACTCACCGGTACCGCGCTCCTGAGCACAGGGGTCATGGCCGCGGAGCAAGCCTCCTGCCAGAACGTTCGCCTCGGTGTGGTCAACTGGACCGATGTCATGGCCACCAGCGCCATGACCCAGGTACTGCTCGATGGCCTGGGCTACCAGGTCAAGCAGACCAGCGCGTCCCAGCAGATCATCTTCGCCGGCATCCGCGACCAGCGCCTGGACATGTTCCTCGGCTACTGGAACCCGCTGATGACCCAGACCATCACCCCGTTCGTCGACGCCAAGCAGGTCAAGGTCCTGGCCGAACCGAGCCTCAAGGATGCCCGTGCCACCCTGGCCGTGCCCACCTACCTGGCCGACAAGGGCCTGAAGACCTTCGCCGACATCGCCAAGTTCGAGAAAGAGCTGGGCGGCAAGATCTACGGCATTGAACCCGGCTCGGGCGCCAACACCCAGATCAAGGAAATGATCGCCAAGAACCAGTTCGGCCTGGGCAAATTCCAACTGGTGGAGTCCAGTGAGGCCGCCATGCTCTCGGCGGTGGATCGCGCCGTGCGCCGCAAGGAAGCCGTGGTGTTCTTCGGCTGGGCGCCGCACCCGATGAACGTCAACGTGCAGATGACCTACCTCACCGGCAGCGAAAACGCCCTGGGCCCGAACGAAGGCATGGCCACCGTCTGGACCGTCACCGCGCCGAGCTACGCCGAACAATGCCCGAACGTCAACAAACTGCTGACCAATCTGACCTTCAGCGCCGCCGACGAGAGCCGCATGATGCAACCGCTGCTCGAGCACAAGGATGCGCTCGAATCGGCCAAACAGTGGCTCAAGGATCACCCACAGGACAAAGCCCGCTGGCTGGAAGGTGTGACCACCTTCGATGGCAAGCCAGCCGCTGAAAACCTGCAATTGACCAGTCAATAAACCACCGTAAATCGCAGCCGCAGCCGTCTCTGGCTGCGGTGTGAACCACCACGCCTGTAAGGAACCCGCACCATGAACCACGACGTCATCATCACCTGCGCACTCACCGGTGCTGGCGACACGACCGGCAGAAGCCCCCACGTTCCGGTCACGCCCAAACAGATCGCCGCGGCCGCCGTGGAAGCGGCCAAGGCCGGCGCCACCGTGGTGCATTGCCACGTGCGCAATCCCGAGACCGGCAAGTTCAGTCGCGATGTGGCGCTGTATCGCGAAGTGATGGAGCGTATCCGCGAAGCGGACGTGGACATCATCGTCAACCTCACCGCCGGCATGGGTGGCGACCTGGAAATCGGTGCCGGCGAAACCCCGATGGAGTTCGGCCCGAACACTGACCTGGTAGGTCCGTTGACCCGTCTGGCCCACGTCGAGGCCTTGCTGCCGGAAATCTGCACCCTGGACTGCGGCACCCTGAATTTCGGCGACGGCGACACCATCTATGTCTCCACCCCGGCGCAACTGCGCGCTGGCGCCAAGCGCATTCAAGAGCTGGGCGTGAAAGCCGAGCTGGAAATCTTCGACACCGGCCACCTGTGGTTTGCCAAGCAGCTGATCAAGGAAGGCCTGCTGGACGATCCGTTGTTCCAACTGTGCCTGGGCATCCCATGGGGCGCTCCGGCGGACACCACCACCATGAAGGCCATGGTCGACAACCTGCCGGCGGGCGCGGTCTGGGCCGGTTTCGGTATCGGCCGCATGCAGATGCCCATGGCCGCGCAAGCGGTGCTGCTGGGCGGCAACGTGCGAGTCGGCCTGGAAGACAACCTGTGGCTCGACAAGGGCGTGCTGGCGACCAACGGCCAACTGGTCGAGCGCGCCGCGCAAATCCTCAGCCGCCTGGGTGCCCGCGTCCTGACCCCGGCCGAAGGCCGGGTGAAGATGGGCCTGACCAAGCGCGGTTGATCGATACATTGGCGGACCTTTGGGAACGGGCTCGTCCGCGACTTTTTGGCGACCTCAGAGGCCTCTTCGCGGGCAAGCTCCGCTCCCACAAAGTGTCGACCGGGCCCAGAAGATGCTGACGACTCGGACCTTGTGGGTGCGGCACTTTTCGGATCGCCGCACCGCCACGAAGACGGCGGTACAGGCACAGCCGCTTACACGGCGTGCATTTAAACATCGAGCTGCCCACCTCAAACCGATATTTTTGCAGGAATTTGCCATGAGCTTTATCACCGAAATCAAAACCTTCGCCGCCCTGGGCAGCGGTGTCATCGGCAGCGGCTGGGTCTCCCGCGCCCTCGCCCACGGCCTTGATGTGATCGCCTGGGACCCGGCGCCCGGCGCCGAAGCGGCCCTGCGCAAGCGCGTCGCCAATGCCTGGGGAGCCCTGGAGAAACAGGGCCTGGCGCCGGGTGCTTCGCAAGAGCGCCTGCGCTTTGTCGCGACCATCGAAGAGTGCGTGAAAGACGCCGACTTCATCCAGGAAAGCGCCCCGGAACGCCTGGAGCTGAAACTCGAGCTGCACGGCAAGATCAGCGCCGCGGCCAAGCCCAATGCCCTGATCGGTTCCAGCACCTCGGGCCTGTTGCCCAGCGAATTCTACGAAGGCGCCAGCCATCCGGAGCGCTGCGTGGTCGGCCACCCGTTCAACCCGGTGTACCTGCTGCCACTGGTGGAAGTGGTCGGCGGCAAGAACACCGCGCCGGAAGCCGTGCAAGCCGCGATGAAGGTTTATGAATCCCTTGGCATGCGCCCATTGCATGTGCGCAAGGAAGTGCCGGGGTTTATCGCCGACCGTCTGTTGGAAGCGCTGTGGCGCGAGGCCCTGCACCTGGTCAACGACGGCGTCGCCACCACCGGCGAAATCGACGATGCGATCCGCTTTGGCGCCGGTCTGCGCTGGTCGTTCATGGGCACCTTCCTGACCTACACCCTGGCCGGGGGCGACGCCGGTATGCGTCACTTCATGGCCCAGTTTGGTCCGGCCCTGCAATTGCCGTGGACCTACCTGCCGGCACCGGAACTGACCGACAAGCTGATCGACGATGTGGTTGACGGCACCCGCGAGCAGTTGGGCAAACACAGCATTTCGGCCCTGGAACGCTATCGTGACGACTGCCTGCTGGCGGTGCTGGATGCGGTGAAAACCACCAAGGCCAAGCATGGCATGAGTTTCAGCGAGTAAGTTTATCGGTGTCCGGGCGGGCCCCTTCGCGGGCAAGCTCCGCTCCCACAAGGTCAGATGTCGTACACAACAATAAGTGCCCGACACAAACCCTGTGGGAGCGGAGCTTGCCCGCGAAGACGGCCGCCCAAGTACAACACCTCTGCGATCAGCCCACTTCAGGGAGCCCTGCATGCCCACCCTCACCACCTACACCACCGAAGTCATCCCGGACTGGGTCGACTACAACGGCCATCTGCGCGATGCCTTCTACCTGCTGATCTTCAGCTACGCCACCGACGCCCTGATGCTGCGCCTGGGCATGGACAGCGACAACCGCGAAGCCACCGGCAGCTCGTTGTTCACCCTCGAACTGCACCTCAACTACCTGCACGAAGTAAAGCTCGGCGCCCAGGTCGAAGTGCACACCCAGATCATCGGCCACGACGCCAAGCGCCTGCACCTCTACCACAGCCTGCACCTGGTAGGCGGCGACAAGGAGCTGGCCGGCAACGAACAGATGCTGCTCCACGTCGACCTCGCCGGCCCGCGCTCGGCCCCCTTCAGCGATGCCGTGCTGGAAAAGCTGCAAGCCATCGTCGAAGACCAGAGCGACCTGCCCCCCCCCGGATACATCGGTCGCGTCATTGGATTGCCCGCGAAGAAATAACAATCCCCCGAAAAGGAGCTCACCGTGAACAGCGCCGCCGCGTTTGCCGATTTCCGCAGTTACCCGCTGATCAGTGCCCTGACCGCCGCGCATCCGCTGGCGGATCGCATCGAGGTGTACTGGGCGGACGGCCGTATCAGCCCGTACCATCACCTGTGGCTACGGGACAACTGCCCATGCCCGCAGTGCGTGTACACGGTGACTCGGGAACAGGTGCTGGAAATCGTCGATGTGCCTGAGGACCTGGCGCCGGCCGCCATCCGCATCGACAACGGCGGCTGCCTATGCATCGACTGGCAGGACGGCCACGCCAGCCGTTTCGACCCGGGCTGGCTGCGGGCGCATGCCTATGACGACGCGTCGCGTGCCGAACGCCAGGCCGGCAAACCGAAAAGCCGGTTGTGGAGCAGTAGCCTGGAGCTGCCGGTGTTCGAGTTCGCCGCCCTCAAGGAGGATCCGAAAACCCTGCTGCACTGGTTATTGGCCTTGCGCGATACCGGCCTGACCCAAGTTCGGGGCGTACCGACCGAACCAGGCTCGCTGACCGAGGTGGCGAGGCTGATCTCATTTATCCGCCAGACCAACTTCGGCGTGTTGTTCAACGTGCAATCCAAGGCCGACGCCGACAGCAACGCCTACACCGCCTTCAACCTGCCGCTGCACAGCGACCTGCCGACCCGCGAGCTGCAACCGGGCCTGCAATTCCTGCATTGCCTGGTCAATGACGCAGAGGGTGGCGAGAGCATTTTCGTCGATGGCTTTGCCATTGCCGCCGCGCTGCGCCGGGAAGACCCGTCGGCGTTCCGTGTCCTGAGCGAAATCCCGGTGGAGTTCCGCAACAAGGACCGGCACAGCGACTACCGCTGCCTGGCGCCGGTTATCGCACTGGACAGTAGCGGGCAGGTCAGCGAGATCCGCATGGCCAACTTCCTGCGCGGCCCGTTCGAGGCATCGGTGGAACAGATGCCGGTGCTGTATGGCGCCTATCGACGCTTTATCGCCATGACCCGCGAAGCGCGTTTCCGCGTGATGCAACGGCTCAACCCGGGCGAACTGTGGTGCTTCGACAACCGCCGCACGCTGCACGCGCGCAATGCCTTCGACCCGGCCACTGGGCCCCGGCATTTCCAGGGCTGCTATATCGACCGGGATGAGTTGTTGTCGCGGATATTGGTGTTGCAGCGTTGAGGCCAGGGCGAACTGACACTACACATTCCCAGGCTCGCTGCGATCTGTAGGAGCTTGGCTTGCCAGCGAAGCTTTTGGCGACCTTTAGGGCCTCGTCGCGGGCAAGCCCTGCTCCTACAGTTTTGCAGTGTGCATAGAATTAGCGTACGACACAAAACCTGTGGGAGCGGAGCTTGCCCGCGAAGAACGATAACGCGGTCTGCCTATTGAACCCGATCCAGCGGTTTCATTACTCGCTGCTCCACCACTTCCAGCACCTCGCAACCATCATCGAGCAATGTGTACATCACCTCCAGCACATGCCGGAAGTCCTGCTCATCCAGATTATTGATCGTGGCACAGGTCAAGGTTTGTGAAAGATCGCGGGCACCACGCAGTCGGCGACTGGCGAATGCACACAGGTCACGCAATGGTGCATCAGGGTTGAAGAACAGGACTGGGGTTTCGGTGGTGTTGGATTGAAATGCAATGTAACTAGCCATGTGTGAGTCCTTCTCATTGAAAGGCCGCCGCCATCAGCCGCGATGCTGATGGGTGGCAGCCGTGCAAGGGTTCGCGGACCGGACACATAGCAAACCGGCACACCCGAAGGTGTCCCTCACACAGCCGCCATAACACGGATACAGGGCAGCGAAACGCCATCGATTCGATGGTGCCTGTGAGGCTACATGTTTGGACCGCGACGTCCAATCATTGAATTGCCAATGACAAGGCGGACTATAGAGATGCTGCGCAGTCATGCGCAAGCAGACCTGCGGGCTGGATGTTTGAGCAAATGCTTCAAGGGCGAACGAGGTGAGTCCGACTACAGATCGACATCTTTCCGAGCTGCTTCAATGGCCTGTTTTTTTTGGACAGCCGCTGCAACAAGTGGAGCTTTCTTGCGTAACCCCTCCAGCGTCAACTCTTTTTCCTCGTACATCCTCAGCCATTCTCGACGATTACGAACCAGTCTCTCATCATCACGAATGGGAAGATCACGCAGTGTTTTCTCGGCAAGCTCACGAAACTCATCAGGAATGGCGTTTGTTATCGCCAACTGCAACGAAGGCAGTAAAATCTCAAACCACCCCTCCGCAACATGAAAAGGGTCGAGTAGGTCAGCAGCTTCTTTTTTCTTTTTTGAACTGTTTATCCAACCATCGACATAGCGATAGTTACCCCACTCATAAGCTAAATTAATGTCTTCATCACAACTGACGAAATGATCGATAGTCCCACTTGAAATCCACATGGCGCCAAATGCACACCGGTTCTCAAAGCCTCTAGCAAGGTCCAGTCGAAATTCGGACCAGTCATCCGCCGGTCTCTTGCCCTCCGGGTGTTTCTTTAACCAATTCGTTCCTTTTTTTCGACACCTATCGTCAAATTTTTCAGGTTCAGCAATTGGGTTAGGAACGGGGATCACGTCCGCTCTCCCTTACTCTTCTCGACGCCTCTTTCGACTGACACAATCCACCGCGGCCAGAAATGATCCGCCCCTGGCAGAAGGCGAGTCAGTTCTTTATGTATTTTTTTCTCGGTATCGAGGTCCTCTGGTAAGCCGACTCTTTCATCACGCATCCAGGCTTCGGCAGCTTCTATTGCTCGCTCAGCCGCAACGGATCGAGCTTGTTGCAACCCGAATGCATCTGAAACCAACCAATTAACAACATCCCCCTGTTTGGTCCAGACCTCCTGAACGACACGTGCCTCTCCGTCGTC
>NZ_JALLIX010000110.1 GCF_023242365.1 Pseudomonas sp. MWU13-2100
TGTCTAGTCCTGAAATAGGTTGACACCTGTTTCACTCAAAACGCCCGATGCACCGCATCGGGCGTTTTGTATTTCAAGGACAAATGCGGCCGCTCTCCGTTGTAGATCAGGACCGATTCATCCACCATTTTCTTCGCCTCTGCCAAGTCCCTCGGGCGATGCAACAGGAACTCGGTCTTCAAAATTCCGTTTACCCGCTCAGCCATAGCGTTCTGATAGCAGTCATAACCATCCGTCATCGAGCAGGTAATGCCGTGCCTGATGTGCAGGTGTTGATAAAGATCAGAGCAGTATTGGGCACCACGGTCTGAGTGATGGATCAGTGCCTGCTTGGTTTTCCGCTCTGCAACGGCGTTCTTCAGCGCTCTGATCACTGACTCTGTGTGCAGGCTTTCATGCACATGATGGCCCACTATTTTTCGCGAGTAAGCGTCGGTTATCAGGCTCAGGTAAGCCACGCTTTCTTGGGTGGGCAGGTAGGTTATATCCGCAACCCATACCTGTTCAGGCCCGTTGGCAACGACTTGGTCCGGACCTGCTTTGAGCAGATTAGGATGGCGCCGAAAGCGATGATGGCTATGGGTCGTCTTGTGATAAGCCCGCTTGCGTGGGACCAGTTCGCGCACCTCTCGCAAGATTGCAAACAAGCGGTCCCGCCCTACCTGCAACACCGTTTCTGCTTCGCTATGCAGTAAATGGTGCAGCTTGCGCGTTCCGAGCCTTGGCTGGCGTCGCCGCTTTTCCATGACAAAGTCCACTACCTGCTGATTGCGGCTGAGCCGCGCATCGTAAGCCCGATTGCGCTTGTAATAGGCCTGACGAGAAATTCCCATGAACAGGCAAGCCCTGGTGATGCTCAGGCCTTCGATTTGCCCCTGTGAGAGGACTTGCCGGGTCGCTTTTTTACGACGGAAATACCGTAGTCGTTTTTCAGAACATTCACGACGGCTTCGAAAAACTGAGCCTTCTGGTTGCTCAGCGTAAGCTGTTCTTCAAGCTCTTTGATTCGCTGCTCGGGCGTCAGCGGTAGAGTTGGCTCGGCCATGGATCTGGTCCTCAACACTCGAATAGACGCGCCTTGGCTCCAATCCTGCCGACCATGCTTGCGTAGCCACACCAACACCGTAGACCGGCCTTGGATGCCATAGCGCCGTTGAGCTTCTTTATAACTCAACTCGCCTTTTTCGACCTGATCGACGACCGACAATTTAAAAGCCAGCGTGTAATCCCGCTGACTGCGCCTTTTGCTTGAATCCATTACGTCCTCCTGAAAAAAGGTCAGAAGGTGTAAACCTTATTCAGGACGGGACA
>NZ_JALLIX010000111.1 GCF_023242365.1 Pseudomonas sp. MWU13-2100
GGTTCTTCACGGATTGCCGGGAAAGTCATTCTTGATCTTCATGAAGAAGAATTCGCTGTCCCGGTAGCCGTACGCCATCCGTTTGATGACTTTGATCCGGTTGTTGATGCCCTCCAACTGGCCCGTGTGCATGGGCCAGCGCACCCTGCTCAGGATGCCACGCCAGTAGCTTTTCAGGCGTTTGGCAAACTGCTTCAGAGCGGGTATCGCGCTTTCATCAGCCAGTCGTAACCATTGCTTCCAGGCTGATCGCCAGCCCCAGGCGGTGGTGGGTGACCACAGCGCTTTGAGCTCTGCCTTCATTAGATAAACCGTCATCAGCGATTGGTTAGCCGCCAGCAGATCCTGCAGATGCACCTGTTGATCTTCGCGCTTGAGGTTCTCTGGGTTGCGCAGCAGTAACCACCGTGCCTGCTTGATCACCTTGCGAGCTGGCTTGTCATGGCGCAGACGGTTAGCCTCATCGACCCGCACCCGGTCGATCACCTCTCGCCCATATTTGGCGATCACGTGAAACAAGTCATAGACCACTCTTGCCCGACAGCAGTGCTGGCGCACCTCCAGGTCGAATGCAGTGTTCATGTCCATTGCCACTGCTTCAATGCGCGCACAGCCCTGCGGCCCCAGCTCTTCAAAAAACGATCTGACAGCGGCTCGGCTGCGGCCTTCACCAATCCACAGTACCCGGCGGGTATCGGCATCCAACACCACGCTGGCGTAGCGATGCCCTTTGAACAGAGCGAATTCGTCCATCACCAAGCGTCTGGGCTGGGCCTTCGGTAGCTTTTCTAAAGCGGCTTGTAGAGCCCGTCGCTCCAGCAAACGCACGCTGTCCCAGTGCAAACCAAACAACTCGGCGACATGCAGGGTGGGCAGCCGTTGGCAAGCCTGGATCACGGCTTCGGCCAGGCGCTTGGTCATCCGCGAATAGCGATCAAGCCAACTGACTGACTCCATTCGCTTACCACATAGGCTGCACCCAACTCGTCGCAGCTCTACACTCAAGCGCACTGCCCGGCCAAGAATGGGCAGGTCACGGATTGAACGCTGGCAGTATTCGTGGATGGTGGTGCTGGGTTGATCGCAGCCGCTGCAGGTTGGGAATCTACCGAGCTGAGGGATGAGGTCGATCAGCAGGTCATCGCCATCAGGCCTGATGGCGACCACAGAAAAGCCCTCCCAAAAGGGCAGAAACGTATTAATATCGTGCACAAGAACGCCGGTTTGTAGATGTGTTTGCTCGCACGAACATCATCCATCAAATCGGCGTTCTTGTTTCTGTCTTTCCCAGGATTCCGTGAAGAACC
>NZ_JALLIX010000112.1 GCF_023242365.1 Pseudomonas sp. MWU13-2100
GGGCTTCGAAGGTCGAGCGGCGCGAACCGGGTAGCTTCTTGAAGGGCCTATGGTTGAGGCGATCGAGGAGCACGCTGATCGCCGTGTTGAGTTCGCCCAGCGAGAAGAACTGGCGGTTGCGCAAGGCCGCCAAGATCCAGCGCTCGACCACTTGCACGCCAACTTCGACCTTGGCCTTGTCCCGAGGTTTACGGGCGCGAGCGGGCAGCACGGCGACACCGTAGTGCTCGGCTAGATCGCGGTAACTCGGGTTGATATCTGGCTCGTAGCGATGAGCCTTGGTGACGCCGCTGAGCAGATTGTCCGGCACCAAGATCTGCGATGTGCCGCCAAGAAAAGCGAAGCAGCGGGCGTGTGAGCCCAGCCAATCAGGTAGTTTCTGCGACCAGGTGGCCTCGGCGAAGGTGTAGCTGGAGGCGCCGAGAACGGCAACGAAGATCTGGCTTTGGCGGATCTCTCCGCTCTGCCGGTCGATGACCAGCACGGTCTGGCCAGCGTAATCGACGAACAGCTTTTCGCCGGCGCGGTGCTCCTGGCGCATGACCACATCGACCTTGGCGGCCCAGAGGCGGTAGTGCTCGCAGAACCAGCTGTACTGGAAGCCTTGCGGGTGAGCGAGTCGATACTCTTGCCAAAGCAGGGCCAGAGTTACGCCGGGGCGGCGCAACTCGGCGTGGACATGAGCCCAGTCCGGCGTCGGACGTTGATCGCTTGGTGCAGGCACTGTCGGCGGAAAAAGGCACCGATTCAGTTCAGCATCGGAGAGATTGATGGGCCATTTGAGGCCGCTAGCAGCGAAGCGGCAAAGGTAATCTCCCGCACTCGAATGGCCGATACACAAGCTTTTCGCAATCTTGCGCACGGACAGGCCGACGTCGAACTTTAGGCGCAGTACCTCTCGGATTTTACGCATGGATATACGCTCCACGACGACCTCTTCGCTTCGAGAAAAGAGGCCGATGGTAGTGAATAATCCTGCGTTGCTGCCTGCCTGAAAGTGTCCGGATGGCCGTGGAATCGGTGTCCGGATCAGCGTGGAATCAGTGTCCGGATGTTGGTGGAATGGGTGTCCGGATGGTCATGGAATCCGCAATTAATGTTAGTTTCGAGTCCCCCTCGGGCACCATCTTAAAAAAAGACCTTGAAATTCAAGGTCTTTTTTTCGCCTGCAGAAAAGTGGAAAAGCACCGCGACCCTGTAGGAGCCGGCTTGCTGGCGATGAACGATGACGCGGTGAGCCTGCTCTGCGCCGCCGCCAATCTCGACATCAATCGAAGATCGCCCGGTCCTTAACCGCTCTCCCC
>NZ_JALLIX010000113.1 GCF_023242365.1 Pseudomonas sp. MWU13-2100
GCGAACTCAATGCCCGCGCCAACCAGGTTGCCCATCGCCTGCTGGCTTTGGGGGTGCGCCCGGACGATCGGGTGGCGATCTGCGTCGACCGTGGCCCGGCGATGATCATCGGCCTGCTGGGCATCCTCAAGGCCGGCGCCGGTTATGTACCGCTGGACCCGGCCTATCCCCGCGAACGCCTGGCCTACACCCTTGGCGACAGTGCCCCGGTGGCCTTGCTCAGCCAGCACTCGGTGCAGGAAGCCTTGCCGGCGCTACAGGTGCCCGTCATCAATCTGGACGATGCGGACCTGCGGGACGAATCCGTGCGCAATCCGCAGGTGCCAGGGTTGACGGTCGAGAATCTGGCCTATGTGATCTATACCTCCGGTTCCACCGGCCTGCCCAAGGGGGTGATGGTCGAGCACCGCAACGTCGCGCGGCTGTTCTCGGCCACCGAGGACTGGTTCGGTTTCGGCGAGCGGGATGTCTGGGCGTTGTTCCACTCGTTCGCCTTCGACTTCTCGGTCTGGGAGATCTGGGGCGCGCTGCTGCATGGCGGTCGTTTGCTGATCGTGCCGCAACTGGTCAGCCGTTCGCCCGAGGATTGCTACGCGCTGCTGTGTAATGCCGGGGTGACGGTGCTCAACCAGACGCCCAGTGCATTCCGCCAATTGATTGCGGCCCAGGGCGAGAACGGCCAGCCCCATTCCCTGCGCCAGGTGATTTTCGGCGGTGAAGCGCTGGACACGGCGTTGCTCAAGCCCTGGTACGCACGCGAGCTGAATGCCGGCACGCAACTGGTGAATATGTACGGCATCACCGAAACCACGGTGCATGTGACCTACTATCCGTTGCAGGCCGAAGATACCCAGCGCCTGGGCGCCAGCCCGATCGGCAAGCGCATTCCCGACCTGCGCCTGTACCTGCTCGACGGCTACGGCCAGCCGGTGGCACCGGGCGCGGTGGGGGAGTTGTACGTCGGTGGTGCGGGCGTGGCCCGGGGTTATCTCAACCGCGAAGAGTTGAACGCCGAGCGCTTCCTCGCCGATCCGTTTGTCTCGACCCCCGGTGCGCGTATGTACCGTTCCGGCGACCTCGGTCGCTGGCTGGCCGACGGCAGCCTGGAGTACCTCGGTCGTAATGACGAGCAAGTGAAGATTCGCGGTTTCCGCATTGAACTGGGTGAGATCGAAGCGCAGCTTGGTGCTTGTGAAGGCGTACGTGATGCCGTGGTGCTGGTGCGCGAGGACGAGCCGGGTGACAAGCGCCTGGTGGCCTATGTCATCGGCGCTGCAGGTGTTGAGCTCGACGCCTAT
>NZ_JALLIX010000114.1 GCF_023242365.1 Pseudomonas sp. MWU13-2100
GTCAGCATCTGTTGGTCGATGACCGGCACCTTGTCCTGCACCATCAGCTTTTGCGCGGACTGGATCAGCGAGTCGGCCAAGGCCTGGCGGCGGGTGCCGGCCTGGCCCTGGTAGGCCAGGGTGTTCATCAGGCCGATCAGCGGTGACTGGCGGATATCGCTCATCAGGGTCAACTGGTCGATCACCGCGCCCAGGCTATCGGCCGGATGCCAGCGCAGGCTGTTGAGAAAGTCCAGCCAGACCCCGGCGTAGTCCTGGAAGTAGCGTTCGGTGAGGCGTTTTCTGAGTTCCTCCGGGCTCATCCGCGGATCAATCTCGGCGTGTTTGTCGCTGAGGACCCAGTCGATTTCCTCGCGGCGTGCCTGGGCGATCTCGTCGATGGCCTGACGCACCTGGCCCTCCCAGGCTTGGCGGGTGAACACGCCGGGGACCGTGGCGGTGGTGGAAAACAGCCCCAGGGTCGCGGTTTCGTCGAGCATCTGCCGCAGGCTTAACGCCGGGTAGTGCGGGGCCGCCTTGTCGAGCACCTGCTGGTACAGGGCCGCTTCGGTATTACGCTGGCCCAGTTGGTTGAGCAGGATCTGCCGGGCCTGGGTGACCCGCAGCGGATCGGCCTCGATGCGCCAGGCCGGGTGGGCGGCCAGCTGTTCGGCATAGAACCGCAACAGGTTGGGCGAGAGGGCGTACCACAGGCCGGCTGACCGATCGCTATGGCTCAACTCGACCTTGCCCAGGGTTTGCGCGAGGAACGCCGCGTCGGCCTTTTCCGGCTGCGCCATCATCAGGTAGGCCTTGAGCTGGGCGTGGGCATCCTGGGCACGGTTGAGACGCTCGGGACTGTCCGGGGGGAGCTGGATCAGGGCGTTGAGCTGGGCTTTAAGGTGCTCGGCCATCGGGTCGCGCAGCAGCCGGTTGTTGGCCTCGACATAACGTGGCCATAGCACCTCGAGCAGGGCTGGGTTCTGGTTCAGGCCAAAACGCTGGTACCAGGGCACGCCGTGTTGGGCGCGAGCGTCCAGGCGCGCCAGTTGGTGCACCAGTTCGTTCAATGCACTCAGTTGTTCGTCGCCTGGCGCCGACCGCTCTAAAGCCGTCACCGCGCTGTGCACCTCGACGATTTGCGCCCGGTTGCCAGCGGCGGACAGCAGCATGCCGGCGCCCCACAGCAGGGCCAGGACCAGCGTACAGGCATAGCCGATGCGCGTGGCCGGCCAGCCCAGGCGGCGGGCGTGAGGGCGCTTGTCG
>NZ_JALLIX010000115.1 GCF_023242365.1 Pseudomonas sp. MWU13-2100
CAACGACAGCTGCTGGGGAGCTTGCTGGCGCACCTCCCAAAAACCCATTGCTTGATGATTCAATTCCGAGAAATGGTGATCGTCTGGTCGTGAACCAAGGGCCCGTGCCTACTTGCGGACACAACTCTTGCGGTATGGTTTTGGATACGTTGGGCAAGGAGGTTGATATCGGATCTCTTATCCAAAGGATTGCGCCTTCTGAGGGTGGGATTTACGCTCGAGATGTTGCAAGCCTGATGACTTCTGAAGGTGTTCCTGCAAGTGCCTTTGGGAGCAGAAATGTTGCTGATTTGGCTAGGTACACCGGTGATGGAACTCCGGTGGTTGTCCGCATTGTTGACAACACGAAAGGTACTGACTTTTCCCATTTTGTTGTGGTGGATGGGGTTACAACTAGAAATGGAATCTCCGTTGTAGCTATTCGCGATCCGCATGGGACCCAATATTTTAGTCCCGTCAGTACCTTTCAAAGAAATTTTTCAGGTGAGGTTGTTGTTCCTCGGAGTGCACTTAAGTGAAATTAAATATCGACTTCCCTGAAAACATGATCACGGATGAATTACTCAGGCAGGAACGAATACCCTGCTTTTGCAAGGTTTCAAAAGAATTTGAGATTTCGTTTTCGGATACTGTTCCTGAGTCATCGGGGGTGGTATCAGAATGGGATCGTAGAGAGCTGGAGTTAAGAGCCGTTGCAGGGGCGGGCGGTCGATATACGCATTTTGCTAATGGTTTGATTACATTGCAGAAAATTAATGAAGGCATTTACAAGATCCTTGATCTTGAGATGTTTTATAGAAGTTACGGCTGGTGCGCTGTCTTACGTGGTGGGGAGTATGCGCCTCCCGGAAATTTTTGGGATGAAGAGTAAAGACTTTCTGATGAATGCTAGGCTAGGGATTCAATTGCATGAACGGACTCTCCTAGTCGAATTTCGAATCCAATCATTGATATGGCTTAACTGAAGCTCCCTAACTTTGTACCACGCTAACACCGGCCTTGTGCCGGTGTTTTTGTACCCGGTCTGCACCCCTTTTGCCGCCTTCCTGCACCCATCCTGTAGCCCTTTTGCACTCAAGCTGCACCCTTTCTGCAGTCAAGTTGCACCCCCTTTTACACCCACCCTGACGACCTACGGTCTAACTGCTCAATACGCCCTTTTTGAGCAGACC
>NZ_JALLIX010000116.1 GCF_023242365.1 Pseudomonas sp. MWU13-2100
CACGTTTATGGCAGATAGCGACCAGTTCCATGTCCTCCAAGAGCTCCATCATAGCCTCATACTCTGTATCGGGAACGCAGTAGAGTGCCGGCTCGTTGTGATTGATGGGGGGCATAGGGAAGTTGCCGTCAGCCGTCATGGAGTCAATTGGATTTTTCTTCAGGTTGGAGATTATTGCGACCGTTTGTGACAGCAAAATATGAGTCACGAAAGAGCTCCTTGCGGATATTAACGGAGGATTGACTACTATTCCTTGCAGCCTATGGGAACTTAACTTTTCTAGTGTGTAGGATGTTTCTGGTAATCAGCTAAGAATCGTCTCAAACAGCGGTATCGCTCTTTTTTTGGTGTTTATCTGCCTTTATATCTAGCGCCATTTTTCATACATCAAGGATGTGAAATATGGCGCACGGATTCATCAATGAAAAGACCACTCATTACCCCAGTCTAAAAAGCCAGCTGCTGATACAGCGCGGCTCACATGCGCTCACCAAGTTCGACACGATCAATAGTCACCTGCGCCGCTCGATGGTGACCCCAGGGCAACTGGTGATCGTGCCCGACGAAAGCACGGCGTCCTGCACCTTTGAAGAGGCCTGGTTGATGACACGGGCCCGGGAAGTCGATCTGGCCCTGAGTCTCGACCCCAGGGCGGGTGTCGAGATCCTGAACAACTATGATTTGTTGCAGGGTTTGCTGGGTTACAGTTCGATTGGCATCGGTAGTTCCACTGCGGCCTGGGGGCGGCATTTGACCGGGGTTGAGGGCACCTTGAAGGAGATCGAAAAGCTGCATCAGCAGCATCTGAAAGGCGGCGCTTCGACCAGATCCGAGTTCATCGCCAAGCGGCAGGCGTTGTTCCAGAAGTTGGACATGCAACTCCAGGGCGTCGGTCATTACGGCACCAGCCTGCAGCACAACAAGTCGATCAAGAAAATGCTCGGCATTTCCACCCGACGCTATCTGCATCGCCAGGACATCGACGGATATGCGCAGCGGATCAACAAGATTGCCAATACCTCCCGTGTTCTGAGCAAAGGCGGCTATGTAGGTATGGCGCTTGACGTGGGGGCTGCAGGATTGGCCATTCAAGAGGCGTGTTCGATGGGGCGGGAGGAGCAGTGTAG
>NZ_JALLIX010000117.1 GCF_023242365.1 Pseudomonas sp. MWU13-2100
AAACGGTGTCCTGTCTTTCAGGGGGCTCGTTCAACTACCGGTACTATGCTTGTGTTTTTCTTTAACGGAGTCGACACCATGCCGGGGGATTACTCACTGTTGGATGTGCTGGAGAGGATGTGCATCCGATCCGAAGTAGCCCGAAAGAGGTTATCCTGACCTTAAATCAGCTGGCCCTGGAAGCGGTCGTGATTCCACCGATATCGCTCAGGGTAAGAAAATACCCTACTTCTCTTCAGTGGCGGTCACAGAAGTCTTCAGTCCCTGCCCGGAAAACTAGGTCAGCGCCAGTTTGGTTCATATCGACTCGGCGCCCCCTCCCGCGCTAGACGGCAGATGCAGCCCAATCCGTTTCCTGCCAGGCCCTAATTGTATTTGGCAAACGGCGAGGCCAATCGGGCTTTTCAGGGCCAGATAAGATTCCCTGACACTTATCGATCACCAGTCAGATACTGAGAAGCTTGGAGTCGAACCAGACATCCTCGTATTGTTCCGTGATGAGAAACCTTGATCCAGGTGGAAGCCCCAAGTATGGGAGAAGCAGGGGCTCCCAATTTTCAACGTGCGAGACATGCAAAGGAGCAAAAAAATCTGAAGCATCAGAAAGTACCTCTCCAGCCCATATATACCAGCCACACGTTCCAAGCTCGGGTTTAATTCGCATGCCGTTCAACGGACGTACCCCATCCTTAACGTTAAGGGATATTCCAACTTTATGATTCAGATCACATCCAAAAAATTCCACACCCAACCTTGAACAAACTGCCCGCTGTACCGCTTCTATATTTTCTTTCATAGTCAAAATCCAAAATATTTTCTCATAGCCTTGCCAAATGCTCCTAGCTGTCCGCCCTGGCTTGCCGAACAACTTGGACAGTGGGGCTGGACGGCGTTGAGCGACCTTTGAGCCTGCGAGTCGACCGCTCCGTCCCTATAATACTGCACTACTAATGGATCAATGTGGTCAGCAACCTGACGACTTGTTATTGCTCCGCAATCAACACAAGGTCGCCCTTGCACAGAAGCCCTCTGATCCGCTCCTGGGCCAGCGTCTGGAGGACGAGCGTAGGGAATCGTTATGTTAGGGTTGTGTAAAAAGTGTG
>NZ_JALLIX010000118.1 GCF_023242365.1 Pseudomonas sp. MWU13-2100
TGTAGTGGTCTAATGAAACCGGACACCCATTTAGGCGAGAATACCCGCCAGATCGAGGTGTCAGATGACCAAACAACGCCGTACCTTTTCCGCTGAATTCAAACGCGAGGCCGCCGACCTCGTGCTCAAGCAAAACTACAGTTTCATCGAGGCTAGCCGCTCGCTCGGCGTTGGTGAATCAGTACTGCGCCGTTGGGTCGGCCAGCTTCAACAGGAACGCACCGGCATCACTCCGCAGAGCAAGGCGCTGACTCCAGAGCAGCAAAAAATCCAGGAATTGGAAGCTCGGATCGCTCGCCTTGAACGAGAGAAATCGATCCTAAAAAAGGCTACCGCGCTCTTGATGTCGGAAGATCTCGAGCGTATGCGCTGATCAATCAGCTAAGCGTCCATGAGCCCGTTGATTGCTTGTGCGAGTTGTTCGACGTCACCCGTTCGAGTTACTACGCACATCGTCTCAGACGGCTAACCCCGGACGTTGAGCGGCTCAGGCTGCGTAGTCGAGTGAACGAACTATTCACCCGGGGACGAAGTGCGCCGGGCAGCCGCAGCATTATGGTGATGATGCAAGAAGAGGGTGAGCAAATCGGACGGTTTAAGGTACGCAGCCTGATGCGCGAGCTGGAACTGGTCAGCAAGCAGCCGGGATCACACGCCTACAAAAAAGCGACGGTGGAGCGGCCTGATATCCCGAACATCTTGAACCGTGAGTTTGATGTCGAGGCGCCCAACCAGGTCTGGTGTGGTGACATCACCTACATTTGGGCGCAGGGTAAATGGCACTACCTTGCGGTTGTCTTGGATCTATATGCGCGTCGAGTTGTGGGCTGGGCGTTATCAGAAAAGCCAGATGCAGAGCTGGTGATCAAGGCGCTGGACGTGGCTTATGAGCAACGTGGAAAGCCTCAAGGGCTGCTGTTTCACTCGGATCAAGGATCGCAGTACGCCAGCCGCCAATTTCGCCAGCGGCTGTGGCGCTACCGCATGCGCCAGAGCATGAGTCGCCGAGGAAATTGCTGGGATAATGCGCCGATGGAACGGGTATTTCGCAGCTTGAAAACAGAATGGATACCGACCACTGGC
>NZ_JALLIX010000119.1 GCF_023242365.1 Pseudomonas sp. MWU13-2100
GAATAGGGAGCGCTACAGAGGCGGGCTCTGTTTTTACTCAGCAACGTGATTTTTGGTCAAAAGATCCTATTCAGTTTAGTGGGAATAAGGTCTATCAACGGAATGATTTATTTGATCCTAATTTGCAAACTAGTTGGCGTGAAGGTGGCAAGGTCATAACAGGTAGTAATGCTGAGCGTATGGCCTCTGGTCGAGCGCCCATCGGTGTAGATGGCAAGTCGGTGAACCTGCACCATATGACGCAAACACAGTCAGGGCCTATTGCAGAAATGACGCAAAGTTTTCACCAAACCAATAGCGCAACTATTCACATTAACCCTAATACAATTCCTTCTGGTATTGATAGGGCAGCTTTTGATAAGTGGAAGGTGCAGTACTGGCAGCAACGATCTGCAGATTTTAGGAATTGAGAATGAGCCAAGTTACGACGCATCAAATTGAGGATTTAGTATCACTGCATCCTGATATCGTGTGCTTTGGTAGTCAGGCCGATTGCGTGGGTGATGACTGGATTGAGAAGGCCGAGCAGCGGCTAGGGCTTGAACTGCCAGGGTCGTACAAGTGGTTTTTAAAGACGTATGCGGGTGGCGAGATTGGTACTGAAGAAATTTACAGTATCTATGGCGTGGACTTTGAAGGTGTCAATGGGGGGGATATTGTCTATCAGCATATTGTGGGCATAAAAAATAATCTGGTAGATGGCAAAAAGCTTGTGATTAGCGAAACTGATATGGGGGAAGTCTTTTTCTTTGACTATTCGAAGTTTAAAGATGGTGAGTGCCCCGTGAGTCTTCGGCTTCCGTCTGGCGAGAATGTTAATTACGCTTCAGATTTTTATGAGTTTTTATATAAACGAATTTCTGCTCATATTTGATAGATATTCTCATCCTACACCGGCCATGCGCCGGTGTTGTTTTATCTGCTTACTGCAAAACTTCCCGTCCCTCGCTGCTCGCCTTGGTCGTGGCCTGAGCGATCAGAGCATCGAGCATCTGCGCAACAAATTTCTGCTGGCTCTTAGGTAGCTGGTCGATAGCTTCCAGTTGCTGTTGCCATTTCGGAAAA
>NZ_JALLIX010000012.1 GCF_023242365.1 Pseudomonas sp. MWU13-2100
GCCGGGCGGCCCACAGTGCGTGAGACATGCATCGTGCCCGTCACGACACCCGGTCGAATTGCAGGGACTGCTTGATCGTCGCCCAATGCGTGGCCTCGGCATCCCCCAGCTTGTCGGCCTTGACGTAGCTCAGGGCGAGCATCTTGCGGGTGCCCGGCAGTACCAGCGCGAGCTGGTACTGGAAGACCTTCTCCGCGCCCTTGCTGAACTGGCTGCGCAGCTCGATGCCGTCCACCGACTGATCGGCGCCCAGGCGCACGGCCTGGCCCGGCTGGTAGCGCAGTTCCTGGACCTGCTGTTCCAGGCGCTTGAGCTGGGCGTCGAAGTTGCTCTGCAGGGTCTCGCCCTCGGCCAGCTGGCTGCGGCTGACGATCAGCGAGGTGCCCAGCTCCGGGAACTTGAGGATATTGATCGAGGCGTCCAGCAGCTCACTCTCGGGCAGGGCGAACTGGAATTCATTGAGGCGATAGGTCATGGCTCGCGGGTCTCGTTATTTGGGCTTGGGGAACATTGCCTCGACGCTGGCGTCGATGCTGCCTTTGACGCCCTGGCCTTCGGGCGCTGCGCCGGGGCCGCCGCCGTTGTTCAGGTGCAGGGTGCCGCCGGTGTTGAATTCGGCATCGCCCGAGGCATGGAAGCTGATCTGCACGCCGCTGAGGTTGATCTGGCCGCTGGCATTCAACTCCAGCACGCTTTCACCGCAGACCAGGCGCAGGTTTTCGCCGACCTCGATGACGTAGCTCTGGCTGATGCTGTCGGTCTTCTTGCGGCCGACCACCAGGATGTCGTCGTCCTTGACCGCGCGCAGGCGCACCGAGCCGATAGTCACCGTCTCGTCGCGCCCCACGCTCTTGTTGCGGTCGTGGCCCACCGCATGGCTCTCGTCGACCTCGACCACGATGTCCTGGTTGCGCTCGGCATGGATGTATAGCTGCTCGGCGCCTTTCTTGTCTTCCATGCGGATTTCGTTGAAGTTGGCCGGGCTGCCGCCCTTGCTCGAACGGCTTTTCATGCCGCTTTGGGTGGCGTTGGCGGGCAGGTCGTAGGGCACCGTCTGTTCGGCGTTGTAGACCCGGCCGGTGATGATCGGCCGGTCGGGGTCGCCTTCGAGGAAGCTGACGATGACTTCCTGGCCGATCCGCGGAATCTGCATCGAACCCCAGTTCTTGCCGGCCCAGGCTTGCGACACGCGAATCCAGCAGGAGCTGTTTTCGTTGGACTGGTCGTGGCGGTCCCAGTGGAAGTGCACCTTGACCCGGCCGAACTGGTCGGTCCAGATTTCCTCGCCGGCCGGACCCACCACCACGGCGGTCTGCGGGCCTTTGACGGTAGGCCGCGCGGTGTTCGCCAGCGAGCGGAAGCTCTGTTGCGCGTCGATGCAGCTCAGGCTGCTTTCGAACTGCGCGCCGGCCGCCGTCGCGCCGGATTCCAGGCTTTCCTGGGCAATGTAGTAACGGGCGCCGACGATCAGGTATTCGCGGTTCTGGTCCTGGCGGCCGAAGCCGGTGAGGCTGAACAGATGCCCGGATCCCAGGCCGCGGGCGTTGCCGTTGAGCTCGACGCGTTCATGCTGGCTCTGGATCGCTTCGATACGGGTACGTGCGTAATGCTCGCCGTCCTGGCTTTGCACGTAGGTGCCGGGGTAATCGTAGAGCGGATAGTCACCGGCGGTGTGTGGGCGCGGCATCACCGAACGCACGTCGATCCGCGCACTGGGGCGCTGGAAGTCGTAGTCGTTGAGCTCCAGGGAACCGGGCTGGACTTCCTGGGCCAGGTGCCAGCCGTTGAGGTGATCGCGTTCGCGATGCTGGCCGTCCGGCGGGTAGTAGGGCAGCGACTCGTAGCCCGGGGCGCTGTGATGGGCGCCGTAGGCATCGGCCAGGACCAGCACGTGGCGGTCCTTTTCATGGCGGAAGTAGTAGTAGATGCCTTCCTGCTCCATCAGCCGGCTGACGAAGTCGAAGCTGCTTTCGCGGTACTGGACGCAGTATTCCCATTCGCGATAGGGCTGGCTGAGGGCGTCTTCGAAGTCGGAGAAACCGAGGTCGCGGAACACCTGCTTGATGATCTGCGGGATGCTCTGGTGCTGGAAGATCCGGCAGTCGGAGGTGCGGGTCAGCAGCCAGAGCCAGGGACGCAGGGTCACTGAGTAGCTGGCGAACTGGCCCTGGCTGACGTTCTGGCTGCAGCGGGCGACGATGCCGTGGAAGTAACGCAGGCCGCCCTGGACCTGCAGCGACAGGCTCATGGGTTTGCCGAGCAACTGGTTGAGGTCCAGGGCGCCGTCGTTGGAGGTCAGGTGCAATTCGTAGTCGAACAGCCGCCCGAGCTCCTCGCCGCCGCCGAAATCCTTGAGCAACAGGACATCCGGCCCGAGGGGGCTGTTGATCTGGGCCAGGCGGGTGGCTTGGGTGAATAGCATGGGTTATCTCTGGATTCTGTGTGGTCTGGTCTGGCCTCTTCGCGGCGGTGCGGCGATCCGACAAGCTCCGCTCCCACAGGTCCTCGGTCGTACACAAAATGTGGGAACGACCGAGGACCTGTGGGAGCGGAGCTTGCCCGCGAAAGCGTCGGCTCAGGCGCCCGCGTCGCTGAACTGGTAATGCAGCTCGTTATCCCGCTCACTGATTCGCACCCCCGCCAGCGCCTTGCCCTCGAGCATGCGCGTGAGGAATTCGCGGCTCATGTCCGGCAGCAGGCTGTTGGTCAGGATGGTATCGATCATCCGGCCGCCGCTTTCGGTCTCGGTGCAGCGCGAAACGATCAGGTCGACCACCGCGTCGTCGAAATCGAAGGCCACCTTGTGGGTGCTTTCCACGCGCTTCTTGATCCGCCCCAACTGCAAGCGGGTGATCGCCTTGAGCATGCTGTCGCTCAGCGGGTAGTAAGGAATGGTCACCAGGCGCCCGAGCAACGCCGGCGGGAAAATCTCCAGCAGCGGCTGGCGCAGGGCCTTGGCGATCTCCTCCGGGTCGGGCACGTTGTCGGCGTCCTTGCACAGGTGCGAAATCAGTTCGGTGCCGGCGTTGGTGGTCAGCAGGATCAGGGTGTTCTTGAAGTCGATCACCCGGCCTTCGCCATCCTCCATCACGCCTTTGTCGAAGACCTGGAAGAAGATCTCGTGCACGTCCGGGTGGGCTTTTTCCACCTCATCCAGCAACACCACGCTGTAAGGCTTGCGCCGCACCGCTTCGGTCAGCACGCCGCCTTCGCCGTAGCCGACGTAGCCGGGCGGGGCACCTTTGAGTGTCGAGACGGTATGGGCTTCCTGGAACTCACTCATGTTGATGGTGATGACGTTCTGTTCGCCGCCGTACATGGCTTCGGCCAGGGCCAGGGCGGTTTCGGTCTTGCCCACGCCCGAGGTGCCGGCGAGCATGAACACGCCGATCGGCTTGCTCGGGTTGTCGAGGCCGGCGCGGGAGGTCTGGATGCGCTTGGCGATCATCCGCAGCGCATGGTCCTGGCCGATGATACGTTTTTGCAGGTGCTGGTCGAGGTTGAGCACGGTTTCCAGTTCGTTGCGAGCCATGCGGCCCACCGGAATGCCGGTCCAGTCGGCGACCACCGAGGCCACCGCCTGGTAGTCCACGGTCGGCAGGATCAGCGGGCTTTCGCCTTGCAGGGCGCTGAGGCGCCGTTGCAGGTCGACCAGTTTTTCCCGTAGGACGTGGCTCTGTTCAGTGCCAGCCTCGCGGTCCACCACACCGGCGCTTTCGCGCAGTTCGGCGCGGGTGGCGAGCAGTTCGTCGACCAGGGCTTTCTCGTCGGCCCAGCGCACTTCCAGCTCGGCCAGGCGTTCGCGCTCGGCGTTCAGCAGGTTCTCGCTGTTGCTACGGCGCACGGCGGTATCGACGCCGATGGCATGCTCGCGGGCAATGATCTGCAACTCGGTTTCCAGCGCTTCGATACGCCGACGGCTGTCGTCGACCTCGGCAGGCACCGCATGCAGGCTGATGGCCACCCGGGCACAGGCGGTGTCCAGCAGGCTGACGGACTTGTCCGGCAACTGGCGCGCCGGGATATAGCGGTGCGACAGCTTCACCGAAGCCTCCAGCGCCTCGTCGAGGATCTGCACCTGGTGGTGTTTTTCCATGGTCGAGGCGACGCCGCGCATCATCAGCAGGGCCTTGTCTTCCGACGGCTCGGCAACCTGCACCACCTGGAAACGGCGGGTCAGGGCCGGGTCTTTTTCGATGTGCTTCTTGTACTCGGCCCAGGTGGTCGCGGCCACGGTGCGCAGGGTGCCACGGGCCAGGGCGGGTTTCAGCAGGTTGGCCGCGTCACCGGTACCGGCGGCGCCACCAGCACCGACCAGGGTGTGGGCTTCGTCGATAAACAGGATGATCGGCTTGGGCGAGGCCTGGACGTCTTCGATGACCTGGCGCAGGCGTTGTTCGAACTCGCCTTTCATGCTCGCACCGGCTTGCAGCAGGCCGACATCGAGGCTGCGCAGTTCCACATCTTTGAGGGCCGGCGGCACGTCGCCAGCGACGATGCGCAGGGCGAAGCCTTCGACCACGGCGGTCTTGCCGACGCCGGCTTCACCAGTGAGGATCGGGTTGTTCTGGCGCCGACGCATGAGGATATCGACCAACTGGCGGATCTCCTCGTCACGGCCGACGATGGGGTCGAGCTTGCCGCTACGGGCCTGTTCGGTCAGGTCCACGGTGAAACGCTTGAGGGCTTCCTGCTTGCCCATGGCGCTGGGGGCCATGGCGCCGCTGGCTTCGCCTGGCACCGCCCCGGCCGTGAAGCCGTCGCTGGCGCCCAGGTGGTTTTCCGGCGAATCGCCGACGTATTCGTCGAAGCGTTCGCTCAAGGCCTCGACCTTGATCTTGTCGAACTCCGACGACAGCGCCAGCAGGGCATGGCGCAGGCTCGGGGTCTTGAGGATGCCGAGTATCAGGTAGCCGGTGCGCACCTGGCTTTCGCCGAACATCAGGCTGCCGTAGACCCAGCCGCGCTCCACGGCTTCTTCGACGTGGGACGACAGGTCGGTGATCGAGGTCGAGCCGCGCGGCAGGCGGTCCAGCGCATCGGTCAGGTCGCGGGCCAGGCGCGCCGGCTCGATATTGAACTGGCGGATCAGGCGGTGCAGGTCGGAGTCCTGCAATTGCAGCAACTGGTGCAGCCAGTGGCTCAGTTCCACATAGGGGTTGCCCCGCAGCTTGCAGAACACCGTGGCGGCTTCGATGGCCTTGTAGGCGATGCTGTTGAGTTTGCCGAATAACGCGGCGCGGCTGATTTCACCCATGGTCCGGGCTCCTTGAATGGTGGGCCGAGGTGGCCTGATCGGCGTAGTGCCGGGCCAGGATCAGGTCCTTGGCATCTTCTTGGGGGTGGCCGAGCCAGGTGTTGAAACCCAGGCGGAACTGGCCGTTGAGTTGCAGCTTGGGCACTTGCGGCTGTTCCAGGACCAGGTTCAGGTCCCAGTCCAGCTCGTGCCCCAGGTATTCGGCGACCCAGGCCACCAGGTGGCGGAAGGGTTCACCGTCGGGCAGCAGGCCCATGTAGTCGGCCAGCTTGAGGGGGCCGACGCGGATGCGGAATTTGTGCTGGCGGTCCCAGACATGCCGGCCCAGGCAGAAGTCGACGCCCAGCTGGTGCGCGCTGACGCCGACGCGGCTGCGCTCGGGCAGGTGCAGCCATTGGCCGACGTATTCCTCGATCTGCACCGGCAGCCCGAAATACGCTTGCAGGATGGCGCGCAGGCCATCCGGGTAGCGGGTCTGGGCGGCGAGGTGGCCGCTGAAGTGCAGCTTGGCGGTGTCCGCGATCAGCCCCTGTTTCAGCAGGCTGGGCATGCCCCGGCCACTCAGGGCAGCCAGGCGCGCGGACCAGTAGTCGTCGTCCGGGCGGTCATGGCTGACGGTCGGCCGCGCTTCGGCCCAGGCCCGGTAGAACAGGCTCAGCAGGCGATGGTGGAAGATATCGAGGAAACGCTTGCTGGTGCTGTCGGCATTGTTGCGCTGGCGTTCGCGCATGTACTCGGTCAGGTGCAGCGGCAACGGGCCGTTGGGCCCGCCGAGGCCGAAGAAGAACTGTTCGAGTCGCGCCGGCGTGGTGTCGCTGGCCGGGGTCATGGACGCCAGGGTGGCCGGGGCGAAGGCGCAGTCGAGCTGCTGGCCGAGGCGCAACGGGTCGTCGGCCAGCCGTTGGGAATGGCCGAAGCGCGGCAACTGCGGCGATTCGCACTCGATACGCCGCAATGCCTGGAAGAAATCGTATTCCCAGGGTTCGGCCTGCATCGCCGTGAGCGTGCTCACAGGGTCGGACGGCGTCCGGGCTTGGCTTTCCATCGCATGATCTCGCCGCGTTCGGTGGTACGGATCACCGTCTCGGTAAAACTGTTGATCGACACGTAGCGTGCCAGGAAGCGTTCGAACACCGCGCCGAGGAGGAACACCCCGGTGCCGCGAAACGCGTTTTCATCGAATTCCAGGGTGATCTCCAGGCCACGGCCGAAGACGATCGGCCCGGGCATCGGCAGGCGCCGGGTGCAGGGCTTGCTGCTGACTTCGCGCAGGCCCTCGATCTGCAATTGCAGCGCGGCGTCGTTGCTCTCGCCATACAGGCGCAGCAGTTCGCGCAGGGCGGCGGCACCCTGGCCGGCTTCGCTCAATGACAGGTAGTTCAGCGACAGCTGGCTGATCAGACGCCAGGCCTGGTTGTCATGGGCATGGCTGGCCTTTGGGCGACTGGGCCCGGCCAGGCAGCGGATCGCCGAGACCGGCGCGCTGTCGGCCAGGGTGAAGTCGCTCTTGCCGCCGCCGACGTTCATGAACAGCGGCAGGTCGCGGTTGGTGCACAGCGCGCTGACGCCCAGCTGGCGCAGGTCGTGGCCGTAGGGCGCCTGGCGGTTGTCCACCAGGCTGATGAAGGTTTCGCTACCGACATAGGTTGAGCGGGTGCCTTTGCGTCGTTGTTCGCTGGACAGCACCCGTGGTTCGCGACGCAGGGTGTAGTAGGCCTGGTCGCGGCCGTAGCGGGACGGATCGCGCACCGCATAGAACGGCAGGAACGGCTGGTCGGGCCCGGTGCCATGGCCGGTGACGCCGGTCAGCGAGTGGATCTCGAAGTCCATGGGCCGGGTGCGGTCGGCGATCACATGGTGTTCGTTGACCCGTTCGGACAGGTGGATACGGTCCACCCGACGCGGGAACAGGTTGATCGCCGGGGTACAGAACGGCACGAACTGCGCGGCGCCGACGCTGCTTTCCAGGCTGGGGTCGAAACGTTCGAACAGCACGATCAGTTCCAGTTCCTGGCCGGCGCAGCGTTTGACCGCACGGCCCAGCTCGGCGAATTCGATGAACAGGTAGCGTTGGGGCAGGGCGAAGTATTCCTGCAGCAGCCGATAGCCCTGGAAAGCCTGGGCCACCACCGGCATCGCTGCTTCGCGGTCGTCGAAGCCGCAGGCGCGCAGGGCGTCGGCGGGCAGGCGCTCGGCCCAGTCGCCGCCCGGGGCACGGGCGAACACCGCGCAGGCATTGCCCAGCAGTTGCTCGTACAGGCGAAATGGCTGCTCGTCGGCACCGTTGAGGTACAGCGGCAGGCTGTCCAGGTCGAGCTGGTTGAACGGCAGCTCGGCGCCGGTACGCAGGGTCAGGCGCAGGCCGGCCTTGGCTTTCGGTTCGCTGGCGGCCAGGCGTCCGAGCACTGCCGATGGATTGCCGAAATACTCGGCCTGGCTGACCTGCAACGGCCACAGCGTCACCGCGTGGGCCGTGCGGTATTCGCAGGAAGTCTGGGTGTCCTTGCCCAGGGTGGCGCGCAATACGCTGTCGCGGGGCAGGGTAAAACCGCTGGCCAGAGAGCCCTCATCCGGGTCGGTCTGCAACTGCACCACGGTCATCGACGGTGTCGGCGCCAAGTAGTGTGGGTAGGCGATTTCCAGCAGGTTATGGGTAAAGGTCGGGTACTCGGCGTTGAGCTTGAGCTGGACCCGCGCGGTGAGGTAGGCGAAGCCTTCCAGCAGGCGCTCGACGTAGGGGTCGGCGCAGTCGAGCCCGGACAGCGTCAGGCGCCCGGCGATCTTCGGGTACTCCTTGGCGAACTCGGCGGCGCTTTCGCGCACGTGTTGCAGTTCCTGGTTGTACAGGTCGAGCAGGCGCGGGTTCATGAACGTCTCCGTTGCTCGCCGGGCACCACGCGGACATGGCCGGATTCCAGGTCGAGGTCGGTGCGCAGCAGCAGCGGCAATGAGGCCGGCAATGCCCAGAGGTCGCCTTCGATCTCGAAGCTCAGGGCGTTGTGGTTCATCTCGCCGTGGGCGACCTGGGCCCGGACCCGCAGCGTATGGCTGAGGATGCGCGGTTCGAAGGTGGTGATGGCGGTGTGGATCAAGCCTTCGAGGGCGGCCACATCGATGCTCGAGGCACTGTTGCCCGCCAGTGCCGGCAGGCCGTAGTTGATCACCGAAGTACCGGCCGGGGTGTGCAGGGTGGCGTCGGCGTCGAGCAGGCTGGTGCTGTTGAGCAGCCAGGTCAGGTCACGCAGCACCGAGGCCTTGAGTTGGCTCAGGGACAGCACGCGCTTGTCGCTGCCTTCCTGGAGATTGCCCGGCTCGTCGTCGGTCAGCCGGTCGAGCAGCGACGGTTGCAGGCGTTCGCGCAGGGTGAGGTCGCTCGGCACGTTGCTCATCGCGCGACGTCACAGGGGCTGGACACTGCGGGGCGGCAGCGCCACTGAACGGGAAACGAAGGCTTGGCCATGCTCGGACACCGGGAATGAATCGAATTCGGGGTAACACCAGATGCCCCCGACGCTGAGCGTCGGGGGCACGGGGATCAGCGCTTGGTGTTCGAGCGGATGTTCCAGCCGAACTTGACCGGGCCACCTTGCTTGGAACCGTCGGCTTTCTGCTCCTGATACTCGACCATGACCTGGGCGAAGTTCAGGGTGACGTTTTCGGTCAGGCGGTCATCGCTGCCCGAACCGCCGGTGCTCAGGGAGGTGACCAGCACTTCTTCCAGGTCGATCTTCATGTACTCGACCTGGCTTTCGCCGCCGGCCTTGCGCACTACCAGGGTGACCTTGTCGATGTGCTTGCCGCTGGCGCAATGCATCATCAGGTTTGGCGAGGCCTTGTCGACGTACTTGGTCAGCGACAGGTCCTGGATATTGACCTTGCCGGCACCGCCGCCACCGCCCATGTGCATGTTGCCGGATTGGGACATGCCCCAGCTCCAGTTGAGGACATCGATTTCCTCTTTGTGGGCCTTGTCCTGGGACTCGCCCTTGATGTCGCCGATCTTGATGAAGATATCAACAGCCATGTTTTCTCCAGTGTGGTCTTCACCACGATGTTGTTAGCCAGGACCCGCCGCGGTTGACGACGGGTTCGCTGTTGTGACGGATGGCGCGGTCCTTGGTGGGAGCCGAGCTTGCTCGCGATCGGCCGCGAAGCGGTCGTAAATCCTGAGAACCCGGTCTTTCAGGAAGACCGCGTCCGCTGGTTTTGCGAGTGCTGCGCACTCGATCGCGAGCAAGCTCGGCTCCTAAAAGGAATTGCGTTGCCCGCCAGGGTTGGGGGTTACGCCCCTTTCGCCGACGGCAGTTTGGATACCAGGCGCAACGACACCGTCAGGCCTTCGAGCTGATAGTGCGGCCGCAGGAAGAACTTGGAGGTGTAGTAACCCGGGTTGCCCTCGACGTCCTCGACCACCACTTCCGCTGCCGCCAATGGGTGTTGGGCCTTGGTGGTTTCGGTGGAGTGGGCCGGATCGCCGTCCACGTAGTTGAGGATCCAGTCCTGCAACCAGCGCTGCATCTCGTCCTTCTCTTTGAACGAGCCGATCTTGTCGCGCACGATGCACTTGAGGTAATGGGCAAAGCGGCAGGTGGCGAACAGGTACGGCAGGCGTGCGGCCAGGTTGGCGTTGGCGGTGGCGTCCGGATCGTCGTACTCGGCCGGTTTCTGCAGCGACTGGGCGCCGATGAACGCGGCGAAGTCGGTATTCTTCTTGTGCAGCAGCGGCATGAAGCCGTTCTTCGCCAACTCGGCTTCGCGACGGTCGGAAATCGCGATTTCGGTCGGGCATTTCATGTCCACGCCACCATCATCGGTGGGGAAGGTGTGGGCTGGCAGGTTCTGCACTTCGCCGCCGGATTCGACGCCACGAATCCGCGAGCACCAGCCGTAGTGCTTGAACGAACGGTTGATGTTCGCCGCCATGGCGTAGGCCGCGTTGGCCCAGGTGTACTTGGCGCTGTCGGCACCGTCGGTGTCTTCTTCGAAGGCGAAGGCTTCCACCGGGTCGGTCTTGGCGCCATAGGGCAGGCGCGCCAGGAAGCGCGGCATGGTCAGGCCGATGTAGCGCGAGTCTTCCGATTCACGCAGCGAGCGCCAGCCGGCGTATTCCGGGGTGGTGAAGATCTTGGTCAGGTCGCGCGGGTTCGACAGTTCCTGCCACGAGCCCATGCCCATCACGGTCGGCGAAGCGGCGGCAATGAACGGCGCGTGCATGGCGGCGCAGACCTTGGACAGCTCGCCGAGCAACTCGACATCCGGTGGCGACTGGTCGAAGTAGTAGTCGCCCACCAGGCAGCCATAGGGCTCGCCGCCGAACTGGCCGTATTCCTCTTCGTACATCTTCTTGAAGATCGGGCTCTGGTCCCAGGCCGTGCCCTTGAATTTCTTCAGGGTCTTGTGCAGTTCCGGCTTGGCGATGTTCAGCACGCGGATCTTCAGTTGCTCGTCGCTTTCGGTGTTGTTGACCAGGTAGTGCAGACCGCGCCAGGCGCTTTCCAGCTGCTGGAACTCAGGGTGATGGATCACCTGGTTGACCTGTGCGGTGAGCTTGGCGTCGATGGCGGCGATGATCGATTCGATGGACTTGATGGCGTCGTTGGACACCAGGTCGGTCTGCGCCAGGGCCTGCTCGGCCAGGGTGCGCACGGCGCCCTCGACGGCTTCGCGGGCACGCTCGGTCTTGGGTTTGAATTCCTGCATCAGCAGGTTGGCGAATTCGCTGGGCTCGGTGGTGGTGCCGGGCAACGCCTGATTGTCTTGCTGCAACTGGGTCATGATCGTTCGTCCTGATTAAGCGCTGGGCTCGGAGTCCTGGGGCTTTGGCGCACTCGCCAGGGCCTGGAGCAACGCCGGATCCTTGATGGCCTTCATGATGATTTCTTCGGCGCCGGTCTTGCCGTCCATGTAGGTCAGCAGGTTGGCCAGCTGGGTACGGGCTTCGAGCAGCTTGTTCAGGGCATCGACCTTGCGCGCGACGTTGGCCGGGCTGAAGTCCTCGAGGCTTTCGAAGGTGATGTCCAGGCTCAGGTTGCCTTCGCCGGTCAGCTCGTTCGGCACATGGAACGCCACCCGCGGCTGCATGGCCTTGAGACGCGAGTCGAAGTTGTCGACGTCGATTTCCAGGAACTTGCGGTCGGCGACCGCTGGCAGGGGCTCGGCGGGCTTGCCGGCGAGGTCGGCCATCACGCCCATGACGAAGGGCAACTGGACCTTTTTCTCGGCGCCGTAGAGCTCTACGTCGTACTCGATCTGGACCCGTGGCGCGCGGTTGCGCGCAATGAATTTCTGAGAGCTGGTGTTCGCCACGTTGTTGCTCCTGGTCGCTCAAGCGACGGTGTTGGCGTTATCGGTGGTTGCCGTTAACTAAGCGGCGCGGTCCCGGCGGGCTTATTCGCCCTCGGGGCCCCGCAGGTTTTCAAATTGGGACAGGCCGTCGGGAATCAGGTTGCGCACAATGGTCGCGAAGTCGGCGTGCACCAGGTTTTTCGCCCGGGTCAACAGTACCGGCAGCGGGCTGGAGGGCTCGTGGCGGGCGTAGTAGTTCAGCAGCCGCTCGAGGCTGCGCAGGACGTCGTCGCGGTTGCCGATCTCACCCGGCGGCGCGCTGCGCGGGGCGACCGGGGCGACGCTGTCGCTGCCATGCACGGCGGGCTCCGACTCGTATCCGGTTGCGGTTGATTCGCCGGTGTCGGTGCCGGGGGCGTATTCGGCGAGGATCTGCAAGGCCAGCTTGATCGGTTGGCGCAAGGCGCTGAGGTCGACACCCTCGGCTGAGCCGACCTGGTCGCTGACGAAACGCTCGATGGCGTCGACGGCGCCGCGGGCTTCGCTGAGCGCGGCGCGCACAGCCGCCAGTTGCTCGGGGTCGCTGTCGCGCAGGGCGCCGGACAGTTCGTCGGCGTTCAGGCTTTCGTCGGAGAAGCCTTGCAGGCCGCTGGCATTCAGCGCGGCGCGCAGGGTCACGGTGCCGAAGGCCCGGGAACGGGTCAGCACACTTTCGCGCAACAGGCGGATATTGGTCTCGCAGGCCAGTCCCGACAACGCGTTGATCCGCACCGTGGGGTCGTTGTCGTCATCGGCGTCGAGCAGCGGATAGAGCTCCGCCCAGTACTGCTGGAGCATCTGGCTGACCAGGGTCAGGGCGTTGGCGAGCCCCGGCAGACCGTCGAGGGCCAGGGCGCTTTGCACGAGAAAATGGGTGATGCGCAGGTCTTTGCTGCGTTGCAGGAGCGCCGTGCTCGACTGCTCGATGGCGCGCCACGCCGGAGGTTCGGCCGCTTGCACCGAGTCGCCCATGATGCGCTCGGGTTTACCTTGGGCATCACGCTCCAATTGCAAGAATTGCGCGTCATATTCCAGGTCCTCGCCACAGGGCGAGTTCGCTGAAACAGCGGCGAGCAACAACGGCACATCCACCAAATTCGATCTCCTTATCGGCCTGCTGGATAGTCAGGCATTTATTCCGAAAGTTCCTTCGGAAAACTCTCATATTCCCTGTTGGCATATACGCAGTGATATCAATGAGCTATCACCTGTAAACAAGAAGTTGTGCATTTTTGGTGTAGTAGTTATAGCTTGTCAAGGTAAGCTAGCGGCCCTTTGTTACCGTTGTGACACACTCGTCAAGGCTATCGACCGCTGGGTCAGACCGTGTGCGTTTTTCATAATTTTGTAGGTAGAATTCGCTAGAATCAGCGAACTGGCTGAAATAGATAGGTTTTTTGGCGGATTTTGGTGGCCATGGCGGGGCCCGGCGCACGGTGTTTGTGTCGGGCGGCTCGTGCGTGGATGTACTGCAAGGAGGCGCAATGTCGCTGTGTTTGACTATCACTAGTTATCACAAGATCACCCCTGGTCAATGTCCGGAGAAGTCCATGGACACCGGGGTGATGGCAATTGGCCGTAGTTCCGAGAATGACTGGGTTCTTCCCGATCCGGAGCGGCTGGTTTCCTCGAAACATTGCGTTATTCAATACAAGGATGGTCGTTACTATCTGACCGATACCAGTACCAATGGCGTGGAGTTAGTTCAGGCCGGTATCCGTTTGCGTCGAGGTAACAGCGAACCCTTGCAGGATGGAGAAATCATCCGCATCGGTGAGTACGAGATCCGTGCGCGCATCGATTTCAACCTGCAACTGGCGCAGGACAGCCTCTCGGGGGGCGATTCGTCCAACAGTTTCGAAGCCTTGATGGGGCGCGCGGCCGCCGTGCCGGTCGCGTCGCCGGTCAGCACCGCGGCCGCGCATTTCCAGGGCGGTTCGGCGATGGACACGCTGCCCGACCTGTTTGATTTCCTGGCGCCGGTAAGCGTGCCTCCGGCGACCCAGTCGGACCATGTGCCGGCACAGCAGCATGACTTTCGTCCACCGACGCCGGTGATCAGTCCGGCACCCGTGGCGCCGCCGAAAACACCGGGCGCCGGGGTGATTCCCGAGGACTGGGACCTGTTTGGCGATACGCCCAAGATGCCGCTCAGCACCCCGATGGCCGAGCCTGTTCCCGTGGCGATTGCCGAGGTTATCGCCGAGCCGACACCCACGCTGGCGCCGACTCCCTTGCCTGTACCGACAGTGGCCCCGGTTAGCCGGCCGGCCCCCGTGGCGGTGTCGAGCGGCGCGCCCCAAGCCGATTTGCTGCAGGCCTTTCTGCGTGGTGCCGGCCTTGACCAGTTGCGTATCGACACCGCCGAGGTGGAGGCGCAGATGGAAGCCATCGGCCGCAGCTACCGGCTGATGGTCGAGGGTCTGATCGATGTGCTGCGGGCCCGCAGCAGTCTCAAGGGCGAGTTCCGCATGCAGCAGACACTGATCCGCCCGGTGGAAAACAACCCGTTGAAATTCGCCCCGAATGTCGATGAAGCGCTGCTCTTGCTGTTGCGTCACGGCAGCCAGGCGTTCATGGCGCCGGACCAGGCGGTCAGCGACAGTTTCGATGACTTGCGCGCGCACCAGATGGCGGTGATGGCCGGGGTGGAAGCGGCGATCAAGCACCTGCTCAAGCGTTTTGAGCCGTCGGAACTCGAGACCCGCATGGGCAAGCCCGGTGGTTTGTCGAACCTGTTCAGCGGTTCGCGCCAGGCCCAGTACTGGCAGCAGTTCACCGAGCTGTACACGAATATTTCCCGCGAGGCCGAAGAGGATTTCCAGGATTTGTTCGGGCGGGAGTTCAGTCGGGCGTATGAGGAACACAGTGCGCGGTTGCGCAAGGGATAAGGCATTGAGAACGCCATGGACCTGTAGGAGCAGGGCTTGTCGGGACGCCGCATCGCCGCGGAGCTTTTAGCGATCTCGAGAGCCTCTTCGCGGGCAAGCTCCGCTCCCACAATAGGACGAGTCGTATGCAGGTTTTGTGTACGGCGCAAAACCTGTGGGAGCGGAGCTTGCCCGCGAAGAGGCCGGCATAGGCAGCACAGTTCCAAAGCTTGATCGCAAAACAGGATTTAACGGAAAGCTCATAACGTCATTGAGGACGCAGGATGATTTACCGAGTTTTACTGGCCGCAGCCCTCACGCTGCTGCTCGGCGCATGTGCCAAGGACGCGGCTGCCCCAGCGCCCGCTGACGCCCCCGTGGCCGATAGCGCCTCCGCTTCCCTGCATTTCCATGCCATTGCCGGTCTCAACCCCGGTGCAGACGGTGTGCCCGCCCCCGTGCGCGTGCGCATCTACGAACTGAAGAACAGCGCCAACTTCAACCGCGCCGACTACTTCGCCCTGGCCGAACGCGCCCAGGCGACCCTCGGTGCCGACCTGATCGACCAGGACGAAGTCCTGGTCCGGCCCGGCGAACAACTGGACATTGAGCGAGCCCTCAACCCGGCGACCCGCCAGGTCGGCCTGGTGGTCGGCTACCGCGAAGTCGACCAGGCACTCTGGCGCACGCTGCTGACCATCACGCCCAAGCAGCTCAACGACTATCAGATCAGCCTCGATGTGCGCGCCGTGCGCAGTGCCATCGTCGTGACCCCAACCCGCACCGCCCCCTAGGCAAACGGAGAAGCCATGTCCTGGAACAATCGAGTGGTCTGGTCGGAAGGCATGTTCATCGGAACGCAGCACTTCCAGCAGCATGACCGTTATCTGGAAAACCTGATCGACGCGCGCAGCCGGCCACTGGCCGTCGGCGCCTGGGGTTTTTCCGAGCTGCTGATCGACCAGGGCCTGTTGGCCCAGGGCAAGCTGGCCATCGTCTCGGCCCGGGGTCTGCTGCCGGACGGCACGCCGTTCAACATCCCTCATGATGACCTGGCACCAAGCCCGCTGACCATCGACGCCAGCCTGCGCGACGGCCTGGTCTACCTGGCCTTGCCGCTCAAGCGCGCCGGCTCGCGGGACACTGTCGACGAAGGTGAGGAACTGGGTGGTGCGCGCTACCTGAGCCAGGTCCGCGAAGTCCGTGACGACAACGCGCCGTTCGAGAACCGCGCGCCGGTGGCGTTGGGTTCGCGGGCCTTGCGTCTGTTGACCGCCGAGGATGGCCTGGGCGATTACGCCGCCATCGGTCTGGTGCGGGTCAAGGAGAAGCGTGCCGATCGCGCTCTGGTCCTCGATGACAGCTATGTGCCGCCAGTGCTCGATGTGGCGGCAAGCAAACCACTGACGGCGTTTCGCAGCGAGCTGCTGGGCCTGCTGCACCAGCGTGGCGAAGCCCTGGCCGGGCGCGTGGTGGCCTCGGGCGCCGGCGGTGCCTCGGAGATTGCCGATTTCATGCTGCTGCAACTGGTCAACCGTGCCCAGCCGCTGATCAGCCACCTGAACCAGATCAGCCCGCTGCACCCCGAGCGCCTGTACAGCGAGCTGGTCAGCCTGGCCGGCGAGTTTTCCACCTTCGCCAGCAGCGGTCGGCGCCCGGCCGCGTTCCCGGCCTATCAACACGATGCCCTGGCGCTGAGCTTCGCGCCGGTCATGCAGGCCCTGCGCGAAGCCCTGTCGATGCTGATCGACAGCAAGGCGACGCCGATTCCGATTGTCGAGAAAGCCTATGGCATCCATGTGGCGATGCTGGCGGACCGCAGCCTGATCGACAGCGCCAGTTTCATCCTCGTGGTGCGCGCCGATATCCCCAGCGAAACCCTGCGCGGGCGTTTCGCCCAGCAGAGCAAGGTCGGTTCGGTGGAGCACATCCGCGACCTGGTCAACCTGCAACTGCCGGGCATCGGCCTGCTGCCACTGCCGGTGGCACCACGGCAGATTCCGTTCCATGCCGGGTCGACCTACTACGAACTCGACCGCGGCAGCGAGCACTGGAAGCAACTGGTGAATTCCGGCGGTTTCGCCTTCCATGTCGCCGGCGATTTTCCCGGCCTGAACCTGGCCTTCTGGGCAATCCGAGGATAAGCCGCGATGAATGCCAATGATGATCCGTCGGGCCAGCCGTTGCCCGCCAATGACCGCACCCAGTTCATGCCGCGTCCCGGTGGCCGGGCACCGGAAGCGGCCCGCGCCGAGCCGGTGACGCCGCTGTCTGTCCCGGCCGCGCCGCTGCCGATCGGTCAGTCCCAAGGCCTGAACCCCCTGGAGAGCGCCGCCGGCCCCTTGCTGGCGTTGCTGACGCGGTTGCGCAACACCATCGCTCATCCGGCGCCGGCCAGCCTGCGGGCGCAGTTGCTGGCTTACCTGCGCCAGTTCGAGGAGCGCGCCGAAGGCGCCGGTGTGGCGCGCAACGATGTGTTGCTGGCACGCTACGCGTTGTGCACCGCCCTCGACGAGGCGGTCTTGAGCACGCCGTGGGGCAGTGCCGGCGACTGGGGCAAGCAGAGCCTGTTGATCACCGTGCACAACGAAGCCTGGGGTGGCGAGAAGGTCTTCCAGTTGCTCGACCATTGCCTGCAAAGTCCGCGCGAGCGCCTGTACCTGCTGGAGCTGTTGTACCTGTGTATTTGCCTGGGTTTTGAAGGCCGCTACCGGGTGATGATCGACGGTCGCAGCCAGCTCGATGCCCTGCGCGAGCGCACCAGCGCGGCAATCCGCAGTGCCCGCGGCGAATATGAGCGCGAGCTGTCGCCGCACTGGCGCGGCCTGGCGGTGGTGCGTGATCGGTTGAGCCAGTTCATGCCGCCCTGGGTCGGTATCGCCATCGGCCTGGCGTTGTTGCTGGCCCTGCTGTTCGGCCTGCGCCTGAAGCTGGCCGCCGACGCCGAGCCGGTGTTTCGCAATATCCATGCCCTGGGCGAGATCCCGGTGCAGACCATCGACCGTCCGGTGGTCCAGCCCAAGGTCGTGGAACGACCGCGCCTGGCCGGCTTCCTGGCCGACGATATCAAGGCCGGCAAGGTCGCCGTGGAAGACAAGGTCGACCGCTCGGTGGTGACTATTCGCGGCGACGAACTCTTCGCCTCGGCCAGCTCCAGCATTGTCGACGACTACCAGCCGCTGATGCTGCGCATCGCCGATGCCATTCGCAAAGTGAAAGGTCAGGTGCGGGTCACCGGGCACAGCGACAACCGGCCCATCGCGACGCTGCGCTTCCCGTCCAACTGGGCGCTGTCCCAGGCCCGGGCCGAGCAGGTGCTGCAGATCCTCGCGGCGAAAACCGGCACGCCTGCGCGCTTCAGCGCCGAAGGGCGTAGCGACACCGAGCCGCTGGCTTCGAACGCCACGGCCGAGGGCCGGGCGAAGAATCGTCGGGTGGAAATCACAGTCTTGGCGGAGGGAGTCGAGTGAAGGCGTTTTTCGGTTTTGTCGTGCGCTGGGTGATCCCGCTGCTGGGGCTGATCGCCCTGAGCCTGATCATCTGGTTCGTTGGTCCGCTGCTGGAAGTGCTGGTGCCGGAAGGTCGACGCTGGGCGTTGATCCTGTTGATTTTCGCGGTGTGGATCGCCTACCGCGTATTCCGCCTGATCCAGGCCCGGCGCCAGGCGGCCAGGGTCATGCAGAGCCTGGCCGCGGAAACCCCGCCGGACCCTGCCAGTGTCGCCACCGCCGAAGAGCTGGCGACCCTGCGCCAACGCATGGCCGAGGCCCTGGCGCTGCTCAAGAAAGCCAAGCTCGGCGGTGACGAACGCCGCAACCTGTACGAGTTGCCGTGGTACGTGATCATCGGCCCGCCGGGTTCGGGCAAGACCACCGCGCTGGTCAACTCGGGGCTGCATTTTCCCCTGGCCGCGCAGTTCGGCGCCGGGGCGATTCGCGGTGTCGGCGGTACGCGCAACTGCGACTGGTGGTTTACCGACGAAGCCGTGCTGCTGGACACCGCCGGTCGCTACACCACCCAGGACAGCCATGCCCAGGTGGACAAGGCGGCCTGGCTGGGTTTTCTCGATCTGCTGAAAACCCAGCGTTCGCGGCGGCCCATCGACGGCGCTTTTATCGCCATCAGCCTGTCGGACTTGCTGCTCAGCACTGACGCGGAGCGGGTCGCCCACGCCACGGCGATCCGTGCGCGGATCCAGGAGCTGTACACCCAGCTCGGCGTGCGTTTCCCGATCTATCTGATGCTGACCAAGCTCGACCTGGTGCCGGGGTTCATGGAGTTCTTCGACGCCCTGAGCAAGGAAGAGCGGGCCCAGGTCTGGGGCATGACCTTCGACCTGGACGACGGCAAGCACGCCGCCGGTCCGCTGGCGCGTTTTCAGGAAGAGTTCATGGGGCTCGAGCAGCGCCTCAACGCGCGGCTGGTGGAGCGTCTGCAACAGGAGCGCGACCCGGTGCGGCGCGACCTGATCTACGGTTTCCCGCAGCAGTTCGGTGCGCTGAAGACCTGTCTGCAGGATTTCCTCGACGGTGTGTTTAAGCCCAATGCCTATGAAGACCGCGCTTTGCTGCGCGGCGTGTACTTCACCAGCGGCACTCAGGAAGGCAGTCCTATCGATCGCCTGATCGGCGCCATGGCCCAGAGCATGAGCCTCGACCGCCAGCAGCTGGCGCGTCAGAGCGGCAGCGGGCGCAGCTATTTTATCGAGAAGTTGTTCACCGCCGTGGCCTTTGCCGAGCGCGGGCTGGTGGGAGTCAACCCCAAGGTCGAACAGCGGCGCAAATGGCTGGCGCGTGGGGTGCTGGCGACCACGGTCGCGGTGGTGCTGGTGGTCGGTACGCTGTGGTGGCTGAGTTTCCGCGCCAATGAGGCTTATATCGCCCAGGTCGACCAGAAGGTCGCGCCCCTGGGCCAGAGCGTGCAGGAACTCAGTTCGGCGCAACGCGACGTGCTGGCGGTGCTGCCGTTGCTCAATGCGGTCAAGCACTTGGCCGGCGACGCACCAGGCTGGGCCGAAGGCCTGGGCCTGTACCAGGGCGACATGCTCGAAGCCGAGTCCGCCAGCGTCTATCGCAAGTTGCTGATCGCGGTGTTCGCGCCGCGCCTGCTGACCCGCGTCGAAGAACAACTGCACGGCGGCGGTAATTCGGACTTCCTCTACGAAGGCCTGAAAGCCTATCTGATGCTGGCCGACAACGAGCATTACGACCCGCAGTTCATCAAGGCCTGGATCGCCCTCGACTGGGATCGTAGCCTGCCGCGGGATCTACCGCCGGAGCAGCGCGCCGCCCTCGGCGAGCATCTGCAAGCGCTGTTCGAACGTCGGCCACCGAATGCCCGGCTGGACGAACGATTGATCGACGACCTGCGTCGCCAGTTGCAACAGCTGCCGGTGGCGCAGCGGGTCTATGACCGGGTCAAACGGCAGAAACTGCCGGACGGCGTGGTGGATTTCCGCCTGAACGAGGCTGCCGGGCGTGATGCGGCGCTGGTGTTCAGTCGCAAGAGCGGCAAGCCCCTGGGCGATCCGTTGAGCGGCTTCTTCACCGTCAAGGGTTATCGGCAGGCCTTCCTGCTGACCAGCCTGAACCAGGCCAATACCGTTGCCGAGGAACAATGGGTGCTGGGCCGCGACCCGGCCGACCAGCAGAATGTCGCCAGCCTGGCGGCGGATGTACGGCGCCTGTATTTCCAGGACTATCTGCGCCAGTGGGATGCCTTGCTCGCCGATATCGACTTTGTGCCGATCACCAGCGTGGCCCAGGCCGCCGATGTGCTGCGGGTGATTTCCGGACCGACCTCGCCGCTGAAAAAGTTGCTGGTGGCGGTGGCCAGGGAAACCGATCTGCAGCAGGAGGAACGCCAGTTGGCAGCCCAGGGCAAGCCGGTCGCGGGCAATGTCGACCAGCTCAAACAACGCCTCGGTTCCCTGCTCGGTCAGGAACAGGCGGCGGGCAACGCCGTGCCGGTGGAGACGCAGGACCCGGTGAGCGCGCACTTCGCCGAGCTCAATGCCCTGGTCAACAAGGGCGAAGGTGAGCCGGCGGCCATCGATGCCTTGCTGGCGGACCTGAATGCGCTCTATGTGCAGGTCAGCGCCATGTCCGGTGCCAGTGGCGATGCCCTGCTCGGCGAGGCGAAGAACCAGGCCTCGGCCGCCGCCACGCGGGTCAGCCTGAATGCCGAGCGCCAGCCGCCGCTGGTCCAGGGGCTGGTCAAGTCGGTGGTCAGTTCGACCACCAACAGCATGATGGGCGGGGTGCGCAACCAACTGAACGCGGCCTGGACCAGCGAAGTGGTCAACGTCTATCGGCAGTCCCTCAGCGGTCGTTATCCGCTGACGCCCGGCAGTGCCCGGGATGCGACGCTGGAGGACTTCGGCCTGTTCTTCGGGGTCGGCGGGGTGATGGACAACTACTTCCGCAAGTACCTGCAGCCCTATGTCGACACCTCGGCGACCCCTTGGCGCTGGCAGCCGGGGGCGGCGCAGAAACTCGGGATTGCCCCTGGCGTATTGCAGACCTTCCAGCGCGCCGCGGCGATTCGCGATGCGTTCTTCCGCTCGGGCGGCACCCAGCCGACGGTACGTTTCGAACTCAAGCCAGTGGCGATGGATGCGTCCATCACCCAGTTCCAGCTTGAGCTCGACGGCCAGCAGGTCGGTTATGACCACGGTCCGAGCCGGCCGGTGGCGATGCAATGGCCGAACCCCGGCAGCGTTGGCGTGGTGCGCCTGTCGATCACGCCGCCGTCGGCCAGCGGACGCTCCGGGATCACCCTGGACGGTCCCTGGGCCTGGTTCCGTCTGCTGGAGCAATCGGACCTGGTGGCTGGTAATGCGCCGGATCGCTTCAATCTGCGGTTGCGGGTGGATGGTGCGAGCATCTCCTACGAGTTGCGCGCCAGCAGCGCCTTCAATCCTTTCAAGAGCCGCGTGCTCAATGGCTTCAGCCTGCCGGAGCGCTTATGACGACGGTGGGTTTCTACGGCAAGCTGGCCAGCCGCGGCGACTTTGTCAGCCGTGGTCTGCCACAGAATTTTATCCAGCCCTGGGATGCCTGGCTGGCTTCGGGCTTGCTCGCCAGCCAGCAGCAACTGGGTGCTGACTGGTTGAGTGTGTACCTGGTCAGCCCGCTCTGGCGTTTTGTGCTGGCGCCGGGCGTCTGTGGGCCGGACGCGGTGGCCGGGGTGTTGATGCCGAGCATCGACCGGGTCGGGCGCTACTTTCCGTTGACCGTGGCCCAACCCCTCGATCCCGGGCACGCCCTGGCGGCGGTGGTCGGCGGAGCGGACGCCTGGTTCGAGCAGGCCGAAGCCCTGTTGCTGGCGACCCTGGAAGAAGGCGCCGGTTTCGAAGCGTTCGATCAGGGTGTCGAGAACCTGGGTGGTTTGCCATTCACCAACAAGGCGCCCTCCAGCGTCTTCGCCGGGTTGCAGCGCCTGGCCGCGCTCGATGCGCCAAGCCGTGCCAGCGCCCTGGCCGAGCAGGCCTGCATCGGTAGCAGCCTTTGGTGGGGACGTGGTTCGCAGCGCATCGAGGCGGGCCTGATGCGCTGCGCTGGCCTGCCGGCCACCGTCGATTTCGGCAGTTTCCTTCTGGGCAAGGGGGCATCGATCTAGATGGCTCACGCACCTGCAATCAATTACCAGTCGGCCAGCTACAGCCATGTCGGCATGGTCCGCCAGATCAACGAGGACGCCTTCCTGGAACTGCCCGGCGCCGGGCTCTGGGTGGTGGCCGACGGCATGGGCGGGCATGCGGCGGGGGACTACGTCAGCAGCCTGATCGTCGATACCCTGCGGCGTATTGCGCCCTCGGACTCCCTGGCGATCTACACCTCGGCCCTGCGCTCGCGCCTGGCGGAGGTCAATGCCGCCGTGCGCGAGGAAACCGCCCACCGCGGCGTGGCGATGATGGGCAGCACCGTGGTGCTGTTGGCGGTGCGCGGGGCCGAGGGCGTCTGCCTGTGGGCCGGCGACAGTCGCCTGTATCGCCTGCGTGACGGTCAGCTGGAGAGCGTTTCCCGCGATCATAGTTATGTCCAGGACCTGCAGGACAGCGGCTTGCTCAGCGAGGCCGAGGCGCGGGTGCACCCACGGGCGAACATCGTCACCCGGGCGATTGGCGTGGAGGCGCAACTGGAGTTGTCGATGGTGCCGTTCCAGGTGCTGACCGGCGACACCTACCTGCTGTGCAGCGACGGCTTGAACAAGACCGCCGAAGACGCCGAGATCCGCGACGTGCTGGCGCATGCCGACCCCTATGACGTGGTCCGCAGCCTGGTGCACCTGGGCCTGACCCGGGGCGCCCCCGACAACATCACGGCGATTGTCGTCAAAGCCACCTGAAGATCCCTGACACCATGGAAATAATGATTCCCGGATTCGATATAGGCGAGGAGATTGGCGAAGGCGCCATGGCAACCGTCTATCTGGCGACCCAACGGTCGCTGGAGCGCAAGGTGGCGCTGAAAGTGATGGCGGCCGCACTGGCCGCCGACCCGACCTTCTGCGAGCGGTTCCTGCGTGAAGGCCGGACCCTGGCGCGGCTGTCGCATCCCAACACCGTGACCATCCATGACATCGGCAATGTCGGCGAGCTGTATTACATGGCCATGGAGTACCTGCCCAATGGCACGCTCAAGGAGCGGATCGCGGCGGGACTGAGCCCGGAGCAGGGGCTGGGTTATATCCGCCAGATCGCCTCGGCCCTGGGTTATGCCCATGCCAAGGGCCTGGTGCACCGTGATGTGAAACCGGCCAACATCCTCTTCCGCGCCGATGGCACGGCGGTACTCTCGGACTTCGGCATCGCCAAGTCGCTGGACGATCGCACCCAGTTCACCCAGGCCGGGTTTGCCGTGGGCACGCCGAGCTATATGAGCCCGGAGCAGGCCCGGGGGCAGGACCTCGATGGGCGATCGGACCTGTATGCGCTGGGTGTGGTGCTCTACGAAATACTCGTCGGCAAGTTGCCCTACATCGGCACCGATGCCCTGTCCACGGCCCTGGCGCACCTGACTGAGCCGCTGCCGGAGTTGCCGCTCCAGCATGGGCGCTACCAGGAAGTCTTGCGCCGGTTGTTGGCCAAGGACCCGGCGGAGCGTTTCCCGGATGCCGCGGCTTTGCTGCGGGAGCTGGATAATCTGCCGGCGGAAAACCTCGAGGCGACCCTGGTCCGGCCGCTGGCGATTGAGCCGCCGACGCCGACTGCGCCAGCGGCCAGTGACCTGGGCGGGCTGACCCCGGTGTCGATCGAGATTCCCGCTACGGCCCAGACGGCTGCGCCGATACCAGCACCACGCCCCGCAGCTACGCCGGTTCTCGATCGTTCCGCCGAATCCGGACAACGGCGCGGTCCGGTGCTGACGCTGGTTGCCGTGGCGGTGGCCGCCGCCCTCGGTTTGGCGGGCGGCGGTTACTGGTGGCTGGGGCGTGAGAGCCATCCCGCGACGCCGATCACGGTCGCGCAGCCGCCGGCCAAAACACCGTCGGTGCCGAATCCGTCTCCGGCTTCGAATCCGCCGCCGGTCCAGCCGGCCAGTGCGGCCCTGCCGGTGGCGGCGGATATCGACGGGGGCCAGCGCCCCCTGTTGATGGTCGGCAAGAAGACCCTGTTCCAGCGGGTCCTGAGCAAGCCCGGCGCAAGCTTTTCCAGCGATCCCGGGGCCAAGCCGGGCACGCCGCTGCCGGCGTTCTCGGTGCTGTACGTCTACCAGCGCAAGACTGTCGACGGCAGCACCTGGCTGCGGGTTGGCGCCGCCAGTGACGGCCGCAGCGAAGGCTGGTTGCCGCAGGATGCGGTCAGCGACTGGAAGCAGAGCCTGGTCCTCAAGTTCACCGAGCGCTCCGGGCGTGCGCCGGTGATGTTCCTGCGTGAGGCCGCCGATATCGACAAGCTGCTGGCCAATCCTTCGGCGGCGAAAAACCTGCTGCTCAATGCGCAGAAAAACCCTCAGGACAATCAGCGCGTGCTGGCCCTGGAGCCGGCCGCCAGTGCGGTGCCGCAGAACCAGTTCTACCTGCTGCCGATTTTCGATTCGCGCGAAAGCCTGGATGAAAACGGCCAGCCGGTGCAGTTGCTCAACGTTGCCTCCATCGACCCCGGCAGCACCTCGAAAGCCCTCGGCAACGGTGCCGCGCCGGCAGTCGCGGCCGACACCTTCCGCACAGCCATTGTGCTGGTGGTGGACACCACGGAGTCGATGCAGCCGTATATCGATCAGGTCCGCGACGTGGTCCACGAGCTGCAAAGCCAGATTGCCCAGCGTGGTGAACTGGACAGCGTGAGCTTCGGCCTGATCGGCTTTCGCAACAATATCCAGAAGACCCCGGGCCTGCAGTACCTGACCAAGACCCTGGTGACCCTCGACCAGGGCCGCGATCCCGAGCGCTTCCTGGAGTTGGCGCGGGAGGTCAAGGCGTCGACGATCTCCAGCCATTCGTTCAACGAGGACTCCTTCGCCGGGGTCATGCAGGCGGTCAATGGCATGGACTGGTCGGGCTACGGCGGCCGGCTGATCCTGTTGGTCACCGATGCCGGTTCGTTGCGCAAGAACGACCCCTACAGCAGCACCAAAATGAACGAAGCGGAGATCCGTCAGGCCGCGCTGGGCAAGCAGATCAAGATCTACGCGTTGCACCTGCGCAGCGATGCCGGGAAGAAGAACCATGCCTTCGCCGAGCAGCAGTACCGGACCCTGACCGCCGACGCCAACCCGCAGATCGGTGATCTGTATATCCCGGTCCAGGGCGGCGACGTGCACAAGCTTGGCGAACGGGTCGGCGAGATCGGCTCGGTGTTCGCCAACCTGGTGCACCAGGTGCGCAGCAACCAGACCCAGGCCGTGCCGCTGCTGGCGGCCTCGCCGAGCCTGGCGGACAAAACGGCGGCCATCGGTTATGCCATGCACATGGATTTCCTTGGGCACAAGGCCGCCAGCCAGGCGCCGCAACTGGTCAGCGCCTGGACCGCCGACCGCGACCTGACCAATCCGGCGCTGCCGGCGTTCCAGGTCTGCGTGATGCTGACCAAGTTGCAACTCAACGAGCTGCAGCAGTCGCTGAAGCTGATCGTCGACGCGGCGCGCAAGACCCAGACCTCGCCCAAGGATTTCTTCCAGGAAATCGCCAGCGCCAGTGCCTATATGAGCCGCGACCCGCAGGCCTTGCGCAAGGGCGGCAACCTGGCCGACGGCGGCCTTCTCGGCGAGTACCTGGAAGGTCTGCCGTACCGCAGCAAGTCGCTGAACATGACCCAGGATCTCTGGCTGTCGCTGAGCGTGGCCGAACAGGAAGACTTTATCGACGAACTGGATTCGAAGATCCGCCTCTACGAAACCTTCCACAACGATGTGGCCAATTGGGTCCGGTTCGGCGATGCCGAGCCGGGTGATGCGTTGTACCGCGTACCTTTGTCGACGTTGCCGTGATGATCAGTCTGCGAGAAGTGCGCAAGACGCGGGGCGAGGGCGCTCAGCGCTACAGCCTGGAGGTGCCGTGCCTGAGCCTGGCGCCCGGCGCGCAGTGGGCGGTGGTCGGGCCCAGCGGTTGTGGCAAGAGCACCTTGCTCGATCTGCTGGCGCTGGTGTTGGCGCCGGACCGCGCCGGCCTGTTCGTCTTCGACGAGCCGGCCGGCGCGCTGGATATCGCCGCGTTGTGGCGCCAGGGCCGGCATGATCGCCTGGCGGACCTGCGTAGCCGAAAGCTCGGCTATGTGCTGCAGACCGGGGGCTTGCTGGGTTTTCTCGATGTGCGCGGGAATATCGCCTTGTCGCGCCAACTTCTGGGTATGAAGGAGGACGGCAGCGTCCAGCGGCTCGCCGAGCAACTGGAAATCGCCGATCAGTTGGACAAGAAGCCCCAGGCCCTGTCGGTCGGCCAGCGCCAGCGGGTCAGTTGTGCCCGGGCCCTGGCCCACGGCCCACGGCTGCTGTTGGCCGACGAGCCGACCGCGGCCCTCGATCCGCTGAATGCCGGACGGGTCATGCAATTGTTGTTGAAGCAGGCCCGGGAGCAGGGCGCCTGTTGCGTCATCGCCACCCATGACGAAGCCCTGGTGCGCGAACTCGGCGTGCCGGTGTTGCGGATTGCCTGCCAGCGCGATGGCGATGGTGGTGTGACGGCGATCCTGGAGCAGACGCCATGACCCGCGCCATCCTGATCGCCGACCTGGCCTGGCAGGACTATCGCACCGACTGGCGGCTGTCGGCCTGTGCGGTGCTGGCCCTGGTGGCGGTGATCGCACCGCTGCTGGTGTTGTTCGGTCTCAAGTTCGGCCTGGTCAGCAGCCTCACCGAACGCCTCGAACGCGATCCGACGGTGCGCGAGATCATTCCCCTCGGCGGCGGACGTTTCAGTGCGGCGTTTATCGCCGGGCTGGGGCAGCGTGAAGACGTCGCCTTTGCCTTGCCGCGGACCCGGCAGATCGCCGCGACCGCGGACTTGTCGACCAGTGCCCAGGGGCCGGTGGTCAATGTGGAAATGTTGCCCACCGCCGAGGGCGACCCCTTGCTCGGTGCCTTGCCCGCGCCGGTCGGCCTGGCGGCGATGCTGCTCAGCCAGACGGCGGCGGAGAAACTCGGGGTGAAGGCGGGTGACTGGTTGCAGGTGTCTTTCGGCCGGCAGGTGGCTGGTCGTCTGGAAAGCCGCCACACGCAGGTCCAGGTGCAGGCGGTGTTGCCGCTGGAGGCCTTCGAGCGTGATGCGCTGTTCGCGCCGCTGGGCTTGCTGGAAGCCGCCGAGGACTATCGCGACGGCCTGGGCGTGCCGGTGCTCGGCTGGCCCGGCGAGCCGGCGGGCAGCGCCGCGCAACGGGTCTATCCGGGGTTTCGCCTGTATGCCCGTGGGCTGGCCGATGTCGAGCCGCTGCGGCGCTATTTCGCCGAGCGCAACCTGCTGGTCTCGACCCAGGCCCAGACCATCGCCCAGGTACAGTCCCTGAGCCGCAACCTCGGCATCGTGTTCTGGCTCATTGCTGCATTGGCCTTGGCCGGCGCCTTCGCGGCGCTCTTCGCCGGGGCCCTGGCGGCGGTCGAGCGCAAGCGCCGCGAGCTGTCGGTGTTGCGTCTGCTCGGCCTCGGCACCCGCTTACTGCTGCTGTTCGTGGTGCTGCAAGCGCTGTACAGCGGCCTGTTCGCGGGGCTGTTGAGCGGCGTGCTCTACAGCCTGGCGGAGTGGGGCTTGAACCGCTTGTTCGTACAGGCGGCCGGCGAGTACGCCAGCCGCCTGTTGTTGCCGCATTACCTGCTGGCACTTTTCAGCGTGCTGGCGGTCTGTGCTCTGGCTGCCGCCCTGGGGGGCTGGCGCGTGGCGCGGATAGAAGCTTCGGAAGGAATCAGAGATGTATAAGTTGCGCAGCGCGGCCCTGGCGGTTCTCGTCGCGTCCCTGTGCCTGGGTTCCTGGGCGCGGGCCGATGAGGACAGCGAAAAACTCGACAACCCCAAGCCCTTGGCCGATGACATCAGCCTGCCGCTGCCCTGCGAAGGCGAGATGGTCTTTCGCGCGGTCTATGTGCTGGCTCGCGGCAGCCTCGATGATCGTGAAATCAGTCTCGGCTACCCCTTCAGCGAGGACGAGGCGGGCTACAAGCAGTCGTTTATTTCCGGCTATCGCCGGGACTTTATCAGCGGTCAGTTCACCCTCAAGGACCTGCCTGGCGCCTGGCAGAAAAGCATTGCCCCGACCTTACCGAAGACCGATGCCGATTCGCCCCTCAAGCCGATGTTCTATTTCATCGGCAAATACCCGGTAACGGCCCGCCAGTACGCTTTGGTAATGGCCCAGGCACAAGCCCTGGCCAGCGGCGAGCAGGCGCCGGCCTGCGACGCGCCGAGCGGTGTGGCCGGGCGCCTGCCCAAGGTCAAGGTGTCGCATTTTGACGCCGAGCGTTTTTCGGCGGTCTACAGTGCCTGGCTGATGAAATATCACCGCGACCTGCTGCCGGTCAGCGGCCGTGGCTCGTCTGCCGATGATGGTGGCCTGGGCTTTGTCCGCCTGCCCACCGAAGTCGAGTGGGAATTCGCTGCCCGTGGCGCCCAGGCGGTCAGTCGCCAGGACCTGGAAGGCCGTCTGTTTCCGCGGCGGGCGCCGGGTAGCGACAGTGACGGGCCGCTGTCCGACTACGCGGTATTCAACCAGGTCGCCGGCGGCACCGGTCAGGCGGCGCGGCTGATGCCGATCGGCACCAAGCTGCCCAACCCCATCGGGATGTTCGACGTGATCGGCAATGCCGCGCAGATGGTCCAGGAGTCGTTCCAACTGGTGCGTGCGGGACGCCGTCAGGGCACCTACGGCGGTTTCGTGGTCAAGGGCGGCAACTACCTGGAAGGTGAAGGCACGCTGTTTACCGGTATGCGCCGCGAGTACCCGCTGTTTGCCGCCGATGGTACCGAGCAGAGCAACGAGACCACCGGTTTTCGTGTCGCCGTCGGCGCGCTCTCGGCGCCGCGTTCGCGCTACAAGGAGTTGTTCGCCCAATGGCAGCAGGAAGGCCGGCTGGCTTCCCTGACCGACGCCATCGATGACGCCCAGGATCCGACCAAGCGCCTGGACGGGATCATTTCCACCAGCACCGACCCGAAGCTGCAAGCCGAGCTGGGGCTGGTCAATGAAGAGCTCAAGCGCAACGTTTCGTTGATCGCCCGCCAGCGTGAAGAGGCTGCCGGCAACCTGATCCAGTCGGCGGCCCTGGTGGCCGAGACCGTGAATAACTACAACATTCGCCTGACCAACTTGAAGAAGAGCCGCCAGCAGGCCGTGGAGTCCAAGGACGAGGCCGCCGCCAAGCTCTTTGCCGTGGCCATCGAGAACGGCACCAGTGCGCTGGACGGCGCGGTGGCGATCTATATCGACAACCTGGCAACAGCCACGCGCTACACCGATGCGGTGATCCAGGCGCAGTTCCAGCGGGTCAAGGAGGAACTCAATCGCAAGCCCGTGCTCGGCCATAGCCTGGTCGCACGGGCGACCTTGTTCGTTCGTCATGTCGGGGACTACCGCAAGCAACAGCGGGCCGATCCGGCGGCGATCTTGAAAGCGTTACTCGCGTCGACCGCCCAGCAGCCATGAGCGGTCGGTATCCGGCGAGTGTAGAGGGGACTCGGACGGCAGGGTGCCGTACCGGGCAAGTCAAACCAAAAAAGGGAACACAAACATGATCTTCTCCAGCAAACCCCTTGTTTCGACCTCCAAGTGCCGTGCCGCGCTGTGGGTTGCCGCCGGATTCAGCACCGTGCTGATGGGCGGCTGCGCCACTTCACCGACCTCGAAAGTCGGCGCGACCACCAAGGTCGAGTACTACCCGACTTGCTACGAGCCGGTGCAGCATCTGCGCGCCACTGACTCGGACATGACCAAGTCGATCGCCACCGGTGCGGTGATCGGTGCACTGGGCGGTGCCGCCCTGGGCGCGCTGACCGGCGACGACCCGGCCAAGCGTGGGCGCAATGCCGCCATCGGCGCGGCTGGCGGTGCTCTGGCAGGCGGCGCGGCGGGTTACTACACCGAGAAGCAGAAGCAGATCGCCGATGATAACCAGCGCATCGGTTCCTATGCCCAGGACATCAACAAAAGCGCCGCCGACATGGATCGCAACACGGCCTATGCCAAGGCGTCGCAGAGCTGCTACCAGCGTGAGTTCACCAACCTGGTTTCGGCACGCAAGGCCAAGACCATCGGCGACGCCGAAGGCCGCAAGCGTCTGGCGGAAATCGTTTCCGGCCTGAAAGAGTCCAATGACCTGATCGTCGCCGTGAACGGGCGCTCGGCCGAAGACTTGAACAACTACACCCAGGCTTATGAGCAGGACCTGCGCCAGGTCGGTGTACAGCGTACCGACGTGGTCACCGTGGCGACCGCCGACACCAACCCGGTAGTCGCGCCGACCACCACCAAGGGCAAGAAAGCGAAGGTGGCGAAGAAGCCGGTGCTGCCGACCGTGCCTAAAGAAGCCGTGGCCACCGAGAAGACCCTGCAGGACGCGAACGCCAAGAAAGCCGCGAGCCAGGACGTGGCCACCAACGGCCAGTCCCAGGTCAACAGCATGTGCAAGAACCCGGACCTGGGCGACTGGGCACCGGTGCCTTGCCCGAACGCCTGATGGGCGGATCGTCTGACAATTTGTGGGTATAAGCGTTAAACGCCAGCCGATCTCCTGAGTAAAGCGGGAGATCGGTGGCGTTCTTCAAGTAACGCGCTACACTGCGCCGGCCGTTAATCTTTTCTGCCGAGGCTGTGTGCATGAAATTTCGTTTTCTTCTCTGGGCGCTGGGTCTGTTGATGGCTCGGGCCAGCCGCAAAAAACCCGCCTTCCAACAGCAACTGGCCGACAAGGCCCTGGTGTTCCAGCTGCAGACCCTGGACGGCAAGGTGGCTCGTCACTTTATCGTCAAGGATCAGCGCATCAGCAGTCAGTCCGGGGTGTATCCCGAGCCGGCGTTTGCCATTGCCTTCAAGGACGCCGCCTATGGCTTCGCCACGTTGCAGGCGAAGAACAAGCAACTGGCGTTCATGACGGGGATCCAGGACAAGTCGATCCAGATCAAGGGCAATCCGGCGCTGGTGATGTGGTTCCAGGGCTTGATGAAGTACCTCAAGCCGCGGAAGAAGAAAGCCTGAGTCGGTTCTGATTGTCACGGCATGGACAAAACCTGTGGGAGCGGAGCTTGCCCGCGAAGCTTTTGGCGGCCTTGAGGACCTCTTCGCGGGCAAGCTCCGCTCCCACAGTTTTGCGTCGTACGCATAACCTGTGATCGAGGCTGAATCTGTAGGAGCGAGCTTGCTCGCGATAGCGGTCTTCGAGGCCGCGCTTCAGCCCTGGCTGAACTGCGACGCCAGTTCGCGCAACAGCACTTCGGCTTCCAGCACTTTGTTCACCACGTCATCGGCCTTGTCGCGGGTCAGCCCCAGGCGTTCAAGCAAGGCATCCGGGATCTCTTCGTCCGGGCCCGAGCCGATATTGCGGCTGCGCAGCAGGCGCACGGCCAGGCACACCAGGTTCGGATAGGCGGCATAGTCGCCGTCGTAGCCCGGGTCGTGCTGGAAGCGCAGTGCAGTGGACAACTCATCCGGCATGTCCCAGTAACGCATCAGCCAGGCACCGATCTGCTCGCGGCTGATACCCAGCAAATGCTGCTCGATATAGCTGTGGCACAGGTGTGGGTTGACCTCCAGGTGCCGGCAGATCAGCGAGAAATGCGGCGGGAAGACGTGGGCCAGCAGCAGGTAGCCGAAATTGTGCAGCAAACCGGCGAGGTAGGTCAGGCCGGCTTCCGGGCGCTGGGCGCGTGGCATGGCACGGGTCAGGCCTTCGATCACCGCGGCGGTGTAGATCGATTGCTGCCAGTAAGGCGTGCTGTGTTGCGGGTGGTCCTTGGGCAGGCTCAGGGTCTTGCCCAAGGCCAGGCCCAGCGCCAGGTTGATCACCAGGTCGAAACCGAGCACGCGGACAATCGCGTCTTCCACCGAGCGAATCTTGCCCGGCGAGGCGTAGTAGGGCGACGCCGCCCAACTCACCACTTGGGCCGCCAGCGACGGGTCGGTTTCGACTACGCCGGTGATGTCGTCGATGGTCGCGTCGGGGTCGACCCGCAGCTTGATGATCTTCTGTGCGGTTTCCGCCAGCGGCGGAATCTCGATGGTCGCTTCCAGGCGCTGCTGGATCCGCCGCGCGGTGAAGGCTTGCACGGCCTGGGTGATTTCCTCGCGGTCATCGTGCGGGCGGTCGAGGTTGGGGCGGATATCGGCCACGGGTTCGCCGAAACTGGCGGCACTGGCCTTGCTCAGCATGCCCTTGAAGTCGTCGCTGGAGATTTCCAGCAGCAGGCCGGCTTCGCCGGAGTCGATCAACAGGTTCGGTTCCCGCAGCAGCTGCTCTTCGTACAGGCACGGCGAACTGGTCAGCCCGGGTAAGCCCGGTAGCAGGTGCAGGCTGTGTTTACCGAGCATGCGCTCCATGCGTTCGGTGGGCACCGCCGTCAGGCGCCGGCCGGTCAATTCGGTCAGGCGATTGAGGTCGAGCAACTGGTCCTGAGGAAACAGGACCATGAGTGCGCCGACTGCATCGTCGAGCAGCACGGCCTGGACCTTGCGCGCGGCCGGCAGACCGGGGTGGTCCAGGACCTCGCTATAGCGGATGGCGAGCTTGTCGAGCAGCAGCCGGACCACAGACGGGGTGTGCGGGGTTGCATCGATGAGGGCAACTTCTGTCATGGTCTGTATCCGGGTTCCTACAATTTTCCCAGTATAACCAGCTTGGCCGCCCTAATGGTCCATAAACTGTGAGGTCTATCACACTTGGCCGTATTGCTGGCCATGGCGCAGCCAGCGCTCCAGCAACGGGCTGACGTGCTGCGGCCAGCGAGCCAACAGGGCTTGCGCGGCATCGCGCACCGCTGGCAGCAGGTCGGCGTCGCGCATCAGGTCGGCGACCTTGAATTGCAGGAGCCCGGTCTGGCGGGTACCGAGCATTTCCCCGGGGCCGCGCAGCTCCAGGTCTTTCTCGGCAATGATGAAGCCGTCGTTGGTCTCGCGCATGATGCCCAGGCGTTGGCGACCGATCTGTGACAGCGGCGGATGGTAGAGCAGCACGCAGTGGCTGGCGGCGCTGCCCCGGCCGACCCGGCCGCGCAGCTGGTGCAGTTGCGCCAGCCCCAGGCGCTCGGGGTTTTCGATGATCATCAAGCTGGCATTGGGCACGTCGACGCCGACTTCGATCACCGTGGTCGCCACCAGCAGTTGCAGGGCGCCGGCCTTGAATTCAGCCATCACCGCCGCCTTTTCCGCCGGCTTCATACGCCCGTGGATCAGCCCGACGCGCAGTTCGCCGAGGGCGGCGGTGAGTTCTTCGAAGGTGGTTTCGGCGGCCTGGCAGGTGAGTTCTTCGGATTCTTCGATCAGCGTGCAGACCCAATAGGCCTGGCGGCCTTCGGCACAGGCGGCACGCACTCGTTCCACCACTTCGAAGCGCCGGCTGTCGGTCACCAGCACGGTGTTCACCGGGGTACGGCCCGGCGGCAGTTCGTCGAGGATCGAGGTGTCGAGGTCGGCATAGGCGCTCATGGCCAGGGTCCGTGGGATCGGCGTGGCGGTCATGATCAACTGGTGCGGGCACATCCGCCCGCCAACACCTTTCTGGCGCAGGGCCAGGCGTTGCTGGACGCCGAAGCGGTGCTGTTCGTCGATGATCACCAGCGCCAGATTCTTGAACTGCACTTCGTCCTGGAACAGCGCGTGGGTGCCGACCACCATCGGCGTGCCACCGGCAATTTGCTCCAGGGCGGCGACGCGGGCCTTGCCCTTGAGCTTGCCGGCCAGCCAGGCGGTTTCGATGCCCAGCGGTGCCAGCCAGCGCTGGAAATTGAGGAAGTGCTGTTCGGCAAGGATCTCGGTCGGCGCCATCAGGGCTACCTGGTAACCCGCTTCCAGGGCCTGCAAGGCGGCCAGGGCGGCGACCACGGTCTTGCCGGCGCCGACGTCGCCCTGGATCAGCCGCAGCATCGGCTCTGGCTGGCTGAGGTCGTAGGCTACTTCGTTGCCGACCCGTTGCTGGGCACCGGTCGGCGGGAAGCCGAGGTTGGCGAGAAACTGCCCGGGCAAGCGTTGGGCTTTCGGTAGGGCCGGCGCGCGCAGGGCTCGCAGGCTTTCGCGCAGGCGTTGCTGGGACAGTTGATGAGTGAGTAGCTCTTCGAAGGCCAGGCGGTGCTGGGCCCAGTGATGACCGAGGGCGAGTTCGTCGACGTCGGCATCGGCGGGTGGCTGGTGCAGGTAGCGGATGGCTTGGTCCAGCGGTGCCAGTTGGTAGTCGCGGGCCAGTTCCTGCGGCAGCCAGTCCGGCAGGCTGCGCGGGCCGAGCATTGCCAGGCTTTGCAGGCAGAGCTGGCGCAAGCGCTGCTGGGTCAGGCCTTCGGTCAGCGGATAGATCGGCGTCAGGGTGGTGTCCACCGGCGGTGGTTCGTCGCCGCTGATGGCGCGGTATTCCGGGTGGTAGATTTCCAGGCCGGAGGCACCGGGACGGGCTTCACCGTAGCAGCGCACGTGGGTGCCACGCTTGAGGCCGTCCTTCTGCGCGGTGCTGAAATGGTAGAAGCGCAGGCTCAGGCTGCCGGTGCCGTCGTTGATGCGTACCAACAGGCTGCGGCGCTTGCCCATGACCACGTCGGCACCACTGACCACACCTTCGACCACGGCGTCCTGGCCCGGACGCAGGGCGCCGATGGGCACCACGCGGGTGCGGTCCTGGTAGCGCAGGGGCAGGTGGAACAGCACGTCCTGGAGATTCTCCAGGCCGACCTTGGCCAGCTTCTCGGCCATGGCCGCGCCAACGCCCTTGAGCGCCGTGACCGACACTTGCGACAGTTCAGCCACGTCGATCAGCTCGCTGCGGGAGGCTTGGCCACCGAGCACAGGCGGATCGAGTCGGCGAGGATTTCAATCGCCTTGGGTCGCGGGAAGCTGGCGCGCCAGGCGATGGCCACGGTGCGAAACGGCACTGGTGGCGTCAGCGGACGGACTTCGATCACGCCGGGGGCGTAGTGATGGCTGTCCACCGCCGACAGCGGCAGCACCGAAATGCCCAGGCCGGAGGCGACCATGTGGCGGATGGTTTCCAACGAGCTGGATTCGACCGTGGTGTGCTTGGCCGCATCGCCGCCCTTGGCCAGGGTCGGACAGGCTTCGAGGACCTGGTCGCGGAAGCAATGGCCTTCGCCCAGCAGCAACAGGCTCTTGTCGTTGAGCAGGGCGCTGTCGATGGTTTCCTTCTTGGTCCAGGGGTGCGAGGCCGGCATCAAGACGTAGAACGGCTCGTCGTAGAGCGGCAGGGTCAGCACATCGGCTTCGTTGAACGGCAGGGCGATGATCACCGCGTCCAGTTCGCCGTTGCGCAGTTTGTCGCGCAGCACGTGGGTGAAGTTTTCTTCGATGTACAACGGCATCTGCGGGGCGACCCGGTGCAGTTGCGGGATCAGGTGCGGGAACAGGTAGGGGCCGACGGTGTAGATCGCGCCGACTTTCAGCGGCGCGGTCAGCTGGTTCTTCCCAGCCTGGGCCAGTTCGCGGATGCCTTGGGCCTGTTCGAGGACCTTTTGCGCCTGGGCAACGATGGTTTCGCCGACGGGGGTCAGGCGCACGGCGCTCTTGCTGCGCTCGAAAATCAGCACACCGAGTTCGTCCTCGAGCTTTTTCACGCCGACCGACAGGGTCGGCTGGCTGACGTGACAACGCTCGGCCGCGTGGCCGAAGTGTTGTTCCTGAGCGAGAGTGACGATATAGCGTAGTTCTGTAAGAGTCATAGCGAGCGTCCATGAGGTTGCCGGGCCAAGCATAACGGCTGCAATCGATAGACGCACGTTATCAGACGCAGGAAGAACGGCGATTGTCGTTGATGTCGGTTTTAGTGGGGGTTTTGTTCGGGCGGTAGGACGCGAACTTGTGGGCGGCGGAGCTTTTGTGGGAGCGGAGCTTGTCGGATCGCCGCACCGCCGCGAAGCTTTTGACGACTTGAGGGCCTCATCGTTGGCAAGCCAGGCTCCTATGTTCATCGTTGGACACAAATTCCGTGTACGACTCGGTCGGTCCTGTGGGAGCGGAGCTTGCCCGCGAAGAGGCCCTCAAGATCGCTAAAAAGCTTCGCGGCGGTGCGGCGATCCAACAGCCCCGAAGGAAACGCAGTGCTGATCAATCAAGTTGTTTATGGATAAGCGATTTTAAGAAACATCCTACTTACTTTCAGCGGCCAAAGCTGTAGGTTCTGCCTGGGCTAATTACATCCTCACGATTTTCATCGGCGATATCATCAGGCATATCAGCTTTCGCTAAGGAGAGAACAACAGTAGCCCAAAGTCCTCATGAATCAGGATCATAAAAATGAATACATCATCGCCCCTGCAGTATACCAACGAAGCCTGCCCTGAATTTCTCAGTATTCTGGACAACTCGCCCTTCACGGAGCAGCAACTTTCCAAGCTCCATGAAGATGCCATGGCGATTATTAATCAACGGCAGGCTTACGTTAAAGCTCACCCGCCTATCGCTATTTACCGAGTGGCGACCGAGGGCAGCCAAACGCGTAACGGCGGAGTGATTCAACACGCGACAGGCGGGTGTTTTGTTCATCGCGCCTGAAGGCGTGCGGATGGCAGAGGATTTTTTGCCCTCTATCAACTGAGACATAAGGCGTGGAGTTTGCCGGCGTGTTACTCAGTGCCGCGCTGTTCGAATGTTTTCGAAACTGACGAGCAATTTACCGTCGACAACAGGTTGAAGTCGAGCGGCTGACCATGGAGAAAAAACAATGAATAAAGGTTATTTCATTGGCCTGGGTGACAAAACCACCTGTGGTGAAAAAGTGCTGGATGGCGATGACAGAATCAACCTGTATGGCGTCCTTCATGCGCGCGAAGGTGATCGGGTCTCGTGTGGAAAGGACGGGAAAACCTATCGGATACTCGGTGGCGTTTCGCATATGGACAGCCATGGCCGGCTGATGGCCGGCACGCTGGATAGCTTTAGCGGTTGTCCCTGCAGAGCCAAACTGATCCCCTCGGTTTTTACGGCCAGCTACGTGAACGAAAGTGCCACACCGCCACCGGCCAGGCACGCCGCTCAACCGGCCTTTTCAGCCATGAGTGGCAGCCCGGTAGCACCGCGTCAATCCGCTTTCACGCCTTCAACCCCTCCGGCTCCGGCGGTATTCAGCAGCGTGGAACCCCAGGAACCGGGGTTCTATGTGGTACCCAAAAGCACGACCCGCGAAGCGCTGGAGGCCACGCTTTTCCCCGCGCCCGATCCGGCGGTGATGCGCAAGTTCCGGGCGCTCAACCCTTCTCGTGGTGAAGTCAAGGCCGGTTCGATGAGCGTGCTCAGCGATCCGAACAACCTGCTATGTACCCGCGAGGAGGCGCAGTTGATGGCCGCTGCGCAAACGGTGAATGTTGCGCTTGAAGCCCTGACAGCGGACGAGGCCGACTTCATGCACCGCCACGGCGCTGAAATCGCCAGCTTTACCGGCCAGACCTCAACCTGGCTGGGGGGCAGCGCGGTGGTGATGGAAACGCACCTGAACAACCTGCGCGACACCCTCCAGGCCATGGAGCGCTTGCATCAGGAAAGCTATCGCCAACACGGCCACCTTAAATCGTCGCAGTTCTTCGCCGAGCGCAAGCGTCTGCTCGGCCAGCTGGATTCACACCTGCTGAACTCCACTCGCCTACGTGGCCAGACCACCTTGGGCGATCACCCCAAGTTGAAAACGGCTCTCGGGATTTCCAGTCGGAGCCTGGTGCACCACTGGAACAAGGCCGGGGTGCCGGGACAGATTCCGGGTTATGCCACCCATGTGGAGGGGACCAGTCGTGCGGCCAAGTATATGAAGACCGGTGGTTATATCGGCATTGCCATTGGTGGCGTGTCCTCGTTGGCGGCTATTCAGGAAGTGTGTAACGGTGATTCCGGGGCGGCTTGCGAGAAGGTCAGGTTTACTGAAGGGGGGAAATTCGGCGGATCTACCATTGGTGGAGTTATAGGTGGATGGATGGGCCAATCTGCCAGTGTTCCGATCTGCCTGGCGCTTGGTCTCTCTACAGGCGTAGGGGGAGTTGTCTGTGTTGCAACCCTGGTAGGGACTGGCGCCTGGGTGGGTACGACTTATTGGTGGTGAAAGGGGAGAGGTCATAGGCGAGACACTGTATAAGACCGTACAGCCATGATCAGCAATTGGCCCGTCTGGGCGGTTCTCTTTTTTAATGGTGGGCCATTTTTGCTTGGAATTGTGGGTATTGCATACAATCAGTACCTGAGCCGCCGTCACCTGGATGCCATAAAGAAGGCATTGAAGAACAGTCGTTATATTTATCTTTGGGGGCCGAGCCTGGGGAAGCGGGGTCTGATTTGGTCCCTCTTGGAGATCGCAAAAATCTCCGGGATGATCATGATGCCAAGGGCATCACTGCGTATCGGTGAGCTGGACCCAGTCGATCTTGAGAACTTCCCTCCTCACCTTAAACGTCGACTGAAAACCGTAACAGTGATGATGTATGGCGGTGGTATTTGGCTGGTGATTACATACGTGTTGGCGAAGTTTGAGTAATTTTATGGACGACTACCCCAAATTAAAAACGGCCCTCGAAATTTCCAGTCAGAGCCTGGTGCACCACTGGAGCAAGGCCGGGGCGCCGAGACAGATTCCGGGTTATGCCACCCATGTGGAGGGGACCAGTCGTGCGGCCAAGTATATGAAGACCGGTGGTTATATCGGCATTGCCATTGGTGGCGTGTCCTCGTTGGCGGCTATTCAGGACGTGTGTAACGGCGATTCCGGGGCGGCTTGCGAGAAGATCAGGTTTACTGAGGGGGGGAAGTTCGGCTTGTCCACCCTTGGTGGTGTTGCACTTGGATGGGCAGGCCAAATTGCCAGTAGTTCAATCTGCGCAGCGCTTGGCCTCTCTACAGGTGTAGGGGGTGTTGTCTGTGTTGCGACCCTGGTAGGGACTGGCGCCTGGGTGGGGACGACTTACGGCGGTATGGGTGGCGAATACATGGGGGAGAAAATTTACGAAGCTACACAACCATGACCAGTATCGACACTTGGCCTCTATGGATTGCAATCATTGTTACTGGTGGCCCAGGTCTGCTTACAGCAGTAGGTATTGCATACAATTTGTACCTGAGCCACTGTCACATGGACGCCATAAAGGAGGCCCTGAAGAATAGCCGTTATATTTATCTTTGGGGGCCGAGCCTGGGGAAGCGAGGTTTGATTTGGTCCCTCTTGGAGATAGCAAAAATCGCCGGGATGATCTTGATGCCAAGGGCGTCACTGCGTATCGGTGAACTGGACCCAGTTGATCTTGAAAATTTCCCTCCTTATCTTAAACGTCGACTGAAAATCGTAACAGTGATGATGGTGGGTAGTGTTATTTGGATGGTGATTGTAGCTGTATTGCTGAAGTTTAGATAACTGATGGACGACTATTCCTCAGCCAAGGCATTTCAAGTAAATGCCTTGGCTGAGGGCTTGGCACGGCAAAACTCATTTACTGTGTTCGGCGCGATGTTTTCTTTAATCGAGTTATCCCTGTCGTGGGTGGTCCCCAACTACCTGCCTGAAGAGGTGCTGTCTTCAGCCCTCCCTACGAAACAAGAATAATCAGTAACAATTCCCCGCCTTGCTTCCTCGCAAGGTCACAGCTTATAGTCCGCCGGTCGCCCTTATTGGCGATACGGGTTTGGCGACTCGGTTTTTAGACTGTGCGAAAGCTCTGTGCTTGTTTGCAGGTGCGTTCGTACCCGCAAAGCTGCTTCTATATGGCAGCTGTGCGCGGGAGACCTTCGGGTCTGCCGGCTTGGTCTATTCCGGTTCGCCAACCTGCGTACAGCTGCCACCCGTTTCGTTTGGCGACGAATCGGGCGGTTTCTAACCAATAGACTGAGGCTTTACCCATGACTAAATACATACCCCTCACCGCCATCGACTGCCTGATCCCCAGCCTGTTGATCGATGCCGAAAGCCCGACCGACGTGCTCCATGCCAACGCCGCCGCCCGCTTCCTCGCGGCGACGCAAATGCTCGAAGCCCTGTCTCGCATCGAACTGCACAACGCCAACGACATCGACTTCCAACACATTCTCCAGGTTCCCGCGATGGTGCTTCGCGATGGCTGCGACCTGATGGATGTACTGGGTTGGCGACTACGGCCCTGACTCACGTATCGCCCTGTAGGAGATCCCGCCCGTTCCCATAAAAGCACAAGCAATCCTGTTCTCATCACACAACACCCCCGCTGCCACACAGGCCTCCTGTTGTGCGGTTCCCGCCGGTTTACAGGCGCTTAGCGGTTGCGCCTGTCGATGGAGTACACGAACGGCGCGACAATCTCGATGCTGCCGTTGCTCAGCATTTCGGCCGGTGGCTTGGGCAGCGGTTGGGCGCGGCGGATCATTTCCAGGGTGGCGCGGTCCAGATCGGCGTTGCCCGAGCGGCCCACCAGCTCATAGGAAAGCACCTTGCCTTCGGCATCGACCACGAAGCGCAGGCGGTTCAGACCTTCCTTGCCCCGTGACTGCGCAGCCGGCGGGTACTTCTTGTACTTGCCCAGGTGGGCCAGCAAGGTGCCTTCCCAGCTGGCCTTTGCCGCTACCTGCTGGGGCGAGGGGCCGGGCGCCGGGGCCGCGGATTTTTCCGGCGGCGTGTTGGTCGGCGGCGTATCGGCAGGTTTTTCCTCCGTCGGCTTTTCCTTCACCGGCTCCGGCTTCACCTGGGGCTTGGGCGGCTGCGGCTTGGGTTTCGGCTTGACCGGCTTGGGCACCGAGATCGTCGGCTTCGGCGCTTCGGCCAGCTTCGGCAGCGGTAACTCTTCCAGTGGCGCGGGCGGTTGTGGCGGGATGATCACCTTGGGCGGTGCCGGCGGCGGTGGGGCGGGGGGCAATGGCGCCAGTTCGATCATCATCGCCTGTGGCGGCAGCTCGATGGGCTTGGACACCGACCAGTTCAGCGTGGCGACGATCGCCAGCGCATGAATGCCCAGCACCAGGCCCAGGCTGGCGCCGTAACGCGTCAGCTTTTGGCGCGTATTGGTCATTTCTTGGCTGCCGTCTCGAGTCCGACCAGGCCGACCTTCAGGTAACCGGCGGCGCGCAGGGCATCCATCACGCGCATCAGGTCGCCATAATCCACGCCTTTATCGGCCTGGAAGAAAATGGTCGTGTCCTTCTTGCCGTGGGTCAGGGCGTCCAGGCTCGGGCCCAGGGCCTCGGCCTTGACTTCGTCTTCACCGAGGAACAGACGCTGGTCGGCCTTGACGCTGAGGAACACCGGCTTTTCCGGGCGCGGTGCCGGCTTGGCGCTGGAGGCGGGCAGGTCGACCTTGATGTCCACGGTGGCCAGGGGCGCGGCGACCATGAAGATGATCAGCAGTACCAGCATCACGTCGATAAACGGTGTGACGTTGATTTCGTGGTTTTCGGCGAGATCGTCGCCGCTGTCGTTCAGATGCAGGCCCATGGCTGATTACCCCACTTTCACCATATGCGGCGTTTGCGTCGAGCGCTCGGGCGGCAGGTGGTCGAGATCACGGCTGACCAGCAGCAGGACCTGGGCCGATGCGTCGGCTACCTGGGCCCTGTAGCCAGCAATGGAGCGGGCGAAGACGTTGTAGATCACCACGGCCGGAATCGCCGCGACCAGGCCCAGGGCGGTGGCCAGTAGGGCTTCGGCGATGCCCGGGGCGACCACGGCAAGGTTGGTGGTCTGAGTCTTGGCGATGCCGATAAAGCTGTTCATGATGCCCCACACGGTACCGAACAGGCCGACGAAGGGCGCGGTGGAGCCGATGGTGGCGAGCACGCCGGTGCCGCTGCTCATGTTGCGACCGCAGGCGGCGACCAGGCGCTCAAGGCGGAAGCTGACGCGCTCCTTGATGCCTTCTTTCTCGCGGCTGTTGACCGACAGGTGCATTTCTTCCAGGGCGTCATGTACCAGCAGGTGGGCGAGGTTGCCCTGCTGGTTGGCGGTGTCGCTGGCTTCCTTGAGGGTGCGGGCCTTTTTCAGGGCGAGCATCTCACGGCGCAGGCGACGCTTGGCACCGAGCAGTTCGAAGCCTTTGGCAATCCAGATGGTCCAGGTGATGATCGAGGCGATGGCCAGGCCGATCATCACGATCTTGACGACGATGTCGGCGTTTTTGTACATGCCCCAGGGCGACAGGTCGTGGGCCATGCCCAGGCTGTTATCTTCGGCCGGTAGTGCGCTGGCATCGGTGGCGTCGGCCGTTGTGGCATTCTCGGCCAGGGGCGGAGCCGCGGCGGTTGGCGCGGCGACGGGTGCGGCATGATCAGCCGGGGCTGGAGCGACGGCTGCCGCTGGGGCCTGCGCTGCTGCTTCGTCGGCGAATGTCACGGTCGGCGCCAGCACCAGGCTGAGCAGCAAGGCCGCTGTCGAGCGCCAGGCGCGCGATGAGCTGTGGGACTGGGGTGACGAAACGAGGCGTTTATTGCGTGTCATGCTGGCCGGACCTGAGAGAAGATATGAAGAGGGTCTTGTCCTTTCAGGCCTCGTGGGCCGAGAACATTGGGTTGTGCATTATTGCAAATACTTCTTGTTAACAAAAGTAATAGCTTCTCTTTTTTTCTTCCATTGCTAACCGCTGGTCAATTTCCAGCGCCGGTTTGTTGTTTTTCCCCTGGAGATCCGTGATGTCTGCTCCTTCTGTTCTGATTGCCGGCTGCGGCGATATCGGTAGTCGCCTGGCGACGCAATTGCTCGCCCAGGGCTGGCTAGTCCACGGTCTGCGTCGCTCGATCACGCATTTGCCTGAGGGTGTCGTCGGAGTCGCGGGCGATCTGTTCGCCGAGCAGCGCCCTGCCACCTGGCCGAGCGGCCCGCAGGATTACCTGGTGTATTGCGCTGCGGCGACCGAGCACGACGAGCCCGGTTATCGCGCAGCCTACGTCGATGGTTTGCGGCATGTATTGAGCTGGCTCAGGCAATCAGGCCAGCAGCCGCGGCGTCTGCTGTTCGTCTCCAGCAGCAGTGTGTACGTGCAGCAGGCGGGCGAGTGGGTCGACGAGGCTTCGCCGACCGATGCCGAGGGCTATTCCGGGCGCTTGATGCTGGAGGCCGAGCAGGTGGCGCTGGACAGCGGCATCCCGGCGACCCGGGTACGCCTGACGGGTATCTATGGGCCGGGTCGCGAGTGGTTGTTGACTCAGGTCCGGCGTGGTTATCGGGTGGCGGTGGAGCCGCCTCTGTATGGCAATCGGATTCATGCCGACGATGCGGCCGGCCTGCTGGCGTTTCTGCTGGAGGCTGATCGTGCCGGGAAGGTGCTGGAGGATTGCTACATCGGTGTCGATGATGCGCCGGCGCCATTGGCCGAGGTGGTGGGCTGGTTGCGCGAGTACCTGGAGGTGACCGAGTGGGCCGAGGACGCGAGCATTCGCCGTACCGGAAGCAAGCGCTGCAGCAATGCCCGGGCGCGGGCTCTGGGCTGGGCACCGCGTTATTCGAGTTTCCGCGAGGGCTATGCGGCGATTCTAGAAGGGCGCTGATAAACGCTCATGGAGGCCTCACCCCCTGTGGCGAGCGGGCTTGTCGGGACGCCGCACCGCCGCTCTCGACTGCGCAGCAGTCGCAAAACCAGCCACCTCGGTCTACCTGATGCACCGTATTGGCCGGGTTTAGGGCCGCTTCGCGGCCCAGCGCGGGCAAGCCCGCTCGCCACAGGGGGGAGCTCTGCGAAGCTCGTGGGCTTCCCTTACTTCTTCAGCAACCACTGGCGCGGACCGGGGTTGAGCTGCGGCTGTTCATCAGGCTGGGCCGAGTTCAGCGCCTGGAAAATTTCCAGCTGCTTGTCCTTGCGCACGAAGATCCAGGCGGCGCCCTTGCTGCCTTGCTGCAACCAGATGCTGTCGTTCTCACCGCTCATGGAGGCGCAATCGCCAGCCAGGCACAGTGCGTAGCGATCGGCACCGGGCAGGCCTTCCAGGCGCCCGTCCGGCAGGAATTTCACCTGGCCGCCTTCGCCCGGGCCGCTGCTGATCTTCCAGTCGCCACCCATGTAGGCCGAGTACAAGGCTTGCTCGAAGCTGGCGCCCACCGGCGCATTGGCCGGCAGTTCGGTTTCGGCGCGCACGAACGGCTGTTCCGGCTCCGAGTCGCTGGCGCCCTGGGTCAGTTCCTTGCCATCACGCGCCAGCGAAGTCCCGGCGCTGCCATAGAAATCGACATGCCACTGCTTGCCGTCCGCGCGCACATGGCCCTCGGGGCGTTCGAAACCGTTGCTGTAGCGGGCCTGGCCGTTACGGGTATCGATGCTCCACTCCAGGTTCGGTCCGTAGGTTTCCAGGGCTTCGCGCAAGCTGCCCTTTTTAACGGCGGCATCGATGGCGGCCTGGTTGATCCAGGTGCCGCTGATGTCGTATTTGGCGGGGTCGCTGGCGCAACCGCCGAGCAGGAGGGCAAACACCGAGAAGGCAAGCGCTTTGCGCATGGTGGAATCCTTTGCAGACGAAGCTGGTGCAGCGACAAGGCTGCACCAGGCAGTGCGGGGTTGTTCGAGGGCGGCGTGGCTGGCGGTTACTCGAGGACCAGGATCGCGTCCATCTCGACCTGCGAGCCGCGCGGCAGGGCGGCAACACCGATGGCGGCACGGGCCGGGTAAGGCTGCTGGAAGTACTTGCCCATGATCTCGTTGACCTTGGCGAAGTGGCTCAGGTCGGTGAGGAAGATGTTCAGTTTGACGATGTCCTTGAACGAACCGCCAGCGGCTTCGGCCACGGCCTTGAGGTTTTCGAAGACCTGTACGGTCTGGGCTTCGAAGCCTTCCACCAGTTCCATGGTTTTCGGGTCCAGGGGAATCTGGCCGGACATGTAGACGGTGTTGCCGGCCTTGATCGCCTGGGAGTAGGTGCCGATGGCGGCTGGGGCTTTGTCGCTGCTGATAACGGTCTTGCTCATGAAGGGGTTCCTTGTAATGGGCGGCTACGTAGACGGGCTATTGAGCTATGCGCGCATGCGAGTGATGCGGATCACGCCGGTCAGGGCGCGCAGTTTCTTGATTACGCGGGCCAGGTGCACGCGGTCATGCACGCTGACCACCAGTTGGACCACGCTGATGCGACCATCGCGTTCGTCCATGCTGATTTTCTCGATATTGCCGTCGGCGGCATTGACGCTGCTGGCCAGCAGGGCGATCAGGCCGCGCTGGTGTTCCAGCTCGACGCGCAGTTCGACGTTGAATTCGCCGGTGACATCCTTGGCCCAGGAGAGCTGGATGCATTTTTCCGGGTTGTGGCGGATTTCGCTGATATTGCGGCAGTTGTCCAGGTGTACCACCATGCCTTTGCCGGCGGACAGGTGACCGACAATCGGGTCGCCCGGGATCGGCGTGCAGCACTTGGCGTAGCTGAGCACCAGGCCTTCGGTGCCGCGGATCGCCAGCGGGCCTTCGGGGCTGGGCAGTTGTTCGCCTTCGCCGAGCAGGCGGCGGGCGACCACATAGGCCATGCGATTGCCCAGGCCGATGTCTTCCAGCAGGTCTTCGATCAGTTCCAGGCGGTACTCGTGGAGCATGGCCTGCACGCGCTCGGCCGGGATCTTGTCCAGGGCGCTGTCGAAACCGTTGAGTACCTTGTTCAGCAGGCGTTCGCCCAGGCTGATGGATTCGGAGCGACGCTGCAGTTTCAGTGCGTGGCGGATATGCGTGCGGGCCTTGCCGGTGACCACGAAGTTGAGCCAGGCCGGGTTCGGGCGCGCACCCGGGGCGCTGACGATCTCGACCGTGGAGCCGCTTTGCAGCGGTTCGGACAGAGGTGCGAGACGGCGATTGATCCGACAGGCAATGCAGCTGTTGCCGACGTCGGTGTGCACCGCGTAGGCAAAGTCCACCGCCGTGGAGCCTTTGGGCAGCTCCATGATCCGGCCCTTGGGCGTGAACACGTAGACCTCGTCCGGGAACAGGTCGATCTTCACGCTTTCGATGAACTCCAGGGAGTTGCCGGCGCGTTGCTGCATTTCCAGCACGCCCTTGACCCACTGGCGGGCCCGGGCATGGGTGCCCTTGGGCTGCTCGTCGCCGCTGGACTTGTACAGCCAGTGGGCGGCGATGCCGTTGTTGGCCATCTCTTCCATTTCGCGGGTGCGAATCTGGATCTCGATCGGCACGCCGTGCATGCCGAACAGCGTGGTATGCAGTGACTGATAGCCGTTGGCCTTGGGAATCGCGATGTAGTCCTTGAAGCGGCCGGGCAGGGGCTTGTACAAATTATGCACGGCACCGAGGACCCGATAGCAGGTGTCGACCTTATCGACGATGATCCGGAATGCGTAGACGTCCATGATCTCGTTGAAGGCTCGGCGCTTGCCGCGCATCTTGGTGTAGATGCCGTACAGGTGCTTCTGGCGTCCGCTGACCTCGCCCTGGATTTCGTCGACGGCCAGGCAGTGGCTCAGGGACTCTTCGATCTTGTTGACGATTTCCTTGCGGTTGCCCCGGGCGCGCTTGACCGCCTGGTAGATCCGCGCGGAACGCATCGGGTGCATGGCCTTGAAGCCGAGGTCTTCGAATTCGATGCGGATCGCATGCATGCCCAGACGGTTGGCGATGGGCGCATAGATTTCGAGGGTTTCCTTGGCGATGCGCCGGCGCTTTTCGCCGGACAGCACTTCAAGGGTGCGCATGTTGTGCAGGCGGTCGGCGAGCTTGACCAGGATCACGCGAATATCGCGGGCCATGGCCATGGCCATCTTCTGGAAGTTTTCCGCCTGGGCTTCGGCCTTGGTCTCGAAATTCATCTGGGTCAGTTTGCTGACCCCGTCGACCAGTTCGGCCACGGTTTCACCGAACTGCGCTTGCAGCGCTTCCTTGGCGATCCCGGTGTCTTCGATCACGTCATGGAGCATGGCGGCCATCAGGCTCTGATGGTCCATGTGCATGTCGGCAAGAATGTTGGCCACCGCCAGCGGATGCGTGACGTAGGCTTCGCCGCTGCGACGGCGTTGACCGTCATGGGCTTGTTCGGCGTAGAAGTACGCCCGACGGACCAGGTTGACCTGGTCGGCGCCGAGGTAGGTCGATAAGCGATCGGCGAGGGCGTCTATGCTCGGCATGAGGTTTCCCCCGACCGAAGCTTTGTACCCTGCGCCGTGCTCCGTCGACCAGGCATAGGCTTAGACGGCCTCGTTGGACTCGTCCTCGAAGGCCGCGAAGACTGGGTCTTCATGGACGATATCCTGTTCAGCGATGAACGCGTCCGTCACGTAGCCTTCGGCGATTTCCCGCAGCGCCATTACGGTTGGTTTGTCATTTTCCCACGCCAGCTTCGGCTCTTTGCCGCCGGTCGCCAGTTGACGAGCGCGCTTGGTGGAGAGCATGACCAGCTCAAAACGGTTAGCCACATGTTCTAGGCAGTCTTCAACGGTTACGCGGGCCATGGTGTTCCTCGTAGCAAATGCGGTAATCACGCTACCCGGATGGGCGAGCGGACTGAACAGTTTAAAAAATCACCAGCGTTTAGGGAAGCGCTGATTTTTCCGGCTGCTTCGCCGACGCGCTACGAGTACCAATGTAAAGCCCTCGCGGCGCTTTTGGGAAGTGTTGCTTATGCCAGCAATTCACTCAATAGCTGAGTGAAATGTTGCTGTTGGGGGCCCTGTCGCAGGCGATTGGCGCGGAAAATCGCCTTCAGATCGTCCAGTGCGTGGGCAAAATCGTCGTTGATGATCAGGAAATCGTATTCGACGTAGTGGCTCATTTCACTGACCGCTTCGCGCATCCGTCCTTCGATGATCGCGTCGCTGTCCTGGCCGCGGTTGGTCAGGCGCTGACGCAGGGCCTGCTGGCTCGGCGGCAGGATAAAGATCGAGCGGGCCGCGGGCATTTGCCGGCGCACTTGTTCGGCGCCCTGCCAGTCGATTTCCAGGATCAGGTCATGGCCTTCGTCCAGGGTCTGCTGCAGGTGGCTCTGGGAGGTGCCATAGAGGTTGCCGAAGACTTCGGCCTGCTCGAGGAAATCCCCGTGCTCGACCATCCGCACGAACTCGGCGCGCTCGACGAAGTGGTAGTTCACGCCGTTGGCTTCGCCCGGGCGCATGGCGCGGGTGGTGTGCGAGACCGAGACGCGGATCTGCGGTTCGGCATCGATCAGGGCCTTGACCAGGCTGGTCTTGCCTGCGCCCGACGGTGCGGAAATGATGTAGAGGGTGCCAGTGCTGTGGGTCATGTCGGGTTAGCCTTACTCGATGTTCTGTACTTGTTCGCGCATTTGCTCGATCAACACCTTGAGATTGACCGCCGCCTGGGTGCTGCGCGGGTCGAAGGCCTTGGAACCGAGGGTGTTGGCTTCGCGATTGAGTTCCTGCATCAGGAAGTCCAGGCGTCGGCCGGCCGCGCCGCCGGACTTGAGCACCCGGCGGACTTCGATGATATGGGTGGCGAGGCGGTCGAGTTCTTCGGCCACGTCGCTTTTCTGCGCCAGCAGGACCATTTCCTGCTCCAGGCGGGTCGGATCCAGCTCGGCTTTCATGTCGGCGAAGCGGTCGAGGACTTTCTGGCGCTGGCTGGCGAGCATCTGCGGCACCTGTTCGCGCAGGGTCGCGACATCGCCTTCGATGGCGTCCAGGCGCTCGACGATCAAGCGGGCCAGTTCCGCGCCTTCGCGCTGGCGGCCGTTCTTGAGTTCCTTGAGGCCCAGGTTGAACAGGGTCAATGCCTCGTTGTTCAGGGCCTGCGGGTCGCTGGCGTCGGCCACCAGCACGCCGGGCCAGGCGAGGACCTCCAGCGGGTTCAGCGCGGCGGGCTGCTTGATCAGGCTGGCGACGGTCTCAGCGGCGGCGATCAACTGCGTGGCGCGCTCGCGGTCGATCTGCAGGGCCTTGCCAGTGGTTTCCTCGGTGAAGCGCAGGGTGCATTCCAGCTTGCCCCGGGACAGGCCCTGGCGCAGGGCCTCGCGAACCGCGCCCTCGAGGTCACGGAAGGATTCCGGCAAGCGCAGGTGGGGTTCCAGGTAGCGGCTGTTGACCGAGCGCAGCTCCCAGCTCAGGGTGCCCTGGCTGACGGCGCTTTCGACGCGGGCGAAGGCGGTCATGCTGTGGACCATGGAAGTACCTCGCGATTCTGGTTCGCCGCCGCGTGGGCGGGGCGGACCGATGAATGAATTAAAGCCGACAGGCAGCAAAGGCGCAGGATTGTAGCGCAGTGCGGTCGCAGTCCCCAAACCTTGTGGGAGCGGAGCTTGCCCGCGAAGGGGGGGGGCGCCGCGGTTATTCAGATACACAGCGTTATCGTTCTTCGCGGGCAAGCTCCGCTCCCACATTTCAAGTCCGCGTTTTGTGCTTCAGAGCCTTTGGTGCGGCTGTAACCTTTTTAGACGTGCCCAGAGCGAGTCATGACCTCTATAATGCCGGGTAGATTTCCGTCCTCGTACAGGTATTCCCAATGAAACGTCCAAGTGGTCGCGCCGCCGATCAGCTTCGCTCGATCCGCATCACCCGCAACTACACCAAACACGCCGAGGGATCCGTACTGGTCGAGTTCGGTGATACCAAAGTGATTTGCACGGTCAGTGTCGAGAACGGTGTGCCGCGTTTCCTCAAGGGCCAGGGCCAGGGTTGGCTGACCGCCGAGTACGGCATGCTGCCGCGTGCCACCGGCGAGCGTAACCAGCGTGAGGCCAGCCGTGGCAAGCAAGGCGGCCGGACCCTGGAGATCCAGCGCCTGATCGGCCGTTCGCTGCGCGCCGCGCTGGACATGTCCAAGCTGGGTGATGTGACCCTGTATGTCGACTGCGATGTGATCCAGGCCGACGGTGGCACCCGCACCGCGTCCATCACCGGTGCCATGGTTGCACTGGTCGACGCCTTGGCGGTGATCAAGAAGCGTGGCGGCTTGAAGGGCGGTAGCCCGCTCAAGCAGATGATCGCTGCGGTGTCGGTGGGTATGTACCAGGGCGAGCCGGTGCTCGACCTCGATTACCTGGAAGACTCGGCGGCCGAGACCGACCTGAACGTGGTCATGACCAGCACGGGCGGTTTCATTGAAGTCCAGGGCACGGCCGAAGGCGCGCCGTTCCAGCCAGAAGACCTGAACGCGATGCTGGCGCTGGCGCAGAAAGGCATGAACGACATTTTCGAATTGCAGAAAGCCGCCTTGGCCGACTGAGCAACCGAACCGTTTTCAGCATAAGGAGCGCGTGATGAATGACGATCAGTTACCCGTAACCACTCCGAGCCAGGAAGTCAGGCAGTGGGCGATGTTCTGTCATTTGTCGGCGTTTCTCGGCTACTGGTTTCCGTTCGGTAGTCTGATCGGCCCGCTGATTCTTTGGCAGATGAAGCGCGAGCAGGACCCGTTCATCGACGCCCAGGGCAAGGAAGCGCTGAACTTCCAGATCACCGTGGCGGTGGCGGCGATGGTCTGTATCCCGCTGATGTTCGTCCTGATCGGCATCCCGCTGTTCGGTCTGCTGGTGATCGCGGCGGTGGTGTTGACCATCATTGCCGGGGTCAAGGCCAATGAGGGCGTGGCGTACCGCTATCCCTTCACCTGGCGCCCGATCAAGTAGCCCCGGGCAGCGCTGCGTCAGGCGCTGGCACGCAAAAAAGCCGACTTGGCGTCGGCTTTTTTGTCACTGCGAAAAGACGCTTAGATGGTCAGCGTCCAGTCGTAGTCGACGATCAGCGGCGCGTGCTGCGAGAAGCGCGGCTGGCGCGGCAGGCGTGCACTGCGGACGAAACGGCGCAGGCCCGGGGTCAGCAACTGATAGTCGAAACGCCAGCCGAGGTTGAGCATCTCGGCCTGTTCGTTATCCGGCCACCAGCTGTACTGGTCGCCTTCGCGGCTGACTTCGCGCAGGGCATCGACATAACCCATGTTGCCGACAATCTCATCCATCCAGGCCCGTTCCGGCGCCAGGAAGCCCGGGGATTGCTGGCTGTCGCGCCAGTTCTTGATGTCCAGCTTCTGTTGCGCGACGTACAGCGAGCCACAGTAGATGTATTCACGACGTTTGCGCCGCTGTTTATCCAGGTAGCGAGCGAAGTCGTCCATAAGCTTGAACTTCTGGTTCAAGTCTTCATCGCCGTTCTGCCCCGAGGGAAGCAGCAAGGTCGCGATGCTGACCTTATCGAAATCGGCTTGCAGGTAGCGCCCGTAGCGGTCTGCCGTCTCGAAACCGAGACCGCTGATGACAGCCTTCGGTTGCAACCGCGAATACAGAGCCACGCCACCCTGGGCGGGGACTTCGGCATCGCAGGCATAAAGGAAGTAGCCATCCAGTTGGAAGGCTGGGTCGTCCAGTTCAAAGGCGGAGGCGCGGGTGTCCTGCAGGCAGATGACGTCGGCATTCTGAGCTTGCAGCCAACTGAGCAAACCACGCTCGACTGCGGCCTGAATACCATTGACGTTCACACTGATGATCCGCATAAATGGCCCCAAAAATCACGTGCGTGTATGATACCCCAAGGTCTACCTAATTAGCTAAATCCGTGGTATTTGGGGCTTTTTTCATGCAGGCGTATCAACGCGATTTCATTCGTTTCGCCATCGATCGCGGGGTTTTGCGCTTCGGTGAGTTCACTCTGAAGTCCGGGCGGACCAGCCCTTACTTCTTCAATGCCGGCCTGTTCAACAGCGGTTCGGCCCTGGCCCAGCTGGGGCGTTTCTATGCGTCGGCGATCGTCGAGAGCGGCATTTCGTTCGACGTGCTGTTTGGTCCGGCCTACAAGGGCATTCCCCTGGCGGCGGCCACCGCCGTGGCCCTGGCCGAGCATCATGGGCGTGATCTGCCCTGGTGTTTCAACCGCAAGGAAGCCAAGGCCCACGGCGAAGGCGGCAGCCTGGTCGGCGCGCCGCTGGTCGGCGATGTGCTGATCATCGACGACGTAATCACCGCCGGCACCGCGATCCGCGAGGTGATGCAGATCATCCAGGCCCAGGGCGCCAAGCCTGCCGGCGTGCTGATCGCCCTCAACCGTCAGGAACGCGGCAATGGCGAGCTGTCGGCGATCCAGGAAGTCGAGCGTGACTTCGCGATCCCGGTGGTCAGCATTGTGTCCCTGACCCAGGTCCTGCAGTTCCTGGCCGACGATGAGCAGCTCAAGCAGCATCTGCCTGCGGTTGAGGCTTATCGCGCGCAATACGGGATCTGACCTCCCTTGCGCCGTGGGTATCGGTGGTTGCCCCTGATGCTCTGTGCGTCCTTTGCCGCCCAGGCCGAGGACGCATCCGGCATGCTGCTGTATCGCTATGTCGACGGTAAAGGCGTCACGGTGCTCGATCGCCAGGTGCCCCCGGAGTATGCGGGCAAGGGCTATCAGGTGCTGAACTCGCGGGGACGGGTGGTGCAGACGATTGCGCCGGCGCCGACGGCCGAGGAACTGGCGCGCTTACAGGCGCAGAAAGCCCAGGCCGACGCCAATGCACAGCTGTTGCAGCGTTATTCCAGTGTCAGTGAGGTCGATAAGGCTCAGGCTCGAAAGCTGGCTGAGTTGGATGCGATGCTTGCGAGCATCCAGACCAATCTGCAAGCCCTGCTGGCGCAGCAGGCCGGCTTGCAAAGCCAGGCGGCGGGGCAGGAGCGGGCGGGGCACGAGGTGTCGCCGCAGTTGCTCGGGCAACTCGCTGGGCTACGGGATGAACAGGCGCGGCTGAGGGCGGATATTGCCCGCTACCAGGCGGCACGGGTCCAGGCGCAGCAGGACTTTGCCGTGGATCGGGCGCGGGTGGAGCAGTTGACGCACTGACACAAGGTCAACGCGAGCCTGCAAAGAAGACTGCCTCGACTTGCAACTACGGCTGACGCGACCCCCGTGGGAGCCGGCAAGCCAGCTCCTACAGGGGGGCGTTTTCGAGTCTGTGTTTCGGCTTGATCAGTGACGCTTGCGATTACTGATCAGGGTGCCCATGCCGGTATCGGTGAAAATCTCCAGCAGCACCGCATTCGGCACGCGGCCGTCGATGATCAGCGAGCTACCGACCCCGCCCTGTACCGCTTCCAGCGCACAACGAATCTTCGGCAGCATGCCGCCGTAGATGGTGCCGTCGGCGATCAGGTCGTCGACCTGGGTGGTGCTCAGGCCGGTGAGGACCTTGCCTTCCTTGTCCATCAGGCCGGCAATGTTGGTCAGCAGCATCAGCTTCTCGGCCTTGAGGGCCTCGGCGATCTTGCCCGCGACCAGGTCGGCGTTGATGTTGTAGGACTCGCCATTGGCACCCACGCCGATCGGCGCGATCACCGGGATGAAATCACCCTTGACCAGCAGGTTCAGCAGATCGGTGTTGATCCCGACCACTTCGCCGACCTGGCCGATGTCGATGATTTCCGGCTGGGTCATTTCCGGAGTCTGGCGGGTCACGGTGAGCTTTTTCGCGCGGATCAACTCGGCGTCCTTGCCGGTCAGGCCGATGGCACTGCCGCCGTGACGGTTGATCAGGTTGACGATGCTCTTGTTCACTTGCCCGCCGAGGACCATTTCCACCACGTCCATGGTCTGCGCGTCGGTGACGCGCATGCCGTCGATAAAGTGGCTCTCGATGGACAGGCGCTTGAGCAAGTCACCGATCTGCGGGCCACCGCCGTGGACCACCACCGGGTTGATCCCCACCGCTTTCATCAACACGATGTCGCGGGCAAAACCGGTTTTCAGCTCTTCGCTTTCCATGGCGTTGCCGCCGTACTTGATCACCAGCGTCTTGCCGACGTATCGGCGGATGTAAGGCAACGCTTCGGAAAGAACCTTGGCGGTATTGGCAGCGGCATCGCGTTCGAGGGTCATTCAGGGCTCCGGTGGAACAAGTGGTCGGACGGTGCAAAGACTATGCTTTTACACCGTCCAGAGGTCAGAACGGTAGTGGGAGGTCAGGTGCAACACGTTTCAATTGGGCGTGGAACACGTCCTTGATGCGCTGCAATTCGGCTTCGCTGTCGGCCTCGAAGCGCAGGACCAGCACCGGCGTGGTGTTGGAGGCGCGGACCAGGCCCCAGCCCTGGGGATAGTCGACCCGTACACCGTCGATGGTGGTCAGGTTGGCATCGCCCCAGTCGGCGTCGCGTTGCAGTGCATCAATGATGCTGAATTTGCCCTCGTCGGTCACATTGATATTGATTTCCGGCGTGGAAATATCGTTCGGGAAGGTCGCGAACAGCTCCTCGGCGCTGGATTTTTCCTGGCTGAGGATCTCCAGCAGGCGCGCGGCGCTGTAGATACCGTCGTCGAAACCGAACCAGCGTTCCTTGAAGAAGATATGGCCGCTCATTTCTCCGGCGAGCAGGGCGCCGCTTTCCTTCATCTTTTTCTTGATCAGCGAGTGGCCGGTTTTCCACATCACCGGACGACCGCCGTATTCGCGGATCAAGGGGGTCAGGCGACGGGTGCACTTGACGTCGAAAATGATGTCCGCGCCCGGGTTGCGCGCCACTACATCCTTGGCGAACAGCATCAGCAGGCGGTCGGGGAAGACGATGCTGCCGGTGTTGGTCACCACGCCCACGCGGTCGCCGTCGCCGTCGAAGGCCAGGCCCAGGTCGGCATGGCTTTCCTTGACCTTGGCGATCAGGTCCACGAGGTTCTCGGGCTTGCCCGGGTCCGGGTGGTGGTTGGGGAAGTGGCCGTCGACCTCTTCGAACAGCGAGATCACTTCGCAGCCCAGGGCTTCGATCAGCTTGGGCGCGATGACCCCGGCGGCGCCGTTGCCGCAGTCGACCACGACCTTGAGCTTCTTCGCCAGCACGATGTCGTTGCGGATCTGCTCGAAGTATGGGGTGAGGATGTCGACCTTCTCGACGCTGCCCTTGCCGCTGCTCAGGTCATTGGTCTTGAGACGGGTGTGCAGGGCCTGGATCTGTTCGTTGGCCAGGGTGTCGCCGGCGATGACGATCTTGAAGCCGTTGTAGTTCGACGGGTTGTGGCTGCCGGTGAGCATTACCCCGGACTTGCCGGCCAGCACGTTGGCGGCGTAGTACAGCGCCGGGGTCGGCACCAGGCCGACATCGCTGACATGGCAGCCGCTGTCGTGCAGACCCTGGATCAGCTGCTGGACCAGCTCCGGTCCGGACAGGCGCCCGTCACGACCCACCGAAACGTTGGGTTCGCCCTGGGCCAGGCTCTGCGCGCCGATAGCGCGACCGATCCAGTAGGCGGTTTCGCCGTTCAGGGTCTCCGGGACCGTGCCACGGATGTCGTAGGCGCGGAAGATGCTGTCAGGGAAGCTCGGGATGGCCGGTGCGATGCTGTTCATGGTGTGGGGGGGCTCCGTTCCCAGGAAATCCTGGTGTTCGTCGAGAATATCGATATCGAGAATGTCGGTATCTTGGAACAGCGGATCGGCCCAGACGGCACTTGGCGTCACGGGCTGGATCGGCGCTGGGGCGCTGCGGATCGCAGGGCCTGGATCACTGCCGGCAGGCTCGGGATGACCATTGCGCAAGGAAAAGCGCGCCAGTTCCTGAGCCAGTGCATTGAGGGCCGGCAGACTCAAGCTGAAGGCTTTGACGGCTTTGCCGCCGGAGAGTTCGCGAAACAACTGCTCCAACTGTCGGGCATCGCCGTCGATACGGGTCTGCAGGCGTTTGTGCGGCAGGTAGATGCCCAGCAGGGCGCCGCCCAGGGCGAGCAAGGCGGCGAGTGCCATCAAGGCGTAGGCGCTCAGGGGGTAGGACAGTTTGAGCAAGGGGCCAGGGCTGAATTTCAGTACCCAGTTGGGGTTGCCAGTGCCAAAGGCAACGCTTTCGTCCGCTGTCGCCGTTCCGCGCTGATCCAACACCTGTTCCGGGCTGCCGAGGACACTTTGCGTCAGGCGCAGCTCGCCGGTCTCCAGGTTCCAGGTGCCGAAGGGTTGGAGCAGTCGTTGCAGATCGAAGACCAGCAGCAGGGTGCCGCCGCTCTGGGGATCGGTGGGGGCCTTGAGCGCGGCCACGCTGTAGACCAGCCAGCGTTGGCCGATCTTGTAGGCTTCCGGTGCCGGGCGGGTGCCGCGCTCGGCGCGGGTGATCAGGTCCAGCGCCGAGAAATTCAGCGGCGCGGCGCGGTCATTGCTCGGTTGGGCCTGGCCGGGCAGGTAGAGTTGCGCGTCCACCAGGCCATTGGCGAAGCGCAGGCCGGCTTCCGCGGCCTTGACCTGATCGGCGTTCTGGCTTTGCAGGGCCTTGAGCAGCGAGGGATCAAGGGCCGCGGCTTCGGTCTGCGCGATCAGGTCGTGGGTCGCCTGGCTCAGGCCCGCGGCCGCCACGGCGCCGGGATACTGCGCCAGGCTGCCGCGTAACGTCTGGCTCCAGGGTGCGACTACGCCAAACCATAGGAGCGCGGCGGCCAGGATCAACCCGCCGAGGGCAAGTAGCAGCCCCGGTAGCAGCGGGTTGCTGGCGTCGCCTGAAGGCGGATGGCCGTTGCTTTCGTGACCGCCGGCGGTCTTGGTACTGCGCTTGAAGCCTTTCAAATACTGCCTCCGAGAGGATCATCCTGAAATTCAACGCGCACCGTTCGGACCGGGCCGGGATCAGCTTAGGTCAATGGCTGCCCGAATGCCCGAAGCCGCCGGCACCGCGCTGGCTCTCGTCGAAGGTTTCGACCAGCTCGAAGTGCGCCTGGACCACGGGTACCAGCACCAGTTGGGCAATGCGCTCGCCGACGACGATGTTGAAGGCGGTCTGGCCACGGTTCCAGCAGGACACCATCAGTTCGCCCTGGTAGTCGGAATCGATCAGGCCCACCAGGTTACCCAGCACGATGCCGTGTTTGTGGCCCAGGCCGGAGCGCGGCAGGATCAGGGCGGCAAGGCCCGGGTCGCCGATGTACACCGACAGGCCGGTGGGGATCAGCAAGGTCTGGCCCGGCTCCAGTACGGTGTCCTGCTGGAGCATGGCGCGCAGGTCGAGGCCGGCGGAGCCGGGCGTGGCGTACTGCGGCAGCGGGAATTCGCCGCCGATGCGCGGGTCGAGGATCTTGGCTTGCAAAGCGTGCATGAAAATTAAACCTGGTTCAGTCGTTCGGCGATAAAGGACACCAGCTGGCGGGCAATCTTGCCCTTGCTGGTCTGGGCAAAGAGTGTCGCGTGGAGCTCGCGGTCGATCACGCTGCAGGCGTTTTCCTCGCTGTTGAAGCCAATGCTGGGGTTGGCCACGTCATTGGCGACGATCAGGTCGAGGTTCTTGTCCTTGAGCTTGCGCGCGGCGTAGTCGAGCAGGTGTTCGGTTTCGGCGGCGAAACCGACGCTGAACGGACGGTCGGCGCGGCTGGCAATGGTGGCCAGGATGTCCGGGTTACGCACCATCTGCAGCAGTAGGCCGTCGCCGTTCGTAGGGTCTTTCTTGAGTTTTTGCGGGGCAACGACTTCCGGGCGGTAGTCCGCGACCGCTGCCGAGGCGATAAACAGGTCGCAGGGCATGGCGGCTTCGCAGGCGGCGAGCATGTCGCGGGCGCTGACCACGTCGATGCGGGTCACCCGGTCCGGGGTCGGCAGGTGCACCGGGCCGGTGATCAGGGTCACCCGGGCACCGGCTTCCACCGCGGCTTCGGCCAGGGCGAAGCCCATTTTCCCGGAGCTGTGGTTGGTGATGTAGCGCACCGGGTCGATGTTTTCCTGGGTCGGGCCGGCGGTGATCAATACGTGTTTGCCGGTCATGGCCAGGTGCTGGAAGCAATCGGCGGCGCATTGCGCCAGGTCCGTGGCTTCGAGCATACGACCGAGGCCGACGTCGCCGCAGGCCTGGCTGCCGGAGGCCGGGCCGAAGACTTTCAGGCCACGGCTTTGCAGCAATTGGGTGTTGGCCTGGGTGGCCGGGTCGCGCCACATGGCCTGGTTCATCGCCGGAGCGATGGCCACGATGGCGTCGGTGGCGAGCACCAGGGTGGTCAGCAGGTCGTTGGCGATGCCCTGGGCCAGGCGTGCGATCAGGTCGGCGGTGGCTGGGGCGATCAGCACCAGGTCGGCCCATTTCGCCAGCTCGATATGGCCCATGGCGGCCTCGGCGGCCGGGTCGAGCAGGTCCAGGTGCACCGGATGCCCGGACAGTGCCTGCATGGTCAGGGGGGTGATGAACTCGCTGCCGCCGCGGGTCATGACCACGCGCACTTCGGCGCCCTGGTCGAGGAGTCGGCGAACCAGCTCGGCGCTCTTGTAGGCAGCAATGCCGCCGCCGACGCCGAGAACGATGCGTTTCCGATACAGCCGCTGCATAGACCTGCCTTTTAGTCCGGTGATGGCTACCCCCGACGACGCCTCCCCAGGCCAGATCGGGGGTAAAAATGATGGGCTAAGATAACACAGCGACCGCCAGGGAACAGCGGCGCCACAAGGACAGGGAGGTGGAATGAGTATTCGTGATTGGCCGGCGGCGGAGCGGCCGCGAGAGAAATTACTGGAGCAGGGCGCGGCGAGTCTGTCGGACGCCGAGTTGCTGGCGATCTTTCTGCGCACCGGGGTCTCCGGCAAGAGTGCGGTGGACCTGGCCAGGCACCTGTTGAGCCGGTTCGGCAGCCTGCGCAATCTGCTGGAGTCCGACCAGCAGACGTTTGGTCGCCAGTTGGGCCTGGGGCCGGCCAAGTTCGCGCAATTGCAGGCGGTGCTGGAGATGGCTCGTCGGCATCTGGCCGAGCGGCTGCGCCGCGATTCGGTACTGGAAAGCCCGCGGGCGGTGCGCGATTACCTGAAGGCGATGCTGCGCCATGAGCCCCATGAGGTGTTCGCCTGCCTGTTTCTCGACAGCAAGCACCGGGTGTTGGCGTTCGAACCGTTGTTTCACGGTTCCATCGACAACGCCAGTGTCTATCCGCGGCAGGTGGTCAAGCGGGCACTGGCGCACAATGCGGCGGCGTTGATCCTGTGTCACAACCACCCTTCGGGGGTCGCCGAACCCAGCCAGGCCGATCATGTGCTGACCAAGCGGCTGAAAACGGCGCTGGAGTTCGTCGATGTGCGGGTGCTCGATCATTTTATCGTCGGCGAGGGCGAGCCCTTGTCGATGATGGAGCGCGGCTGGATGTAACGGGATCGGGACGGCACCACGATTTTTTGTTGTAGGCGCCGAGCAAGCTCAGCTCCTACAGGGATCGCGCCCACCGTCGTATCGTGTGGCGATCAGGGTTTTACGCTGACCTTGGAAAAATCCTGCCGCCCGAACGGACTCACTGCATAGCCGTGGACATTCTTGCGCAGCAGGGCGAAGGCCGTCGGATGTGCCAGCGGCACCCACAATGCCTGCTGCTGGATCTGCGCCTGGGCCTGCTCATACAGCTTGCTGCGCACCCCTTGTTCACTGGTGGTCTTGCCGGCGCTGATCAACTTGTCCAGGCCCGCATCGCAGTAGCGGGCGAAGTTGGTGCCCGATTTCACCGCCGCACAGGAGAATTGCGGGGTCAGGAAGTTGTCCGGGTCGCCGTTGTCACCGGCCCAGCCCATGAACAGCAGGTCATGCTCGCCGGCCTTGGCTCGGCGGATCAATTCGCCCCATTCGATCACGCGGATCTGCGCCTGAATGCCGACTTCGGCGAGGTCGGCTTGCAGCAGCTGCGCGCCGAGGCTCGGGTTGGGGTTGAGCAGGCTGCCCGAAGGCCGTGTCCAGATGGTGGTCTGGAAGCCGTCCTTGAGTCCGACCTTGGCCAGCAAGGCCTTGGCTTTTTCCGGGTCGTGGGCGTAGCCGGGCAGGTCCTTGGCGTAACTCCAGGTGTTGGGCGGGTACGGGCCGTTGGCGGCCTCGGCGGTTTCTTCGAACACGGCCTTGAGGTAGCTGGTCTTGTCGACGGCGAGGTTGATCGCCTGGCGCACTTCTGGCTTGTCCAGTGGTGGATGCTGGCTGTTGATGGCGAGGAAGGCAGTCATGAAGGCTGCGGTTCTTTCCACCTTGAGCGTCGGCTCTTTGCTGGCGGCCGCGACATCCAGGGGCTTGGGCGAGAGCGCGATCTGGCATTCATTGCGCCGCAGCTTCTGCAGGCGGACGTTGGCATCCGGGGTAATGGCGAAGACCAGGCTGTCGACCGCCGGCTTGCCGGCGAAGTAGTCCGGGTTGGCGCTGTAGCGGATCGAGGCGTCCTTCTGGAACCGGCCGAACACGAACGGGCCGGTGCCGATGGGCTGGCTGTTGAGTTTTTCCGGGGTGCCCGCGCTCATCAGCTTGTCGGCGTATTCCGCCGAATAGATCGAGGCGAAGCCCATGCTCAGCGCGGCGAGGAAGGTCGAGTCGGGGTGATCGAGGGTGAAACGCACGGTCAGCGGATCAGTGGCCTCGATCCGTTTGATCAGGCTCGGCAGCTGCAGCGACTGGGCGTGGGGGAAGCCGCTCTGGGCGATCTGGTGCCAGGGGTTGGCCGGGTCGAGCATGCGCTCGAAGCTGAAGCGCACGTCGGCGGCGGTCAGGTCGCGGGTCGGCTTGAAGTAGTCGGTGTGATGGAATTTCACCCCCGGATGCAGCTTGAACTCATAGACCAGGCCGTCGTCGGACACGCTCCAGCTGTCGGCGAGGCTGGGCACCAGCTTGCCGCTGGCGGCGTCGAAGTCCACCAGGCGGTTCATCAGCACGTCGGCCGACGCGTTGGTGGTGGTCAGCGAGTTATACTGCACCACGTCGAACCCCTCGGGGCTGGCTTCGGTGCAGACGCTCAGGGTGCTGGCGGCCTGGGCCGGCAACCCGAGGAAGGGGACGAGCAATAGCGGTAGGGCAGCGAGACGCATATTCAGTATCCTTTGCAGGTCGTTGTCCCATCTGCGAGTGCAGTCTGGAAAAGTCCTACCCTAGAGGTATGGACGGCAATTGACTATCCCGTTTTTATCGGCTTTTTCAGTTTGCCTGCTTCCCCCAATATTTTCACCGCAAGCTTTGGCGGGCCTTTTGCGTCGGCGAACGGCATTGTGCGACGAGCGGCCTTTCAGGGCGCCAACCCCCGTTGCTGGCGTCCTGGCCGCTCATTTGCGCTGCGGCGCCGAGGTTTTAATCGTACTTGATGTTGTTGCATCTGAGTCTTTCTGGTATAAAGCAGCGCTCTTTTCTAGGGGCCCGGTTCCTTCGCTTGTAGGTGTAGCCGGTAAGACCCTTAAAGAAACGCGGCGCCTGGCGCCAAATGACTGAGAGATTAAGCGGCCAACCCATGCCGGGTTGGGCATGTGGTTTTAGAGGGCTGAGGCATGTCTAGAGTCTGTCAAGTTACCGGTAAGGGTCCGGTGACTGGGAATAACATTTCCCACGCAAACAACAAAACCCGTCGTCGTTTCCTGCCGAACCTGCAGCATCACCGCTTCTGGGTCGAGTCCGAGAAGCGTTTTGTGCGTCTGCGCGTGTCCGCCAAGGGCATGCGTATCATCGACAAGCGCGGCATTGATGTCGTGTTGGCCGAACTTCGTCGCGATGGCAAGGTATAAGGGAGCTAAATCATGCGTGAATTGATTCGTTTGATCTCGAGCGCCGGTACTGGTCATTTCTACACGACTGACAAGAACAAGCGCACTACTCCGGACAAAATCGAGATCAAGAAATATGATCCGGTTGTTCGTAAGCACGTGATCTACAAGGAAGGCAAAATCAAGTAATTGATTTTGTTTTTCGAGAAAAACCCCGACTGGTTCGGGGTTTTTTTTCGCCTTTTTTCAGCCGGCTCCTGCCGTCTGCATGCCTGATTCCTACATTTTTCCCGTTGCGCCTTTCCTAGACTGGGGTAAACACCGAAAGGATGCGGATGTGGAGAGCGCTCATGCTGATTGCGAGAATGTTTGGAATTCTGCTGCTGGTGGTCCTGGCGGCGGGGAGTATTGCGGTTTCGGCGGCGCCGTCGAAGGTTCAAGTCGGCACGGACGCCTATGTGCGCAGGATGATCGAGGCGACTCGGGCCGCCTGGCCCGCGCTGGCTGAATTCAACGAGGTCACCCATGTCTTCGCCGATATCCAGCTGTTGACCAGTAACGGGCGACGGGCCTGGTTGATGAGCGCTCACGGCGGGCAGGAGATCGACATGGCGGCCGTCAGGGTGCTTGGGCCGTCCTATGAATACAAGTCGTTCGACAAGTTCCGCTGGCAAGGTCGTCCGGCCGTTTTCGTGGGGATGGGCGAAGCGTTGCCCGAGGATGAGGTGCAACGGCTGGAGGACCCGCAGGCGGTTCCCGAGCTGTTTGGCCTGGCGACTCACGAGGCCTTTCATTTTTATGCCGAGGCGGCTTGGGCGCATCATCCCGGGGCCGAGCGCAGCATCCGCTATCCCGCCGTTGCCGAGCCGCGGCTGTATCGCAACCAGATGATTCGTCACTTGCTGGCGGCAGTCCAGGGGGAAGCCGATGGGATGGCACGGGCCAGCTACTGGTATCGCCGCTGGTTGGGCGAGCATGCCGATGAGTCGACGCGCATACGCAATACCGATCGCTCCGAAGGCAGTGCCCAGTATGTGGAGTTGATTGCTCAACTGCTGGCACTCGGGCTGAGGCCGGAGACTGCCGAATGGCAAGCGCTGATGCTCAAGAAGCTGGGCCCATCGAGTCAGACCGAGTTCCTGGCGGCCGATCATGAAAGTTATGCGCTGGGTGCCCTGGCAGGGCATCTGCTCGATCGCCGGGGTGTGAACTGGCTGCCTCGCGTTGCCAGGGGGGAAATGCCCGTGTCGATCCTCCTGGGTTCGGTTCCGCCCCTCGAGAACCCGCCTGACGAGTCCCTGGGGCGACGCCTGCGAAAAGCGATTGCCGAGACCAATCGTCAGGCAGAACAAGCCTTCGAACCCTTTCTGCAGCGTTTCAATGATCCGACAGGCAAACACCTTCTGGTGCCGCAAGGAGCCATGCAGGGGAGTTTCGGACTCGGCAATACCTACCGTATCGCCACGCTGCCCGAAAAAATTGAAACCGGAGTCGATGCCCGGTTCGCCTTGAGCGACGGTCGAATCGACCTCCGGACGGCGACGGTGGCTTCCCGGATCAAGGAGGACTGTGGTCGGGAGGATTTCTACTGGATCCTGGCCTTGACCGAAGCCGAGTTCGAGGAAACTGCCGAGGGGCGCCTGCGTCTCGAGCGCGATGACCTCCAGTTGGATATTCCCTATCCGCTCAAGTCCACCCAGGACCCACGGTCCTGGTGCGTCCAGGTCTGATCAGGCCTTCTGTTCGAAGACCACGTAGATCTTGCGGCAATGTTCCAGCACCTCCCAGGTGCCCTTGAAGCCCGCCGGAATCACGAAGCGATCGCCGGCACGCAGGGTCTTGGCGTTACCCTCTGCGTCGCGCAACACCGAGACGCCCTGGACGATTTCGCAGTATTCATGCTCGGTGTAGTTCACCGTCCACTGGCCTACCGCGCCTTCCCAGACGCCGGCATTCATCTGCCCGCAGGGACTGCCATAGTGGTTATAGATCGTCTGCTCGGGATCGCCCTTGAAGACTTTCTCCGCTGCCGGGCGAAAACGTTCCGGCGCGGGGGTGGCTTCGCTGAAATCGACGATGTCCTGGATGCTCATGGTGCTCTTCCTCTGCGATGGCGGGCCTTGGGGCGGAAGGTCCGAGTCTATGTTTATTAAAACGAACATGGCAACGGCGTTTGACGACCTTGTGTCAAATATATTGAAACTTTAGGTGCCGCTGGTTTAGGGTGGTGGGTGCCATGGGCCAAAATCTGGGCCTGTTGGGCAGAATTCCGAACGGTGCTGGCGCAAGAGCGCATGGCTCCAGTATTTCAATAAGAGGAGGACACTCGAATGACCACCCTGACTCGTGCTGACTGGGAACAACGTGCCCGTGAGCTGAAGATTGAAGGCCGCGCTTACATCAATGGTGAATACACCGCCGCGGTCTCGAATGAGACGTTCGAGTGCATCAGTCCAGTTGATGGCCGCCTGCTGACCCGGGTTGCCAGCTGTGATGCGGCAGATGCCCAGCGCGCCGTCGAGAGTGCCCGTGCGACGTTCAATTCCGGTGTCTGGTCGCGTCTGGCCCCGGCCAAGCGCAAGTCCGCGATGATTCGTTTCGCCGCGTTGCTGAAGGTCAATGCCGAGGAACTGGCCCTGCTGGAAACCCTCGACATGGGCAAGCCGATCAGCGATTCGCTGCACATCGACGTGCCCGGCGCGGCCCAGGCCCTGAGCTGGAGCGGCGAAGCCATCGACAAGATCTATGACGAAGTGGCCGCCACTCCCCACGATCAACTGGGCTTGGTGACCCGCGAGCCGGTGGGCGTGGTCGCGGCCATTGTGCCGTGGAACTTCCCATTGATGATGGCTTGCTGGAAACTCGGGCCGGCGTTGTCCACGGGTAACTCGGTGGTTCTAAAACCATCGGAAAAATCCCCGCTGACCGCGATCCGCATTGCCGCCCTGGCAGTTGAAGCCGGTATTCCGGCGGGCGTGCTGAACGTGCTGCCGGGTTATGGTCACACCGTCGGCAAGGCCCTGGCCCTGCACCAGGATGTTGACACCCTGGTGTTCACCGGTTCGACCAAGATCGCCAAGCAACTGCTGATCTACTCTGGCGAGTCCAACATGAAGCGCGTCTGGCTCGAAGCCGGCGGCAAGAGCCCGAACATTGTCTTTGCCGATGCTCCGAACCTGCAGGCCGCCGCCGAGTCCGCAGCCAGCGCCATCGCCTTCAACCAGGGTGAAGTCTGCACCGCCGGTTCGCGCCTGCTGGTGGAACGTTCGATCAAGGATCGCTTCCTGCCGCTGGTGATTGAAGCGCTGAAAGCCTGGAAACCGGGCAACCCGCTGGACCCGGCGACCAATGTCGGTGCCCTGGTGGATACCCAGCAGATGAACACCGTGCTGTCGTACATCGAATCGGGCCATGCCGATGGCGCCAAGCTGGTGGCCGGCGGCAAGCGAACCCTTCAGGAAAGCGGTGGCACCTACGTCGAACCGACCATCTTCGATGGCGTGAGCAATGCAATGAAAATCGCCCAGGAAGAAATCTTCGGCCCGGTGCTGTCGGTGATTGCCTTCGACAGCGTGGAAGAGGCGATCAGCATTGCCAACGACACGCCGTATGGCCTGGCGGCGGCGGTCTGGACCGCGAATATCTCCAAGGCACACCTGACTGCCAAGGCCCTGCGGGCGGGCAGTGTGTGGGTGAATCAGTACGATGGCGGCGACATGACCGCGCCGTTCGGTGGCTTCAAGCAGTCGGGCAACGGCCGCGACAAGTCGCTGCACGCGTTCGACAAGTACACCGAGTTGAAGGCGACCTGGATCAAGCTGTAAACCGATCCAGGGTATGCAACAGAACCTGTAGGAGCTGGCTTGCTGGCGATGGCGTCCGTAAGGGCGGTGCAAAGCCCTAGGGCCGCATCGCTGGCAAGCCAGCTCCTACAGGTCGGCGCTTGATCAGGATTTTGTGTGCATGATCGGGCAGCGCCCTGACACAGCCGGACTCTCCGCAAGGAAGTCCGGCTGTGTTGTCTTGAACAGAAATTATCCACAGGAGCGTGGAACATGCGTTGGGCGACTTATTTCGCCGTGCTGGCTTCGGTGCTCAGTGTCGGCCTGGCACTGGGCGTGAGCATGCCGTTGGTGTCCCTGCGGTTGGAAAGCTGGGGTTATGGCGCCTTCGCCATTGGTGTGATGGCAGCGATGCCGGCCATTGGTGTCTTGCTGGGAGCCAGTGTCTCCAGTCACTTGGCGGCGCGCTTCGGCACTGCCAGGCTTATGGCCCTCTGCCTGTGGGCCGGGGCCTTGTCCATCGGTCTGCTGGCGCTGCTACCCAGCTATCCGGTGTGGCTGGTGCTGCGCCTGATGATCGGGGTGATCCTGACCATTGTCTTCATTCTCGGCGAAAGCTGGATCAATCAACTGGTGGTCGAACAATGGCGCGGGCGCCTGGTGGCCCTGTATGGCAGCACTTATGCGCTGAGCCAACTGTCTGGTCCGCTGCTGCTGGCCGCCGTGGGCACCAAGGGCGACTACGGTTTCTGGGTCGGTGTGGGCTTGCTGGTGGCCGCGCCGTTCCTGTTGCTGGGACGCAGCGGTGCGCCAAGCTCCGAGTCCAGTCGTGTCACCCTGATGGACCTGTTGGGGTTCTGTCGGGGGTTGCCGGCTATTGCCTGGGCTATTTCGCTGTTTGCCGCCTTCGAGGCGATGATTCTGACGTTGCTGCCGGTTTACTGTCTGCGCCAGGGTTTCACGGCGGATATCGCCTTGGCGATGGTCAGTACGGTGGTGGTCGGCGATGCTTTGTTGCAACTGCCGATTGGTGCCATGGCCGACCGGCTGTCCCGGCGTGCGCTGTTCACCGGTTGTGCCCTGGCCCTGATGCTGTCGAGCCTGGCGGTGCCCCTGTTGATCGACACCTTGCTGATCTGGCCGTTGTGGGTGCTGTTCGGCGCCAGCGCGGGCGGGCTGTTCACCTTGTCGTTGATCCTGATCGGCGAGCGTTATCGCGACGACGCGCTGGTGCGGGCCAACGCTCATGTAGCGCAGTTGTGGGGTATTGGCTGCCTGATCGGGCCGTTGGTGGCAGGGGCGGGCAGCCAGTGGATCAGCGGGCATGCCTTGCCATTGTTCATGGCGGCTGGGGCATTGGGGTTGCTGGTGTTGGCGTTGCGTCAAGGGGCCTTTGGCATGGCGCAGCCGGCCACGACTCTGTAGGAGCAAGCTTGTTCGCGATGACGGGCTCCCGGGCACCATCGAAACATCAGCCTGCCAGCTGATCGCGAGCAAGCTTGCTCCCACAGGTCAGGCCTTGTGAATCTTCAGAGCATGCGCTCCAGCCCGATATGGTTGGCGAACCAGGCGTTGAACCGGCGCCACCCACTGCCCGGCTCGTGGTGCAGCGTGTGGAGCTGTCCGTTATCCTCGGTGACCCAGACGATCTGCCCCTGCTCCAGGCGCGGCTGGTAGCTCAGGGCCGGGGCCATGCCGCGCAAGGCCAGGGTCCGGACGTGTTCCGCCAGCTCCGGGCTGTCCACCAGCACGCCGACTTCGGTATTCCACAAGACCGAGCGCGGATCAAGGTTGAACGAGCCGATAAAGGATTTCTCCCGGTCGAAAATCATCGCCTTGCTGTGCAAGCTGGAGTCCGAGCCACTGTAGGCGCCTCTGTGAAACAGATGCGGTCCGCTGCCGCCACGGTCGCCGGGCTGGCGGCGCAGTTCGAAGAGTTTCACGCCATGTTCCAACAACGCCTGGCGGTAGGGTGCATAACCGCCGTGCACGGCAGGCACGTCGGTGGCCTCCAGCGAGTTGGTCAGCAGGCTGACCGAGACCCCGGCGTCGGCGCGTCCGGTCAGGTAGACCAGCCCCGGTTGGCCGGGCACGAAGTAGGCGGAAATCATCATCAGTTCGGTATGGACGTTCTTCAATTCCGGCGCCAACTGCGTGCTCAGCAACAGTCGTGGGTCTGGTTCGTCCCTGGCCAGGACCTTGCTCGGCGCGTCCCACAGGGCCTGGCTCCAGGCCCAGATCAGTTCGCGGCGCCAGATGTCCATGTGCGGCTCGCTCTTGTAGGCCCGAAGTTTCAGGTACAGGGCGGTATTGTGCTGGCGATAGCTGCCCAGCGAGTCCTTGAGCTGCTGCCGGGCCTTGGCCAGTTCCGCCGCGGACGGTGGGCTGGAGAGGAAATTGCCGATGGGCACGCTCAGGGCGCTGTTCCAGTACTGGTCGAAGCTGTGTCCGAGTTGTTCGGCCACGGGCCCGAAGCCGAGCAGGTCGATGTCGGTGAAGTTCAGGTCCGGCTGGGCGCCGAAATATTCGTCCCCGAGGTTGCGGCCGCCGACGATGGCCGCGCTGTTGTCGGCCAGCCACAACTTGTTGTGCATCCGCCGATGTTGTTGCGACAGATTGAACAAGCGACCCAAGGTGCGGGTGGCGCCGGTGCTGCGGCCCAGGTTCAGCGGGTTGAACAGGCGGATCTGGATATTCGGGTGGGCGGCCAGCGTGCCGATGAGCGAGTCGAGCCCGTCGCTGGTGGTGTCGTCCAGCAGGATGCGTACCCGTACGCCACGATCGGCGGCCTTGATCAGTTCATCCACCAGCATGCGGGTGCTCAGGCCGTCATGGACGATGTAGTACTGCAAGTCCAGGCTGACCTGGGCATTGCGGATCAATTCGGCCCGGGCCCTGAACGCCTCGCTGCCGTTGGGCAGCAGGCGAAAGCCCGAGCGCCCCTGCCAGGGCGCGGCCTGGGCCTGAATCGAACGGCCGAAGGTCGATTCGGTCGCCGCCAGGGCCTGGCTGGGAAGCCGAGGAGCATCCAGGGTTGCGCATCCACTCAACAGCAAGGCAATGAGCAGCAAACAGGCTTTCAATGGTCATCGCCCCGGGTCATGGGAGGTGTCGGCATATGGACGCTGTCTGGCGAGTCAAGGTCAATCGATACTGCTCTCGTTTTGTGCCAGTAATTTGATCGCGGCGGCGCCGACTTTGCGCACGGCCTCTTCGATCAGTGGCGTCGGCTTGGCAGCGTAGTTCATGCGCAGGCAATTGCGGTATTTGCCCGAGGCGGAAAAGATGCTGCCTACCGCGATCTGCACGCCCTGGTTCTGCAGCTCCCGGTTCAGGCGCAAGGCATCGAAACCCTCGGGCAGTTCGACCCAGAGCATGAAGCTGCCCTGGGGGCGACTGGCGCGGGTACCGGCGGGGAAATAACGGCTGATCCAGTCGATCATCAGGTCGCGGTTGCGCTGGTATTGGCTGCGCATGCGCCGCAGATGCGGCTCGAAGTGGCCGTTTCTGAGGAAATCGGCGATGGCCAGCTGCGGCTGCGGGGCGGTGGAGCCGGTGCTGATGTACTTCATGTGCAGCACCCGCTCGAGGTAGCGACCGGGTGCGACCCAGCCGATGCGCAGACCCGGGGCGAGGGTCTTGGAGAAGGAGCTGCAGAGCAGCACGCGGCCATCTTCATCGAAGGACTTGATGGTGCGCGGACGGGGGTAGGTGTAGGCCAGTTCGCCATACACATCGTCCTCGATAATCGCCACATCGAAGCGCTGGGCCAGGGTCAGCAGGGCGCGCTTGCGTGACTCCGGCATGATGTAGCCCAGCGGATTGTTGCAGTTGGGGGTCAACTGTATGGCCTTGATCGGCCACTGTTCCAAGGCCAGTTCGAGGGCGTCGAGGCTGATGCCGGTGAGCGGGTCGGTGGGGATTTCCAGAGCCTTCATGCCCAGCCCCTTAAGGGTCTGCATGGCGCCGTGGAAGCTCGGGGAGTCCACCGCGACGATATCCCCCGGCTCGCAGATGGAGCGGATGCTGGTGGACAGGGCCTCGTGGCAGCCGGTGGTGATCACCAGGTCGTTGGGGCCGAGCTGGCAGCCCGAGTCGAGCAGCAGTCGCGCCACCTGCTCGCGCAGCCCGAGGTTGCCGTGGATATTGTCGTAGGCCAGGCCGGGCATGTCCTGGCGGCGGCTGATCTGCGCCAGGCTGCGCAGCAGCGGTTTCAGGGTCGGGCTGTCGATGTCCGGCATGCCGCGGCCCAGCTGTACGGTGTCTTCGCGGGGGACGGAGCGGATCAGTTCCAGTACCTGTTCCCATTGCGAGATATCCACAGGGCGTTGCGCCGGGCGCCCGACCACCGGTAACGCAGGCAGTTCGCGGCCCATGGGCACGAAATAGCCGGATTTGGGTTTTGGTTGGGCCAGCCCGCTGTCTTCCAGGACGCGGTAGGCCTGCTGCACCGTGCTCAGGCTGACACCGTGCTCCACACTCAATGCCCGTACAGAAGGCAGGCGGTCACCGGGTCGATAGAAACCTTGTTCTATGCGGGTTCCAAGCAGTTCGGCAAGGTTGACGTAGAGGGTCATGGCACAGTTCTCGGTGACGGTGGAAAGCGTAGGCCGGTACAGATAAGGCAAAAATACAGGATTCAGTCGTGCTTTGGCGAGATCTGTATTGATCTAATAAAAATTGATTGAATCTGTAATGGTTTTTGCTGTTCATCCATCCTGTGTACTCATGGCAACCGAGTAACGAAGGAGCAGAGGTAATGAACGGCATGAGCGATGTGCGTCTGGTATTGCGCAGTCAGGAATTGGTGATCGAGCACGAGCGGGTCGTCACGGCGTCTTCCGCCCGTCGCTGCACGCCGGCCTTGGGTCGCATGGCTCTGTTCTGGCATCGCCTGTGCACCCGCAAGACCTTGCTGGAACTCACACCCGAGCAATTGCGTGATATCGGCTTGAGCCCGGATCAGGCCAGGGAAGAAGGCATTAAGCCGTTCTGGCGCTCCTAGCGGCCCGGCTTGCCGACGATGGCGTCCGGATGGGGGCGTATGACTCAAGGGCCTCATCGCTGGCAAGCCAGCTCCCACAGGGGGGGCGTTTCTTCAGATGGAGAGGTTTGCTGCCGGACGCCGCTTTTTCAGGCAAAATCCGCACTTATTCTTCTTTCCGGTCGTCGTTCGATGAGCTGTAACAGCCAGAAAATCCGCTTTCTGCGCCAGCAAATTCCGTCTTTCGAGTGTGTGCCGGGCTGTCACGACTGCTGTGGGCCGGTGACCACCTCGTCCGAGGAGATGGCCCGCCTGCCGCGCAAGACCGCCGCCGAGCAGGAAGCGGCGCTCGACGAGCTTAATTGCGTGCACCTGGGACCGAACGGGTGCACGGTGTATGACGAACGCCCGCTGATCTGTCGTTTGTTCGGGACGACGCCGACGCTGCCTTGCCCCAATGGCCGACGTCCCGTGGAGATGATTCATCCACGGGCCGAGCAGCAGGTGCATGAATACATCGCCAGTACCCGGCAGGTGCTGGTCTAGGTTCAATCCGGAATCGGCAGGTTCAGGCTCTCTTTCACTTCTTCCATCACGATGTAGCTCTTGGATTCCCGCACATGGGGCAGCTTGAGCAGGATGTCGCCGAGCAGTTTGCGGTAGGAAGCCATTTCGGAAATCCGCGCCTTCACCAGGTAGTCGAAATCCCCCGAGACCAGGTGGCATTCCAGCACATGCGGCAACTTCAGCACGGCGCGCCGGAACTCTTCGAAGGTGTCGCCCGATTTGTAGTCGAGGCTGATCTCGACGAATACCAGCAGGCTGCCCTTGAGGTGCTGCGGGTTCAACCGGGCGTTGTAGCCCATGATGATGCCCTCGCGCTCCAGCCGACGGACCCGTTCGGTACAAGGCGTGGTGGACAGGCCGACCTTTTCTCCAAGCTCGGTGAACGAGATGCGCCCGTCGGCCTGCAGGATGCGCAGGATGTTGCGGTCGATCTTGTCCAGCTCGCGCTTGGTCTGATGGTTGGTTCTCATTAGGGAATGCCCCTCCGTCAAAAGCGATAGTGCCGAGAATTCTCGCCAAATATAGGCACTTATATAGTGAAAAGCACTGGCTATTGTTTTTTACACTGCGCGCATCTTGGCTTTGAACACTAAACACCGGCGGCTGGCCGCGGATTGAGGAATAGACACATGCGAGTTCTGGTATTGGGTAGCGGCGTCATTGGTACCACCAGTGCTTATTATCTGGCCCGGGCCGGTTTCGAAGTGGTGGTGGTCGACCGTCAGCCGGCCGCCGCCATGGAAACCAGTTTTGCCAACGCTGGCCAGGTTTCCCCCGGCTATGCCTCGCCCTGGGCCGCCCCGGGCGTGCCGCTCAAGGCCATCAAGTGGCTGCTGCAGCGCCATGCGCCGTTGGCGATCAAGGCCACCGCCGATATCGACCAGTACCTGTGGATGGCGCAGATGCTGCGCAACTGCACCGCCAGCCGTTATGCCGTGAACAAGGAGCGCATGGTCCGCCTGTCCGAGTACAGCCGTGACTGCCTCGACGAACTGCGCGCCGAAACCGGGATTGCCTACGAAGGCCGCAGCCTGGGGACCACCCAGTTGTTCCGCACCCAGGCGCAACTCGATGGCGCGGCAAAAGACATCGCGGTACTGAAAGAGTCCGGCGTACCTTACGAATTGCTCGATCGCGCCGGTATTGCTCGGGTCGAACCGGCCCTGGCCAGCGTCACCAATATCCTGGCCGGTGCCTTGCGCCTGCCGAATGACCAGACCGGCGACTGCCAGATGTTCACCACCCGCCTGGCCGAAATGGCCGTCAAGCTCGGTGTGGAGTTCCGCTTCGGCCAGGACATTCAACGGCTCGACCACGCGGGCGACCGTATCAACGGGGTATGGATCGACGGCAAGCTGGAAACCGCCGATCGCTACGTGTTGGCGCTGGGCAGTTATTCACCGCAGTTGCTCAAGCCGCTGGGCATCAAAGCGCCGGTCTACCCGCTCAAGGGCTACTCGCTGACTGTTCCGATCACCAACCCGGCCATGGCCCCGACTTCGACTATCCTTGACGAGACCTACAAGGTCGCGATCACTCGCTTCGACAACCGCATCCGTGTCGGTGGCATGGCGGAAATCGCCGGTTTTGACCTGTCGCTGAATCCGAAACGGCGCGAAACGCTGGAGATGATCGTCGGCGATCTTTATCCTCAGGGCGGCGACCTCGAGCAAGCCAGCTTCTGGACCGGTTTGCGCCCGACTACACCCGACGGCACGCCGATCGTGGGGGCCACCTCATTGCGCAATCTGTTCCTGAATACCGGTCACGGCACGCTCGGATGGACCATGGCTTGTGGCTCGGGTCGCCTGTTGGCTGACTTGATGGCGAAGAAAAAGCCGCAGATCAGTGCCGAAGGCCTCGATATTTCCCGTTACGGCAAAACCCCCCAGGAGACTGCAAAACATGGCAATCCAGCGCCAGCTCACCAATGAACGTCTGAGCCAGATCGTTGTTCACAGCGGCACCGTGTATCTGGCAGGGCAGGTTGGCGACGACATGAGTGCCGGGATTGAAACCCAGACCCGCGAAGCCCTCGGCAATATCGAGCGTTTGCTCGACCTGGCGGGTACCGACAAGAGCAAGTTGCTGTCGGTGACGATCTACCTGAAAGACATCGATGCCGACTTCGCCGGCATGAATTCGGTCTGGGACAAGTGGTTGCCCAAAGGCGTCGCGCCGGCCCGTGCCACGGTCGAAGCCAAGCTGTGCGAACCGGAAATCCTGGTCGAGCTGTCGGTCGTGGCCGCTCTGCCTTAAGTACGATCCCTCTCCCGTTGCGATGGCGCTCTCATGGCTTTTCGCAGCGGTTTTTCATTCCCCGTTGACCGTCCAGAAGTTTGCCGCCATGCGTCCTGCCCGTGCCCTGATCGACCTCCAAGCCCTGCGTCACAACTACCAATTGGCCCGCGAAGTGTCGGGTGCCCGAGCCCTCGCGGTGATCAAGGCCGATGCCTACGGTCATGGCGCGGTGCGCTGTGCCCAGGCCCTGGAGGCCGAGGCCGACGGTTTCGCCGTGGCCTGTATCGAGGAGGCCCTCGAGTTGCGGGCCGGCGGGATTCGCGCGCCGATTCTGTTGCTGGAAGGCTTTTTCGAGGCCGACGAACTGCCCTTGATCGTCGAGCACGACTTCTGGTGCGTGGTGCATGCGCTCTGGCAGCTGGAAGCCATTGAGCAGGCGGTGTTGGCCAAACCGATCAATGTCTGGCTCAAACTCGACTCGGGCATGCATCGGGTGGGACTGGAACCGGCCGATTATCAGGCGGCTTACCAGCGCCTGCAGGCCAGCGGCAAGGTGGCGAAGATCGTGCTGATGAGCCACTTCGCCCGCGCCGACGAGTTGGGCTGCCCGCGTAGCGCCGAGCAGGTGGCGACCTTCGAGGCAGCACGCCAGGGTTTGTCGGCCGAGGTCAGCCTGCGCAATTCTCCGGCAGTGCTCGGTTGGCCGCGGATTCCCAGCGATTGGGTCCGTCCCGGCATCCTGCTGTTCGGCTCGACCCCTTTCGAAGAAGAACACCCGTTGGCCGCGCGCTTGCAGCCGGTCATGACCCTGGAGTCGAAAGTCATCAGCGTGCGCGAGCTGCCGGCAGGCGAACCGGTGGGCTACGGTGGCCTGTTCGTGACGTCCAGGCCGATGCGGATCGGTGTGGTTGCCATGGGCTATGCCGACGGCTATCCGCGTCACGCGCCGACCGGCACGCCGGTGCTGGTGGCGGGCCAGCGCAGCCAGTTGCTGGGCCGGGTATCGATGGACATGCTGTGCATCGACCTGACCGATGTACCCCAGGCCGGGCTGGGTTCGACGGTGGAGCTGTGGGGCAAAAATGTCCTGGCCAGCGAGGTCGCGGCTCGGGCCGAGACCATTCCCTATCAGATTTTCTGCAACCTGCGTCGGGTGCCACTGCTCTATACCGGGAGCTAGCGGGAAAGCAGGCCGCGCCACAGGTCGTCCCACCGAACAGGATTCGGGCTCGAGTGTTGTAAATACTGAACGCTATGCCATGATATCGCTCAATTACAACATCGCCTGAATCCCTGGGAGGCTGCCGTATTGGACGTCGGTGAACGACTGCAATCCATCCGTAAACTGAAAGGTCTGTCTCAGCGTGAACTCGCCAAACGCGCGGGCGTCACCAATAGCACCATTTCAATGATTGAGAAAAACAGTGTCAGCCCTTCGATCAGTTCGCTGAGAAAGGTTCTTGGCGGCATTCCCATGTCCATGGTCGAGTTCTTTTCCGAGGAAATCCTCCAGGAAAAACCGACTCAGATCGTCTACAAGGCCAACGAGCTGATCGATATCTCCGATGGTGCCGTGACCATGAAGCTGGTCGGCCGCGCCCATCCCAGCCGTGCTATCGCTTTCCTCAATGAGATCTATCCTCCAGGTGCCGATACCGGAGAGGAAATGCTCACCCATGAAGGCGAAGAGACTGGCATTTTGTTGGAGGGTCGACTGGAATTGGTGGTCGGTGCAGAAACTTTCGTCCTCGAAGCGGGCGACAGCTACTATTTTGAAAGCACCAAGCCGCATCGCTTCCGTAATCCGTTCGATACACCTGCGCGACTAATCAGCGCAGCGACACCGGCGAATTTTTAACAGCAAGAGGCGTCAGGTCAGGGATTTCAAGGCGTCCGGTAGTATTGATTGGCCACTCTTAATATCCCTGTAACTCTAGGGGTTGTTTCGCAGGGGCAGTCGAACCGCTATACTCACGCCCGCCTGCGAAACCGTGGTTCGCGGCGTGATTAGCCACCATTGAGGGTGTACGCGTGAGTCCAATTATGAAAATGCTGGCCGTACCAGCAACCGTAGTCGCCCTGTGGGCCGTCAGCGCTCAGGCAACGACAGTCAATGACGATATCGCCAAGCGTCTGGAGCCGGTGGGCAAGGTGTGTGTCCAGGGCGAAGTGTGCAAGGGGATGGAAGTGGCCGCTACCGTGGGTGGTGGCGGCGGAGCCAAGACACCGGATGAGGTGATCGCCAAGCATTGCAACGCTTGTCATGGCACCGGCCTTTTGAATGCGCCGAAAATCGGTGATACCGCCGTCTGGAAAGAGCGGGCCGATCATGTGAGCACCGTGATTGCGAGTATTGCCGGAGCCTCGGACGAGGAGAAAGGCAAGAAAGGCGTTGCGGGCCTGGCGGCGGTGGCGACTCATGGCTTCAATGCCATGCCACCGAAGGGTACTTGTGCCGACTGTACGACTGAAGAGCTTCAAGGTGCCATCGAGAAGATGTCCGGCTTGAAATAAGACTGATTTTCCCCAAAAGAGCCGCTGATGAGCGGCTCTTTTGCGTCCTGTGAACGCCTGCATTGGATCGGTGCTTCGACGCAAAGCGTCGGGTCGCTATGATTCCTGTAGGCAACGGGCTGTCATTTGCAGCCAATTCCCGGCAAGCTCGGTCCAACCTCAATTCACGCAAAGGCGAGGAGGATCCGATGGTGCAATCCTGTTCTATCGAACGTGCGGTCGAGGAGGTGTTGGCACGGCTGCCGGTGCATATCCACATGGCCAGCCCGTTGGGCCTGGGCAAACCCAACCGGTTTATCAACGCGCTCTACCAGCGCATCAGGCAATTGCCGGAGCGTCGGCTGACGATCTACAGCGCCTTGAGTCTCGGTCGCCCGGCCCTGGGTGACGGCTTGCAACGACGTTTCCTCGAGCCCTTTGTCGAGCGGGTGTTCGGTGATTACCCTGAACTGGATTTCCTCGCCGCCCTGCGCCGGGACAACCTGCCACCGAATATCCACGTCCAGCAGTTCTTCATGCAGCCCGGTAGCCTGTTGCACAGCACCCAGGCTCAGCAGGATTACGTCAGCAGCAACTACAGTCATGCCGCCCGCGACATCAACGCCGCCGGCCTGAACCTGATCGCGCAACTGGTGGCCGAGGCCCCGGAACACCCCGGGCACCTGAGCCTGAGTTGCAACCCTGATATCACCCTCGACCTGCTGCCGATGATCGCTCGGCGCCGTGCCGCCGGAGAAACCATCCTGCTGCTGGCGCAGGTTCACAGCGACCTGCCGTACATGCCCGGGGATTCGGAACTCAGCCGTGACGCCTTTGACCTGCTGATCGACGAGCCGGAACGCAGCACCCTGTTCTCCACCCCGAACATGCCGGTGGACACCCAGGATCACTTCATCGGCCTGCACGCCAGTACCCTGGTGCGCGATGGCGGTACCTTGCAGATCGGCATCGGCGCCATGGGCGACGCCTTGACTGCGGCCTTGCTGGCCCGTCAGGCGGACAACGAGGGTTACCAGGCGTTGTTGGCGGATATCGACCTGTCACCCTGGAAAACGCTGCTCGACAAGGAGGGCGGTATCGAGACGTTTGCCCAGGGGCTTTACGGTTGCAGCGAGATGTTCGTCAACGGTTTGCTGGTTCTAGTGGATGCGGGCATCGTGCGACGCAAGGTCCATGCTGACCTCGAGCGACAACGCCAGGCCAATGCCGGTGTCGTGCAAACCGGTGGCGTCATGGTGCATGGCGGCTTCTTTCTCGGGCCGCGCAGTTTTTACCAGCGCTTGCACGAACTGTCCCGGGACCAGTTGGGCGAGTTCAACATGACCGCCATCAGCTATATCAACGAGCTGTTTGGCCAGGAAGAACTCAAGCGCCTGCAGCGTATTGATGCACGGTTCATCAACAGCGCCTTCACCATGACCCTGCTCGGCGCGGGGGTGGCGGACCAGCTCGAAGACGGCCGGGTGCTCAGTGGTGTCGGCGGGCAGTACAACTTTGTGGCCCAGGGACATGCGTTGGAGGGCGCGCGGTCGATCCTGATCCTGCGCAGCTGGCGCGAGGCGGGCGGCGAGGTCAATTCGAACATCGTCTGGGAGTATGGGCATTGCACCATCCCCCGGCATCTGCGCGATATCGTGGTGACCGAGTACGGCATTGCCGACTTGCGTGGCAAGACCGACGCCCAGGTCATTGAAGCGTTGCTGAATATTGCCGATTCGCGCTTTCAGTCGGAGTTGATCGAACAGGCGCAAAAAGCCGGCAAGCTACCGGGGGATTTCCGCCTCGATCCACGCTTTGCCGATAATAGCCCGCAACGTTTGCAGGCGATTCGCACATGTCACCCGCATTTGTTCCCGGAGTATCCGCTGGGCAGTGATTTCAGTGTGGAGGAGCGGGATCTGCTGCGGGCGCTGAACTGGCTCAAGAGCAAGTTCAAGCTCACCGAGGCGCTCGAGCTGGGCAAGGCGGCGCTCGATGCGCCTGAGCCGGCGGCCTTTGCGGCGCACCTGGAGCGCATGGGGTTGACCCACCCGGAGGGGCTGAAGGAGGAGCTGTTTCAGCGGTTTCTGCTGGCGGGATTGCAGGAGACGCTGCCTGACTGAAGACCCGCGAAAGCGTCAGTCCTGGCGCCGCAATACTTGAGGGCCCATCGCCGGCAAGCCGGTATCTACGGCTATCCGCGTTGACCTTTGTTGCGAGTCAACGGGAAATGCAGGTGTCGAGGTGCGGCCTTACTCGATAAAGGTCACGACACCGCCGGCCAGCGACTTCACCCGGGCCAGGGACTCCACGCGATAACCCTGGGCGTCCAGCTCGGCACGGCCACCCTGGAAGGATTTCTCGATGACGATGCCGAGGCCCGCCACGGTCGCGCCGGCCTGCTTGATGATCGAGATCAGCGCCTGGGACGCTTTGCCGTTGGCCAGGAAGTCATCGATGATCAGCACCCGATCGCTGCTGGTCAGATGGCGCGGGGAAATCGCCACGGTGTTTTCCACCTGCTTGGTGAAGGAGTACACCGTCGCCGAGAGCAGGTTTTCCGTCAGGGTCAGGGACTGGTGCTTGCGAGCGAAAATCACCGGCACGCCGAGGTTCAGCCCGGTCATGATCGCCGGGGCAATCCCCGAGGCTTCGATGGTGACGATCTTGGTAATGCCCGAATCGGCGAACAGCGCGGCGAATTCGTCACCGATCAGTTTCATCAACTGCGGGTCGATCTGATGGTTCAGGAAGGCGTCGACCTTCAGTACCTGATCGGAAAGCACGATGCCTTCTTCGCGAATTTTCTTGTGCAGTGCTTCCACGGGGCGTCCTCGAATAGCGCCTTGTGCGCTGAAGATAGATTAAAAAGTGTGCAATTCTAGCGCTTTAACATCGCGCGTATATCCGCTAGCGCCGAATTGCCGCGTACGGCTTTCACTTCGGTCGGCGTGTCATCGTTGCCTTCCCAGGCCAGGTCGTCCGGCGGCAGTTCGTCGAGGAAACGGCTCGGCGCGCAGTCGATGACCTCGCCGTACTGCTTGCGCTTGGCGGCAAAGGTGAAGGCCAGGGTCTGACGGGCGCGGGTAATGCCGACGTAGGCCAGGCGCCGTTCTTCCTCGATGGTGTCAGCCTCGATGCTGGAACGGTGCGGGAGGATTTCCTCTTCCATGCCCATGATGAACACGTAGGGGAACTCCAGCCCTTTGGACGCATGCAGGGTCATCATCTGCACGCCTTCGGCGCCGTCCTCTTCTTCCTGCTGGCGCTCGAGCATGTCGCGCAGCACCAGCTTGCCGATGGCGTCCTCGACGGTCATGTCGCCGTCTTCGTCTTTTTCCAGGGTGTTCTTCAGGGCTTCGATCAGGAACCAGACGTTGCCCATCCGGTAGTCCGCGGCCTTGTCGCTGGAGCTGTTGGTGCGCAGCCAGTTCTCGTAGTCGATGTCCATGACCATGCTGCGCAGGGCGGCAATCGGGTCTTCGCCGGCGCACTGCTCACGCACCCGGTCCATAAAGCGCTTGAAGCGCGCCAGGCGATCGGTGAAGCGGCTGTCCAGATGTTCGCCCAGGCCGATCTCGTCGGTGGCGGCGTACATCGAGATCTTGCGTTCGGTGGAGTAGTTGCCGAGTTTTTCCAGGGTGGTCGAGCCGATCTCCCGGCGCGGGACGTTGATCACCCGCAGGAAGGCGTTGTCGTCATCCGGATTGACGATCAGGCGGAAGTAGGCCATCAGGTCCTTGACTTCCTGGCGTCCGAAAAAGCTGTTGCCCCCCGACAGCCGATAGGGAATCTGGTGGTGCTGCAGTTTCAGCTCGATCAGCTTGGCCTGGTAGTTGCCCCGGTAAAGGATGGCGAAATCACTGTAGGGCCGGTCGGTGCGCAGGTGCAGGCTGAGGATCTCCATGGCCACGCGCTCGGCCTCGGCGTCCTCGTTGCGGCAACGGATCACGCGGATTTCATCGCCGTGGCCCATCTCGCTCCACAGCTGCTTTTCGAATTCGTGCGGGTTGTTCGAGATCAGCACGTTGGCGCAGCGCAGGATACGGCTGGTGGAGCGGTAGTTCTGCTCCAGCATCACCACTTTCAGGGATGGGTAGTCGTCCTTGAGCAGCATCAGGTTTTCCGGCCGCGCGCCGCGCCAGGCGTAGATCGACTGGTCGTCGTCGCCGACCACGGTGAACTGGTTGCGCGTGCCGATCAGCATTTTCACCAGCAGGTACTGGCTGGCGTTGGTGTCCTGGTATTCGTCCACCAGCAGGTAGCGGACCTTGTTCTGCCACTTTTCCAGGATGTCGGCATGTTCCTCGAACAGCTTCACCGGCAGCAGGATCAGGTCGTCGAAATCCACCGCGTTGAACGCCTTGAGCGTGCGCTGGTAGTGGGTGTAGACGATGGCCGCTGTCTGTTCCTTGGGATTGCGCGCATTCTCCAGGGCCTGGGGCGGCAGGATCAGGTCGTTTTTCCACGAGCCGATCATGTTCTTGATCTCGTCGACGCCGTCGTCGCCCGAGTATTCTTTCTGCATGATGTCGGTCATCAGGGCCTTGACGTCGGCCTCGTCGAAGATCGAGAAGCCGGGCTTGTAGCCCAGCCGCGCATGCTCCTTGCGGATGATGTTCAACCCCAGGTTGTGGAAGGTCGACACCGTCAGGCCACGGCCTTCGCCGCCCTTGAGCAGGGTGCCGACGCGTTCCTTCATTTCCCGCGCGGCCTTGTTGGTGAAGGTCATGGCGACGATGTACTGGGCACGGATGCCGCAGTTCTGGATCAGGTGGGCGATCTTGCGGGTGATCACGCTGGTCTTGCCGGAGCCGGCACCGGCGAGCACCAAAAGAGGGCCGCCGACGTAGTTCACGGCTTCTTGCTGCCGGGGATTGAGTCGGGACATGACGGAGTCAGGAGTCTGTTGCGAAAAGGGCGGGCATTTTAACAGGCTGGAAGGATTCTGCTGCGTCTCTGCGACACTGTGACGTGCGCCGCTATCTAAATTTGCCGGTTTTGTTACTTTGCCGCAGGATGCACAGCACATTCCCGGCTATTGTTCTGAATTGTGTTACACAACAAAGCACTTGATAATCAATCGTACTTAAAATCTCCTGAGCGTGTCGCAATGTTGATCTCCAACGTTTTTTGCAGAGTCTAGGGAGTCGGTTTGTCTAAGCCTGTCGAACCCTTGCGTTTGCTGCTACTGGCCGATGAGCCTGAGTGGGCGGCCTTGTTGCGCGAGTGTCTGGCTCCTATGGGCGATTCAGCCGTGCTGATCCATGCCCCGTCCTGGGAGGTGGTCGGCCGCCTGTTCGAGGCCGACCGCGCGGCGCTCTTGCTGACGGTGCCGAACCTGCAGCCGGCGCCGGGACGCTGCAACCTGCCGACCATCCTGTTACTGGAAGAGGAACCGTTGGTCGCGCCCCTGGGCGTCAGTGACTGGCTGGTTCGCCAGGGCCTCGATGCACCGACCTTGCGCCGCTGCCTGCGCCATGTGCGCGAACGCGGCGTGCTGGAAAACACCTTGCAGCGCCTGGCCGAGCAGGATCCGCTGACCGGTATCGCCAATCGCCAGGGTTTCCAGACCCTGCTGGCGGCGCGCCTGGCCGAGAACGAAGGGCGCGGCCTGGCCCTCGGGCACCTGGACCTGGACAATTTCCGCCATGCCAACGACGCCCTCGGCCACCAGGCCGGCGACCGGCTGATCCTGCAGGTGGTCGCGCGGCTCAAGAGTCAGCTGGAGGCCGGTGACCAGCTGGCGCGTCTGGGCAGCGACGAGTTCGCCCTGCTGATCGACACCCGCCGGGCCCCGCAACGGGCCGAGAGTGTGGCCGAACGGATTGTCGAGGCCATGGCCGAACCTTACTGGGTCGACGGCGAGAGCCTGTTGATCGGTTGTAGCCTGGGCATCGCCCATACCCGTGCCAATGCCGGGGCCGACCCGCTGATGTGGCATGCGCATATCGCCATGCAGCAGGCCAAGAGCACCCAGGGCTGCACCTTTCACATCTTCAATGAGCGGATCAATCGCAACGCCCGCAGCCTCGCCGACCTGGAAAGCGAGCTGCGCCGAGCCCTGCGCCGTGACGAACTGGAACTGCATTACCAGCCGCGCCTCGACCTGGGCAGCGGCCAGATCGTCGGCCTCGAAGCCCTGGTGCGCTGGCGGCATGGCGAGCGCGGGCTGCTGCCGCCCAGCGAGTTCGTGCCCCTGGCCGAACAAAGCGGCCTGATCGTGCCATTGGGTTACTGGGTGATTTCCCGGGCGCTACGGGATATGCAGGCCTTGCGCGAACTGGGGCTGGCACCGCTGCACATGGCGGTCAACCTGTCGTTCCGGCAGTTCCAGGATAGCCAGTTGCTCTCGACCTTGAGCCGGCTGATTGCCGAGCGCGGCGTCGAGGCGCAATGGCTGGAGTTCGAACTTACCGAAACCGCGGTGATGCGTCGCAGCGACCTGGTCAAGCAGACCATGGATGCCCTGGGGCGGCTGGGGGTGCGCTTTTCCCTGGACGACTTCGGCACCGGGTTTTCTTCCTTCGTGCACCTCAACAGCCTGCCGATCGCCTTGCTCAAGGTGGACAAGAGTTTTGTCGGTGGCATGGAGTCGCGTGAGGAAAACCGCAAGCTGGTGCATGCCATGGTCAACCTGGCCCACAATCTTCATCTGGAAGTGGTGGCCGAAGGGGTGGAAACCCCGGAGCAACTGGCCTTGCTGCGTGAATTCGGCTGCGACCAGGCCCAGGGCTATCTGATCAGCAAGCCGTTGCCACTGGCGGAGCTGGTGGAGTACCTGAACTTTGATGCCGCTCAGCCGGCGGTGCAGGAAGTGGTTTGACACCATGGGCGGCAGCCTGTCGGTTCAGGCTGTATCCATGATGCTGCGCCGTGGGCTTTGCGTCCTGGGGTGTCCCAGCATCCGCTTCATCCGCCACTCGAATGCCAGGGTCAGGCTCACCGCCGCGCAGGCCAGGCCCAGCGCCAGTCCCCACCAGACACCGGTCGGTCCGCCGTTGAAGTCGAACGCCAGCAACCACGCCGCCGGAGCACCGATCAGCCAGTAGCAGGCGAGACCGACGAGGAAGGTGGTCTTGGCGTCCTTCAGGCCGCGGATCGCGCCCATGGCGATGGTCTGGGTGCCATCGAACAGCTCGAACCAGGCGGCCACCGCCAGCAGCCTGACGGCCAGTTCGACGACCGGCTGGAACGCCGGGTCGTGGCGATCCAGAAACAGTCCCACCAACTGGTTCGGCGCCAGCCAGAACAGCGCGGCAAAGGCGAGCATGGCGGCGGCGCCGAAGGCGATACCGACCCGACCGGCCAGGCGCGCCTCCAGCAGTTGTCCGGCGCCGTAGTGCAGGCCGATGCGCATGGTGATGGCATAGGAGATCCCCGCCGGTATCATGAAGGCCGCCGAGACGATCTGCAGGGCGATCTGGTGCGCCGCCAGTTGCGTGCTGCCCATGGTGCCCATGCACAGCGCGGCAAAGGCGAACAGCCCGACTTCCACGGCATAGGTGCCACCAATCGGCAGGCCCAGGCGCCAGAGTTCGCGCAGATACTGCCAGTTGGGCCGCGACAGGCCCCGCAGCAAGGGGTAGTTGCGGTACGCCGGATGCTGCTTGATATGCCAGGCGAGCCCCAGGGCCATGCAACTGGCGACCAGCGCGGTGACCAGGCCGATCCCCGCCAGGCCCAGCTTGGGCAGGCCGAACAGCCCGTTGATCAGCACGTAGTTGAGGGCGAAGTTGGCCACGGTCCCGCACAGGCTGATCACCATCACCGGGGTGGCACGGCCCAGGGCGCTGGTGAAACCACGCAAGGCCATGAAGCTCAGGTAGCCGGGCAGGGCGAACGGCAGCACCGTCAGGAACTGCGTGGCGGCGTGCACATTGCTCGGCGTCTGGCCGAACATCAGCAGCACCGGCTTGAGGTTCCACAGCAGCAGGCCGGCCACCAGAGCCATGGCCCAGGCCAGCCAGAGCCCGGCCTGGGTCAGGCGAGTCGCGCCTTCGATATCGCCGGCACCCTGGCGAATGGAGACCAGGGTGCCCACGGCCGCGATCACGCCAATGCAGAAAATCGACACGAACGAATAACTCGCCGCGCCCAGGCCGCCGCCGGCCAGGGCCTCGGGGCTGAGCCTGGCCATCATCAGGGTGTCGGTCAGCACCATCAGCATATGCGCCAACTGCGAGGCGATCAGCGGCCCGGACAACCGCAGAATGGCCCAGAGTTCGGTGCGTGCTGAATGCTTCATGATCATCAGGCTCGACAGGCGGAAGGTAATGAGAACCGTTGATTCTCAGGGTTCCCGGGCATTTGCACAAAGGGATAAAACCGATTGCTCGCATGATAAAAACTCATGCAAAGGCGGTTTCTGCTAGGGTTGGCGCATTGCGTTATCGGAGCGCTCCCCATGCCTCGCCGTCTGCCTCCCCTGTATGCCTTGCGCGCTTTCGAAGCGGCGGCCCGCCACAGTTCATTCACCCGGGCGGCGGAGGAACTGTCCATTACCCAGAGTGCGGTCAGCCGGCACATTCGTACCCTCGAAGAGCACTTCGCCTGTCGACTGTTCCAGCGTAACGGGCGCAATCTGCAACTGACCGAGTCCGCACGCTTGCTGCTGCCGGGGATCCGCGAGGGTTTCGGCGCCCTGGAGCGAGCGTGCAATACCTTGCGTGCCGAAGACGACATCCTGCGTATGAAGGCCCCCTCGACCTTGACCATGCGTTGGCTGCTGGCGCGACTGAGCCGCTTCCGGCATTTGCAGGAGGGCAATGAGGTGCAGCTCACCAGTGCCTGGATGGATGTCGACAGCGTGGACTTCAATCAGGAACCGTTTGACTGCGCGGTACTGCTCAGCAACGGCCATTTCCCGCCCGACTGGGAGGCCAGCTACCTGTTCTCCGAGTGGTTGATTCCGGTGGGAGCGCCTACGCTGCTCAATGAGCAGCCTTGGGATGCCGAGCGCCTGGCCAGCGTCGAGTTGTTGCACCCGACACCCGATCGGCGGGACTGGCGTAGCTGGTTGGAGCGCATGGGCTTGTCCGAACGGATCTCGCTCAAGGGCGGCCAACTGTTCGATACCCTTGAACTGGGCATGATTGCCGCGGCGCGGGGTTACGGGGTGTCCATGGGCGACCTGCTGATGGTGGCCGAGGACGTGGCTCAGGGACGTCTGAGTTTGCCGTGGCCGACTGCCGTCGACAGTGGTGAGAAATATTACTTGGTCTGGCCGAAAACCCGACCGGGCGGCGAGCGCCTGCGGCGGCTCAGCGATTTCCTCCAGGGCGAGGTCGCGGCCATGGTCCTGCCCGAAGTCCAGCGTCTGGGCTGATACGCTGTTTTTGGCGGCCGCTGATATCCGTCCAAATGACTCAAGTATTCGCTGGCGCCGCCGAATCTACCGACATGGAACCGGCGTCAAAAAACGGTTCGTGCATACCTTGTTCATTGGAAATGTTTCCATGTGGCTTGCCAGTACCCACAGGATTCGCCGCCCGCCCAGGAGCCGTATCATGTCTCGACCTCGTGCCCGAATTGCCTCGCAACTGGGGCTGGCACTCGCCGTTATCCTCGCGCTGGTGATCAGTGGCAGCACCGTGTTTGCCCTGCGTTCGCTGGACTCGGCCAACCTCGACACCCGCGAAGAACACCTGGCCAGCGAAGCACGCCTGCTGGCCGACCAGTTGAACACTTTCCACGGCACCTTGCGCGAAAGTACCCAGCGCCTGAGCGGATTGTTCGAAAAACGTTTCAGCAGTGGCCTGAGCGTGCGTCCCGAGCAAATGATCGCCGTGGGCAGCGTGCAAGCTCCGGGCCTGTACCTGGGCAATGAACTGCTGAACAACAACTTTACCGAGGTGGATGCGTTCAAACAGATGTCCGCGGGTGTCGCGACCCTGTTCGTGCGCAGTGGTGAGGACTTCGTCCGGGTCAGCACCTCCCTGACCAAGCAGGACGGCAGTCGCGCCATCGGCACCTTGCTCGATCACCAGCATCCGGCCTACCAGCGTTTGCTGGCGGGCCAGGCGTACGTCGGACGTGCGCTGCTGTTCGACCGATCCTACATGACCCAGTACACACCGGTACGCGATGCTGACGGCAAGGTAATCGCTGTGCTGTTCGTCGGTTTCGACTACACCGATGCGCAGAATGCCCAGTTCGACAACCTCAAGCGCTTTCGCATCGGTGCGACCGGTTCCCTGGCCTTGCTCGATGAGCAGAAACATTGGCTGGTGCCGCCTGCCGGGGTGACGGATCTTGCACAGGCAATCCCGGTGGTTGTCGATCTGGTCCGACAACCGGGCCATGGGCGCTTCTGGAGTGACAAGAACGAGGACTTCTACAGTGTGGCGGTGACCTTTGAAGGGGGGCCGTGGACCGTGGTGGCGAGCTTGCCCAAAGCCGAGATCCGCGCCGTGACCTGGAACGTTGGCATTAAACTGGTAATTGGCAGCCTGCTGGCGATGCTGCTGGCCGTCGGCGCGGCGATCTGGCTGTTGCGCAGCAAGTTGCGGCCCCTGGGCGATCTGGTACGCCAGGCGCAAGCCCTGGGGGCGGGGGACTTGAGCGTGCGCCTGGATGTGTCCAGCCATGACGAGATCGGCCAGTTGGCTGACAGCTTCAACCAGATGGGACAGGCACTGTCCTCGATGGTCGAGCACATCCGCAAGGCGGCGGCCGAGGTCAGCACTCGCGCCCATGTACTCACCGGCTTGTCCGGCGGTGCCTATGAAGGGATCGAGCAGCAATCCGGCGAGATCAGCAGCATGGCTGGTGCCGTGGAGCAGTTCAGTGCCACCTCGCTGAATATCGCCGACAACATGGGCAATACCGAGCGGCTGGCCCAGGAGAATGCCCGGCAGACGCGCATCGGGCGTACCGCCATGGAGGAGGCTTCGACGTCCCTGGAGCAGATCGCCGGTTCCCTGGGCAGCACGGCGCAGGTGATCAACGCCCTGGGGCAACGCTCCGAGGAAATCGGCGGGATTGTCGGGGTGATCACCTCGATTGCCGATCAGACCAACCTGTTGGCGCTGAACGCGGCCATCGAAGCCGCCCGTGCTGGTGAACAGGGCCGCGGCTTTGCGGTGGTGGCGGATGAGGTGCGTAGCCTGGCGGGGCGTACTCGTGAGGCCACCGACCAGATCTCCGGGATGATCCAGAGTATCCAGCAACAGACCGGTCACGCCATCAGCACCATGGAAGAGGGCAATCGGTTGATGCAGGAAGGTCTGTCGCGCAATGCCAATGTGGCTTCGGCCCTGGCGCAGATCGACGAGCAGAGCCGTTCGGCCGGTCAGCAGTTCGCCGTTATCACCACCGCGACCCAGGAACAGAGCAGCACCGCGACCCGGCTCAGCGGCAACCTGCAGGGTATTGCCCTGGCCAACAGCGAGCAGCGCGAGGTGGTATCCAACCTGGCGCTCACGGCCCGGGAGCTGGAGACCCTGGCGACGGAGCTGCGTCAGGAAGTGGATCAGTTTCGCTGAGACGGCGCCTCGTCGCAGGCGCTGAAATACGGGGGGAGTACATGCGGTCCTTGAACTGATGGATATTTGTCAGGCTGACTTGCTGAAACGTTTCATCAGCGTTATAAAAGTCGGACAATTCCAATAAGGACAGCTCATGACTTCTCTCCGCTTGCTCTTCGGTGTCACCGCCCTGACCGCAGCTTCCCATGCCATGGCCTGGGACTACGTGCTGCTCGACAGCGACACCCCCGCGCAGAACCGCCAGATCACCAGTCAGCAACTGGGGATCAAGACCGCCAAGCCCTTCTCCGTGACGATGCGCACCTTGCATGGTGGCCGCCAGGAAGGGGTCAGCATCGTCGATATCGACAACGGCACGATGAAACTCTCGGTAGTACCGACGCGGGGCATGAACGTCCTGCACGCGTCCGTGGGCGATGTGCGCCTGGGCTGGGACTCGCCGGTCAAGGAGGTGGTCAATCCGGCCTTTATCGAACTTAACGGACGTGGTGGCCTGGGCTGGCTGGAGGGCTTCAACGAGATGGTGGTGCGTTGCGGCTATGAGTGGGTCGGGCATCCAGGGCTCGATAACGGTGAACTGCTGACCTTGCACGGGCGGGCGGCGAACATTCCGGCCAGCAAGGTCACCCTGCATATCGATGAGCAACCACCTTATGCCATCCGTTTGCAAGGTGAGCTGAAGGAGCAGGCGTTCAAGAAAGTCGACTTCTCGGTGGCTACCGAACTGTCGACGGTTCCCGGCAGCGTGAGTTTTGCGCTCAATGACACACTGACCAACAACGGCGATTATCCGAAGGAATACCAGGCGCTGTATCACAGCAACTTCAGTACTCCGTTCCTGGAGCAGGGAGCGCGCTTCGTGGCGCCGGTGAAGCAGGTGTCGCCGTTCAACGACAAGGCCAAGGGCGACCTGCCAGATTGGCAGACCTACCGTGCGCCGACCAAAGACTATGACGAGACTGTCTACAACGTCGTGCCGTATGCCGATGCCAAGGGCGACACCCTGGCGGTGCTGCACAACAAGGCCGGCAGTCTCGGGGTTTCGCTTGGGTTCAATACCCAGCAACTGCCGGTGTTCTCCCTGTGGAAAAACACCGATACCCAGGGCCAGGGCTATGTCACCGGGCTGGAGCCGGGGACCAGCTTCTCCTATAACCGCCATTACCAGCGCCCGCTGGGCTTGGTGCCGACCATCGAGGCCGGGCAGAAACGCCAGTTCCAGATCAGCTATAGCCTGCTGGCGGACAAGGCGGCTGTGGATAAGGCGGTGCAGCAGGTGACGCAGATTCAGGACGGGCGCAAGACGGAGGTGCGGGGCACGCCGTTGGTGGATCTGAGTAAGGAATAACCCGGTGGGGAGGGCCTGGCCGATGATGGGGTGTTGCGGCCAGGCCTTGTTCAAGTGATGCCACTTCTATTGAGACACTGGCCGATACTGCAACGCTTCGGCCAGATGCTCGCGGCTTATGTTTTCCACCTGTTCCAGATCCGCCAAGGTGCGCGCCACCTTGAGCAGTCGATGGGCTGCCCGTAGCGAAAGCGTCAGCCGTTCACACGCAGTTTCCAGCCACTTTTCATCGCCTGTGGATAACGTGCAGTGCGCGCGCAGCGCCGGTAAATCGAGAAATGCATTGGTACATCCCTGACGCTGTTGCTGACGTTGCCGGGCTTCGGCGACCCGGGCGGCAGCCTGTGCGGTGTTATCACCGTCTTGCTGGCTGGGGCTGAGTGCCGTGGCTTCACGGGCCACGGTCAGGTGCAGGTCGATGCGGTCCAGCAGCGGGCCGGAGAGTTTGTTGCTGTAGCGCTGGATCTGTTCCGGGGTGCAGCGGCAACGTCCGCTGGGGTCGCCAAGATATCCACAGGGGCAGGGATTCATCGCCGCCACCAGCTGGAAACGTGCCGGGAAGCGCACCCGGTCGCGGGCGCGGGAAATCACGATATGACCGGACTCAAGTGGTTCGCGCAGAACCTCCAGTACCTTGCGGTCAAATTCTGGCAATTCATCCAGGAAGAGCACGCCGTGGTGTGCCAGGGTTATTTCACCCGGTCGTGGCCGGGAGCCGCCACCTACCAGCGCCGGACCCGAGGCTGAGTGATGCGGTTGGCGAAACGGTCGCTGCGGCCAACTGCTCAACGGCACATGACTGGCGACCGACTGGATGGCGGCAACCTCCAGGGCTTCCTGTTCGTCCAACGGCGGTAGCAAACCGGGGAGACGGCTGGCGAGCAGGGTCTTGCCGGTGCCGGGCGGACCGCTGAACAACAGGTTATGCGCTCCGGCGGCGGCGATCAGCAGGGCGCGCTTGGCGGCGAGTTGGCCTTGTACTTCGCTCAGGTCCGGGTAGGGCTTGCTCAGGTGCAGCAGGCCACTGGATTCGAAAGGTTTGAGGGGGGCATGTCCATTGAGATGGGCCACCAGTTGCAGTAGATGGTCGACGGCAATCACCGTCAGCCCGGAGGCCAGCGAGGCCTCTTCGGCATTGGCTTGCGGCACCACCAGGGTACGCCCGGCGGCACGCGCGGCCAGCGCCGCCGGCAGCACGCCTTGCACCGGGCGGATGGCCCCGGACAAGGCCAGTTCGCCCAGGCATTCCAGGTTGTCCAGGGTCAGGGCGGGTACCTGCACGCTGGCGGCCAGGATGCCGAGGGCAATCGCCAGGTCGAAGCGTCCGCCGTCCTTGGGCAGATCCGCCGGAGCGAGGTTCAGGGTAATGCGTCGTGCCGGAAAATCGAGGGCCGAGTTGAGGATCGCACTGCGGACCCGGTCCTTGCTTTCCTTCACGGCGGTTTCGGGCAGCCCTACGAGCGTGAGCATCGGCAAGCCGTTGGCCAGATGGGTTTCGACGGTGACGGCGGGGGCTTCCACGCCCACCTGGGCGCGACTGTGGACGATGGCCAGGGACATGTTCTTTCCTTGAACGCGAAGGGGCCGCTTCCTGCGGTTCTGGAAGACTAGTTGAGTGGGGGAGGGGCTTGGGGGCTTTTATGTGTCCAGACGATTCGTTGTCTGCTCGTGGGGCGTGACGCAAGGTTAGCGCTGGGCAGTGAGGTCGCCAGAAACAAGTAGGCCCCGCATAACGGGGCCACATATACCTAGGTTCTTCACCGTTTCAGTAACCCGGGAGTGGAATGACCAGGGCTGCGAAGAAATTGTATTGGAATCTTTTTTCTCTTGGTAGTGATGGCAACAGCGGACCGGCGCTCACTGCATTTGATACGTCGCTCCCAAGGTTGGCTCAGCTGCGCACGAAGACCATAAGTGGGGCGTAATCGCCGGCATCGGCGTCACGGAGGGACTGGATATAGCGATCACGGACCTCATTGGTCGAAACCAGATTCCCATTACCCCAGGAGAAATCAAGGCAACCGCACTGCCTTAGAAGTGCATCGGTCATGTAACGAGCATGGCGGCCATTTCCGTTTGGGGAGGGGTGTATCGACACGAGCTGGTGATGAAAACGAGCCGCTATCTCATCAGGTGTGAACGTCTTGTTCTCTACCCAGTACGCCACATTGCCCAGGAGCTGATTCAGCTTGATCGAGATCTGTATCGGATCGCAGCCGATATTTTTTTCAGTTCTGCGGAATGTGCCAGCCCAGTTCCATGTGTCGCTGAACATCTTCTTGTGAAGGTCGCGGCAGAAGTGTTCGTTTAGCACATCAAGCTTTTTCTGGCGATTCTGCCACTGCCTGGCCTTGAGCAGGTTTTCTGCTTCCCACTCGTCAAGCTCGCCCTGGGTACTGATGTGTTTTGGCTTGAGACCTGCGGCTTCGTCATGGTCGAGAGGGGTTTGCCCGGGTTTCAGTTCGAGTTCTACCGCCATAGTCGAGCCCACGCTCCAGCCAGCAGTTCCTGGCGCCGTTCAGTTACCTTGCGCTCGATGAATGAGTCGGACGGGCGCTGGTCTTCAAGGGCCATCATGTGCGACCCCCCCATGACCTCTTTCCGAGCCAACAATTCTGCGCGCTCTTCGACCATGTCATGCAAAGGCTTCTTCGGTTTCAGTGCATAGACCAGCTCGCAGTCCAGCCCGTTGGCCAGTTTCCTCAGTTGACCGAGGGTAATTCGGTCATCTGCCTCCGATTGCTCGGATTTTTGAAGCGTAGCGGGCGCCACGCCGAGCAGAGCAGCCTGACTGCGTACAGTTCTGCCCAGGGATTCTCGAATCGAGCGCAGCCAGCCACCACGAGGGGTAGTTTTCCCTTTGAGGGTTACGAAGGGCTCGAGAGCCCGTTCCACCTGAGCCAGGCGCAGGTGGCTGAGTGAGGGATTACGCATAAGATCTCCTTTTTTAACAGCCTATAAGCTGTCAAAATAGGCATTTATGTATGCCTATAGGCTAACAATTTTGACAATGGCTTGTGTGTGAAGGCTGGTGCCGGTGGCTCTGTGCAGTCCTGCGGCGCATCAAGGAGACCCCAGAGCCCCAACTTTACGAAAACGATGGAAGTAGGCGTGACGCTCGTTTCCACCACGGCGCGTTTCGCATGCTACGTGGCTGTTCTCCCTCCGGCAGCATATGAGGAACATCTTGCAGCCTGATCCAGGGCTGATTGTTCCAGTGCAGCAGGCTGAGAGACATTTCGGGCCTTCTCTCTGGCAGCATATGGGGCGATATCTTGCAGCCTGATCCGCAGTTGATTATTCCAGTGCAGCAAGCTGAGGGATATTTCGGGCGGGCACAGCAAACTCAGGATGAGGTGTTCGTAGCATTGGGCGTTTTATTATCTTTCGTGGCAGATAACTTCCGTACTTGGGGCGGTGTCCTTGTCGGAGGGCAACTCGCATTGCAACTTCAGGCCTTCTTGAGGTAAAGCCCTGTTCCCACGTTCGAAGCCCCATCCCCGGACCCATTGGTTATTGTGCTCGAACTGGATTTGTAGTCGGCTCGCAGGTGTATCACCACGCAGCGGATTTTCGGCGGCTTGGTCACGGCTTCTTGGTGTAGGTGTCTCGTCGATTTCTGCTTCGGGTAGATCAACCTCGAAGGGGTAGAAATAAAACCCCCCTTTTGCATTGGTGTAGGTTAATTCTGAGACGCTTACCACGAATTTGAATTGCCTACGCGTCCGCAGCGTTGTCGTCTGAGCGACCGCGTGGGCTATCAGGTATTGCAGAGGGGTGGTGGTTTCCCGTGGGACTTCGGTAATGACCCGGACCCTCATATTCTCAACAGGTTGGCTGTCCTTTAGGACGGTTCCCGAGACTTCGGGGACCTTGATCTTGCTCGCGCAACCGACGATCAAAAGTAGCGAAGTGAAGATGAGAAGTTTTGCTGTTTTTTTCATGAATATTGAAACTGGATTTCAATGAGCAGTCATTAAACGGGCGAGGGCTGGCTTGGCCGATGGCGTCCCTTACAGTAGGTGACGGTAATTTTAGAGTAATAGATGGACGTCGCATGTTCTATTAGGCAATAAGAGCCGTGAACATATCACCGGAAATATTGTAACGATTGATGTTTCCGACGGGCATCGGCAAACAGGTTTACTCAGGCGCAGTGTTGCGAGGAATCAAGATTCCCAGCGCGAGCAATCGAACGGCAACCCATTGCTCCCGCATAGAGCAGGAGCGGGCAATGAAACGTCACTCCACTGGTGGATTCAACCTCGCCTCCAGCTCCGCCACCTTCGCCTCCAGACTCTCCAACCGTGCCCGCGTGCGCGCCAACACCACCATCTGGCTGTCGAACTCCTCGCGGCTGACCAGGTCCAGCTTGCTGAAGCCGCTCTGCAACAGCACCTTGAACTGACTTTCGAATTCCTGGCGGGGCAGGGGTGTTTCACCGCTGAACAAACGGGAGGCGTGGCCGCTCAGGGCATCGAGGAAAGCTTTGGGCGCAAGCATGGCTAAGGTTCCGGAAACAGATTACCAACCAGTGTACCACGCAGTGTCTATAGTCATTTCCATGGGGGCGGGCGCACGGTTTTCGCGCATTGCGCCAGTGCGGTGCGCACCGTTGTTGTGCGTATAGCCGGGGCGCAACGTGCTTTTTCACCCATCACAGCGGCCAAGGGACTGAAAACGTTGGTTTTTATGGAGCTGGCAAGCTTTCTGCTTAGTTGCCAGTGACCCATGCACTGATGCAGTCGCTGTGACGAATGCAGTGCGGCAGACGAAGCTGGGAAGTTTCGCCAGCAGCGGTTAGCTGGCGTCGAGCGGTAGATGTGGACCGACGATGCGTTACAAAGCCAGGCACTGCGCTTAGACTTGAGTCGGGTTTGTTTTCCTGGGGCAAGTCCACCAATTCGGGAGAGAGTTTCATGAAGCTAGTCACTGCCATCATCAAGCCGTTCAAGTTGGACGACGTGCGCGAGTCGTTGTCCGAGATCGGCGTGCAGGGCATTACCGTTACTGAGGTCAAAGGCTTCGGTCGGCAGAAGGGTCACACCGAGCTGTATCGCGGCGCGGAATACGTGGTCGACTTCCTGCCCAAGGTGAAGATTGATGTCGCCATTGACGACAAGGATCTTGACCGGGTTATCGAGGCGATAACCAAGGCGGCCAACACCGGCAAGATCGGTGACGGCAAGATCTTTGTGGTTAATCTGGAACAGGCTATTCGCATCCGTACCGGCGAAACCGATACCGACGCAATCTAAGCCGCCAAACCCCAACGCCCCAGGAGAAAACAATATGACTCTGCGTAAATTCGCAGGGCTAGGAGCCCTGTTGTCCCTCGTAATGCCAGCCTTGGCCATGGCGGCGGACCCGGTACCTGCTCCAGTCCTCAATTCCGGTGATACCAGCTGGATGCTGACCTCGACAGCCCTGGTGCTGTTCATGACTATTCCGGGCCTCGCGCTGTTCTACGGCGGTATGGTGCGCTCGAAAAACATTCTTTCCGTGATGATGCAGTGCTTCGCCATTACCGGTCTGATCACCATTCTGTGGTTCATTTATGGCTACAGCATGGCGTTCGACACCACCGGGATGGAAGCCAACGTCGTCAACTACAACTCCTTCGTCGGTAGCCTGGCCAAGGCCTTCCTCGCGGGCATAACGCCGGCCAGCATCACCGGACCGACGTCGCTGTTCCCCGAGTCGGTGTTCGTCACCTACCAGATGACCTTCGCCATCATCACCCCGGCGCTGATCGTCGGTGCCTTCGCCGAACGTATGAAGTTCTCCGCGATGCTGGTGTTCATGGGCGTGTGGTTCACTCTGGTCTATGCGCCGATTGCGCATATGGTCTGGAGCGGTCCGGGTTCCCTGCTGGGCGACTGGGGCGTACTCGACTTCGCCGGCGGCACCGTGGTGCACATCAACGCCGGTGTTGCTGGCCTGGTAGCCTGCCTGGTACTGGGCAAGCGCAAAGGTTTCCCGAGCACCCCGATGGCGCCACACAACCTCGGTTACACCCTGGTGGGCGCGGCCATGCTGTGGGTCGGCTGGTTCGGCTTCAACGCCGGTTCCGCCGCCGCAGCCAACGGCACCGCCGGCATGGCGATGCTGGTCACCCAGATCGCTACCGCTGCCGCCGCACTGGGCTGGATGTTCGCCGAGTGGCTGACCCACGGTAAACCAAGTGCCCTGGGCATCGCTTCGGGCGTGGTTGCCGGTCTGGTCGCCATTACCCCGGCTGCCGGCACCGTCGGCCCTATGGGCTCGCTGATCATCGGCCTGGCGGCCGGTGTGGTGTGCTTCTTCTGCGCTACCACCCTGAAACGCAAACTGGGCTATGACGACTCCCTGGACGCCTTCGGCGTGCACGGTATCGGCGGTATGCTCGGCGCGATCCTCACCGGTGTGTTCGCCGCACCGTCCATGGGCGGCTTCAACACTGCCACCACCGACATCGCCGCACAAGTCTGGATCCAGTGCAAAGGCGTCGGCTTCACCGTCATCTACACGGCGATCGTCACCTTCATCATCCTCAAGGTGCTGGATGCCGTGATGGGGCTGCGTGCGACCGACGAAGAAGAGTCGGTGGGCCTGGACCTGGCGCAACACAACGAGCGCGGTTACAACTTGTAAACGCAGCAAAAAAAACTGCCCGGCTTGCCGGGCATTTTTTTGCCTGGAGTTTGTCATTGAAAAAGGCACTGAAAGGATTTATCCAAAGGCATTACGGCCAAAACCCCAGGGCGTTTTTGTAAGGGCCGATTGCTTACAGCAAAGCAAGAGTATTAGGCGCTTTGCTTTTTTCCACAGCGCGCTAGAATGCGCGCCGAAGGGCGGAGAACTGTATGTGGCAACAGACCCTGATTACCTTGCGGGCCAGGCCCCGGGGTTTTCATTTGGTGACCCAGGAGTTGCTCGACGGTTTGCCTGGGCTCCAGGCATGCCAGGTCGGCCTGTTGCATTTGTGGCTGCAGCATACCTCGGCCTCGTTGACCATCAACGAGAATGCCGATCCGGTGGTCCGTCGCGACTTCGAGCGTTTTTTCAACCGGCTGGTACCCCAGGTCAAGGCCGATTATGAACACAACGACGAAGGCGCGGACGATCTGCCGGCGCACTTCAAGGCCAGTTTGCTTGGCTGTCAGCTGACTTTGCCGGTCACGGCGGGACGGTTGGCCCTGGGTAGCTGGCAAGGTGTCTATCTGGGCGAGCACCGGGATCATGGCGGTGCTCGTAAAGTCCTTGCCACCCTTTACGGTGATGGGGCATAAGCCGCTGGTATGCAGCGGATGTTGAATTTTTTCTGGCAGCCTTCGACAGTCGGCGTAGCTGGGCTATAACTAATCTGCTTTTCGCAAGTCATGAGGTAGAACATGAGCGACGATGATCTGGAAAACGACGACCTCGAGGTCGGTGAAGACGACGAAACCGAAGAAGGTCTGGAAGCGGCAGCTGAAGACGTAGACGTTGCCGACGACGACGGCGCTGATGCGCCGGTACCCACCGCCAAAGGCAAGGCCAAGGCGGCGGTGTCGGTTGACGAACTACCGAGTGTTGAAGCCAAGAACAAGGAACGCGATGCCCTGGCCAAAGCCATGGAAGAGTTTCTTGCGCGTGGCGGCAAGGTGCAGGAAGTCGAGGCCAATGTGGTGGCCGATCCCCCCAAGAAGCCGGATAACAAATACGGCAGCCGGCCTATCTGAGTCTCAGCGCCGGGTTTGTGCTTTGTTGAAAAAGCCCGCCGTCGCCGCGGGCTTTTTCATGGCTCCTGATTGGGCAGGGGCGGCGGGTCTGTGGCGAGCGGGCTTGCCCGCGCTGGGCTGCGAAGCGGCCCTAAAACCTGCGAATCCGGTGCCTCAGGCAGGCCGAGGTGGTCGGTTTTACGACTGCTACGCAGCCGAGCGCGGGCAAGCCCGCTCGCCACACCACAAGTGTTACTCAGGCAGGGCTGTTCCAGCCGGCCAGCAGTGCCGGCAACTCGGCCAGGCTGCGAACCTGCGCATCCGGCTGCCGTTCCGCCTCCCAGGCCTTGCCCGTGGGGTTGTACCAGATCGCCCGCAGACCGGCCTGCTGGGCCCCGGCGATGTCGTCCCCAGGGTGATCGCCGATATGCACCGCCGCGCCGGCCGGGACATTTCCGCCGCGCACCAGGGCTTCGTGGAACAGCCGTGAGTCCGGCTTGGCAATACCGATGTCTTCGGCACACAGCGCAAAGCGGAAATAGTCGGCGAGCCCGAGGCGACGGACATCGGCATTGCCATTGGTGACCACCCCCAGGGCAAAGGAGCGGCCCAGGGCCTGCAGGGTCGGCTCGACCTCCGGAAACACGGCGATCTGGTGGCGGGCATGGATAAATACCTCGAAACTCTCCTCCGCCAGGCGCGAAGCCTGCTCGTGCGAGTAACCGGCCTCTTCCAGGGCATGGAACAGCACCCGCCGACGCAAGGCGCTGATGCGGTGCTTGAGCGTCGGCTCCTTGAGCAGCACCCGTTCGCGGATCGCCCAGAGGTGTTCCACCGGTACGCCGCCCAGGTCCGGTGCATGCTCGGCCAGCCATTCACGCAAAACGGTCTCCGCGCTGTGGATCACCGGCGCGGTATCCCACAGGGTATCGTCAAGGTCGAAGGTGATCAGCTGAATCGTCATTACTCACTGTCCTTGCTGCGTTTTGCCCGGGGATGGGCGCTGTCATAGACGGTTGCCAGGTGCTGGAAGTCCAGGTGGGTGTAGATCTGCGTGGTCTTGATGTCCGAGTGGCCGAGCAGCTCCTGCACGGCGCGCAGATCTTGGGACGACTCCAGCAGGTGACTGGCGAAGGAGTGCCGGAGCATGTGCGGGTGCAGGTTCTGCCCCAGTTCGCGCTCGCCGGCGGCCTTGACCCGCAGTTGAATGGCCCGGGGGCCGAGGCGGCGGCCTTGCTGGCTGACAAACACGGCATCGTCCGCCGGGTTGCTCAGGGCCCGCAATGGCAGCCAGCTCTGCAAGGCTTCCCGGGCTTTGCGGCCGACCGGCAGGACGCGGGTCTTGCTGCCTTTGCCGTGGACCTGCACCAGGCCGTCAGCCAGGTCCAGTTGTTCCAGATCGAGTCCGGCCAGCTCCGACAGGCGCAGGCCCGAGGAGTAGAACAGCTCGAGAATGGCCTGGTCGCGACGGGCAATAAAGTCGTCCTCCACCCCGCCATCCAGCAGTTGCAGGGCGCGGTCGGTGTCCAGGGTCTTGGGCAGGCGGCGTTCGCCCTTGGGCGGTGCCAGGCCGGTGGCCGGGTCGTGAGTGCACAGGCCTTCGCGGTTGAGGTACAGGTACAGCCCGCGCACCGCCGAAAGCAGCCGGGCCAGGCTGCGGGAGGACTGGCCCTGCTGGTGCAGGCGGGCGATCAGGCGGCGCAGGCGCTGGATATCCAGGGCGCTCCAGCTGTCGATCTGTTCCTTGGCGCAAAAGCCCAGGACCTTGTTCAAGTCGCGGCGATAGGCTTGCAGCGTATGGGGCGACACCTGGCGCTCACTGCGCAGGTGCTCGCAGTAGGCGTCCAGCTGTCGCTCCATGGCTAGCGCACCGAGCGCAGGGCGGGGGTGAAGCGCGGAACCACGCGGCCCATGACTTCGGCGATATAGCTGAGGAACAGGGTGCCCACCGAGCTTTTGTAGTGTTGCGGGTCACGGCTGGCCACGGCAAGGACGCCATGTATGCCCTGATGGCTGATGGCAACCACTGCGGTAGAGCCGATCTGCTTACGCTGTTCTTCGCCGAACAGGAAGTCCAGCTCATGCTCGCGCAGGCTGCCGCTGATGCTCTTGCCTTCCGAGAGCAGGCCGCCGATGGCTTGTTGGGCTTCGGCATGGCTGACCCAGCGGCCCACCGGCATGGCGTTGTCGCCGAACAGGATCAGGCCGACGAAGGGCACCTGGAAATCCTGGCGCAGGCTGTCTTCCACGGCCATGACCAGGTCGTCGAGGCTGGCGGCATCCATCAGCGCGAGGATCAGGCGACGGGTTTTCTCGAACAGGCGATCGTTGTCCCGGGCCACGTCCATCAACTGCGACAGGCGATGGCGCATCTCGATGTTGCGCTCACGGAGGATTTTCATCTGGCGCTCGACCAGCGACACCGTGTCGCCGCGCCGATGAGGAATGCGCAGCGCCGGCAGCAGTTCCTCGTGCTCGACGAAGAAATCCGGATGAGCCTCCAGGTAGGCGGCGACCTGCGCCGCCTCAAGGCTCTGCGCTGGCGGCTCGTGGGGCTGTTCGGCTGGAACCTGAGGCTGGTCGGTCATGGTATTGGCTCGCTTATAGACGCACTTGTCCTTCATACACCCGAACGGCAGGACCCGTCATCATCACCGGTTCGCCGACACCCGCCCATTCGATGGACAGGCGTCCGCCGGGCAGGTCGAGGGTCACTGGCGAATCCATCCAGCCCTGGCTGATGGCGGCTACCGCGGCGGCGCAGGCGCCGGTCCCGCAGGCCTGGGTTTCCCCGGCGCCACGTTCCCAGACTCGCAGTTGTCCGCGGTGGCGGTCAATCACTTGCAGGAAGCCGACATTGACTCGGGCCGGAAAGCGCGGGTGATGTTCGATCTTCGGTCCCAATTCATGCACAGGCGCGCTGTTGATGTCGCTGACCCGCAGCACTGCATGGGGATTGCCCATGGACACCGCGGCCAGGTCGACGCTCTGACCGTCGACATCCACGGCGTAGCTGCTGGCCTGCTGCTCGGCCAGGAACGGAATCTCGGCCGGTACCAGGCGCGGCGGGCCCATGTTCACGCTGATCTGGCCGTCCTGGCGGACATCCAGCTCGATGATCCCGCTCTTGGTTTCGACGCGGATCTGGCGCTTGGCGGTCAGGCGTTTGTCGAGCACGAAACGGGCGAAACAACGGGCACCGTTGCCGCACTGTTCCACTTCCGAGCCGTCGGAATTGAAGATCCGATAGCGGAAATCCACCTCCGGATTGCTCGGCGCCTCGACGATCAGCAACTGGTCGAAGCCGATGCCGGTGTGGCGGTCACCCCATTGCTTGGCGTGCTTGGGCTGGATATGCGCGTGCTGGCTGACCAGGTCGAGGACCATGAAGTCGTTGCCCAGGCCGTGCATCTTGGTAAAACGCAGCAGCATGGTCTTACTCCGGCAGCAGGCTTTCGCCGGCATACAGCTCGGCGACCGTCTCGCGACGACGCACTTCGAACATCTGCTCGCCATCCACCAGCACTTCGGCGGCGCGGCCGCGAGTGTTGTAGTTGGAGCTCATGACGAAACCATAGGCGCCGGCCGAGCGCACGGCCAGCAGGTCGCCTTCCTCAAGGGCCAACTGACGTTCCTTGGCCAGGAAGTCGCCAGTCTCGCAGATCGGCCCGACGATATCGTAGACCCGCCCGGCGGCTTCGCGCGGACGCACGGCGCTGACGCCCATCCAGGCCTGGTACAGGGCCGGGCGGATCAGGTCGTTCATCGCCGCGTCGACAATGGCGAAATCCTTGTGTTCGGTGTGCTTGAGGTACTCGACCTGGGTCAGCAGTACACCGGCATTGGCGACGATGTAGCGGCCCGGCTCGAACATCAGCCCCAGGTCGCGACCGGCAATACGCTCGCGCACGGCCTTGATGTAGTCGCCGACCAGCGGAGGCTCTTCGTCGCTATAACGTACGCCGACGCCGCCACCGAGGTCGATGTGCTGCAGGTAGATGCCGCATTCGCCGAGGCGGTCGATCAGCGCCAGAAGGCGGTCGAGGGCGTCGAGGAAGGGTTCGAGGGTGGTCAGTTGCGAGCCGATATGGCAGTCGACACCCAGCACTTCCAGGTTCGGCAGTTGCGCGGCGCGGATGTAGACATCCTCGGCATCGGCAATGGCGATGCCGAACTTGTTCTCTTTGAGCCCGGTGGAGATGTACGGGTGGGTGCCGGCGTCGACATCCGGGTTGACCCGCAACGAGATCGGCGCACGCACGCCCAGCTCGGCCGCCACCACTTGCAGGCGTTCCAGCTCTTCGCTGGACTCGATGTTGAAGCAGTGCACACCGACTTCCAGAGCGCGGCGCATGTCTTCACGGGTCTTGCCGACGCCGGAGAAGACGATCTTGTCGGCGCTGCCGCCGGCGGCCAGGACCCGCTCCAGTTCGCCACGGGAAACGATGTCGAAACCGGCGCCGAGGCGCGCCAGGACATTCAGCACGCCCAGGTTGGAGTTGGCCTTGACCGCGAAGCAGACCAGGTGCGGCATGCCTTCGAGGGCATTGGCATACGCGTTGTACTGCGCCTCGATGTGCGCGCGGGAATAGACGTAGGTTGGCGTGCCAAAGCGCTCGGCAATGGCGGACAAAGCTACACCTTCCGCGAACAGCTCACCGCCACGGTAGTTAAAAGCTTCCATGGTGATCCCTTAGTAGGTGTCGTGCTGGTGCGCTTTGGCTTGCGAGGACTTGGCCTGGTCGTTCGGGTTCTGGCTGTCATCGGGCAGATACAGCGGACCTTTTTGACCGCAGGCGGAGACGAGGCAAGCGATCGCGAGGAGCGCAGCAAGGGAAGAGATCAGGCGCTTCATGGCGAAATCCTTTGAAAAAGCATTAATTGCGCCGGAGTATACCGGCCACCCGGCGGCTTGCCTATGCGGGCCGCTGCCCGTCCGGCGGCGCCCGGGCACCGTTTGTGGATTATTGATGTCACTCTTGGCCCCACGTGGTTATGCTTTGCAATCGTCCGGGAGCGCTCGTATCTTGCGGCGCTTGAAGGGACAGGCATTTTTCGAGGTTCGCGCAATGAGTTTGACTGAAGCCCGTTTTCACGATCTGGTCGATAACACCCAGCAAAATCTGGAAGATGTGTTCGACGAGAGTGGCCTGGATGTGGACCTGGAAAACTCCGGCGGTGTGCTGACCGTGAAGTTCGAAGGCGGCAGCCAGCTGATCTTCAGTCGCCAGGAGCCGCTGCGTCAGCTCTGGCTGGCGACGTCCAAGCCCACCGGCGGCTATCACTTCGAGTACAAGGAAAGCAGCAGCGAGGATGAAGACGGCAGCTATTGGTTCTGTGTGAAGAGCGAAGAGAAGCTCAACGAGATCCTGGCGCGCTTTACCCTGGACCAGGCCGGTGTCGACCTGGATTTCGAAGAGATCTGATCGTGACGCAGCAAACCGCCCCGGTACGCCCGGCGAAGCCGTTGTACAGCAACGTCAGCCCGGCCGTGCCGTCGCCTTGTGTGAGCCTTTGCCGGCTGGATGAGCAGAAAATTTGTATCGGCTGTTTTCGGCATGTCGAGGATATCCGCGAGTGGCGCGCGGCGGATGATGCGCGTCGCCGGGTGATCTGCGAGCAGGCCCGGCAGCGCCAGGCCCGGGCCTGACGAGGTCGCTGGGGCATTGTGGAGAAGGGGGCTGCCTGTGGCGATGGAGCTGCCTGTGGCAGGGGCTTGCCTGTGGCGAGGTGGCTCGCCACAGGTCAGTCCTCTAGATCCCATCTCTGCACCGGACCGGGCCCTTTTCCCGGGTTGTGTATTTACGCCGCTGTGGTAGTGTCCGGGTACGCCTCGTGTTGACGAGGCCTGTGAAAACCCCGCCTTTCGTGGCGGGGTTTTGCTTTTATCGTGCAGAAAAAAGGAGTCTGCCTGGATCATGAGCACCGCACCTTCCATCATCCTCACCCGCCTTGACGTGCAACGTCTGGAGCGCCTGATCGACAGCCTGGACGACACGCTGCCCGGCGTCATCGCGTTGCAAGCCGAACTGGATCGCGCCGACAGCGTGGTAGGTCACGAAGAAGTGCCCGCCGGTGTCGTGACCATGAACTCCCGGGTGCACTGCCGTGAAGAAGTCAGCGGCAAGGACTATCGCCTGACCCTGGTGTATCCGCAGGATGCCAATGCCGATGAAGGGCGGATTTCCATTCTCGCGCCGGTGGGTAGCGCTTTGCTCGGTTTGCAGGTCGGCCAGCACATCGACTGGCCGGCCCCGGGCGGCAAGACCCTGAAGCTGAACCTGCTGGAAGTGGAATACCAGCCCGAAGCCGCCGGCGACTTCCACCTCTGAGCCCGCCGTGGCGCCCCTGGCCGGGCGCCGGCAACCTGACCGCCTTTCGCCGCGGGTGCCCTCAGACCTGGTCCAGTGCCAGGTTCAGCGCGCTTTCCAGTTCGGCCTTGTAGCGCAGGTAGAGATTGCTCGAACCCTGCCCGTCGCCGATCAGCGCGCTCAGGTCCAGGTCGGTGATGTAGCAGCGGTAGCGTTCGACTTCCCGGCGTTGCCCGACGATTTCCCGGGCGACCGTGATAAACAACTGGTCGCCGTATTCCAGTTCGGAAAACTCCCGCTGATTGCAGTACAGGGTGACCTGGACCGCATCAGTTCCGGCCTTGCCGACAATCGCCTGGACGTCATAGAACGGCTTGTTGACCGGGGTCTGTGGCGCCGGTCGGGTTTCAACCCGGCGCGCTCGCCCCGGTCCCGAGGGCAGCAGCTGGTAATACAGGGTTTCCAGCGCCGCCGAAGGCTGTGTCGTGTCCATGGGCATCAGCGCCTCGCGGCGGTAGAGAATCGACTGCAGGAAGCGTTGCAGCGGCACCAGCAGGCTTTGCTCGTCATGGAACGGCAGGCGCTGTTGCCACAGGGCGTTGAATTCGTCCAGTACATAGAGCTCTGCGTAGGTCTCGTTGATCCGGTAGAACACCTGCACGCACTCGGGCTGACCCATGGGCAACACCAGCGCCAGGTCGTGCTCCTCCATCGCCCGGATGTCCACGTACAGTGGACTGTAGACGGACAGATCCTGGTTCAGGTAGTTGAACAACTCCGGCAGGCTGTCCAGGGCGATATGCTTGACGTGGCCCTGCACCAGTTCCAGGACGTGATAGAGCTGCTGGACCTGGACCAGATAACGATGGTTGAGGTTGCCGAGCAACAATTCCTGGGCGGTGTTGAGGACTTCTTCGACCCGTTGGGCAATGAACTGCGCCCGGTTGTGGCAGAAGCAGCGCACCCGCAGGCGCGGCAGCTGGCGCCCGATCGGCAGGTGGTTGAGGTAGTTGCGCAGGCAATCGAGCAGTGCATGAGGGCCGTGGTAACGGTTGATCAGCACTTCGTTCCAGCTGTTGAGCGTGACCTGGTCGAGGGTCAGCACCAGGTTTTCCCTGACGCCGGCGTAACTCAGGGAGTCGGTGCGCTCGGTGGTCATCAGGATATTCAGGTCGCGGTGGTGCTTGAGCGGGTCGACCCCGATGTTCACCAGGATCAGCACTTCGGCCGCGATACTCGGGCGCAGCAACTGTTCCTCGCTGACGCTGCCCAGTGGCAGAGGAAGGGTCTGTTGCAGGCTGCCCAGCAGGTTGAACAGTTCGAACTCGGTCAGGTCGCTGCTGCCGGGGTGTAGCGACAGGCGCGTGGTGGCGTCGATCACGCCATTGCGGTGGCACCAGGTCAGCAGCTCCAGCAGTTCGCGGCTGCGCTTGATCGGGGCGAAGTTTTCCCACTCCAGGGCGCTCAGGCTGCCGTTGTACAGGCCCCAGTGGGTTTTCCCCGGCTCCTTGCGGTTGGGCGACTGGACCAAGGTGAGGGTGTCTTCGGCCAGGTCCGGGGCGATGCCGGGGTTGATGAACTCGATCTTGCCGGCCTTGCGCTCGAACGCGGCGTATAGGCGGCGGCCGAGAACATTGAGGTCGCGCTTGTTGATCAGGCTGACCGCCTGTTCGGTGCGGGCGAACTGGGTCAGGAAGCGGTAGCTGTAGTTGAGTTCGTTGACCAGGGCCCGGCGTTCGGCGCTGACCTGGCGGACTTTCCACTGGCTGCGGCTGTCGAGCAGCGCCAGTTGCCGGCGGTCCCAGCCCCACTCGGCGGCCAGCCGCATCAGTAGCAGGCGCTGCCAGCTGCGGTTGCGCGCGCTCTGGCCGGTGAGCTTGCGGTTGACCTTCAGGTACAGGCTGCGCCGCACCAGTTCCAGGCGTTCCGGTTCATTGCGGGCCTTGAGGTACTCCTCGATGCGCCGGTAGACCACGATGTAGGGGTCCAGCTCGTCGAGGTCCAGGTGATTGGCGAACACTGCCTGCTTGAAACGCAGGCTCAGGCACTCGACGTGTGGATGTTCGCTGGCGTAGACCTCGATCAGCAGCAGTTTGAGCACCGATTTGTAGGGCGATTCGATACCCTTGAACAGTTGCCAGAGTCCGGCACCGATGAACTCCCCCGGCGGGATCCGCGCCAGATGGCCGAGATCGAGGGTTTCGTTGGCGCGGATAAAGCGCTTGGACAGCAAGGTGTGGGTGTACTGGTCGTAGCGCTGCTCCTCGTACACCGGCACCAGCCACCACAGTGGCGTGCGTCCGGCGAGCCAGATGGCGGTACGGTAGAACTCGTCCAGCAACAGGTAATGCTGGGTGGTGCCGCAGTCTTCCGAGCTCAGTTGTGTATCGCGTTCGCCGCGCACGAAGCGGCTCGGGTCGATCAGGAAGAAATGCGCCTCGGCGCCCTGGCTGGCGGCCCATTCCTCCAGCAGCTGGCACTTCTTGCGCAGTTCGGCCAGCTCGCCCTGGCTCAGTTCGCTGGCGTGGCAGACCCACATGTCCATGTCGCTCTGCTCAGCCTGGGCCAGGGTGCCGAGGCTGCCCATCAGGAACAGGCCGTGGATCGGCCGCGGTGGATTGCCGTGGCGGGTCTTATAGGAAAAGGAGCGGGTCAGGCGCTGGGCTTCGGCCAAGGCCAGCTCGCCGGGCTCATAGTCCGACAGCCCGGCCGGTGTACTGCCCGAGACATAGCCGGGCAGCAACGGGTGATTGACGTGGAAAAACAGCGGCAGCAGGTTCAGCACCACTTGCTGGCGCGGTGACAGGCCTTCGAGGGCACGATCCATGCGCCCCTGGTTGAGCTTCAGGAAGCGCGCACGCAGTTGGCTGAGGACTTTGCGATCGATTCCCTCGTCCAGGTTCGGGCGAATTTCGTGGGTACGCGTCATGTCTTACTCAAACCGGTTCGCGGGGCTCGAAAGGAAGGGGTTCGCAAGGATGGCAGTTTAGCGCCGAAGTGGCAGGACGCTTAAACAGAATTTCTTCTGGACGCCGGTTTTTCAAGGTTTTGTCGTCGGCGCCCGCGAGATCAGGCAGGAGGAGATCCCGTGGGCGCGGCGAAGGGTCAGGCGGCTTCTTTGACCGCCAGTATGGTCAGCAGGCCCTGGGCATGTTCGGCTGCGTCACGGCCCAGGCTGGTCAGGTAACCACCGTCTGCTTGGGTGATGAGTTCTTTCTCGAACAGGCGTTGGGCGGCGGCGATGGCTTTTGGCGCGGCGGTCTGGTGAATTTTCAGGCCTTCCTGGGAATTGCCCAGATTGAACAGTGCAAGGATTTCCAGTTCGGCAACCAACTCAGGGGTATACGACATAAGGACTCCAGACTTTCTAGGAATTATTGGACGACAGCGCCCCTAAGGTGATCGCAGTTGAGCGCGCTGTCCAGTCTTCGATGCGTGTACGACTGGACGGTTGGGACAACGCCCCGGGGCCGGGTGGTGACGGGGCGTTATCAGTGTAGACAGGGGGCGTGGTAAATCCAGGAGACTTACTTGTTCTCGGGTGGAAGTTCCGGCAACGCGCGCAGCGCGGTCTCGTACCACTCTGTATTGAACGGGCGATCCTCATCGAGCATCCCATCGATCTCCACCGCCAGCACGTGGGCCATCAGGTTGAGGATATCTTCGCGCTCGTAACCCACCAGGGTCAGTTTGTTGAAGATTGCCTTGGCCGCCGGCGGATTGTCGGTCTCGATCTGGTTTTCGATGGCCTGGGTCAGGGTGCTCTCGGCGAACGCTTCGTCGTCGTTGTCGATATCGGTTGGTTCGCTCATGGCGGACTCCTCAAGGAAAGGCGACCAGTTTAACTGCATTCAGGGGCGTGATGCTGCTGGCGAGAGCTCGTTCGAGGCTCTATAACTGCCGGGCCAACCCCCTGCACGGCCTGGAGGCTTTGTGATGCTCAAACTTTATGGATTCGCGGTCAGCAACTACTACAACATGGTCAAGCTGGCGCTGCTGGAAAAGGGCGTACCCTTCGAGGAGGTGTCGTTTTATGCCGGACAGACCCCGGAAGCCCTGGCAATCAGCCCCCGTGGCAAGGTCCCGGTGCTGGGCGTCCCGCAGGGTTTCATCAACGAAACCGCGGTGATCCTGCCGTATATCGATGACACCCAGCCAGGGGTGAAGCTGTTGCCGGCCGATCCTTTCCAGCGTGCCCAGGTGTTGGCGCTGGCCAAGGAAATCGAGTTGTACATCGAATTGCCGGCGCGTGCTTCGTTTGCTGAAGCCTTCTTCGGGATGCCGGTACCGGAGGCGATCAAGGAGAAGACTCGCGCCGAACTGTTGTTGGGCTTTGCCTCGCTCAAGCGTCATGGCGCGTTCGCGCCTTATGTCGCGGGCAGCGAGTTCAGCGTGGCGGATATCTACTTTCTCTACAGCGTCGACCTGGCCTGCGCGGTCGGCCAGAAGTTGTTCGGGATTGATTTCATGGCCGAGATGCCCGAGGCCAAGGCCTTGCTGGAGCGCTTGCAGCAGTGGCCGAATGTGCAGCGGATTGCCGCGGACAAGGACGCGGCGATGCCGGCGTTCCTGGCGATGGTCGCGGCCAAGAAATAAGAAATGCGCGGCGTGGAGCTGGGTACAGCGCAATACCCTTTTGAGATCGGGCACGACCCTGTGGCGAGCGGGCTTGCCCGCGCTCGGCTGCGCAGCAGTCGCAAACGCTGATATCTTGGTCTGTCTGATGTGCCAGGGTCGCAGGTTTTAGGGCTGCTTCGCCGCCCAGCGCGGGCAAGCCCGCTCGCCACAGGGTTCAGCCAGGCTTGAAATCGCTCTTGCCTGGCTTCCCTACACTACGGATCAGCGGCTGGCGAGCAGCGCCTGGCCGCGTGCAACGGCCAGCTTCACCTGCGCCGGCGCAGTCCCGCCGATATGGTTGCGGGCATTCACCGAACCTTCCAGGGTCAACACCGCGAACACGTCGTCATCGATCTGGTCGCTGAACTTGCGCAGTTCTCCCAAGCTCATTTCCGCCAGATCCTTGCCGGTTTCCACGCCGTACTTCACCGCATGGCCGACGATCTCGTGGCAATCACGGAACGGCAGGCCACGGCGCACCAGGTAATCGGCCAGGTCGGTCGCGGTGGAGAAACCTCGCAGGGCAGCTTCGCGCATCACCGCGTGCTTGGGTTTGATCGCCGGGATCATGTCGGCAAACGCCCGCAACGAATCGCGCAGGGTGTCGGCGGCATCGAACAACGGTTCCTTGTCTTCCTGGTTGTCCTTGTTGTAGGCCAGCGGTTGGCCCTTCATCAAGGTCAGCAGGCCCATCAGCGCGCCGAACACCCGGCCGGTCTTGCCGCGCACCAGTTCCGGCACGTCAGGGTTCTTCTTCTGGGGCATGATCGAGCTACCGGTGCAGAAACGGTCCGGCAGGTCGATGAACTGGAACTGCGCGCTGGTCCATAGCACCAGTTCTTCGGAGAAGCGCGACAGGTGCATCATCGCGATACTGGCCGCCGAACAGAACTCGATGGCGAAGTCACGATCCGAAACGTTGTCCAGGGAGTTGCCGCCGACCGCGTCGAAACCCAGCAGTTGGGCGGTGTATTCACGGTCGATCGGGTAGGTGGTGCCGGCCAGCGCCGCGCTGCCCAGGGGCATGCGGTTGGTGCGCTTGCGGCAGTCGACCAGGCGCTCGTAGTCGCGGCTGAGCATTTCGAACCAGGCCAGCATGTGGTGCCCGAAGGTTACCGGCTGGGCGGTCTGCAGGTGCGTGAAACCAGGCATGATGCTGCCGGCTTCGCGCTCGGCCTGTTCCAGCAGGCCTTTTTGCAGGCGGGTGATTTCAGCCAGGATCAGGTCGATCTCGTCGCGCAGCCACAGGCGGATATCGGTGGCCACCTGGTCGTTGCGGCTGCGCCCGGTGTGCAGCTTCTTGCCGGTGATGCCGATACGGTCGGTCAGGCGCGCTTCGATATTCATGTGCACGTCTTCCAGGTCCACGCGCCAGTCGAATTGGCCGGCCTCGATTTCGCCCTGGATGGTGGTCAGGCCCGCGGCGATGCTGTCGCGCTCGGCATCGGTCAGTACGCCGACCTTGGCCAGCATCGTGGCGTGGGCGATGGAGCCCATGATGTCGTGGCGATAGAGGCGCTGGTCGAACGTGACGGAGGCGGTGAAGCGTGCGACGAAGGCGTCGACGGGTTCACTGAAGCGGCCGCCCCAGGACTGATTGGTCTTGTCGGTGCTCATGGATTCGCTCGTGATCTGCTGAAAGTGGGTTGCCGGAAAAGTCGTCGCCGATCATAACAGGGTTGCGCCAGGGCCCGTCAGCCGGCCGGCGCCCACAGGGTGGATTTACGGCCCTGGCCGATTATATTTCGACCGAATCTGTCGAACGGCTTGTCGGCGCGGGCGCGGGCGCAGAGACTGGGGCCATGCCTATTTCACGATCGAACGGCGGGCGTGATGCGCCCACGACCCAGGAGTTCTTCCTCCCTGAACTCTGCCTGCCCGAGGCGCTGCTGGTGCTGGTGGTGCTGGCTGAGCTGCTGGTGATGGTGCTGGTGCTGGCCGAGCCGATGCCTGTCGGTTTCGACTGGGTGCGCCTGGCCCTGACCTCCTTGTATGTGCAGTGGATCGTGCTGTTGTCGGCGGCGTTGTTGTGCGGCGCGCGGGCCTGGCTGGCGCGTTTGCGTCCGGGACTGGCCGGCGTGCTGTGCTGCGCCCTGGTGGTCGGGCTGAGCCTGGTCTGCACCGGCCTGACCCAGTACTTCTCCCTGGCGGGTCCGTCGTCGGCGGAGGGCGCGCTCGGACACTATCTGCGCCATGGCTTGATCAGCCTCATCATGTCAGCCCTGATGTTGCGCTACTTTTACCTGCAGAGTCAGTGGCGTCGCCAGCAGCAGGCGGAGTTGCAGGCGCGCATCGAAGCCTTGCAGGCGAGGATCCGCCCGCACTTCCTGTTCAACAGCCTGAACAGTATCGCCAGCCTGGTGGTGAGCAATCCGCGACAGGCCGAGCAGGCCGTGCTGGACCTGTCCGACCTGTTCCGTGCCAGCCTGGCCAAACCCGGCAACCTGGTGACGTGGCGTGACGAACTGGAATTAGCGCAACGATATTTGTCGATTGAGCAATATCGTCTTGGCAACCGTCTACAGTTGGACTGGAGGGTGGGCACAATTCCAGAGGATTTGCCGATCCCGCAATTAACCTTGCAACCACTGTTGGAAAACGCTCTGATCTACGGCATCGCACCGCGTATCGAAGGCGGCGTGGTCAGGGTCGAAGCCGACTATAAAGAGGGAGAGTTCATATTGTGTATCAGCAATCCCTACGACGATGCCGCACCACGGCAGGTGTCGGGCGGTACTCAATTGGCACTGGCAAATATCGGTGCCCGACTTACGGCACTTTTCGGGCCTCGCGCTAGTCTTAGCGTGGATCGCCGTGACGGTCGTCACTTCACCTGTCTACGCTATCCTTGTGCGAGACTCACGCAGGAATCCAGTGCAATATGAATGTCCTGATCGTTGATGACGAACCCCTGGCCCGCGAGCGCCTGAGCCGTTTGGTCGGCGAACTCGAGGGTTACAGTGTCCTGGAACCCAGCGCCACCAATGGCGAAGAGGCATTGTCCCTGATCGACAGCCTCAAACCTGATGTGGTGCTGCTCGATATCCGCATGCCCGGCCTTGACGGCCTGCAAGTGGCGGCGCGGTTGTGCGAACGCGAAGCGCCGCCGGCCGTGGTGTTCTGTACCGCCCATGACGAATTTGCCTTGGAAGCGTTCCAGGTCAGCGCCGTGGGTTACCTGGTCAAGCCCGTGCGTGCCGAGCATCTGCTTGAAGCGCTGAAGAAGGCCGAGCGTCCCAACCGCGTGCAACTGGCGGCCCTGACACGACCCGCCGCCGAATCCGGCGCCGGTCCGCGCAGTCATATCAGCGCCCGCACCCGCAAGGGCATCGAGCTGATTCCGCTGGACCAGGTGATCTATTTCATTGCCGACCACAAGTACGTGACCCTGCGCCATGAAGGGGGCGAAGTGCTGCTGGACGAGCCCTTGAAGGCCCTGGAGGACGAGTTCGGTGACCGCTTTGTGCGCATTCACCGCAACGCACTGGTGGCCCGCGAACGTATCGAGCGCTTGCAACGTACGCCGTTGGGACACTTTCAGCTGTTCCTCAAGGGCCTGGGCGGCGACGCGCTGATCGTCAGCCGACGCCATGTCGCCGGCGTGCGCAAGATGATGCAACAGCTTTAATCCGTGCCTTGCGCGAGACGCAGGGTACCGTCCACCCGGTATTTCCAGGCCAGGGAGGCCGCTTATTGACTGATACAAGTCAAAGCGGGCCGGGCCGAGCTGTTATTATCTGCCGTATCTATTCAGTACGGATCGATCCATGTCTTCTCGCGAAATCCGCATCGCTACCCGTAAGAGCGCGCTGGCCCTGTGGCAGGCCGAATACGTCAAGGCCCGCCTGGAGCAGGCTCATCCCGGTTTGTCGGTGGTCCTGGTGCCCATGGTCAGTCGCGGCGACAAGCTGCTGGACTCGCCGCTGTCGAAAATCGGCGGCAAGGGGCTGTTCGTCAAGGAACTGGAAACCGCGTTGCTCGAACACGAGGCCGACATCGCCGTGCACTCGATGAAAGACGTGCCGATGGATTTCCCCGAAGGGCTTGGCCTGTTCTGCATCTGCGAGCGCGAAGACCCGCGCGACGCCTTCGTCTCCAACACCTTCGCCAGCCTTGACGCGCTGCCGGCCGGCAGCGTGGTCGGCACCTCGAGCCTGCGCCGCCAGGCGCAATTGTTGACCCGTCGGCCCGACCTGCAGATCCGCTTCCTGCGCGGCAACGTCAATACCCGTCTGGCCAAGTTGGATGCCGGTGAGTACGACGCGATTATCCTCGCCGCCGCCGGTCTGATCCGTCTCGGCTTTGCAGACCGCATCACCTCGGCCATCAACGTCGAAGACAGCCTGCCGGCTGGTGGCCAGGGCGCGGTGGGCATCGAGTGCCGCAGTGCCGACACGCAAATTCATGCCCTGCTGGCGCCCCTGCACCATGCCGATACTGCCGTGCGGGTCACCGCCGAGCGTGCCTTGAACAAGCACCTGAATGGCGGTTGCCAGGTGCCGATAGCCTGTTACGCCGTGCTCGAAGGCGAGCAGATCTGGCTGCGTGGCCTGGTCGGCGATCCCAAGGGCGGCCTGCTGCTCAGCGCCGATGCCCGGGCTCCGCAAAGTGAGGCCCAGGCCCTCGGCGTACAGGTCGCGCAAGCGTTGCTGGCCCAGGGCGCGGATGCGATTCTCCAGGCGGTCTACGGCGAGGCCGGCGAAGAGTGAGTGGTTGGCGCCTGTTGCTGACCCGGCCGGCGTCAGAGTCGGCGGAGCTGGCGAGCACCCTGGCCGCGGCGGGGGTGTTCAGCAGCAGCCTGCCGTTGCTGGAGATCGAACCCTTGCCCCTCGGCGGCGCCGGGCGGGCGATGATCTACGACCTGGCCCACTATCAAGCGGTGATCGTGGTCAGCAAACCGGCGGCGCGCCTGGCGGTCGAGCTGGTGGACCAGTACTGGCCGCAGCCGCCGTTCCTGCAATGGCTCACGGTTGGTGCCGCGACCGCGCGGATCCTCGCTGATTATGGCCTTGAGGTTGATTATCCAGCCGAGGGCGACGACAGTGAGGCCTTGCTGGCTTTACCGGCGTTGCAACAGGCGTTGGCGCAGCCCGAGCCGAGGGTCTTGATCCTGCGTGGCGAGGGCGGGCGCGAGCTGCTGGCCGAGCGTTTGCGCAGCCAGGGTGCTAGTGTCGACTACCTTGAGTTGTACCGTCGGTTGCTGCCCGACTATGCCGAGGGCATCCTCGCCCAGCGTGTCGCGGCGGAACGCCTGAACGCCCTGGTGGTCAGCAGTGGGCAGGGTTTTCAACACCTGCTCCAGTTGGCGGCGACAGCCTGGCCGGAACTGGCGCGCCTGCCGTTGTTTGTTCCAAGCCCGCGGGTGGCCGAAATGGCCCGCGCCGCAGGGGCCCAACATGTGGTGGATTGTCGTGGCGCCAGCGCCACGGCCTTGCTAGCGGCGTTGCGGGGGCATCCCGAACCCGCTCTCTAGAATGCAAAGGATGGACACGTGAGCGAAACAGCCTTGCCCAAAGAAGAAGCCCAGCCGGTGGTCGATACCCCGGCTCAACCGCCGGTGGCGCCCGCGGCGCGTCGTGGCAATGGCCTGGCACTCCTCGCCCTGTTGCTCGGCGCCGCTGGCGCGGCGGCGGGCGGCTGGGGTGTCTGGCAGGTGCGCAACCTGCAAGCCAACCACCAACAGCAAACCGGGCAACTGCAAGACCTGGGCAATCAGGCGCAGTCCCTCAAACTGAGCGAGCAGCAGTTGGCCTCGCGCCTGGATCAATTGCCGGGGGCCGGCGAGCTGGAGGAGCGTCGGCGCCTGGTGACGCAGCTGCAGGGCGATCAGCAGCGCCTCAGCCAGCGCCTGGAAAGCGTGCTGGGTGCCAGCCGCAAGGACTGGCGCCTGGCCGAGGCCGAGCATCTGCTGCGCCTGGCCAGCCTGCGCTTGTCGGCGTTGCAGGACATCACCAGCGCCCTGGCCCTGGTGCAGGGTGCCGACGATATCCTGCGCGAACAGAACGATCCGGGCTCCTTTGCCGCTCGCGAGCAGGTGGCCAAGAGCCTGGCCGCGCTGCGCAGCACCGAGCAGCCGGACCGCACCGGCCTGTTCCTGGAGCTGGGCGCCTTGCGCGACCAGACGCGCCAGCTCAACGAGTTGGCGCCGGAGTACAAGGACCGCGGCGATTCCTTGCTCGGCCTGACCGCCGACGGTGATGGCGCCAGCCGTTGGGCCGTGTGGTGGGATGAGATCTCGCGTTATATCCGCATCGACTTCAATGCCAACAAGAACGTCCGGCCGTTGCTCGCCGGGGAAAGCCTGATGCAGGTCCGCCTGGCCCTCAGCCTGGCCCTGGAGCAGGCCCAGTGGGCGGCGTTGAACGGCCAGGCCGGGGTTTATACCCAGGCCTTGACCGAGGCCCGCGATGTGTTGACCGGCAGCTTCAACCCGGACAATCCACAGAGCAAGGTCATGATCGAGCGCCTGGCCGAGTTGAGCAAACAGCCGGTGACCGTGGTCACGCCGGACCTGGCCGGAACCCTGGCGGCGGTACAGGCCTATCTCGAGCGGCGCCATGTCGAGATCGAGACCCCGGTCAGTCCGAGCGTGACCCCGGTCGAGGGGACCAGCCCATGAAGCGCTTCCTCCTGATCCTGGTACTGGTCGTCGCCCTGGCGGCGGGCCTCGGCTATGCGATCTCGCGGCACGCGGGCTACGTCCTGATCGCCTATGACAGCTTCCGTTACGAATCGAGCCTGTGGGCCTTCCTGGCCGTGCTGCTGCTGGTGTGGCTGGTGCTGTGGCTGCTGAAATTCCTGGTGGGGTTGCTGACCACTTCGGGTTCCGTGGCCAATCCCTGGTCCCGGCGCAATCGCAGCCGGCGTACCCAGGTGGCCATCGAGCAGGGTCAGATGGACCTGGCCGAGGGCCGCTGGGCCAGCGCCCAGCGCCACTTGCAACGGGCCGCCGAGGCTGAGCGCCAGCCGCTGCTGTACTACCTCGGCGCGGCGCGGGCCGCCAATGAACAAGGCAAGTACGAGGAGTGCGATAACCTGCTCGAGCGCGCGCTCGAGCGCCAGCCCCAGGCCGAGCTGGCGATTGCTCTCAGTCACGCGCAGTTGCAAGTCGACCGTGGCGACAGCGAGGGTGCGCTGAATACCCTGCAAGCCATGCATGAGCGTCATCCCCACAGCATCCAGGTCCTGCGTCAGTTGCAGCGCCTGTATCAGCAGCGTGGCGACTGGTCGGCGCTGATCCGTCTGTTGCCGGAGTTGCGCAAGGACAAGGTGCTGGCCAAGGCTGAGTTGGCCGAACTGGAACGCCGCGCCTGGGGTGAGAACCTGAGCCTGGCGGCCCAGCGTGAAGAGGGCGAGGCGGGGCTGCAAGCGCTGGATCGGGCCTGGCAGCAATTGAGCTCGGCGCAGCGTCAGGAGCCGCCATTGGTGCTGGCCTATGCCGAGCAATTGCGTCAGCTCGGCGCCGACCCCCAGGCCGAAGAGGCGCTGCGCGAGGCGCTCAAGCGCCGCTACGACAGCCACTTGGCGCGTTTGTACGGCTTGTTGCGCGGGCGTGACCCGGCCCGGCAGCTGCAGACGGCGGAAGGCTGGTTGAAAGACCATCCGGAGGATGCCGGCCTGCTGCTGACACTGGGCCGTCTGAGCCTGCAAAACAGTCTGTGGGGCAAGGCTCGCGACTACCTGGAAAGCAGCCTGCGGGTGCAGCGCCATCCTGAAGCCTGCGCGGAGCTGGCGCGATTGCTCGCTCAACTCGGTGATACCGAGCGCAGCAATCAGTTATTCCAGGAAGGCCTGGGCCTGTTGGACAAGCGTTTGTTGGCCGCGCCACTGCCGGTGTGAACGGTTCTGGAAGACGGGATGCGGCTTCAGGCATCCCGTCTTGGCGTGTCAGGATGCTTCCCTGTCCGTGATGAAGTCCGATTCCTACTATTGGCTTAATGGTTTCATAGGATGTCCGTCGGTAATTCCTTACAGGCTTAAGGAATTGTCTGCTCTGGCTCGCCTTGAAAGGGCCAAGGGCTTTCCTCTACCGTAACCGCCTGTCTCTCCTGTTACGGATAAGCCATGTTCTTGGCCCGCTCACGTTCTCTGTTCTCCCTGGCCTTGTTGACAGGTGCCCTGGTCATGGGGGCGTCGCTGTACCTGGAGCGTGTGACGGGGCTGGAGCCTTGCTCACTGTGCATCGTCCAGCGCTTTTTTCTCGCCGGGTTCTGCCTGGTCAGCCTGACGGCGACGCTGCACGGCCCCGGTCGTATTGGCCGCTGGGTTTATGGCGGTCTCGACCTGCTGCTGGCCCTGGCCGGTGCCGCGACGGCGGCGCGGCAGGTCTTGCTGCAGCGGGTGCCGGCCGAACAGCTGATGATCTGCCAACCCGACCTGCATTGTCTGATCCAGCAGGTACCGACCCTTGAGGCGTTCAAGCTGATGTTCCGGGCCACGGCCGAATGCGCGGAGATCCAGTGGACTCTGTTCGACCTGAGCATTCCCGAGTGGAGCCTGCTGGCTTTCGTCGGCATGAGCCTGCTGATGATCTATCAGTTGGTGGGGCCGGATTCGATGGCGGGCGGGGAGCAAAAGTAACCGGCAGTCGTGCTTCGGATTAAACACTTGTATGAACTTTCTCTCCTGCGTACCTTGAAGCAGGTGTCGAGCGGGCATAATCTGGCCCGCATCGCGTTATCGCAATCAGCTTGTTCTGTTTGGCCAAGTCAGGAGCCCCGATGTGCTCGGGGTATCGGTCGGCATGACCCAGAAGGGAAGAGATCACCATGCTCGAAAGTTGTCGGAATGCTCAGGAACGCTGGGGTGGAGTGCATCTGCTGATCGATCGCTGGCTGAAGGAGCGTCATGAGCTCGTGCGGGCCTATGACGCCCTCGGTGCCGAGCCGGATGCGCTGGCACAGAATCCCAGGCCCTTGCAGGAGTTCTGCGGTCTGCTGGTTGATTATGTGTCGGCCGGCCACTTCGAGATCTATGAGCAGTTGACCGGCGAGGCCAAGGCCTTCGGCGACAAGCGTGGGCTGGAGTTGGCCGAGACGATCTACCCGCGTATCGATGTGATTACCGAGAAGCTGCTGGCCTTCAACGACCTGTGCGACGAAGGTCAGTGCGTCGCGCATAAATTCCAGGAGCTCGGTGGCCTGCTTCACGAGCGCTTCGAGCTGGAAGATTGTCTGATCGAAGTGCTGCATACGGCCCACAAGGAAAAGGTTGAAGCCCAGGCCTGATCGTAATGGCTACACATGAAAACGGTGCGCTCAGGCGCACCGTTTTTCGTTGTGGCGGCGCCGCTCAACTGGCCACGCCGAGTAGCTCGATTTCGAACACCAGCGGTGTATACGGCGCGATCAGATCGCCGGCACCGTCCGCGCCATACGCCTGTGCCGAGGGCAGCACCAGGCGCCATTTCGCACCGACGGGCATCTGTGGCAAGGCGCTGCGCCAGCCATTGATCACGCTGTCCAGACGAAACCATTGTGGCTGCCGATTCTGATCGAACACCGTGCCATTGGGCAGGCGTCCGACATAGCGCACCTGGACCTTGCCGTTGGCCGCGACTTTTTCTCCGCTGCCGGGCGTCAGCTCGGTCATCAGGATACCGTCGGCCAATTCTTGGACGCCGGGTTTGGCCTTTTCTTCTGCGAGGAATTTTCGCTCAGCTTCCAGCGCAATTTCGCTCTGTGGTTTGGCCGCATCCTGAGCGACCTGGGCATCATGCACGATGAGAATCTGTTGGATGCGTTCGTCCGTCAAGGCCAGCGGTTTGCCCTGGTAGGCCTGCTTCAAACCGTCGAGCAAGGCCTTGATCTGCAGGTCCGGAACATCCTGGCGCAGACGCTCGCCGAGGCTGGCGCCGAGGCTGTAGGCAAGGTCGTGAGCGTCGTCGTTCGCGACCTCTGGCGCGGCCTGCGCAAGCGACCAGAACACACACAGTGACAACAGGAAATAACGCGGCATAAGCACTCTCCGACCTCAGGTGCAGGAGATTATGCCAGTGCTCCGGGTGGGTTGCTGAAGAAGCATTTTTCAATGCATGCAACGCAGGCTCTTCGATACTGTCAACATGCCCTAGCGGCGGTAGTCCCAGAGGGCTAGTATGAGCCGCATTCACGTCAGTCAGGAGGTACACCATGTCGGCCACCAAGAAGCCCGTAAATACTCCATTGCATTTGCTCCAACAGTTGTCGGGCAGCCTGCTCGAGCATCTGGAAACTGCTTGCACCCAAGCCTTGGCTGATGCTGAAAAACTGCTCGCCAAACTGGAAAAGCAACGCGGTAAAGCCCAGGAAAAATTGCACAAGGCCCGCACCAAATTGCAGGACGCGGCCACTGCCGGAAAAGCCAAGGCACAGGCCAAGGCCAAGAGCGCGGTCGGTGAACTCGAAGAGTTGCTGGACAAGCTGAAAGCCAGCCAGTCGGACACCCGTGGCTACATCCTGCAACTCAAGCGTGATGCCCAGGAAAGCCTGAAACTGGCCCAGGGTGTTGGTCGTGTGAAAGAGGCGGTCACCAAGGCACTGTCGAGCCGCACCGCTAAACCGGCTGCCGCCAAGCCCGCTGCGAAACCTGCCGCCGCGAAATCCGCTGCCGCCAAGCCTGCCGCGAAATCCGTCGCTGCCAAACCGGCTGCCGCCAAGCCCGCTGCAAAACCTGCCGCCGCGAAATCCGCTGCCGCCAAGCCGGCTGCCAAACCTGCGGCTGCCAAACCGGTTGCGGCCAAGCCCGCTGCAAAACCTGCTGCCGCGAAATCCGCTGCCGCCAAGCCTGCCGCGAAACCAGCGGCTGCCAAACCGGTTGCCGCCAAACCGGCTGCAAAACCTGCTGCCGCTAAACCGGTTGCCGCCAAGCCGGCTGCCAAACCTGCGGCTGCCAAACCGGTTGCGGCCAAGCCCGCCGCGAAACCTGCGGCCGCTAAACCAGCTGCCGCCAAGCCCGCCGCAAAACCTGTTGCTGCCAAAGCTGCCGCCGCCAAGCCCGCCGCCAAACCTGTTGTTGCCAAGCCTGCCGCCGCAAAACCAGCAGCGGTAAAATCTGCCGTGAGCGCAGCCAAGCCGGCAGCGCCTGCCCAGATCGCGCCAGCCGCTGCGCCAACGGCTCCGGCTGCTCCGACCGCGCCAGCTGCCGTAGCACCTGCCGTAACCCCGAGCAGCGCTTCCTAAGCCTGGCTCACCGCGACGCGCAGCTGCCGCAGCGCGTCGCTATTCAGCCGTGCGGCCTGGCGGGTGACAGCCTCCAGCCACGCGTCGAGATCTTCCGCTCCGACCTCTGGCCAATCCCGCGCCAGCGCTTCCAGGCGCTGCAATAGCTGTTGTTCGGCGGCCAGTTCCAGCGCCTTGACCTGATCCCTCAGTACCTTCAACTCGACGTCCTCCGCGGCCGCCGTGCGCCATTGCGTGCGTAGCTGTCGCAGTGGCTGCACCACCTGCTCGTGCCAGGGCTCGGCGAGTGCCTGTAATTGCCGCGCGCGTTCGGCCTCGCAGCCTACCCCGCGCTGGCCCAGCCAGGCCGCGCAGAGCAGCAGGCAGACATTCGCCCCCTGCGCCTGGAGTGTCAGGCAGGTTTGTTCCACGCCGGGTTTGGCGTAGGTGTTCAGGGAAAACGTCCACAGGTCAGCATGCATGGTGAGATCCGCGCCAGTTGCGAGGGAAGCTGGTAGACTCCGCCGCCATTATGATTCGACTTCAGAACCTGACTTTACAGCGTGGCCCGCAACGTCTGCTAGAAGACGCCGAGCTGACCCTGCACGCCGGCCACAAAGCCGGCCTGATCGGTGCCAACGGCGCCGGCAAATCCAGCCTGTTCGCCCTGCTACGAGGCGAGCTGCACCCTGACTCGGGTGATTGCTTCCTGCCGGCCGATTGGCGTATCGCCCACATGCGCCAGGAGGTCGATACCCTCGAACGCCTGGCGGTCGACTACGTGCTCGATGGTGACGTGCGCCTGCGCCAGGTGCAACACGACCTGGCGGCGGCCGAAGCGGCCCATGACGGTGCCGCCCAGGCCCGCCTGCACTCCGAGCTCGACAGCGCCGACGGCTACACCGCCGATGCCCGTGCGCGCAAGCTGCTGGCGGGGCTCGGTTTCACCAACGACCAGATGGACCATCAGGTCTCGGCTTTCTCCGGTGGCTGGCGGATGCGCCTGAACCTGGCGCAGGCGTTGATGTGTCCGTCGGACCTGTTGCTGCTCGACGAACCGACCAACCACCTGGATCTCGACGCAATCATCTGGCTGGAAGACTGGCTCAAGAGTTACCCCGGTACCTTGCTGCTGATCTCCCACGACCGTGACTTCCTCGACGAAGTGGTCGATCACGTGGCCCATGTCGACCAGCGCAAGATCACCCTCTATCGCGGTGGCTACACCGCGTTCGAGCGCGCCCGTGCCGAGCGTCTGGCCCAGCAGCAGCAGGCTTACGAGAAGCAGCAGGCGCAGCGTGCGCACATGGAAAGCTACATTGCCCGCTTCAAGGCCCAGGCTACCAAGGCCCGCCAGGCCCAGAGCCGGATCAAGGCCCTGGAGCGGATGGAAGAGCTGTCCGCGGCCCATGTCGATTCGCCTTTCGATTTTGTGTTCCGCGAGTCGCAGAAAATTTCCAGTCCGCTGCTCGACCTGTCCGACGCGCGCCTGGGGTATGGCGACAAGACCGTCCTGGAGAAGGTCAAGCTGCAACTGACCCCGGGTGCCCGGATCGGCCTGCTCGGCCCCAACGGCGCGGGCAAGTCGACGCTGATCAAGAACCTCGCCGGCGAGCTGTCGCCGCTGGCGGGGCGGATGACCCGCGGTGAAAACACCGTGGTCGGTTACTTTGCCCAGCACCAGCTCGATTCGCTGGACTCCAAGGCCAGCCCGTTGCTACACCTGCAGCGCCTGGCGCCGACCGAGCGCGAACAGCCCCTGCGCGACTTCCTCGGGGGTTTCGACTTCCGTGGCGCGCGGATCGACGAGCCGGTGCTGAATTTCTCCGGTGGCGAAAAGGCCCGCCTGGCACTGGCCCTGATCGCCTGGGAGCGGCCGAATCTGTTGCTGCTCGATGAGCCGACCAACCACCTCGACCTGGAAATGCGCCTGGCGCTGACCATGGCTTTGCAGGAATTCAGCGGTGCGGTGCTGGTGGTCTCCCACGACCGTCATCTGCTCAAAAGCACCACCGACAATTTCTACCTGGTGGCAGACGGCAAGGTCGAGGAGTTCGACGGCGATCTGGAAGACTACGCCCGCTGGCTGGTCGAGTATCGCCAGCGCAATGCACCGGTGAGCAATACGCCGGTCAATCTCGACAAGACCGATAAGAAAGCCCAGCGTCAGCAGGCCGCCGCGTTGCGTCAGCAACTGGCCCCGCACAAACGTGAGGCCGACAAGCTCGAAGCCGAGTTGGGCAAGCTGCACGAGAAGCTGGCGAAGATCGAGGCGAGCCTGGGTGACAGCGCGGTCTACGAGGCGGCGCGCAAGGATGAACTGCGTGACCTGCTGGCCGAACAGGCCAAGTTGAAAGTGCGTGAGTCCCAGCTGGAAGAGGCGTGGATGGAAGCCCTGGAACTGCTGGAAAGCATGCAGGCGGAGTTGGAAGCGTTGTCCTGACGGGCTCGGTGACCTTAACTCTGGTCGAAATTTGTGGCGAGCGGGCTTGCCCGCGCTGGGGCGCGAAGCGGCCCTAAAACAGGTGACCGCGCTCTGCCTGACACAATGAGGCGGCTGGTTTTAGGGCTGCTCCGCAGCCCAGCGCGGGCAAGCCCGCTCGCCACAAGTCCGTGTCCGGTTTCAAAGTGGATCAAGCCCAACGACATCTCTGGCCGACAAAAAACGATAGTCAATTTCACGCCCACGGATTAGCTTAGAGGTTTGTTACAACTCTTATCCGAGGTGCGTGATGCTGCTTGAGACATGGCTGGCCTTTTTCGCCGCGTGCTGGGTCATCAGCCTATCCCCGGGGGCTGGCGCCATCGCCTCGATGTCCAGCGGCCTGCAATACGGCTTCCTGCGTGGCTACTGGAACGCCCTCGGCCTGCAACTGGGCCTGGCGGCGCAGATCGCGGTGATCGCCGCAGGCGTCGGGGCGATCCTCGCGGCTTCTTCCTCGGCCTTCTATGCCATCAAATGGTTCGGCGTGGTCTACCTGGTGTACCTGGCGGTCAAGCAATGGCGCGCGCTGCCCAGCAACATGACCGAAGAGTCCACGATTCGCCCGGTCGGCAGGCCGCTGACCCTGATGTTCCGTGGTTTCCTGGTGAACGTCAGCAACCCCAAGGCGTTGGTGTTCATGCTCGCGGTGCTGCCGCAGTTCATCGATCCCCATGCACCGCTGGTGCATCAGTACCTGATCCTGGGCGTGACCATGATTGCCGTCGACATGGTTGTCATGGCCGGCTACACGGGCCTGGCGGCCAAGGTCCTGCGCCTGCTGCGCACGCCCAAGCAGCAGCGCCGGATGAACCGTACCTTTGCCGGTTTGTTCGTCGGTGCGGCGGGGTTTCTGGCAACCTTGCACAAGGCGACCACCTGAGGTTCATCGTTGTCTGATCGGACGCCTTCGCGAGCAAGCTCTGCTCCCACAGGTTTTGTGTCGATCCGCGAATTCTGGGGCGCCCTTTTTTCCTGTGGAGGCCGGCTTGCCGGCGATGAAGGATAACGCGCTCGCGGATCAGTGCAGAACCCGTGGCGCCTCATCCGGCGGCAGGTTATTGCGTAGCGGCGGCGCCGAACCCGGGCCCATGTCCGGCCCTCCCAGCTGCAGGCTCAACTGCCGCGCCACATCTTCGCCCAGCGCCTTGGACACATCGCGCACCACCCGCGGCCGGTTCAGCGACACGTGGATGTCCCGGCTGTTGACCAGCTTGGTGTCCTGGCCTTCGCCCATGGCGGTGAACGCCGAGGTGATCTCGTAGGTGCGGGTATTGATCAGGCTGAAATCACCGACCAGGGTCAGCCCCAGCACCGCCGAGTAGCTGTTGGTGTTGGCCAGCTCGTTGATGTCCTGGGTGAAGTCGATGTCCGACACGGTGCCAAACAGCACGAAGTCGGCACCCTTGAAGCTGCCGCCCTTGATCCGCTTGATGACGTCGTAGACATCCCCCTTGGAACTGGTGGTATAGGGCGTGCCCTGGACCAGCTGGAACATCCCGCTGCGCAGGATCTCACCCTTGATATCGCCAGTGAACCGGCGCAGCTCGCCTTGCTCGATATAGCTGCTGCGGCTTTCGTACTCGTCGTAGTTCGACGAACCACTGGCGCCGTAATAGCTCTCCTGGTGGTTGTCCCGCGCCGAGATAGTGTGGATGTACTGTTCCACCTGCGCCTGGTACGCCAGGTCCGCCACCGCCACTTTGGGCGCGGCCTGGGCGCTGAAGGCGCAGACCAGGCCGATCATGCCAATCCATGCACGCATTGTTCAACGCTCCGTGGTTTTGCGGATCTCTTTTTCGTCCATCCATTCGGCCAGGCCGCTTTCGACGTCGATCAGTTGCAGGCTGAACTTGTAGAACACGTCCTTGTAGTCGCTGCTGCGCTTGACGATCGAGCTGATCGAACCTTCCAGGCGGTACTTGGCGGCGATCATGTTGCCGGTCTTGCTGACGGTGTTCTTCTTGTACAGGCCGCTCTGGTTCTGCAACTTCAACTGGTCGACCTGGCTCTGCATCTCGGTATTGTCGCTGGCGAAGCGGGCGGTGCCGCTCTTCATCAGTTGGGTCTTGATCGAGGTGGTGATCTCGCGGGTATCGATGTACTCGCTGGTCTTGTTCTTCACGTCGTAGACCTGCACCACCGGACGCCCTTGCAGAACGCCGGATTGGGCCAGGGAACGAGTCATGGACTCGGCGATCATCTGCAGGTCGGTGGAACCGAACTCGTTGGTCACCAGTTCCACGGCCTTGGTGTCGCCATAGCTGATATTTTTCCCGCCCAGCACAGGCGAGGTGTTGTTGGCGCAGCCGCTGGCCAGCAGGGCGATGACGGTAACGAGGGACAGGCGTGCAAACATGGAATGATTCTCTTCAAAAGGACGCGAGAGGGCGGCGTCGACTCAGGGGGTTTTGACTTCAAGACGGAAATCGGTGGCCTTGGGCGTCGGTGCGATGGCCGGCAGGAAGGTGCTCTGGGCGCCATACAGGTTCAGGGTCTTCCAGACTTCGTCGTCGGCCACCGGGAAACCGTCGTTGCCCAACCAGGCGAAACGGTAATACATCATCTTGTTCTTGGTGCGGGTGTTGCTCAGCTGCACCTTGACGGTCAGGAAGCCGTTTTCCCGGGCGACGCGGATGGCGCCGACCTCGATGTTCTCCATTTCGCCCATGGCGACGATCTTGCTCGCCGCGCTACCAGGGGCTGGAGGTGGCGGGGTGGCGCACCCGGCCAGCAGGGCCAGGGCGACGGCAGCAGTCAGTTTGAAACGCATGCACGAGACTCCGTTCTTCAAGGTTGTTTGAGGCTGGCCACGGCCATCGCCCCGGTATCCGCCAGCCGCTGAGTGGCTACGCCGCTGCTGAACACCTGGTTGCCGACGGCGCGCAGGCTGATGACCTGATAGCGCCGGTCAACCGTGAACGCCACGCGCGAACCGCCCAGGGCGTTGGGCAAGGTCACCTGGTGCTCACCCTTTTTCAGGCGCAGGCGCACCACCTGGGTGGTGTCCGGCAGGGTCCGCCAGGTCCGGGTGTCGGCGCCTTCGAGGACGGCGGAGGTGATGCCCACGGCCAGGCCGGCCAGCGGGTTGGTCTTGTTCAGTTTCGCCTGCGCCGCGCCGCGGCTGATGGCCCGCACGCTGGTACGCAGGATGATTCCCGGCATGTCATCACGCAGGGAGCGGCGGGACATGGCGGTGGTGCTGTTGAGCAGGGTCAGGTTCTGCGGCTGGCCGTCGACGCCGATCCGGGCGAAGGTGGCTGTCGAGGTGTCGGCCTGGATAACCGGGAACGACAGCGGAGTGATCACCAGATGCTTGTCGATCGGCAGTGGCAATGGGATGCTGATTGAGGTCCGGGACGGCGCCAGGCCGCTCTGTACTACGATCAGGATATCGCTGTCGTCATCCTTGCCCGCGGGCTTGTCGAGATTGACCAGCGCCTGCTCCAGCAGCGGCGTGTTCGGGCGCAGTTCGATGGCCTGGCGATAACCGGGCGCGGCAAGATCTTTCTCGCCGATGGCTTCGTAGACGAAACCGGCCAGGTAGTGACTGAACGCGCTCTGGTAGCTGTTCTTCAGACCGACCACTTCCGGCGCGTCGAGGCTGGCCACCGGATAGCCCTGGAGGTCCTTGTACTGGGTCTTGATGCCCTGCTGGTTGGCCTCGGTTTCACTCTTGAGGTACTGCTTGTCACGCAGGTCGGCGATCACCGCTTCGCGTTCATGGGTTTTCTTGATGGCGATACGGGCGCCGTCGAAATCATTCAGGGCCAGCTGGTTCAGCGCCATCTGGGTGGTCAGCATGACCTTTTCGTAGTCATAGCCTTCGTAGCGACGGACCTTGTCGTTGATCAGGAAGCTGCCGAACTGGGCGAGGTACTTGGCGCTGTCCAGTTTGACTGCGTCTTCCCACTGGCCAACCATCTGGTCGGCACTGCCCCAGGCTTTCTGGCTGCCGGCCAGGTCGCCCTTGGCTTGCAGCAACTCGCCTTTTTCGAAGTAATACAGCAGGTCCTTGTCGGCGTCGCCGTTGTTCTTTTCCAGCAGGGTCAGCGCCCCGTCAACATTACCCGAGGCCAGTTGCTGGTTGGTTTGCGTCAGTTCAGTGTCGTAGCTGCGGATCATCGAACAGCCAGACAGCAAGGTCGCGGCGCCGAGGGCGAACGAGAGGAGGGCACGGGATGCCATGGGATCTTCCCTGATAAAAAATCAGCCGAGCATGCTGGTCGGGCTGAGATGGACCCATTGAGAGGGAAAGTGGCTGCCCTGCCAATTCCTCGCGAAACGAGGAGCTTTTAATGCCATATCGCAATAACGAAGGCGCGCCAGTATAACCGTGGCCATTGGCTATGTAATGGCTTTTTAGTGTCATTCGGGCAAGAGGAAGATCTGGTTGCCGATGACCCGCAGGCTGACAACCTGAAAGGGGTGTTCGATATTGACGCTCACCGGTACCGCGCCCTTGACACCCGACAGCAACAATTTATGCGCGCCGGGCTTGAGGCGCAGACGTACGACCAGGGTGTTGTCCGGCAAGGTGCGCCAGGTGCGGGTGTCGGAGTCGCCGGTGAAACCCTGGTAAACCGACGAAGCCTTGGCCGGCTTGCGTTTGTTCTCCTTGGCCTGCAGTTCGGCATTGAAGCGAACGCTCGCAAGGGCGAAGTTGATGATCGCGGGCATGTCGTCGTGCAGGGTGCGCAATGACATGTGGGTCGTACTGTTGAGCAAGGTCAGCGACTGTGGTTTGCCATCCACGCTGATCTGCTTGAGGGGCGTTGTCGACTTGTCGGCTACCAGCACCGGAAAAGGTTGGTTCACGGTGATCACCTGGCCGTCCTCGGTTTGCACCTGGATGGGCACGCGCAGCGAAACGAGTGCCGGGGCCAGGCCGGTCTGGACGATGATCAGCACGTCGCTGTCAGGGGAGGTGTCGGCGGGCTTGCCCAGATTGGACAGGGCTTTTTCCAGCAGCAGTGTATTGGGCCGCAATTCGATGGCCTGGCGATAGCCCGGCGCGGCGAGGTCGCGTTCGCCCAGGGCTTCATAGACGAAGCCGGCGAGGTAATGGCTGAACGCACTCTGGTAGCCGTTTTTCAGGGCAATGACCTGGGGCGAGTCGAGGGTGGTCACCGGGTAACCCTGCAGGTCCTTGTAGCGTAGCTTGATGCCTTTGGCCTTGGCCTGGTCTTCGACCGCCAGGTATTGCTTGTCGCGCTGGGTGGCGATCAGGGCCTCGCGCTCGTGGCTTTTCTTGATATCGACGCGGGCGCCGTCGAAGTCGTTTTGGGCCAGCTGGTTGAGGGCCATTTGCGTGGTCAGCATGACCTTCTCGTAGTCATAGCCCTCGTAGCGATGAAACTTGTCGCCGATGAGTCCGATGCCGAGGATCTGGTCGAGCCCCAGGTTTTTCAGGGTGGCGACGACCTGCGTCCCTTCTTCGTACTGGGACACCTGTTGGTCTGCCGTGCGCCAGGCGTCCTGGCTGCGGGACAGATCGCCCTTGAGCCGCAGCAGTTCGCCTTTTTCCAGGGAATAGAGCAGGTCCTTGTCGTCCCAGGGGTTGTGTTGCTCCAGCAACTGCAGCGCGCCATCGACGTTGCCCGAGATCAACTGCTCGTTGGTGGCCTGGAGTTCCCGGTCGTAGTTGTGAAGCAGCCCGCAGCCGCTCAGGAGCACAGTACAGGAGAACAGTGTGAGTAAGAGGCGGGAGGGCATGATGTGACGTTCCTTGTCTTGCCGTGGCCGATTTGCAGGGGGGTGAGCGTTAACACAAGACATCTGACCCCCAAGGGAACCGGTGGGAGCCGGCTTGCCGACGATAGCGGTGGTGAATATTACATTGCCATCACTGGCCCGCCACACGCCTAACTACCACCGAGGTGGTGTTTTTGAGTATCACGCTGCCTGACCGGGATCAAAAACATTCAGGACCCGGGTCGATCAGGGTTGAGTCAAACGCATTGAGAGTGAACAATGTGTTACTTCGCATTTAGATTTAGGTTTTACCATGACTCTTTCCTCTCGTTTCCTGGCGTGGCTGATGCTGCCGCTGTTCGCCCTGTGCAGCGTCAACCTGCTGGCTGAAACAGTGGAGGGCGCGCCCCGGGCCCTGCACTTGCTGGACTATATCGGCGCGGATTACCCGCCGACGGTGCACGCGGGGCAGGTGGTTGACGACTCCGAGTACCGCGAGCAACTGGAATTTATCAAGGTCCTGCAAGGACTGGTCGGCGCATTGCCGACCAAGCCAGCGCAGGCTGAGTTGGTGCAGGGTGTCGAGCGTTTGCAGGCGGCGGTGAGTGCCCGGGAAGACGGCGAAGGCGTTGCCCGCCAGGCCCGGCAACTGGGGGCGAAGCTGGCGGTGGCCTATGAAGTCAGCCAGGCGCCGATCATCACGCCGGACCCGACTCGCGGCGCGCCGCTCTATGCCCAGCACTGTTCGGTGTGTCACGGCGAGGCGGGGGCCGGAGACGGTCCGGCGGGTGTCGGCCTGACGCCGCCGCCGGCCAACTTGCGCGATGCCGCGCGGCTGGATCGGCTGAGTCTCTACGCGATCTACACCACCCTCGGCCTGGGTGTCGAAGGCACTGATATGCCGGCGTTCGCCGATCAGCTGGATGAGCGTCAACGCTGGGATCTGGCCACTTACATTGCCGGTTTCAGTGCCGCTCCTGCTGCTGCCAATGGCGGAAAAACCTATAACCTGGCTGACCTGGCCCGCTCGACGCCGGCTGAAGTGCAGGCCGTCGAAGGCCCTGCCGCCGCCACCGCCTTCCGTGCCCAGCGCGCCCAGCCGCCACAGGTCAAGCGCGGTCCGGGGCAATTGCTCGACTACACCGCGACGACCCTGGACAAGAGCCTGGCGGCCTACCGCGCCGGCGATCGTGAGCAAGCCTACGACCTGTCCGTTGCCGCCTACCTGGAAGGCTTCGAACTGGTGGAAAGTTCCCTGGATAATGTGAATGCCACGGTACGCAAGGACAGCGAGAAGTCGTTGATGGCTTATCGGCAAGCGCTGCAGGACGGCTTGCCGCTGGAGCAGGTCGAGCAGCGCCTGAATGTGGCCAAGGGCAAGCTCAAGGAGTCGGCTGACCTGCTGGGCAATGATGGCTTGAGTCAGTCGCTGAGCTTTATTTCCGGGCTGTTGATTCTGCTGCGCGAAGGTCTGGAAGCCATACTGGTGCTGGCGGCGGTACTGGCGTTCCTGCGCAACACCGGCCAGCAGTCGGCGGTGCGCAGCGTGCATGTCGGCTGGGGCCTGGCGCTGTTCGCCGGGTTGCTGACCTGGGCGGCCGCGGCCTACCTGATCGACGTCAGCGGTGCCCAGCGTGAACTGCTGGAGGGTTTCACGGCGTTGTTCGCCAGCGTCATGGTGCTCTGGCTCGGGGTCTGGATGCATGACCGCCGACATGCGGCGGCCTGGCAGGACTATATCAAGAGCAGTCTGGTCAGTGGTGGCGGGCGCTTCGGCTTCGCGCTGCTGGCGTTCTTCTCGGTGTACCGCGAACTGTTCGAAGTGATCCTGTTCTATGAAACCCTCTGGTTGCAGGCCGGCCCCGCAGGACACAACGCCGTGCTGGCCGGTGCCGCCACCGCGCTGGTGCTGCTGATCGGCCTGGCCTGGGTGATCCTGCGCGGTTCGGCGAAGCTGCCGCTGGCGCTGTTCTTCGGGATCAATGCCGGGTTGCTCTGCGCCTTGTCGGTGGTGTTTGCCGGACACGGGGTCAAGGCCTTGCAGGAAGCCGGGATCTTCGGCACGTGGCCGGTGGCGTTCTTCGAGTTCGACTGGCTGGGGATTCATGCCGACGCCTACTCGCTGGGGGCGCAGGCGTTGGCGTTGCTGGCGATTGGGGTGCTGTACAGCCGTAGCCGGTTGGCGGAAAAGCGTCGGCTCCACGCGGCTGCCTAGTGCCTGCGGAAACTTGAGAACCCTGGTGGCCTTTGTGGGAGCGGAGCTTGTCGGATCGCCGCACCGCCGCGAAGCTTTTGGCGGCTTTGAAGGCCCTTTCGCGGGCAAGCTCCGCTCCCGCAGGGGGCGCGTTGATCTACCGGGAGCGTGTTCGACGTTCCCCGATTTCTGGCGTTAAATGTCTACAGCTTTGGCATTCATTGTCAGCGGATTTTTCCGCCACAGCCCCTAATCTTTGCAGATCGACTCTGGAAGGTTGGCCCCATGGACTTCGTGCCTTACGCGGTACCGTTTTTCATTGCATTGATCGTCATCGAGCTGCTCGCCGATCGCTGGCGCGGCGTGAGCAACTACCGCATGGCGGATGCCATCAACAGCATGAGTACCGGCGTGCTGTCGACCACCACCGGACTGTTGACCAAGGGCGTCGGGATCCTCACCTACGTCTTTGCGCTGCAGCACCTGGCGCTGTTCGAACTGTCCGCGCAAAAGCCCTGGGTCTGGCTGTTCGCCTTTGTCGCCTATGACTTCTGCTACTACTGGCTGCACCGTATGGGGCACGAGCGCAACATCCTCTGGGCCGCTCACTCAGTGCATCATCAGAGCGAGGACTACAACCTCAGCACCGCCCTGCGCCAGACCAGCACCGGCTTTCTCCTGAGCTGGATCTTCTATCTGCCGCTGGCCGTGCTCGGCGTACCGTTGGTGGTGTTTATCAGCGTCGCGTCGCTGAACCTGTTGTATCAATTCTGGGTGCATACCCGGCACGTGCCCAAGCTGGGTTGGTACGAATGGTTCTTTGTCACACCGTCCAACCACCGGGCACACCATGCGCAGAATGCGCTCTACATGGACCGCAACTACGGTGGGGTGTTTATCCTCTGGGACCGGCTGTTCGGCACCTTCCAGGAAGAAGACGAGCGCGAACCGGTGATCTTCGGCGTGACCACGCCGCTGGCCAGCTGGAACCCGTTGTGGGCCAACCTGCAGTTCTATGCCCAGTTATGGGCCGATGCCCGGCGTACGCAAAGCTATTGGGACAAGCTGCGGATCTGGTTTATGCGCACCGGCTGGCGTCCGGCCGATGTCGCCGCCAGATACCCGCTGAACAAACCGGACCTGAGCCAGTTCCGCAAATTCGAGGTGCCCCTGGAGGTTCGTCAACAGATCTACCTGGCCCTGCAGTTCGCGGTCTATGTCGGTCTGGGCAGCTATCTGATGAATTTCTCCGAGCATTTGCCGCTGGCGGCGCTGCTGCTGGGTACTGGCACCCTGGTGCTGGGTTTGTTCGTGCTCGGTGCGGCGCTGGAGAATCGCCCCTGGGCGTTGCGGCTGGAGCTGGTCCGCCTGGTGTCCAACCTGCCGTTGGTCTGGTGGGCGCCGTTGGTCGGGCTGTGGCCGGCCAGCCCGTTGGGCTGGGGCGCTGTGCTCAGCTACAGCCTGCTGAGCCTGATCGGCTTGTACTACTGCAGCAAACCGCGGGTCATTCGTTTGGCCGGTTCGTAGTTTCGGCCAGGCGGGCTTCGGCCCGGGCCAGGCGCGCGCTCCTGATGCGCCGCCAGCTCCACAGGAGCAGGCCACCCACCAGCAGGCCGCCGAGTACCCACAGCTCGTATTTCTTCACGCTGCCGAGCATCCCTTCGAGGATCGCCCCGAAGTGATAGGCGGCCGCCGCCAGGGCCGCGGCCCAGATCGCCGCGCCGATGCCATTGAGCAGCAGGTAGCGGCCCGGCGGATAACCCGACAGGCCGATCGCCACCGGCATCACCGTGCGCAAGCCGTAGACGAAGCGGAAGCTCAGCACCCAGATGTCCGGATGACGGCGGATATGCTCCAGCGCCCTGTCGCCCATCAATTGCCAGCGCGGCTTGCGGGCCAAGAGTTTGCGGCCATGCTTGCGCCCCAGGAAATACCACAGCTGGTCGCCGGCATAGCTGCCGAAGAACGCCACGATAACCACCAGGTTGATGTCCATGTATCCGCGGAACGCGAGGAAGCCGGCCAGTACCAGAATGGTCTCGCCTTCGAAAAACGTGCCGAGAAACAAGGCGAAGTAGCCGAAATCCTGCAGAAATTGTTGGAGCATTGTCTGGATGCTGGCGAAATGAACGCGCAGCCTAACCCTTCGAGGACAGAGAGGAAAGTGTCGAAATGTGTCTCGACGTTAACATTTCCTACAAGGGTAGCGGCTGTGACGACGGGTCGCAGGAGTAAGCACAACTGTAATTCCTTCGTCATAATGGCCGCTTATAACTGCCATGCTCGCCCGCTTGTGCGGGCTCAGGAGTCTGCCGTGAGCTTTACCCCCGCCAATCGCTTGTTTCCTGCCACCCGCCTGCGTCGCAATCGCCGTGATGATTTTTCTCGCCGCCTGGTGCGTGAGAATGTTCTGACAGCCGATGATCTGATCCTGCCGGTGTTCGTGCTGGACGGTGAGAATCGCCGTGAAGCCGTGGCGTCGATGCCGGGAGTCGAGCGCCTGACCATCGACCTGCTGCTCGAAGAAGCGGCGAACTGGGTCGAACTGGGCATTCCGGCATTGGCGCTGTTCCCGGTGACGCCGCCGGAACTCAAGTCGCTGGATGCCAGCGAGGCCTGGAACCCGGAAGGGATTGCCCAGCGTGCCACCCGCGCCCTGCGGGCCCGTTTCCCTGAGTTGGGGGTGATTACCGATGTCGCCCTGGACCCGTTCACCACCCACGGGCAGGACGGCATTCTCGATGAGGCAGGCTACGTCCAGAACGACATCACCGTCGACGCCTTGGTCAAGCAGGCCCTGTCTCATGCCGAGGCGGGCGCCCAGGTGGTCGCGCCATCCGATATGATGGACGGACGCATCCAAGCGATCCGCGAAGCCCTGGAACTGGCCGATCACGCTAATGTGCGGATCATGGCCTATTCGGCCAAGTACGCCAGCGCCTACTATGGTCCTTTCCGCGATGCCGTCGGCTCTGCCCTGAACCTGGGCAAGGCGAACAAGGCCTCGTACCAGATGGACCCGGCCAACAGCGACGAAGCCCTGCATGAAGTGGCCGCTGACCTGGCCGAAGGCGCCGACATGGTCATGGTCAAGCCTGGCATGCCGTATCTGGATATCCTTTTTCGGGTCAAGGATGAATTCAAGGTGCCGACGTTTGTCTATCAGGTTAGCGGTGAGTACGCCATGCACATGGCAGCCATCCAGAATGGCTGGCTGGGTGAAGGCGTTATTCTTGAATCCTTGACCGCTTTTAAACGGGCTGGTGCCGATGGCATCCTGACCTACTTTGCCGCCCGCGCCGCCCAACTGCTACGAGAGCAGAAATAGCCCTCACAGGAACACTCGATGAATACCGAAGGACTCAGCGAAGTCGAAGTAAAAGACGCTCAACCGGTGGTCGAGCAGATCGTCGAAACCCCGCCGGAGCTGGAACCCGTGCCGGTGGTTGCCGAAGCACCGCCCGTGGCGGCACCGACGGCGGTGGCGATTCCCGGTCTGGATGACAGCAGCCTGTATATCCACCGTGAGCTGTCGCAGCTGCAGTTCAACATCCGCGTGCTGGAGCAGGCGCTGGATGAGTCCTATCCGCTGCTGGAGCGTCTCAAGTTCCTGCTGATCTTCTCCAGCAACCTGGATGAGTTCTTCGAAATTCGCGTCGCCGGGCTGAAGAAGCAGATCACCTTCGCCCGCGAGCAGGCCGGCGCCGATGGCTTGCAGCCGCATCAGGCCTTGGCGCGCATCAGCGAACTGGTACACGGGCACGTCGATCGCCAGTACGCGATCCTCAACGACATCCTGTTGCCGGAACTGGAAAAGCACCAGGTGCGCTTTATCCGCCGGCGCTACTGGACCACCAAGCTGAAGACTTGGGTCCGCCGCTATTTCCGCGACGAGATCGCGCCGATCATCACTCCCATCGGCCTCGATCCGACGCACCCGTTCCCTTTGCTGGTGAACAAGAGCCTGAACTTTATCGTCGAGCTCGAAGGTATCGACGCCTTCGGTCGCGATTCAGGCCTGGCGATCATCCCGGCGCCGCGCCTGCTGCCGAGGATCATCAAGGTACCCGAAGACGTGGGTGGGCCTGGCGATAACTATGTATTCCTGTCCTCGATGATCCACGCGCACGCTGACGACCTGTTCCAGGGCATGAAGGTCAAGGGCTGCTACCAGTTCCGCCTGACCCGTAACGCCGACCTGGCGCTGGACTCCGAGGATGTCGAAGACCTGGCCCGCGCCCTGCGCGGCGAGCTGTTCTCCCGCCGCTACGGTGACGCCGTGCGTCTGGAGGTCGCCGATACCTGCCCGAAACACCTGTCGGACTACCTGCTCAAGCAGTTCAACCTGAACGAGAGCGAGCTGTACCAGGTCAACGGCCCGGTGAACCTGACGCGGCTGTTCAGCATCACCGGCCTCGACAGCCATCCGGAGCTGCAATACACGCCGTTCACCCCGCAGATTCCGAAACTGCTGCAGAACAGCGAGAACATTTTCAGCGTGATCAGCAAGCAGGACATCCTGCTGCTGCACCCGTTCGAATCCTTCACCCCGGTGGTCGACCTGCTGCGCCAGGCGGCCAAGGACCCGCACGTCCTGGCCGTGCGCCAGACCCTGTATCGCAGCGGCGCCAACTCGGAGATCGTCGACGCCCTGGTGGACGCGGCGCGCAACGGCAAGGAAGTCACCGCGGTGATTGAACTGCGGGCGCGCTTCGACGAAGAGTCCAACCTGCAACTGGCCAGCCGCCTGCAAGCGGCCGGTGCGGTGGTGATCTATGGCGTGGTCGGCTTCAAGACCCACGCCAAGATGATGCTGATCCTGCGCCGCGAGGCCGGCGAGATCGTGCGCTACGCGCACCTGGGCACCGGTAACTACCACGCCGGCAACGCCCGCCTGTACACCGACTACAGCCTGTTGACGTCCGACGACGCGCTGTGCGAAGACGTCGGTAAACTATTCAGCCAGTTGATCGGCATGGGCAAGACGCTGCGCATGAAGAAGTTGCTGCACGCGCCGTTCACCCTGAAGAAGGGCATGCTCGACATGATTGCCCGGGAAACCCAGTTCGCCATCGACGGCAAGCCGGCGCACATCATTGCCAAGTTCAACTCGCTGACCGATCCGAAGATCATCCGCGCGTTGTACAAGGCCAGCCAGTGCGGCGTGCGTATCGATCTGGTGGTGCGCGGCATGTGCTGCCTGCGTCCGGGCATTGCCGGGGTTTCGCACAATATCCATGTGCGCTCGATCATCGGCCGCTTCCTGGAGCACACCCGGGTGTTCTACTTCCTCAACGGCGGCGAAGAGCAGATGTTCCTCTCCAGTGCCGACTGGATGGAGCGCAACCTCGACAAGCGCGTCGAGACCTGCTTCCCGGTGGAAGGCAAGAAGCTGATCCTGCGGGTCAAGAAAGAGCTGGAAAGTTATCTCACCGATAATACCCACAGCTGGAGCCTGCAGTCGGACGGTCGTTATATCCGCAACACGCCGACCGGCAACCAGAACCCGCGCAGCGCCCAGGCCATCCTGCTAGAGCGCTTGAGCAACCCGGTCCTCATCGTACGTTGAGGGTGATGTTGACTCGGGTCAGCCACTCCGCTTCCAGCGCGAAGTCGGCCTGAGTCAGCTGGTTCTGCTCCAGCCAGTCCTTGGGAAATACCACATCCAGGCTATCGCCGTTGGCACGCAAGGTGACCTGCGGCATTTCCTGGGTGCCGCGGATGTGATGGAACAGGATGGCGAAGCGCAGCAGCACGCACAGGCGAATCAGCTTGATGCCGTCATCGCCGAACTCGGCGAACTTGTCCTTGGGGATATTACGCCGGTGCCCGCGTACCAGCAGGGCGAGCATTTGCTGGTCTTCCCGTGAGAATCCGGCCAGGTCCGAGTGCTCGATCAGGTAGGCGCCGTGCTTGTGATACTGATAGTGGGCGATGTCCAGACCCACCTCATGGACCTTGGCGGCCCAGCCGAGCAGTTCGCGCCAGACCCCGTCGGACAGTTCCCAGGCATCCGCCACTTGATCGAAGGCATGCAGCACCTTGCGTTCGACCCGTGCCGCCTGTTCCAGGTCGACGTGATAGCGCTCCATCAGCGAGCTGAGGGTGCGTTCGCGCACGTCTTCATGGTGATGACGGCCCAGCAGGTCGTAGAGCACGCCTTCGCGCAGGGCGCCGTCGCAGTGGTCCATGCGTTGCAGGTCGAGGGCGTCGAAGATCGCCTCGAGAATCGCCAGGCCGGCCGGGAAGATGGCGCGACGGTCAGGCTTGATCCCTTCGAAATCGATTTTCTCGGCATCGCCGAGCTTGAACAGCTTGCGCTTGAGCCAGGCCAGCCCTTCGGCGTTGACCTCGCCGCTGCCCTGGCCGCCGGCCTTGAGAGCCAGACCGATGGCGCGGATGGTGCCGGACGAACCGATGGCCTCATCCCAGGTCAGGCGGTGCAGCGCGTGCTCGATGCTCATGATTTCCAGGCGCGCCGCCGTGTAGGCCTGGGCGTAGCGGGCCGGGGTGATCTTGCCGTCGCGGAAATAACGCTGGGTGTAGCTGACGCAACCCATTTGCAGGCTTTCGCGCAGCAGCGGTTCGAAGCGCTGGCCGATGATGAATTCGGTACTGCCGCCGCCGATGTCGGCTACCAGGCGCTTGCCCGGGGTGTCGGCGAGGGTGTGGGACACGCCGAGGTAAATCAGTCGCGCTTCTTCACGGCCGGAAATGACTTCCACCGGGTGGCCGAGGATTTCCTCGGCGCGGCGGATGAATTCGCCACGGTTGCGCGCTTCGCGCAGGGCGTTGGTGCCGACGATGCGCACGGCGCCCAGGGGCATGCCGTTGATCAGTTGGGCAAAGCGCTTCAGGCAATCGAGCCCGCGCTGCATGGATTCTTCGGTGAGCTGACGGTCCTCGTCGATACCGGCCGCCAGTTGAACCTTTTCGCCGAGGCGCTCGAGAATCCGGATCTCTCCGTTCTGGGCCTTGGCCACGACCATATGGAAGCTGTTGGAGCCCAGGTCGATGGCGGCGATCAGGGACAGATTCTTGGCTTGGGATTGCGGCATGGTTGAAGGATCTCGGTCGATAACCTCGCCATCCTGCCACGATCAGGCGCCGACGCCAATGTAGGACGCTTGGGAGCATCAGGCCTGGGGCTTGGGGCGGGGGGGTTGAAAATCATTGCTTCAATTTTCCTACATAAATATTTCACATTGATGACCTGCGTCATGAATTGTGATGACAGCGGCATTTATGAAAGTTGGCGTTGTTTGTCTATCCGTCGCACCAACAGCGCGGCCGCTTCCGGTTTTCTTGTCAGGTGCCAGCGTGGAAACTAGTGCCTGGCGATTATGCCTGGGTATTAATTATTTATAGGGTCGTGCTCGGGAAGTCTGGGTACTTGCCCTGTTTTGGGTGAGATCCTGGATTAATCCCCGCGGTCCTGAATAACGTGCATCTGCTAACACTTAATAATAGGGAGTAGGAAAATGAAGTTGGTATCCGGCTGGACATTCGGTGCTCTATTGGTTGTGCTGGGCGGGCATGTCCATGCGGCGGACCTGTTGGTCAAAGGGACGATCGTTCCGGCCAGTTGCACCTTGAGCCTGCACAATGGCGGTGTGATCGATTATGGGAAAATTCGTGCTGCCGAGTTGGGTGTCAACGCCTATACGACTCTGCAGCCGAGGGGGGTGCCGTTTTCGGTCAACTGCGACGGTGGGACCCGGGTCGGGCTGAAGACGCTCGACAATCGTTCCGCCAGCAAGGTCCCGGGGATCCTGCAGTCGGCCATCGGCCCGGACTATAACGATGTGTACAACTATGGTCTGGGTACCACGGCGCAGGGCAAGCGGATCGGCGGTTACGCCCTGAGGGTGAAGGATTCCGCGGCCGACTTTCCGTTGGTCAACACGATCGTATCGACCAACAACGGTTTGAGCTGGAGTCGTGGTAACGGTGCCTTGGGGCAGTACCAGAACATCCTGTCCTGGAGTGGCTTCTTTGCCAATCATCCGGCCGCAGTGCAACGGGTCAGCGGTACATTGGAAGTCCAGGCGGTTATCAATAAGACCTCCGAGTTGGATGTGACTGAAGAAATATATCTGGACGGTCTGGCCACGCTGGAACTGCGTTATCTCTGAGTCATGTTGATGTAAGTAGCAGGGCGGTCGGTACAGGCTCATGTGCCGGCGCTCCCTTTTTATTTGTGTCGAACAATAAGAACTCGTTCGCAAGGGGCGTGTCGCTTGAAAGTTGTGACCCTTATACCGATGCCCGGGTCGTTGTCTGCCGGTGTGCTGTTCTTTCTCCTGGGACTGTTCTGGGGTATCGCCCGTGCCGATGGCATGCAGCCGGAAACCACGGTGCTGATTCTCTATGAGGAGGAGGGGGAGGCGAGTATCCATATCAAGAACACCGACAGCGGTCCGGCTTTGCTGCATTCGGCTGTCGAATCCATTCCCGAGGATCTTGAGTCGCTGGTGGTGATCACGCCGCCCGTGACCCGGGTCGATGCCGGTGAGACACAATTGGTCCGATTTCTCACCGCCAACAGCCAGCCACTCAAGACCCAACGTTTGAAACGCGTCACTTTCGAAGGTATTCCCCAGCGCAAGACCGGGGCCGGCGCCACCGTCGGCATCAGTCTGCGCCAGAACCTGCCGCTGATCCTGCATCCCAAGGGGCTGCCCCGACATCCGGCACCCTGGAGGGAGCTGACCTGGCATCTGGAAAAGTCCCGGTTGCTGGTGCGCAATGACAGTCCTTATGTGGTCCGCCTGTCGCCGGAACTGGAGCTCAATCCGCACAAGGTCAGTGTGATGCTCAGTCGTGGCTATGTCTTGCCGGGGGAGACGCTGGCGATCGAAACGGACGCGACGCAGCCCGCGGCCACCTCGGTCACACTGCAGCCGGCGACGGTCTATGGTTTTGCCGTCGCCCCTCACGAAGCCCCCATTCTGCTCGAGGCGCTGTGACGCCCTCATGAGAAACCCAGGACAGCCAGGTGATTTTACCCCTGCATCAGGGCTGGCGAAGGTACTCGGTGTCGCGGCGTTGCTGGGCCTGGGCGAGCCGGTCGCCGCCGAGAAAAAGGATGATGCGGTCGAAGCTGAGTTTGATCTGTCCGTGCTTTCCGAACGCGGCCTCGATCCGCAGGTGGCCGATTATTTCCGTTCTGCGCCACGCTTTCGCGAAGGGGTGCAACGGGTCGCGCTGGAGCTCAACGGTAATCGTCTGGGGCTGACGGCGCTACGTTTCGACCGGCACGGCGAGTTGTGTTTCACCTCCGGGTTGCTGGACAAGGCCGGCTTGAAGAGGCCTGACATTGGTGCGGATGCCGACGAGGAGGCTTGTTACGACTTTCTGCGCGAGTACCCGCGGACCCGGGTCATCCTGCGCCCCAACAGCGAGGAAGTTTCCCTGCTGGTGCCGACCCAGGCCTTGCGCGGACCGGCGTTCGACAGCGGCGTCTACGCCCGCGGCGGCACGGCCGGGCTGCTCAACTACGATGTGCTGGGTTTCGATACGCGCTCACACCAGGGCGGCGGACGTTTTTTCTCGGCAAGCACCGAGGCCGGGTTCAATGCCGGCGACTGGATTGTGCGCAGCCGCCAGTTGCACGTCGCCAATGACGGACAAGAGCAGACCGAGCATCTGTATGCCTATGCGCAGCGGGATTTCCTGCCATGGCAGGCGACCTTCCAGGCGGGTCAGATCAACAGCGCCGGTCCGCTGTTTGCCGGGGTCCGGCTTTCCGGCGTGCAATTCATGCCCGATGGCGCGCAGCGGGGTCAGGCCGGGCATGGTGTATGGGTCGAGGATGTGGCCTTCGAGGCGTCGCGGGTCGAGGTCCGCCAGTCCGGGGCGTTGATCCATGCCAGCCTGGTGCCGCAGGGACCTTTCAGCCTGGGCGGCCTGCCGTTGCTCAACACTACCAGCGACCTGGAGGTGAGGGTGATCGGCCAGTCCGGCAGCGAACGCCGGTTTGTCGTGCCCGCCGCGTCTTTTCCGGGTGCCGCGTCGGTGCCGCCCGGCTACTACCTGGCCCTGGGCCGATTGCGCGGCACCGCGGGACGTGCCGAGGAGCCGCCGTTGCTCGCCACCGGCAGCGGCACCTGGGGACTGGGCCAGGCCGCATCCTTCAGCGCCGGGCTGCTGGGCAGCGATGACTATCGCGCCAGCGGCTGGGCGCTTGACGGTCGCCTTGGGCAGCAGGTCGGCATCGGCCTGCGCAACAGCCTGTCCCATGACACCCGACGCTCACTGGCGGGGAGTCAGAACAGCCTGTCGTTGAACAGCCCGCTGGGGGCGGGTGTCGATCTGGACCTCAGCGCCACCCTGCGTAGCAGTGGTTATCGCGATCTGTTGCAGATCGGCGAAATGGTCCTGAAGGACGATCCCGGTTCACGCTTCAAGCACCAGTACACCGCCGCGCTCGGCTGGTCGGACCTGCAACTCGGCGGTTTCAGCCTCGGCTACTCGCGCAATGTGATGTTCGACGGGGGCTTGTCCCGACGGCTGCACGGCACCTGGAGCAAGAGCTACCGCTACGCCAGCCTGAGCCTCAGCGTGGATTCCGACATCGGTTCGAGCGGCGACCGGCATGCCATCGATTCTGGCCTGGGGCTGCGGCTGGGGGTCAGTGTTCCGCTGGGCGGCGACCGGCGGATCAGCAGCTATCTCAATCGTCGTGGCGAACGCCTCGATATCGGCGGCGACTACCGTGAGCGGGTCAACGATACGCTCAGCTATGACCTGGGGCTGGAGCAGGACCTCAAGGGCGACCGGCAGATCAGCCGTGGCAACCTGAACCTGATGCCGCGTTACACCCAGGTCGGCCTGGGGGTGACCCGCAGCGCCTCCAGCACCGGCTACAGCGGGCAACTGTCCGGAGGCCTTGCGCTGCATGAGGGTGGCCTGACGTTCTCGCCCTACGCGATCCAGGAGACCTTCGGCGTGGTCTCGGTGGGCGATCTTCCCGGGGCGCGGATCGTCACGGCCCAGGGTCCGGTCTGGACCGACTCCAGTGGCCAAGCGGTGGTCGCCGGCCTGCCGGCCTACCGCAGCAGCCAGTTGGAGGTCGACACCCGCTCGTTGCCGCGCCGGATCGACCTGCGCAATGGGACGAAAAACCTCGAAGCCGGACGTGGCTCATTCAATCGGCTGGATTTCACGGTGGTGAAGGTTCGACGGCTGCTGCTCAAGGTCAGCGACGAAAACGCCGAGCCGTTGCCCCAGGGTGCCTCGGTGTTCAGCCAGGACGGGGCCTTCCTGAGCACGGTGGTCGGCGATGGCATGGTGTTTCTGAGCAATGTCGAGGCCGGCCAACGGCTCACGATCAGGCGGGCGGAGCACACCGCCTGCACATTGCCGGTCGAGTTGTCCGAGACCGTGGACAGCGATCGGCTTTATGAAACGGCCACGGCGGTTTGCCGGGCGAGTCAACCCGATGGAAGACCTCTATGAACTCTCGCGTCCGCGCGGTTTTACGGCGTTGTTGCGTCGCGCTTGTGTTGTTTTCAGTCCCGGCCGATGCCAATGACTGCACGCTGTCGCTGAGTCAGTCGCAGATCGAATTGGGGGCGCTGCGCCCGGGCAGCATATCGTGGGTGCCCGGGCAGCCTGACCTGTTTCTCGGGACCCGTCGGCTGAGCCTGAATATCGCCTGCCCCTGGCCGACCTCGATGCTGCTGCGTTTCGACGGGCCGGCGGCCGGGCCGCAGGCCTTTCGCTTCGACCGTCAGGGGCGGTTCACGGTTGGCCTGAGCAACGCCCGGCTCGATGGCAAGCCGGTGAGCCTGGCCGCGGCGCAACGTCCGAACGAGGCGGCGGCCAGCCACTTGATGGCGCCGGGCCAGAGCCTGGTGGTACTGGCCCGCGACCGGCCGGCCAAGGGCCGGTTTTTCTCGGCACAGGTCGAGATCGACACGCACCTGCCGGTCAGTGCGACCCGGGTGCACGACGAGACGTCGGTCGAAGGTCGCGGACGTTTCGAGCTGCTCTCGGGAGAATAAAGGCCCGCGCGCTGCTTATTCACTTAAATAAAAGCGCCGCTTACCCCGTACACGCAGGTAAAGGCCAGCTTGGCGTCGATTTCAGCGAATGGCTCCAACACTGTCTTCGAGCTCACCCTTGAAACGTCACAGCCCAGCAGCAAGGCGCTCAACAACCCGGCCAACAGATATCGGGAGGTCATCCGAACAATACCCATCTGACATGTTTCTCACCAACCGTGATTCTGTCAGGCAGCAAAAAACGCTTGCGACGACATTGAATGTTCTCAGTCGGCATGATCTGACCCTGTTCGAAGCGGCGGATGGCGCCTTTGCCGATCTGGTAGGCGATGCGCATAGTCTCCCAGTAGCCGGTTTGCGGGCAGACCTCGCCGCTGTTGCAGGTCGGTACCGGAAAGCTGGCCTTGATAAAGCCCGGCGACCCCGGCATGGGTTGGCCGGTCTCGACTTCCAGCCGCTTGGCCTTGGCCAGTTGACTGATCAGCGCCTCGCTGGGCTTTTCCGGTGGGATATTGGCCAGGCGCGCTTCCAGCCATTGCAGCTTGCCGTCCCAGGCGGGCAGCTTGGCCGGTGGCAAAGGAAGGATGTCGTTGATCTCGGGGACCTTGGGGCTGGCGTAGGAGTAGTTCGCCAGAATTCTCCAGATTTTTTTATAACGTTCGGCGCGTTCGAGGTCTTCCTGTTGACCGAGGTAGTGCAATTCGTTGGAAGGTGGCGGGTTACGAAAGCCCTTGCTCAAAAAAGAAGTCGAGGTGCTGTCACCAGCAGCCACTCCGAGTTGGAATGCTTCGAGCGCCTCCTGATAACGTCCCTTTGTCGACAAATTAACACCTAGTGCTCTAGCGGCCTCACCATTGCCCTGCTCGGCCGCGCAACGGCGCATCTGCCGAGCAACGTCCGGGGCAATATCGATTGGCGCCAGCTTGTCTGCTACGTAGGTCTGGGCTTGGGCATTGCCCTGGTCGGCGGCCTTGCGGTAATACCGCAACGCCATGTCCGGATCCTGCTTCAGCCCCGCTGAACCCTGTTGCAGGAATATGCCCACGAAGTAATAACCAGTCGCCACACCCGCCTCGATCAGGTTCTCGCTCAGGCGCAGATGTTCAGCGCCCCTGAGTTTGAAATGGCCGCGCATGGCGCCGTTCTGCAAATTGATATTGGCCTTGTAGTGACCGTTCTCGGCAGCGATACGGTACAACCGCTCGATCTCGGCATCGACGCTTTTGTCCTGTTTAAGCTGGTTATTTTTCTGTAACCAACGTGCGTACTGGAACAGCACATCAGCTTCGGCTGACGGAGCGGGAATGGTTTCGTGCACGCAGGTGAAGGCCAGCTTGGCATCGATTTCAGCGAATGGCTCCAACACCAGTGTATTGGAGCCAACCCTGGAAGCCTCGCAGCCCAGCAGCAGGGCGCCCAACAACCCGACCCGAAGATACCGGGACGTCATCCGAACAGTATCCAGTCCACGTTTTCCTCGCTGACGGTCACTCTGTCAGGCAGCAAGAAACGGCGGTGACGACTCTGGACGTTGAGAGTCGGCATGATCTCGCCCTGCTCGAAGCGCAGAATAGTACGTGCGCGAAGAAGGCTTGACATCGGCTGGTGGGCGATGCAGCGGGCCTGCCAGTAGCCGGTTTGTGGGCAGGGCTCGCCGCTGTAGCAGTTCACTACCGGAAAACTGGCCTTGATAAAGCCCGGCGACCCCGGCATGGGTTGGCCGGTCGCGGCTTCAAGCAGCTTGGCCTTGGCCAGTTGAGCGATCAGCGTCTCGCTGGGCTTGGGGGGCGGAATATTGGCCAGACGCGCTTCCAGCCATTGCAGCTTGCCGTCCCAGGCGGGTAGCTTGGCCGGTGGCAAAGGAAGGATGTCGTTGATCTCGGGGACCTTGGGATCGGCGTAGGAGTAGTTCGCCAGAATCCTCCAGATTTTTTTATAACGTTCGGCGCGTTCGAGGTCTTCTTGTTGGTCAAGGTAGTGCATTTTATTGGAGAGAGGAGGCCCGCGAAATGCCTCTTCCAGGCGTCCAGCAGCGCTCTCATCACCGGCGGCAACGCCCATCTGCAAGACCTCGATAGCTTCGTTGTATTGCCTGTCATCCTTTAGATGGATCGACAACATAACTGCTGCTCTGCCTTGTCCCTGCTCGGCGGCACAGCGATACATCTGGAGGGCGATTTTCGGAGCAATATCGATCGGTTCGAGCTTGTCACCTACATAATATTGGGCTTGGGCATTACCCTGATCCGCAGCCTTGCGGTAATACCGCAAGGCCATGTTCGGATCCTGCTTCAGCCCCGCCGAACCCTGCTGTAGGAAGATGGCAACGAAGTAATAACCCGTCGCCACACCCGCCTCGATCAGGTTCGCGCTCAGGCGCAGATGTTCAGCGCCCCTGAGCTTGAAATGGCCACGCATGGCGCCATTCTGCAAGTTGATATTGGCCTTGTAATGACCGTTCTCGGCAGCAATGCGGTACAACCGCTCGATCTCGGCATCGACGCTTTTGTCCTGTTTAAGCTGGTTATTTTTCTGTAACCAACGTGCGTACTGGAACAGCACATCAGCTTCGGCTGACGGAGCGGGAATGGTTTCGTGCACGCAGGTGAAGGCCAGCTTGGCGTCGATTTCAGCGAATGGCTCCAACACCAGTGTATTGGAGCCAACCCTGGAAGCCTCGCAGCCCAGCAGCAGGGCGCCCAACAACCCGACCCGAAGATACCGGGACGTCATCCGAACAGTACCAGTCCACGTTTTCCTCGCTGACGGTCACTCTGTCAGGCAGCAAGAAACGGCGGTGACGACTCTGGACGTTGAGAGTCGGCATGATCTCGCCCTGCTCGAAGCGCAGAATAGTACGTGCGCGAAGAAGGCTTGACATCGGCTGGTGGGCGATGCAGCGGGCCTGCCAGTAGCCGGTTTGTGGGCAGGGCTCGCCGCTGTAGCAGTTCACTACCGGAAAACTGGCCTTGATAAAGCCCGGCGACCCCGGCATGGGTTGTCCAGTTGCGGCTTCAAGCAGCTTGGCCTTGGCCAGTTGACTGATCAGCGCCTCGCTGGGCTTTTCCGGTGGGATATTGGCCAGGCGCGCTTCCAGCCATTGCAGCTTGCCGTCCCAGGCGGGCAGCTTGGCTGGTGGCAAAGGAAGGATGTCGTTGATCTCGGGGACCTTGGGGCTGGCGTAGGAGTAGTTCGCCAGAATTCTCCAGATTTTTTTATAACGTTCGGCGCGTTCTAGGTCTTCTTGTTGACCGAGATAGTACAGTTCATCAGTGGGGAGTGGGCCACCAAAGCCATGCTCCAAAAAGGAAGCCGAGGACTCATCACCAGCAGCCACTCCGAGTTGGAATGCTTCGAGTGCATCCTGATAACGGCCCTTTCCCGACAAATTAACACCTAGTGCCCTAGCAGCCTGACCATTGCCCTGCTCGGCCGCGCATCGGCGCATCTGCCGGGCAACATCCGGGGCAATATCGCTCGGCGCCAACTTATTGCCTACGTAGGCCTGGGCTTGGGCGTTGCCCTGGTCGGCGGCCTTGCGGTAATACCGCAACGCCATGTCTGGATCCTGCTTCAGCCCCGCCGAGCCCTGTTGCAGGAATATGCCCACGAAGTAATAACCAGTCGCCACGCCCGCCTCGATCAGGTTCTCGCTCAGGCGCAGATGTTCAGCGCCCCTGAGTTTGAAATGGCCGCGCATGGCGCCGTTCTGCAAGTTGATATTGGCCTTGTAATGGCCGTTCTCGGCGGCAATGCGGTACAGCCGTTCAATTTCAGCATCGACGCTTTTGTCCTGTTTAAGCTGATTGTTTTTCTGCAACCAGCGGGCGTACTGGAACAGCACATCGGCTTCGGCTGATGGCGCGGGAATGGTTTCGTGCACGCAGGTAAAGGCCAGCTTGGCCTTGGTCTCGGTGAGCGGGTTCACGGGTATGTCCTGGGTCGAATGAGTAAAAACGCCGTCGGTAGCACAGGCGGCCAGTAACAGGCTGGACAGCAAGAGCATCCGGCGCATCAGTCGAGGTTCTTCAGCTTGGCTTCGCCGTAATAGAATTCGACAAGGGGGGCGTAGGGCCTCCCCTTCACCTTTTCATCCTGGCGGTCTTTGTTCCGCTCAATGATGTCCTGCCAAGCCTTGAATGCCTCCGCCGGATCATCCTGCGCCCCCATCCCATTAGTATGCAGATGCCACAACCGTCGCCGCAGCGCCTCGGTCACACTTCCCCACTCATGGGCAATATTCAGTTCACTGTCGACCTGCATGCTGCGGGTGTTGATATTGGCCGAGCCGTGGGTGGTGAACACGTCGTCGATGATCATCAACTTGGAGTGGATATACACCGGCATCCAGTCCTTGCCCGCCGGCGAATCGGGCGCGACCAGCGAGCACAGGTGGACCTTCAGGCCAGGGATATCTTCCGGTTTGATCACGCTGTCCTCGACCGCCTTGATTTGCCGATTGAGCTCGGCCTGCCATTGGGCCAGCTCCCGCTGCCCGGGACGGTCGCGGGTTTCCGGGCGCGGCTGCGGTGGGGCGTTTTTTTTCACCTGTTCGATACGCCGCAGCTGGGTCACCTGGGGAATGGTCTCGGCGCGTCCGAGGCTTTCAAGCATGCGCTGGGTGTTCACGGTGCCCGCACCCATGCCATCGTCGGTGGCATTGGTGATCACGAACAGGTGCAAGGCGCCATACAGACCGGGATCGCTGCCCTGCTTGACCAGGGTCGCCGCGACCGACTTGATCAGCTCTGCCAGGGGTGGCCAGCGAAAGTACTGGTTTTCGATGTAGATAAACTGGGTCGCGTTGTTGACCGCCTGCAGGTACAGCCGCTCGATATCGCGTTTACCCTCCTGCGCCTGGGTGCGCAGCAGTTGGGCCAGTTGCCGGGTGGCGCCGGGAGTGCATTGCAACTGCGGCCCGACCTCCATGGCCCGGCGCGAGGCGAGCAGGTCCTCGCCGGTTTCCTTGCGCCAGGCCGTGGCGAAGTTATGGTGCAGATGCTCCAGGATCGGTCCGCTGACCTGGCTGGAAATGTCCTGGCGCGGGGTGTCGCCACGGGCACCGGCATCGGGCGCCGGTTTGCTGTCCGCGGTACGGTTCAACGCCGAGTGCGCGTCGGTGTCCCAGTACTCGTCGAGCATGTTGTGGCCCATGACAAAGCCGACGGCGCGGTCCGCTAGTTCGTAGTCGACCAGCACGGCCTTTTGGTGGTGGGTCGCCGAGGTTGTCAGCGTCGTCAACATGCTGGGACCGATCCCGGGGTCGAGACTGGCGCTTTTCACCTGATGGGCGATTTCGGCCCGTTCACTGGCGCTGAAGCCGCGACTGACGAACACCGGGACTCGATCCTTGACCCGCCGGGCGGCCTTGTTGTCGGCGACCGCGCACTCGGCGAACCACTGGCGGTCATAGGCGTATTGAGCCTCCGTGGAGCGTTGCAGCGCCCGGTCCATAAAGCGGATCGAGCCTTTTCCGGGCAGGTTGGCCTCGCCCGCCGCACCGGCGGAATTGAACGGCATCTCCCAGCCCAGCAGGCGCACCTCGACCCCTTCCCGGGCCTTGGCCATCAGCAGTTCGCCAATGCTGGGCGCACGGCTATAGGGCTCGCGAATAAAGTACATCGAGGGCTGAAAGCCCCAGCAGATGATGTCGATGGACTTCGTCGCCTGGGCAATCGCCAGGTGCACGGCCTTGAAGGTTTCTTGACCATTGATCAAGGGCTGATAGGTGGCTGCCACGGGATGGTATTCAGTTTCCTCCACGTACCAGGGCGGGGTACAGATGGCCTGCTGGGTGTGCTTAAGTGCGACAGGCACCACGGCGTCATACTGGCTCATTGCGATTCTCCTTTCTGGTGACTGACGCCTTCCATCATTGCGGCGTACAAAGCGCGGTGATCTGACTCCGAGTCAGGTTGACTCACTCCGGTATCGGTTTGTAAACGGTGTTTACGCAGGCCACGGTTAGCCAGCGGCCCCCGTTCAGGGGTGCGATAGTCTTCTGGAACCGGAATCTGGTATTTCACACCGTTCGCCAACTCCAGCCGGTACTGGCGAGTCACGACCTGATGCTCGACCGGCAGTTGTCCTGCCCCGTCCAGCACGCCTTCCTTGAGCAGTGCGCCATCGGCGTAGAGCTTGTAGGGCATACGCATCCAGCCTTTACCGGAGGTGTTCGGGGCTTGCGGCACTTGGAGCCGCAACATTTGCTTGAACAAACTCGGCGGATACTCCGGATGCGTGGCGCTCATGCGGGCGGGGCCGTTGTAGTCGAAATTCGCCGCCTTAATGGTGTAGTCCCCTTGGGTACCCGATTCGATGCCGCACGGATCCAGGGTGATGTAGCTGCCACCGCCGTTGAGGGC
>NZ_JALLIX010000120.1 GCF_023242365.1 Pseudomonas sp. MWU13-2100
GCCCGTGCCGTGACCGCTTCCGACTCGGCCGCCATCGCCCGTGCCAAGGCCGCGCTCGACGCCCTGGACGTTGCCGAAGGCCTGGCTGAACTCGAAGGCGCCTCGGCCCGTGTCGCGGTCGACGAAAAGCGCATGATCAACTGCCGCGCCGACCTCAACCAGTTGGTACCGTTCAAGTACGACTGGGCCTGGCAGAAGTACCTCGACGGCTGCGCGAACCACTGGATGCCGCAAGAAGTCAACATGACCGCCGACATCGCCCTCTGGAAAGACCCGGAAGGCCTGACCGACGACGAGCGCCGCATCGTCATGCGCAACCTCGGTTTCTTCTCCACCGCCGACTCGCTGGTGGCGAACAACCTGGTGCTGGCCGTGTACCGCCTGATCACCAACCCCGAGTGCCGCCAGTACATCCTGCGCCAGGCCTTCGAAGAGGCGATCCACACCCACGCCTACCAGTACTGCATCGAATCGCTGGCCATGGATGAAGGCGAGATCTTCAACATGTACCACGAGATCCCATCGGTGGCGAAAAAGGCCACCTGGGGCCTGAAGTACACCCGTTCGATCTCCGACCCGGAATTCAAGACCGGCACCGTCGAGACCGACAAGGAACTGCTGCGCAACCTGATCGCCTACTACTGCGTGCTGGAAGGGATCTTCTTCTACTGCGGCTTCACCCAGATCCTGTCCATGGGCCGGCGCAACAAGATGACCGGCGTGGCCGAGCAGTTCCAGTACATCCTGCGCGATGAATCCATGCACCTGAACTTCGGCATCGACGTGATCAACCAGATCAAGATCGAGAACCCGCACCTGTGGGATGCCGAGATGAAGGAAGAAGCCACGCAGATGATCCTGCAGGGCACCCAGCTGGAAATCGAATACGCGCGCGATACCATGCCGCGCGGCGTGCTGGGCATGAACGCGGCGATGATGGAGGACTACCTGAAGTTCATCGCCAACCGTCGCCTGTCGCAGATCGGTTTGAAGGAAGAGTACCCAGGTACGACTAACCCTTTCCC
>NZ_JALLIX010000121.1 GCF_023242365.1 Pseudomonas sp. MWU13-2100
TGGGCGATGGACTGTCCCATACCTCGATGATGGCCGATATCCTCGGCGGCGTGCTGGAGGTGGCGGCCAATGTGGCGATTACCGCCCTGGCCACCGCCGCCGTGGTTGCCGCCACCGGGATCACGCTCGCCACCGGCGGGCTGGGCGCCTGTGTGCTGGGCGCGGTGGTCGGGGTCATTGTCGGCGTGGCGATGAGCAAGACCGGTGCCGACAAGGGCCTGAGCAAGATGTGCGAGGACATCGGCAACAGCCTTTTTCCGCCCACGGTGCAGGCCAATATCCTCAGCGGCTCCACCAATACCCTGATCAACTCGATTCCCGCTGCCCGCGCTGCCGGTGCGGTGCCGTCCCATGTCGCCCCGGCGGGTACGCCCGAGAGCGAAGAAGCACTACCCGCTGAAGGTGACAAGGCCGAGGGACCGGGCTTCCTCGATATGGCCAAGGGCTTTTTCTCGCAGATGTGGCGGCCCACGGTGGCGACACCGGCACCCGGTGCGGTGCCCAAACCGCTGGACTTGGTGACCTGCATGAAGCATCCGCCGATGCCGCCGCAGTTTCTTGCCGAAGGGTCGGAGAAGGTCAGTATCAACGGTCAGCCCGCCGTGCGCAGTGGCGATCGCAGCACCTGCGATGCCACCGTGGTTTCGGCCGGACTGATCTCACCCAACGTGACCATTGGCGGCGGTTCGGTGGTGGTGCGCGAGATTCGCAGCGGCAAGACCCCCGGCGTTGGTCTGGCGATCACCGCGCTGCTGATGCTCAAGGGCAGCAAGGGCAAGTTCCTCAGCAACCTGCCGTGCATGCTGCTGGCCGGGGTCAACTCCTTCGTCACCAGCCAGGCCATCGGTGCGCTGACCAACGCTATCGCGGGTTCGCCGAATCCGGTGCATGCCGCGACGGGCGCCAAGGTGCTGGGCAGCGAGGACGAGCTGGACTTTGTCCTGCCCGGCATCCTGCCCATCGACTGGCA
>NZ_JALLIX010000122.1 GCF_023242365.1 Pseudomonas sp. MWU13-2100
AGTTGGGCGAGTCGTTCCCGCTCCAGTGAGGTGATCACTCCATGATCCGAGTCGCGTAATGTGTCGACGCTGGGCATCGTCCAAGTGAAGCGGCCACACCAACGGCGGTTTTGGATGCATTCGCAAAGCACTTCGCTGTGTTCAGGGCAGACCACCACACCTGGGTACTGGTGGAGCAGGTGCCAATACGAAACTCCGTATAAGACCACGTCGCGCACCATGCAGGACGGACACGCTCGCAGAGGATGATCCGCACCAAATCCCCCACAAACAAGACCGAGCTGATACTTCAGCGGTCCGATTGATGGGCTTCTGATTTGAGCAAGCGCCTCAGCGACTGACCTATCCGACTGAAAAGGTGCGAAGAACGGGAAAATCGTGTGGTGCTCGATGATGGAGATGGCTCTCCCCCAACGGCCAGCGGTGTTCAGCTCAAAAGCATCCAGGCCACAGGGCAAGTCGTGCTTGATGCTCTGCTCTGAGAGACTGAACAACTGCTCGGTAGTCGCGGCTGGGCTGAGGTGGCCAGATAGGAAATGCAGGCGACTGCAAAGACTGAAGAAGGTTTCTCCCGGTAGCCAAGCGGGGTAAGCACATAAACAGGAGGCATCCATGGGCGCCTTTCCATTCGAGTTCGTGCTCGGGGAAGCAAAAACGTGCTGTGGATAACTTATTGTAGCTCGACGGGAGTTGTGGATAGTCTGTTTGGAATTAACAGACAGCGCAGATATTCAGCAATGCCATAGCAATGTGGATAACTTTCAAGTTATCCAACGAAAAGCAATTGAAACCTTTTGCACACACAAACCACGAGAAACTTTCGCTATATCAAGCAGCTATGGGAGGTGACCGGAATCTTGTGTGCGCTTTTCAAAAACTTTTATGGTTGTCAATG
>NZ_JALLIX010000123.1 GCF_023242365.1 Pseudomonas sp. MWU13-2100
GTTTTCGTCACTGCCTGAAGCGAGTATGAGTTAGCCATGCCAGTCAGATTGGATAAAGTTCCCGTACAAGCATTGCGTCCCGCACGACCTCGCCTCTGGTTTTGGCTAGGCTTGCTGCCAGTGTTTTTGCTGCTGGGTGTGCTGGGATTACTGCTGTTCGGCAGCCAACCGTTGCAGCAACAGCCAATGACCGTCTGGAGGCAGCTCTTGGGCGGGGCTCTTTTGGGTTGGTGGCTGCTGGGTTTTGGGCGGGCTGTGCTGTATGTCGGTCAGCACGGTGTGGCCGATGGCTGGGATGAGGCCCGCGAGGAGGATCTGGCCCGCAGGATTCGCCGTGGTCGGCGTTCTCAGCAGGTGTTGTGCGTGAGTCTGCACACTGCCCTGCGAGAGGGTGAGGAACCGACAACCACTCAATTGGAGGCCTTGCTTAACGGGACCCAGCACCTGGAACCTCAACCGTTTCGGCAGGACAACACAAGATTGTGCCGTAGCCGCTTATCTGACGATACGACAGACCCAGAGCTGGCACTCCTACGGGCGCTGATGCGAGTGCTCGCGGACTTGTCGCCCACCCTGGCGCAATTGCCTGACGATAAAGAATTGGCCTTGCTGCTGGAAATAGACAGCAGTTTGCCCAAGCCCCAATGGCGTGGGGTGTGGCAACAGGCGTGGCGTGAATCCGGCATCCGCCAATCAATAGTGCCTGTCGAGGGCTACGGGCTGGACGCGGTGGACCAGTGGCTTGATCAGCGTATTACCGATCAGGCGTTGCTCCTGGTAGTGGCGTTGCGGTTTGCGCCGGAGTCGCCCGAAGGGACGGCGGAAGTCGCCGTTGGACTGCTGTTCGGCAACCGTCTGACGCAAACCAACTTGGCG
>NZ_JALLIX010000124.1 GCF_023242365.1 Pseudomonas sp. MWU13-2100
AGACAATCGATAAAAGCTTAATCATTTTTTTGAGCACCTGTTATTAAAGTGGCGATGGAAAATCGACGTAATCTCCCGCTTGTATTGTTGGCGTTCAGACAGGCCTACCAATCCACGATTAATAGGGTGAGTGACGGCTCTGACGGCGGCATCCCCAGAGAGGGCAGCGTCTTCTGCAATCGCCGCTATATTCCTGCCTTTCCAGAACCATAGAGCGGTCTCTATAGCCACTGCAAAGTTGTCCTCCAACAGTTCGGGATTTGAATCAATCGCGAGCCCGGTTTCTCTGGCGCATTTCTTGTACGTTTCATAATGAGTGAGGTGAATCAATCCGCGACCTCGGAAGTCTTTCCCAGGATGCTCGCTGCGCCCATAACAGTGCAAACCATAGGCTGCATCATTTCCCAGTAAGTGCTCATCTATCCAGCTTAGTTTTTCTGCTTTACTGGCGAAGGTGAGCCCTTTTCTAGCGAACCCCGCATCGATCACCGATGGAGACAACTCGTAAACCCCCTCCGCTGTATTATTTCTTCTGGAATAATTCAGATTTTCTTTAAACTTCGCAAACCCACCGGTCTCCACTTTCGCCTGAGCCAGCAGGTGCGTCATCTGATCGCAGCTATCTACACCGTATCTCTTGAACAGGCTGGCAGACGCTTCCACCATCGCACTGATGAAAGCGGGCTTAACACTTTTGTCGCCTATCTCTTCGAGAAATTCTTTCGTTAAATTGATCATTGTCTTGCATTTCTTGCAGACCAGGACGCCCTCCTGTGCATCCCCCATGAAATGACCCAGCAAACCCACCGGATGAAAGTGAAACACCTTCCCATAGGTCGGAATCCCCACCTTCGCCGCCACCTCATCCCACCAAT
>NZ_JALLIX010000125.1 GCF_023242365.1 Pseudomonas sp. MWU13-2100
AAACCGCAGCAATATCTAGTGAAGCAGCAAGTGTTAACGCTCAAGCTGCTTTGAGGGCAAAGCTTTCAGGCTTGCAGAAAGCACAAGAGAACGCAGCTGTTACGAAAACACTTCCTGATGGACGGATTCGGTATTACACACAGGAAGTCCCTGCTCGAACTGAAGGTGTTACTCGTGGTGCTTCGTTTGCCACGGAGTACAATCCTACGACCGGCTCCACTAGGCAGTGGATGGAAAGCTATGACCATTCAGGAAATATCATACGGGTTCACCCTAAAAGCATTAATGGGCAGCCAGTTAGTGTGCAGCACTATCCTCCTACAGGTGCAGAGTTGGAGAGCTGGAAATAATGTACTCACAAGCTGATCTTGCCATGGATCTAGAAAGAACATTGGCTAGAGGTTTCGATGTCTTTAGGATTTCTAAAGTGGCGTTTGAAATCTACCAAGACCATGGCTTAGAAATTACTGCCCCAATGGATCGAGCACTCCTCACATTGATGGCAATGGAGGAAGGCGAGGAATTTGAGTTAACTGAGTCAGAGTTTTTGGCTCTGATTTCAGAGATTAAATCTATGTAGATGGTGCAAAAGAGGCAGGTGCGGCTGGGAAGGTAGTAGACGATATTCCGGCAACATCTCCACTTGCTCGGGATGGTTTGCGCGAAGACTTAGCGGCACAAGCCGGTATCCCTCGAGATATTGCTGGAAATCCTTCCAGTGTTTGGGGGGGATCAATAGATGATATTAAACAGTCGCTCACCATGGATGGCGCAACACTTACACCTAAAGTGAGAGCCAGTTCATCTGGTAATGCCCAGGTCTATACGGTCGAAGGTAGCACTACAAGCGGAAAAAGGGGACCG
>NZ_JALLIX010000126.1 GCF_023242365.1 Pseudomonas sp. MWU13-2100
CGGCGGCAAATGGCCGTAGCCCGGGCTGTTACACACGTTTAGGATCGCTTGTCGTTCGACCTCGCTCAGCGCATTGCGCGGCCTGGGTCGTACCGTGGTCGTTCGGGCGTCTGCCTGAACCGCCTCAGTTTCAGTCCAGCGCTGCACGGTTCTGAGCGAGAGACCGACTTCCTGGCAGGCCTTGATTTTCCGGGCGCCGGCCATCCGGGCTTCACTCAACCAGGTCACCAGTAATTGCCGTTCCGGCAAGGCGGTCAGTTGTCCTCGTTGTCGATCCCCCAGTAGTCGTTGAGCTTTTTTCGCAGCACCAGCAACGCGGCGGTTTCAGCCAGCGCCTTGTCTTTGCGGCGCAGCTCGCGCTCCAGTTCCTGGATGCGTTTCTTGTCCTTGCGGGCTTGCTCGCGATCGTCTTTTTGCTGCGCTTTGTCTGCCTTCTGGCCGTTGATGCAGGCTTGCCGCCACGCCTTGATTTGCTCGGGGTACAGGCCTTTGCGACGGCAGTATTCAGCCAGTTCAATTTCGGACAAGCCGGCGGTTTCAAGGACGACGGCAAACTGGGCTTCGGCTGTCCAGTTCTGGGCCGATGGGATGTTCTCGGACACTGCGTTTCCTTCAGAGCGGGCCTTTCTGCGCCAGTTGGCCAATGACATGTCGCTGACCCCTTCGCGCCGAGCAACCTCGGCCATCGACAGGCTCAGTGGGGGAAGCAGCATTTTGAGCAATGCGGCTTTGCGTTCCGGTGAATAGTACGGCACGAACAGTCTCTTTCCGCCCCCGATCTGCGTTTTCAGGAAA
>NZ_JALLIX010000127.1 GCF_023242365.1 Pseudomonas sp. MWU13-2100
GGTTCAGGCCGTCGCGCAACCATTGGCCGCTGCCCAGTTGCAGGATCAGGGATTTATCCAAGCCGCGCGGGCTGCGGTAATCGATATCTTCCAGGCAAGCGTTGTGGCGCAGACGTGCTGCTTTGAGGCGAGTGCTCAAGCGGGCGTCTTCGCGCTCGGTCAGCTCGCGGTCGACCATCAGGCCCAGGCGTTCGTCGAAGCTGAGGTCGTTGATATCGGGCGTTGCGTGCTGTTCGCCAAGCGCCTTGATCATGTCGTTTAGGCGCAGGGTTTGCAGCTTGTCCAGGGTCGGGTTGGGTAGCATGGTGGTGCTCCTTTTTCAGGTCAGTGGTAGTAGCCGGGGCCGCGCAGGTTGATGTGCTCGTCGGGCAACAGCGGCAGGTTCTGCTGGGCCAGCGGTAGTCGCTCCAAGCCTTGGCGCAGGATCGATTCGAGGCTTTTGTAACTGCATGCGCCCAGTGCCAGCGCACGCTGGCAAGCGGCTTCCAGCCGCTCTTCGCCGTGCTGTTTGCTCAGGCGCAGGATGCCCAGGCAGGCACGGAAGCCGTGTTGCGGATGGATCCGGCGTTCGAGGATGTGAGCGATAACGCCAGCGGTGTTCGGCCCGGTCTGCTCTGCCCAGCGGATCAACCGTTGCGGTGTCCATTCGGCATGCTCACGGTGGCTCTTGGGCATGTGCTCGGTCTGGGTGGTGTGGCGGCCTTTGTGCTGCGAGCGCAGGTGGCTGGCCACACGCTGGTTGGCGTGGAAGCACTCCACCGTCTTCGCCGTCAGCC
>NZ_JALLIX010000128.1 GCF_023242365.1 Pseudomonas sp. MWU13-2100
AGTTCAGACCGTCGCGCAACCATTGGCCGCTGCCCAGTTGCAGGATCAAGGCCTTGTCCAAGCCACGCGGACTGCGATAGTCGATGTCTTCCAGGCAGGCGTTATGGCGCAGTCGTGCGGCCTTGAGGCGAGTAGTCAGGCGGGCGTCTTCGCGCTCGGTCAGCTCGCGGTCGACCATCAGACCGAGGCGTTCATCGAAGCTCAGGTCGTTGATATCGGGCGTTGCATGTTGTTCGCCGAGCGCCTTGATCATCCCGTGCAGTCGTAGGGTTTGCAGCTTGTCGAGTGTCGGATTGGGCAGCATGTTCGTGCTCCTTTTTCAGTCAGTGGTAGTAGCCGGGGCCACGCAGGTTGATGTGCTCGTCGGGCAGCAACGGCAGGTTTTGCTGGGCCAGTGGCAGTCTTTCTAGCCCTTGGCGCAGGATCGATTCGAGGCTTTTGTAACTGCATGCGCCCAGTGCCAGCGCACGCTGGCAAGCGGCTTCCAGCCGCTCTTCGCTGTGCTGTTTGCTCAGGCGCAGGATGCCCAGGCAGGCACGGAAGCCGTGTTGCGGATGGATTCGGCGTCCGAGGATGTAGGTGATGACGCCGGCGGTGTTGGGGCCGGTCTGCTCTGCCCAGCGGATCAGCCGTTGTGGTGTCCATTCGGCATGCTCACGATGGCTCTTGGGCATGTGCTCGGTCTGGGTGGTGTGCCGGCCTTTGTGCTGCGAGCGCAGGTGGCTGGCCACACGCTGGTTGGCGTGGAAGCACTCGACCGTCTTCGCCGTCAGCCA
>NZ_JALLIX010000129.1 GCF_023242365.1 Pseudomonas sp. MWU13-2100
GCCTTGTTCGAAGGGCGGCAGCTAGTCGCCAACTACGGCGCCTTTGTCGCCCTGGTCCGACACCGGGCCGCCTATCTGATCGACGAGCACGGCATTGCCCCCGGCGACCGGGTCGCCCTGTTCATGCAGAACTGTTGTGAATACCTCGAACTGCTCTACGCCATCTGGTGGGCCGGCGCCGTGGCGGTGCCGATCAACTGCAAGCTGCACCCCGTCGAGGCCGGCTGGATCGTCGGCAACGCCGACGCCCGGCTGATTTTTACCGACGGCGGCCAGGTGTTCGCCCCCGAGAGACTGCCCCTGGGTTGCCACGAACTGGATCGAGAGGACATGGGCGCACTCACCTCGCTCACTTCGCCGCCGGACACGCCTTGTCCGCGTCAGGCCGATGACCTGGCCTGGCTGCTCTACACCAGCAGCCCCACCGATCACTCCAAGGCGCTGATGCTCAGCCATGGCAACTTGACGGCCATGTCACAGGGCTGTTCGCCCGAGGTCGCTCCGATCGACGCCGATGAGGCCGTGGTGTATGCCGCGCCGATGTCGCACTGCGCCGGACTTTACAGCCTGATACATGTACGCCGGGCCGCTCGCCATGTCGTCCCGGAATCTCGCGACTTCAAGGCCGACGAGCTGTTCGAGCTGGCGAGCGGCTTCGGCCAGATCACCTTGTTCGTGGCCCCCGCCATGTTCACCGCCATGGTCGAGCAGGGCCGCCGCCAGGGCCACGATGGC
>NZ_JALLIX010000013.1 GCF_023242365.1 Pseudomonas sp. MWU13-2100
TTCAAGGTTTCCTACCGTCCGCCATCAGTCGGTGATCGACCATGAACGCTATCGCACAAAGTATTCTTCCCTTCTCTCTGCGTCACCATTTCATTCACAGCCCTCAAGCCGAGCGAGCCTTGACGCGCTTGGGTGAAGTTCACGGTGATACCCGGCGTACCGGGGCGAGCAAGGGCTTAGTCATCCAAGGTCCGAGCGGGGTGGGGAAAAGCACCTTGATCAAGGAGTACGTCAGGGAATTGAAAGCAGCGGAACCTCCGGGATCCGGGAAGCGGACGGTCTTGGTGGTTGAGATTCCCTCATCACCCACCAAGAAAAACTTGGCAACAGCGATGCTGACAGCACTAAGGGATCCGTACGCGGATGCTCGCGGTCATTCTGCGGAGGTCAAGTTCGCTCGCATCATTCTACTCATGACTAATCTGGGGGTTGAAGTCGTGGTGCTCGACGAAGCCCAACATTTGGTGGATTACCGACGCAACGATGCGTATGAAGCCGCAGATTGGATCAAGAGCCTGATGAACGAAACCAGCATCACCTTCGTACTCGTCGGATTGAAGCGAACCGAGGGCCTGCTATGGGCGAATGAGCAACTGCGACGAAGGTTTTCTGCGACGGTTGAATACAACCGGTTTAGCTATGACGAAAGCACATCGGCGCAGTTTGCAATGCTTCTCGAGGTGATCGCTAGTCTATTGCCGGTTAAGGCCATCAGCTTTACGGAGCCTCAGTTGTTAAGACGCTTTCACATGGCGTCATATGGCTTGATTGACTACCTGATCAAGATTCTGGATCGCGCTGTTTGGCTCGTCCAGCATCGAGAGCTCGAAGGCATAAATCTGTATGTCCTAGCCGAAGCGTTTTTGGATGAGGTATGGAGCAAAGCGACAGACCAGCGAAATCCATTCAGTATCAGCTTTAACTTCAAGCCTTTGATTGGATTTCATGAGCCGTTCGAAAAATTCGATCTAATCGCGGCCTAAAGAGAAGGCCGGGGAGATACCCCGGCCTTCCTCCTCTATAGAAACCCTTCGGTATCTCACTGTTTCCATGGATGTACAGGAATGTTTGGTCTTTTAATCAATCCACAGCCTCAGCGCGATGAGAGCTTATTAGGGTATCTACAACGATTGGCGGGGGCCAATGGCTTAACGGGTAACGAACTGATCAAGGCTTTTCAGGAAGCCAGTGATGAAGACGTAACTGACTGGTTTTGTACCATGACGCTGCCGGTGAGCTGGTCGCCAGTATCCTGCGAACTTAGGCGGCCGAAAACCAAGACGCTCAAGGTCTGGTCACTGCAGCACAAGCGGTTTTGCTCGTGCTGTTTGGCTGAGAGCGCTTACTGGAAAGAGTCCTGGGATCTGACGCTAGTAACGAGCTGTTCAGTTCACGGGGTACCCCTGCAGGACAGATGCCCAGGGTGTTCTGCAAAAATGAAGCGCGACGCCATGCTGGCCAACAGCTGTAAAACCTGTGGTTATTTCCTGACCTCACGAAGCGCACCTGCTGCCCCTGCAGAGGATGCTCGCGCTTGGATGACGGCTGCTATGGAGGCGAGGCTTCGGCAGGAACACATATCAGGAGGCAACGACCTGGCTGTCCTGACCTATGAGCAGCTCCATGCCTTGTCGACCCGACTCGCTGTCAGGATCGTGAGATCAGAAAACTCAAAACCATTGAAGCTGGCGAATTCGGGATCGCTTGAGATTTCGCGTGAATTGGCTCAAGCGGCTGGAGAAATACTCATGAATTGGCCCCGGGCGTTCGGGGATCTGCTGAGCGATCTCAGGTCGACTAGATCCACAGGGATGGATTGGAAACTTGCCTCCGCCTTTGGGCCAATTTACAGAGACATTTATCATGATCTGCAAGCGCCATGCTTCGCATTTGTACGCGCGGAGTTCGAGTCATTTGTTCAGCAGGCATGGGAGGCTCCTTTAGCGAGGAGAAACCGCTATCTGAGCGAAAATACGATTGCTGACCATCGTTGGGTCTCCATTAATGAGGCGACTCGGTTAACGGGCTTACTTAAGTCCTGCGTACAGAGACTGCACGACCACGGCGAACTTGCCTCTAGGGAAATAGTTCATTCAAGCGGCCGCAAGTCGAAAGTTGTGGATGTCATCCAGCTTCGCGAACTCGCTCTGCTTATGCAGAAAGCAGTGAATCTGAGGCAAGCGGCGAAGCTGTTACACATCAACCTTGAGCGTGTGCGGCAGTTGATCACAGGGGGGATTCTGAAATTCTACGGTGGCAAGCCCAACGCTGGCGAAAAATGGCTGATCGATGTTGACTCGCTCAATGGCCTGAGACTTGAGCGCACACAGGAGCCCCCTGGCAATACGCTTGTAACGGTCAATTATCTGGCTAAGCACCACCTTCCAACAGGCAGAGGTCTCGTTGAGATGATTGAAGCAATTCAATCAGGCGAACTGAAAGCTTTTAGGGATATAGACGAAAGCAAGGCTGCGATCGGACATTGGCTTTTGAGACCTCAAGACCTAGCAGGTTGGGTACAGCACGCGCTTCAAAAATCCTCAGATTTTCCAGGGATCTCGGTCGCTAAAGCTGCTGCTCTTCTGGGAGTCAAAGAGGAAGTCGCTTATGCAATGGTTCGGCTAGGGATCCTCTGGAGTACGTCGGTTCGTAGGGGGCGGGGTACGTTGCAGCTGGTTAAGCCTGCTGCAATCGAAAGGTTCAGGCGAAGGTACATCTTGGGCCCAGAGCTGGCAGTTTTTTTGGGGATGTCGCCTAAGCACATTACGCATCATCTCTGGACGAACGGGTTTCGCCCTGTCGCGGGTCCGTCGATCGTGAATTCGCCATGTAGGCAATACGTCTGGCCCCGAAGCAAGAAATTGGTCGATTACTTGTCCTGGAAGCTAGCACATCACTGACAATACTTCGATTCCATTTCATAGGGCGGTGACTTTTTAGATGTCGATTTAAAGACAGAATGTAATTGTAAGCCGATCAAACTATCCGCAGCGCTTTTAATTTATCTCAGCATTGACTAATTGTAAGGAGGTTATTATGAAAGATGATTCTTTCATCCCAACCACTATAGTAGGTATAAAACGACTCGCCAAAGCAATTAAGCGTGAGCGCGAAGTTGCGCACCGTCTCGCACTGGATATTGCGGCCCAGAAAGCTGGCTATCGAGATTACAGTCATGCACTGAAAGTGCTTTCCTCACAACCACCAGAGATTTAAGATCCTGGCGCCTTAACTAATGGCGTATCCTAAATAATGAGTTGGAGGAATACCGAGTTTCAAGCTCCAGGGAGAATCACTGGTCAAAAAATTACCATCTACGGCGGATATTTCGTCCGCTAGATATTTTACAATAGCCTAGTCGTGTAAACCTGTTTTTTTCACTGTTAGCTACACTGGTTAACAGCAAAAAAGCAGGTTTACACGGCCAGCTTCAGGGTTTGTCACTGGTGCTCTACTTCAAAAATCCATCCCGCTATGTTTCCGCTTGCCCTCTCTGTAACTTTATTTTCAGCAAAGCTTAGATCCGGTCGTTAGTCGAGTGCGGCAAAACTGCCCTACGTTAGTTTTCTCGGCTATTTAGCTAGCTGCCACACAGATGGTGGAGTGCTTCCATGCCAACCAGCGCGTGGCCAGCCACTTGCCGCCACACCACCCAGACCGGGCACATGCCCAAGAGCCACCGCGAACGCGCCGAATGGACGCCGTAACGGCTGATCCGCTGGGCCGAACACGGCCTGGCGTCATCGTTCACATCCTCGAACTCCGAGTGCATCCGCAGCATGGCTTCCGTGCCTGCCTGAGCAAACAGCACGGCGACCGGAGTGATCTAGCGGCTGCCATCTTCTCCCGTCAGGTTCGCTCAGTAATGCTTATTCAGAGGTGTCTGAGCGCTTCGATACCCTGCGGAACTCAGCTCGGACCTCCTTTATTGCTCCCACTAACGGCGCGAAATACAAACGTGGCGCCTCTCTGGCGCCGCGGAGAAACTCTGCGACAAATGCGTTTTTCATAGCCATGTCCTGCGCGGCGTTCTTGAGTACCCAGTTTAGGCTCGATTCACGGTGATCGGAAGCCGATCGTCTCCTACAATGAACGCCAGCGTTGCTGTCACCGTGAGCTTGACTGAATTCGTGATGGTCAGCCCTCCAAGCTAATGAAGAGTCCTTGTCAGGCTGCTGAGCGCCCGGAGCTGATACTCCGACACTGCCTGAAATAGTGACTCAGCTAACACTCGGAGGCGCTCCACTGTTAACGCCAACGCTGAATTGACCCACGTGCTGACGTGCGATTAACCCACCCTCAAGTCAACACAAATCCAGTAAAAGTAGTGGTTGTCGAGGAGTCTGCCCGGGTCAGTGATATCTCGGCAACTGGGTCAATTCGGCGCCGGCGCCAACAGGCTGGACGTCAGCGCTGACGTGAGCGCCGGGCGACTGGTCGTGTTGCTGGCGGATCATCCGGGCAACGCTTCGCCGTTAAGCATGGTCTGTCCGCACCGCAAGCAGATTTCTCCTGCCGTTTCGCAACTCTATAAGTGGTTGAGAAGCCAGTTTTCCCGAATGGAGCCTGTTTGAACCTGGGCGTCTGGCTTTAAGTCTCCCAGGTAAGAACGGCGGGCTGCGCAGCGTAACGAAACACCCTCTCAACGTTTCACGCCTGAATATGCCGCCGCGTTGATCACTGTCATTGTCAGTTGAAACACACACTGCCAATACTCAGCCACATCATTCATCAGCCCCGCTGGCGTCTACACTCGATGGCCATGCCCACCAGGACAACCCTGCTGGGCAGGTTGCTGCTGATTATCATGGAAACTTGAGAAGGACACTCAAATGGTACGTGCCGTTACTATTCTCACCGAGAATTTTTCTGACTGGGAGCCCGCGCTGATCAACTCCACGGGCCGCGCCTACTATGGCTTCGAGACTTGTTTTGCCGCTCCCGGTGGCAAGCAAGTGACATCATCCGGAGGCATGACCATCATCCCCAACCTGGCCATCGAGGCCATTCGGCTGGACGATGTCGACTTGCTGATTGTGACGGGAGGCCCGATCTGGAAAACAAACAAGGCACCCGCCATCGAGGCGCTGGTCCGTGGGGCCCACGACAGGAACATAGTCGTGGCGGGAATCTGTGACGGTACCCGCGTACTGGCCAAGGCTGGAGTGCTGGATCACTTGCAGCACACCTCCAATTCCGTTGACAACCTGAAGCAGGTGCATTATCGCGGAGCAGATTATTACCAGGACGTACCGTACGCCGTTGCCGACCAGGGTGTGGTCACGGCTCCCGGCAGCGCGCCGGTCAGTTTCATGGCGCAAATTCTCGACACCTTGGGTTTGAACGACAAGAAGCTGGATGCCTACCTGGCCATGCATGCGGCTGAACATATTCACGGCTGAACCCTTCCCCCTATCTCTCCCCTCACCTCGGCGCTGCGGCCTGTTACCGGGCCGTAGCGCACTTCACCCTTGAACCACTCCTCCAATACTGCGCTGACAACAACCCCTGTTTGTTCTCCACTGCTGAACCGCAGTTCCAGATCGTCCGACAATTATTTTTAATAATCGGAGAAATCTTACTTGCGGTTACGACATTTCCGACTAAGGTCACTCCCCATGACGCGTAGGGGTTTCCTTGGCTCCATAAGGACGAGTTTGGAGCCGTGTCAAAGAATGCATTATTGAGATCGCCAAGAGGCGACACTTTTCGACCAAAGCTAAGGAATGGCTAAATGTTTTTCTCTGCCGACATGACTGTGGCTCGATGCCTGCCGCACTCGCTTGTGTCCCCGGCTTTCAGCACCTCATCCCATGAGCGAACTGCTGTAAGCAATAACTCCCATACCCTCAGAGCCGTGCCCGAGATGACGTCAGGCTCTCTCCTTAGCGTGCGCCTTAGAAATTGATTGGCCCGCTCATAGCCAGTAAATCACCGACACATTTTTACGACATGACTGACTGACTGAGTCTGTCGTACAAAAAACTGTGCGCGTTCTATGTCTTTCCCGCTGAACGGGAGAGATGCGAGTGCCCGGGAATGTGCTCCCCAATGGATCGAGATAGCCGCCGGCTGCTGCCTGTGCGTCGAGGATCTGACATGCCAAAAATAACAGTTGAACGCTCGACCAAAGACTCGACCGAGCAGATGAGCATGACGCAAGCACTTGCCGATGCCAGGCTGAGTGTCGAGGCCAAGGCCATGGTCGCCCAAGGCATCTACGCCGGGGTCGCTCAGGAAGTTTCCATCGTCATACCGGTCAAAACTGCGATCCATCCGGATTCGGGACTTTTGCGTCAGTTGGTGATCGCTGGATGGGGCGAAGCGCTTGGCCAGTATCTTGAAGTGCTCGATCTGGGGGGAGACGGCGCTCCAGAGGCCTTGCGCAAGGTTCAGCTGGCTGTCAGATCCGGCACTGCGCTATTTGCCGCCGGCAGCCTGACCACCCGCACTGGAGTGCACTGCCTGGTCTCGATCCATCATGGGTTGGCCGACGAACATAGCCTTGAGGTGCTGGCACGACAGCTACAAACAGAAGACATCGACTCGGCCCTGATGTGCATGCGTCGAGGGCGCGAACGCCATGGCGAATACATCCAGGCACAAGCACAGCTCGCGGAAGTTGATGGCGCGCAGCTGACCGCTGCGGCGCACGCCATGACCCCCGTGCGTTTGCTGCAAACCGGGCGCTTGGCCTTCGACATCCAACGGCAGCGCATCAGCCTGCAACGCACCCTGGACATCGCCTCGATCAATGCCGACAAGCCGCCCGTGGCGAAACTCCTGGGCTGCCTGCAGCGGGCCGGTGTCATCGCCGAGGGCGACACCCTGTGTTCGTCGCACAACTGGCGCGAGGCTCACCAGCAGGATGCCATCGGCATGATGACGGGTCTTGTTCCACGCTCCGTGGCGACCCCTGGAGCGCTTGTGCTTCCCGGGAAAATCAGCCTTGAAGCATGCGCCCGTCGCTCTCCGGCTGCGCGCCAGGCGCTGGCCTGCTGCCGCGCGTCCGAGCTGTTCATCAATGGTGCCGGTCGACGCGGCATCCCGGCTTCACACGTGATGAGTGCCGCTTTTCCGGTCGGCATCGACATACGGCGTACCGGCGCTTCGCAACTGCTCCTGGAACTCGAGGGACCGTTTTGCAACGCCAGCGCAGCCACCAATCTGCTCAATGAACTCGCTGATGTATTTATGGATAGGAGTGAATGGAATGACTGAAAACATCCAGCTTGATGAACACGCTCTGGCTGATGAAGTGGCTCGCGTCTGCGCCACTTTTGCCGAGGTGCTCAACCTGCCGAGTGTCGGCCACGAGGACAACTTCTTCAACCTCGGCGGCGACTCCTTTGACGCGATTCGCGTGATGTCGCGGCTGTCTTGCAATTTGCCCATAGTGACTCTTTTCGAGCACCCGACGGCAGCGGGTCTTGCTCAACGCATTGTCTGCGCCGCCGCCCGACAAGCCGCACGTCTGGTCTGTTTTGGCGACGTGCAAGCAGCCGCGGGTTCGACCGCGGTGATTGCGGTGCCTTTCGGCGGCGGAGACGCCACGGCCTACCGCAATCTGTTTCAAGGTAATCCGGATGTGCAGGTGTTCGGCGTGGACTTCGGTGATACCGAGGTGGAGAACGCCGCGGATTTTCAAAGTCTGCTCGACAGCCTTGCCAGCGACATCGAAGAAATCGGCGCTGCCCATCTGGTGATCTATGGCCACTGCGCAGGCGCGGCGACCGCCGCGTGCATTGCCTCAAGCATGGCCGCCCACCACAACCACCTCGCTCTGGTGGTGGCCGCCTCGCGCCCGGTGCTGGATGCAGACGCCGCGATTCGTGCGGCTGAAACCACCTCGGACCAGATCTGGACCGACTACTTGCGATCGCTGGGGGCCTTCACCGGACTGCTCGACATTCAGGTCGAGAGCATGCTGGCTCGCGGTCGAAGAGACCACCTGATCGCCTGCGAAGCCTATCGCTACCTGACGCAGTACCCGGCCAATGGCGTATCGGCACTGGTGCTGCTGGGCGACGAGGATCCGGCCACCGCCGAGCCTGAAGTCGTATTGGCGCAATGGGGCAAGTTCATTAACGTCACCCAAGCCGCCACCCTCGCCGGTGGCGGGCACTACTTCGTGCGTACCCATGCGCACGAGGTCGAGGAAACCGTGCTGTCTTTTGCAGCACACAACACCAAAGGAAGGGATAGCAAGTCATGACAGTCAATCATCAACCACTTCTGACCCAGGCTGATCTGCTCAAGCGTGGCCTGGCCGATCTGCAGGAACATGATGCCGAACTGGCGCGGATCCTCGACGCCGAGGTCGCTCGCCAGCAACGCACGCTCTCTCTGGTGGCCTCTTGCTGCGCGGTCAAGCCGCGAACCCTGGCCGCGTCGTCCTCCGTGCTGGTCAACGTGACCGCCGAAGGTGTGCCCGGACGCCGCTATCACGCCGGATGCGAGAACGTCGACCTGGTCGAGTCTCTGGCGATCCAGCGTGCCCGCGAGCTGTTCTCTGCGCAGTACGCCGGTGTGCAGTCGCACTCGGCTTCCAGCGCCAACTATTCGGTACTCGCGGCTTTGCTCGAGCCTGGCGACACGCTGCTGGGCATGGCTCTGGATAACGGCGGCCACCTGACCCATGGCAGCCCCGTGACGTTCTCGGGCACTTACTACAACGCCATCGGCTATGGCACCACCAAGGAAGGCCTGATCGACTACGACGAAGTCCGCAGGCTGGCTTTGGAACATCGGCCGCGATTGATCATCTGCGGTGCCACGGCCTACTCCAGAGTCGTGGATTTCGAGCGCTTCCGCCGGATCGCCGACGAAGCCGGCGCCATCCTGATGGCCGACATCTCGCACATTGCCGGTCTGGTGGCAACCGGGCGGCATCCGAGCCCGATCGACGCTGCGCACGTCACCACCACCTGTACCCACAAGCAGCTCGCCGGCCCGCGTGGTGGCCTGATTCTCTCGGGCCGTGACGCCCACGAAAAAGTCCCTGGCCGTGAAGCGACGTTCAGCCGCGTGCTCGAACTGGCGGTGTTCCCGCGGATGCAAGGCGCACCGGCCGTCAACATGATGGCTGCCAAGGCCGCGGCACTGGGTTACGCCATGACCCCTGAGTTCGATGCCGAGATGCAGCGCATCCGCACTGCGGCGGACGTAATGGCCAGCGAATTCCAGGCCCGGGACTATGAAGTGGTGGGCGGTCGCAGCGAGAACCACACCATTCTGATCCGCCTGCGTGCAGCGATGACCGGCGCTATCGCCGAGACCGCGCTGGAGCACTGTGGAATCGTCGTCAACAAGAACCGTGTGCCTGGCGAAACCCGCTCGTCCTTCGTCACCAGTGGCCTGCGCATCGGTACCGGCGCCCTCGCCCAGCGTCATATCGACCCACAGGGTTGCCGGGAGATCGTCGACCTGCTCTGCCGGATCCTGGACGAGGTGACGCCGCTCGGTGACAGCGAGTTCACCCTCGATCCGCTCCTGCGCCAGCAATTCTGCGCAGAGGCCGAGGCGCTTTGCGCGAAGTATCCGATCGCCGATTACCTCGCACGCTAAAACAGTCTCCGGCAGCGCTGGAGGCATGGCACGACGGTCCGCCGATCGTCGTGCCCAGGAACAGGTAAAACTCTAAGGAGAGAGAAGCACCATGACGGACAAGATCAAGTATGTCGCCATCAATGGCTCGGAACGGGTGGATGGCAACAATGCCAGGGCGCTGGAGTGGGCGGCCGAGTACCTGGAAAAACAGGATGTCATTCTCGAAGTTTTCTCATTGGCCAACGCCAAAATCGACCCTTGCGGGGCCTGCGGTGATTGCAATTTTCGCAACGAACCCTGCGCCCAGAAAGATGACGCCGCGCGCGCCGTGCGCCTCATGGAAGCCAGCGATGGCGTGATCTTCGCCTGTGCCGTGCATGGCTTTGGCGCAACCCCTCTGATGTCGGCGTTCCTGGAACGGGTCGGCACCGGGTTCCTGCGCCACGACCGCACCCTCACCAACAAAGTGGCCGGGGTCATGGTCACTGGTCGGCGCATGGGCCATGTCGAGGTCTACAACCAGATGCTCCAGTGCGCCTTGCTCAACCGCATGATCATGGTCGGCTACGGCTTCCCGGCGATGCTCGTGGGCGACAAGAAAGGCGAAGTGCTGGGTGACAAGGAAGGCATGGAGATGCTGCGTCGGATGCTCGATCGCATGGTGTCCATGACGCGTCTGATCCGCGACTACGAACAACTCACCGGGCAGCCGGCGCTGCCGGTCTCGGTGCCTGGGGAACGCCATCGCGAGGGTAACGACGGCAAGTTCTTCGTCCCGACCAAGTCCGACATGTACCAGGTCGAGGCCACTCGCAGTTGCAACTTCGATGTCGTCGGCGACTGAACAGCGCAGCCTCAGAGCCAATCGAGAATCATATGAGCATTAGAACTGCCTGCAATGGCCTCACCGACACTCTCCTGCGGGAATGGATGGTGTCGGAACACTTCGAGCGTCTGGCACAAGCAACGGTGGCACAGATAGCACAGGCCTATGTCGGCGTTTATTCGGCGCGGCCCACCAGTTGGCTGGCGGTCATGGCACGCAATCAAAACCTCGATCGCAAGAGCGTACTGGCGAAAGAAAACGACAGCGAGTTGTTGCGTATCCCGGGTATGCGGCGCTCCAAGTTCCTGCTGCCCGGCGAGCTGGCAGGCAACGTCTTTGCGGCCACTCGCCTGCCGTTGGCCAACCACGAGTGGCGGCTACGGGACGTCGGGCTTGGCCTGGACGATTACCGACGCCTGCTGCCGGCGCTGATCACTTTGAGCACAGGCGCCGCCGTGCGTCTGCAAGACATCGCCAGTGCCCTCGAACTGCCGGCGCCCCAGGCGCGGGCGTTGACGTCAGTGGCGACCTATGACGGCGCGTTGGTTCGCATACCGGCGGCCAATCATTGGTCGAATCGCTGGCTGTATTCGGCTGCACCCGAAGGCCTGTTGCCGGGTGACGGTGTGCCACTGGACCGCGACTCGTTGCTGCGTGACATCGCTGGGCGCTACGTCGAGCACTACGGACCGGTCACGGTCAATGACCTCGCCTGGTGGCTCGCGGTTTCAAAGGACACCGCGCGCACGCTGCTTCAAGCCTGCGCAGCCTGCCAGGTCGCCGATCAGATGTGGCATAGCGAGGCCGGGAAAGCGCGTCTTGAGCAGTTCCTGCAACGCGAGCAGAAACCCGCGAGCAAGCAGATCCGCTTTCTGCCGGCCTGGGACCCGTTGGTCATGGGCTATGCGCCCGGTTCCAGGCAGCGCGACTGCCTTGAACTGGAACGCATCGGCGGCTACGACCCGGCCGGTAACGGCCGGCCGGTAGTGCTCATCGGTGGCCGGGCTGCCGCAACCTGGCACACGGCGGCCAAGGGCAGCAAACGCGTCATCGCAGTCGATGCCTCGACACTGACTGACCAGGAACGTGCAGCCGTGCTTGAGGCTGCCACGGTTCTGGCGGAGCAGATCGGGGCTATTCACCAGATCGAAAACGAACTCACAGCGTGAAAACAGGGAAGCATGAACAAGATGAGGGACGACATGACATCAGTACCCCAAGCGCCACAATCGCTGTCAGGGAGTGAGCGCAGCCTGTGGGACGCGTTTGCGCAGCCACAGGCCGGGCAATCAGCGGACAACACCCGAGAACAGCAAGAGATCGTCTTGCCCGCTGGCCTGACGGCCACCATGAATGACCTGGTCACGGTCGCCGCGGTTCTGGGCTACCTGCTCAGTCCGGAAGGCCGGCTGACGTTGGCAATCCATGATGACGCCAAGCCGTCACTGCTCAGCGTCGATTGCATGACATTGAACCTTGCAGAAGACGCTCGCGACTACATCTCGCAATTGCGCAACAGTGCCGAAGCGTCCCATGGCGAGCCGCAATTGCGGGCCGATATCGAGATCAGCGATGGCAAGCACCTGCCAGCGGCGCAAACACCGGTCTGGCTGTTGGTGCACGAGGGCCGCTGCCAACTGTCGGTACGCAGCGATTACATGACCCCGGCGGTAAGCCTGGAATTGCTGGAGTTGGTGGCCTTCGCCTGCGCCCGTGTGCTTGATTCCAAGGCCCTGCCGGCGCCCGCGCTCCAACCGGGCTGCCCGGCCCCGGCCGAAGCCGTCGAGCGCCAGTTTCTCGTGGAGCGCATTTACCGGCATGTGCAGAGCAAACCCTCGGCTGCGGCAATCGTCGATGACAACAGCGATCGCACCCTGACTTACGCCGAACTCTGGAACGCCTCCGAGGCATTGGTCCAGCACATACGCGAGCGCGTCACCTCCCGCCGTTCGAGCCCGCGCCTGGCGTTGTTCCTGGAACGCGGCTGGCAGCATCTGGCCGCGATCATCGCCGTGCAACGCATGGGCGGTACCTGCGTGCTGATCGACCCGGCGCATCCTGATGAACGCATCCGTGCCTTCATCGAAGAGTGCAGTCCGCATGCGGTGTTGACCGCCGGCAGCACCACCGAACGCGCGCGCGAGCTGCTGACCTTTCCGCTGCTGGATATCGATAAGGTGCAGGTCCGTCCTACCCTCGTCGATTGGGAGCACGGCAAGTGGGTCGACAGCACCAATGAAGCCTGTTTTATCGCCGGGACTTCCGGCAGTACCGGACGGCCCAAAGCCGTTTGCCTGTCCTATCGGGGGATGGCCGCGACCCTCGACGCTGTCATCGAGCAGGCCGGACTTGGCGAGCATAGCCGCGGCTCATGGCTGTCGTCGCCCGGCTACGGGATGGTCGAAGTCGACCCGCTGCCGGTTCTGTGTGCCGGCGGCACGGTATGCATCCCTGCGCCCCAGGTGCTGCAGGACGTCAACCTGCTGGCACGCTGGCTGCTTGAAGGCGACATGAACCACACACTGGCCATGACTTCCATTGCCGAAGCATTGTGGGCCACGAGCACCCGAACCGGTCTGCGCACCATGCTGATCGCCGGTGAACGCTGCAAGCAATGGCCGCCGAGCGACCTCGGCTACCGGGTGATCAATGTCTACGGCTCCGCAGAAGCCGCCGTAGTCTCCATCGAAGACCTGAGCGCCCCGCGCCGCACCTTGCTGCCCTCGGTAGGCCGCGCGATTCCTGGCGCCCGGATGTACGTGGTCGACCGCAATGGCCAACAACTGCCGGCCCGTTGTGTCGGTGAGTTGATCATCACCGGCGAAACGCTGTCGGTGGGCTATGTCAATCCCGAGGACACCAGGAAAGCCTTTCGTGGCAACACTCTGGACGCCACGTCGGCCTTGCAATACAGCACCGGCGACCGGGCGCGCATGGCGGCCGATGGCACCGTGGAAATCTTTGGCCGTACCGACTCCGTGGTCAAGATCCGCGGCCATCGGGTCGACCTGACTGAACTGGAGATCACCGCGCTGCAAGTTCCGGGCGTGGTGAAGGCCGCGGCCAATTGCTTGAGCAATGACCTCGGAGCGACGCTGGCATTGTTCCTGGAGCTGGCTCCCGGTGCCAAAGAAGTGGTCGCCCGGGTTCGCCAGCACTTGGCCGCGCGCTTGCACCCGGCCGCCCAACCCGGCCAGATCGTGACCAGCGCCCTGCCCCTCGGGCGCAATGGCAAGGTGGACTACAGCGCGTTGCAGGTCAGCCCGATCGAGCGCGATGCGAACCAGACCGTTTTTGTCCCGCAGAGCCCGGCAGACCACGCGGTACGTGACTGCTGGCTGGCCTGGACGCTCTGTGACGAAGCCATGCTAGAGGCGAGCTTCTTCGACGCCGGTGGCGATTCCCTGCGCGCCTTGCGCATGGTCGGCGAACTGGCCTGCAAGCATGGCATTCATGTGCAAATGGGGGCGTTCCTCGAGGAGCCGGTTCTGGCGAATCTGGTGCTCCTGGCCAATGCCTCGCACAACACTCAGTTGCCGACGTTCGAGCACTTACCGGCAGAGCAGCAATGGCTGCCGTTCGAGCTCAACGAAAGCCAGCAGGCGCTGTGGATCGGTCGTGGTTCGTTCTACGACTACGGCGGCGTCGGCTGCCAGGGGTATTTCGAGTGGGAAGTGCAAGCCCTCGATAGCGAGCGTTTCACCCGTGCCGTGGGGTTGCTAGTGCAACGCCATCCAATGCTGCGCATGACCATCGATGCCAGCGGCCGCCAGAGCATCGGCGACGTCGACGGCACGCAAGCGGTGAAATATGTCGATCTCAGTGCTCTGGACGGCGCGCAGATCGAGCGCGAGATCGATGCGGTTCGCGACCGCATGGCCAACGAAGAAATCGGCACCACGCAATGGCCGCTGTTCCAGTTCCGCATCAGTCGCATCAGTGCCAGCGCCAGCCGGGTGCATCTGTGCATCGACATGTTGATCGCCGACGCCTGGTCGATTTTCCAGGTGATCATTCCCGACCTGATCGATCTGTATCTGGAAGATGATCCACAACTGCCGGTGCTGCAGACCAGCTTCCATGACTACGTCGCCTATCGGCAAAAAGTGCTCAAGAGCGCCCAGTACCAGGCCGACCGCGAATACTGGCTGGAGAAGATCAATCACCTGCCGGCAGCCCCGCGCCTGCCTCAACTGGAGCCTGGAGAGTTCAGCGGCACGTCGCACTTCGAGCGACACGAAGGCACCCTCGCCGTCGATGCCTGGGAGCGACTGCAGGCCCGGGCGCAGGCGCGCAACATCTCTCCGTCCGGCGTGGTCGCGCTGGCCTTGTGCGAAGTGTTGCGCTGCTGGGGCGAAGAAGACCGCTTCACCCTGAACTTCCCGGTCTCCGACCGGATGCCCGTCACTGCCGATGTCGACCAGGTTGTCGGTGACTTCACCAACACCTTGCTGGTGCCCTATGAAACCGCGGCCGCCGACACCCTCGAGGTTCGTGGCCAGCAACTGCAGGGCGCCATATGGCAGGCACTGGATCATCGCCTGTTCAACGGTGTCGAGGTGCTGCGCGAGCTGGCCCGGGTCCGGCGCAGTGGCGGCGCGCCACTGATGCCGATCGTCCTCACCAGCCTGCTCGGGCACCCAGGACGCCATGATGCGGCGCTGCTTGGGCCAGAGGTTTACGGCGTCTCGCAAACACCGCAAGTCACCCTCGATGTGCAACTGCGCGAATCCGAAGGCACGTTGTACTTCAAATGGGATTACCTCACCGGGGTCATTCGTCCCGAAGTCGTGGAGTCGATGTTCGGCGCATTCAGCACATTGCTGCAGCAACTGGCCGACGACAGCGAGATCTGGCAACGCACCTGGCTTGACCTGCGCCCCGCCGCGCAGATTGACGTACGCCGCGCCGTAAACGCGACTCAGGCCCCCGTGCCGCAGGTTCACTTGCGTGACCTGCTACTGGCACGGATTGCCGAGCGCGCCGGGGAAACCGCAGTGATCGATACCCGGCGCAGCTACAGCTGGGGTGAAATCGGCCGGGCCGCAGCACGGATCAGCAAGATGATCCAACACACCCGTAACCCTGATGAACGTTTTGTCGGCATCGTCCTGCCCAAGGGCAGCGGCCACTACGCGGCTGTCTATGGCTGCCTGCTGGCCGGGGTCGGTTATGTGCCGGTGGATATCGATCTGCCGTCCGAGCGTATTCGTTCAATGCTGTCGCAGGCCGGAGTGCACACGGTTATCGCCGGTATCGATACCCCGTTGCCGGAGCAGATCCAGCGGCTGGTACTGACCGATGAGGACCTGCATTACTGGACTGCCGAGCACACGGAGCTGACTCTCGCACCTCTGGCTGCGGACTACTCGCCGTATGTGATCTTCACCTCCGGCTCTACCGGTAATCCCAAGGGTGTCGAGATCCCGGAGGCCGCAGTAGTCAACCACGTTTATGACGTCGTCGAGCGCTTTGGCCTGGATGCCTCCACTCGCCATCTGGCCACTGCCGCCCTGCATTTCGACATGTCGGTCTTCGATATCTTCGGCCCCCTGCTGCACGGCGGCTCGGTGGTGGTGCCAGCTCAGGCGGCGGGCCCGGACCCCGATGCCTGGCTACGACTCCAGCGGCGTCACGGCGTTACCTTCTGGGCCTGTGTTCCGGCGATCATGGACCTGCTGTGCAGTGTTGCGGAAACTGCACGGAGTTTCTGCGCGGTGGATTCGCTGGCCAACATCGTCATGGCGGGCGACTGGATTCCACTGCCACTGTTGCCACGCGCCAGGGCGCTGTATCCGAACGCGCGATTGTATTCCTGCGGAGGTCCCACCGAGACCACCAACTGGTCGGTGCTGCACGAGATCGACGAACAAGAAGGCCAGCGAGTGCGTTCGGTGATCTACGGCGCGCCCATGCGTAACTCTGTCTACCACATCGTGGCCGACGACTGGACCGATTGCCCGGATTGGGTGCCCGGGGAAATGCTGGTGGAGAGCGATGTTTCCCTGGCCTGTGGCTACATCGGCCAGCCGGAACTGACCGGCAAGGCCTTTGTCCAGCACCCGCGCAGCGGGCGGCGCATGTACCGCACCGGCGACCTTGGGCGTTACCTGCCTAACGGCGAAATCGAGATCCTCGGACGTATCGACAACCAGATCAAGCTCAATGGTCTGCGCATCGAGCTGGGAGAAATCGAGGGCGTCGCCGAGTCCTGCGCCGGCGTCTCGCGGGCCTGTGCGATAGCACTGCCGGGGCCCGACGGGCATCCCAAACAGATTGCCCTGGTGTATGTCGGCGAGCCCGGACTGGCGCCTGCAATCACGTTGACCTTGAGCCAACGGCTGCCCGCGTACATGGTGCCGAAAACTGTCCAGTCGTTGCCCCGCTTGCCCCTGTCGAAGAACGGCAAGGTGGATGTGCTGGCCCTGCGAGAAACCATGAGGAATGACATGAAAGAACCCAATGGCAAGGCTTCGCAATCCACCCTGCGCATCGTGATTGGTGTGATCAGCCAGCATCTCGGACAGCCAGTACTGCCCGACGACAACTTCTTCGACATGGGCGGCGACTCGCTGTCGGCAATGAAGATCAAGGTCGAACTTGGCTCCAGGTTGTCACAGCCCATTGAGCTGGAGGACCTCATGCTCACCGAGACCATCGGTGAGTTCGCCAAGTGCCTGAACGCGGAGACCCAGTCATGATCAGAGACAACCTGCACCAGCAATGGCTGGATGATGTGGACGCCTACCTGGATGGACGCACGACGCCGCAGACGCTGCAGGCCAACGGGCAGCAACGGGCCGAGGAAGTCTTGCGCTATGTCGCGCAACGCTCGGCGTTCTATGCCGATCACCTGCGCTCGCAAGCGGGCAGTCCGAGCGCCTTGCCGGCGCTGGACGGCGTACCGTTCACCACTAAGGACGACCTGCGCGCCGTGGGCCGCTCGGTCTGCAGCCTGCCGTTCGACCAGATCGCGGTGTACTACGAGACCACCGGGACCACCGGGCTGCCAACCCCCTGCCCGCGCGCGGCGATCGATGTCGAAACCAGCGGCGCCTATGTGCAGAAGGCTGTTGCCGACCTGTATCAGTCGACCTTCGGCACCACTCATGCCCTCACCGCGATCATGGGGCCGTCGGAGCTCTACGCGTTCGGCGATACCTATGGCGAGGTCTGCCGCAATCTGGGCATTCCTTACGTACGGCTATGGCCGGAAAGCCCTCGGGTCGGCCTGGTCAAAGCCGCCCAGTTGATCAACGACCTCGGTGTCCGCTCGCTGATCTGCTCACCCGCCGTCGCGCTGGCCCTGGCCCGCCTCTATGTGAGTCAGGGGATCGATCCGCGCGCGACAGCAGTTGGGCAGATCATGGTGTTGGGCGAACTGTGCACGCCGCAGATGCTGAGCAATATTGCCCGGGTCTGGGATGCGCATTGCACCCACGGCCTGTATGGCTCTCAGGAAGCTCACGCGGTGGCCACCGGTTGCCCGAACGGCAACCTGCACTTTTCCGAGACCAACTATCTGGCGGAGATTCTTCCGGTGCCCGGGATGGACGGCGATATCGGCGAGCTGTGCCTGACGATGCTCGTACCCGGCGCCAAACCGCTGATCCGCTACCGCACCGGCGACCTGGCGCGCCTGCATTCTGCCGAAGAATGCGGATGCGGCAATCGTTCGCGTTGCCTGCGGGTCTTTGGCCGGGTGAGTGATGTGATGACCCTGGCCGGTCGCCAGGTACTCCCGGCTCTGATCGAGTCGGCGGTGCTGACGGCGGCCGAGTGGGTCTCCGGCTACGAGGTCAGGATCTGTTCCGCCAGCGACGGCAGCGACCATGTCGAGGTGTCGATGGTGGCAGGGATCGGTGAGCGTTCGCTGGCCGAGGTACAGGAGCAGATGGCCGGCCATTTCGGCACCTCGGTCCAATTGCAACTGGCACAGAACCTGGACCCGAGGACCGAGACCGGTGCCTACATTTCCTGGAAGCACGCACGTATCCGCGATCAACGGGAGCCCGCCCTGTGAGCTCATTACAACCCATCCCCCTGTGGAGCGTGGAGCACCACGAAATCAGCGATGCGGCGCCGCTCGCCCAGGTGCGGCGAGGCCTGCTGGGGCTGTATCCGTGCCCGGCATTGTTCGAGACCGGTGCGGGTTTTCTGCCGGTCGACGGCAACCAGACCACCTTCATGATCGACCTGTTGTTGGAGTTGAAACTGGTCAACGACACCTGGTACTTGTCGACCGGTGCGCCGTTCCAGTGGGCCCTGGCCGCGTGCGAGCAGTTGCTGAACAATTCGCAGGCGAGCCTGTGCGAACGCCTGCGACGCGTCACCCAGACGCTGGCCCTGCCGGAGGGCTTTCCGCTGGTGCTGGCGCTGGGCTACAGCGCCGCGCGGTTTGTCGAAAACCTGCCGGAGATTGCCATCGAGCCAGATGTCCCGGAGGTGGTGGTGCGGGTCTATCGGCATGTCGTCCGCTACGAAGCTCCCGAAGGTCCGGCGCGGATCGACGTACTCAATGCCGGCGACAACGCGGCAGCGCAACTGGATGCCCTGCTCGCCGTGCTGCGCAATCCGCCGGTGACGGCACCTGTTGCAAGACTCGGCACTGAAGTCGCGGTGATCGAGGACGTCACTGATCGCGAGGACTTCTGTGCCGCCGTTTTAAGGGCCAAGGAGTACATCCGCGCCGGTGACATCTATCAGGTGCAGTTGTGCCGGCGTGCCGTGTCCAGCGCGACGATTGCTCCGATCGATCTTTACGAGCGTCTGGCAACGGTCAATCCGGCGCCCTACATGTACTACCTCGACCTTGCCGACCTGCATGTCGTGTCATCCAGTCCTGAACTGATGATCCGCCTGCAGGACGGCGTGGCCCAGGTCCGGCCCATTGCCGGCACCATGAGCCGGGAGGATCAGCGCGGCAGTCCGCTGGACAAGATTCCCAAGGAAGCCGCCGAGCACTTGATGCTCGTCGATCTGGCGCGCAACGACCTGGCCCGGTGCGCGGTTCCCGGGGGCGTCCAGGTGAGTTCGTTCATGCAGCAGGACACTTACGGGTCCTTGCTGCACCTGGTGTCCACTGTGGAAACCAGGGTACGCGAGCAATGCGATGTCTGGGATCTGATCGTGGCCAATTTCCCGGCGGGAACCATGACCGGCGCACCCAAGGTCCGCGCAATGGAAATCATCGCCGAGCTGGAAGGCACCGCACGCGGGCTGTACACCGGTTGTGTCGGCTATATCACCGGGCCCAACAGCGCGGTGCTGGCACTGACGATCCGCACCATTGTCGGCAACGCCGGACGCTATGTGTTGCAGTCGGCGGCGGGAGTCGTCGCTGACTCCGAGGCCGAGGATGAATGGAATGAAGCGGGAGCGAAGATCAAGTCGTTTTCCCGAGCGATGGGAGCCTGCGCATGAAAGTGATGTTGATCGACGTCTTCGACAGCTTTGTGTATGTCATCGAGCAGTATTACTCGGCCGTGGGTGCAGAAACCCGGGTCGTTCGCGTCAACGATGATCCGATCGCCCAATACCGACAGTGGCGACCGCAGTTGTTGGTTCTGGGTCCAGGGCCGGGCACTCCCGAAGATCATGGCTACCCGCAGATCATTCGCGCGATGGATGAGCAGCAGGCCATTTTCGGTGTCTGCCTGGGGCATCAGGCACTGGGCGAACATTTCGGCTGGAAGCTCAGCCGTGCACCGACCACCCAGCATGGCAAATACGCCCAGGTGCATCATGACGGCCGCGGCGTTTTCCAGGATGTACCGTCGGCCGTCACTGTGGTGCGTTACCACTCGCTGGCCATCACCGAGCCGCAAACATCAAGCCCATTGGTGGCCACGGCGTACTCGGACGATGGCGTCAACATGGCGGCGCGGCACCGTACCCGGCCGATCGAAAGCGTGCAGTTTCACCCCGAGAGCGTCGGCACCGCCCACGGGATCAAAATGATCCGTAACTCATTGGCGTTGGCCAACGTCCACGCCATGGGCTGATCGCTCAAGAAGAAAGCCCTGGGTGCCGACCGGAAGCCGGTCGACACCTCTTTAAATCTAAGGATTGGATAAACATGATGCACACACCAACCAACACAACGCTGCACGAAAAACGATGGCAGGCACTCGCTGTCATCTCGATCATCCAGTTGATTCTGCTGCTGGATGCCACCGTGGTGAACGTCGCCCTGCCACGGATCAAACACGACCTGGGACTCACGGATGGATCCCTGACCTGGGTCGTCAATGCCTACCTCATTACCGCAGGTTCGCTGTTGCTGCTGGGCGGACGGATCGGCGATGCCTTCGGGGTGCGCCGCACCTTTCAGGTCGGCGTAGTGATTTTTGGCGGATTTTCCTTACTGGCAACCTTCGCCCAAGACGCCACCGTGCTGATCATCAGCCGTGCCGGTCAGGGGCTCGGTGAAGCCCTGGCGTCAGCCACCGGACTGGCAATGGTGTCACTGCTGTTTCCTTCCGGCCCCGAACGCGGCAAGGCGTTTGGCATCTGGGCAGCACTGGGCGGCCTGGGCTCGATCATCGGCGTATTGCTCTCCGGTGTACTGACGCACTATCTCTCGTGGCGCTGGGTCTTCGGGATCAACGTACCGATTGTCATGCTCCTGATCGTGGCTGCCGCCGTCATGATTCCCAAGTTCAGCCACCGCAGTTCCACCTCTCTGGATCTGGGCAACGCGCTGATCCTGGTCGTGGCCGTCGCCGCGACCGTCATGGCCGTGATGGGTTCTGGCATTGAGCATCTTCCTGGCCAGCGCATGGCGCTTCTGCTGCTGGGCGTTTTGGGCATCGCGGTGGTACTGCGTCGTTGCAAGCGTTCGGAAAACGGCATTATTCCGGCACGCCTGATGACGCGCTCTCCGCGCATGGCTGGTTACGCCATCGTCGCTATTCTCGCAGCGACCTCCGGCGCCCTGTTCTATCTGGGCGTGCTGTTGCTGCAAGACTATCTCGGCCTGACGCCGATGCAGACGGGCCTGGCGTGGCTGCCCTTCTGCCTGGGTTTCTTCCCTGGGATCTTCCTTTCGCAGTTCGTCATGCAGCGCTGGAGTCCGCAGGCCGCCGCCGTGGTCGGCCTGGCAATTTCGGCTCTGGGTTTCGCCTTGTTTGCCTTCGGCGTGCCCCTGCACAGCTACTGGCTGGGAATGCTTCCGGCGATGCTGGTGACCTCCATCGGCTTCGGCTGTGTCGCCCCGGTCGCCCAGTCGTTGGCCACCAGCGACCTTAGCGAGGCCGACGCCGGTGCAGGGGCGGGCATCACCACCACCCTTCAGCAACTGTTCCAGGTTTTCGGGGTCACCCTGCTGGCAGCCGTGGCGCTGGCGGTCTCTGACAACAGTGGCGTGCCGACCATCGCCGCGAACGGTTTCGTGGCCGCCTTCGCCGTGTCGGCGCTGGCCATGCTCGGGGGCGCCTTGCTGATATGGGCCGGACGCAATGCCCTGGCGCTCGAGCCAGCCCCGTCGAGCCCCCAGCCTTAGGAAACCGTCATGCATCAGAACTACCTGATCCCGCCCTTCAAGGGCCCCCTCACGACGCTGTCCAGCGTCGCGGGACTGCGGGAAAAATGGACCGGGGCGATGCTTGACCAGACAGGGCGCGCCTATTGCGGCGCCCTGCGTCTGGACTTCAGCGCAGAGTGTGACCAGGCACAAGTATTCGATGCCGTGGCCCAGACCCTGGCGCGACATCCAATCCTCGCGGCCCGGTTCGAGCTGGAACAGGAACACCTGATCGGCCGAGCCCCCACTGAGCAGGCATTGCGTCAGGCGTTGCATGAGCAATTGGGCCAGGTGCAGGCCGCGATCAGCGATCAGGACTTCCTCGCCTATCGCGCCCGGCACGCCGGCGAACCCGGGCTGCGCATCGCCTCGGCGGTCGACGCGGCTGGCCTGCATGTCTGGATCGGTTTCTGGATCTATACCTGCGATGGCGCGTCGATTGATCTGTTGATCGACGACATCACCCGGTATTACCGGGGCCTGCCCCCGGTTTCCTGCACGGAATGGAACGACTATTGCCAGGGGCTGCACCTGCCGGAGCAGCCCGTGAGCACAGCGCAGCAGCTGGAGATTTACCCGGGAACAGGCCCCTACGGACTTGATGCAGTGCGCAGCAAAAACACAAGCGGCAAGGGGCGCATGCAGAGTCTGAAGTTCACCGCCCCCGTTGCCCGCAGCCGGGTGTTGGACTATGCCAAAACCTTGCGCGTGACGCCGTTTGCGCTGCTGCTGGCCATCTATCAACGGGCAATCAGTGCCGTCAGTGGGGTCGCGACCGTGGTGACGGGAGTGCCCTTCGCCAATCGCCCGGATGCTGCCGCTCAGACTGTGGTGGGGCCGTTGTCCAATACCATCCCGGTCAGTACCCGGCATGAACCCGACGAACCGCTGGCAACAGTGGTCAAGCGGGTGCAGCGGGCGGTGATCAATGCCGCGACGCGGCAGCACATCGAACCGGCAGCGTTGTATCCCGAAGGCATGTCTACGCGTACCGCCGGCTTCGAACTGCCGTTTCCCCAGTTGTTCAACGCCTGGAACTCACGCAGCGAAGGCAGTCGCATCGACCTGGGTGACAACCAGTGGATGAGCCTGCAGCTATTGCCGAACGATACCTGCCGGGTCGCTTTCGAGATCACTCTGGATGAGCATAACGAGCATATTTCAGGGCGGATCGACATGGACGCCGATGGCTATGGCGAACACGCAGGACAGGTCATCGAGCAGATGATCCGCGACCTGCAAAGCATCCCCGACGCTTGATCGGTAACGCGTGTAAAGCAATCAGGGCGGTGTCACACCGCCCTGATTCAATTGCCGATGTAACTTGCTTGCTCAGAAGTCCACAGTCGCCGACAGCAGATAAGTCCGAGGTGTCGACAGCGTCAACCCCGGTTCGCTGTCATCGGAAGCGCCGGCGGAACTCCAGTAACGCTTGTCCAGCACGTTCTCGACATTGGCGCGCAAACGCCTGGGTCGCATTGGAGCCTACACGCACGAGCTTGGTCGGTACTGGGTGTACCGAACGTTGGTGGGGGTACTGCGAAGCTCTGGCGGTCAGTTCGACACTCGCGAACAGACCACTGCCTTCACGCCACACCAGATCGCGAAAGAAGCCGGCCGCTGGGGCTGGCTGGCCGTTGTCTTCTTTCCACAGCGTTTGATGTTCGTAATCGAGAACCGGTGGGGTCACCTTAGCGTTGAAGCGCTCGATCACCGTTCCAGCGATTGTGCTGTCGATATGCCAACTCGGGACCGTCATCTCACGACCGTCACGCGGTGTGAAATGACCTGCGGGGGTCACCTGCAGTTCGATGATGTTGTCCGCAGCCGACGCTGGACGCCGTGGCCTCAGGAAATGCAGAAAGAAATAGACTCTACTCTGACGCGGTTCAATTGGTCGGCCTGACGTCTGATTGAGGTACACCTCACCTGACGCAGGCCATATCAGTTGGAGGCGATGACCCGATGACCTACTTCGTCGTTGTCATCCAGGTAGTTCGAGGTATGCCAAGCATCAGGCATTGCACGTTAGAAAAAGCTCCAGATCCCTGGGTAGTTCCAACGAGCAAAGCTGCTCTATGGCACTAATTTGCTCCAGAGTAAGCCGGTAGTCGTACACGCAATCCTCGTCTTTTTCCCAACCCATTATCGGCTTAAGATCCGCGACAGAAACCGGAATTTCTTTTTCAAAGGAAGCGAAGTCCTCACCTTCAGGGACGCCCATAATCACATGCTTCATGGTTCTACTTTCCTTGTCGGATCTGCTGGTTTGTTTTGAGCGCCAGTTTCGTGGTCGAACTCGCCGAGGTGCTTGCCGCGCTTATTGTATTTCTCAACCGCACCATGCTGAAAATCCCATTCGTAGATTGTGCCATCTCTGCTCTTCCAACGTGGACGCAAGCCACCTCCACCTTGAACTGACGTTTTCGATTTGGCCCATTTGGCGTCCGGAAACGCTGGTAATAAATCAGGTTTAGGATAATAGCCAGATCCCGACACACTCAGCGAGATGTAGACCGGCTGAATACCGGTGCTCGGAAACCAGATAATCGCGTCCTGGTAGTCCGGTGGATACGCTGGGTTGATCAGGATCTGATCGGCCTGTTCGGTCGGTGGGTACACCCATGTGCCGGGCTTCAACGAAGCCCCCTCCAGCGCGGGAATCCCCAGTACTGCGTTGGGATCGGCGGCCGGAGTCCAGATGACCTCGATACCGCGCCCAAGGTCGGCCACCAGTTGCTCGCCACGGGCCTGCGCCGCGATCACTGGCACACGCTGCCATTCCGTTTTGGTGCCGGTATAGAACCCGTACACGCTCACAGAACCGTCTGGCAGGTGTTTCATATTGACCCGCGCCCGAGTGTTCCCTGTGCTCAACTGAGCGTATTGCTCGGACGTATAGAAGGCGCTATCCGCTGAAGTAGTGTTAGGCATCAATAACGCAGCGAAGCCCACAGCCGCTGGGGCCGCAAGACCCGCTGAAACCTCTCCAAGACCCAACGCCAAAGTGCCGCCCAGACGACTCGCAAGGGCCGCTGCACTCCCGGAACCACCGATCCATTGCAGTGGAGTGCCCCCGGCTACCAACGCTGTGCCAGTGCCCAACACCGCGAAGTTGCCGTACTGTTTCAGCGATTCGAGCGGTACAAACCCACCCGGATTGCTGTAGTTCATCACCCCGTCCGGCAATGAGCAGGATTTGGCGAAGACACAACCCTTGAGCGGCCGCGGGGGCGTCTTTTTGGGGATCAGCGGGGGATCTGGTCGTGGCTGTGGCTCGACCAACTGCCGATTCTGCTTTGCACGCTGTAACGCATCCTGGCGCGCCCTGTCCTTCATCGCTTGCTTGTAGCATACGTTGCAATGGTGTCCTGCCCAGTTCCCTTCTTCCATGCCATTCTCATCCTGAGTATTCAGACAACAAGTCTACCGGCTATGGAGTAAGTGAGGCCAGGTCCATCAACAAGCCGTTATACCTATCGCCGTTGGGCTGGAAGACGGGAAACTTAGGCCACTACGGCAGGTCGGAAAACCTTAGCGTAAGATTTTTCCGAATTATGTAGGCTCCCCGTAAAGAGCTCGTGAAAGGTATCTCAGGGCGATCATCTGCAACTCTGAGTCGTCTACTTCACTGGTGCCCAGCCATGGTCGTGATGGGATGCGAATCTTATAAGCCCCCATGCTCGCCCACTGAGCGAAGTTGCTGCTGCGCTTACGTACGAAACGGTTGCCCACTTCACCGTTACTGCCCTGGCGAAAGTAGTTCTGCTGGCTACGGGCAGCAACATCGATCACACCACCAAAGTGCTGGATCGCCGCATAGGGACGATTACTGCCGAATGCCAGTTCGCCAGCGCCGACCTGGTAACGCAGGGTGTTTTTCAGGTAGGCGACTTCGCGGACGCACTGAAGAACTGATGTCGCTTGTCCAACACTTCGATAGGAAGAACGGTAAGCCAAGGAAATATTTGCAGCTTCTCTATGCCCTTTTCGAAGGCAACCAACGGGCAATACACCATGTGTACGCCCTGGATTTCCGCCAACTTGTTATCGCTCACAAAGTCTTTGAACTGCTTGCCTGTGCCCAGCATGTCATCGACAAACACCAGGCAGCGTACCCCTTCGGGTGGCGGACTCAGACTGTCCGGCCGGCAGGTGATGGCTTTGTTGATGCCGGCGTGCCGTTTGTAGTGCCGGATGATGACCACCCCGCTCTTTCCGGTGTCGAATGCTCGATTTCCGTCGACACCTACGAACCGCAGAGGGTAGGAAGGGATCGACTCGCCTAACGCCTCGAGGAAAGCCTCGATGCTTGGGTGAGGATAGAGGTCCCGTTGGCGAAGGTAGGCGGGAAGTACACAGTGCAGCATCTGATCGATTGAGCTTTCGATCATGCCCTGGGATCGGAAAATCAGCCGCTCCAGGACGCGCGCGGCGAAATACAGCTCTTCTTCGGACTGGAAGTTATCAAGCCAGCGATCGAGGGTGCTTTCCTCGGTCCCGGTGATCACCCCTCGCTGAAGCATTCCTCGAAAGCGACGCTCAACATCGCTGTAAAGGGAGTAATGCTTATCTGGCACATGGAAGGGCATGGAGCGTCCTTTGCTTATATGGCTCTGAGCTCACGGGGAGGCCAATCCCTCCAGAGCGACTTGGGTAGCCTCAATGCTAGCCATTTGCCAAGATTGCTGGCTCTCGAAGACTGAAGCAAGCACCTTTCGCTTGCTGGTATCTTTACGACCTACTGATTCAGTGGTCAGGTGGCTACGGCTAGTCAAGATCGGCGGTCTAAGTCAAATTATGACCAGCGCGGACACAGTTGCAGCCCAAGGCAAACGAAGCCAAGGAACCTAGCGATGACCAACGAAATAATTTTTTACACGCAACTCGCCTCACTCGTCGGCTTCATCGGCGCCCTGTTCGCGATCTATCGCCTACTGGTGCAACAAAAGGACGGGGTTATTCAACTGCTCAAAGAGCGCCTGACTGATAAAGATGACCAGATCGCCGCGTTGAAGGCTCAGACACCTGACGTGTTGGTGTCTGCCCTTAACGATCGGATCAAGGTTACCCAGGATGAAATTGCCCGTCTCAAAAATGACGGTGACACACATCGCAAGGAAATCGAGCTGAAGGAAGGGGAGCTTCGAGGCATCCAGGACAAGCTGACTACCCTGTCTGACTTGATTCGTGAAAGCGACTTGGTGTGTCCCGAATGCGGTGATCCCCTAGTCAGGCGTCATGTTTATACGATCCATGGCGGCCCAGATGGTGAATCTGAGGCTGAAGTCGAGTACGTGGAGTACCAGTGCGGATTAGCGATTGACGGGTTTGGAGTGGAAAGATCGCATTGTCGACATCTTACGACCTGACTCGCCACTTTTTCTCACGATAGCGCCGGTTCTGAATCGTACCTGACCTATGCCCAATGTCTTGCTGCCCCTATGCCCGGCTTGTGGTTGCAGACTTGCGTCGTTGGGGCTTTCCGGCGAAGCTGAATATCGGGGCCTGCCGAGAAAGAACTTAACATCGTGCCCGGGATTAGTTGACCACTACACACTCACCTTTACGGCATCACCGGCATGCGCGCTCCACGGCCGGATTTTACGATCCCTTCCTTTATATGCACAATCCTCGTTGATGAACGGAGGGGCCCGGAGCGCTGCTGGTGAGGGTGATGCATCTATTCTGTGAATCCAGTAGGCTTTTCTCATCTTTTTTGTGAGTCCCAACCGGCGGCCTCACAAAAAAGATGATTTTTCGCCTGTGTTTGCTGGGGCTTCCGAATCATCTATTTTGTGAGCCTACAGCTGTTGTAGGTTCACTGAATAGTTGCGCATTTTCACAAATAAATGGTTCGGCTAACCCCTGGGGTTGGCCGGCCATGCCCAAAGGAGGCCCGCTATCAGCGGGCCTTTTTTGGGCGTACGAAAAAGGGTTGGTGAGCGCCCGTCACGATGTGTTGGCAGGAGCTGGCCAACAGGCATAACGTGGATTGCAGGACTCAAATGAAGCCGGTGATCCTATGAACACTCAAGAATCAACAACGTTTCGAAAAGAGTTTATTAAGGCGGCCGGGAACGCTGGGGAATGTATTGGCAACCGCTATTTTGGCTGAAGCGTAAGACAGCTAAACTTGTAAAGAATTTCCGCAATAGAAGTTCTTCGAGGTCCAAGTTTTCGTCCGCACCTCCGGTGGGTCAGTTTTCAATCAGCGCCGACACCGTTTCCAATAGTTGTTGCGCAACAGTTTGGATTTGCATCTTTAGTTATCCTCAGACAGATACAAAAAAACGATTACGTCCAATCGCTTCACAAACAGCAGGCGAAGATGAGCAGAGCGCCGGAGTACAAGCTCTGCTTGTCTCCAACACTCGCTGAACGTTTAGAACTTACTTAGATTGCCGGAGGGTTGTCCGGCCTTGCAGGGCTGGCTCAGGCCAGTGCAGGCACACTCACCCTACGCCACACTAGGCGTCCGAGGGTGATGGACCAGTTGGCCAGAGCAATGACGAGGATTAGGGATAACAGCGCCGCAATACCAGAATGTACGATCACCCTGCCGGCGAGCAACGGAAAGCCGAATACCCCTACGAAGTAGGCAAGGCTAAACAGTACCAAGGACTGGGCAGTCTGGCCCGCCGGCGCCTCATTCGCCGCCAACCCGTTGATGACCGAATAGGTCAGGCCATAGCCGACACCGAGGACGATAGCCGCCAGCAAGTAGGTCGCGAAACTGTCGACCGCGAACATAAACATCAGCACTGACAACACCATCAATGCCGTCAGGATACAGGACGTCACGTAGGGGGCGCGTTTGACGATAAAGCCTGCGATCAGCAACCGACAGGAAATCGCAGCGGACATAAACCCGATGAAGAATAGCGAATAGTCCAGATGCTTGAGCGTGGCATAGGACGTCTGGAAACTGGAAAGTCCACCGAAGATGGCACCGCCCAGCCCTACCATAAGGATCGCGAAGGCGGCCTTGGAACCGAGCACCGAACGAGCCGCGGCAGGGGTAATTTTGCATACGGTAACGGGTCCGAGCTTGGCCTGCTGATGCTGGATACGCGGACCCATCAGCAAGAATAGCGAGCCTCCCAGCAGGCTTGCGACCGCGGCCACGACGAAAGCCGCCTCGACGGGATAGCCGAGCGCCTCGGACGCCCGGCCGACCAAGGGCCCGGTGCCGATCCCTGACATCATACTGCCCGACAGCAGCGCGAAATACTTAACTCGCCGCGCTGGCTCGATGATCATCGCCACGATGATTGGCCCCAGCGTGTAGAACACTCCCCAACCGAACCCGAGCAACAAGCCGAACAGCAGCATCAAGTTGCCGAATGCTGGTACTGCGGCAAACCCGAGGCAGGCGGCAGCCAGAAATACCGCGCCGGCGGCGATCGCCCTCGGCGCGCCAATCAGATCGGTCAAGTGGCCGGAAAAGATCACAGCCAGGAAGGTGCTGACCATCGCGACGGAAATGACAGAGCCCGCATCGGACTCGCTGCCCCCGTGAGCCCTGAGCATCATGGCCAACAGGAAGGTCGTTCCATATGACAATGAAAGTAGGTAGCTGCTGAGGCAAAAGGTGCCGAACAGCCTATTGGCAGGCACTTGGCTTGCATCGGATACCGAGGACATCGTGTTCTCCTTATAATTGTATGTGCGACTATCAACTCGCTGCAGTTCTGAATGCATTTATCACTCGGTCGACATCCTCGCTACGCGTCATCCAATTGCTGATTGACAGACGCAAGGCAAATTCGCCGCGGTAGGTAGTTGGCGTGATGAACATTTCGCCACTTTCGTTTAGCCGACGAATGAGTTGCCGATTTAGTTCCTGGCGAGTCCCGTAGGAGCTGTCCTGCGGCTCGTGCCGAAATACCAGAACGTTCAACCGAATGTCGCATAGAAGCGTGTAGGACGAACTGTCGACTATCCATTGGGCGATCGCCTTGACGTAGTCACAATGGCTCTCGATCAGGCTCCGATATCCGGACTTTCCATAAGCTTTGAGCGTCATCCAGAGGGGAAGCGCCCGATAGCGCCTGGATTGCTCTACCCCTCTGTTCATGAACGCGGGCAATTGTCCCTCCATCGGCACGTAAGGCGCGTCGGCGGAGAATGCCCGCTCATGCAAGGCAACGTGACGGGTGAAGGCAATTCCGCAGTCATAGGGAACGTTCAGCCATTTGTGGGCATCGGCGGTGATCGAATCGGCCAATTCCAGCCCCTCGACCAGATGCCCGTAGCGATCCGAGCATCTGGCGAAGGCACCGAAGGCAGCATCAACATGCAGCCAGGCGTTGTACCTGCGGCACAGCTGGGAAAGGCTTACCAGGTCATCAAAATCGCCGCTGTTCACGGTTCCGGCACTGGCGATAACGATCCGGCCGGGCGCCTCGCAGGCCGCCAGTTCGCGCTCCAGGGCCGACAGGTCAAACACTTCGCGATCGGTCAGGCAGGCGACGGCCTTGAAGTTACGCTGACCAATACCCAGCAAACCGAGGTCCTTGATGATGCTGGAATGCGGTGCGGCACAGAACACCGCGATCGCCGGTGCTGAGCAAAGCCCCTGCTGCGATACGCTCATACCCCCCTGCTCACCGCACCATTCCCGGGCCGCAGCCAGCCCGACTAAGTTGGCCGCTGTAGCACCGGTAGTCAGAATGCCATGAAATTCAGCACTCGGCAGGCGCAAAAGGTCGGCAACGTAGTTCAGCGTCTGGGCCTCAACGTAGGCCGCTATCGAATGTCGTTCCGTAGCAACATTCTGGTCCAACACCGAAACCAACCAATCACCAGCAAGCGCCGCAGGCGTGGTTCCACCGGTGACAAATCCGAAATAGCGTGGTCCGGTACTACGAGTGTACTGGTCGCCATAGATTCCCAATAGTCGCGCAACGCTGCCAGCGCACCAATACCTTCTTCAGGCATGGTCTCGCACAGCGTGCGCGTTTTTTGCTGGACATCTACCATGGTGCCGTGACGGCTTTGACTGAGAAACTCGAGTGCGATATCGCTTACTTCCGCCATGAGTTCTGGCAGAGCGGCCTCATCAGCAAAAAAAACTGTTCATTACCCCATCCTTTGGCAAAAGGCGACCGTCTTGCACGGCCCCCACTATTTCCTTATAGCGACATGTTCCTGGATTGGATCCATTAGCGATATATACCAAAAAAAATCAGTGACCAACAACCTTCAAAATGAAATTCTTTATATTTTCATGATGACCTTTGATCTCGACCCACGCGCGTCACGGCACCGCTGCGATGCTGAACTTTAAATAAACACATTAATATGTTGTTTTATAAAGATTTTTTAAAATCATGAGCGCTCGTACTCCGTACACCAGATCACGGCCAATGCGTAAGCATTGGCCTTTTTCGTTGTGCGCTATGGTCGTGTCCGGGATTAGTTGACCACCACAGTACTGGTAATCGTCAGAAATTCATCACCCCTCTCTCAGCACACTCCCCCCCACGATGTAAAATCAAATTCTCCTTCTTGTATTCCGCAAGCCGGTCTACACTCAAGAATTGGTAATAAAGGATGGCAATGTGCCATATCTTGGATCGAATGGTTTTACCACTATCCGACGGCTGACCCTGCTTCGTGCTCAAGTAGCCTGGAGTCTCGGCGGATAATCTGGTTGTACAGTGGAGCTTTGTTCAACTGATTCAGGGAGGAACCGATGTCGTCATTCGATAACCCGCAGGGTTCGCAGCCCATCCCTCCGGCTCGTGCTTTTTTCTGGATGCCCCTCGTCCCCGCTGCCTGCGGTGCTTGCGTGTTGCTTTTGAGCGACTGGGGCCCGGCCAATCTGGCTTGGTCGGCGGGACTGTTGCTGGTGGGGGGGCTCGCCGGACTGCTGAACCAGCGTCATTACCGGCAACTGTCAGCCCGGATCCTGAGTGACGCACAAGCCGCCCAGGTCCCGGTCGATGCCGCACCAACCGGTGGACTGGAGGCGGTCTGCCTGGAGGCGATTCCCATCTGGTCCCGGCAAATCGAAAGCTCTCGCACTGAGACCGAAACCGCCATCATTGAACTGACCAGCCGCTTCAGCGCCATCTCCCACCGCTTGCAACAGACCGTCGATGCCTCCCAGGCCACGGCGGGCGACCTGGCCGAGCGCAGCCAGGGGGGAGCGCTGGAGGTGCTGGCCAAGAGTGATGCCGAGTTGCTGTACGTGATTGAGTCACTCAAGACCATTCAGCAAAGCCGTGACGAGATGCTGGTGCAGGTGCGCAACCTCACCGGCTACACCGGCGAACTACGGGCCATGGCCGGTGAAGTGGCCGCCATCGCCCAACAGACCAACCTGCTGGCGCTCAACGCCGCCATCGAGGCCGCCCGTGCCGGTGAAGCGGGACGCGGTTTCGCGGTGGTCGCCGACGCGGTACGCACCCTCTCCAGCCAATCCAGCGAGACCGGGCAGAAGATGTCCGCCAAGGTCGACATCATCAACGGTGCCATCAACCAGTTGGTGGAGGCCGCAGCCAGCAGCACCGACCACGACAAGGACTCGGTCGCCAACTCGGAAGCCAGCATCCAGGGCGTACTCGTCCGTTTCAAGAGCATCACTGGCCAGCTCTCCGACTCCGCCGCCCTGTTGCAACGCGAGGGCCTGGGGATTCGCGACGAGGTCACCGAAGTGTTGATCAACCTGCAATTCCAGGATCGGGTCAGCCAAATCCTCGCGCAGGTACGCAACAACATGGAAGCGCTGCTCCGTCACTTGCGCGAAGCCCAGAAGCCGGGAGCCACGGTGGTGGTCGACGCGCCCGCCTGGCTGGCGGAAATGGAGCTGAGTTACGCCACCGACGAGCAACGCCGTAATCACCACTCGGGCAAGGTCAATGTCAATCAACCCGCTAACATCCAGGAAATCACCTTCTTTTAGGAGCCGGTCATGGCGAAGAACGTAATGGTGGTCGACGATTCAAGCAGTGTTCGTCAGGTAGTCAGCATTGCGCTCAAAAGCGCCGGATATGACGTGATCGAAGCCAGCGACGGCAAGGACGCGCTGGGCAAGCTGACCGGGCAGAAAATTCACCTGATCATCAGCGATGTGAACATGCCGAACATGGACGGCATCACCTTCGTCAAGGAAGTGAAAAAGCTGCCCAGCTACAAGTTCACTCCAATCATCATGCTGACCACCGAATCCCAGGAAGCCAAGAAGCAGGAAGGACAAGCCGCCGGGGCGCGAGCCTGGGTGGTCAAGCCATTCCAGCCGGCGCAAATGCTCGCGGCCGTATCCAAGCTGATCCTGCCCTGAGTCCGGGTATCACCAAGACCGGACGAACAGGGAGATTCGAGCATGCCGATCATTTGCCAAGCAGACACTTCGACCCCGCACCTGGGTATCGAAGGCGAGATGACCATCTACACCGCCGCGCAGTTGTATGCCGAACTGGTTCCGTTTCTGGCATTGGCCAGCCCGCTGGACATCGACCTCTCGCAGGTCACTGAAATCGACGGCGCGGGCCTGCAGTTGTTGATGCTTGCCAAGCGCGAAACCTTGCGTACAGGCGTTGCGCTGCAGTTGAGTGGACACAGCCAGGCGGTGCTCGAGGTGTTCGAACTGTGCGACCTGGCCGGTACGCTGGGGCACCCGTGATCCATAGTTGCAAGCTTCCCGCGGTTCTTTGACCGTGGAGCGATGAAAGGGACTCTATCGTGACTATCAATCTCGACCAGGCACAGCAAACCTTTATCGTGGAGGCGCGCGAGCTGCTCCAGGATATGGAGTCGTCGTTGCTGCATCTGGAGTCCGTACCCGACGATGCCGACGCCATCGGTGCGATTTTTCGTGCCGCGCACACCATCAAGGGCTCTGCCGGACTCTTTGGGCTCAGCCCTATTGTCGGCTTTACCCACATTGTCGAGGATGTGCTGGACCGGTTACGCGATGGCGCCATCGAAGTCGATGGCGAATTGATCGCCCTGCTGCTCAAAAGCGCCGACCATATGTTGGAGCTGGTTGAAGTCGTGGCCGGTGCCGGTGAAGCGTTGAGTGACCTCGCCTTGGAGCGTGAAGCGGTGCTGCGTCGGGGATTGCTGAACTATCAGGCTGCGCAGGCTGCATCCGTAGTGCCCGCGCTGCTCGATATCCCCATGGCCCAACCGGTGGCCGGGCAGGACTCTGGCGGTTCCGGTTATTGGCACATTTCCCTGCGTTTCGGGCCGGACGTGTTTCGCAACGGCATGGATCCGCTGTCCTTTCTTCGCTATCTGAATACCCTGGGTGAGATCGTCCATGTGGTCACCCTCGCCGATACCCTGCCCGCTCTGGAGCAGTTCGACGCCGAGAGCTGCCACCTGGGGTTCGAGATCGATCTGGATTCCGACGCCAGCCGTGAAACCATTGCCGAAGCGTTCGATTTTGTGCGTGACGACTGCCAGATTCATATCCTGGCGCCCCACAGTCGCCTGGAAGAGTACCTGCGACTGATCGAGGCGTTGCCCGAAGAGCCTGCGCGATTGGGGGAAATCCTTACCCGATGTGGGGCGCTGACAGCCCAGGAGTTGGAGGACGGTTTGCGCACCCAGCGCGAGAGCGCCGAGTCGGCCGGGATGCCGGCCATGCCACTGGGCGAAATCCTGATTGAACAACGCGTGGTCGAGCCGGCAGTGGTGCAGTCCGCCCTGGAGAAACAGAGCCGTCAACGCGAGCCCCAGGCGACGGCTGTCGAAGCCCGCTTTGTCCGGGTCAATGCCGACAAGCTGGACGAATTGATCAATCTGGTGGGCGAGTTGGTCATCGCCAGCGCCGGGGCCAATCTACTGGCGCGCAGCAGCTCGAGCGGGCCGTTGCAGGAGTCCACCTCGGTGGTGTCGGGACTGGTGGAGGAAATCCTCGACGGTGCGCTGCACCTGCGCATGATCCCCATCGGCGATACGTTCAACCGCTTTCGCCGTGTGGTGCGAGATGTCAGCCAGGAATTGGGCAAGGATATCGAACTACTGATCAGCGGTGCCGACACCGAACTGGACAAGACCGTGGTGGAGAAAATCGGCGACCCGCTGATGCACCTGCTGCGCAACGCGATGGATCACGGCATCGAATCCCCGTCGGTACGCGAGGCTGCCGGCAAGTCTGCCAAAGGCCGACTGCAACTCAACGCCTTTCATGACTCGGGCAGCATTGTGCTGGAGATTGCCGACGATGGTGCCGGCCTCAATCGTGATCGGATTCTACAAAAAGCCATCGAGCGCGGCCTGGTTCCCACCGCGTCGAACCTGACCGACCAGGAAATCTACAACCTGATTTTCGAACCGGGTTTTTCCACCGCCGAGGCGGTGACCAACCTGTCCGGACGCGGCGTGGGCATGGATGTGGTCAAACGCAATATCACGCTCTTGCGGGGCACCGTCGATCTGGATAGCCAACCCGGCCAAGGCACGATCATCCGTATCCGCCTGCCGTTGACCCTGGCGATCATCAACGGGTTCCTGGTGGGCATCGGCCAGATCCACTACGTGATACCGCTGGAAATGGTCCAGGAATGCATTGAGTTGAGTGCCTTGCAGCGTCAGGACATGTCGGGAAACAACTACCTGGACCTGCGCGGCGAAATCCTGCCGCTGGTGCGTTTGCGCGACCACTTCGGGCATGCGGGGCAGAGCGTTCGCCGTGAGAACGTGGTGGTGGTCCGGTGTGCCGAGCAAAAGGCCGGGCTGGTGGTCGATGACCTGCTGGGCGAATTCCAGACCGTCATCAAACCCCTTGGCAAGCTGTTCAATGCACTGCGCGGCATCAGTGGTTCAACCATCCTGGGCAGCGGTGAGGTTGCGCTGATTCTCGATGTTCCATCGTTGTTGATGGAGCTGGTCCAGCGTGAAACCCGGCAGGCCGCTGTTTATTCCTTGACCGATAGCAAATCTGGCAACTCAGCCAACCACACCGCACATGGAGGGGCTCTTCAATGAAATGGTTCTACGATCTGAGAATAGCAACCAAGCTCATCACTTCGTTTCTGGTGGTGTTGGCGCTGACGGCGGTGATGGGCGTATTCGCCGTCATTCAGCTGGGCCAGGTCAACCAGACGGCCACCGACATGCGCGAGAACTGGTTGCCTTCCGTGCGCCTGTCCTCGGGCATTCGTTTTTTTGTCGCCAACTACCGGGTCAAGGAGATCCGCTATCTGTTGGCCGAAGACTCGAAGGAACAGGCTCAGTATGAACAGGAAGTTGCCGATGCCCGCAAGGATGTCGACACCCGCATTGTCCGCTATGAAAAGGAGGGGTTGATCTCCAGCCCCACGGAACAAGCGCTGTTCGATACCTTCAAGAGCGACTGGGAGAGCTATCTCGTTATCAGCAAGAAGCTGCTCTCCGAGTCCCGGCAAGGGACAAGGGAACAAGCGATGATCATCCTCAAGGGGGACTCGAAGCGAACCTTTGACGGTATTGCTGACGATTTGCTGAAAATGATCGAACTCAACGATGCCGGTGCGACGGCTGCCAATCAACGCGGTAACGAGATCTACGCCAACGGACGGATGTCGATCATGGCCGCGATAATCGTCGCCCTGCTGGTGGGCATTGCCCTGGCGTTGTTCATTTCTCGGGCCATCGCCAATCCGCTGAAAATAGCGGCCGGGGTTGCCACTCAGTTGGCGGAGGGCAATCTGTCGGTAAGCATCGAGTCGGGCTCCAAGGACGAGACCGGTCAGGTGCTCACGGCGATGCAGGCCATGGTCGGCAAGCTCTCGCAGATCATCGGTGACGTCCGCACGGCCGCCGACAGCCTGGCCAGCGCTTCCGAGGAGGTCAGCGCCACGGCCCAGTCCATGAGCCAGGCCACCAGCGAGCAGGCGGCCAGTGTCGAAGAGACCAGTGCCTCCATCGAGCAGATGAGCGCCAGCATCAACCAGAATACTGAAAACGCCAAGATCACCGACAGCATGGCGAGCAAGGCGGCGAAGGAAGCCACCGATGGTGGCGACTCCGTGCAGCAGACCGTCCAGGCCATGAAAAAAATCGCCCAGCGCATCAGCATCATCGATGACATTGCCTACCAGACCAACCTGCTGGCCTTGAACGCGGCCATTGAAGCGGCGCGGGCCGGCGAGCATGGCAAGGGCTTCGCGGTGGTCGCGGCGGAAGTACGCAAACTGGCCGAGCGCAGCCAAGTGGCCGCGCAGGAGATCGGTGAGCTGTCCACCAGCAGCGTCGAAATGGCCGAACGGGCCGGGCGCTTGCTGGACGAAATGGTGCCCTCGATCAACAAGACCTCCGATCTGGTCCAGGAAATCACCGCGGCCTCCGAAGAACAGGCGGCCGGCGTGGCGCAGATCAACACTGCGATGAACCAGCTCAACCAGGTTACCCAGCAAAATGCCTCGAGCAGCGAGGAGTTGGCCGCCACTGCCGAAGAGATGAGCAGCCAGGCCGAACAGTTGCAGCAGGCAATGAGCTTTTTCACGCTGGAGGCGGCGAACAGCGCGATCGTGAATGTACCACAAGGCAAGTCACGTCCGACCGGCGGCGCGGCACGGACGCTGGTGCGGACTCCGCAGTCGGCGTTGAACAGGAGCTTCGCCCAGGCCGTCGGTCCTGACGAAAGCGAATTCACCCGGTTCTGATCGACGCCTGGACGCGGGCCCTTTTCATGCAGGAGAGCAATATGGGCGCATTAACGACAACCCGACAGGCGGCCGTGGTTCACATGCAGGAGGCGCAGTACCTGACGTTCCTGCTGGCCGGTGAAATGTTCGCCATCGGTATTTTGGGGATCAAGGAAATCATCGAGTACGGCCATGTCACGCCAGTGCCGATGATGCCCGCCTTCGTGCGTGGCGTGATCAATCTGCGCGGTGCCGTGGTGCCGGTGGTGGACCTGGGGGCGCGTTTCGGGCAGCAGTGTTCGACGGTGACCCGGCGTAGCTGCGTGGTGATCATCGAAGCCAATGCGGATGACCGCCAGGCCCAAGATATCGGTTTGCTGGTCGACACCGTGTCCGAGGTGCTGGAAATCCCGGCGGCCGAGATTGAGCCACCGCCGAGTTTCGGTGCGCGGATTCGCGCAGATTTCATCAGCGGCATGGCCAAGGTCGAAGGTAAGTTTGTCATTGTCCTGCAGGTTGATCGGGTGTTGTCCGTGGATGAGATGTCGCAACTGGCGGAGGTCGGTGACAGCCATCCACGGCAGGTGCAGTAAGTGACCAACAAGGAGCTTCAGGTTGAACGGCATCAAGCTCGAGGATCGCGAATTCACCCAGTTCCAGGGCTGGCTCTACGGTGTGTCAGGCATCAACCTGTCACCCGCGAAAAAGGCCCTGGTCGCCGGGCGTCTGTTCAAGCGCCTCAAGCACCACGAGCTGGAGAGTTATGGTGCCTATTTCAAGCTGATCATGGGCAAGGAGAACACTGGCGAGCTACAGGTGGCCCTCGACCTGTTGACTACCAATGAGACGTACTTCTTCCGTGAACCCAAGCACTTCGACTTTCTGCGCCAACAGGTGTTACCCCGCGCGGCGCCAGGAAAGACCTTCCGGGTCTGGAGCGCGGCCAGTTCGTCGGGCGAAGAGCCCTACAGCCTGGCCATGACCCTGGCCGAGGGCCTGGGCAGTACACCCTGGGAGGTGGTCGGCTCGGATATCAGCACCCAGGTGCTGGCCAAGGCCCGCAGCGGGCACTACCCGATGGAACGGGCGAGCAACCTGCCGCCAGCCTTGTTGAACCGCTATTGCCTCAAGGGCATCGGCCAGCAGGCCGGCACTTTCCTGATCGACAAGGCCCTGCGCCAGCGGGTGAGTTTCATCCAGGTCAACCTGAACGACAACCTGCCGCAATTGGGCGAGTTCGAAATCATTTTCCTGCGCAACGTGATGATCTACTTCGATCAGGAGACCAAGCGCAAAGTGGTCAACCGTCTCTTGCCGTTTCTCAGGCGCGGCGGCTACTTCATCATCAGCCACTCGGAAAGCCTGCACGGCGTCAGCGACGCGTTCAAGCTGGTGGCTCCTTCCATCTATCAGAAGCCATGAAGGTCACCATTGCCATGGACGTCGAGGAAATCTACCTGGCTCCCGGAAGCCTGTGCTTTCGCAACAGTCCCACCCGGATCCATACCCTGCTGGGGTCTTGTGTTTCCATGATTGTCTGGCATCCGGTACGCAAGCTGGGCGGGATATCCCATTGCCTGCTGCCAGGCCGTCGACGGCGCGGCGTGGCGCTGGACGGCAGCTATATCGACGAAGCCTTCGAGTGGTTGATGCGCAACATTCAGGGCTATCAGAGCGAGGCCAGCGAGTATCAACTGAAGTTGTTCGGCGGCGGTGAGATGTTTCCCGGACAGTCGCGCGATTATCCCGCGGGTGATGTCGCCGGTCTGAACCGCGCGGCCGTCACCACCATCGCGGCGCGTCTGCGGTTGTCGCCGTGTGCCATGGACCTGGGGGGGACCGGACATCGCAGCTTGATTTTCGACACCCGCAGCGGTGATGTCTGGGTCCGGCATCTCTCTTTGCAGGCGGCGGAGGGCAACCATGAAAAAAATAAGCGTTCTGCTGGTCGATGACTCCGCCGTGGTCCGCCAAGTGCTGATGGCGATTCTCGGCCAGGCACCGGATATCGAAGTGACGGTCGCCGCCGACCCGATCTTCGCCATGGATAAAATGGCCAAGGCCTGGCCGGACGTGATTGTGCTGGACGTGGAAATGCCACGCATGGATGGCATCACCTTCCTGAAAAAAATCATGACCGAGCGGCCCACCCCGGTCGTCATCTGCTCCTCGCTGACCGAACGCGGCGCCGAGACCACCTTGCAGGCGCTCGCGGCCGGGGCTGTGGATATCATCACCAAGCCCCAGGGCGGTGTTAAGCACTTCCTGCTCGAGTCCGCCGCTCATCTGCTGGCTGCCGTTCGTGGCGCTGCCGGTGCCAATGTCAGGAATCTTGCCCCGCGTGCGGCCGCGCCACGTCTTGAGGTGGCCAGTAAGCTGAGCGCCGATGCGATGTTGTCGGCGGCCGGCAGCCAGGCGATGGCCCAGACAACCGAGCGTATCGTCGCCATTGGCACCTCCACGGGCGGGACTCAGGCGCTGGAAGCGTTGCTTACCGTGTTGCCGAGAGTCTGCCCGGGGATCGTTATCGTTCAGCATATGCCGGAGAAATTCACCGCCTCCTTTGCCCAGCGCCTCAATGGGTTGTCGCAGATTGAAGTCCGTGAGGCACAAAACAATGATCGGGTGTTGCCCGGTCTGGCCCTGATCGCCCCGGGCGGCAAGCATATGATGCTGGTGCGTAACGGCGCCTACTATCATGTGCAGGTGACGGACGGCCCGTTGGTCAATCGCCATCGGCCGTCGGTGGATGTGCTCTTTCGTTCGGTGGCCAAGTTCGCCGGGAAGAACGCTACCGGCATCATCATGACCGGCATGGGCGACGATGGCGCCCGTGGCCTCAAGGAAATGGCCGATGCCGGTGCCGCGACCGTGGCCCAGGACGAGGCCAGTTGCGTGGTGTTCGGCATGCCCAAGGAAGCCATCAAGCTGGGCGCCGCCAAACGCGTCCTGCCCTTGCAGGACATGCATCTGGCAGTACTGGGCAAGTAGCCTGTGTTCACTCCGGTTGCAGTTTTCCTCCTGGGAATCCTTCCCAAGCAGCACATTTTCAATCCGGGCGCCTCAATCATTGCGCTATGTCAGGAGTCATTCAGGACTCGGCTGTATGATGTTGCGCAATATTTGGTAATACAATCTTCGATCCGTTTCACCGGCCAGCCGCCTCCAGGATAAAACCATGTCCGACCCGCAGCCCTTGACTCCCCTGGAACCGGAAAAGCCTTCCGCCTCACTGGGCGAACAAGCCCGCTCGATGGGCCTGCGAGCCAATCGTTTCGTCGCCCTCACGGGACTGCAGGGCAAAGGTCTGGCGCTGCTGGTCGGGCTGCTGGCGTTTGTCTGGATCGCCGGTGGCATCTACAAGGTCCAGCCCGACGAGCAAGGTATCGTCCTGCGCTTCGGCAAATGGGTCGATACCACCGAGGCCGGTTTGCACTACCACCTGCCCTTCCCCATCGAAACGGTGCTGCTGCCCAAGGTCACCACGGTCAACCAGCTGCAACTGGGGCATGGCCCCACGCTCGGCCTGAACGACAGCAGCCTGTCCCGCGACAAGCAGATGCTTACCGGCGACGAGAATATCGTCGAGGCCGATTGCGCGGTGTTCTGGCGCATCAAGGACGCCGGGCAGTTTCTGTTCAGCATAGATAAGCCCGAATTCGCCATCAAGCTGGCCGCCGAAAGTGCTCTGCGCGAAGTCATCGGGCGTACGCCGATCCAGGCGGCCCTGTCGGACAAGCGCCAGGAGATCGCCGAGGAAACCAAGACCTTGTTGCAAGGCCTGCTCGACGATGAAAAGGCCGGCGTACTGATTACCCAGATCCAGTTGCAGCGCGTCGATCCGCCACCGGCGGTGATCGACGCCTTCAACGATGTGCAGCGGGCCCGGGCCGACCAGGAGCGCGCGCGCAACGAGGCCGAGTCCTACGCCAACGACATTCTTCCGCGGGCCCGAGGCGAAGCGTCGCATATCAATCAGGAGGCCGAAGCCTACAAGGCCCAAGCGGTGAACCTGGCTGAAGGCGACGCGAAAAGTTTCCTCGCGGTGTACGAAAGTTATGCACAGGCCAAGGAAGTGACCAGCTGGCGCCTATATATGGAAAGTGCCGATGAGGTGCTGAAAAGAGCTTCCAAGGTGATCATCGATACCTCCGGCAAAGGCGTCTCGGGTGTGGTGCCCTATATGCCGCTGTCGGAACAGGACAAGCGACCGGCCAAGGAGCAGACCCGATGAAACCACCGATTCGTGCGGCCCTGGTGATCCTGCTGCTGGTTGCCCTGTGGACCCTCGGCGCCTCGCTGTATACCGTCGATGAAGCCCAGCAGGCTCTGGTGGTCAGGCTCGGGGCGCCGACCGCGCCGGTGCGTACGCCGGGGCTGAAACTCAAGGTGCCGCTGATCGACACCGTGATCTATTACGACACCCGCATCCTGACCCTCGCACCGCCTTCCGAGCAGGTGATCCTTGGCGACCAGAAACGCCTGGAAGTGGAAACCTATGCGCGTTATCGCATCGTCGATCCGCTGCGTTTCTATCAGGCCCTGCGCACGGTCGACCAGGCCAATGCGCAACTGGCCCAGTTGGTCAGCTCGTCGCTGCGCCGCGAGTTGGGGCAGGTGATGCTCAAGTCGCTGTTGTCCGCCGAGCGGCCGAAAATTGTCGCGCTTATCCAGAACGAGGTGGTGGAGAAGGCCCGGCCCCTGGGTATCGAGGTCACTGAAGTACGTTTTCATCGCGCCGACCTGCCGTTCGAAACCAGTCAGGCCATCTATGACCGGATGAAGTCCGAGCGTCAGCGCGAAGCCAAGGAACTGCGCGCCCAGGGTTTTGAGTGGGCACAACAGATTCAGGCCAACGCCGAGCGCGAACGGGCAGTACTGATCTCCGAAGCGCAGCGACAAAGCCGCATCACTCATGGTGAAGCCGATGCCCTGGCGAACCGGATCTCGTCCCAGGCGTTCGACAAGGACCCCGAGTTCTACAAGCTCTACCGCAGCTTGCAGACCTATCGGCAGTCCTTGTCCGAGTCCGCGCCGACGCTGGTGCTGTCACCGGATACGGCGTTCCTCAAGGACTTCAAAAGTGGCCCGCAGGTGAATGGCCGACCCTGACGCCCTTCGAGGGTCGGTGAACAGGGTTTTTGCCATTTACACACATACGCCAAGAGCCGGAAACAGACATGATGCCAAGCATTTCAATCCGCTCGAGCCGGTTAAGGTTGATGGCTGCGGCCGTCGGCCCGGGGCTGGTGGTGATGCTGGCGGATACCGAGGCCGGCAGCGTCATCACTGCCGCGCAGAGTGGCGCGCAATGGGGCTATCGGCTGCTGTTGCTGCAGTTCCTCATCATTCCCCTGTTGTATACCGCGCAGGAACTCTCGATCCGCCTGGGGTTGGGAACCGGCAAGGGCTTCGGTGAACTGGTGCGCCAGCGGTTCGGGCGCGGTATTGCGTTGCTGTCCCTGGCGACGCTGGTGCTCAGTTGCTTCGGCGCCCTGGTCACCGAGTTGAGCGGGCTGGCCGGGGTCGGCGAACTGTTCGGCGTACCCCTTTGGGAAACCGTCGGGGTGCTGGTGGTGCTGATTTTTGCGATGGTCTGTACCGGCTCCTACCATGGCGTAGAACGCATCGCGATTTGCCTGGGTCTGTTCGGTGTGGCGTTTATCGCCGTGGCCTGGAACGCTCACCCCGATCCCCGGCAGATCGCGGCGCAGTGGTACCAGATGCCGTTCCACGACAGCTCCTATCTTTACCTGGTGGCTGCCAACCTGGGCACCAGCGTCATGCCGTGGACGGTGTTCTACCAACAGTCGGCACTGATCGATAAAGGCCTGGGCGCCCGCCACCTGAAAGCGGCGCGCGTTGAAACCTTGCTCGGCGCGACTCTCTGCCAGATTCTCACGGCGGCCGTGGTGATTGCCGCGGCGGCGTGTTTCAACCGCTCCGACGCTTCCTTCACCTTGACCAGTGTGCCGCAACTGGCCGATGCCTTTACCGCTTCCCTGGGCCGGACGGTCGGGCGCGGGATCTTTGCGATGGGGCTGGCCGGGGGGGCGCTGGTGGCTACCATCGTGGTCTGCCTGACCGTGGCCTGGGGTGTCGGCGAGGCCACCGGTCGCCGGCATTCGCTGGAGCAGCGTCCCGCCGACGCGCCCTGGTTCTACGCGGCATTCGGTGCCATGTTGCTGGGGGCCGGTGTGCTGGTGGGGTCCGGGGTCAATCTGGTCGAGTTGTCGATTTTCACCGGTGTGGTCAATGCGCTGTTGCTGCCGGCGGTACTCGGCCTTCTCTATTGGCTGGCCCGTACGCAGTTGACCGGGGCGTTCAGGTTGCAGGGCTGGTATGCGCGGGTGGTGGGCCTGGTGTTCGGGTTGGCCGCCCTCACGGGCCTGTTCTGTGGTGTGGGAGGATTGTTGAATTGATGACGATGGTTGCGGGAGTGGCAAGATGATCGGCTTGGATACCGGGATGCAGGGCATCAACCTGACGTTGCAGGTGTTCCTGCTCGACCTGTTGCTGAGCGGCGATAACGCCGTGGTCATCGCCCTCGCCTGCCGTCACCTGCCGGCCCGGCAGATGCGCCAGGCGTTGTTCGCCGGGATGGGCGTGGCAGTGGTCCTGCGGATCCTGTTCACTTCGGTGATCAGCCTGTTGCTCAAGGTGCCCTGCCTGAAACTGCTGGGCATGGTCGCGCTGGTAGTGATCGCCATCAAGTTGTTGGTGGCGGATGAAGACGCCGAACACTTGCCGCAGCATTCGGGTTCGACGCTCTGGTCCGTGATCGGGCTGATCGTCTTTGCCGACCTGACCATGAGCCTGGACAATGTGGTGGCCCTGGCCGCCGTGGCCCAGGACAACCTGGGAATTCTGGTGTTGGGGCTGCTGCTGAGCATCCCGATATTGATGTACGGCAGTTTGTTTGTGACTGGGCTGTTCAAGCGTTATCCCTGGTTGATCCCGGCGGGCGGCGCCTTGTTGGGCTGGGTGGCCGGGAATATCGGCATGTCCGACCCGCTGATCGCCGATTGGGTGGCGACCCAGGCACCGGGCCTGGTGCTGGCGATGCCCCTGGCCTGTGCGATCTTCGTACTGGTGGAAAGCCGGATCATCCAGCGCAACCTGCGTTTGCTGCCCAGGCCCGAGCCGGTTGTGCGCCCTGCCCGCATGGCGGAGCCTGTGCTCGCCCAACCGCTGCCGAGCCGCGTGGCTCAGGTGGTCGCGGTGGCGGAGGATATCCCTGAGGTTCATGAACCTGTATCCGCCGAGCTGCTGCCTCCCGAGACGCTCTCGGCGCCTGTGGACAACTCCCCTGTCGAGCCTCTGCCAGACGAATCGAAGCGCAAGCGCCGATGGTTCTGGGTCGGGTCGTTGGCAGCGGTACCGGTGCTGGCGTATATCGGTTATTCGGTGATCTATGTCGGCATTATCAACGCCGGCTACATGCCGACGCCCAGGCTGCTGAGCAGCTACGAGTGTCCTGGTTTCAATGGGCCGTTCATCTTTTTCTACCAGCATGGCAAGGACACCGTGCGTATTCGCAGCAGTGCCGGTTCGCTCGACGGCGCCCTGATCAAGGGCCGGCTGGAATGGATCAATGCGACCCGGGCATCGTCGCTGCTCGGCTTTACACCGCCCCAGGAAATAACCAATGACGACGCCACCTCCATCCGTATCAATGGAGGCAGCTTTTCGCAAATGGAGTGTTACAAGAAAAGCTGAGGGTCGATAGTTTCACGGTGCCAGCAACACACCCTGTTCACTCGCACACAATGCCAGCAGAAAATCCCACACCACCCGTAAGCGCACTGACTTGTGCAGCTCCCGTCGGGTGCTGATCCAGTAGCTGCGTTGGATGGTTTCCTCCGGTAATACTCGTACCAACTGTGGATCATCCTTGGCCATGTAGTTGGGCAACACCGCAATCCCCAGCCCGGCCCGCGCCGCCTGTTGCTGGGCAATCACGCTGGTGCTGCGGAAAATCACATTCGGCGTGCGGCAGAAGTTATTGAGGAACAGCAGCTCCTCGCTGAACAGCAGGTCGTCGACGTAACCGATCCAGTTGTGTTGCGACAGGTCGTCGCGATGCTGCAAGGCCGGCGCCCAGGCGAGGTAGTCCGGGCTGGCATACAGCGCCAGGCGATAGTCGGTCAGTTTGCGAGTGATCAACAGGTCGGCATTCGGCCGGTCGAGGTGAATGCTGATTTCCGCCTCGCGGTTGAGGATGCTGACGAAACGCGGCACCGCCACCAGTTCCACTTCCAGCCCCGGGTAACGTTCGTACAGGCTGCCCATGCGGGTGGTGAGGAACATGATGCCGATCCCTTCGGTCACCCCCAGGCGGATCTTGCCCAGGGGGGCGATGGCCTGGGTGATTTCTTCCTGGGCCAGCAAGGCGACGTTTTCCATGGCCTCGGCATGCTTGAGCAAGGCCTGGCCCGAGGGTGTCAGCTCGTAGCCCTGGGCATGCTGGACAAACAGCGCGGTGCCCAGGCTCTGCTCGATGGTCTCGATATGCCGGGCCACGGTGCTGTGGGTGGTGTTCAGGCGCTTGGCCGCGGTCAGCAGGCGCCCGCTGCGTTGCAGCTCGAGAAAAAAACGCAGATCGTTCCAGTCGAACATGGGGGCTTCCTTGTCAATCGCGGGGGGCACGGCCTTGCTTGAAAACACACAGCACTTGCGCAAAAACGAAGGTTTTCATCTCGAAACTAATCAATAACATGAAGAGAGACAAGAACAATAAAAAAGGCGAGGTTGCCTATGTCATCCGCCCACCTGCCCTATGACTACGTGATAGTCGGTGCCGGGCCCGCCGGCTGTGTGCTGGCCAATCGGCTGTCCGCCGATCCGCAGAACCATGTGCTGCTGCTCGAGGCCGGCGGTCAGGATAACTACCCGTGGATTCATGTCCCGGTGGGTTATCTGTACTGCATCGGCAATCCGCGTACCGACTGGTGCTTCAAGACTGAAGCGCAACCCGGCCTGCAAGGTCGCAGCCTCGGCTACCCGCGCGGCAAGGTGCTGGGCGGCAGCTCGTCCATCAATGGCATGATCTATATGCGTGGCCAGGCCGGCGACTATGATCGCTGGGCCGCCCAGGGCAATCCGGGTTGGGCCTGGAACGATGTCCTGCCGCTGTTCAAGCGCAGCGAAAACCACTTTGGCGGCGCCAGCGAATTCCATAATGACCAAGGCGAATGGCGCGTCGAGCAGCAGCGCTACTCCTGGCCGATCCTTGATGCCTTCCGCGCTGCCGCCGCTGAAAACGGCATTGCCAGCGTCAGTGATTTCAACGCCGGCGATAACCAGGGCTGTGGATACTTTCAGGTCAACCAGCGTTCCGGCGTGCGCTGGAACTCATCGAAAGCTTTTCTGCGGCCAATCCTCAAACGGCCCAACCTGACGATCCTGACCGGTGTCCAGGTTGACCGGGTGAACCTGGAGAATGGTCGTGCCAGTGCCGTCGTGGCGCGTTGGCAGGGCGAGGAACATGTGTTCAATGTGCGGCGCGAGATCGTTTTGTGCGCCGGTTCGGTTGGCTCTCCCGGCATTCTCCAGCGTTCGGGTATCGGCCCCCGGCCCTTGCTGGAAAATCTCGGCATCGCGGTGCGTCATGAACTGCCGGGTGTCGGTGGCAATCTGCAGGATCACCTGCAACTGCGCCTGATCTACAAACTCAGCAATGCCCGTACCCTCAATCAGGTCGCCAATAGTCTGTGGGGCAAAGTCGGTATGGGCCTGCGTTATCTCTACGACCGCAGTGGTCCGTTGGCCATGGCCCCCAGCCAGTTGGGCGCGTTCGTGAAGTCCTCGCCGGAGCAGGCCTCGGCCAATTTGCAGTACCACGTGCAGCCCTTGTCGCTGGAGCGCTTCGGCGAGCCGTTGCATCGGTTCCCGGCCTTTACCGCTTCGGTGTGCAACCTGCGGCCGCTGAGCCGGGGGCGGATCGATATTCGCTCGGCCGATCCGGATCTGGCGCCATTGATCGATCCGAATTACCTGAGCGATCCCGAGGATCTGAAAGTCGCGGCCGAGGCTATTCGGCTGACCCGACGCATTGTCGACTCCCCTGCCCTGCGGGTCTTCAAACCCGAGGAATACCTGCCCGGGGCGGCGCTGCACACCGAAGAGCAATTGCATGAGGCGGCGGCGCGGATCGGAACGACGATCTTTCACCCGGTGGGCACCTGCCGGATGGGCGGCGGCACGCTGGATGTGGTGGATGCCCGGTTGCGGGTGCACGGTGTTCCGGGGTTGCGGGTCGCCGATGCGTCGATCATGCCGGACATCGTCTCCGGCAATACCTGTTCGCCAACGGTGATGATTGCCGAGAAGGCGGCGCAGATGATTCTGGAGGATGCCCCGGCCATTCATGACTTACGAGTGGAGGAAACCCTGGTCCCCTTGTAGGAGCCGGCTCGCCGATCAAGTCTCACGAGCCTCATCGCTGCGATGCGGCGTCCCGACAGGCCAGCTCCTACAGGGGACCGTGTCGGGCCGGTAGATAGCGTCAATAGTGCAAAAAGCGGATTCCGGTGGCAGTCAGCCGGAATCCACAGTGGAACAACAACAATAATCACTGTGGCCCCCAGGGCCGAGGACATGGCAAATGTCGGACTACATCGAGCAACAGCGCATGCGTGCAACCGCGAGCACTGGCAAGGAAGAACGAAAGATCATTTTTGCGTCATCCCTCGGGACGGTTTTCGAGTGGTATGACTTTTTTCTCTATGGCGCCCTGGCGGCGGTGATCAGCAAGCAGTTCTTTGCTGGGGTCAACGACACCACGGCGTTTATCTTCGCCCTCATGGCCTTTGCCGCGGGTTTTCTGGTCCGGCCTTTCGGCGCCCTGGTATTCGGGCGCCTGGGGGATATGATCGGACGCAAGTACACCTTCCTCATGACCATCATCCTGATGGGCCTTTCCACCTTTGCCGTCGGCCTGTTGCCGACCTACACCAGCATCGGCATCGCCGCGCCGATCATCCTGGTCCTGCTGCGCATGCTCCAGGGCCTGGCGCTGGGCGGTGAATACGGCGGCGCCGCGACTTACGTGGCGGAGCACGCGCCGACCGGCAAACGTGGTTCGTATACCGGCTGGATTCAATCCACCGCGACCCTGGGCCTGCTCCTGTCGCTGATGGTGGTGCTCGCCAGTCGTTACATCAGCGGCGATCAGTTCGAAGTCTGGGGCTGGCGCCTGCCGTTCCTGCTGTCGATCTTCCTGCTGGCGATTTCCACCTGGATCCGCCTGAGCATGCACGAGTCGCCGGCTTTCGTGAAAATGAAGGCCCAGGGCAAGGTCAGCCGCTCGCCGATCCGCGAATCCTTCGGCTCCTGGCAGAACCTGAAGATCGTCCTGACCGCCCTCTTCAGCATCAACGCCGGGCAGGCGGTGACCTTCTACACGGCGCAGTTCTACGTGCTGTTCTTCATGACCCAGATGCTCAAGATGGACCCGACCCAGGCCAATACCCTGTTGATCATCAGCGTGGTGATCGGCGCACCGTTCTTCGTGCTGTTCGGCTGGCTGTCGGACAAGATCGGCCGCAAGCCGATCCTGATGCTTGGCCTGTTGCTGGCGACGTTGTGCTATTTCCCACTGTTCAAGGCGCTGAGCCATTATGCAAATCCGCAGATCGACGCGGCCAGCCGCCAGGCGCCGATCGTGGTGCTGGCCGACCCGGCGAGCTGTACCTTCCAGTTCGACCCGGTGGGTAAAGCACGTTTCGACAGCCCGTGCGACAAGATCAAGACCTTCCTGGTCAAGCAGGGCCTGCCCTATAGCTCCCAGGCCGCGGCACCCGGGGCGGATGTGACGGTGTCGGTGGGTGAACAGAAGATCAGCGGTTTCGATGAGGCGGCGATGCGCGCGGCGATCACCACGGCGGGTTATCCGGCCAAGGCCGATAGCGCGGCGGTGAACGAGCCGATGGTGGTGCTGCTGATTGTCTTGCTGATTCTGATTGCCACTATGACCTATGGCCCGCTGGCGGCGGTGATGGTCGAGCTGTTCCCGACGCGCATCCGCTACACCTCGATGTCGCTGCCCTACCATATCGGCAACGGCTGGTTCGGCGGGTTCCTGCCCACGGTGTCCTTTGCGCTGGTGGTCTACACCGGGGATATCTTCTATGGCCTGTGGTATCCGGTGCTGGTGACCGGGGTCAGCCTGGTGGTGGGGTTGTTCTGCCTGAAGGAGACCAAGGGCGTGGATCTGGACAAGGTCTGAGACCGGTTGCCACGGAAATCATATTTCGTTTTGAAAAACCGGCATTAAAGCCGGTTTTTTTATCGCTCGAAAAAACTTATGCACGATTTACAGCGGAAAGTCATACAGATAAATAAGCAATAAAATCATGTGCTTACGTCATTTTTATGAAAGAAATCCAAATCTTGTGCACAAGTTATCCACAATTGCGTCAAACCACGACAGGCGTCTCGATCGCCGGTGCCGGCGGCAACGAGCCCATGTCTCGCTGGGTCTGCTCGTTCCAGGCCTGGACCCGGTCATTGAGCTCGGCAATCGCCCGTGGCCCGCTGCCTTCGGCCATCATCGGCGCACCGATCACCACCGTGATGGTCCCGGGTTTCTTCAACCAGCCGGTCTTCGGCCAGAACTTGCCGGCGTTGTGGGCAATCGGCAGCACCGGCAGATCGGCGTTCACCGCCAGTGCCGTGCCGCCCCGGGAAAACTTGCCGACCGTGCCGAACGGCACACGGGTACCTTCGGGGAAGATCAGCACCCAGACATTGTCCTTGAGCAACTCGTCGCCCTTCTTCGCCACATGCTTGAGCGCTGCCTTCGGGTTATCCCGGTCGATGGCGATCGGCCGCAGCATGGCCATGGCCCAGCCGAAGAACGGCACATACAGCAACTCACGCTTGAGCACCTGGCTCAGGGGCGAGAAATAGGCCGAGAGGAAGAAGGTTTCCCAGGTGCTCTGGTGATTCGACAGAATCACGCAAGGACGTTCGGGTACATTCTCCGCGCCCTTGATTTCGACCGTGATGCCCAGGAATACCTTGCTCAGCCACAGGGCACAACGGCACCAGTACACGTTGATAAAGCGATAACGTGCCTTGAACGGCAGGAACGGCGCGATAAAAAAGCTCAGGGAGCACCACAACAGCGAACTGGTGCCCAGCAGCAGGTAAAAGAAAAAGGTTCTGATGGCCTGCAGGATCGACATAGCGGCATTTACCGTTGCGGGCATTGCCCGCCTATAAAAAGCGCTTCCCGAACAGTCCTTGGTCAGGAGGTCAGAAGAGCTTCAGTTGTGGATAAGTTCTGCGGCAACCGCCGCCAGATCGTCAAAAACCAGGGTGCCCACCGGCAGGGTTTTACCCAGTGTCTTTTCGCCTTTACCGGTTTTTACCAAAACAGGCTGACAGTCGACGGCTTGCGCCGCCTCCAAGTCACCGAGGCTGTCGCCGACAAACCATAGCCTAGCCAACGACACCCCGTAATGTTCGGCGATGCTGCGCAACATGCCGGGCTTGGGTTTGCGGCAATCGCAGCCCTCGTCCGGCCCATGCGGGCAATACACCACCAGCCCGAGTTCGCCGCCCTGTTGTGCCACCAGCGAACGCAGGCGCTCGTGCATGGCTTCCAGGGTGGCGATATCGTAGTAGCCGCGAGCGATGCCGGACTGGTTGGTGGCCACCGCCACCGTCCAGCCGGCCCTGCTCAACTGCGCGATGGCTTCGATCGCGCCGGGGAGTGGAATCCATTCCTCCACCGACTTGATATAGGCGTCGGAGTCCTGGTTGATCACCCCGTCCCGATCGAGAATCAGCAGCTTCAAGACGCGCCCTCAGCCCAGCAGCGAAATATCGGCGACACCCAGGAACAGGCCTCGCAGACGTGCCAGCAGCGCATAACGGTTGGCGCGGACCTTGGCGTCCTCGGCATTCACCATCACCGCTTCGAAGAACGCATCCACCGGCTCGCGCAGGGCGGCCAGGCGTGCCAACGATTCGTTGTACTGGCGTGCCGCGGCCATCGGCTGGACCGCCTGGTCCGCCTGCTGGATCGCCGAGTACAGCGAGAACTCGTTGGCGTTGTCGAAGTACTTGGCTTCCACGGTGCTCGGGATGTTGCCTTCGGCCTTGCTCAGCAGGTTCGACACACGCTTGTTCACCGCCGCCAGGGCAGCCGCTTCCGGCAACTGGCGGAATTTCTGCACGGCTTGTACGCGTTGGTCGAAGTCCAGCGCCGAACCCGGCTTGAGGGCACGCACCGACAGGTAGGTCGCGACGTCCACGCCTTCGTCTTCGTAACGGGCACGCAGGCGGTCGAAGATGAACTCCAGCACCTGGTCGGCCAGGCCGGCGGCCTTGACCCGGGCACCAAAGGCCTTGACCGCGAAGGCCACGGTTTCGATCAGGTCGAGGTCCAGCTGCTTGTCGATCAGGATTCGCAGCACGCCGAGGGCGGCGCGGCGCAGGGCATAGGGGTCCTTGCTGCCGGTCGGCAGCATGCCGATGCCGAAGATCCCGACCAAGGTGTCGAGCTTGTCGGCAATCGCCACCGCCGCACCGGTCAGGGTGCTTGGCAGTTCGGCGCCGGCACCGCGCGGCATGTACTGTTCGTTCAGGGCCAGAGCGACATCTTCCGGCTCGCCGTCATTGAGCGCGTAGTAGTAACCGGCGACACCTTGCATCTCCGGGAACTCGCCGACCATTTCGGTGGCCAGGTCGCATTTCGACAACAGGCCGGCGCGGGCCGCGCGCTGGGCGTCGCCGCCGATGCGTGGGGCGATGAACGCGGCCAGCTTGGAGACACGCTCGGCCTTGTCGTAGACGCTGCCGAGTTTTTCCTGGAACACCACGTTCTGCAGGCGCAGGTTGAACTGTTCGAGCTTCTGCTTCTTGTCCTGCTTGAAGAAGAACTCGGCGTCGGTCAGGCGCGGGCGCACGACTTTCTCGTTACCGGCGATGATCTGTTGCGGGTCCTTGCTCTCGATGTTGGCGACGGTGATGAAGCGCGGCAGGAGCTTGCCGTCGACGTCCAGCAGGCAGAAGTACTTCTGGTTGTCCTGCATGGTGGTGATCAGGGCTTCCTGGGGCACATCGAGGAAGCGCTCCTCGAAGGAGCACACCAGCGGCACCGGCCATTCGACCAGGGCGGTGACTTCGTCGAGCAGGTCCGCCGGCATGATCGCCGTGCCTTCCTGCTGGGTTGCCAGCTCCGCGGTGCGCTTGCTGATCAGTTCGCGCCGCTCGTTGGCGTCGGCCAGTACATAGGCGGCGCGCAGATCGTTCAGATAGTTGGCCGGCGAGGTGATGCGCACGCTTTGCGGGTGATGGAAGCGGTGACCACGGGAGTCGCGACCGGCTTTCTGGGCGAGGATGGTGCAGTCGATGACCTGGTCACCGAGCAGCATCACCAGCCACTGGGTCGGACGCACGAACTCTTCCTTGCGCGCGGCCCAGCGCATGCGCTTGGGAATCGGCAGGTCGTTCAGCGAATCCTCGACGATGGTCGGCAGCAGGCTACTGGTCGGCTTGCCCTGGATGCTCTGGGTGTAGCGCAGTTTCGGCCCGCTCTGGTCGATTTCGCTCAGTTCCACGCCGCATTTCTTGGCGAAACCGAGGGCGGCCTGGGTCGGGTTGCCTTCAGCGTCGAAGGCGGCCTGGCGTGGCGGCCCGTCGAGGTTGATGCTGCGGTCCGGCTGCTGACTTTGCAGCTGGGTCAGCAGTACGGCCAGACGCCGTGGCGCGGCGTAGACCTGCTTGCTTGCGAAGCTCAGGCCGGCGCTTTGCAGGCCCTTTTCGATACCGGCGAGAAAGGCCTCGGCCAGGGTATTGAGGGCCTTGGGTGGCAGCTCTTCCGTGCCCAGTTCAACCAGAAAATCTTGAGCACTCATTGTGCTGCCTCCAACTTAGCCAACACTTCGTCACGCAAATCCGCGGTTGCCATCGGGAAGCCCAGTTTGGCCCGGGCCATCAGGTAGGCCTGCGCCACCGAACGGGCCAGGGTGCGGACTCGCAGGATGTACTGCTGGCGCGCGGTGACCGAGATCGCCCGGCGTGCATCCAGCAGGTTGAAGGTGTGCGAGGCCTTGAGGACCATTTCATAGCTCGGCAACGGCAGCGGCTGGTCCAGCTCGATCAGGCGCTTGGCTTCGCTTTCATAGAAATCGAACAGTTCGAACAGCTTCTCGACGTTGGCGTGTTCGAAGTTGTAGGTCGACTGCTCCACTTCGTTCTGGTGGAACACGTCGCCATAGGTCACCTTGCCGAACGGACCGTCGGCCCAGACCAGGTCGTAGACCGAGTCGACGCCCTGCAGGTACATCGCCAGGCGCTCGAGGCCGTAGGTGATCTCGCCGGTAACCGGGTAGCACTCGATGCCGCCGGCCTGCTGGAAGTAGGTGAACTGGGTGACTTCCATGCCGTTGAGCCAGACTTCCCAGCCCAGGCCCCAGGCGCCGAGGGTCGGCGATTCCCAGTTGTCCTCGACGAAACGGATGTCGTGCACCAGCGGGTCGAGGCCGACATGCTTGAGCGAGCCCAGGTACAGCTCCTGGAAGTTGTCCGGGTTCGGCTTGAGGACCACCTGGAACTGGTAGTAATGCTGCAAGCGGTTCGGGTTTTCGCCGTAGCGGCCGTCAGTCGGGCGGCGGCTGGGCTGTACGTAGGCGGCGTTCCAGGTTTCCGGGCCGATGGCGCGCAGGAACGTGGCGGTATGAAAGGTGCCGGCGCCTACTTCCATATCGTAGGGCTGAAGTACCACACAACCTTGCTCGGCCCAGTATTGCTGGAGGGCGAGGATCAAGTCTTGGAAGGTACGCACGGCTGGCGTAGGCTGGCTCACGAAATTCACCTGTTACTTGGGCTGCGATTCAAAAGGCGGGAGTATACCCGATTCGGCCACGCGCACGCCCCCTGGAGCCTTATGCCACGCTGCTTTTGGTGCAACGACGATCCTTTGTACATGGCCTATCACGATCAGGAGTGGGGCGTGCCGCTGCGCGATGGGCAGCGTCTGTTCGAGTTGCTTTTGCTCGAAGGGTTCCAGGCCGGGTTGTCGTGGATCACCATCCTGAAGAAACGCGAGCACTACCGGAAGGTCTTGTTCGGCTTCGATGCGGGCAAAGTCGCGGCCATGAGCGATGCCGATATCGAACAACTGATGCTCGATCCGGGGATCATCCGCAATCGTCTGAAACTCAATGCCGCGCGGCGCAATGCCCAGGTCTGGCTGACGCTGGAGGACCCGGTGGCGCTGCTCTGGTCCTTTGTCGGCGGCGTGCAGAAGATCAATCACTTCCAGGTCCGCGGCGAAGTCCCGGCCCTCACGCCCGAGGCCGAGGCGATGAGCAAGGCCCTGAAGAAACTCGGCTTCAAATTCGTCGGCCCGACCATCTGCTACGCCCTCATGCAGGCCTCGGGCATGGTCATGGACCACACCACCGATTGTGATCGCTACGCCACATTGGCCACACCACGGTTACAATAGCCGGCTGATAACAAGCTCGATCACGACAGGAGGGGCCTGTGGACAAGTTTAAAGGCGCCATGCTGGTGGGGGCGTTGCGATTGTTTGCGCTGCTGCCCTGGTGCGCGGTGCAATGGGTGGGCGCGGCCATCGGCTGGGTGATGTGGAAGCTGCCCAACCGTTCCCGCGACGTGGTGCGGATCAACCTGGCGAAATGTTTCCCGGAACTCGACCCCGTGGCTCGCGAGCAGTTGGTCGGCCGCAGCCTGATGGGCATCGGCAAGTCCTTTACCGAAAGCGCCTGCGCCTGGATCTGGCCGGCCCAGCGGTCGATGGAGCGGGTGCGCGAAGTCGAAGGCCTGGACATCCTCAAGGAGGCCCTGGCCTCGGGCAAGGGCGTGGTCGGCATCACCAGCCACCTGGGCAACTGGGAAGTGCTCAATCACTTTTATTGCAGCCAGTGCAAGCCGATCATTTTCTACCGTCCGCCCAAGCTCAAGGCGGTGGACGAACTGTTGCGCAAGCAGCGGGTGCAGTTGGGCAACCGGGTTGCCGCGTCCACCAAGGAAGGCATCCTCAGTGTCATCAAGGAGGTGCGCAAAGGTGGTGCGGTGGGTATTCCCGCCGACCCGGAACCGGCCGAATCCGCCGGGGTGTTCGTGCCGTTCCTCGGCACCACGGCGCTGACCAGCAAGTTCGTGCCCAATATGCTCGCCGGCGGCAAGGCGGTGGGGGTGTTCCTGCATGCGTTGCGGTTGCCGGATGGTTCGGGTTTCAAGGTGATCCTCGAAGCCGCGCCCGAAGCCATGTACAGCACCGATACAGAGACCTCCGTGGCCGCCATGAGCCAGGTGGTGGCGCGTTATGTGCGGGCTTATCCGGACCAGTACATGTGGAGCATGAAGCGCTTCAGGAGACGTCCGCCGGGCGAGAAACGCTGGTACTGAGGCCCGACTGGCACGATCTGTGGATAAAAATCGCGTAGCTGACTTATCCACAGGTGCACCCTTCAAGGACGCAACAGATGTCCAATAACAAGAACGCTCTACGGATCAAGATCCAGCACCCGAGCATCGGTGAGTGCCTGGGACTGACGCGCAACCTGTCCAGCAAGGGCGTGTATGTGACGCACCCGAGCTTGTCGCGCCTGACCACCGGCGCGGTGGTCTACGGTCAGGTGCAGGGGCTGCCGGCGGTGGCGCCGCGGATTCGCATGGAAGTGGTGCGGGTCGACGCCGATGGCATCGGCCTGCGCTTCATTGATCTTTGAGCGCGGCTTTTTCAAGCTTTTTCAGAAACACCGTCATTTCCTTCTCCGCCTGCTTGTCGCCATGCCCGCGAGCAGCTTCCAGACCCTGTTCCCAGGCCTCTTTGGCGGCCGCGTTGTCGCCTGCGGCCTGATGCGCCTTGCCCAGCAGTTTCCAGGCGGCGGAGTATTGCGGGTCGAAGCCGACGCAGCGTTGCAGGTGCTCGACGGCCTTGGCGTTTTCCCCAAGGTCCAGGTAGCCCTTGCCGAGGCCGAAGCGCAGTAGTGAGTTATCCACACCCTTGGCGAGCATTTTTTCCAGTGATTCGAGCATGGCGATCCCTCGATACGGCAATTGTGGCGAGGGGGCTTGCCCCCGTCGGGCTGCGAAGCGGCCCTAAGATCGGCCACTCCGCTGTATCAGTGAAAACGAGGTGAGTGGATTTACGACTGCTTCGCAGCCGAACGGGGGCAAGCCCCCTCGCCACAGGTCAGAAAAAACTCAGGCCGACATGAAATAGCTTTTCCACATCGCGGATCTGTTTTTTATCCACAAGGAACAGAATGACATGGTCGCCGGCCTGGATCACGGTGGCGTCGTGGGCGATCAGGACCTCTTCATCACGAATGATCGCGCCAATGGTCGCCCCCGGCGGCAAGGCGATATCGGCGATGGCCCGGCCCACCACTTTGCTCGACTTCGCATCACCGTGGGCAATCGCCTCGATGGCCTCCGCCGCCCCGCGCCTGAGCGAGTGCACGCTGACAATATCGCCCCTGCGGACATGGGTCAGCAAAGTGCCGATGGTCGCCAGCTGCGGGCTGATGGCGATGTCGATCTCGCCGCCCTGGACCAGGTCGACATAGGCCGGGTTGTTGATCAGGGTCATGACCTTCTTCGCCCCGAGGCGCTTGGCCAGCAGCGACGACATGATGTTGGCTTCATCGTCGTTGGTCAGGGCCAGGAACACATCGGTGTCGGCGATGTTCTCTTCCAGCAGCAGGTCGCGGTCCGAAGCGCTGCCCAGTAGCACCACGGTGCTGTCCAGGGTGTCCGAGAGGTGCCGGCAGCGCGCCGGGTTCTTCTCGATGATCTTGACCTGGTAGCGGCTTTCGATGGCTTCGGCCAGCCGCTCGCCGATCTGCCCGCCGCCGGCAATGACGATGCGCTTGTAGCTTTCGTCGAGGCGGCGCATTTCGCCCATCACCGCGCGGATATGCGCCTTGGCGGCGATGAAAAATACTTCGTCGTCGGCTTCGATCACCGTGTCGCCACGAGGCATGATCGGCCGGTCGCGGCGGAAGATCGCCGCCACCCGGGTGTCGACGTTGGGCATGCGCTCGCGCAACTGGCGCAGTTGCTGGCCCACCAGCGGCCCGCCGTAGTAGGCCTTGACCGCCACCAACTGGGCCTTGCCCTCGGCGAAGTCGATCACCTGCAAGGCCCCCGGGTGTTCGATCAGGCGCTTGATGTAGTGGGTGACCACCTGCTCCGGGCTGATCAGCACATCCACCGGAATCGCGTCGTTGTCGAACAGCCCGGCGCGGGTCAGGTAGGCCGCTTCGCGGACCCGGGCAATCTTGGTCGGGGTGTGGAACAGGGTGTGGGCGACCTGGCAGGCGACCATGTTGGTTTCGTCGCTGTTGGTCACCGCCACCAGCATGTCGGCATCATCCGCGCCGGCCTGGCGCAGGATCGTCGGGAACGAGGCGCGGCCCTGTACGGTGCGGATATCCAGGCGGTCGCCGAGGTCGCGCAGGCGCTCGCCGTCGGTGTCGACCACGGTGATGTCGTTGGCTTCGCTGGCCAGGTGTTCGGCCAGCGTGCCGCCGACCTGCCCGGCACCGAGGATGATGATTTTCATCGGGGCGCTCCGTTGTCCCGGCTCAGCCGCGCGTGGCGGCGATCTTGATCAGTTTGGCGTAGTAGAAACCGTCGTGTCCGCCTTGCTGGGCCAGCAACTGGCGACCATGGGGCTGCTTGATGCCGAAGGCTCCGACGATTTCCAGCTCGCGGGCACCGGAGGTACGGGCGAGGAACGCTTCGATCACTTCGGTGTTCTCGGTCGGTAGGGTCGAGCAGGTGGCATAGAGCAGGATGCCGCCGACTTCCAGGGTCGTCCACATCGCGTCCAGCAACTCGCCTTGCAAGGCGGCCAGGGCGGCGATGTCGTCGGGCTGGCGGGTCAGCTTGATGTCCGGATGACGACGGATCACGCCGGTGGCCGAGCACGGTGCGTCGAGCAGGATGCGCTGGAACGGCTTGCCATCCCACCAGGCGGCGGTATCACGACCATCGGCGGCGATCAGTTCGGCGTCCAGGCCAAGGCGCTCGAGGTTCTCGCGCACCCGCACCAGGCGTTTGGCCTCCAGGTCCACGGCGACCACACCGGCCAGTTGCGGCTGGACTTCGAGGATATGGCAGGTCTTGCCGCCGGGAGCGCAGCAGGCATCGAGCACGCGCTGGCCGGGGGTCAGGTCGAGCAGGTCGGCGGCCAGTTGCGCGGCTTCGTCCTGGACGCTGATCCAGCCTTCGTTGAAGCCAGGCAGGTTGCGCACATCGCAGGCCTCTTCCAGCACGATGCCATCCGGGCTGTAGACGCAAGCGTGGGCGATGACCCCGGCGTCGCCCAGCAGCTTGAGGTAGGCATCGCGCGAGTGATGACGGCGATTGACCCGCAGGATCATCGGCGGGTGGGCATTGTTCGCCGCGCAGATGGCTTCCCATTGTTCCGGCCAGAAGGCCTTGAGGGATTTCTGCAGCCAGCGCGGGTGAGCGGTGCGCACCACCGGGTCGTGTTCCAGCTCGGCCAGCAGCGCTTCGCTCTCCCGTTGCGCGCGGCGCAGCACGGCATTGAGCAAGGCCTTGGCCCAGGGTTTTTTCAGCTTCTCGGCGCAACCGACGGTCTCGCCGATGGCTGCATGGGCCGGCACACGGGTGTAGAGCAGTTGATAGAGGCCGACCAGCAGCAAGGCTTCGACGTCGGCATCGGCGGCCTTGAAGGGTTTTTGCAGCAGCTTGGCCGCCAGTGCCGAGAGGCGTGGCTGCCAGCGTGCGGTGCCGAACGCCAGGTCCTGGGTCAGGCCGCGATCACGGGCCTCGACCTTGTCCAGTTGTAACGGCAGCGAGCTGTTGAGCGAGGCCTTGCCGTTGAGGACGGCGGTGAGTGCCTTGGCGGCGGCCAGACGCGGGTTCATTGGCCGAGCACCGTACCGAGGGCGAATTTCTCGCGGCGGCTGTTGAACAGGTCGCTGAAATTCAGCGCCTTGCCGCCGGGCAGTTGCAGGCGGGTCAGGCACAGGGCGCCGGCGCCGGTGGCGACGATCAGGCCGTCCTTGCTGGCGGCGAGGATTTCACCCGGCTTGCCCTGGCCTTCGGCGACGCTGGCCGCCAGGACTTTCAGGGCCTCGTCACTGAGGGTGCTGTGGCAGACCGGCCAGGGATTGAAGGCGCGAATCAGTCGCTCCAACTCCACCGCCGGACGGTTCCAGTCGATGCGCGCTTCGTCCTTGTTCAGCTTGTGGGCGTAGGTGGCGAGGCGGTCGTCCTGGACTTCGCCATCCAGGGTCCCGGCGGCGAGACCGGCGATGGCCTGGAGCACGGCGGGTGGGCCGAGTTCGGCGAGGCGGTCGTGCAAGGTGCCGCCGGTGTCTTCGGCGCTGATCGGGGTGACGCTCTTGAGCAGCATCGGCCCGGTGTCGAGCCCGGCTTCCATGCGCATCACGGTCACGCCGCTTTCGCTATCGCCGGCTTCCACGGCGCGCTGGATCGGCGCCGCACCGCGCCAGCGCGGCAGCAGCGAAGCGTGGCTGTTGATGCAGCCCAGGCGTGGGATATCCAGCACCACCTGCGGCAGGATCAGGCCGTAGGCGACCACCACCAGCAGGTCTGGCTTGAGCGCCGCCAGTTCGGCCTGGGCCTCGGCGTTGCGCAGGGTCGGCGGTTGCAGAACGCTGATGCCGTGTTCCAGCGCGAGCTGCTTGACCGGGCTCGGCATCAGCTTCTGCCCACGGCCCGCCGGACGATCCGGCTGAGTGTAGACCGCGACGATCTCATAAGGGCTGCCGAGCAGGGCCTTGAGGTGTTCGGCGGCGAATTCGGGGGTGCCGGCGAAGACGATGCGCAGTGGCTCAGTCATAAATAAAGCTCGCTTGAAAAAGAAAAGGCTTGCCGCAGCAAGCCTTTGGAATGAAGGGATCAGGCGTTCTGGCGATGGAGCTTTTCCAGCTTCTTCTTGATCCGGTCGCGCTTGAGCGTAGACAGGTAATCGACGAACAGCTTGCCGTTGAGGTGATCGCATTCATGCTGGATGCACACCGCCAACAGGCCTTCGGCCTCCAGTTCGTACGGCTTGCCGTCGCGGTCCAGGGCCTTGACCCGCAGTTTTGTCGGGCGGTCGACGTTCTCGTAGAAGCCCGGTACCGACAGGCAACCTTCCTGGTACTGGTCGACATCCGTGGTCAGGGTTTCGAACTCGGGGTTGATGAACACCCGGGGTTCGCTACGATCTTCACTCAGATCCATGACCACGATGCGTTGGTGCACATTGACCTGGGTCGCCGCCAGGCCGATGCCCGGGGCTTCATACATTGTTTCAAACATGTCGTCGATCAGCTGCCGCACCTGGTCGTCCACCACGGCCACGGGTTTGGCGATGGTGCGCAGGCGCGGGTCTGGAAATTCGAGGATGTTTAAAATGGCCATAGGCGTATTTGCTGCACTTGTGAGGTAAAGTCAGAGACGGTTGCCGAAATGTCCCGGTGGGATCGGCTACCGTTGTAAAACGTTCTCCTTGGGAGCGAGCCGCGGGGGCTCTGGCGTTTCACGCGAAGGCACATAATAAAGGGATTCACTGCATGAGGAAAACACTACTCGCCCTGTTGCTGGCCGTTACCGGCGTTGTGCAGGCGCAAGTGCAACTCAAGGACGGTTATCCACAGCGTTATACCGTAGTGCGCGGTGACACACTTTGGGACATTTCCGGGAAGTTTCTCAGCGAACCGTGGAAGTGGCCGGAGATCTGGCACGCTAACCCCCAGGTGGCGAATCCGGACCTGATCTACCCCGGCGATACGCTGACGCTGCAGTTCGTCGACGGTCAGCCACGGTTGGTGGTGGATCGTGGTGTGTCGCGCGGGACAGTGAAGTTGTCGCCGCAGGTGCGCCGCTCGCCGGTGGCCGAGGCGATTCCGAGCATTCCGCTGGAAAAGATCAATGCGTTCCTGTTGAGCAACCGCATTGTCGACAGCCCCGACGACTTCCAGAAAGCCCCGTATATCCTGGCCGGCAACAATGAGCGGGTGCTCAGCGGCATGGGCGATCGGATCTATGCCCGTGGTGTGTTCGACCCGGCGCACACGGTCTATGGCCTGTTCCGCCAGGGCAAGGTCTATACCGACACGCAGACCAAGGAGTTCCTTGGGATCAACGCCGACGACGTCGGCACCGGCGAGCTGGTGGCGACCGAAGGCGATATCGGCACGTTGAGCCTGCGCCGCACTACCCAGGAGGTTCGCCTGGGAGACCGCCTGTTCGTCAGCGAAGAGCGCCCGGTCAATTCGACGTTCATGCCCAGCGCGCCGCAAGCGCAGATCCGCGGAACGATCATAGATGTGCCACGGGGTGTTACACAGATCGGCGTCATGGATGTGGTCACGATCGACAAGGGCCGCCGCGATGGCCTGGCCGAAGGCAATGTTCTAGCGGTGATGAAGACCGGCGAGACCGTGCACGACCAGGTCACTGGACAGCGCGTCAAGGTCCCCGACGAGCGTTCGGGCCTGCTGATGGTGTTCCGCACCTACGAAAAGCTCAGCTATGGTTTAGTACTTACTGCCACGCGGTCGCTGACAGTCATGGACAAGGTGCGCAACCCGTAGCGCCGAATGCGGTACACCGCAAGCCCGCCGATTTCTGTAGGCGCTGGTTTGCCGGCGATAGCGCTGGTGAAATTGCATCGCCATCGCTGGCAAGCCAACTCCCACAATGATCGATCAGGGCGCTGCCTCCAGGGTCGATTCGGTTAGCCGGTTAAACAGGTTACCCACAGAGTTATCCACAGCTTGTTCCTGCTGTTCCCGGACCGCCACAGATCAAGGATGATCCGATGTCGCTGTCCAACTGTACCTCCCTGTCCCCGGCGGAGCTGGAAGCCCGCCTGCGTCTGCACCGTTTGCCGGAGCTCGGTCCCCGGCGCTTTCGCGCCTTGATCGACGCTTTCGGTTCGGCCTCGGCGGCCCTCGGTGCGCCGGCCACCGCCTGGCGTGCGCTGGGCTTGCCGAGGGCCTGTGCCGAGGCGCGCCGCAGCCCCGAAGTGCGTGACGCGGCCAGCGCTGCATGGCGCTGGCTAGAGCGCCCGGCTTGCCATCTGGTGATGTGGGACCAGACCGATTACCCCGCCCTTCTTGCCGAACTGGACGATGCGCCGCCGTTGCTGTTCGTGGCCGGCGATCCTGCCCTTCTGGAGCAACCGCAGCTGGCGCTGGTCGGCAGCCGCCGTGCTTCCAAGCCAGGCATGGACACGGCGGCGGCCTTTTCCCGGAGCCTGGCCGGCGCCGGTTTTGTCATCACCAGCGGGCTGGCACTGGGGATCGACGGGGCGGCCCATCAGGCGGCCCTGGACATTGGCGGGCGAACCATCGGCGTGCTCGGCACCGGCCTGGAAAATCTTTATCCACAGCGCCATCGCCGGCTGGCGGAGGCGATGATTGCCCAGGGCAGTGCCGTGGTCTCCGAGTTGCCCTTGGCGGCGCCGCCGCATCCGAGCAACTTTCCCCGGCGCAATCGGATCATCAGCGGCTTGTCCCTGGGGGTGCTGGTGGTGGAGGCCAGCGTCGCCAGCGGCTCGCTGATCACCGCCCGGTTGGCGGCGGAACAGGGGCGCGAGGTGTATGCGATTCCCGGTTCGATCCATCACCCCGGCGCCAAGGGTTGTCATCAGTTGATCCGCGATGGTGCGGTGCTGGTGGAAACCGTCGAACATATCCTCGAACCCCTGCGCAGTTGGCAGAGGGTGACGGCCAGCCCGATCCCCGCTGCGCCCGGGCATCCGCTGCTAGGCTTGTTGCACGCCGCGCCGCAGAGCAGCGAGGCCCTGGCCCGTGCCTGTGGCTGGGCATTGCCGCGAGTCCTGGCGGCGCTGACCGAGTTGGAACTCGAAGGTCGGGTTGCCAATGAAAACGGACGCTGGTTAGCTCGCGCGAGGTAGGTCTACCTGAGTAAACTGCGAGCAGCTTTAAATCCGGAGAACGAGCAATGGTCAACAGTTGGCGTGTGCAAGAAGCCGCACGAGAAATTCGCGCAGGGGCGGTGATTGCCTATCCAACCGAGGCGGTCTGGGGTTTGGGTTGCGATCCCTGGAACGAAGAGGCGGTGGATCGTTTGCTGGCGATCAAGAATCGTTCGGTGGACAAGGGCTTGATCCTGATTGCCGACAATATCCGCCAGTTCGATTTTCTCTTCGAGGATTTCCCGGAAGACTGGATCGACCGCATGGCCAGTACCTGGCCAGGACCGAATACCTGGCTGGTGCCGCATCAGGACCTGTTGCCGGAGTGGGTCACTGGCGTGCATGACACGGTGGCCTTGCGGGTCAGCGATCATCCGCTGGTGCGGGACCTGTGTTCGTTGGTGGGGCCGCTGATTTCCACTTCGGCCAATCCCCAGGGACGGCCGGCGGCGCGCACGCGGATTCGCGTGGAGCAGTATTTCCGTGGGCAGATCGACCTGGTGCTGGGCGGCAACCTGGGCGGGCGGAAGAACCCGAGCCTGATCCGGGACCTGGCGACCGGCAAGGTGGTGCGCCCGGCGTAGGGCGAACCCTTGTGGTGAGCGGGCTTGTCGGAACGCCGCACCGCCGCTCTGGGGCGCGAAGCGGCCCTAAAGTCATCAGGTAGAACGCGGTCACAGGTTTTACGACGGCTGCGCAGCCGAGCGCGGGCAAGCCCGCTCGCCACAAGACCGCGGTCGGCTTCAAATTGCCTTAGCTGAAGCAATTCGAAGCGTCTGGTTCAGAACTTGTGGGAGCGGTGCTTGGTCCGGGCGGCGTTCCGACGAACCGCTGCGCAGCAGCGGCCAGGTTCGCCAGTCTTAAGGCAACAACACCGTCGACCCGGTAGTCCGCCGCGCCGCCAGTTCCGTCTGGGCCTTGGCCGCGTCCGCCAGGCCATACCGTGCGCCGATCTCGATCTTCAGCTTGCCGCTGGTGATCATCCCGAACAGATCCTTCGCCATGGCCTGCAGGTTTTCCGCATTGTTGGCGTAGGTCGCCAGCGTCGGCCGGGTAACGTACAGCGAGCCCTTGGCCGCCAGGATCCCCAGGTTGACCCCCTCCACCGCGCCCGAAGCATTGCCGAAGCTGACCATCAGACCACGGGGCGCCAGACTGTCCAGCGAGGTCAGCCAGGTGTCCTTGCCCACGCCGTCGTACACCACCGGCACCTTCTTGCCATCGGTCAGTTCCAGTACCCGTTTGGCCACATCTTCATGGCTGTAGTCGATGGTTTCCCAGGCGCCCAGGGACTTGGCCAAGGCCGCCTTCTGCGGCGAACTGACGGTCCCGATCAGCTTCACGCCCAGGGCCTTGGCCCACTGGCAGGCGAGCAGGCCGACACCGCCGGCCGCGGCGTGGAACAGCACGGTTTCACCGCCCTTCAGTTCATAGGTCTGACGCAACAGGTACTGTACCGTCAGCCCCTTGAGCATCACCGCGGCGGCCTGTTCGAAGCTGATGCTTTCCGGCAGATGCACCAGATTGGCCGCCGGTAGCACATGCACTTCGCTGTAGGCACCCAAAGGACCGCTGCCGTAGGCCACGCGATCACCGACCTTGAACTGGCTGACCTCGCTGCCGACTGCCTCGACCACGCCCGCGCCCTCGGCCCCCAGGCCCGACGGCATGGTCGGTGGTGCATACAGCCCGCTGCGCAAATAGGTGTCGATGAAGTTCAGGCCGATGGCGTGGTTGCGTACCCGGACCTGCTGCGGGCCCGGCTCGGCGGGGGTGTAGTCGACATACTCAAGGACTTCCGGGCCACCATGGGCGCGAAACAGGATACGTTTGGCCATCTTTCTCTCCTTGGACATTTCACAATGGGGCGTGGTGCAGCGCGATGCGAGGGCCCTATCGGACTCCTTCGCTTGACCTTCGTCAACAGCGACGAGCATAAACGCGGTGCTATGCTACGCGCCTCTTTGCCACCGGCCGTCCGAGATGCCGCGTGGCTTTGCCCGATTCAAGGTGATGCCATGACTACCCGCACCGAGGCCGTGAAAGCCTACCTGCTCGACCTGCAAGACCGTATCTGTGCCGCCCTGGAGGCCGAAGACGGGGGCGCGCACTTCGTCGAAGACGCCTGGACCCGCCCCGCCGGTGGTGGCGGTCGGACCCGGGTGATCGGCAACGGCCAGGTCATAGAGAAAGGCGGCGTGAACTTTTCCCACGTCTTCGGCAGCGGCCTGCCGCCGTCGGCCAGCGCCCATCGCCCGGAACTGGCCGGGCGCGGCTTCGAGGCCTTGGGCGTGTCCCTGGTGATTCACCCGCACAATCCTCATGTGCCGACGTCCCATGCCAATGTGCGCTTTTTCATCGCCGAGAAAGCAGGCGAGGAACCGGTCTGGTGGTTCGGCGGCGGTTTCGACCTGACGCCCTACTACGCCAACGAAGAAGACTGCGTGCACTGGCACCGGGTAGCCGAGCGCGCCTGTGCGCCGTTTGGCGCTGATGTCTACCCACGCTACAAAGCCTGGTGCGACAGCTATTTCCATATCAAGCACCGCAATGAGCCGCGCGGTATCGGCGGCCTGTTCTTCGATGACCTGAACGAGTGGGACTTCGACACCAGCTTCGCCTTCATGCGGGCGATCGGCGACGCCTATATCGAGGCCTACCTGCCGATCGTGCGGCGCCGCAAGGCCCAGGCCTGGACCGCACAGCAGCGCGAGTTCCAGGAGTTCCGCCGCGGTCGTTACGTGGAGTTCAACCTGGTATACGACCGCGGCACGTTGTTCGGCCTGCAATCGGGTGGTCGTACCGAATCGATCCTGATGTCGTTGCCGCCGCAAGTGCGCTGGAGCTACGACTGGAAGGCCGAGCCGGGCAGCGCGGAGGCACGCTTGACCGAGTACTTCCTGCAGGACCGAGACTGGCTGGCGGAGGGGAATATCTGATGGACCGTTACGTTGTCTTCGGCAATCCCATCGGCCACAGCAAATCGCCGCTGATTCACCGTCTGTTTGCCGAACAGACCGCCCAGCAGCTGGACTACAGTACCTTGCTGGCGCCCCTTGATGACTTTTCCGGCTGTGCCCAGGCGTTTTTCCAGGAAGGACGCGGGGCCAATGTGACGGTACCGTTCAAGGAAGAGGCCTATCGCCTGGCCAACAGCCTGACAGCCCGGGCGCAGCGGGCCGGGGCGGTGAATACCCTGAGCAAGCTGGCCGATGGCAGCCTGTTGGGTGACAACACCGATGGCGCCGGACTGGTGCGCGATCTGACGGTGAATGCCGGGTTCAGCCTGCGGGGCAAGCGTATCCTGCTGCTGGGGGCGGGTGGTGCGGTCCGTGGGGCTCTGGAGCCCCTGTTGGCGGAGCAACCGGCTTCGGTGATCATTGCCAATCGGACCGTCGAGAAAGCCGAGTTGCTGGCCGAACTGTTCGCCGATCTGGGGCCGGTGTCGGCCAGTGGCTTCGACTGGCTGCGCGAGCCGGTGGACCTGATCATCAATGCGACTTCGGCGAGCCTGTCGGGGGATGTACCGCCGATTGCGCCGAGCCTGATCGAGCCTGGCAAGACCTTCTGCTACGACATGATGTACGGCAAGGAGCCGACGGCGTTCTGTCGTTGGGCGAGTGAGCATGGTGCGGCCGTATCGATGGATGGCCTGGGCATGCTGGCCGAGCAGGCGGCAGAGGCTTTCTTCCTCTGGCGCGGCGTGCGACCGGATACGGCGCCGGTGCTGGCGGAGTTGCGGCGGTTGCTGGCGCTCTGAGCTTGGACACAATATTACTGGCTGATCGCAAATCTGATGTGGGAGCGGAGCTTGCCCGCGAAGAGGCCCTTGAGACCGCTAAAAGCTTCGCGGGCAAGCTCCGCTCCCACACAAGCTCCGCTCCCACACAAGTCCGCTCCCACAGGACACCCTATCCATAGTCAGGTGCGATCAATCCTCAAACAGGATCGGGCACTTATCCACACCCTCGAGCCTGACCAACTCATCCACCACCGGCGCCCGCGCCCGTCTCAGGGTCAGGCTGCGGCCTTCGCGTATCAGGCGTCGGGCCTCCTGGTGCAGCATCTCGACTCCCGAGTAATCGATGAAGTTGATCTGCTGCGCTTCGATCACCACCTTCACCCCGTGCAAGCGTTGCAACTGCACTTGCAGGTAATGGCTGGCACCGAAAAAGATCGACCCGCCGACCCGCAGCACATCTTCGTCGCGATCGCGCCAATGCTGCACCCGTGGCTGCGAGGTGCGCTTGAGGTAGAAGAACAACGACGCCAGCACCCCGGCATAAATTGCCGTCTGCAACTCCAACAGCAAGGTCGCCACGCAGGTCAGGGCCATCACCGCGAACTCGGCGTGACTGACCCGGAATAGCGCCCGAATGCTCCGCCGGTCCACCAACCCCCAACTGATCAACAGGATACTGCCGGCCATCGCCGGGATCGGGATATGCGCGATCAGCGCCGAGCCGGTCACGGCGAACAGCGCCACCCAGAGCGCGGAAAACACTCCGGCCAGCGGTGAGCAGGCCCCGGCCTCGTAGCTCAGCGCGGCGCGGGTGAACGAGCCGGCGGACAGGTAGCCGGAAAACAGGCTGCCGATCATGTTCGACAGACCCTGGGCGCGGACTTCCTGGTTGGCATCGAGCAATTGCTGTGAGCGTGCGGACAGCGAACGGGCTATCGACAGGCTGGTCACCAACCCGAGCATGCCCACTGCGACGGCGCTGGGCAGCAGGCGCAGGATGGTTTCCAGGTCCAGCGGCAAGGCGCTGAACGGCGGCAACCGACCGATGAAGCCCTTGACCAGTTGCACATGCCCGAACAGGCCCGGGCACAGCCAGACCAGCAGGCTGGCCAGGACCAGGGTGATCAGCAGGGTCGGCCAGCGGGGCAACCAGGATCTGAGCGCGAGACCCAAGAGCAGTGTCCCCAGCCCCAGCAGTAGCGAGGGTTTGTCCAGTTCGCCGAGGTGCTGGCCCAGTTGCAGCAGGCTGTTCAGGGCGGTGGCCTGGTTGGGGATATCGAGCCCCAGCAGGTTCGGCAGTTGGCCGAGCGCGATGACCACGGCGGCGCCCAGGGTGAAGCCCAGCACCACCGAATGCGAGACGAAGTTCACCAGGGCGCCGAAGCGCAGCATGCCGAGCAGCCACTGGAAGACCCCGGCGATACAGGTCAGCAACAGGATCAGGGTCACGTAGTCCTGGCTGCCGGGCACCGCGAGCGGGCTGACACTGGCGAACAGGACAATCGAGATGGCCGCCGTGGGCCCGCAGATCAGATGCCAGGACGAGCCCCAGAGACAGGCGATCAGCACCGGGACGATGGCTGCGTAGAGGCCGTATTCGGGCGGCAGGCCGGCGATCAGGGCGTAGGCGACCGATTGTGGCAAGGCCAGGATCGCCCCGCTCAGGCCGACGATCAGGTCACGACTGACGCTGGCGCGGGTTTGTCGCGGCAGCCAGCTGAGAAATGGCAGGAGTTTGTGGCGGTTGGTCCAGCCCATGGGTCTCTCGGTTGGGTGAGTCGGCGTCGGGGTGACGGGGTGGTGTGACAGGAGCAAGGCGTCCGACGCCGGTTGGGCCGCGCACATTCCTTGTGGGCGTGGAGTTGCTTTGTGGGAGCGGTGCTTGCCCGCGAAGCTTTTAGCGGCCTCAAGGGCCTCTTCGCGGGCAAGCACCGCTCCCACACATTGGGGTCTGCGGTGTTGCATGCAGCCTGTATCAGGTTCAACTCAGAGCTTGGCTTTGACCGCCGGCAACCCATCCTGGCCATCCACGGTCTTCACCCCGTCCAGCCATTTGTCCAGCACCGCCGGATTGGCCTTGATCCAGGCCTTGGCCGCGTCGGCATTGCTCAGCTTCTTGTTCGCCACCTCGGCCATGATGCTGTTTTCCATGTCCTGGGTGAAACTCAGGTTGCTCAGCAACTTGCCGACGTTCGGGCAGGCTTGTGCATAACCCTTGCGGGTCACGGTATAGACGCTGCCGGTATCGCCAAAGTATTTCTCGCCACCCTTGAGATAGTGCATCTTCATCTGCACGTTCATCGGGTGCGGGGTCCAGCCGAGGAAGACCACGAACTTCTGTTTCTTCACCGAACGGGCCACTTCGGCCAACATCGCCTGCTCGCTGGACTCCACCAGCTTCCACTGGCCGAGGTCGAACTCGTTTTTCTTGATGATATCCGCCAGCGAGGCATTGGCCGGCGCGCCGGAACCGATGCCATAGAGCTTCTTGTCGAACTTGTCGGCGAACTTGTTCAGGTCGGCAAAGTTATGCACACCCGCGTCCCAGACGTAGTCCGGGACCGCCAGGGTGAATTCGGTGCCGTCGAGGTTCTTTGCCAGTTGCGTGACATCGCCGTTGGCCAGGAACTTGTCGTAGAAACCCTGCTGCGCCGGCATCCAGTTGCCAAGGAACACGTCGACCTGACCGTCCTTGAGACCGCCATAGGTGATCGGCACCGCCAGGGTGTCGACCTTGGCCTTGTAGCCCAGGCCGTCCAGCAGCAAGCTGGTGATGGCGTTGGTCGCGGCGATATCGCTCCAGCCCGGATCGGCCATTTTTACCGTGTCGCAGCTCTGCTCGGCATAGGCACTCAGGCTGCTCATGACCAGCAAGCCGGCCGTCAGTGCTGTGGATAACTTCTTCATCGCCTTCCCCTTACGTTCGTTATTGGTTTTGGCAGGGTTGTGGATAACGTGCTTTGCGTTCCAGATCGTCGAGGTCGATATGGTTGCGCATGTATTGCTGACTGGCGTCCACCAGAGGCTGGTGATCCCAGCTCTTCAGCTTGCCTTGGCTCAGCGCGGCGGCGACGAAACGCCGACGCCGTTGACTGGCGAGCACCTGTTGGTGGATCGCCGGGATGTTCCATTTCGTCCGGGCTTCGGCCAGGAAGTCGTTGAAGAGTGCTTGATGCGGCGCTGACTGGCTGAGTTCCTCCTCCTCGCGGGGGTCGTTGTGGACATCGAAGAGCAGACAGGGATCGTCTTCGCTGTAGATGAATTTGTAGGCCCCGCGACGAATCATCATCAGCGGGCTGATGGTGCCTTCGGCCATGTACTCGCCGAACACTTCGTCGTGACCGCCCTCGCCCTTCAGGTGTGGGACCAGCGAGCGGCCGTCCAGGGGCAGATCGGCCTGCAGCGTGCCGCCTGCCAGTTCCACCAGGGTCGGCAGCAGGTCGGCGGTGGAAACCGCCGCGCTGACGCGTCCGGCGGCGAACTGCCCGGGGGCGCTGATCAGCAACGGTACCCGCGCGGACATTTCGAACCAGTGCATTTTGTACCAGAGGCCGCGCTCGCCGAGCATGTCGCCGTGATCGCCGGAGAACACGATCAGGGTGTCTTCGGCCAGCCCGGTTTCCTCCAGGGTTTGCAGGAGTTTGCCGACGTTGCTGTCGATATAGCTGCATGCACCGAAGTAGGCGCGACGAGCGTCGCGGATCTTGTCCACAGGCAGCGGCTTGTCCCACAGGTCGTAGACCTTGAGCAAACGCTGGGAATGCGGATCAAGGCTGTCTTGGGCCGGGGTCTGTGGCAACGGAATGTCTTCGTCGCGATACAGGTCCCAGAAGGCCTTGGGAATGGTGTAGGGATCGTGGGGGTGGGTCATGGACACGGTCAGGCAGAACGGCTGGTTGCCGTCTTCGCGCACGTGGTCGAACAGGTATTGCTGCGCCTTGAAGACCACCTCTTCATCGAAGTCCAGCTGGTTGGTGCGCACGCAGGGACCGGCCTGCAATACCGAGGACATGTTGTGGTACCAGCTGGGCCGCACATCGGGCTCGTCCCAGTTCACCGCCCAGCCGTAGTCCGCCGGATAGATATCGCTGGTCAGGCGCTCTTCGTAACCATGCAGTTGGTCCGGCCCGCAGAAGTGCATTTTGCCCGACAGCGCGGTGCGATAGCCCAGGCGCCGCAGATAGTGGGCATAGGTCGGTACGTCGGCGGGGAAATCGGCGGCGTTGTCGTAGGCGCCGATCTTGCTCGGCAACTGGCCGCTGACCAGGGTGAAGCGCGAAGGCGCGCAGAGCGGGCTGTTGCAGTAGGCGGCATCGAAAACCACGGCTTGGGCAGCCAGGCGGCTCAGGTTCGGAAGCTTGATAGGCGATGCACCGTAGAGCGGCAACAGGGGCGCGGCCATTTGATCGGCCATGATGAAGAGAATGTTCTTGCGCTTCATGTAATCGCGGCATTCCATAGTGAATTGTTATGCGATAGTGCTGTGATTCAGCATGTAGTCCACGGAATCTGTGGTAAAGCCCTTGCCAAACAATGACTAGGATAAGTACAGCTTATGTATGAAGCGCTGGGTGACCTGTCCCTCGATTTGCTCCGGGTCTTCGAAGCGGCGGCCCGTCACCACAGTTTTACTGCCGCGGCGGTGGAACTGGGCACTACCCAGCCGGCTATCAGCCAGCAGATCAAGCGCCTGGAAGACCAACTGACCACTCGCCTGTTCGATCGTATCTACCGGGGCATCGAGTTGACCGAGGCCGGCTCGATTCTGTTCGAGCAGGTTCAGGTTGGTTTGCAGAGCATCGACAGTGGTTTGAGCGCGGTCACCGCCCAGCATCAGCACGAGGTGCTGCAGGTCGCCACCGACTTTGCCTTTGCCGCCTATTGGCTGATGCCGCGCCTGCATCGCTTTCATGCGGCCAATCCGCAGGTCGATGTCAGCCTGGTGACCAGTGAACGTAGCCACAACATGTTGCGCACCGATATCGATGTCGCGGTGTTGTTCGGCAAGGGCCGGTTCAAGCAGGGCGAGAGCCATTGGCTGTTCAGCGAGGAAGTGTTTCCGGTGTGCAGCCCGCAATTGCTCAAGGGCCGCGTGCTACCGCTGCCCACCGAGGCCTTGCTGGAGTTTCCCCTGCTGCACCTCAAGGGCGAAAACAGCAGCCACTGGTTCGACTGGAGCGGGGTTTTTCGCGAGCTGGGGCTGACTGCGGCGCCGGCGCCGGGGCAATTGCGCTTCGACAACTACACCTTGCTGATCCAGGCGGCGATTGGCGGCCAGGGCGTGGCCATCGGCTGGCGCCACCTGGTGGATAACCTGTTGGAGCAGGGCTTGTTATGCCGACCGATCAGCCAGTCGGTGATTTCCACCTTTGGCTACTACGTGGTATTGCCCCAGCGTAAACGGCGTGGCGCGCTGATCCAGCGCTTCTTCGATTGGCTGATGGCCGAGCAGGCCGACAGCGCGCAATCGCTGGTGGGGCTGGGCTTGCCTTCGATTGCGGTGTAGCGTTAGGCCATTATCCAACGCTGAACGAGAGCGGCATGCAACGTATCAAGGGCTATCACGCTCATATCTATTTTGATGCTTCGACCCTGGAGCAGGCCCGTGAGCTGTGTGAGCGGGCGGCGGCGACTTTTCCGCTGCAGATGGGACGGATGCACCAGCGCCTGGTGGGGCCGCATCCGGACTGGAGCTGCCAGTTGGCCTTCGATGCGCAATACATCGGCGTGGTCTTGCCGTGGCTGGCGCTGAACCGCAAGGGTCTGGTGGTGTTCCTGCATCCCCTGACCGGCGACGACCTGGCCGACCATCGCGATCACGGGATCTGGATGGGTGCGGTCAGGCCATTGGATCTGTCGCTGTTCTAGACGGTCAGTTCAGCACGCCGTCGAGAATCTCGTAGACGACCCCGGTGCCGATGGTAATCAGGACCACGTCATTGCCCATGCGCCGCCATTCATAACCTTCATACACTGGCAGACGGGCCAGTGCCCGGTCGTCCAGGCGTTCACCCTCGTAGCCCCGTGGCAGCGGCCGGCCGCGTTCCAGACGGTAGCCCGGTGGCGGTGGCGCGCCGCGGCCGAAATGTTCGCGGTCTTCATGAATGATCTGCCGGACCGGGCCGAAATCCTGGGGCGGACGGTGCATTTCGCGCTGGTCATGACCCCTGTCCGGGCCCCTGTCGGCGCCTCGTTGGTCGTAACCGCCGCGACCGTGATCTTCACCGTGCCACTGGTCCTCGGCATGCAGCAGCGGGCTGGCGCTGAGTACCAGCAGGCCAAGACCGGCCATCAGGCGTTTGGGCATTTTCATCGGGGGCATTCCTCACCACACGGGCAATACATCGAATAGGGGTGAAGGCTTGGCTTCAAACCCCCGGGTCTTACTCTGTTAGTCCGTATGGTGGCGTTTAGATTCCTTTGTATCAGGAACTTTACCTTCCTCCGGCTCCGCTGTTATCGCCAGCGATCATGCTGTTCGTTCATGCCGTGGCGTAGCGCTTCGAGGCGTTCGCGCAAGGAGACTTCATTGGCCGGCTCGCCCGCTGTCCTTGCCTGGGCATGGGGATCGGAGGTCAGGCTCGTGGAGCTCGGTGCCAGGGGTTCGAACGCGAACAGGCTGGACAGGCTTTGTCGTGGTGGCGGAGTCTGGCGTGGTCGCGAAGTGACCGACCTGAGCCGTGTCGGGCGAGGGGTTTGGGTGACGGGCAGGTGATCGACGAGGGGGTGGGCGACAGCGAGCGTCATAAGCGGCATCCATGTTCATAGGTAACGATCCGGCGCTCCTGCGCGGCCGTCTCTTGCCAGGGTTTCCCGGAAAGAGAATGTAATGATTACCCCTTTGACAGCGAAGTTCTGTCAATAAACGCTCAGGCTCGCGTCCATGAAAAAGGGACCCAAGGCTGTTGCCCTGGATCCCTCGGTGTCGTGCCGCGAGGTTCAGCGCGCGGTACGTACGCCTTCGGCGAGGGCCGCGCACAGGCCCAGCACGCCATCGATGGCTTGCTCATCGCTGGTGGCATTGGCGATGTGATCGATCAGCGCCGAGCCGACCACCACGCCGTCCGCCAGCCGGGCGATGGCGGCGGCCTGCTCCGGTGTGCGGATACCGAAACCGATGCTGATCGGCAGGTCGGTGTGGCGACGCAGGCGGGCCACCGCCTCTTCGACATGTTCCAGGGTTGCCGAGCCGGCCCCGGTCACACCGGCCACCGACACGTAGTAGACGAAGCCGGAACTGCCGTTGAGCACGGTGGGCAGGCGGACGTCGTCGGTGGTCGGCGTGGTCAGACGGATAAAGTCCAGGCCGGCGGCCTGGGCCGGCTCGCACAGCTCGCCGTTATGTTCCGGCGGCAGGTCGACCACGATCAGGCCGTCGACACCGGCGGCCTTGGCATCGGCGATAAAACGCGGCACGCCGTAGTGGTGGATCGGGTTGAAGTAACCCATCAGCACCAACGGGGTTTCGTTGTTCCCGACGCGGAACTCGCGAACCATCTGCAGGGTTTTCGCCAGGTTCTGCTTGGCGGCCAGGGCGCGGATATTCGCCAGCTGGATCGCCGGGCCATCGGCCATCGGATCGGTGAAGGGCATGCCCAGCTCGATCACATCGGCACCGGCCTTGGGCAGGCCCTTGAGGATTGCCAGGGAGGTGTCATAGCCCGGGTCGCCGGCGGTGACAAAGGTCACCAGGGCGGCGCGATTCTGTTGTTTCAGCTCGGCAAAGCGGGTTTGCAGGCGGCTCATCAGTGTTTCTCCTGCTGCGACTGTTGCATGTGGTGCATCACGGTTTGCATGTCCTTGTCACCGCGACCGGACAGGTTGACCACCATCAGGTGATCCTTGGGCAGGGTCGGTGCGCGCTTGAACACTTCGGCCAGGGCATGGGCGCTTTCCAGCGCCGGGATGATGCCTTCCAGGCGGCAGCACTGGTGGAACGCGGCCAGGGCTTCGTGATCGGTGACCGAGGTGTACTGGACGCGGCCGATATCGTGCAACCAGGCGTGTTCCGGGCCGATGCCGGGGTAGTCGAGGCCGGCGGAAATCGAGTGGGCGTCGATGATCTGACCGTCGTCGTCCTGCAGCAGGAAGGTCCGGTTGCCGTGCAGCACGCCAGGGACGCCGCCGTTCAGGCTGGCGGCGTGCTTGCCGGTCTCGATGCCGTGGCCGGCCGCTTCGACGCCGATGATTTCGACGCTGGTGTCATCGAGGAACGGGTGGAACAGGCCCATGGCGTTGGAACCACCGCCGATGCACGCCACCAGGCTGTCGGGCAGGCGCCCTTCCTGGGCCTGCAGCTGCTCGCGGGTTTCCTTGCCGATCACCGACTGGAAGTCGCGGACCATGGCCGGGTACGGGTGTGGACCGGCGACGGTGCCGATCAGGTAGAAGGTGCTGTCGACGTTGGTCACCCAGTCGCGCAGGGCTTCGTTCATCGCGTCCTTCAGGGTGCCGGTACCGGCAACCACCGGGATCACTTCGGCCCCCAGCAGTTTCATGCGGAACACGTTGGCCTGCTGGCGCTCGATGTCGGTGGTGCCCATGTAGATCACGCAGTCCAGGCCGAAGCGCGCGGCGACGGTGGCGGTGGCCACGCCGTGCATGCCGGCGCCGGTCTCGGCGATAATGCGTTTCTTGCCCATGCGCCGTGCCAGCAGGATCTGGCCAATGCAGTTGTTGATCTTGTGGGCGCCGGTGTGGTTCAGCTCTTCGCGCTTGAGGTAGATCTTCGCGCCACCGCAGTGTTCGGTCAGGCGTTCGGCGAAGTACAGCGGGCTCGGACGACCGACGTAGTCGCGCTGGAAGTAGGCCAGTTCCTTGATGAACGCGGGATCGACCTTGGCGGCTTCGTATTCGCGGTTCAGGTCGAGGATCAGCGGCATCAGGGTTTCGGCCACGTAGCGGCCGCCGAATGCGCCGAACAGGCCGTTGGCGTCGGGGCCGTTGCGCAGATTGGACTGGGTCATGGGAGGCTCCAGGTGGGCGATTGAATGTTCGATGGGGTTCACTCTAACCATGACAGGCGCGGATGAAAACCGATAAGATCGCCGTAACCTGTCAGGAAAACTCACAGATATCATGAGCCGCGATCTTCCTCCGCTCAATGCCTTGCGCGCCTTCGAGGCTACCGCCCGTTTGAACAGCGTCAGTCAGGCGGCCGAACAGCTACATGTGACCCATGGGGCAGTCAGCCGGCAATTGAAAGTGCTGGAGGAACACCTGGGCCTGAGCCTGTTCGTCAAGGAAGGCCGCGGCCTGAAACTCACAGATGCGGGGATACGCCTGCGCGACGCCAGTTTCGAAGCGTTCGAGCGGCTGCGAACGGTCTGTGCCGAGTTGGCCCAGAGCACGGCGGACGCGCCGTTTGTACTGGGGTGTTCCGGGAGCTTGCTGGCGCGCTGGTTTATTCCGCGCCTGGGGCGGCTGAATGCCGACTTGCCTGACCTGCGCCTGCACCTCTCGGCCGGTGAAGGCGACCTCGATCCGCGCAAGCCGGGGCTCGACGCCCTGCTGCTGTTCGCCGAGCCGCCATGGCCGGTGGATATGCAGGTGGTGGAGCTGGCGAGCGAGCGCATCGGGCCGGTCATGAGCCCGCATTTTGCCCGTTACGAGTCATTGCTGCGCGAACCGGCTCGTGGGTTGATGGGCGAGCCGCTGTTGCACACCACCTCGCGACCCCAGGCCTGGCCCAGCTGGGCGCGGCAGAACGCTATCGATGTGGCGCAGTTGAAGTATGGACAGGGGTTCGAGCACCTGTATTACCTGCTCGAAGCGGCGGTGGCCGGGTTGGGGGTGGCGATCGCGCCGCAGCCGTTGGTGGCGGACGATTTGCGTGCCGGTCGGCTGGTGGCGCCCTGGGGCTTCAATGAAACCCCGGGGCGCCTGGCGTTATGGTTGCCCCGGCGTGCCGCGGACGGACGCGCCCAGCAGTTGGCCCAATGGCTCAAGACCGAGTTGGAACAGAGCGTTGCCTGAGGCATATGGGCTATGGAAAACGCCGCGAACCTGTAGGCGCTGGCAAGCCGGCGCCTACAGAGGTCCGAGTTTGCCCTTGATTAATCCCCGCGTTTGCACAACAGGTAGGCCGCCAACAGCCCCAGCGCACCCACGGCGACACCAGCGGTTGTCCATGGATGCTCCTGGGCATAATCACGGGTCGCAATCCCGGTTTCGCGGGTTCTGACCTTGACCTCCTCATAGGCATCGCTGAGCAGGTGACGTGAATGCTTGAGCGCGTTCTCGGCATTGCTTTTCAGCGCCTTGAGGGTCTTGCGCGACTCATCAGAGGCGTCGTCCTTGAGGCTTTCGAGGGACTTGAGCAGGCTCTCGATTTCGGCTTCCATGCTTTGCAATGAGGCTTTGCGTAGTGAGTTGCTGGCCATATCGGCGTTCTCCCGCAGTTGAGTGGCGTGTGAAAGTTGGGACTCCGGCAGGCTATGAAAGTGCAAAAAATCTGCATCGCCTCTCAGGATCTCTCGATCCGAGCCGTGGGAAAAATCACTGCTAGTCTCTCAGGACAGCCCCCGGGACTTAGGAGAACAGCATGAGCGACCATCACACCTACAAGAAAATCGAACTGGTAGGTTCTTCCCCTACCAGCATAGAAGACGCCATCAACAACGCCCTGGCCGAAGCCGGTAAAAGCATCAAGCACCTGGAATGGTTCGAGGTGCTCGATACCCGCGGGCATATCAAGGACAACAAGGCCGCGCACTTTCAGGTGACCCTGAAAGTCGGCTTCCGAATCGCCAATAGCTGAACAAATACTGGCCTTTTGAACTTATAGGCTGGCCGACGGCCATATTGATTGCTATACAGAGGGCGCTGAATAGCCCCAGGTGCGTCGTCCAAAAGCCGACGCACTTTTTTTGATCTGACCAGGGAATATGATCGATGAAAAAGCTTGTGCTGGCGGTAGCGTTGTTGAGTCTGGCAGGAACCGCCCTTGCGGCGGGCAAGCCATGCGACGTGGTGGAGAAGGAAATCAAGGACAAGCTTGAAGCCAAGGGCGTCCATGGTTATTCGCTGCAGATCGTCGATAAAGCCAGCAATACCGGTATTGATGGCAAGACCATTGGCAGCTGTGATGCTGGTAAAAAGGAAATCGTCTACAAGCGTAAATAAGCGTGAGTGGGCATCAAAGCCGGCGCCAGGCGCCGGCTTTTCTGTTTCTGGCCCTCAGCCCCGCATGACCTGCGCCAGCAACTCGTAGGAATGCAGCCGATCGGCATGTTCATACAGGTCGCAGGTGAAGATCAGCTCGTCGGCCTGGGTCTGTTCGATCAGCACTTCCAGCTTGGCGCGGATCTTTTCCGGGCTGCCGACCATCGCCAGACCGAGGAAACTTGCCACCGCTTCTTTTTCGTGGGGCAGCCACAGGCCATCCATGCTCTGCACCGGAGGCCGTTGCACCAGGCTCTGGCCACGCATCAGGGCGAGGATGCGCTGGTACACCGAGGTCGCCAGGTAGTCGGCTTTTTCATCGGTATCCGCGGCCACCAGCGGTACGCCGAGCATCACATAAGGTTTGTCGAGCACGGCCGAAGGCTTGAAGTGGTTGCGATAGACGCGAATCGCTTCATGCATGTAGCGCGGTGCGAAATGCGAGGCGAAGGCGTAGGGCAAGCCCCTCTCACCGGCCAGTTGGGCACTGAACAGGCTCGAACCGAGCAGCCAGACCGGCACCTGGGTGCCGGTGCCCGGCATGGCGATCACCCGTTGCTCCGGCGTCCGCGGACCCAGGTAGCCCATCAGCTCAGTGACATCTTCGGGGAAGTCGTCGGCGCTGCCCGAGCGCTCGCGGCGCAAGGCCCGGGCGGTCATCTGGTCGGAACCCGGGGCGCGGCCCAGGCCCAGGTCGATACGGCCGGGATAGAGGCTTTCCAGGGTGCCGAACTGTTCGGCGATTACCAGTGGCGCATGGTTGGGTAGCATCACACCGCCGGAACCGACACGAATGGTCGAAGTGCCGCCCGCCAGGTAACCCAGCAGCACGGAGGTGGCCGAACTGGCGATGCCGTCCATATTGTGGTGCTCGGCGACCCAGAAGCGCTGATAGCCTAACTTTTCCACATGGCGGGCCAGGTCCAGCGAGTTGCGCAACGATTGGCCCGGGCTGCCGTCCTGGCGCACGGGCACCAGGTCGAGGGTGGAAAACTTGACATCGGACAGTCGCTTCATGAGCCTGCTACTCCTGTGAGGGTACGCAGGCTTCGTCTGCTGTCGAAAAACCTGCCGGTCTCCAGGGAATGTGGGCATATACCCGAGTTTCAAGGGGGGAGCTGTTTTTAACCTGCATTTTTTCAGATGAGTCTTACAAAATGAACTTTGAACCAGCGTCTATCCTCAGAACCTTGACCCCGGCGTGAACCCCTCGCGCCGGCTTTTGAGGAGGCAGCTATGAGTATCAAGAAGAAAGCATCGGCTCATTGGGCGGGCGACCTGAAAACCGGTATCGGTTCCATTTCCACGGAAACCGGGGTGTTGCGCGAAGCGCCTTACGGTTTCAAGGCGCGTTTCGAAGGCGGCAAGGGTACCAACCCGGAAGAGCTGATCGGCGCCGCCCACGCGGGGTGCTTCTCCATGGCTTTTTCGATGATCCTTGGCGATGCCGGGCTCAAGGCCGACAGTATCGAGACCCAGGCCGAAGTGACCCTGGATCAGGTTGACGGTGGTTTTGCGATCACCGCGGTACACCTGATTCTCAAGGCGAAAATCCCCGGCGCCAGCCAGCAGCAGTTCGATGAGCTGAGCAAAAAGGCCAAGGAAGGTTGCCCGGTGTCCAAGGTGCTGAACGCGAAGATCAGCCTGGACGGGACCCTGGTGCACTGATCAGGTGGCGGCAAGCGCCGGGGATGGGAGGCGCAGCAGAACTTGGCCGGCGCAATTGTGGTCGAATAAAGTGTGGAGCTTGCGCGTATGCCCTCGCGACGCACGGCCGTAGTCAAGGAGTTCGACCATGAAACGTATTGCCCTGGGGATTTTCTGTTGCGTGCTGGCCACCTCGGCTTTGGCGGCGACCAAGCCTTGTGAAGAGCTCAAGGCCGAGATCGAAACCAAGATCCAGGCCTCCGGCGTCAGTTCCTACACCCTGGAGATCGTCGCCAAGGATGACGTCCACGACCAGAATATGGTCGTGGGCAGTTGCGAAGGCGGCAGCAAGAAAATCATCTACCAGAAGAACGACCGCTGAAGCCTGGCTACGGAATGCAGAACACGTCGTTCTGTTCGGCCACCACTTCGCCCTTGTCGTTATACAGCCGCGCGCTGGCGTTGAAGCCCAGGGCAATGCCCTCCAGGCGGTAACGCCGGCCGGCTTCGAAGTGGTCGTAGTGCACGTTCAGGTAGCACAGGCGATTCGGCGGATCGGTGTTCATCGCCATGCCGCCGATATAGACCTCGTAATCGAAACGGGCCCGGAGGTCATGGCTACCCGGTGTGACCTGGAAGAAGCGCCCGTCGCGCAGACGCTGCTTGTCCAGGCTTTCGGCCATGATCACCGTGCCGGTGTGGGTATCCAGGTCGACCCAGGCCATTTGCGGATTCACCGCCGGTAACGGACTGACACAGCCGCCCAGGCTGGCCAGGGCGAAGAGTACAGGGAGCATTTTACGCATGATGGTTTCCGCTCTATCAGAGGATCAGCATACCCGCGTTCAGGGGTATCGGGACGCGCGGGGGGTCAACCTTGTGGTGGTGGGGCCGCATTCCAGTGAACACCTCAGTCTCGATAATCATTCATGGAAAGGTGTTCCGTCCGCGCGCTAGTCTTGTGTCTGCTCCCTGCAGGTAACTCCCATGATGTTCAGTCCCGTGGTCCGCGGTTCGATAGGCGCCGTGCTGCTGCTGTTGCTCGGTGCTTGCAGCAGTATCGATTATTATAGCCAGTTGGCCCATGGCCAGGTGAGCCTGCTACGGGCCCGGGAGCCGGTGGCCGCGGTGATTGCCGATCCGGCGCGGGACCCGAAGTTGCGCGAGCACCTGGCCCAGTCCCAGCAGGCGCGGGCCTTTGCCAGTGAGCATCTGCACCTGCCTGACAACCGTAGTTACCGCGTGTATGCGGATATCAAACGCCCTTATGTGGTCTGGAACGTCTTCGCCACGCCGGAGTTTTCCCTGACCCCGCAGCAGCATTGTTTCCCTATCGCCGGCTGCGTGGCCTATCGCGGCTATTACAACCAGGGCGCGGCGCGGGGGCAAGCGGCGCTGCAGAAGCAGCAGGGCATGGACGTGTATATCAGTGGGATCGAGGCCTACTCGACGCTGGGCTGGTTCGACGATCCGATTATCAGCTCGATGATGACCTGGGGCGACGAGCGCCTGGCGACCTTGATCTTTCATGAGCTGGCGCACCAGCGCTTTTATGTGAAGGACGACACCGAGTTCAACGAGTCCTATGCCAACTTCGTCGAGCAGGAAGGCACACGGCAATGGCGGGCGGCGCGGGGCTTGCCGCCGGCCAGGGTCAATGAGGTAGCGCAGAAGGATCAGTTTATCGAACTGGTGCTGCACACTCGTGAACGTCTGCAAGCGCTGTACGCCCAACCTTTGCCGGCCGAACAGATGCGTGGGCGCAAGGCGGCGGAGTTCGAGCGCCTGCGCCGGGAGTATCGACGTGTGCAGGCGACGCAGTGGGCGGGAGACAAGCGTTATGACGCCTGGATCAACGCGCCGCTGAATAACGCCAAGCTGCTGCCCTTTGGGCTGTATGACCAGTGGGTGCCGGCATTTGCGGCGTTGTTCAGGCAGGTCAAGGGTGACTGGCCGGCGTTTTTCACTGCGGTGGAAAAGCTCGGGGGCTTGCCGGTTGAGGAGCGCAAGGCGGCGTTGCATCAGTTGATGCCTGGCTGAAGGGCCCCTTCGCGGGCAAGCTCCGCTCCCACAGGTTTTGTGCCGTACACAAAATAGTTGTACAACACAGAATCTAATGTGGGAGCGGAGCTTGCCCGCGAAGGAGGCGACTCGGTCCACTGCCTTACACAAACGCCCGATGCAGCTCAGCCAAGGTCTGGAAATGATAAGCCGGCTGCTGTGCGCTCAACTCCTCGAAGCTGCCGAACCCATACCCCACCGCCGCCGCATCCAAACCATTGCGTTGCGCGCCGATCAGGTCGTGCTTGCGGTCGCCGATCATCAGTGTATCGCCCGGTTCCAGCCGTTCTTCGGCGATCAGGTGGGCAATCAGCTCGACCTTGTCGGTTCGCGTGCCATCCAGCTCACTGCCATAGATCACCTTGAAGTACCGGGCAAAATCGAAATGCCGGGCAATCTCCCGGGCAAACATCCAGGGTTTTGACGTGGCGATATACAGCGTGCGCCCCTGCCCGCCCAACCGTTCCAGCAATGGCATGACCCCTTCGAACACCCGGTTCTCATACAGCCCGGTGACCTTGAAGCGCTCCCGGTAGAAGTTCACCGCTTCCCAGGCCTTGGCCTCGTCAAAACCATAGAACTGCATGAACGCCTGCAACAACGGCGGGCCGATAAAGTGTTCGAGCTTGCCGAGGTCCGGCTCGTCGATCCCCAGTTTGCCCAGCGCGTACTGGATCGAACGGGTGATGCCCTCGCGCGGGTCGGTCAGGGTGCCGTCGAGGTCGAAGAGAATCGTCTGGTAATGCATGGTGTGTCCTGGCTGTACAAAAAGTAATCAAGTGGCCTGATGATAACCTTCGGCCATGTGCAGGTCCTTGAGCTTCACGTAGTTCGCCGCACTGTAGGTGAAAAACGCCCGCTCCTTGTCCGTCAACGCCCGCGCCTGCTTGACCGGGCTGCCGACATAGAGAAAGCCGCTTGCCAGGGTCTTGCCCGGCGGCACCAGGCTGCCGGCGCCGACGATCACCTCGTCCTCGATCACCGCGCCGTCCATGACAATGCTGCCCATGCCGATCAGAATCCGGCTGCCCAGCGTGCAGCCATGCAGCATGACCTTGTGGGCGATGGTCACGTCGTCGCCGATCAGCAGCGGGAAACCCTCGGGGTTGAAAGGCCCGGCGTGGGTGATATGCAGCACGCAGCCGTCCTGCACGCTGGTGCGCTGGCCGATGCGGATACGGTGCATGTCACCGCGGATCACGGTCAGCGGCCAGATGGAGCTGTCGGCGCCGATTTCGACGTCGCCGATCACCACCGCCGAACGGTCGACAAAGGCCCGTTCACCGAGTGCCGGCGTGAGGTTCTGATAGGTACGAAGGGTCACGATAGGCGCTCTCTCTTTGGTTGATAGCTGCGGTCGGCGTCGATTGTAATTAAGATGGGCCCATGTTTCTTCCAGCCAAGGTGCCAACCGTGAGCGTGAACAACCCTCTTCTGCAGTCCTACGACCTGCCGCCGTTCTCGGCGATCCGCGCCGAACACGTGCTGCCGGCCATCGAACAGATCCTGGCGGACAACCGCGCGGCCATCGCTGAAATCCTCGCGACCCAGGGTCAACAGCCTACCTGGGCCGGGCTGGTCCTGGCGATGGATGAACTCAACGATCGCCTGGGCGCCGCCTGGAGTCCGGTCAGCCACCTCAATGCGGTGTGCAACAGCGCCGAGTTGCGCGAAGCCTACGAGGCCTGCCTGCCGGCCTTGAGCGCCTACTCCACGGAGTTGGGTCAGAACCGCGAACTGTTCCAGGCTTTCGAAGCCCTGGCGAACAGCCCGCAGGCCGCCAGCTTCGACGTGGGCCAGAAAACCATCCTCGAACACTCCCTGCGCGACTTCCGCCTGTCGGGTATCGACCTGCCGCCCGAGCAGCAGAAGCGTTACGCCGAAGTGCAGAGCAAGCTTTCCGAACTGGGCAGCCGCTTCTCCAACCAATTACTCGACGCGACCCAGGCCTGGACCCGGCACATCACCGACGAGGCCGGTCTCGCCGGCCTGAGCGATTCCTCCAAGGCGCAAATGGCTGCCGCGGCCAAGGCCAAGGACTTGGACGGTTGGTTGATCACCCTGGAGTTCCCGAGCTACTACGCGGTGATGACCTACGCCCAGGACCGCGCCCTGCGCGAAGAAGTGTACGCCGCCTACTGCACCCGCGCCTCGGACCAGGGGCCGAACGCCGGCCAGTACGACAACGGCCCGGTGATGGAAGAGATCCTCGACCTGCGCCAGGAGCTGGCTCAATTGTTGGGTTTCACCAGCTTCGCCGAACTGAGCCTGGCGACCAAGATGGCCGACTCCAGCGACCAGGTGCTGAGCTTCCTGCGCGACCTGGCCAAACGCAGCAAGCCGTTCGCCGCCCAGGACCTGCAGCAGCTCAAGGCCTATGCCGCCGAGCAAGGCTGTCCGGACCTGCAAAGCTGGGACAGCGGCTACTACGGCGAGAAGCTGCGTGAACAACGCTACAGCGTTTCCCAGGAAGCCCTGCGCGCCTACTTCCCGATCGACAAGGTACTCGGCGGGCTGTTCGCCATTGTCCAGCGCCTGTACGGCATCGAAATTGCCGAACAGAGCGGTTTCGACACCTGGCACCCGGATGTTCGCCTGTTCGAAATCAAGGAGAACGGCCAGCATGTCGGGCGTTTCTTCTTTGACCTGTACGCCCGCGCGAACAAGCGTGGCGGTGCCTGGATGGACGGTGCCCGTGACCGTCGGCGTACCGTTGATGGCGTCCTGCAGAACCCGGTGGCCAACCTGGTGTGCAACTTCGCCCCGGCCGACAGCGGCAAGCCCGCGTTGCTGACCCATGACGAAGTCACCACCCTGTTCCACGAATTCGGTCATGGCCTGCATCACTTGCTGACCCGCATCGAGCATGCCGGTGTGTCCGGTATCAACGGCGTGGCCTGGGATGCCGTGGAACTGCCGAGCCAGTTCATGGAAAACTGGTGCTGGGAGCCTGAAGGCCTGGCGCTGATCTCCGGTCACTATGAAACCGGCGAGCCGCTGCCCCAGGACCTGCTGGAAAAAATGCTCGCGGCGAAAAACTTCCAGTCCGGGTTGATGATGGTGCGCCAGCTGGAGTTTTCCCTGTTCGACTTCGAACTGCATGCCACCCATGGCGACGGTCGCAGCGTGGCGCAGGTCCTCGAAGGCGTGCGCGACGAGGTCTCGGTCATGCGTCCGCCGGCCTACAACCGCTTCCCCAACAGTTTTGCGCACATTTTCGCCGGCGGTTATGCGGCGGGCTACTACAGCTACAAATGGGCCGAAGTGTTGTCGGCCGACGCCTTCTCCAGGTTCGAGGAAGAGGGGGTACTGAACGCGCAGACCGGACGCGCCTTCCGTGAAGCGATCCTGGCGCGCGGCGGCTCCCAGGAGCCAATGCTGCTGTTCGTCGACTTCCGTGGTCGCGAGCCGTCGATTGACGCACTCTTGCGTCACAGCGGCCTGGGCGAGGGTGCCGCGGCATGAGCGAGGTCCCTGTGATCAAGACCAAGAAGCGCTTTATCGCCGGGGCGGTCTGCCCGGCGTGCAGCGAGCAGGACAAGCTGATGATGTGGAGCGAAGACGACATTCCGCACCGTGAGTGCGTGGCTTGTGGTTATGCCGATACGCTGAATGAGCAGGGCTTGTCGGTGCCCAAGGAGCTGGGCACGCGGGTCAATACCGCACCGGTCAAGGCGCCGCAGGACAACAAGGTCCAGACCGTGCAGTTCTTTCCCAATCCCAAGCTGAAGAAGCCCGACGGCCAGTAGCCGCCGAGCGACTATCGCCTGAGCCGGGTCACGCCCGGCTCAGGCCCGGTCATCACTCGACACTGGCGGACTTGAGCCAGCTGCGCACCGCGCAGGTGGCGTAGGGGTTGGTGCTGCACGCGCCGCTGGCCAGGGCCTCGCGCAGCTTGTCGACGGGCGCCTGCATCATGTAGCGGATGCTGTCCTTGAAATGGGTGTTGTCGCCGAACCCGCCCATCATCATCTCGCTCAGGGCTTCCTCCTTGGTCCAGCCCTGCACCACCACACGGTACATCGCCGCCACCAGGCCGGTGCGTTCCGTACCCTGCTTGTCGTGGATCAACACCGAGCCCTTGTCCTCGGCGTCCTTGATCGCCCGCAAGATCATCAATACGTCGGCGTCGTCGACCCGGCCGATCCGGTAGGGCAGTTGCACCTGTTTGATTCCCGGGGCCGACAGCCAGCTGGAGTCGGCGTCCGGCTGGAAGTTGATCACGGTGGTGATGTTCAGCTTGAGCAGAAGCGGCACGGCGTTGCTGTCGGGCAAGGTGCTGCGATAGAGCGTCGGGGTCATCTGGTTGAGGTTGTACTGGCTACCCACCGGCGTGGCCCATTGTGGCGGGCGCAGGCTGCTGCTGTCGCCCGCCTGGGCAGCGGGCAGCAGCAGGCCGCTGACAAGCATCAGGCCAAGGATGGAACACCAACGAATGATCGACATATGGATGGCGCCCGGAAAAAGAGAACTCGATATTGCCCTATAGCATTGATTTTTACGGATCAAAAGCCTGTGAGTCGAGTGTCAAAGATTTGTGAGATGGGCGGAATGGGGCAGGAAAAGCCCGGGATTTTTAGCTGAAACGATTCATCTTGATGCTTAGGCTGCTATCATTTGTAACTAAAGGTTGCCAGTGTGTTCTCTATGCGAGATGTCTCGTTGGAGACCGCTGCCCGAAAAAGACAGGTTGCTCAATCGAAGCGACCGATTAATCCGTGCGTGCATGATGAGTGAGGTAACGCCATGTCTGATCAAGATCGAGATAACCCTCGGCGTGAGTTCCTGCGCAAAACCCTGACCCTGATCCCGGTGGTCACCGTGGCGAGCAGCGCCCTGGGCAGCAGTGTTTTGCAGGCTGCGTCGCAAGCGTTACCAGCGGCCGCGGACAAGGCACCGGTCAACAGCGGGCATTACGAACCGAGCTTCTTCACCGCCGAGGAATGGGCTTTTCTCAACGCCGCCGTGGCCCGTTTGATTCCGGCCGACGCCCAAGGGCCGGGCGCCCTGGAGGCCGGTGTGCCGGAATTCATCGACCGGCAAATGAATACGCCCTATGCCAGTGGTGCCTTGTGGTTCATGCAGGGTCCCTTCGCCGCCGACGCTCCAGCGGAGATGGGCTGGCAAAGCAAACTGGTGCCGCGGGAGATCTATCGCCTGGGCATCGCCGCCACGGAGGCCTGGTGCAAGAAGCTGCACGGTTCAACATTTTCTGGGCAAGACAGCGCTACCCAAGATGCCTTGCTCAAGCGACTGGAGGCCGGCGACGCCGACTTCGACACTGTCCCGCCGAAGATTTTCTTCAGCTTCTTGCTGCAAAACACCAAGGAGGGGTTCTTCTGCGACCCGGTCCATGGCGGCAACAAGGGCCTGGTCGGCTGGACCATGATCGGCTTTCCCGGCGCCCGCGCCGACTTCATGGACTGGGTTGAACGCAACGAGCAATACCCCTTCCCGGCAGTATCCATTCGCGGCGAGAGGGCGTGAGCATGGCGATTCAAATGAAAAAGGTCGACGCGGTGATCGTTGGTTTCGGCTGGACCGGTGCGATCATGGCCAAGGAGCTGACCGAAGCCGGGCTCAATGTCGTGGCACTGGAGCGGGGTCCGATGCAGGACACCTACCCCGATGGCAATTACCCACAGGTGATCGACGAGCTCACCTACAGCGTGCGCAAGAAACTCTTCCAGGATATCTCCAAGGAAACCGTCACCATTCGCCATAGCGTCAATGACGTCGCCTTGCCGAACCGCCAGCTCGGCGCGTTCCTTCCGGGCAATGGCGTCGGCGGGGCCGGGCTGCACTGGTCGGGCGTGCACTTTCGGGTCGACCCCATCGAGTTGCGCATCCGCAGTCACTACGAAGAGCGTTACGGCAAACACTTCATTCCCAAGGACATGACCATCCAGGACTTCGGCGTCAGCTACGAAGAGCTGGAACCGTTCTTCGACTACGCGGAAAAGGTCTTCGGCACCTCGGGCCAGGCCTGGACCGTCAAGGGCCAGTTGGTCGGCCAGGGCAAGGGCGGCAACCCCTACGCGCCGGATCGCTCCAATCCCTTTCCGCTGGAGTCGCAGAAGAACACCTACTCCGCGCAGCTGTTCCAGAAAGCCGCCAGCGAAGTCGGCTACAAACCCTACAACCTGCCGTCGGCCAATACTTCAGGGCCCTACACCAACCCTTACGGCGCGCAGATGGGGCCGTGCAATTTCTGCGGCTTTTGCAGCGGTTATGTCTGCTACATGTACTCCAAGGCCTCGCCGAACGTGAACATCCTGCCGGCATTGCGCCAGGTGCCAAACTTCGAACTGCGGCCCAATTCCCACGTGCTGCGGGTCAATCTCGACAGCAGCAAAAGCAAGGCCACCGGCGTGACCTACATCGACGCCCAGGGCCGCGAGGTGGAGCAAGAGGCCGACCTGGTGATCCTCGGTGCCTTCCAGTTCCATAACGTGCGGTTGATGCTGCTGTCCGGCATCGGCAAGCCCTACGACCCGCTCACCGGCGAAGGCGTGGTGGGCAAGAACTTCGCCTACCAGAACATGGCCACCATCAAGGCCTTCTTCGACAAGGACGTGTACACCAACAACTTTATCGGCGCCGGCGGCAACGGCGTGGCGATAGATGATTTCAACGGCGACAACTTCGACCACGGGCCCCATGGCTTTGTCGGCGGCTCGCCGATGTGGGTCAACCAGGCCGGTAGCCGGCCGATTGCCGGGACCTCGAACCCGCCCGGTACGCCGGCCTGGGGCAGTGCCTGGAAACGCGCCACGGCGGACTACTACACCCACCAGGTGTCGATGGATGCCCATGGTGCGCACCAGTCCTACCGCGGCAACTACCTGGATCTCGATCCGGTTTACCGCGATGCCTACGGCTTGCCTCTGTTGCGGATGACCTTCGACTGGCAGGAAAACGACATCAAGATGAACCGCTTCATGGTCGGAAAATTGAGCAAGGTCGCCGAAGCGATGAATCCCAAGTCCATTGCCCTGCTGGGCAAGCAGGTCGGTGAGCATTTCAATACCGCGTCCTACCAGACCACCCACCTCAACGGTGGCGCGATCATGGGTACCGACCCGAAGACCAGCGCCCTGAACCGTTACCTGCAATGCTGGGATGTGCACAACGTCTTCGTCCCCGGCGCTTCGGCCTTTCCCCAGGGCCTGGGCTACAACCCCACTGGCCTGGTGGCGGCGCTGACCTACTGGTCGGCCCGGGCGATCCGCGAGCAGTACCTGAAGAACCCCGGCCCACTGGTCCAGGCATAAGGAGCGATGAACATGAAAGCACTGGTTATCGCCACCCTGGCGCTGCTGGGCAATGGCGCGGTCAGCGCCGCAGAGGCCGATCCGTCGGCCCTGATCAAGCAGGGCGAATACCTGGCGCGGGTCGGGGATTGCGTGGCTTGTCACACGGCCAAGGGCGGCCAGCCGTTCGCCGGCGGGCTGCCGATGCAGACACCCATCGGCACGATCTATTCGACCAACATCACCCCGGATAAAAGCGGGATCGGGGCTTACAGTTTCGAGGATTTCGACCAGGCGGTCCGGCATGGTGTGGCCAAGAACGGCAGTACCCTTTACCCGGCGATGCCGTATCCGTCCTACGCACGGGTCAGTGACAGCGACATGCAGGCGCTGTACGCCTACTTCATGAAGGGGGTGGCGCCGGTGGCCCAGGACAACAAGGCCGTCGATATCCCCTGGCCGCTGAGCATGCGCTGGCCGTTGGCGGGTTGGCGCTGGGTGTTTGCGCCCAAGGTCGCCGAATATCAGGCCGGCAGTGGCGCGGACCCCGTGGTGAGCCGCGGCGCCTATCTGGTCGAAGGCCTCGGCCATTGTGGTGCCTGCCATACGCCACGGGCACTGACCATGCAGGAAAAGGCTTTGGGCGCGAATGATGGCAGTGCCTTCCTGGCCGGCAGTGCGCCGCTGGAAGGCTGGATCGCGAAAAGCCTGCGCGGCGACCACAAGGATGGCCTCGGCGGCTGGAGCGAAGCGCAGCTGGTGCAGTTCCTCAAGACCGGTCGCAGTGATCGCAGCGCGGTCTTCGGCGGCATGAGCGATGTGGTGGTGCACAGCATGCAGTACATGAACGACGGTGATCTGACGGCCATTGCCCGCTACCTCAAGAGCTTGCCGCCGGTGGACCCGCAGGATGCACCTCACGCCTATGAGCCGCAGGTCGCACAGGCTCTGTGGAAAGGCGATGATAGCAAGCCGGGGGCGTCGGTCTACATTGACAACTGTGCGGCTTGCCACCGTACCGACGGTCACGGTTATACCCGGGTGTTCCCGGCGTTGGCCGGTAATCCGGTGGTGCAATCGGCGGACCCGACCTCGTTGATCCATCTCGTGCTCGAGGGCGGCAGCCTGCCGGCGACCCATACGGCACCTTCGGCCTTCACCATGCCGGCGTTTGCCTGGCGGTTGTCGGACCAGGAAGTGGCGGATGTGGTCGGTTTCATTCGCGGTAGCTGGGGCAACCGGGGCGGAGCGGTGAAGGCCAGCGATGTGGCGGCGTTGCGCAAGGAGGAGATACCGGCCAAGCCATAAGCTCCCGAGAGCACCACGGACCCCTGTAGGAGCCGGCTTGTCGGCGATGAGACCGCGGAGTCTTGCGGCGTGTTTACGGCCGTCATCGCCGGCAAGCCAGCTCCTGCAAGGTCTGCGTTTGGGGTGTCTCTGCCAGACGGTGCTAGGCAGATCGGCCTGGCTCCATTACTGTATATAAATACAGTAATGGAGCCTTTCCAATGTTCACCCCGCTCCCTCCCCGTGGTCGTGGCACCGCGACCAACCCGCATAACCGCTTCGCGCCCCATCGTTCGGTGGCCGAGGACGACGGCTGGTACCAGGAGGTTCCGCTGACCCGGGGCACCGAGGTGCGCAGCGAGACGGCGAAATCCATCATCACCCGCAACACCTCGCCGGACCTGCCCTTCGATCGCTCCATCAATCCCTATCGCGGCTGCGAGCACGGTTGCATCTATTGCTACGCTCGTCCCAGCCATGCCTACTGGGATATGTCCCCTGGCCTGGACTTCGAAACCAAACTGATCGCCAAGACCAACGCCGCCGCAGTGCTTGAGCAACAATTGTCCAAGCCGGGCTATCGGGTGGCACCGATCAACCTGGGCTCCAATACCGATCCCTACCAGCCGATCGAGCGCGAGCACCAGCTCACCCGGCGAATCCTCGAGGTGTTGCTGCGTTATCGGCATCCGGTGACCATCGTCACCAAGGGCTCGCTGATCCTGCGCGACCTGGATCTGCTGACGGAATTGGCCCGGCAGCGCCTGGTGGCGGTGATGATCAGCCTGACCAGCCTCGACGACGAACTCAAGCGCATCCTCGAACCCCGTGCGGCGGCGCCCAAGGCGCGCTTGCGGGCCATCCGGGTGATGCGTGAGGCGGGTATCCCGGTGGGCGTGCTGTGTTCGCCGATGATTCCGATGATCAACGACAATGAGCTGGAAAGTCTGCTCACCGAGGCCCGCGATGCCGGTGCCCAGAGCGCCGCCTACATGATGCTGCGCCTGCCCCTGGAGGTGGCGCCGCTGTTCGAGGAGTGGCTCGCTGCCCATTACCCGCAACGGGCGGCTCATGTGTTGAGCCTGATTCGCCAGACCCGTGGCGCAGAGCTCTACGACAGCCGGTTCGGTGTGCGGATGCGCGGCGAAGGACCGTTCGCCGACTTGCTGGCGCAACGCTTTGCCAAGGCCATCAAGCGCCTGGGCCTTAACCGCCGTGAAGGCTTCAACCTTGATTGCACGGCGTTCTGTCCCCCCGGAGGGCAGATGTCGTTACTCTGAGCCATGATCCGGACAAAGGTCGCCTGGCGGCGTTCAGGCGGTACCTATACTCTTGGGTAATCCGCGCAAGAAGCTTCTGGAACGTCCGTCCTAGAGCCTCTGATTCAGCTTGAGTTAAGTTTTCACGACTAGGGTGAAGCTGCCTGTTTCGTACGGGTGCGTTCAAGGAATCGGGCGTATTGATCCGATGAGTGCTGGCCGCGAGCGAGCCAAATCAGGAAAATCCCCTTCAATCCGTCAGAAAAGAGGATGAATCATGAGTGACAAGGATAAACAGCCGTCGGCTGCGTCGGCACCAGGGCTCCCCGGGGCCGAAAGTGCCGATGCGGCGCTGCAGCATATCGTCGATGGCTTCCTGCATTTTCATCATGAAGTCTTTCCGCAACAGGAAGAACTGTTCAAGAAACTCGCCACGGCCCAGAACCCACGGGCGATGTTCATTGCCTGCGCCGACTCGCGCATCGTGCCTGAGCTGATTACCCAAAGTTCCCCTGGCGACCTGTTCGTGACCCGCAATGTCGGCAACGTGGTGCCACCCTATGGGCAAATGAACGGTGGCGTCTCGACCGCTATCGAGTACGCGGTGCTGGCCCTGGGCGTGCAGCACATCATCATCTGCGGACATTCGGACTGCGGCGCCATGCGTGCGGTGCTCAATCCCGACAGCCTGGAAAAGATGCCCACGGTCAAAGCCTGGCTGCGCCATGCGGAAGTGGCGAAGACCATGGTCCATGAGAACTGCGACTGCGCCAACGAAGGCGAAAGCATGCAGGTGCTGACCGAAGAAAACGTCATCGCTCAGTTGCAGCATTTGCGCACACATCCTTCGGTGGCCTCGCGCATGGCCAACGGTCATCTGTTTATCCATGGCTGGGTCTACAACATCGAAACCAGTGAAATCAAAGCGTATGACGCCGATCGAGCCTGCTTCCTGCCCCTCGATGGCACTCATCCGATCCCGAGTGCGACGCCCAAAGCCCGCTTCTAGCGCCTGAAGCTTCCTCCATCCATTGGGTTCAGCCACGACCGGCGTCAGAGCGGTCGAGCTTTGCCATGCCTGCAGAAATCCTCAGGAGATTGATCATGCGTGCAGCACAACTGAAAGCGGTTTTGCCACGGGAGCTGCTGGCTTCCGTGGTGGTATTCCTGGTCGCCCTGCCGCTGTGCATGGGAATCGCCATCGCCTCCGGCATGCCGCCGGCCAAGGGGTTGATCACCGGTATCATCGGTGGGTTGGTGGTGGGCTGGCTGGCCGGTTCGCCGTTGCAGGTCAGCGGTCCGGCCGCAGGCCTTGCGGTGCTGGTATTTGAACTGGTACGCCAGCACGGCATGGCCATGCTCGGGCCGATCCTGTTGCTGGCGGGCCTGCTGCAATTGCTCGCCGGGCGCTTGCGCCTGGGCTGCTGGTTCCGGGTAACCGCACCGGCGGTGGTCTACGGGATGCTCGCCGGTATCGGCGTGCTGATCGTGCTGTCCCAGGTCCATGTGATGCTCGATGGCTCGCCCCTGCCCTCGGGGCTGGGCAACCTGCTGGGTTTTCCCGCCGCCCTGGGTCAGGCGTTTTCCGGCGCAGGCAGCGGCTGGCAGGCTGGTGCGCTGGGTCTGGGGACGATTCTGGTGATGTGGGTATGGGACAAGCGCAAACCCCATGCCCTGCGCTTTGTCCCGGGTGCGCTGCTTGGCGTGGGTCTGGCGACCCTGGCGAGCCTGCTGCTGGCACTGTCGGTCAAGCGCGTGGAAGTCCCGGCCAACCTGACCGAGGCCATCGACTGGCTGCGGCCCGCCGACCTGCTCAACCTGGCCGATCCCAACCTGCTGATCGCGGCCTTTGCCGTGGCCTTTATCGCCAGCGCCGAAACCCTGCTCTCGGCCGCCGCCGTGGACCGCATGCACGACGGCCAGCGTTCGGACTTCGACCGCGAACTGTCGGCGCAGGGGGTGGGCAATATGCTCTGCGGGTTGCTCGGGGCCTTGCCCATGACCGGGGTGATCGTGCGCAGCTCGGCGAATGTCCAGGCCGGCGCCCGGACCCGCCTGTCGGCCATGTTCCATGGCTTATGGCTACTGGCTTTCGTACTGCTGCTGTCGAGCGTGCTGCAAAGCATTCCGGTGGCGAGCCTGGCGGGTGTGCTGGTGTATACGGGGATCAAGCTGGTGGATCTCAAGGCCTTTCGTGGCCTGGGGCGCTACGGGCGCATGCCGATGCTGACCTATGCGGCCACGGCCTTGGCGATTGTCTGCACTAACCTGTTGACGGGGGTGTTGCTCGGTTTCGGCCTGACCCTGGCGAAGCTGGCCTGGAAAGCCTCGCGTCTGAAGATCAGCCTGGTGGACTTGCCCGCCGAGGGTGAGATGGAGCTGCGGCTGCTGGGGGCTGCGACGTTTCTCAAGGTGCCGGCGCTGACCCGGGTGCTGTCGACGGTTCCGACGGGCACGGTGGTCCATGTGCCGCTGGGCAACCTGAGCTATATCGACCACTCCTGCCTGGAGTTGCTGGAGGAATGGGACCGGGCCAACAAGGCCAAGGGCTCGCGATTGGTGATCGAGTCCCATGGCCTGAAACGGCGCCTGGAAGGGCGGCTGCGGACCACTACGGGTATTGGCTCCGCCGCAGCCTGATGCTGGTCTGGAAAACGCCACAAAACCTGTAGGAGCCGAGCTTGCTCGCGATCAACTGCGCCGTGGGTTCAAGCGCCTGGCTGCTCCAGCTCCAACCCCACGCCCAATTGGCGCGACAGACACGGCCAACGTTTCCATGCCGCCTCGGTGTCCGCGCTGTACAGGCGTTCGCGGTAGGCTTCCACCGACTCCAGGGCAAAGCTCTCTTCGTTGAGCATTTCATCGACCGCGTGATGCACCGCTTCATCCAGCTGGTTGGCGAACGTCTCGCCGATCAACTGGTGGGCGATCAGGTTGGCCACGGTAATGTCCGACGGAATCAGCGGCTGACCGAAATGCTTGATGTACAGGTCATTGACCTCCTCCACCAGGCGGTGCGCCAGATAGGCCTCATCCAGCAGGCCGTCGAGCCCGACATGTCCTTCCAGAATCGCCGGGGGTTGCAGGAAAAACTGCTCGGCGATAGTCAGCACCGGCGTGATCTGCGACTCGATGCCGGCTTCGCGTGCCACCTCGTTGGCGGCATCCAGCAAGTCGGGAACCAGGTCGATGTAAGCTTTGACAAACCGCGTCAGCACGCCTTTGGCGTCAACATCCGGCAGTTGAATAGCGGGGTGAAGGTGCGGCAATTGAACTTCAAGTTGACGAGTCAACTGGCCGGTACCGGTCTCGTGTTGATGGGCACGTTGAATCTGCTCGCGCAATGCGGCGGTGTTCATGAAAACTCCAGGGGGGACGACAAAGGGAAAATAGGGAGAGTACAAAGTAGCTGGGTTATAAAAGAAGCTCAGACGCATTTGTAATAATTATTTCATGCTTATATGCATGGGTTATATCTGTTTGCCATCATTTCTGCTCTGCCGCAGGTAATCCAAGGCCTCCAGCCCGATACCAAGTTGCGCTTCAGTTCATTTCCCAGAACGCATGGCGCTGTCCCGGTCGCTGTCTATACTCGATTTTGTATGGAGTTAGCTGATGACGCCCGGCTGCTGTTGCAGGCGAGGCCGAATGGTCCGCTTACGTAGTACGACCATTCCCTTGGCCGCAGGTGAAAGCCGGCGGGATAACAAGAACGATAAGGGGAACCCGCAATGATGCGACATCCACGAGCCTGGATGGGCCTCCTGTTGTGGTCGATATTCAGTCAGGCGCACGCCGCCTGGACCGTGAATATGACGCCTGGAGCGACGGAAGTCAGTCACGAGATCTTTGATCTGCACATGACCATTTTCTGGATCTGTGTGGTGATCGGTATCATCGTGTTCGGTGCGATGTTCTGGTCGATGATCATGCACCGGCGCTCCACTGGCCAGGTGGCGGCCAAGTTCCATGAAAGCACTACCGTGGAGGTCCTCTGGACCATCGTGCCTTTGCTGATCCTGGTGGTGATGGCGATTCCCGCGACCGCCACGTTGATCAAGATGTACGACACCAGCGAGTCGGACGTCGATATCCAGATCACCGGCTATCAGTGGAAATGGCACTACAAATACCTGGGCCAGGATGTCGAGTTCTTCAGCAACCTGTCCACGCCCGCCGAACAGATGCACAACCAGGCGCCCAAGGGCGAAAACTACCTGCTGGAAGTTGACCAGCCGCTGGTTTTGCCGGTCGGTGCCAAGGTCCGTTTCCTGGTGACCTCCGCCGACGTGATCCACTCCTGGTGGGTGCCGGCCTTGGCGGTCAAGCGCGATGCGATCCCGGGGTTCTTCAACGAAGCCTGGACCCGGGTCGACAAGCCCGGCATCTACCGTGGGCAATGTTCCGAACTGTGCGGCAAGGACCACGGTTTCATGCCGGTGGTGGTCGATGTCCGCACCAAGGCCGACTACGACAGCTGGCTGGCCGATCGCAAGGCCGAGTCCGCCAAGCTCAAGGAACTGACCAGCAAGGAGTGGACCCTCGACGAGCTCAAGGAGCGCGGCGACAAGGTCTACCACACCACCTGCGTGGCCTGTCACCAGGCCGAGGGCCAGGGCCTGCCGCCGATGTTCCCGTCACTCAAGGGCTCGAAAATCGCCACCGGTCCCAAGGAGGACCACCTGCACCGGGTGTTCTTCGGCAAGCCGGGCACGGCCATGGCGGCCTTCGGCAAACAATTGTCGGAAGTCGATATCGCCGCCGTCGTGACCTACGAGCGTAATGCCTGGGGCAACAACAAGGGCGACATGGTCACGCCCAAGGAAGTCCTGGCGCTGAAACAGGCGGAGGGCAGCAAATGAACAGCTCCGTTGCGTGTTCGCTGAACCGGTCGGAGCCGAGGCTCCCGGGCCAAGCCGTTCCCCCGTTTGCAGGAGACAGGACATGAGTGCAGTGATCGATGACCATGGCCATGGCGGCCACGATGAGCACGCCGCCCACGGTCCCGCCAAGGGCCTGATGCGCTGGGTGTTGACCACCAACCACAAGGATATCGGCACGCTGTACCTGTGGTTCAGCTTTGCCATGTTCCTGCTCGGCGGCTCTTTCGCCATGGTGATCCGCGCCGAGCTGTTCCAGCCGGGGCTGCATATTGTCGAACCGGCGTTCTTCAATCAGATGACCACCATGCACGGTCTGGTGATGGTCTTCGGCGCGGTGATGCCGGCCTTCGTCGGCCTGGCCAACTGGATGATCCCGCTGATGATCGGCGCGCCGGACATGGCCTTGCCGCGGATGAACAACTTCAGCTTCTGGCTGTTGCCGGCGGCCTTCTCGCTGATGGTCTCGACCCTGTTCATGCCCGGCGGCGGGCCGAACTTCGGCTGGACCTTCTATGCACCGCTGTCGACCACCTACGCGCCCGAGAGCGTGACCTTCTTTATCTTCGCCATCCACATGATGGGCATCAGTTCGATCATGGGCGCGATCAACGTGATCTCGACCATTCTCAACCTGCGTGCGCCGGGCATGACCCTGATGAAGATGCCGCTGTTCGTCTGGACCTGGCTGATCACCGCGTTCCTGCTGATCGCCGTGATGCCGGTGCTGGCGGGCGTTGTAACCATGATGCTGATGGACATCCATTTCGGCACCAGCTTCTTCAGCGCCGCCGGGGGCGGCGACCCGGTGCTGTTCCAGCACGTGTTCTGGTTCTTCGGCCATCCCGAGGTGTACATCATGATCCTGCCGGCGTTCGGCGCGATCAGTGCGATCATCCCGGCGTTTTCCCGCAAGCCGCTGTTCGGCTACACCTCGATGGTCTACGCCACGGCGAGCATCGCCTTCCTCTCGTTCATCGTCTGGGGCCACCACATGTTCGTGGTCGGCATTCCCCTGGTCGGTGAACTGTTCTACATGTACGCAACCATGCTGATTGCGGTGCCGACCGGGGTGAAGGTGTTCAACTGGGTCAGCACCATGTGGCAAGGCTCGCTGACCTTCGAGACGCCCATGTTGTTTGCGGTGGCCTTCGTCATCCTGTTCAGCATCGGTGGCTTCTCCGGACTGATGCTGGCGATGGCGCCGGCGGACTTCCAGTACCACGGCACCTATTTCGTGGTGGCGCATTTCCACTATGTGCTGGTGCCGGGGGCGATCTTCGGGATCTTCGCTTCCACCTACTACTGGCTGCCGAAGTGGACCGGGCACATGTACGACGAAACCCTCGGCAAGCTGCACTTCTGGCTGTCGTTCGTCGGCATGAACCTGACCTTCTTCCCGATGCACTTCGTCGGCCTTGCGGGTATGCCGCGGCGGGTGCCGGACTACAACTTGCAGTTCGCCAACTTCAACATGGTCTCGTCGATCGGCGGCTTTATGTTCGGGGCCACCCAACTGCTGTTCCTGTTCATCGTCATCAAGTGCATCCGCAGCGGCCCGCCGGCCCCGGCCAAACCCTGGGATGGCGCGGAAGGCCTGGAGTGGAGCATTCCTTCACCGGCGCCGTACCACACCTTCACCACGCCGCCGGAAGTGAAATAAGCCATGGCCGACTCGATCTCGCTCAAGCGCCTGGTCACACGCCTGTTGTTGGTGGTGGTAGCGATGTTCGCCTTCGGTTTTGCCCTGGTGCCGCTCTACGACGTGATGTGCAAGGCCTTCGGGATCAACGGCAAGACCGCCGGACAGTATGAAGGCGAGCAGGTGGTCGACCTGTCGCGCAAGATCGACGTGCAGTTCCTCTCGACCAATGCCGTCGACATGGTCTGGGAGTTCTATCCCAAGGCCGACCAGTTGAGCGTTCACCCCGGTGCCGTCAACGAGATGCTCTTCGTGGCCTACAACCCCACCGATCATGTGATGAAGGCCCAGGCCATCCCGAGCATCGCCCCGGCGAATGCGGCGGTGTACTTCCACAAGACCGAATGCTTCTGCTTCACCCAGCAGACCCTGCAGCCCGGGCAGCGCATCGAGATGCCGGTACGTTTCATCGTTGACCGCGACATGCCCAGGGATGTGAAGCAACTGACGCTGGGCTACACGCTGTTCGACATCACCGCCCGCAACCCGCCTGTAGCGGGTACGGGCGGCTAGGACATTTGGCGTGCCCGATAAGGAGAACAATAAATGGCGATTCATGAGCACTATTACGTACCGGCCCAGAGCAAGTGGCCGATCATTGCCACGTTGGGCATGCTGACCACGATGTTCGGCCTGGGTACCTGGTTCAACGACCTGAAGGCGGCGCGTCCGGATTCCCACGGCCCGCTGATCTTCTTCGTCGGCGGACTGCTGCTGGCCTATATGCTCTTCGGCTGGTTCGGCACGGTGATCAAGGAAAGCCGCGCCGGGCTCTACAGCGCCCAGATGGACCGTTCGTTCCGCTGGGGCATGAGCTGGTTCATCTTTTCCGAGGTGATGTTCTTCATCGCCTTCTTCGGCGCGCTGTTCTACGTACGCAATCTGTCGGTGCCGTGGCTGGCGGGTGACGGTGGCGCGAAAGGGATCGCCCACCTGCTGTGGCCGAACTTCCAGAACGCCTGGCCATTGCTGCACAACCCCGATCCGAAGCTCTTTCCGGGTCCGAAGGAAACCATCAGTCCCTGGGGCTTGCCGCTGCTCAACACCGTGTTGCTGGTCAGTTCCAGCGTCACCGTGACCATTGCCCACCATGCCCTGAAGAACGGCCATCGCGGCGCGCTGAAGATCTGGCTGGCGATCACCGTGCTGCTGGGGATCGCGTTCCTGACCTTCCAGGCCAAGGAATACATGCATGCCTATCATGAGCTGGGGTTGACCCTGGGCTCGGGCATCTACGGCGCGACCTTCTTCATGCTCACCGGTTTTCACGGTGCCCATGTGACCATCGGCACCCTGATCCTGTTCGTGATGCTGATGCGGGTCATGCGCGGGCACTTCAATGCCGAGCATCAATTCGGTTTTGAAGCGGCCAGCTGGTACTGGCACTTCGTCGACGTGGTCTGGATCGGCCTGTTCGTGTTCGTCTATGTGCTTTGAGCCTTGCCGGGCCCTGGTTCTTACCAGGGCGCCGAGGACACCAGTTGGCCGCTGAAGAAGCCCCAACTGATCAAGGCCAGGGTGATCACGGCCAGCCCCACCCGGACGGTGAGGGCATGGACCAGGCGCTTGGAGTGCGCGTCGTCCTTCACCAGGAAGAACAGGCCGCTGAACAGGCTGGCCACCGTGGCCAACAGCATCAGGACAATCGCCGCTTTCAACATGGTGAGACTCCGGGGGAGATGCGCATGCAATTGAGTATAGCGAGTCGAATAACGGTCGCGGGGGTGCGGCCATGAGGCGCTTCCAGCCTGGCATCGCGCCGACGCTGGTGGTGCTCGTGCTGCTGCCGTTGCTGGTCTGCCTGGGCTTCTGGCAGCTGAGTCGCAGCGAGCAGAAACGCGTGCTGCTGGAAAACCACGCCCAGCGCCGCACTTCCGAACCGGTGGCCGTCGACCAGTTGAAAGCCCTGCCCGATCCGGCCTTCCGGCGGGTACGGCTGAGCGGGCAGTTCGATGCCGAACACAGCTACCTGCTGGATAACCGTATGCGTGACGACCGGGTCGGGGTGGAGTTGTTGCAGCCGTTCCACGATGAGGCCAGCGGCCTGTGGTTGCTGGTCAACCGCGGCTGGTTGCCCTGGCCGGATCGGCGCACGCCGCCGGTGTTCGGCACCCCCACGCAACGGCTGGAGATCGGTGCCTGGGTGTATGTCTCGCCCGGCGCGACTTTCCAATTGGGCGCCGACCCGGCCAATGCGAACTGGCCACGGCTGGTGACCGCGATCGACCCGGGCAAGCTCTGGGCCGAACTGGGACGCAGCGGTTTCAACTACGAGCTGCGTCAGGAGTCCGGTCCGGCGGCCTACGAGGCCGGCTGGCCGGTGGTCTCCGAAGGCATGGGGCCGGAAAAACATGTGGCCTATGCCGTGCAGTGGTTCGCCATGGCACTGGCGCTGTTCGGTCTTTATCTCTACCTCGGATGGCATAACGCAAGGGAGAAACACCATGGGAGCGGCCATGAATCCACTGAACACAGCTGAAGCCCCGACCCCGCCACGGCGCGGCCGCGGTCGCTGGCAACTGATCCTGATCCTGCTGGTGGTGATCGGCCCGATGATCCTGGCCACCGGGATGTACAAGTTGCAGTTCTGGGTGCCGGAGAGCCGCAGCTATCACGGCGAGTTGATCGGCAATGGGGAAAGCCGTGCCGATCTCGGCGTGCAGGCTGACGAACAGCACTGGCAGATGCTGGTGACGGCGCCGCAGGACTGTACGGCGGACTGCCAGCAACTGGTCTACCTGGCGCGGCAGGTCCAGATCGCCCTCGGCCGCGACGCTTCCCGGGCCAGGCATGCCCTGGCGACGGCGCAGCCCCTGGAGATCAGCTATGACGCCAAGCTCAAGCGCGAATACCCGCAGTTGCAACGCTACCCGCTGGATCTCGCGGCCTACAACCGGCAGGCCAAGGGCAACGGCGCGGCGCAACTGTGGATCGTCGACCCCCACGGCAACCTGGTGCTGCGCTACGACGCCGGGGTCAAGGGCAACGACCTGCTCAACGACCTGGTGCAACTGCTGAAACTGTCGAATATCGGATGAGGGCATCGTCATGGCCAAACCTGGATTTCGCCTCGCGTTGTTCGCCACGCTGCTGGCGCTGATTGTCGTCCTGCTGGGCGCCTACACCCGCCTGACCCACGCCGGCCTGGGCTGCCCCGACTGGCCGGGCTGCTACGGCTTTATCAGCGTGCCCAAGGGCGAAGTCCAGCTAGCCCATGCCGAACTGCGTTTTCCCGATGCCCCGGTGGAAGCCCACAAGAGCTGGAACGAAATGGTCCATCGCTACTTTGCCGGGACCCTGGGGCTGCTGATCGTGCTGCTGGCCGCGCGCTCCTGGCATGAGCGTCGGCGTGATGGACAACCGCTGAAGTTGCCGCTGTTCCTGCTGGGCGTGGTGTTCGCCCAGGCGGCCTTCGGCATGTGGACGGTGACCCTCAAGCTCTGGCCCCAGGTGGTCACGGCGCATCTGCTCGGCGGCTTTGCCACCTTGAGCCTGCTGTTCCTGCTGACCTTGCGCCTGTCCGGCGTGCTGCCGGCGCTGGCGGTGCCACGGCGGTTGCAGCGCTGGGCCACGGCCGGGTTGCTGCTGGTGATTTTGCAGATCGCCCTCGGCGGTTGGGTCAGTTCCAATTATGCGGCGGTGGCCTGTATCGACCTGCCGACCTGCCATGGGCAATGGTGGCCGAACGCGGACTTCGCCAACGGTTTTCACCTGACCCAGCATATCGGCCCCAACTACCTGGGCGGCCAGCTCGACAGCGATGCGCGCACGGCGATCCACCTGACCCACCGCGTCGGCGCCCTGCTGGTGACCCTGGTGTTGCTGGGCCTGGCCTGGCAACTGCGGGCGGTGGGCATGACCCGGCTCGCCGGGCTGCTGTTGCTGGCGCTGGCGGCGCAGATCAGCCTGGGCCTGAGCAATGTCTACTTTCATCTGCCGCTGCCGGTGGCGGTGGCGCACAATGCCGGCGGCGCGGCGTTGTTGCTGACGTTGGTGTTGGTCAATTACCACGCGCGCACCGCGCTGGTCCGGGTGCGCGCGCAAGCGCCGGCACGCTGGCGTCTGAGTCCGATCAAAGCGGTCCATGCGCCCATCACGATCAAGGGAGAAATGCCGTGGCGACTGTAATCGGTGAGCGTCAGGCCCAGGCCCTGTGGCGCGACTACCTGGAACTGACCAAACCCAAGGTGGTGGTGCTGATGCTGATCACCTCGCTGGTGGGCATGTTTCTCGCAACCCGTGCCGGCGTACCCTGGACCGTGCTGGTGTTCGGCAACCTGGGCATCGGCCTGTGTGCCGGCGGCGCGGCGGTGGTCAACCATGTGGTGGATCGGCGCATCGATGCGCTGATGGCCCGCACCCACAAACGACCGCTGGCCCAGGGCCGGGTATCGCCGACGGCGGCGTTGAGCTTCGCCCTGCTCCTCGCCGTGCTCGGGCAGGCCTTGTTGCTGAGTTTCACCAACCCGCTGACGGCCTGGCTGACCCTGGCGTCCTTGCTCGGTTATGCGGTGATCTACACCGGCTTTCTCAAGCGTGCCACGCCGCAGAACATCGTCATCGGCGGCTTGGCCGGGGCGGCGCCACCGTTGCTCGGCTGGGTCGCGGCCACCGGCCATGTCAGCGCCGAACCGCTGTTGCTGGTACTGATCATTTTCGCCTGGACCCCGCCGCACTTCTGGGCCCTGGCCATCCACCGCAAGGAAGAGTACGCCAAGGCGGATATCCCGATGCTGCCGGTGACCCATGGCGAGCATTACACCAAGGTGCATATCCTGCTTTACACCTTTGTCCTGCTGGCGGTCAGCCTGCTGCCGTTCGTGATCCATATGAGCGGCCTGCTCTACCTGGTCTGCGCCACGCTGCTGGGGGCACGCTTCCTGCGCTGGGCGTGGGTGCTGTACCGTGGCAGTCAGCCGCATGCGGCGATCAACACCTTCAAGTACTCTATCTACTACTTGTTCCTGCTGTTTATCGCGCTGCTTGTCGATCACTATCTATTGTTGAATCTATGACTCGAGTTCAGAAAACCGTTTTTATTCTCGTCGCCGTGGTGGCCCTGGTCCTGGGCCTGACGGTCAACAAGGTGATCCATAACCAGCGCCAGGGCGAGCCCACGGCGATGATCGATGCCGGGATCATCCTGCTGCCCCAGAGCCGTTCGCTGCCCGGGGTGAAGATGACCGACCAGAACGGCCAGCCGGTGCAGGTCGACGAGCTCAAGGGCAAATGGAGCCTGCTGTTCTTCGGCTACACCTTCTGCCCGGACATCTGCCCGACTACCCTGGCCCAGCTGCGCCAGATCAAGAGCGAGTTGCCCAAGGACGTGGTGGGGCAGTTGCAGGTGATCCTGGTCAGCGTCGACCCGAACCGCGATACACCGCAACAGCTCAAGCAGTACCTGGGTTACTTCGATCCGGATTTCCAGGGGCTGACGGCGGGTTCGATCGACGACCTGCAGAAGGTCGCCAATGCGCTGAGCATTCCGTTTATTCCGGCGGACACCAGCAAGCCCAACTACACCGTCGACCATAGCGGCAACCTGGCGATCGTCGGGCCGGACGGTACCCAGCGCGGTTTTATTCGCGCGCCGTTGAACAACCAGAAGCTGGTGGCGCAGTTGCCGGATTTGCTCAAGCGCAAATAACCGGCTTTTGTGGCGAGCGGGCTTGTCGGAACGCCGCACCGCCGCGCTCGGCTGTGCAGCAGTCGCAAAACCGGCTACCTCGATTTACCTGGTGCACTGGATTCGCCGGTTTCAGGGCCGCTTCGCGGCCCAGCGCGGGCAAGCCCGCTCGCCACAAGACAGCACTCCGATTCAAATTTCCTTAGCTGAACGGGATTAGGGCGAGCCGGCTCCACAATGACGGAGGTTACTTGGCGAACATCTGCCCGATATCCTTGAAGGCCTTGAACTCCAGGGCATTGCCGCACGGGTCGAACAGGAACATGGTCGCCTGTTCGCCAACCTGGCCCTTGAAGCGCACGTAGGGTTCGATCACGAACCGGGTGCCTTTCTCCTTCAGGCGCTCAGCCAGCGCCTCCCAGGTTGCCCATTCCAGCACCACGCCGAAATGCGGCACCGGCACGTCGTGGCCGTCCACCGGGTTGCTCAGCGCCTGTTCCTGGGCCGCACTCTTGGCCTGATAGTGAATCACCAGTTGGTGGCCGAAGAAGTCGAAGTCCACCCAGTGATCGCTGCTGCGTCCTTCCGGACAGGCAAAAACATCACCGTAGAAATGTCGGGCCGCGGCCAGGTCATGGACCGGGATTGCCAAGTGAAACGGTGAAAGCGCCATATCGGATACCAGGCTGGGGGATGAAGCCCTCAGTGTAGCGATGATTATTTTGCTGGAAAGCGCATATTCTTGCTCCCGAGCCCGACTATTTTTGCTAGGTGAGCCCCATGCTCCGTGAACTCAAGACCTTTATCCGCGTCGCCCGCGAAGGCACCTTTGTCGCCGCCGGCCAGCAGGTGGGGCTGACGCAGTCGGCAGTCAGCGCGCAAATGCGCGTGCTGGAGCAGAACCTCGGGGTGCGCCTGTTCGACCGCAGCGGGCGGGCCGCCGTGCTGAATGCGGCGGGGCGCCATGCGTTGCCCCTGGCCGAGCAGATCCTCGCCTTGTACGGGCAGATGGCCCTGTCGACGAGCGCCGCCGAATGGCAGGGTGAGCTGCGCATCGGCGCCATTGCCACGGTGCAGACGGGTTTGTTGCCCCAGGCCCTGCCGCGCTTTCGCCAGGCGGCGCCGCGGGTGGAGTTGAAGCTGGTGCCGGGCGTTTCCCTCAATTTGTTGAGCCAGGTGGATGCCGGTGAGCTGGACCTGGCGCTGTTGATCAAGCCGCCGTTCGAGTTGCCCAAGGAGCTGCTGGAGATTGCCCTGGCCAGCGAGCCCTTTGTGCTGATCGCGCCGCTACACCTGCCGGGTGATGACCCGCTGCAATTGCTCGCCGAACAGCCGTTCGTGCGGTATGACCGGGCATCCTTTGGTGGGCGCTTGGTCAGTCAGTTTCTGCGCGAGCAGCGGATACAGGTACGCGATGCGCTGGAACTGGATGAGCTCGAAGCGATTGCGCGGATGGTGGAGTGCGGACTGGGGGTGTCGCTGGTGCCCCGGGCGGGGCTGTGGTTGCAGCGGGCGGATCAGTTGCGGGTGATCGAGCTGGGCGAGCTGACGTTTGAACGCCAGTTGATCGCGGTGTTGCGTCGTGCCCAGCGGCAACCGGCGCTGGATTGCCTGCTGGAGTGCCTGGGCGGGTGCTGAGAGCTCCCAGGGAGTCGGCGGGAGTCATGTGTGGATGTACTGTGGGAGCGGAGCTTGCCCGCGAAGAGGCTCTCAAGGACGCCAAAAGCTTCGCGGGCAAGCTCCGCTCCCACACAAGCTCCGCTCTCAAGGAGATCGAGCCGACTTTAGAACGCCGGGACGATCGCGCCCTTGTACTTCTCGAGGATGAAGGCTTTCACTTCCGGGCTGTGCAGCGCCGCGACCAGCTTCTTCATGGCGTCCGAATCCTTGTCGTCCTCGCGGGCTACCAGGATGTTCACGTACGGTGAGTCGCTACCCTCGATGATCAGCGCGTCCTTGGAGGGGTCCAGCTTGGCTTCCAGGGCGTAGTTGGTGTTGATCAGGGCCAGATCGACCTGGGTCAGCACGCGCGGCAGGGTGGCGGCTTCCAGTTCGCGGATCTTCAGGTCCTTGGTGTTCTCGACGATGTCTTTCGGCGTCGACAGGATGTTGTTGGCGTCCTTCAACTTGATCAGACCGGCTTTCTGCAGCAGCAACAGGGCACGGCCGCCGTTGGTGGCGTCGTTCGGGATCACCACATTGGCGCCGCCCGGCAGGTCGGCGAGTTTCTTGTACTTGCTGGAGTAGGCGCCCAGCGGCTCCACGTGCACGCCGGCAACGCTGACCAGGTGGGTGCCCTTGGCCTTGTTGAACTCATCCAGGTACGGCTGGTGCTGGAAGAAGTTGGCGTCCAGGTGCTTCTCGGACACTTGCACGTTCGGTTGCACGTAGTCGGTGAAGACCTTGACCTTCAGGTCCACGCCTTCCTTGGCCAGGACGGGTTTGACGAACTCGAGGATTTCCGCGTGGGGCACCGGCGTGGCGGCCACGGTCAGGGTCTCTGCGGCGTGGGCCGAGAAGGCCGCAACGGCGGCAAGGGCAGCGATCAGTTTTTTCATCGAACGACTCCATGTGAGGGGCGCCGGATCAGGCGCTTGCCGACCTTGGGCCGGCTGATTAAGTTGTATAAAGCGAAATTTATTTGCGGGAGAAGTGCACCACCAACCGGTCGCCGATGCTCTGCAGCACTTGCACCAGGACAATCAGCATGACCACCGTGACCACCATGACATCGGTCTGGAAGCGCTGGTAACCATAGCGGATCGCCAGGTCGCCGAGACCGCCGGCACCGACCACGCCGGCCATGGCGGTATAGCTCACCAGGGTAATCGCGGTCACGGTAATCGCCGCGAGTATGCCCGGGCGGGCTTCCGGTAACAGCGCATTCAGGATGATCTGGCGGGTGGTCGCGCCCATCGCCTGGGTCGCCTCGATAATGCCCCGGTCCACCTCGCGCAGTGCGGTTTCCACCAGTCGGGCGAAGAACGGCGCGGCGCCTATCACCAGCGGCGGAATGGCCCCGGCCACACCCAGGGAGGTGCCGGTGAGGAGCACGGTGAACGGAATCATCACGATCAGCAGGATGATGAACGGCAGCGAGCGCACCACGTTCACCACGAAGGCCAGGATTGCGTAGGTGGCCTTCTGTTCCAGCAACTGGCGCGGGCTGCAGAGGAACAGCAGGATCCCCAGCGGCAGGCCGAGCAGGATGGTGAACACCAGCGAGGTGCCGAGCATCAGCAGGGTGTCGCCGGTGGCTTCCCAGATATCGGCCCAGTCGACGTTGGCGAAGAAATTCAGAAACAGGTCCATCAGCGCAGTACCTCCATATGGACGTCGGCGGCGGTGAAGCGCGCGAAGGCGGCCTCCATGTCGCCACCGGTAACGGCGAGCGTCAGTTGCCCATAAGGGGTGTCCTTGATGCGGTCAATGCGCCCGGCGAGGATGCTGTAGTCCACGCCGGTTTCACGGGCGACGGTGCCCAGCAGCGGCGCGTAGGTGGCGTCGCCCTGGAAGGTCAGGCGCACGATGCGCCCCGGCACATGGGCGAAATCGTCGCGCTGCTCGCTTTCGTCGATCTGCTCGTCTTCCTGCACGAAACGACGGGTGGTCGGGTGCTTGGGGTGCAGGAACACCTCGGCCACGGGGCCTTGCTCGACGATCACGCCGGCATCCATCACCCCGACCACGTCGCAGACCCGGCGGATCACGTCCATTTCATGGGTGATCAGCACGATGGTCAACTTCAGCTCGCGATTGATCTCGGCCAGCAGTTGCAGGACCGACGCGGTGGTTTGCGGGTCGAGGGCGCTGGTGGCCTCGTCGCACAGCAGGATCTTCGGCTTGGTCGCCAGGGCGCGGGCAATGCCGACCCGCTGCTTCTGGCCGCCGGACAACTGGGCCGGGTACTTTTTCGCGTGGTCGGACAGGCCGACCCGCTGCAAGAGTTCCGCGACGCGCAGGTCGATCTCGCGACGCGACAGCTCGCCGGCCAGGGTCAGCGGCAACGCGACGTTGTCGGCCACGGTCTTGGAGGCCAGCAGGTTGAAGTGCTGGAAGATCATCCCGACCTGTTGGCGGAAACGCCGCAGGCCATTGGCGTCGAGCGCCGTGACCTCTTCGTCGTCGACGATGATCTGGCCGCCGCTGGGGGCTTCCAGGCGATTGATCAGACGCAGCAGGGTACTTTTTCCCGCGCCGGAATGACCGATCAGGCCGAACACCTGGCCATTCTCAACCCGCAGGTTGGTGGGGTGCAGGGCGGGAATATCCTTACCGGCGACCCGGTAGGTTTTATGGACGTTATGAAACTCGATCACGTAGCGAACCTTGTGGGGCGCAATGGAAAAGGTCAGCGGTTAGCCGGGCGGGCATTTTAGCCTGTCTGTATAGAGGTATTTAGCATTTATTTCGCATAAAACCTTTCAAATAGACATAAGCCGACCTATGGTCACAAACCCATAACCACTGTGGAGCCGGCTTGCCGGTGATGACTTCCACACGTTCGATGCAAGACTTACAGGCCTCATCGCTGCGGTGCGGCGTCCCGACAAGCCAGCTCCTACAGAAGATCGTCGGCGTTACGGCTTGCGTGGAGTCAACACCACCTGCGCCTTCACCTGTCGGTCGATCTGCTTGTCGATCTTCAGCTCGAAATCAGCATCGAGTTTTTTCACCCGCTTTTCCAGCAGGGTCGCCAGCCATGGGTAATCCTGGGTGCGCGGCACCTGGAAGGTCACCGTGCACTGGTAATTGACCACGTCCGCCGCCAGCGCATCCATCTGTTTGCGCAGTTGCGCAACGTCCTGGATGTTCAGGGCAATCGTGCTGCTCTCGGCACTCGGATCGATCAAGCGCGCCGCCGGCTTGGCTTCGGCCGCCTTGAGCGCCGCCTCGGCCTTTTCCAGTTCGGCCTTGCGCGCCTGGGCAATCGCGCCGTTGACCTCGCCGGTCAGGGCCGGCGCCTTGGGCATCAGCGCCCGGGCACGGCTCAAGGCCGTGGCGGCGGCGTTGACGTCGCCTTTTTGCAGCACGATCTGGCTGCGTTGCAGATAGGCTTCGGCCAGTTGCCGTTGGTAGGTCACCCACTGGGGATCGTCCGGCGACTGTGTCTGCAAGGCACCCAATTGGTCCTCGGCAGTGGCCAGTTCATTGCTGCTGATGCTCTGCTCCAGCGCGGCGATGGCCGCGACCCGGGCGTCGGGCACCGTGGTGTCCACCGGCGGGGTGCTCTGGCAGGCGCCCAGCAGCAGGGAAAATGCGACAAGGAGCAGATAACGGGAGGCGAACGGCTTCATTCCTGCGACTCTCTAATTGCGCAAAAAACGAGCAAGTCTACACCCCTCTGCGTGGCAGGACAAAACTCAGCAGAAACAGGCCGGCGGCCGTGACCACGATGGACGGCCCCGCCGGGGTGTCCTTGAACCAGGACAGCGCCAGGCCGCCGCACACCGCGAGCATGCCGAGCAGGCTGGCGCCCAGGGCCATCTGCTCCGGCGAGCGGGCGTGACGTTGGGCAGCGGCGGCCGGGATGATCAGCAAGGAGGTGATCAGCAGCACGCCGACAATCTTCATTGCCACCGCGATCACCACGGCGATCAGCAGCATCAGCGCCATGCGCAACGACGCTACCGGCAATCCTTCGACGGTGGCCAGTTCTTCATGCACGGTGATCGCCAGCAGCGGCCGCCAGAGGCTGATCAGCAGCACCAGCACCGTCGCGCTGCCCCCGAGGATCCAGTACAAGTCACTGGGGCTGATGGCCAGCAGGTCGCCGAACAGGTAACCCATCAGGTCGATCCGCACTTCATGCATGAAGCTTAGTACCACCAGGCCGAGAGACAAGGTGCTCGGTGCGAGAATCCCCAGCAGGGTGTCAGAGGCCAGGGGCTGGCGCTGTTGCAGGGTCACCAGCAGCACCGCCAGCAGCAGGCAGCCGACGGTTACCGCCAGGGTCGGGCTGATGTCCAGCAGAAAGCCCAGGGCCACGCCGAGCAGGGCGGCGTGGGACAAGGTGTCGCCGAAATAGGCCATGCGTCGCCAGACCACGAACGAACCCAACGGACCCGCCACCAGGGCCAGGGCCAAGCCTGCGAGCAGGGCGTAGAGCAGAAAATCAGCCATGCTTGCAGCTTTCTCCGTGAACGTGGGTATGGGCCGCGTCGGGCTCTTCGTTGACCACGGCGCCGTGCAGGTCATGGGCGTGGTCGTGGTGGTGGTGATAGATCGCCAGGCTCTGGGCATTCTGGCCGAACAGCTCGACGAAGGCCGGGTCGCCGCTGACCTGCTCGGGATGACCGGAGCAGCAGACATGGCGATTGAGGCAGACCACCTGGTCGGTGGTGCTCATCACCAGGTGCAGGTCGTGGGAGACCATCAGTACGCCGCAGCCGTGGCGGTCGCGCAGGCGGGTGATCAGGCTGTAGAGCTCGGCCTGGCCGGCGACATCGACACCTTGCACCGGCTCGTCGAGTACCAGCAGTTGCGGTTCGCGCAACAGCGCCCGGGCCAGCAGCACGCGCTGCATTTCACCGCCGGAGATGCTTTGCACCGGACTGTCGATCACCTGCTCGGCGCCGACTTCGCCGAGGGCGGCCATGGCCCGTGCCCGATCGACACCCGGCACCAGGCGCAGGAAACGCAGCACCGACAGCGGCAGGGTCGGGTCGACGTGGAGCTTCTGCGGCATATAACCGACCCGCAGCTTCGGTTTGCGCCAGACACTGCCGCGATCTGGCTTGAGCAGCCCGAGCACGGCGCGTACCAGGGTGGTCTTGCCGGCACCGTTGGGGCCGATCAGGGTGACGATCTGTCCGGGCTCGACGCTCAGGTCAATGTTGTCGAGCACGTTCTGCCCGGCAAAGGTCACGCCTACCTGTACGAGGCGAATCAGCGCAGTGCTCATCAGGCCCCCTGGCAACCCGAGCAGAGCCCGATCACTTCGACGGTCTGGGCCTCGACGGCAAAGCCGACATCCCGGGCGCTACCGATGATGGCGTCGCTGATGGACTTCTGTTCCAGCTCGATGGCCGCGTGGCACTCGCGGCAGATCAGGAACTGGCCCTGGTGGGCGTGCTCCGGATGGTTGCAGCCGACAAAGGCGTTGAGCGAGGCGATGCGATGAACCAGGCCGTTGTCCAGCAGGAAGTCCAGGGCGCGGTAGACGGTCGGCGGCGCGGCGCGGCGGCCGTCCTGCTCGCTCAGTACGGCGAGGATGTCATAGGCGCCCAGCGGCTTGTGGCTCTGCCAGACCAGCTCGAGCACCCGCCGCCGCAGGGCGGTCAGGCGCAGGCCCTGGCGTGCGCACAGGGCATCGGCGTCGGACAGCGCGCTGTGCACGCAATGAGAGTGATCATGTGGGCGACTGGCGAGAGGGGTTTTGGGCATGAGTGGCGACGGCGTTTGTGAGAGACGTTATTATATTACCTGTTCCTGCCACCCTGAGTGCTCACCGTGCCCCGTCTTTTTGCCTTTTTTGTCGCTATCAGTGCCAGTTTGTTGGTGATATCCCCGGTTCAGGCGCAAGTCAGCGTCCTGACCAGCATCAAGCCCCTGCAGTTGATCGCCGCCGCGGTGCAGGAGGGGGTCGACACGCCTGAAGTGCTGTTGCCGCCGGGCGCTTCGCCGCACAACTATGCGTTGCGGCCTTCCGACGTGCGCAAGGTGCAGTCGGTGGACCTGCTCTACTGGATCGGCCCGGACATGGAAAGCTTCCTGCCCCAGGTGCTCAAAGGCCGCAGCCTGCCGACCGTCGCGGTGCAGGATCTGCCGGGGATGAAACTCCGTCGATTCACCGAAGATAGCCACTCCCACGCCGAAGATGCCGACGAACATGATCATGATCATCGTCCGGGCACGCTGGATGCACATCTGTGGCTGTCGACCGTGAATGCCCGGGTGATTGCCGCGCGCATGGCCGCGGACCTGAGTGCGGCCGATCCGGCCAATGCGCAGCGTTACCAGAGCAATGCGAAGGCGTTCGACGGGCGGCTCGATGCCCTGGATGCGCGGTTGAAGGCGCGTCTGGCGGGCGTGGCGGGCAAACCGTACTTTGTCTTCCATGAGGCCTTCGATTACTTCGAGGATGCCTATGGGCTCAAGCACGCCGGCGTGTTCAGCGTGGCCGCCGAAGTGCAGCCGGGCGCTCAGCATGTGGCGGCGATGCGCACACGCTTGCAGGAAGTGGGCAAGACCTGTGTGTTCAGCGAGCCGCCGTTGCGTCCGCGGCTGGCGGAAACCCTGGTGAGCGGCTTGCCGGTGAAGCTGGCCGAGCTGGATGGCCTGGGTGGCTACACGCCAGCATCGGCCCATGGGTATGAGCAGGTGCTGGAGAAGCTCGGCGATGACCTGGCGGGGTGTCTGGAGCACCTGTAAGGAATACGACCCCTGTTCCTGCGGGGCAATGCGCTTCACTTGAGCTTGAACACCTACCCTGTGGGAGCGGAGCTTGCCCGCGAAGAGGCCCGTGTGGCCGCTAAAAGCTTCGCGGGCAAGCACCGCTCCCACACAAGCACCGCTCCCACACAAGCACCGCTCCCACACAAGCCCGCTCCCACACAAGCACCGCCCCCACGGGTTATCTTGCGCGCTTCAGATCAGAGGGCAAACGGCAACGAGCAACTGACCTGCTGGCGCTGCCCCAGGCGCCGCTGGAACTCCATCGGATCGTGGATCAGCACGTCCTGTCCGGCAAAGGACTCGGCGGCAATCAGGCGCGACAGCCAGAAGCGCACGCAAGCCACCCGCAGCATGGTCGGCCACAGTTCCGCCTCGCTCGCGGTAAACGGCCGCAGACCGGCATACGCCCCCAGCAATGCCCTGGCCCGTTGCCCGTCGAGCACCCCGGCGTCATCCGAGCACCAGTCGTTCAAGGCAATCGCCACGTCGTAGAGCATCGGCCCGGAACAGGCGTTGTAGAAGTCGATCAACCCGGTCAGGTGGGTGCCTTCGAACATCGCATTGTCACGGAACAGGTCGGCGTGCAGGTTGGCCCTTGGCAGTGCGAGGATCTGCGCCTTGTACCGGCCGATCTCTTCCAGCGCCGCTTGCAGCAAGCCGCGCGCCTCGTCGCCCAGGTGCGACTTCAGCTTTTCGCCCTCTTCGAGCATCCAGTCCAGGCCGCGATCGGTCTTGCGTTCGAGGATATGGTCGCGGGTCGCCAGGTGCAGGTGGCCGAGCAACTCGCCGACTTGCGCGCAGTGCTGGGCGTTGGCCACCTTGATGTGCTTGCCGGCCAGCCGCGGCTGCAGCAACGCCGGCTTGCCGGCCAGTTCGCGCAGGGCCTGGCCGTCGGTGGTGCGTAAGGCATAAGGCACCGGCAGGTCGGCGTCATGCAGCACGTCGAGCAGTTCGATGAAGAACGGCATTTCCTGCACCGGTCCGCGTTCAACCAGGGTCAGGACGTACTCGCCCTTCTCCAGGCTGATGAAGAAGTTGGTGTTTTCACTGCCGGCGGCAATTCCCTGGAAGTCGAGCAGACGACCGAGCCCGTAAGGGGCGAGAAAGGTTTCCAGCTCGGGCCGAGCCAGGGGGGTGAACACAGACATGGTTAAAACTGCCAGTACGGGCGCCGCCCAGGGCGGCGCCGATTAAAGTTAAGGGCTTACTTCCACTCGAAGATCTTCCATGCCGGAATCAGCATGTCGGGTTGGTCCGAGCGGATATAGTTTGCATCAGTACCATCGGCACGGACCAGAAAGTAGGGTTTGCCACCCTTGGGGGTGACCTTGATGGCGTACAGAAAGCCATTTACCCGGTATTCCTGGATCGTTTTGTCACCTTCCGTGTGAATCGTCACTTCTGGTTCGGCTGAAGGCGCATCTGACGCGGCCATGACGGCCAGCGGCGCGAGCGCAAGCAAGCCGCCCAATAACAGGCGATTGAGTTTACGCATGATAACCTTGTCCCTTTGTCGTCAACGGTCCGGCTATTCTAGCGCCGCACCCGCCGAAAAGGTTGATCGTACTCATGAACCAAGCTCCTCTCGTCCTGGTGGACGGTTCTTCCTACCTGTATCGCGCCTTCCACGCGATGCCGCCGCTCACCACGTCCAAGGGGTTGCCCACCGGGGCGGTCAAGGGCGTGCTGAACATGCTCAGAAGCCTGCGCAAACAGTATCCGCAGAGCCCCTTCGCGGTGGTCTTCGACGCCAAGGGCGGGACCTTTCGCGATGAAATGTACGCCCACTACAAGGCCAACCGCCCGAGCATGCCCGATGACATGCGCGTGCAGATCGAGCCGCTGCATGCCAGCGTGCGTGCCCTGGGGTTCCCGTTGCTGTGCGTGGAAGGCGTGGAAGCCGACGATGTGATCGGCACCCTGGCCCGCAGCAGCGCGGCCGCCGACCGTCCGGTGGTGATCTCCACCGGTGACAAGGACATGGCGCAGTTGGTCGACGGGCACATTACGCTGGTCAATACCATGAACGAAACCTCGATGGACGTGGAGGGCGTGAAGGCGAAGTTTGGCGTCGCTCCGGAGCAGATCATCGATCTACTGGCGCTGATGGGCGACTCTTCCGACAATATTCCCGGGGTCAAGGGTGTCGGCGAGAAAACCGCCGTGGCCCTGCTGGTGGGGGTCAACGGTGGCTTGAAAGAGCTCTACGAGCAGCTTGACCAGGTGCCGAACCTGCCGATTCGCGGGGCCAAGACCTTGCCGGCCAAGTTGCTCGAACACAAGGATATGGCGTTCCTGTCCTACCAGTTGGCGACCATCAAGGTCGATGTGCCGCTGGAGATCGGCCTGGACGACCTGCACCTGGCTGAGCCGGACCGGGAAAAACTCGCCGAGCTGTATGCCGAGCTGGAGTTCAAGAGCTGGATCGATGAGTTGCAGCGCGAAGCCAAGCGCATCGAGCTGGCCGCTGCCGCGGCGCCGGTGGCTGACAGCGCCGGGCTCTTCGATGCCGAGCCGGCTGACAGCGCGTTGCCAGTGGCCGAGGCGCCCAGCGAGCCACAGTACGAAATCATTCTCGACCAGGCCCGTTTCGACGTCTGGCTGGAGAAGCTCAAGGGCGCCAAGCTCTTCGCCTTCGACACCGAAACCACCGGCATCGACGCGCAACAGGCGCAACTGGTGGGGCTTTCCTTCGCCGTCCAGGCCAATGAAGCCGCCTATGTGCCGCTGGCCCATTCCTATCTCGATGTGCCGCGGCAACTGGACCGCGACAGTGTGCTGCGGGCCTTGCAGCCGCTGCTGGAAGATCCGGATAAGCTCAAGGTCGGCCAGCACGCCAAGTTCGACATGAATATCCTCGCCAACTGCGCTATCGGCGGCGACCCGGCGTGCGGCATCACCGTGCGCGGCATTGCCTTCGACACCATGCTCGAGTCCTACGTGCTCAATGCCACGGCGACCCGCCACGATATGGACAGTCTGGCGAAGAAATACCTCGACTACGACACCGTCAGCTTCCAGGACATCGCCGGCAAGGGCGCCAAGCAACTGACCTTCGACCAGATCGCCCTGGAGCAGGCCGGGCCTTATGCCGCCGAAGATGCCGACGTGACCTTGCGCCTGCACCAGGTCCTGCATGAGCAACTGGCCGCCGTGCCGAGCCTGCTCAGTGTGCTGACCGATATCGAAATGCCGCTGGTGCCGGTCCTGGCGCGGATCGAGCGCCAGGGCGCGCTGGTGGATGCGGCGTTGCTCGGGGTGCAGAGCATCGAGCTGGGCAAGAAGATGGTGGAGTTGGAGCGCGAGGCGTTCGTGATCGCCGGCGAAGAGTTCAATCTCGGTTCGCCCAAGCAGTTGGGGGCGATCCTCTACGAGAAACTCGGCCTGCCGGTGCTGAAGAAGACCGGCAAGGGCCAGGCGTCCACGGCTGAAGAGGTGCTGGCCAAGCTGGCCGAGGACGATTATCCGTTGCCCAAGGTACTGATGCAGTACCGCTCCATGAGCAAGTTGAAAAGCACCTACACCGATCGCCTGCCGGAGCAGATCAACCCGCGTACCGGGCGTATCCACACTTCCTACCACCAGGCGGTGGCGGCCACCGGGCGCTTGTCCTCCAGCGACCCGAACTTGCAGAACATCCCGGTGCGCACCGCCGAAGGGCGGCGGATTCGCCAGGCGTTCATCGCGCCCAAGGGCTACAGGCTGCTGGCGGCGGACTATTCGCAGATCGAGCTGCGGATCATGGCCCACCTGTCCAAGGACGAGGGGCTGCTCAATGCCTTCCGTCACAACCTCGACGTGCACACAGCGACGGCGGCGGAAGTGTTCAAGGTCGGGTTGGGCGAGGTCACGTCCGACCAGCGCCGCAGCGCCAAGGCCATCAACTTCGGCCTGATCTATGGCATGGGCGCGCAGAAGCTGGGCAAGGACATCGGCGTCGACACCAAGACCGCCAAGGCTTACATCGACGTGTATTTCGCCCGTTACCCGGGGGTTCGCGAATACATGGAGCGCACCCGCGTCCAGGCGTCGGAGCAAGGTTACGTCGAGACCCTGTTCGGGCGTCGGCTGTACCTGCCGGACATCCACTCCAACCGTCCCCAGGAGCGTGCTGGCGCCGAGCGCACGGCGATCAACGCGCCGATGCAGGGCACGGCCGCGGACATCATCAAGAAGGCCATGGTGGCGGTGGATAACTGGCTCTGCGAATCCGGCCTGGATGCCCGGGTCATCCTCCAGGTGCACGATGAGCTGGTGCTGGAGGTGCGCGAGGACCTGGTGGAAGAAGTCAGCGAGAAGATTCGCGTCTACATGAGCGGCGCGGTGCAGCTGGATGTGCCGTTGCTGGTGGATGTAGGCGTGGGCAACAACTGGGACGAGGCGCACTGAGCCTGGACCTTGAGTGCGCCACGGACCTTTGTAGGCGCCAGTTTGCCGGCGATGGCGGCCTGACAGTCACTGCAAGGCTTGCGGGCCTCATCGCCAGCAAGCCGGCTCGCACAAAAGCAGGGTTTTGCCGTGACATGACGTCGCGGCAAAACACCATCGAAAGGCCATTAGTTCAGGAATAGGCGCCACTTATGCCGAATAGTTTTTGAAAATTTTCGGAACTAAATCGGCAAAGCGGCACTCAGAGTTACTGAATGGCTGGTGAAGCCCTTCGATGCTCCTATGTTGTGTTAAGTGTTGGCAGATATTCCGGACGCCGCCCTAGCGGTTCGGAACTTGAACCCCGAACTTCCCCTCCCCATACGAAGTCCGGGGTTTTTTTTGTTTAAAATTTGCCACCATGGTGCGTCGCGCGCGTCAGAGGCCGACTTGCAGCTCCTTGTAGGCGCTGGCTTGTCGGGACGCCGCATCGCAGCGATGAGGCCCTTGAGCCTTGCATCGCTGTTTCGGCCGCCATCGCCGGCAAGTCGGCTCCCACACAGGTTTTCGGCGCTTTATTCCGCCGCGGCTTCGCTGCCCTTGTCCGCCAGTTCCATCCAGTTCGCCAGCACCGTGTAGGCCTCTTCCAGGCCCTGGCGCTTGGGCGCCGAGAACAGCTGGATGCTGATGGCGTCACCCCAGCCCTTGCGGATTTCGGCCTGTACCTTGAGCAAGGTGTTCTTCGCCGCGCCATAGGTCAGCTTGTCGGCCTTGGTCAGCAGGATGTGCATCGGCATGCCGCTGGCCACCGCCCAATCGAGCATCAGCAGGTCGAAGTCGGTCATCGGATGGCGGATGTCCATCATCAGGATCAGACCTTTCAAACTCTCCCGGCCACCCAGGTAGGCTTCCAGGTGACGCTGCCAGTGCAGCTTGAGCGGAATCGGAACTTTTGCATATCCGTAGCCCGGCAGGTCGACCAGACGCCGATCATCGTCTAGCTTGAAGAAGTTCAACAACTGTGTGCGCCCCGGGGTTTTCGAGGTGCGCGCCAGGCTCGCATGGGTCAGGGTGTTGAGGGCGCTGGATTTGCCGGCGTTGGAACGGCCGGCAAAGGCCACTTCAAAGCCTTCGTCGTCCGGGCACTGGTCGACTTTGGCGGCGCTGAGCATGAAGGTGGACTGTTGGCACAGGCCGAGAATGGGGTTCTTGAGTTGCATGGGATTTCCGATATGGGCGGTGCCGGGGATGGACGCGGCAGCAGTGTCATTTCCGTTTCAGTAGCGCCAGTATATAATGCCGCAGATTTTGTGTGTGCTTTGTCCCTACACAGGATAAAGCCCGCGGGGGCGATAGACCTAGACCGCGCAGTAGAACGCGGTACGCCCCCAACCCTGAGAAGGTCATTTATGACCCAATGGCTGCTGGCCGCCGGGCTCTTGATGCCGCTTTGCAGCGCGCAGGCTACACAGGATCCGGAAGCCGTGTACAACCGTGTTTGTGGTGCCTGCCATGCCGGACAGCTGCCGATGGCCCCTCGAAAGGGTGACCAGGTGGCCTGGAAGCCAAGATTGGCGCAAGGTATGGATACGCTGGTGCAACACGTGACCCAGGGTTTCAAGGCGATGCCGCCGCGTGGTTTGTGCATGGACTGCAGTACCGAGGATTACCGAAGCATCATCCAGTGGATGAGCGAGTAAGCCCGGTCCATAACTCTTAACCCTTAGCCGTAGTTGGATTAGCTGATGAACAAACTGATCGTGAGTCTGCTGTTGACCCTGGGGATCACAGGCCTGGCACAGGCCGCTGGCGATGCCAAGGCCGGTCAGGCCAAGGCCGCTGTCTGCGGAGCCTGTCACGGGCCCGATGGCAACAGCATGGCCCCCAACTTTCCGAAACTCGCCGGCCAGGGCGAACGCTACCTGACCAAGCAGATGCAGGATATCAAGTCGGGCAAGCGCACAGTGCTGGAAATGACCGGCCTGCTGACCAACCTGAGCGATCAGGACCTGTCCGATATCGCCGCCTACTTTTCCAGCCAGCAAGGCAGCGTCGGTGCCGCCGATCCCAAGGTCGTGGCCCATGGCGAAGAGTTGTTCCGCGGCGGCAAGCTGGATCAGGGCATGCCGTCCTGCATCGGTTGCCACTCGCCCAATGGCGCGGGCAACGCCGCCGCCGGCTTCCCGCACCTGGGCGGCCAGCATGCGCAATATGTCGCCAAGCAGTTGACCGACTTCCGCGAAGGCAACCGCACCAACGATGGCGATACCAAGATCATGCAGAGCATCGCCGCGAAGATGAGCAACAAGGATATTGAAGCCGTTTCCAGCTACGTACAGGGCCTGCACTGAGGTTCTGACGGTCAGGCGCGCGGCGGGCTGTCATCTTTCGCAACGTTAATGATCGATTAATCCGCGGCTGCAACGATAAAAGGGTGGCCTTGGCCGCCCTTTTTTGTGGCCGCTGCCGTTACACTCATTATCGAACTAGAGCCCGCGCCGATCTGTCGGAGTTACAGGTCGTGTCCGGGGCGACTTATCCATGTCCAGGAGCAAAGCATGCGTAATCTGATTCTCAGCGCCGCACTCGTCACCGCCAGCCTGTTCGGCATGACGGCCCAGGCCGCCGATGTGCCGCTCGAAGCCGGCAAGACCTACGTGGAACTGAGTAACCCGGTGCCGGTTGCCGAGCCGGGCAAAATCGAGGTGGTCGAGCTGTTCTGGTATGGCTGCCCGCATTGCTACGCTTTTGAACCGACCATCAACCCTTGGGTTGAGAAGCTGCCCAAAGATGTGAATTTCGTGCGTATTCCCGCGATGTTCGGCGGCCCTTGGGATGCCCACGGCCAGTTGTTCCTGACCCTGGAAGCCATGGGGGTGGAGCACAAGGTGCACGCGGCCGTGTTCAATGCCATCCAGAAAGAACACAAGAAGCTCACCGACAAGCAAGAGATGGCCGATTTCCTGGCCACTCAGGGTGTTGACAAGGACAAGTTCCTGGCGACCTTCGACTCGTTCGCCATCAAAGGCCAGATCGTCATCGCCAGAGACCTTGCCAAGAAGTATGAAGTCAGCGGTGTCCCCACCATGATCGTCAACGGCAAATACCGCTTCGACCTTGGCACCGCCGGTGGCCCTGAAGCCGCGCTGAATGTCGCTGACCAGTTGATCGCCAAAGAGCGGGCGGCCATGGCGGTGGCCAAGTAAGGCCGCCGCCGTGATCGGGCGCTGGGGGACGGAGCGTCTCGTTGGCTTGCATGAGCCCAAGGTCAACGAGCATCACCTGGAGAGCACCGGCCTGCCGGCGGACAACCGCCTGCGCCTGCTCAGTTTCAATATCCAGGTGGGTATCAGCACGCAGCGTTATCGACATTACCTGACCCGTGGCTGGCAACATCTCTTGCCCGCCACGGGGCGGGCGGACAACTTGCAGAAGATCGGCGGCCTGCTCGCCGATTTCGACCTGGTGGCCCTCCAGGAGGCCGATGGCGGTAGCCTGCGTTCAGGCTACGTCAATCAGGTCGAGCACCTGGCGCAGCTCGGCGCCTTTCCCTACTGGTACCAGCAACTCAATCGCAACCTCGGGCGCCTGGGCCAGCACAGCAATGGGGTACTGAGCCGTTTGCGGCCCTCGGCGATCGAGGATCATCCCCTGCCGGGGCCGGCCGGGCGCGGGGCGATTCTCGTGCGGTTTGGCGAGGGCCCGGAAGCCCTGGTGGTGGTGATGATGCACCTGGCCCTGGGGGCGCGGGCACGTACCCGGCAACTGGCTTATGTCCGCGAGCTGATCGGTGGTTTTCGGCACCTGGTGCTCATGGGCGACATGAACACCCAGGCCAGCGACCTGCTGCTACACTCGCCTTTACGCGACCTCGGCTTGCTCGCACCGCAGGTGGAAGCCACTTTTCCCAGCTGGCGTCCACAACGTTGCCTGGACCACATTCTGCTCAGCCCCAGCCTGACCCTGGAGCGAGTCGAGGTGCTGGCCCAACCTATTTCCGATCATTTGCCGGTAGCCGTCGAAATTCGTCTGCCAGGCTCCATCGGTTCTGATACGTTGCCGGCCTTGAGTAGCTAAATCTCGCGGACGCCGGCATGAGCAGCGAAGAAGTCGAACGCTGGAAAGAGAAATACCTTAAAAGCATTGAACAACAGGAAAAGCTCGAGCGTCGTTGGGACGCCCGTCTGGACCTGCTTCGCCGTGGGCTGGTACGCAGTACTCTGGCGGCGGAAGGCACCGACCGCGCGGTCGACCAATGCATGAAGGAAATGCGCGATATCGTGCGCAGCGACGATATGGACGCAGGGCTCGCCGCCCTGTTGCCGCGGTTGGAAAAGGCCGTGCTCGACTCTGAACAGCGCCGCGAGACCCGCGCCGAACAGGTGAGTACCGCGTTGAGCGCGCTGGTGACCCAGCTGCAATCCCTGCCATTGCCCCGTGAAGTCAGGCGGCCGCTGAAGAACTTCGCCAAGCAGCTTGAGGGTCGTGTCGGTCAGGCGCGGGAGATCCCGTTGCTGCTCAGCGAGCTCAGTGGCCTGCAAGGCAAGGCACTGACGCAGCTTGAGCAGCCGGTTGAGCCGGGTCGCCCCGGTCTGTTGCAACGGTTGTTCGGTAGCAAGGAGAGCGGGCCGGAAACCGCCCCGGGGCAGCCACCGGTTCCGTCCGCCAGGGTCGAAGAGGTTTCGGCCCGCAGGGTCGAACCCTCGGCGCGTGAGCCCGAAGTTCAGGTGTCGGAGCCTGTTCATACACCCGCCCCCACGGCGCCAGCCATCGTCGCACCTGCTCCGGTAGCCACCCAGGACATCGCGCCAGCCGCGCCGCCGGCCCCTGAGGCCGCAGTCGAAGTCATGGCGTCAGTCGCACCCGAAGTGCCTGGGCCGTCGCCCGCTGCCGCGCCTGAGCCGGTACCCACGGCCCAGCCGGTCGATGCTGTGGCCTATGTACCGCCGGTGGTTGTGCCGCAGATACCGGCCGCCGTCGCCGAGCCGGTGGCCGAAGTGCCGGCCGTGGTGTCGACGAGCGTGGGTGAACAGCCGCCGTCGCCGACACTGGCTGTCGAGCCCGGTGTAGTGTCGCTGTCTGTCATCAAGGCGGCCGACCCGGCTGAAGCGCCGGCCCCTGCGCTGCGCCTCGTGCCAACGGTGTTTCTCGACAGCCTGCCGTTACCCGCTGTGATGGCTGAAGCGCTGGCGGCCGTCGACCCGGAGTACCCCGAGCCGGATGTGCTGTTTGCCTTGCCCGAGTCCCCGGAGCCGTCCTACAGCTCAGTGGCCGAACACATCGAATCGACGTTGCTGGGCCTGCTCGATGACCTCACCCTGCCAGAGCGTCACCAGGCCCATGCCGAGGCCATGCGCCAACGCCTCGAACATGGGTTGAACTGGTATGAATTGCTGCCGATCCTCGATGATCTTGCGGTGTTGATGCTGGCGATCAACGACAGCGGCCAGCGTGACTTCCAGATCTATCTCAAGCAACTCAACGAGCGCCTGGAGTCGTTCCAGAGCAACCTGCAGGCGGCCAGTGCCGGCCATGCCGAAGGGCGTACGGCGGCGAACGAGTTGCACAGTCAACTGCGCGAGCATGTCGATAGCCTGCAAAGCAGCGTGCAGGATGCCTCGGACCTGGACAGCCTCAAGCACGTCCTGGAAAGCCGCCTCGAAGGTTTGCTGGGCACCATGGACCAGCATCAGCAACAACGGGCGATCCGCGAGCAGGAAGTCGCGGTGCGCCTGCAAAGCCTGGCCGAGCGCGTGGCGCATATGGAGCAGGAAGCCCAGGGTTATCGTGACCACCTTGAGGAGCAGCGCCAGAAAGCCCTGGTCGACCCGCTGACCGGCTTGCCCAATCGCGCGGCCTGGAGCGAGCGGTTGGAGCAGGAGATGGCGCAGTGGCAGCAGCATGGCAACACCCTGCTGATCGCCATGCTCGACCTCGATCACTTCAAGCGGATCAACGACAACTACGGCCACCTGGCCGGTGACAAGGTGTTGAAGATCATTGCCGGCGAGCTGCGCAAGCGTCTGCGGGCCGGTGACTTCATCGCCCGTTTCGGGGGCGAGGAGTTTGTCCTGCTGGTGCCCAATACCCCGATCATGGCGGGGCTCAAGCTGGTCGAGGGCTTGCGCGCAGCCATCGAGGCCTGTCCGTTCCACTTCAAGGGTGAGCGCGTGACGATCACTGTGTCGGTCGGGTTGTCGGCGTTCAGGGCCGGCGAGCGCAGCGATCATGCGTTGAAACGAGCCGATGAGGCGCTTTACCGGGCCAAGAATGCCGGGCGCAATCGTATCGAGCAGGGCTGAGTACCAGGCCAGGGTTCTGTAGGCGCCGGCAAGCGGGCGCCTACAGTGACCGTGTTGAGTGAAATGCGGGTGCCAGGGTCAAGATACCGCTAGAGGTTGTATCAGGTAACAGTGTATTGGGCGCTGCTGGGCCTGCCAGTACGTTATGCTGTCAAATTACTGTCTTCGTTTGTTGCGGCTGCCATGAAACTGCTCCCCTTCCTTCTTTCAATCCTGCTGCTGGCGGGCTGCGCCAGCGGTCCGCGCATCGACACCAGCCACCCTTCGGTCAATTACGACAACCGGGTGCAGTTCGTGGTTCTGCATTACACCTCGGCGAACATGGAAAACTCGCTGCGGTTGCTGACCCATGGCCAGGTCAGCAGCCATTACCTGATCGGCGACGACCCGCGCGCCACCGTCTACAAGCTGGTGGATGAGAGCCAGCGCGCCTGGCACGCCGGGGAAAGCGAGTGGCTGGGGCGCACCTGGCTGAACTCCAGCTCCATTGGTATTGAAATCGTCAACCCGGGTTTCCGCGATACCCCCACCGGGCGCGTCTGGTACCCCTACAGCGAAGCCCAGATCCAGGCGCTGGTCTTGCTGCTCAAGGACATCGTCAAACGCAATCACATCGAGCCGCGCAATGTGATTGGCCATAGCGATATCGCCCCTTTGCGCAAACAGGACCCGGGGCCGCTGATGCCCTGGAAGCGCCTGGCTGCAGAAGGCCTCGGCGTATGGCCTGACGAACAGGCGGTCGCCCAGCAGCAGGCCGCCTACGTCGCGCAACTGCCGAGCGTCACCTGGTTCCAGCAGCAGCTCAAGCGGCTGGGCTATGCCTCACCGCAGACCGGCGAGCTGGATGTTGCCACGCGCCATGTCCTGGCGGCCTTCCAGATGCACTTCCGCCCCAGCCGCTTCGACGGCCTGCCGGATGCGCAAAGTGCGGCGATTCTCCAGGTGCTCAATCAGTCAGAATAATGTCACCGCCGGACGGTCAGCGCCGAACCGCCAATCTGTTGCTATAACTCATTGGTAAATCTTCGGATATTCGCTGATGCCGGCTCGCCAGACGTTGCGCTCCTGGTTCCATCGTCCCTGGTCGCTGGCATTGCTGGCGGCTCTGCTCAGTGTCGCCCTGTTGTCGGCGGGTAGCCTGGGGGTGGTGATGCACCAGGTCAGACAGCACGAAAGCGAACAAATGAATGCCCAGGGGCAGCGTTTCCTGGAGCGGCTGGAGCAGCTTTTCGGGCAACTGCGCGAGGGGCTCGACCAATTGGAGGCCCAGCCCCTGCGCGATTGCAGCCTGGCCATGATCGGCACCTTGCAGCAACTGAGCTTCAACTACCGCTTTATCTACAAAGCTTTCTATGTCGACGCCACCCAGTCCTGTTCCAACTGGCCGAATCAGGATGCCCACGTCGCCTCGCGAGCGCCGGATATCCGCGGACCGACCTACAGCTATTGGCTCAATACCTCGGCCCAACCCAATGACAACCTGGCCGCCCTGATGCTGGGGCGCGGTCATTTCCGGGTGTCCACCTCCCGCGGGCATTTGAGCGATGTGGTGGAGTTGCCGCCAGGGGCGAGCCTGCTGGTGGTGGTCGACCATGGCCGGCGGGCGATTCCGGTGCTCGGGCCGGCCCAGGACTGGCCGCCCCCCGGCTGGCCCGCGAAGGGCAAGGATCCGCTGCTGATCACGGCGAATGAACTGATCTATCGCATGCCCACCCGCACCCCGGAATACCAGTTGGTGATGGTCGCGCCGCGCGCGGCGATGCCACTGCCGGTCGACCCGCTGTGGTGGTGGTTGTTCTCGGTGAGCCTGCTGATTGCCTTCTGCATCGGTGGCCTGACCTTGCAACTGGCCCGCCAGCGCCAGTCGCTCAATGGTGAGCTGCAAGGCGCTCTGCGGCGCGGCGAATTCCAGGTCTTGTATCAACCGATCTTCGACCTCGGCAGCCGCCATTGTGTGGGGGCCGAGGCCTTGATCCGCTGGCGCCGGCCGGACGGCACGCTGACCAGCCCCGACCTGTTCATTCCCCTGGCGGAAAATACCGGGCAGATCCGTCAGATCACCGATTTTGTCCTGCAACGGTTGCTGGACCAACTGGGTCAACTGCTGCGGGCCAACCCGCAGTTGTATATCTCGGTGAACCTGGCGGCCTGCGATGTCATGGTGCCGCGTATTGGCGAGGTGATTGCCGACCTGTTGCGGGTGCACCGGGTCAGTGCCCGGCAGATCGCCTTCGAAGTCACCGAGCGCGGGCTGATCGACGTGGTGGTGGCCCGGGACAATTTGCAGGCCCTGCGCAATGTCGGTCATCAGGTCCTGATCGACGACTTCGGCACCGGCTATTGCAGCCTGGCCTATCTGCAAACCCTGCCGGTGGACTGCCTGAAGATCGACAAGGCCTTTATCGATGCCCTGGGCCATGATGCCGCCAGCAGCGGCGTGGCGCCGCATATCATCCGCATGGCCCATGCGTTGCACTTGCGGGTGATCGCCGAAGGTATCGAGTCCGAGCACCAGGCTCTGCTGCTCAGTAGCGAAGGGGTCAATTACGGCCAGGGTTGGCTGTTCGCCCAGGCGTTGACGGCGGTGCAGTTCGTCGAGTTGATCACCCGTGGTCGGCGCCTGGCTTCACGGCGTCTGGACGACGAAGCCTAGGTTCTGGGAGCGCTAGAGCGGCAGCGCCATATAGAACTGCGTGCCCTGCCCCGGTCTTGAATACACGCCCATGCGCCCGCTGTGCAATTGCACGATCTCCTTGCACAGAGCCAGGCCCAGGCCGGCACCACCTTTCTTACGGCCGACCTGGACGAAGGGTTCGAAGATCCGTCCCTGTTGACCGTAGGCAATGCCCTCGCCGTTGTCCTCGACGCTGATGATGACCCGCTCGCCATGGCGTCGGGCCTGCAGGCGAATCTGCCCGCCCCGGGCGGTATGGCGCAGGGCATTGTCCAACAGGTTGTCGAGCACGCGTTCCAGTTGCGGTTGATCGGCAGGCAGGCGCGGCAAGGGCGGTTGCAGCTCCACCTGCAGGTCGATGCCCTGGGCCAGGGCCCGCTCGGCATAGCGCAGGCGGCAGGCTTCGAGTAAGGGCTCGATGTCGCAGGGCACCAGGCTGAGCTTCTGCATGCCGTTCTGGTAGCGGGAGAAATTCAGCAGGTCGTTGATCAATTGCATCAGCCGCTGCATTTCTTCGTTGACCGTGTTCAGCAGGTCCGCCTCCCGCGATTCACTGTCGAAATGTACGCGCTCCTGCAACAGGCCGAAGGCCATGTGCATGCCGGTGACCGGCGTGCGCAATTCGTGGGAAGCGCGCAGGACGAACTCGCTGCGTACCCGCTCGAAGGCCCGCTGTTCGGTAACGTCATGGAGCACCATCACCGCGCCGAGAATATGGCCTTCGGTGTGGCTGACCGGGGTCAGGCTGTAGGTCAGCAAGCGGGACTCGCCTTCGACCTCGACCTCAAGGTCTTCCGGCGCCCGTTCCAGGCTGGCGCCGCGCAGGATCGATTGCAGCTGTTCGTCCAGCTCGGGCCGCTGCAGCGCCTCACCAAGGCGTTGGCCCAGGCGATCACCGTCCCAGCCCAACTGGCGTTGCGCCACTGGATTGAGGTGCTCCAGACGGCCTTCGCGGTCAATCATCAACAGCCCGTCGTCGATGCTGTCGAGCACGGCCTGCAAGCGCTGCTGGCCGGCGAGCAATTCGTCGATGTTGGTTGCCTGATGCTGGCGCAGGGCTTCGGCCATGATGCCGAAACGTCGGGTCAGCAGGTTCATCTCGACGGCCGAGGAAATCGGCAGGGTCACTTCGAAGTTGCCCTGGCCGATGTGGTCCGCCGCCTCGGCCAGGGCTTCGATGGGCGCGCCGAAACGCTGGGCGATGCCGTGGGCGGTAATGAAGCCGATGATCAGCACCGCCAGCCCGACAAATCCCAGTAGCCCGGCCACCAGTAGCGCCCGCTCGCGGGCACTGCTCTCCGTGCTACTGATGTTGTCCAGCGCCTGCTTGTGCTCGGCGATCAGGCCGTTGCGCAGGACGTTGAAGCTGCTGGTGAGCGCCTCGGTGCTGCCCGTGCCGTTGCGTGAACGGGCGAAGGCCTGGAGAAACTGCTCGTAGTCGATCCGCGCCTGGGCGAAGCCGCTGCGCACAGCGCTGCTCTGCTCATGCTCGATGCCTTCGTTGAGCAGTTGCAGGTAGTGCTCGCGCGAGGCCTCGAGCGCGGCCTGGTCCGGTTTGTCGCTGAGCATCAGGAGCAACTGGTCGCCCAGGCTCTGGCGCAGTTTGAGGCCAAGGTCCAGGGTGATGAAGTTCTCGCTGATCAGCGACTCCTGGGTCTTGGCCATCTGCATCACGCTGACCAGGCCGAGCATCAGGCCCAGCAAGGCGACGGTGATCAGCGCCGAGATACTCAGGAAGAGCCGGGTGCGCAGCTTCATCGTGAGTCTCATGGTGGGCTACTCACAGGTTGTACTGTTTACGTTTGCGGTACAGCGTCGAGGCGTCGATGCCCAGAGTCCTGGCGGCCTGGTCGAGGGTGTCGCTGGTGGCCAGCACGGCGCCGATATGGGCTTTTTCCAGCTCGTCCAGGCTCAGCGCGGCGCCGATACGCGGTGCGCTGTGGGTCGGTTGTTCGGCCATGCCCAGGTGGCTGATTTCCACGCGCTCCTGGGGACAGATGATGCTGGCGCGTTCGACCACGTTGCGCAGTTCGCGGATATTGCCTGGCCAACGGTAATTGAGCAGGGCTTCGCGGGCTTCATCGCCGAAGCCGCGGGCCGGTCGCGCGTATTCCTTGACGAAGCGGGCGAGGAAACGATCGGCCAGCATCAGGATGTCTTCACTGCGCTCGCGCAGGGGCGGCAGGTGCAGGGTGATGACGTTCAGGCGATAGAGCAGGTCCTCGCGAAAACGCCCGTCACGGACCATGTCTTCGAGGTTGAGGTTGGTCGCGGCGAGAATCCGCACATCGGCCCGCCGCGTCACCGGATCGCCGACCCGCTCGTATTCCTTGTCCTGGATAAAGCGCAGCAGCTTGGGTTGCAGGGTCAGGGGAAAGTCACCGATCTCGTCGAGAAACAGGGTCCCGCCGTCGGCCTGGTTGACCCGGCCCAGGGTGCTTTCGCTGGCGCCGGTGAAGGCTCCGCGGCTGTGGCCGAACAGCTCGCTTTCCATCAGCTCGGCGGTCAGCGACGGGCAGTTGATGGTCACGCAGGACTTCTTCGCCCGTTTGCTCCAGCCATGGATGGCACGGGCCAGTTCGCCCTTGCCGGTCCCGGACTCGCCGAGGATCAGGATGTTGGCATCGGTGCCGGCCACCTGCCGCGCGGTTTCCAGCACCGCCATCATCGACGGGCTGTGGGAGTCGAGGCCGTCCTTGGGCTTGCGCACTTCACCTTCCAGGGCTTCGAGGCGGGCCGACAGTTGCCGCACTTCCAACTGCTTGGCCGTGGCCAGGCGCAGTTGGTCCGGGCTGCACGGCTTGACCAGGTAATCGGCGGCCCCGGCCTGGATGGCATCGACCGCGGTGTCCACGGCGGAATGGGCGGTGACGATCACCACGCGCATCCAGGGCGCCTGGATGCGCATCTGGGCGAGAACATCGAGACCGTTGTCCTCGCCCAGACGCAGGTCGAGGAAACACAGGTCGAAGACCTGGCGCTGCAACAACGCCTCGGCCTGGGCGGCGCTGTTCGCCGTGGCGACGGTGTAGCCTTCGTCTTCCAGGCAATAACGAAAGGTGCGAAGGATGGCAGACTCATCATCCACCAGCAGAATACGGCCTTGATGTTCCGTGGCTGATTCCATCTCCCATGCTCCTTTAGTAAAAGTTTCCAGTTTGTTCCGGAAATATCCGGCACGTTAGAGAGCTGTTTCTGATTGACCTATGACAAGCAGGGTAACGGTCTCCGCCTCTGATTGCTAACCCGCTGATTTGGGGAATTTTTTAGGCTCTTTGCTTCCGACAGCCAGGCTCTCAGCTAATTCCTACTGATTTTCTGACTATTTATTCTTGAAATTAGGCTATTTCCTACGGACTCATCGTGCAATACGCACGACCGTATGATGAGCATCGTGCAGGATGCTGGTTGGTCAATCTTATTTATTTTTTAACTTGTTGATTTTATTGATATTTTCTCATCAAAAAAACTGGCATGCAGGCTGCAATGCTCCTCTCAAGAACATTCGCGGTGGTCGGGCTGCTTCATCCCCCGACCCTGCAACACGCATCATTGAGTCGGAGGAGTTTCAGGATGAATCGCCCACGTGCCGCCCATCTCCATCTCTCGCCCCTGCACCTGCAGCAAGGATTGTTTGCCGTGCTCGCGTTGCTGGTCACGCTGATTGCCGGCCAGCAGTTTCAACGCTGGAACCAGGCCGGCGTGCAGGTCCAGCGCCTACCCGGGCATGTCTTGCAACAGACCCATTTCAGCGCGGCCGCCGCCAGCATCAGCGACCCCACCGCCTATCGCCTGACGTCGGTTGATCAAGCCCAGGCGCCGGACGAAACGCTTCAACAGCGCTGGGTGTTCTAGGCAAGGACCGGGCTGTCTGACGACAGTCCGGGGCAGTACCCGGAGCAGTAAAGGCTGCATCCAAAAACTTGTAAGTCGAGGAGAATCACCATGTTGAGCTGGGCAGTCACATTTCTGATCATTGCCATTGTCGCCGCGGTATTGGGCTTTGGTGGCATCGCCGGTACCGCTACGGGTATCGCCAAAATCCTCTTTGTCGTATTCCTGGTGATGTTCGTGGTTTCCTTCCTGTTCGGACGCCGCGGTCGAGGCTGACCATGAGCCGCCGCCGCCCTGCTGACGGGCGGCAGCTCCGGCCTTGGCACGATAGGCATTTGTCGCTTTAGTCCTATGTCGTTCTGACATTAAGTGGCATTTTCAGCGGGTGCATTTTTCCGGTGTAACCGTACGTCTAGAAATACCCCTCTAATTCCCCTCTTGTTTCCGATTGAATTCGTAGGACTTTTCTACTTATCTGGCCGCGATTCGCCCTCGCAACGCAGAGGAAGAAATGCTTTGAGATGGCCGGTTTACGGCACTTTATTCGGCTGAAATGTCTTGTTGGCAGGGGGCAAAACGGTCGTATTGTTGAATAAAGCTCATGCCGATTCGGCATAGGGTAGGCGTTTACGGCATTAGACGTCCCCCCCTTGCATGGGAATAGTTGCGCCTTTTTTCGCCTGCCAAAAAGCCATCAGGCTGGTGGGCGATGACCTTCCATGGGGGGCAGCTGCCGTCACCTGACCTGCATAAATGCAACGGTGAGGGGCTCCTGTCCGACTCCACTTGAAGCAAGGGTAACGACATGAAGAAGGCAAAGCTCAGCCTCGCCTGGCAGATCCTTATCGGTCTGGTACTGGGGATTGCAGTGGGCGCGCTGCTCAACCATTTCAGTGCCGAGAAGGCCTGGTGGATTAGCAACGTGCTGCAACCGGCAGGCGATATCTTTATTCGCTTGATCAAGATGATCGTCATTCCGATTGTCATTTCCTCGCTGGTGGTCGGCATTGCCGGGGTCGGCGACGCCAAGAAGCTGGGGCGCATCGGCCTCAAGACCATCATCTACTTCGAGATCGTCACCACCATCGCCATTGTGGTCGGCCTGCTGCTGGCCAACGTGTTCCACCCGGGCTCGGGCATCGACATGAGCACCCTGGGCACCGTGGATATCTCCAAGTACAAGGCCACCGCCGCCGAAGTGCAGCATGAGCATGCGTTTATCGAAACCATCCTCAACCTGATTCCTTCGAACATCTTTGCCGCCATGGCCCGCGGCGAAATGCTGCCGATCATCTTCTTCTCAGTGCTCTTCGGCCTGGGCCTGTCGAGCCTGCAGGCCGAGTTGCGCGACCCGCTGGTGAAGATGTTCCAGGGCGTCTCGGAAAGCATGTTCAAGGTCACCCACATGATCATGAATTACGCGCCTATCGGTGTGTTCGCCCTGATCGCGGTGACCGTCGCCAGCTTCGGCTTTGCCTCCCTGCTGCCGCTGGCCAAGCTGGTGCTGCTGGTCTACGCTGCCATTCTGTTCTTTGCCTTTGCCGTGCTCGGCCTGGTTGCCCGCTTGTTCGGCTTCTCGGTGATCAAGCTGATGCGCATCTTCAAGGACGAACTGGTGCTGGCCTACTCCACTGCCAGTTCCGAAACCGTGTTGCCACGGGTGATCGAGAAGATGGAAGCCTATGGCGCGCCGAAGGCCATTTGCAGCTTTGTGGTGCCGACCGGTTACTCCTTCAACCTCGATGGTTCGACCCTGTACCAGAGCATCGCGGCGATCTTCATTGCCCAGCTCTATGGCATCGACTTGTCCATCAGCCAGCAATTGCTGCTGGTGCTGACCCTGATGGTCACCTCCAAAGGCATTGCCGGGGTTCCGGGCGTCTCCTTCGTGGTGTTGCTGGCGACCCTGGGTAGCGTGGGTATTCCGCTGGAAGGCCTGGCCTTTATCGCCGGTGTCGACCGGGTCATGGACATGGCGCGGACCGCGCTGAACGTGATCGGCAATGCCCTGGCGGTCCTGGTGGTTTCCCGTTGGGAAGGCATGTACGACGACGCCAAGGGCGAGCGCTACTGGAACTCCCTGCCGCACTGGCGCAGCAAGGAGCCGCTGCCGGCGGGCGAGGTCTCCAAGGGCTAACCGCCGTGCCCATGGTGTGGAAGCGGCGCTGTTCTTGTGGGAGCAGAGCTTGCTCGCGAAGAGGCCAGTGAGAACGCTAGAAGCTTCGTCGGAGTGCCACCCAGGCCAAGCGCCGTTCCCACAGGTTCGGTGTATTTCCAGCCCGCCTAGCCAAACCCCGGACTTTCCGGGGTTTGTTGTTTCTGGCCCGACCGCTATCATTCGCCGCATCCTCAAGGAGTTTTACCGATGCTCAATGGCCTGTGGCTTGGCTTTTTCGTGGTGGCGACCGTCTCGGCGCTGGCGCAATGGCTGGTGGGTGGCAACCACGCGATCTTCGCTGCCATGGTGGAAAGCATCTTCGCCATGGCCAAGCTCTCGGTGGAGGTCATGGTCCTGCTGTTCGGCACCCTGACTCTCTGGCTCGGCTTTCTGCGCATCGCCGAGAAGGCCGGGATCGTCGAGTGGCTGGCCAAGGCCCTGGGGCCGTTGTTCAGCCACCTGATGCCGGAAGTGCCCCGCGGCCACCCGGCCATTGGCCTGATCACCCTCAACTTCGCCGCCAATGCCCTGGGCCTGGACAACGCCGCCACGCCCATCGGCCTCAAGGCCATGCGCTCCCTGCAGGAGCTCAACCCGAGCCAGACCGTGGCGAGCAATGCGCAGATCCTGTTCCTGGTGCTCAACGCCTCGTCCCTGACCCTGCTGCCGGTGACCATCTTCATGTACCGCGCCCAACAAGGCGCGGCGGACCCGACCCTGGTGTTCCTGCCGATCCTGCTGGCCACCTGCGCCTCGAGCCTGGTCGGCCTGTTCTCGGTGGCGGTGATGCAGCGCCTGCGCCTGTGGGATCCGGTGGTGCTGGCCTACCTGATTCCCGGTGCGTTGATTCTCGGTGGTTTCATGGCGGTGCTGGCCGGGCTTTCGGCCACGGCGTTGGCCGGTCTGTCGTCGATCCTCGGCAACCTGACGCTGTTCGGCCTGATCATGCTGTTCCTGGTGATTGGCGCGTTGCGCAAGGTGAAGGTCTACGAGGCCTTTGTCGAAGGGGCGAAAGAGGGCTTCGATGTCGCCAAGAACCTGTTGCCGTACCTGGTGGCGATGCTTTGTGCGATAGGGGTATTGCGGGCTTCCGGGGCCCTGGACTTCGGCCTCGACGGCATCCGTCACCTGGTGCAGTGGGCCGGTTGGGATACGCGTTTCGTCGACGCCTTGCCGACGGCGATGGTCAAGCCGTTCTCCGGCAGTGCCGCCCGGGCGATGTTGATCGAGACCATGAAGACCCAGGGCGTGGACAGTTTCCCGGCGTTGGTGGCGGCGACCATTCAGGGCAGTACCGAAACCACCTTCTATGTTCTGGCGGTGTATTTCGGTGCGGTGAATATCCAGCGTGCGCGGCATGCGGTGGGCTGCGCCTTGCTGGCCGAACTGGCAGGGGTGCTGGCAGCGATCGGGGTGTGCTACTGGTTCTTTGGCTGAAACCCGTGTTTGCCTGTGGTTGCGATGCAAGATGCAGCGCAGCCATCGCCAGCAAGCCGGCTCCCACACGCTGTCTCGCCGCAACTTACCGGCAAGCCCGGAAACCATGTGGGAGCCGGCTTGCCAGCGATGAGGCCCTCAGCGTTTCGCCGAATCCTCGCCCTGCCGCACCGCCCAACCGATCATCTGTGCCATCAGCTTGTCGCCGGCCTGACCGAAGCCCGCGACCACGCCAGGCACTTGCTTGTCACTGATCGGCTGATGCACTTCAAAGCGCCGGCTGGCGAGGATCCGCTGATCGATCCCTCGGACCAGCCGTGCATCGAAGCGGATCACCACCTCGGCGGCCTGCCCGTGGTACTCGGTCTGGAACGCCTGCAACTCGCCCCCCAGCTCGAAATCCGCCTGCAGGTTGCTGTCGTCGGTACTCAGCAGGCGCACCCGGCCGTCGCGCTGGAAAGCATCGAGGATCCGGTTGCGCAGCAGCACCGGCGCCGGATCGCTCCAGCGCGAGGCCTTGTAGTGGCTGATCAGGTCGCCTTGGGGCAGCACGGCAATGTTCGGGCTGTTCAAGGCGTCACTGGCAATCGGCTTGGCAATGCGCAGCGACCAGTTCACCGGCAGGCCGTTGGGCGCCGGCACACTGTTCTGCGCTGTCGGCAGGCGATAGACATCCGCCGGGTCCGCCTGGGGCAGGATCGAGCAGCCGCCGCTCAAGGCCAGGCCGACAACCAGGGTAAGCTGGCTCAATACACGAGGGGCATGCCTCATGGGCTGAATTCCTTGTTCTTGTCACGGCCCAGCAAGTAGCCGCTGGGGTTGGCTTCCAGGCGCTTGGAGATCGCGCGCAGGGAACTGAGGGTGTCACGCAGTTCGCGGATCGCCGGTGCCAGCTCATTCAGGCCCTGCAAGCCGCTGTTGACCGAGTCCTGGTTGTTGCTCAGCAGTTTGTTGATCGTCGCGCTGCTCTGCTCCAGGGACTGCATCGCCCGTTCAGCGCTGCCCAGGGCCTGCTTGCCCTGATTGTCGAGCAGGCCGTTGGCGTTACGCATCAGCAAGCTGGTCTGCTCCAGGGTCGCGCTGACCTGCTTGCTGACCTGGGTCATCTGTTTCAGGGTCTGGCGGATATCGTCGCGTTGACCGGCGATGGCCCCGGTGGCCTGCTGGAGGTTTTCCAGGGTCTGGCTGACCTGGCCGACGTTTTTCTGCGAGAACATTTCGTTGGCATTGTGCAGCAGCAGGTTGATCCCGCTCATCAGGTCATTGCTGTCGTTGAGCAGGCGTGAGATCGGCGATGGCGAAGCGATGATCTGTGGCAGGTTGCCATCCTTGCCCTTGAGCTCGGGGCTCTGTGGCGTGCCGTCGCTGAGCTGGATCAGCGAAGTGCCGGTGATGCCGGTCAGGGCCAGCTTGGCGTGGGTGTCTTCCTTGATCGGGGTGTCACCGGCCAGGCGGATGCGCGCCAGTACCCGGCGCGGGTCTTTCGGGTCGAGGCTCAGTTGCAGCACATCACCGACCTTGATCCCGCTGTACTGCACCGGGCTGCCCTTGGACAGGCCGCTGACCGCCTCGTTGAACACCACTTCATAGTCCTTGAACGCGGTGTCGACGCTGGACTTGGCCAGCCACAGGCCGAACAGCAACGCGGCCACGACCACCAACACGCTGAACAGGCCGATCATCACATGATGGGCGCGGGTTTCCATTTCATCCCTCCTTGTGCGGGGTTACCGCGTCAAATGCGGCGCGACCACGCGGGCCATGGAAGTATTCGTGAATCCACGGATCGTCGGTCTCGGCGACCCGGTCGATGGCATCGGCCACCAGCACGCGTTTCTGCGCCAGCACCGCGACCCGGTCGGTGATGGTGTAGAGCGTGTCGAGGTCGTGGGTGACCAGGAACACACTCAGGCCCAGGGCATCGCGCAGGGTCAGGATCAGTTGGTCGAAGGCCGCCGCGCCGATGGGGTCGAGGCCGGCGGTGGGTTCGTCGAGAAACAGGATGTCCGGGTCCAGCGCCAGGGCACGGGCCAAGGCGGCGCGCTTGATCATGCCGCCGGACAGCGAGGCCGGGTATTTGTTGGCCGCTGACAGCGGCAGGCCGGCCAGGGCCAGCTTGACCGCCGCCAGGTGTTCGGCATCGCGGCGACTGAGGCCGGCGTGTTCGATCAATGGCAGGGCGACGTTCTCGGTGACGGTCAGCGAGGAAAACAGCGCACCCTTCTGGAACAACACGCCGAAGCGCCGTTCGACCAGGGAGCGCGCCTGTTCCGAGAGGCTGCGCAGATCCTGGCCGAACACCCGCACGCTGCCCTCGCTGGGTTTGCGCAGGCCGACGATGCTGCGCAACAGCACCGACTTGCCGCTGCCGGAACCGCCGACCACGGCGAGGATTTCGCCACGGTACAGGTCCAGGTCGAGGTTTTCGTGGACGCTCTGGCTGCCGAAACGGTTGCACAGCCCGCGTACCTCGATCACCGCCTCGCTCGGCGCCCGTGATGGTCGACTCACCAGCCCATCTCCATGAAGAACAGCGCGGCCACGGCATCCAGTACGATCACGATAAAGATCGACTGGACCACACTGGAGGTGGTGTGGGCACCGACCGACTCGGCGCTGCCGCTGACCTTGAAACCTTCCAGGCAACCGACGGCGGCGATCAGGAAGGCGAAGAATGGCGCCTTGGCCATGCCCACCAGGAAATGCCGGACGCCGATATCGGCTTGCAACAGGGACAGGAACATCGCCGGCGAAATCCCCAGCGACCAGGCGCAGACCACGCCGCCGCCGACAATCCCGCAGATCATCGCCAGGAAGGTCAGCATCGGCAGGGCGATCAGCAGGGCCAGGACCCGCGGCAGCACCAGCAATTCCATGGGATCGAGGCCAAGGGTGCGAATGGCGTCGATCTCCTCGTTGGCCTTCATCGAGCCGATCTGCGCAGTGAAGGCGCTGGCGGTGCGTCCGGCCATGAGGATGGCGGTGAGCAGTACGCCGAACTCACGCAGGAAGGAGAACGCTACCAGGTCGACGGTGAAGATACTGGCGCCGAAGCTCTTCAGTACCGTGGCGCCGAGAAAAGCCACCACGGCACCGACCAGGAAGGTCAGCAGGGCGACGATCGGGGCGGCGTCGAGCCCGGTCTGTTCGATATGCGCAACGGTCGCGGTCATGCGCCAGCGCCGCGGGCTGAAAATCCCCCGGGCCAGGGTCTCGAAGATCAGGCCGACAAACCCGAGCAATTGCAGGGTGTCTTGCCAGACGGCATCGACGGCGCGGCCGATGCGCTCGAGCAACTGGATGCCCGCCGCCTCTTCGGGTTCGCGCACCGGCTCGCAGAAATCCGCCAGCGAGCAATACACGGTGTGCAGCAGGGCCCGGTCGGCGGCACTGATGCGGCAGCTCGGATGCTCGGCTGAGCGGCCGAGGCGATCAGCGCCCAGCAGTTCCACCAGCAAGGACGCACCGGCGGTGTCGAGGGCGCCGAGGTCATTGAGGTCGATATCGGTGCTGGCGTCGTATTGGCCAACCAGTTGCGCGGCACGTTGTTTCAGGTTGGCGTAATGGGCCAGCGTCCAGTCACCACTGATCCGCAGGCGCGCGGGACTGCTCGAGGTATCCAGGTGGGCGGTGCCGGCCGTTTCGCTGATGATGGAAAGCTCCGTGCTTAACAGACATTGATACTGGCCTCTGTAATAGCACGATCTCGCCCCTGATCTCTAGTCGGTTGCATCCGTCACCTTGAAGCGCAGCACGCCGAGCATCTGACCGCCCTCGGTGAGTACCCGGACCTGCCAGTCGCCGGTGGGATCGGCCGGGAAGTTCTGCTTGTGCGACCAGGCGCGATAACCTTCCTTGCGTCCGCCATGGATGTCCAGGGCGATGCGGTCGACCTCGTGGCCGTTGAACTGCCAGACATGGTAGATCCGCTCGTCCAACCCGCGCGGTGCGTTGATTGCGGTGTAGGCATACAGCCCGTCCTTGCGCACCTGGCGGGTGCTGACTTGATCCAGCCCCTCGCCCGGGGTGCGGTCCTGTAGCTCGGTGGTGACCGCGACTTCGGTCATCCACAAGGTCGCCGGCGGCACCCACGAACGCAGGAACCAGCCGGCGCCGCCAATCGCCAGGGTCACGCCGATCAGCATCAACCAGCCGCGCCAACTGCGCAGTGGCAGGCTCACTGCCAGGCTGGGGATCGACAACAACATGGCGGTGCCCAGGGCCAACTGGTAACTCTGGGGGGTGGTCAGGTGCAGGATGATCGGCAGGGCGGTAAGCAGCGCGGCGAACAGGGTCAGGGTGTGCAGCCCCAGCAACAGCCAGCGTTTCGGCGAAAGCCAGTTGTAGTACAGCGGGTCGATGATCGAGACCAGCGCCGCCGCGCCGAGCAGTCCGGTGAACAGCAGTTGGCTACTGTTCCAGGTGGTGGTGATGAAAAAAAATGGCAGGACAAAGGACAGGCTTTGCTGGTGGATCATCTGCGTGGCATAGCGCAGCAGCGGCTCGGGGATGTCGTGTTTGAACACCCGACTGAAGAACTGCGTGAAGACGTTCTCCAGCATCAACCAGAGCCAGCTCACCAGCAGGATGACCGCAATCCAACTGGCGGAATCCTGCTGGCGATCGACCAGGATGAAGCTGGCGATACCGGAGCAGAACCCGAAGGCGGCAATGACCCCTGGATAACGCTTCATCAATGCGAGGACGCGTTGGATGTAGAGGGTCCAGTTCGGCATTCGGCGGTTCACAGTGCGGGCGATTAAAAGATCGCGACACAATACCGTTTCAGGCCGGATTAGTCGTGTCTGTGGTGGCCCATCGCGAGCAAGCTTGCTCGCGATGAACGATAGCGCAGTCTAGCGTCGATAGGCCCGCCAGCCCAGCAGTCCGATCAGCAGCAAGCCGGCCAAGGCGGCGCCCAGGCCGACCAGTTGCTCATCGCTGAGCAACGGCTTTTCGACCCGTAGGTAGCCCGGCTGCTTGAACAGTTGGCGCAGTGCCTGGTTGGCATCGGCCAGTGTCACCGCCCGCAGGGCCTGGGCCGGGTCGGTAAAATGGCCGTCCTCATAATCGCCCAGCGCCCCCCAGTAGTAGTCGGCCAGGGCGCTGTTGCCCTGCACCGCCCAGGCCTGGCGGGCAATGGCGGCCTGTTTCAGGCGGGCGAAGGTGTTCGGGTCGAGCCCGTCCTTGAGCAGGCGTGCCCTGAGTTGTTCGAGCACCTGCCGGGCGTCGTCCAGGTTATTGCGTTCGACATCGGCGTTGACACTGAAGAAGCCGACGCCGCCGAGCACTTCGCGTTCGCTCCACGGCCCATAGGACAGACCGTGGTCCAGGCGCAAGTGCCGATACAGTGCCCAGTCCAGATAGTCCTTGAGCAGGTCGAAGGTTTCGTCGGGCAGCCCCTCCAGTGCCGGCTCCGGAAAAAACCAGTGGATTTTCGCGCCGTTGCCGACCCAGCCGCGTGGCAGGTCGCGTTGCGTGGCGGCGGCCTGGTCATGGATTTCCGGCAATGGCAGGTGGTCATTGGGCTCGATCGGCTCCAGCGCGCCGAAGGCCCGGTCCAGGTAGGCCGGGAGCAGGCGATCGAGTTCGCCGACCATGATCAGGGTCATGTTGTTCGGCGCGTACCAGTTCTTGCGCACGGCCTCCAGCTGTTCCCGCGTCAGGTGCCGGACATCGGCGCGTTCGGCGCATTTGAGTCCCAGCTCCACCGCCAGCTGGTTGCTGGCGCTGTGACCGAGGTCCTGGTGGTCCAACCAGCGCTGCAGGTGCGAGTAGTGGCCGCCCTCCTCGCGCTCCACCACCTGCTTGGCGGCGTCGATGGCGCTCGCACTGAGGTCGGTGCGGGTAAGGATCTCCAGCAGCAGGTCGAGGATCTTGCGCTGGTTCGCGGCCGGGGCCTCGATCACGAAGGTGGTGTCGGCGTTACTGGTGTAGGCGTTCCATTCGCCGCCCAGGGCCTGCATGCGCGCTTCCAGCCCACCTTCGCCGCTGGCATCGACGCCACTGAACAACAGATGTTCGAGCAGGTGCGGCAGCTCCTTGTCGGCACAGGAAAAATCGTCGAAGCCTACGCCCACCACCAGGCGGATCGCTACGTGGCCGCGTTCGCTGCCGGGTTTGAGCAGCAGTTGCAGGCCATTGGGCAATTGATAACCCTCGATCTGGAAGCGATCGAGGGCGGCGGCGTGCAGGGTATTGAGCAACAGGCAGGCGAACAGCAGGCAACGCATAACCATTTTCCGAAGGCAGGGTCCTACGCACAGACAACGCTGGAACCGTGGACGTTCAAGACGATTGGCTGATGTCGTCGAGTTCTTCCGAGGCCAGGGCCCCGGTCTCGGTGGTTTCCAGCACCGCATAGGCGCTGCCGCAGAATAGCGAATTCAGGCGCTTCATGTCGGCAATCAGCTCCAGATGCAGCGAGCTGGTTTCCAGGCTCTGCACCACTCCGCGCTGCAAGCGACTGACATGGGCGTGGGCCAGGCGCCGTTCCTGGGCGCGGAAACGGCGTTTTTCCCGCAACAGTTGCCGCGCGTTGTGGGGATCGGCACCGAGGAACACCGTGAGGCCCAGACGCAGGTTGTCGAGCAGTTGCCGGTGCAACCCGGTCAGTTCCTCCAGGCCGTCTTCGGAAAATCCGCGGCGCTGCGAGGTCTTCTGCCGTTGTACCTTGCGCAGCATCTGCTCGATCAGGTCGGCGGCCAGCTTCAGGTTGACCGCCAGTTCGATGATTTCCGCCCAGCGTCGGCTGTCCTGGTCGCCGAGGTCTTCGCGGGGCATCTGCGCCAGGTAGAGTTTGATCGCGCTGCAGAGCACCTCGACGTCTTCGCACAGGCGGCGTATCTCGATGGCGACAGCGGTCTGCTTGCCATTGAGTACATTGAGCATGGCGTCGAGCATGCTGTCGACCAGGTCGCCGATGCGCAGGGTTTCCCGCACGGCGTTGGACAGGGCCAGGCTCGGGGTGGCGAGGGCGGCGGGGTCAAGGTGGCGGGGTTTGGCCTTGCCGTTGGCCTCGGGGCGTTCCGGCAGCAGCCAGGCACAGAGCCGGGCCATCGGACCGACGCTAGGTAGCAGCACCAGGCAGCGCGCTGTGTTGTAGAGCAGATGGAAGCCGATGACGATTCCCTGGGGTTTGAAGTCGAGATGGTTGAGCCAGTGCGCCAGCGGGCTCAACGCCGGGATGATCAGCAGCAGGCCGATCAGCTTGTACAGCAGGCTGCCGAGGGCCACCTGGCGGCCGGCGGCGTTCTGCATGCTGGTGCCGAGAAAGGCCAGCACACCGCTGCCGATATTCGCGCCGATCACCAGGCCGATGGCCACCGGCAGACTGATCACATTGGCGCCGGCCAGGGTCGCGGTGAGCAGCACGGCGGCCAGGCTGGAGTAGGAGACCATGGCGAACAGCGCGCCGACCAGGGCATCGAGGAGGATATCGCCGGTCAGGGAGGCGAACATCACCTTCACCCCCTGGGCGTGGGTGATGGGCGCGGCGGCTTCGACGATCAGTTGCAGGGCGAGGATGATCAGCCCCAGGCCGATGCCCACGCGGCCCAGTTGACCGGCGCGGGTCTGCTTGCGCGAGAGGAAAAAGATCACCCCGAGGAAGATCAGCAGCGGCGACAGCCAGGACAGGTCGAAGGTCAGGACCCGGGCCATCAGCGCGGTACCGACGTCGGCGCCGAGCATGATCGCCAGGGCCGGGGTCAGCGCCATCAGGCCCTGGCCGACGAAGGACGTAACCAGCATGGCGGTGGCATTGCTGCTCTGGACCATGGCGGTGACCAGGATCCCGGCAACAAAGGCCAAGGGTCGCCTGGACATGTTGCGGCCGATGACGTGACGCAGGTGTGAACCGTAGACCCGCAGGATGCCGGTACGGACGATGTGCGTGCCCCAGATCAGCAGGGTCACGGCGGAAAGCAGATTGAGCAGGGTCAGCATGGAGGGCCCCCTGGGGTGACTGGTGCCCCATCGGGGCAAGCTCGGATTGTGGCCGTGTGCCTTTTCTACGACTTGTCCTTAAGCTGTAGTTGGCTATTTGGCTGAGCGCCAGCATCGCATGAGCGGCGCCGGGCTTGAAACAAAAATGTCATATTTTCATGGGGCGCTGCGGGAGCCTGACACTGGCGCGTACCTTGTGGGAGCGGAGCTTGCCCGCGAAGCTTTTAGCGGGCTCATGGCCCCCTTCGCGGCGGTGCGGCGATCCGACAAGCTCCGCTCCCACAGAATCAGGTGGTGTGCTCCGGGTTATTGACCCGCCACTGCCTCAGTGGCGTTTCGCGGCTTGCTCCTCCTGTTTCTTTTTCTGCATCGCCGTGCGCATCTTGATGTTGATCGCTTCCACCGCCAGGGAGAACGCCATGGCGAAGTAGACGTAGCCCTTGGGCACGTGCACGTCGAAGGCTTCGGCGATCAGCACGGTGCCGACCACGATCAGGAACGACAGCGCGAGCATCTTCAGCGACGGGTGCTTGTCGATGAAGTCGCCGATGGTCTTCGAGGCCAGCATCATCACCAGCACCGCCACCACGATCGCGGCGATCATCACCGGTACATGGGAGACCATGCCCACGGCGGTAATCACCGAGTCGAGGGAGAACACGATGTCGATAATGGCGATCTGGATGATGGTATAGAGAAAGTTGCCGCCCTTGCCTTTCGGCCCGTTGCCCGCCTCCTCCGCGCCTTCCATGCCGTGGTAGATCTCCTGGGAGCTTTTCCAGAGCAGGAACAGGCCCCCGAAGAACAGGATCAGGTCGCGTCCGGAGATCCCCTGGCCGAAGACCACGAACAGGTCGTCGGTCAGGCGCATGACCCAGGTGATCGACAGCAACAGGAGGATCCGCGTGATCATCGCCAGGGCCAGGCCGAAAATCCGCGTACGTTGCTGCATATGCCGGGGCATGCGGCTGACCAGGATCGAGATCATGATGATGTTGTCGATGCCCAGGACAATTTCCAGGGCGGTCAGGGTGAAAAAGGCCACCCAGAGTTCCGGGTTGGTCAGCCAATCCATATCTATTCCTTTGAACTTACGTTTGAGCCATATCGGCGCCGGGCTTCAGGTTCTGAAGGCCGGCGCCGATACGACAGTGAATCATTGCCTTATAGACTACCGGAGAGCGGAAAGGTCCCCAGCAGCAACGCGGCCAGCAGTATGCACAGGCACACCAGCACCGCCCACTTGAGAGTGAAGCGCTGGTGATCGCCGAACTCGATACCGGCCAGGGCCACCAGCAGGTAGGTCGAGGGTACCAGCGGGCTCAACAGGTGGACGGGCTGGCCGACGATCGAGGCACGGGCCATTTCCACGGCGCTGATGCCGTAGTGGCTGGCGGCTTCGGCGAGCACCGGCAGCACGCCATAGTAGAAGGCGTCGTTGGACATGAAGAAGGTGAACGGCATGCTCACCAGCGCGGTGATTGGCGCCAGGTACGGGCCGAGCGCCGGTGGGATCACCGCCAGCAGGCTCTTGGACATGGCGTCGACCATGCCGGTGCCGGACAGGATGCCGGTGAAGATACCGGCGGCGAAGATCAGTCCGACCACCGCCAGCACGCTGCCGGCATGGGCGCCGATGCGCTCCTTTTGCTGTTGCAGGCACGGGTAGTTGACGATCATGGCGATACTGAATGCCACCATGAACAGCACCGGCAACGGCAGCAGGCCGGCGATCAACGCGCCCATCAGGGCGACGGTCAGCGCGCCGTTGAACAGGATCAGTTTCGGCCGGCGCGCGTCGGGGAATTGCGAGACGCTGATTTCGCTGTGATCGACCTCATCGCCGATGACATGCAGCTCGCCCAGGCGCGCGCGCTCGCGCAGGCCATAGAAGTAGGCAATGGCCAGGATCGCCAGAACCCCGGCGAGCATGGCCGGGATCATCGGTACGAAGATATCCGAGGGGTCGACGTGCAGCGCGCTGGCGGCACGGGCGGTCGGGCCGCCCCAGGGGGTCATGTTCATCACCCCGCCGGCGAGGATGATCAGCCCGGCCATGATTCGCGGGCTCATGCCGATGCGGCTGTACAGCGGCAGCATGGCGGCGACGCAGATCATGTAGGTGGTGGCGCCGTCACCGTCGAGGGACACCACCAGGGCCAGCACGGCGGTACCCACCGAGACTTTCAGCGGGTCGCCCTTGACCAGCTTGAGGATCTTGCGCACGGCCGGGTCGAACAGACCCGAGTCGATCATCAGGGCGAAATACAGGATGGCGAACATCAGCATCACGCCGGTGGGCGCGAGCTTGGTGATGCCGTCGATCATCATCTTGCCGATACCGGCGGCGAAGCCACCGAACAGGGCGAAGACAATGGGGACGATGATCAGGGCGATCAGCGCGGACAGGCGCTTGGTCATGATCAGGTACATGAAGGTAATGACCATGGCAAAGCCAAGGAAAGTCAGCATGGGCGTACTCCGGGCGTAACGCGGCTAGGGAAAGGCACGGCGACTGGGGTCAGTGCCGGGACGACGAGCGTGGGCGTTACGGGCGGGGTCGCAACGAAGAGGCGGGTCTTAGCAAGCATCGGTATCACCATTTTTGTTGTTAGTTGGGCCGTGGAGCGCTTGTGGCGCGCGCTGTGGCCGACCGGTCTGGTGGCGGTGGCGGGGCGATGCTAATGGGGTGAAGCTTTCAGCCAGCTTTCGCGAAACAAACTCTAACAAATGGACTTTTGTAGGAGCAGCCGGTCGTGGCGATAGCGTCCGATCAGGCGATATAAATCTCAGGACACATGTCGTCGGCACGCTAGCCGCAGCAAGCTGGCTTATGGTTCCAATGCTATTCACTCAAGGCCGAACACGGTCTTGTGGCGAGCGGGCTTGCTCGCGCTGGGTGGCGAAGCGGCCCTAAAACCTGCGAATCTGGTGCATCAGGTAGACCGAGGTGGCCGGTTTTGCGACTGCTGCGCAGCTGAGCGCGGTGGTGCGGCGTTCCGACAAGCCCGCTCGCCACAAAACCAGACCAGGCTTGAGCTCATTCAGTGAGTTTGTTCAGTCGCGGCGGATTGTTCAGCCAGCACACCAAGCACTGCTGCGTCGATCAGTGCTTTGGCCATTTCATCCAACTGAAGAGCGGTCCATCGCAAGGAGCGATGACGGGCGTTGTCCCCATAGGCCAGCTCTTCGTTTAGTGCGCAAGAGCAGTCGAGAGCAATGGATGCGTTTTCCAGCAGGTGGATCAGGGGCACACCGGCATTGACACTAAAGAGTGTTGCGTCGGTGTCGTTGTAGCGACCAAAGGGGACGGTGTGGCTGGTAGGCTTTTTCATCATTCAGATTCTCGTTTTGGGTCGCCACCAGACGCCGTCAAACGACTGGGTGGCAACTGTGCGTAGGTTGACGGACCGGAAACGAGAAACCCGGCGCACCCGAAGGTGCCCCACGCACAGCCGCCATAAAGCCATACAACGGGCACGAAGGTGCCCACGTGGCAGTACAAGGGGGGCGTTGTATCTCGTTAGAAGCCGGACCGTCAAATCCGATCACGAATGTGTCGTGACGGCTCTGAGGATATGGAGAATAGGTGTGGAGGGGCAAGCCAGCTCTAGCGCAATGTTTTGTGAGATTTATCCTTGTTTTGTTTTGGGGGGGCATGATGGCCGTAAGAGAATGGTAGTGATAATCTCACTTTCTGGTTTCGGGCTAGAGCGGAGCTTCAACCAATGCTCAATAGCGTTGCGTTAGATAATTTTGGACCTTTGCAAGATATTAGCTGGGAAAATCTCTCAGGTATCAATCTGGTCATTGGCGCTAATGGCAGTGGCAAAACTTTCTTGCTCAAAGCTCTGTATTGCACCATGCGTACGCTGGAAGAGTATCAGCGCGGAAATGAACAGCGCACAGCGGCGGAGATATTGGCCGACAAATTGTATTGGACCTTCCAGACAGACAAGATTGGTGATTTGGTCACAAAGAGCGCGGACAGTCCATTGTCCTGCAAAGTGAAAGTCGATAACCATCTCTTTCGTTATGGTTTTGGTAAAGACACGACTAAAAGTATCGTTTCTTTGGAGAACCATGTTGCCCCGCGGGAAAGCAATTCTATATTTTTACCTCCGAAAGAAGTGCTTTCTCTTCAACATATTATCTTGAAGAGCCGTGAGGTCGATAAAGACTTTGGTTTCGATGACACCTATTACGATTTGGCCAAGGGGCTTCGCCTGTCACCTACTGGCGGTAAGAATTACGCGCACTTTGCAAAAGCCCGTAGAAATCTGGAAGACATGCTGGGTGGTAAGGTTGAGTTCGACAACGGATCGAATCGCTGGCAGTTCAAGAGGGGAAACCAAAAATTTCAGATCGGTGCAACGGCTGAGGGTATTAAGAAAATCTCGATTCTTGATACGTTGTTAGGTAATCGTTATCTGTCGGTTGATTCGGTCGTTTTCATCGACGAGCCTGAGTCCGCTTTGCACCCCGTGGCCATCAGCAAACTGATAGAAATTATTGTTGCTCTTGCTGAGCGAGGTATTCAGTTTTTTATCGCCAGCCACTCTTATTTTGTCGTGAAGGCTTTGTACTTGGCAGCGCAAAGGAAGAGGATCTCTATCCCTGTTCTGTCGTCACTCGACGATCATTGGGCGTCCGATGATCTGCAAGCAGGCATGCCGGATAACCCGATCATTGACGAGTCCATCAGACTTTACGAACAGGAAGTGGAGCTGACTCTGGGATGAGTATTGAATTCGACGAATCAGGTATGCGCTTCGGTCCTTACGAGGAAGACAATTTTTTTCCCATAGAGCGCAGCTCGGTTTAAAAAAGGCTGGAGACGGGCTGAAAATAGCCGAGTTCGTACTGGTAAGACCCTCCCCAGGAGGCAGGGAAGAGGCTTGGATTGTGAAGGCCAAGTCTAGTGTGCCGCGAGACTCGGCAGAATATGG
>NZ_JALLIX010000130.1 GCF_023242365.1 Pseudomonas sp. MWU13-2100
AGGGTCTTTGCCCAGCAGGGCCAATAACGGGCCGAAGGTGGCGTCCAGCGGACTGCTCGGGCCTTGCACCAGTTGGTCGATGACCGGCACCTTGTCCTGCGCCATCAGCTTTTGCGCGGACTGGATCAGCGAGTCGGCCAAGGCCTGGCGGCGGGTGCCGGCCTGACCCTGGTAGGCCAGGGTGTTCATCAGGCCGATCAGCGGCGACTGGCGGATATCGCTCATCAGGGTCAACTGGTCGATCACCGCGCCCAGGCTATCGGCCGGATGCCAGCGCAGGCTGTTGAGAAAGTCCAGCCAGACGCCGGCGTAGTCCTGGAAGTAGCGTTCGGTAAGGCGTTCCCGGAGCAGGTCCGGGGTCAGCTCGGGGGCCAGGTTGGCAGGTTTGTCGCTGAGCACCCAGTCGACTTCCTCGCGGCGCGCCTGGGCGATCTCGTCGATGGCCTGACGCACCTGGCCCTCCCAGGCCTGGCGGGTGAACACGCCCGGGACAGTGGCGGTGGTGGAAAACAGCCCCAGGGTCGCGGTTTCGCCGAGTATCTGCCGCAGGCTTAACGCCGGGTAGTGCGGGGCCGCCTTGTCGAGCACCTGCTGGTACAGGGCCGCTTCGGCATTACGCTGGCCCAGTTGGTTGAGCAGGATCTGCCGGGCCTGGGTGACCAGCAGCGGATCAGCCTCGATGCGCCAGGCTGGATGGGCCGCCAGCTGTTCGGCATAGAACTGCCACAGGTTC
>NZ_JALLIX010000131.1 GCF_023242365.1 Pseudomonas sp. MWU13-2100
ATAACGCTGAAAATCACCAGCCTCCACAAACACAACCTAACGATTGTGTCCTCGCTGACTAATGTGATGAGGGTAGTTTGGTAAGACAACACGTCCCATTCTTGGCATAAAACCTCCTTCCGTGGAGATATCAGCATAGCAAATGGAGGAGGAAATAAATCTATCCTCTTTTCCCTTAATAGGCTCTCCTTTTTAGTTAAACGACTACAATATCACCAGAGTTCAGATAAATTGTATAGGACTCATAGTCACTATCATGATCGGCTTCGATTACAAGTCTATCGCCAGAACCAAAATAAACCTGCAGTGTTGCGTCCTCGATTTCCTCAACCAAAGCGACGTCCTTCAATAAAAAATCTAACAAGGGCGCGCTGGTGGCTGAGCTCTCAAACTTTCGTCGCCCCGAAACACCGTTAACTTGATATGTCAATCCACCCTCAACACCAAAAGAAACTTTATATGGAGGGACTCCCGGGGCAATTTGTGGGCGTGAAAAATCCAGCCTTGTGACATGCACCCCAAAACATACCATTTCCAAGTAACACCCGGAAAGCAACTGAAAATCAAAATTAGTCGGCAATGTATACATATTTCCTCCTAGTTAAACCCATAGCTTTTTCAACGACGAAAGGGCGGTAACGAATCGGGCAGGAGTGGAATATGTGTATCTCCCTGCCCTTTACCCAG
>NZ_JALLIX010000132.1 GCF_023242365.1 Pseudomonas sp. MWU13-2100
CCTTGCACCAGTTGGTCGATGACCGGCACCTTGTCCTGCGCCATCAGCTTCTGCGCGGACTGGATCAGCGAGTCGGCCAAGGCCTGGCGGCGGGTGCCGGCCTGACCCTGGTAGGCCAGGGTGTTCATCAGGCCGATCAGCGGTGACTGGCGGATATCGCTCATCAGGGTCAACTGGTCGATCACCGCGCCCAGGCTATCGGCCTGATGCCAGCGCAGGCTGTTGAGGAAGTCCAGCCAGACCCCGGCGTAATCCTGGAAGTAGCGTTCGGTAAGGCGTTCCCGGAGCAGGTCCGGGGTCAGCTCGGGGGCCAGGTTGGCGGGTTTGTCGCTAAGCACCCAGTCGACTTCCTCGCGGCGCGCCTGGGTGATCTCGTCGATGGCCTGACGCACCTGGCCCTCCCAGGCCTGGCGGGTGAACACACCCGGTACCGTGGCGGTGGTGGAAAACAGCCCCAGGGTCGCGGTTTCGCCGAGTATCTGCCGCAGGCTTAACGCCGGGTAGTGCGGGGCCGCCTTGTCGAGCACCTGCTGGTACAGGGCCGCTTCGGCATCACGCTGGCCCAGTTGGTTGAGCAGGATCTGCCGGGCCTGGGTGACCCGCAGCGGATCGGCCTCGATGCGCCAGGCCGGGTGGGCGGCCAGTTGTTCGGCATAGAACTGCCACAGGTTG
>NZ_JALLIX010000133.1 GCF_023242365.1 Pseudomonas sp. MWU13-2100
GTAAGCGTCCGGCAAACCCGTCTCGACAGCTATTTTCTAGGGGTAGAGCGTTCTGAGCGGCGGATTCTCGACCGCAATCAAATGTGATCGCGCCTCATCTCGGCCCACTCGATCAATGCCTGGATTGACGGCCCGAGTGCATGGCCGATCTGGGTGAGCTGGTACTCCACCCGGGGTGGCACTTGCGGGTACACCGTGCGCAGCACGATGCCATCCTTTTCTAACTGCTTTAGCTGTTGAATCAGCATCTTCTGATTTATTCCCTCGATCAGCTTCTCTAGATCCGAGAAACGAAGCGCACCTTTGGCTGCGAAAAGCTGGCACAAGATGATGATTTTCCATTTCCCTTCCAGCACGCGAAGAGTCTCAGTCGTTGCTTCGGCCCAATTCAACCGATTTTGCGGATCGCCGCAATCCCAATCCCGTTCCATTTCTTTCTCGAAGGTGTGCTACCCACCTTTTGGTAGGTACTTACCATTATTACATCAGCCGCCTAGAATCGGTGCAAGCAAACGATTACTGAGGCTTAACCATGAAAATCGGCATCATTGGAACGGGTAACATCGGCGGCACCATTGCTCGTAAGCTAAGAGCTGCTGGCCATGAGATCCGCGTGGCAAATTCTGGAGGTGTCAACGGCGTTCGTGCATTCGCCGAAGAAATCGGA
>NZ_JALLIX010000134.1 GCF_023242365.1 Pseudomonas sp. MWU13-2100
GAAAGCGCGGTATGTGGAGGGCGGTAAGGCATCGGGAGGAATTATGGGGTCTTATATCGGAGGAACGCTTGGAGCCCATGCCGGTGGAGCTGTATGCGTCTTTGGACTCGGCATCGTTTCTGGAGGATGGGGCGCATTGACTTGCGGAATTATTGGCGGCGCTGCCGGTGGCTATGGCGGAGGGATTATCGGTGGAGGACTGGGAGAACGTTTCGGTGATTTGATTTATGAGGGGGAGCGCTGATGACGATGCTGCATAACGCTGTTGCTGTTCTATTCATGTTTTTGAGCTTCTTTAGCATCGGTTTGTTGGCCTATCTTGCCAAAACCAAGCTTGATGTGGCCGAAGCATATTTTAAGGATAATGCGACGATGATCGGTCATCACCGCTGGTGGGGTGGTAACTCCTATGACAGTCGAGTCATGAGGGTGCTTTTTGTTGGCTCGTTTTTCATGTTTCCAAAGCTTTACATACGGCGAGGATTGCTCACCGAGCAGGAGCTTGAGCCTGTTCCAATAACCCTGCAACGTTGGTTCAAACTCCCCCAGTACTTGGGGATATTGTTTATTTTGCTCTGCATCTTTCATCTGGTGATGCCCGTCACCGATGAGTTGTGATACGGAAAAAGGGCGCCCATTCGCGTTCTTGTCGGCCAGGTAGATACGAAACTGTAGTGGTCTAATGAAACCGGCCCCAATAGATA
>NZ_JALLIX010000135.1 GCF_023242365.1 Pseudomonas sp. MWU13-2100
AAAAGCGTGGTATGTGGAGGGCGGTAAAGCGGCGGGAGGGATTGCGGGGTCTTATGCCGGAGGCAGGTTTGGAGCCCATGTCGGGGGTATTGTATGCGCCGTTGGGTTAGGTGTTGTTTCGGGAGGATGGGGCGCTTTGAGTTGCGGGATTATTGGCGGAGCTGTCGGTAGCTATACCCTCGGGACGATGAGTGGCGGTTGGGGGGAGCGTGCCGGTGATTTAATTTATGAGGGAGCACGCTAATGATGACATTGAAGAACGTGGCTGCTGTTCTGTTCCTGTTTTTGAATTTCTTTAGTATTGGTTTGTTGGCCTATCTTGCCAAAACAAAACTGGATGTAGCCGAGGCATACTTCAAGGATAACGCTTGGATGACCGGTCATCACCGATGGTGGGGAGGCAACTCCTATGACAGTCGAATTATGAGGGTGCTTTTTGTCGGCTCGTTTTTCATGTTTCCGAAGCTTTATATACGGCGAGGATGGCTCACCGAACAAGAACTTGAGCCTGTTCCAATAGCCTTGCAGAGATGGTTCAAACTCCCCCAGTACTTGGGGATACTGTTTATTTTGCTCTGCATCTTTCATCTGGTGATGCCCGTCACCGATGAGTTGTGATACGGAAAAAGGGCGCCCATTCGCGTTCTTGTCGGCCAGGTAGATG
>NZ_JALLIX010000136.1 GCF_023242365.1 Pseudomonas sp. MWU13-2100
CTGCCCGATGTTCCGTAAGGTACTTCTTGTCCATTTTTATAACTGACTTGTGGTCTGGCTTCTTGGCCAAGGTCAGCTCCAACATCTATCTCGGACTGCTTGGGCGTTGGCCGGGCAGCAGCAACATCATCCAACGCACCGCCAGTTGCTTTTGCACCAACTAGTCAGACGACATTTAGTGAAACTTACGCCATGATATCCACAGACACATTTCCTGAACGAGCAAACTCGATAAAAATAGCACAAACAATTTCCACATCATGTGTGACCGCTCTAGCAGGATACATCTCCCCTAAAATGCTGACGAGTTCGTTTTTTGAGTTGAGATCAGTCATAGTTCTGACGACATGCTCACCATCTTTATCATACTCGCTAAGCATCAGTAAAAAATTTTCACTTTCAACATAAAGCGCCAATTCATAGGGGCGACCTTCAGATTCAGACTGGCACCGCATCTTGATAACGCCGGAGCCTTTACCAATGGAAGTCAATACCCCTCGAACATCCAATTCTTCGGGATCCACGATAGCTTCTAACTGATGGCGATATCCATCAGCGTCAACAATATAGCCGCCAAAAACCATACTCATGGCACCTCCTTAATCGACCGCATTCCCGGCACCCAATTATATTTTTTTGGTAATCCAGTTACA
>NZ_JALLIX010000137.1 GCF_023242365.1 Pseudomonas sp. MWU13-2100
GATGGTTGATGACAAGTACAAGGTGCGGGTACAGAAGCGCCTGTACGACATTATCGACCGTAACCGCGACGGCAAGATGACGGCGGAAGAACTGCAAGCGGCGATCCGTTTGCCGGCCCACGCCCAGTCGATCTCGCAGTTGATCATTCACGGAGAAAGCGAGTGGTACTACAGAGCCCCCACCTGGGACGCGCTGGATGAATTACTGGGGCATAGCGGTTCGACACCGAATTTGAATTGGTTGGCGGAGAAAGAACGCTTCAAGCAAATCAGTTGGTGGGATGACGTAGCGGAGAAGGTGGGGATTCCGACGTATGGGAAAGTGTATCACTTTCATCCGCTGGGGTTGGTGGGAGCCTTTGGTCGTCGTCCTACATGTATGTCTCTTCCTGAATCTATTGAGTTAGCACTTAGAGTTAGTGGAGGATATGAAGGGCGTAGCGCTCTGGATTATCATGCATTAGCAGATGACTTTGATGGCCAAGGAACTTCATTTGGTTTAATTCAGTGGAATTTCGGGCAAGGAACGCTTGGTCCTGTGTTGCTGAAAATGTTTAGGAAGAACAGTGCCCGCTTCGCCGAATGCTTTCCAAATGGCACAAGTTATGAAA
>NZ_JALLIX010000138.1 GCF_023242365.1 Pseudomonas sp. MWU13-2100
TGACAAGGCCCGCCCCGACCGCCGCCTGGGCTGGCCGGCCACGCGCATCGGTTATGCCTGCGCGCTGGTCCTGGCACTGGTGTGGGGCACCGGGCTGCTGCTGTCCGGCGCCAGCAACCGGACGCAGATCCTCCAGGCGCGCAGCGCGTTGACGGCATTGCAGCAGTCATCGTCAGGCGACGAACAACTTCAAGCCCTGAACGAACTGGTCCGCGAACTGGCCCGCCTGGATTATCGCGCCGAGCACGGCGTGCCTTGGTACCAACGCTTCGGCCTGAACCAGAACCCAGCCCTGCTCGAGGTGCTATGGCCACGTTATGTCGAGGCCAACAACCGGCTGCTGCGCGACCCGGCGGCGGCCAACCTGAAAGCCCAGCTCAGCGCTCTGGTCAAGTTGCCCCCGGACAGTCCCGAGCGTCTCAACCGAGCACGGAGCGCCTACGCACAGCTCAAGGCCTACCTGATGATGGCCCATCCGGAGAAAGCCGATGCCAGCTTCCTGGCCCAGGTCCTGGGGGACGCCGAACCGCTGCGCGCCGGTTTTTCTCCGGGCCTCTGGCAAGGCTTGGCACC
>NZ_JALLIX010000139.1 GCF_023242365.1 Pseudomonas sp. MWU13-2100
AACAACTGGCGCAGCGAAACAAAGAGCTACAAGCGGCAACCTCCATCAGTGAAACGCTCTCCATTCTCACTAAGTGGAAGCGGATTGATATAAGCCAAGACATTGGCACCTTGACTGGGTTTGGTAAGGGGTTCACCGAGGAGATGGCCAAGTCCGGGCTCGGGACGCTTGATAGCGCTGCTAATTTCATGGCTCATCCCCTTGAAGGCAAAGCCGCGATTGACGAATTCATACTGACTGCCGATGCGCAACAGATACTCGGCGATAGGTATGATCAAGTAAAAGCGCAATTGGCTTCGGTGGATGATGCGCTAGCGCAGGGTGGTGATGTTCATTCTGAGAAGCTCGGTCAGCAGATGGGGGGGCTCCTTGCTGTATTCGTGACCCTCGTGGTTGGAACTGAGGCGAGCGCTGCGAAGGGGGCTTCGGTACTGTCGAAAGCGGGTATTGACGTTTCGAGTAGTTCGTATAAAGTAATTGCGGCTGATGCTACAGCAAATTCCATTCGAGGTAGAGTTGATCAACTTACAGCTTTTGGGCAAGGTGCAAAAG
>NZ_JALLIX010000014.1 GCF_023242365.1 Pseudomonas sp. MWU13-2100
ATCGAGCCATTATATGTCGATCCTGCCGCGCAGGCCCCAAGTGAGATGTGTTCGGGCAAGCAAGGTTTGATCGACCTGACAACTAGATGATCAAGCCAACCGTGTGCCAGACGTTGGCACAAGGCTTTGCCCGGGCCCTTACGAAAAAGAGATCAAGCTGCCAAGCGCTTGATCTCTTTCTGCGCAACAACCTCAATCAATCGGAAGGTTGTCCAACGCGGACGTTAGTTGACGGGACGGGGACGCCCCCTCAAGCAGCGCATCCACGACCGCCCGCGCTACCTCCACCGAATGCAGCATGCCCCAGAACAGCGCCCGTTCGACGGGGTTGGTGTGCAGGCTGATTTCATCACCATTGAGTTCCGCCGTTTCGAGCAGATTGGAAACGTAAATCAGGGCGTCCTGGGCGCTTACCCCGTGTTGGATGGCGAATAGTGTGGGTTTGTACGGGGCTTCGGGCGTGACGGGCTTGGAGCAGGTGAACGCGAGGGTGTCGAGCAAACGGTGCGTGTTTGCCGGAGCCGGCTCGGGTTGACTGGATGGGGTATCAGAGAGTTTACGTAGGTACATCGCCCTGTCGGCAGTGCTGAGAGCTTTACGAATGGGGGGATCGGGGGTGATTTTCTTAGCCATGGTGAATCTCCTGTTTAATAAAAGGAGTTCATCCATCCTCGCTGCGACGCAAGGGTGGCGAACTGCGCGCAGGTTCGCAGACCAGGGTAAACAGGAACCCGGCAGGCCGAAGCCTCCTGCGCACAGCTCGCCATAACGCGAACACAAAAAAACCGCTTCCGCGGCGCTGTGCGCCTGTTTACGACCGGGCTGCGAAACCCGTATCGCTGAATTTGCAGCGACAACAGGAATGTAGACCCGGCAGCGAGTGCACACAACATTCTCCCACGACTAAAACACGTAGGAAATATTAGTTTTTCTGGAAGGCCATTTCTCGTCATTACCAGGCGCTGGCGAGCTACGGACGAGTAAGGGAATCACCATCAAAGAACTCGAGTCGCTGTCACTATCGGTGGGGCGAGCGGAACTAAGAGTACGTCTGCGGCGTCTTGGCCGCGCAAATCCCTGATAGGCATCCGCAGGCACGCAACCAAGCCCAAGCGCTCACCTATGAGCAGATCAATCCCAACGAGCACAAGAAAACCGCCAAGGCATAGGCGCGCGCCGAGGCTAGTCGAATAGAGATGGCCAACGCAACAATCCTAGCTTCGGCGAACGGGGCTAACATCATTGACTAGTGAGCTTCCACTACTGGCCGATAGCTACCCACAATGAATCGCAGCTATCAGCAATGGAGCGGGGATGATCTGCGCGCTTCCTGCTGAGAAAGCTACTTTCGATGATTGTAGCTATTCGTGCGCAAGCAAAATTTTCCGATCAATAGCTTTCCTCAGCACATGGTTCTCGTGGGGAAATTATCGGATACTGCCATTGCGCCAGCACCCATCTTTTCAAGGTTGAAACGACTCATGGCAAGGAAGAAGGCAAAAAACTCCACAAGTAACGGCATCCTGATCATTTTCGCTCTGGCCTTCGGCGCAGTCGCATCAATCCCGAAAAATGCTTGGATCGCCATTGGTGTTATTGCTTGCATTGCCGCGGTTTTTTGGCTGCTGGTTCGTCGCTCAAGGCGGCATGCTGAGCAATTGTCAGTGACCATTTCGGAGGCGGAACATCTGCGAGAGCATCAACGATCCGGCCTCACTTTCTCTATGCGTGAGGTTTCAGGGAGCCATATGGGTACTGAGGAAGCCTCTGACTTTTACACTGTCCAACTCGGCTCAGCACCTTCAAAGTCCTTCAAAATTCCAAATGCGAGCACGCAAAAACCTGATGTTCGCTGGGTACCAGCGGGTGAATCTGTCACCGTTTCCGGCTTTTCAATTCCCGGTGGCATGTTCTATATGGGCAGCGTGCTAGGTGGCCGGCACGATGCCGAAGAACCCTCACTGATAAACCCCAAGCTCCGTATCGCAAAGACACACGTCGATCTAGAAGAACCGCTGATGTCCTATTGGCCCAGTTTTCACTCCATCACGTCAGAGGCTCGCCGTGGATACCTTCAATGGCTGGAGGGTGGTCGTCGTTACCCACTGGCAGACACCGGCTACGTCTTTTTGTATTTCTATGGTCTAGAACGTCGAGCACTCGTTGACGCAGTTAGTGACCCGGGCGTCAAGGCTGAGCTTCCTTTGATCCTCGAAGAAGTCCAACGCCTATTGAGTATCTATGGGGAAAATAGGTCATTCAGGGGATATGCGGAAGGTTTTCTGGATTACCTGAGCAACACCAAGATCGATCCAGACCTTTACCTTGGCCCACCTCCCAACGTTGTCGCTTGTAGCTACGAGATGCCACTGCCACTGCGCGTAGGCCTGGGGCAATTCGCTTCCAACAAGCGCCCCCTTGATGCCGATTGGGCATTAGCCTGGGTGCTAGCTGACCCCAACATCAGCAAACGCACGCCCGTGACCCGCTGTAAGGATGTCTTTTCGAGACTGTTCAAGCTTAAGTACACAAGCGCCCATCCTAAGGGTCTTGTCCTGGCGCAGAACAAGACCAAACTTAAAACCAGCTATCGGCCGGCCTCGGCGGTCTTAATGGCGCCCACGCTTAGCTTGGGTGACCTTCCTGATGTCCTAGCCACGTCAGGCACACGAAAGAGCCTGCAGTTGCTGGTTGAGCTATGCACTACCGAGCTTGAACCCTACAGCCGATATTTGGGCCGCAACCCTGATAGCGCAGAAGCTCTCGAAGGTCTTCTGCAGCTTCCCGTCGCTCTCTGGCCGACGGCAGCTCGTACAGAATTGGACGAGCTTCAACTCAGAATTGGCGACGACCTGATTGTCATGAGCTTTGGCGAACTCGCAGGCCGGTTCAAGAGCGCCGGCGCCCTGTCCCGCGACAAAGTACTTGCACTTGCCCGCGCACTGGAATCGCTTCACATCGGTATTGAACCCGACGTACTGGCTGGCAGTAAGACACCGAAGACAGAGGATCAAATCGCGCTGTTCGTGACTCAACCAGAAGACGGGGCACTGCGAGCTTCTGCAGCTTACAATGCTGCTTCGGTGACGCTCGACCTTGCTAGTGCTGTGGCTTCTGCCGATGGTGATACCTCCACTGAGGAAGTTGCGCTGCTTGCTCAACACATCGACTCCTGGAATCACCTGAGTGTGGCCCATCGCAAACGCCTTAAAGCACACCTGCGAATCCAGATCCAACAACCACCAACGCTGACCAGCCTGAAGAAAAAACTCGCCCCACTAACGGTCGAAGCCAAACGCACGATTGCCAGCTTTCTGGCCCATCTGGCGCAAGCTGATGGCATCGTCAGCCCATTGGAAGTGAAACTTCTTGAGCGCGTTTACAAGGCCCTGCAGCTAGACAGTCAGTTGCTGTACAGCGATCTCCACGGTGCTGCATCTGGAGCAAGTATTGCCTCCGTAAAACCAAAAGCCGGCACTCCTCGTTCCGAGCCTGGTACCCCGATCACCGCCACTGCGAATCAAGGGTTCGTGCTTGATCACAAGCGCATTGCAGAACTGCAACGAGAAACCGCAGAGGTCTCCGCCCTCCTTGCCAAAGTCTTCACTGATGACCAAGTTGACGAACCGGAACAGTTGGTCGATGTGGCAGAATCAGTACAGGAATCGAGTGCAGACATTGATGGTCTCGATTTAAAACACTCTGCATTCCTTCGGTTGCTGATCTCACGCCCTGAGTGGAGCCGCTCCGAACTTGAAGCTGCCGCCAGCGACATGGAGCTGATGCTCGATGGTGCCCTGGAACAAATTAACGACATGGCTTTTGAACGTTTCGACATGCCCGTCACTGAGGGTGATGACCCTGTCGAGATCAATACAGACATTCTGGAAGAGTTAGCCCTATGAGCACTATCAGAGCCAAGGATCGCGATGCGGTCATCCAGTCGCTACGCGCAGGCGTCGTTCCTCGCGTGGGCCAACACCTGATTCAGGTTGGCCGGGTAGGCGAACTAGATGCACTGATCAAGGACGTCAATCGCCTGGTTGAAAGTGGATCGGCATTTCGAGTCGTCATTGGCGAGTACGGTGCGGGCAAGACGTTTTTTCTGAACCTGGTACGAGCCATTGCCATGGAGCGCAAGCTTGTCACCATGCATGCCGACTTGAACCCAGATCGCAGATTACATGCCACGGGTGGACAAGCACGTTCGCTTTACTCCGAGTTGGCTAAAAACATGTCGACGCGTACGAAGCCCGACGGTGGGGCTATGCAAGGCATTGTTGAGAAATTCATCTCTCAGGCCAAAACCGAAGCCAAGGCGGCGGGTACGGACAGCGAGACTGTTATTCGTGCTCACCTGGCCGAACTGACCGAGATGGTCAACGGGTATGATTTTGCGGAGGTGATTGCCGCCTATTGCCGAGGTTTCGAAGAAGGCAACGAGCAGCTCAAGGCCGACGCCACCCGTTGGTTGCGTGGAGAGTTCACCACTAAGACTGATGCCCGAGCAGCCTTGGGCGTACGAACCATCATTGATGATGCCTCCGTCTACGATCAGCTCAAGCTCCTGTCGAGATTCGTCAGACTTGCAGGTTTTGGCGGTCTGATGATCTGCCTCGACGAACTGGTCAATCTCTACAAACTGGCCAATACCCAAGCTCGTAATGCCAATTACGAACAGATCCTCCGTATTCTCAACGACTCTCTGCAGGGATCGTCCGAAGGGCTTGGTTTCGTTTTAGGTGGCACGCCTGAGTTTTTGATGGACACTCGTCGAGGGCTATTCAGCTACCCTGCCCTGCAATCTCGATTGGCCGAGAACTCGTTTGCGAAATCAGGATTGGTGGATCTGTCGGGGCCGGTCATTCGCCTGACCAGCCTGACCCCGGAAGACTTCTACGTACTGCTTCAGAAACTTCGTCACGTATACGCTGGCGGAGATGCTGAAAAGTACTTACTGCCTGACGAGGCGCTCCCACTGTTTATGGCGCATTGTAATCAGCGCTTGGGGGAAGCCTACTTCCGTACGCCGCGCACCACGATCACAGCGTTCATCAACCTGCTAGCCATCTTGGAGCAAAACCCAGGCGCCGATTGGCGGACGCTGCTTGGAGCTGTCGAGGTCGCCCGGGACTCAGGCGGCGAAGACGATACCAAAGTCGATGCGGACGATGAACTTGCCACCTTCACACTCTGAGTCATCGGGTTTCGATCAACTTGAGTCCCGAATCCAGCGATGGATTTGGGCGGAAGGCTGGACTTCTTTGCGCGACGCCCAGGAATGGGCGGTACCTGTGCTGGTGGATGCCGATCAGGATGTCATCATCGCCGCAGCAACAGCGGCAGGCAAAACCGAGGCTGCTTTTCTTCCCATCCTCACCAATCTGCTGAATCATGATGACCCACCCGGTTCGGTGCTGTATATCAGCCCGCTCAAGGCCCTGATCAACGACCAGTGGGACAGGTTAAGCCGTCTTTGTGAGCAGCTTGAGATTCCCGTAGTGGCTTGGCACGGGGACATCTCCTCAAGCAAAAAACATCGTTTTTTGAAGTCCCCTGAGGGGGTGCTTCTGATCACTCCTGAATCCCTTGAAGCCCTGTTCGTCAACCGTGGTTCTAGTCTTGGCGGGGTGTTCCAACACCTGCGCTATATCGTCGTGGATGAGCTGCATGCGTTCATCGGTAGCGAACGAGGCAAGCAACTTCAGTCACTGATGCATCGGGTAGAACTTGTTGCCGGGTACCGTCTCCCTAGAGTCGGGCTCTCAGCCACCCTCGGCGACATGAAGATGGCGTCGGAGTTTTTGCGTCCGGGAAATGCCGATGGCGTTACCGTCATTGAATCAAAAAGCTCCAACCAGACTCTCCAGGTGCAAGTTCGTGGTTACATTCAGCCACCCATGAGCGAGTTCAAGAAGAAGCCCATAAAGCTTTCTGAGCAAGAGGGAAATGAAGACGAGACAGAGAACGAGGCAAGCCCAGACTTCGCGATCGCTGATCATCTTTACAAGGTGTTACGCGGCAGTAATAACCTAATTTTCCCAAACAGTCGGTCACAGGTTGAATGGTACGCAGATCAACTGCGTCGGCGCTGCGAGAAAGACGGCATGCCTAACGAATTCTGGCCTCATCACGGTAGCCTTTCGAAGGACCTACGTGAGCAAGCTGAGCATGCTCTCAAGACAGGGACTCACGCGGCATCCGCGATTTGCACTACGACGCTTGAGCTCGGCATAGACATCGGCAGCATCAAAACAGTCGTGCAGATTGGTGCCCCACCATCGGTGGCGAGTCTGCGACAACGTCTAGGGCGATCGGGAAGGCGCCCAGGAGAAAAAGCAACGCTGCGCGTTTACTGCAAGGAATCGCCACTCAAAGATGGATCGAGCCTCTCGGATCAACTGCGCCAAGGTTTGGTTCAAACCATTGCCATGGTTCGACTGCTGGCCAAGGGGTGGTTTGAACCTCCCAGGGCTCAAGGCATTCACGCGTCCACCCTCGTTCAACAATGTCTTTCAGTGATTGCCCAGTGCGGCGGTGCATCTGCTGCAGATCTCTGGAAAAGTTTGATCGCTGAGGGAGCATTTCCAAAAGTTGAGAAACCAGACTTTGTGAAGCTGCTCAAGGCGCTCGGAGAACACGAGCTCATTGTTCAGGACAGCTCAGGATTGCTGCTTCCTGGGACGGTTGGAGAGCGATTGATCAACCACTATGAGTTCTACAGCGCATTCACCAGCGACGAAGAATTTCGCCTTGTATGCGATGGTAGGGCACTGGGATCTGTGCCGGTAAGCCGTCCACTGACCAAGGATCAGCGCATTATTTTCGGAGGCCGGAGGTGGCAGGTTCGTGATGTTGATCTCCAGGCCAAAGTCATCATCGTTTCAGCAGCTCGCGGTGGTGCCCCTCCTCAGTTCGATGGTCTGGGTGCGATGGTGCATGACAACGTACGCCAAGAGATGCGAGCCGTCTTGGCAGACACACTCCCCTGCCCCTTTATTGATCAAGTGGCTCAAGAGCTTCTCGACGAGGCTCGAAAGACATTTGTTTCGCTGGGCCTTGGTAAGCGCTACATAGTAGAGTCGGGCGGAAAGTGCTATTTGATGAGCTGGCTAGGTGATCATGCCAACGATGCACTGCGCTTGTTACTCAATCATGTCGGCCTTTCTTGTGATAACGCAGGCTTTGCCATTGAGGTTGACGCCGACATCGGTCGAACCCAAATGGCGCTGAAGGAAGTCGGAAGCCTGGATGCCGCTGATCTAGACTCGATACTTTCGGAGGTAGAAAACATGCTGCGCGAAAAGTGGGACTGGGCGCTGCCGCAATCCTTGCTGATGAGGTCGTTTGCTTCCATATCGCTCGATATCTCGACCGCAATTTTTTTTGCACAGAGTCATTCTGTAGAAAAATAAGCAGAAGAAACTGCCCTGCATTGATCCGATGCAACGACACAAAAACACTGCGATGCTTCGCCGCTGGGCTGGTGATGAGTGATCACCACCGGCCCCGCTGTGCTTAATCCTGGGCCTGTTTACACGTGTCGGGTCCGCTGCCACGCCTTTGAAGCTGGATTGTTCATGATGGGCTATGACCTACGCAGTCTAGTCCCCGACGGCTATACGATCCCAGTGCCGCCCAAGCCTATGATACTTAGACCTTAATATCAGCGTGTCATTCGGAACAGATATTTAGTCCCAATCTGCCCCACGGCCTACCTTGACCTCGATGTTCACACGTCACATACGCAACTCAAGAATCTCAAAAAACCGCTTAGCCCAAGGAGAAGCCTCACTCACCTTGCCCGGATCGATCAACCCCAGCAACTTGAAAGAATACTCACCCTTACCGTATTGACTCTTGGATTTGCAGTCTCGGGAGGCCTTGGCAAGAGCATCGTAGACCCGCTCTTTAGCCACACGCTCAACCGGGTTCCCAAGCGCCGGTAATTGATTTTCCTGAAAGCCCTGCCCGAAAAAAACCTTGAGTGCTTGCCGGTCCGCCAGTAACCAGCTTTCCATGCACTGCACCATCAAGTGACAGTGCAAATCCTCTGAGCCTGCGGGCTTTTGCCAACCATCGCCTTTACGCTGCTGCAAATGCTGCCAGGGCAGCCATTTTGCCCGGTCGGACGCTTCGTTTGCATCGCCAGGTTGCCCAGCATCGGATACCGGCGCTTCACTATCGACCAACAACATCGCCGGCTCACCAATACGAATAGCCGTACAAAAAGAATCAAACGCATCGTTACGGCTACCGCACGCCACGATCCTGGGCATACGCCCCTTGAAACCGGCCTTTTCAAGAAGCTTAGAAAAACCTTCGCGACAAGCTGTTTTCAATGAAGCGGCGTTGCCGCCTCCTTCGACGTAGAGTTTCACCAGCGTGTTCCTCCGATCTCACCCCGCGTCCACAACTGCCCGAGCCTGTACTTCTCCAGCCAGGGCTTGAGCTTTTCAGCATCCAATCGCGTCAGTGCCGTACCCGATTCAGTTTTTTCCGCCACCAGAACAGATTCCGGCTGATCGCTCATGGCATCTACCAGCACATCGGAATGCGTTGTCACAATCAGCTGAGTGCGAGTAGCCGCTTCCTTCAGCAGCTCTGCCAAGGTCGGCAAAATGTCAGGGTGCAGCCCAAGCTCCGGCTCCTCGATACAGATCAGCGGTGGTGGGTTGGGATGGCACAGTACGGCCAGTAGACACAGATAACGCAAAGTGCCGTCAGACAGTCGGGTCGCTGGTACCGTCATTCCACCCTCGTGGAAAAACACCTGCACCGTGCCACCCTCGATCTGCACGTCGTAGTCATCAATACCACTGTAAAGCGCCTGCAAGGCCGTCAACAGACGCTGCTTGACCGCAGGGTCGCGCCGCAGCCGATTGAGCACCAACCCCAGATTGCTGCAGTCCGGCTCCAGTACGTCGTTGGGCAGGTCCGCTTTTTGCGGCAGTCGAGGCGCCGTATAGCGACCGAAACTCCATTCCCTATAAAGCCGAATTTTGCCTAGCGTCTGCCCCAGATAAGTTATTTCGGGATACTGATCCGGATCACGACGCTGAGACAGAATGGACTTTTCCAGATCGACATCTTCCTGACGTAGGGAACGACTCTCCCCACCTTTCAGATTCAGAACGGGTCGACCATTGTTGAAATGGTAAAAAAAATACGGCTGAGAGTGCTTCGGGCCATCCGGCTTTTCGTATTCAACCCGCTCATCCGCGATCTCGAAACGCTGCCCGACTTCAGTAAAAGCCAAGTGATAACGCAGGTTCTGCGGCCCCTTGGGGTGAGTGAGCAGAACATCCAGAGAAGCGACTGGCGTACCCTGCGCACCTTTCCAAAGCCAATCGCGAACGCCCCCTCCTTCACGGATAGGCTTCAGCAATTGCTCCGGCGCACTGCGCAACAACTCGATGGATTCCAACAGGTTGGACTTGCCCGACCCGTTAGGCCCGATAATGACATTCAGCGAACGTAGAGGAATGGCGGTGGATGACGCGCCGAAACTCAGAAAGTTCGTCAGTTGAATGGACTGGATCAGCATTGCATCTGCTCCTGGGTTAAACGTCATTAGTCTCCCGCCTTGCCACTCCATCATAGATGGAGCGTTTGCTGATACCTACACAAGACGAGATATCTCCGGGCACAAAAAAGCCCAACCGGTAAAGATTGGGCTCTTTCAAAAATATGGTCGGGACGGAGTGATTCGAACACTCGACCCCTAGCACCCCATGCTAGTGCGCTACCGGACTGCGCTACGCCCCGACTAGGCGTGAAACTGGGTTTTGCTTCTTGTGGAAGCGAGGAGAAATATACCGCAAGCTTTTGAAATGTCAAAGTATTTTAAAACCTTGAATCACTTCTTCAGCACCACCAGCACATCCTCCAGCTCCGAGATCATCTGGCGGATCAGTTGCCTGTACTGGGTATTATCATCCTTGGCCTCATCGCCGGAGAGACGCAGACGCGCCCCGCCGATGGTGAACCCCTGGTCGTACAGCAACGCGCGAATCTGCCGGATCATCAGCACGTCATGGCGCTGATAATACCGGCGATTGCCACCACGCTTGGCGGGGTTGAGTTGAGGAAACTCCTGCTCCCAGTAACGCAGCACGTGCGGTTTTACCGCACACAGCTCGCTGACTTCACCAATGGTGAAGTAGCGTTTGCCTGGGATCGGCGGAAGCTCGTCGTTATGACTTGGTTCCAGCATAGGCCTCAACTCGGGCTTTCAACTTCTGCCCTGGACGAAAGGTGACCACACGGCGAGCCGTGATCGGGATTTCCTCTCCCGTTTTTGGATTGCGGCCAGGCCGCTGGCGTTTGTCCCGCAAGTCAAAATTGCCGAAACCCGACAGTTTGACCTGCTCGTTGTCTTCGAGAGCGTGTCTGATTTCTTCAAAAAACAGTTCGACCAATTCCTTGGCCTCCCGCTTATTCAGACCCAGCTCCTCGTAGAGACGTTCCGCCATTTCAGCTTTCGTCAGAGCCCCCATACGTCACTTCCTTAACGTGGCGTTCAACCTGGTTTCGAGCGAGGTGAGGATATTTTGCGTCGTGGAATTCACCTCATCGTCATTAAGAGTGCGCGATGGATGCTGCCAGGTCAAGCCAACTGCAAGGCTTTTTCTATGCGGATCAATGCCTTTACCCTCATAGACGTCAAAGAGCCTGAGCTCTGTGAGCCATTCGCCTGCATTTTCACGGATTACGTCCAGCACGGCACTGGCCGCCACGCCCTTGTCCGCCAGCAACGCGAGGTCACGACGCACTTCAGGAAAGCGCGACAGCTCGCTGAATTTAGGCATTTTTCCCAATGCCACTTCAGCCAGTACCAGCTCGAAAACAAAGACCGGACGGTCAAGACCGAGAGTTTTCGACAATTCCGGGTGAATCGCGCCGACGAAACCGACCAGACGCCCTTCCCGCTCGATGCGCGCGGTCTGACCCGGGTGCAACGCAGGGTGCTTGCCCGGCACGAAGCTGAACGAATCCAGTGCACCGGCAAAGCCCAGCAGCGCTTCCACGTCAGCCTTGACGTCGAAGAAATCGACGGTGTCGCGACCCTGTGCCCAGCCTTCCGGCAGACGGCTGCCGCAGACCACGCCAGCCAACATCGGCTCTTGCTTCAGGCCTTCCAACTGGCCGACAAAACGCAGGCCGCTTTCGAACAGACGCACACGATCCTGCTGACGGTTCAGGTTGTGCTGCAACGCCTTGACCAGACCCGGCCACAAGGACGAGCGCATGGCCGCCATGTCGTTGGAGATCGGGTTGGCCAGCAGCAACGGCTCGACGCCCGGGTTGAACAGTTCGAACTGCTTCGGATCGATGAAGCTGTAGGTGATCGCTTCCTGGTAACCACGAGCCACCAGCAGGCGACGCAGCTCAGGCAAGTCGCTCCGCGCTTCGGCCTTGGCTTGCGGGGCCAGGCGAGCTTGCGGGTAACGAACCGGCAGGCGGTTGTAGCCGTACAGGCGCGCCAGCTCTTCGATCAAGTCGACTTCCAGGCTGATATCGAAGCGATGGCTTGGCACTTCAACGCGCCACTGCCCCGCTTCGCCCGCGGAAACCCCCAGGCCCAGACCGGTCAACAGACGCTCGACCTCGGCCGCCTCCATCTCCATGCCGAGCATCTGGCTGATGCGCTCGGCACGCAGGGTCACCGGAGCCACGGCAGGCAGGTGCGCCGCGCTGACGGTTTCGACGATCGGGCCGGCTTCGCCACCGGTGATTTCCAGCAGCAGGCCAGTGGCGCGCTCCATGGCTTCACGGGCCAGCTGCCAGTCCACGCCACGCTCGTAGCGGTGCGAGGCATCGGTGTGCAGGCCGTAGGAACGGGCCTTGCCAGCGACGGCGATCTGATCGAAGAACGCGCTTTCAAGGAAGATGTCACGGGTGGTCGCGGTGTTGACGCCGCTGTGCTCGCCGCCCATCACGCCGGCAATCGCCAGGGCGCGGGTGTGGTCGGCAATCACCAGGGTATCGCTACGCAGGGTGACTTCCTGGCCGTCGAGCAGCACCAGCTTCTCGCCCTCTTCGGCCATGCGCACGCGGATACCGCCATTGATCTCGGCGAGATCGAAAGCGTGCAGCGGCTGGCCCAGCTCGATCATCACATAGTTGGTGATGTCAACGGCGGCGTCGATGCTGCGCACGTCGGAACGCCGCAGGCGCTCGACCATCCACAGCGGGGTCGGCTTCGACAGGTCGACGTTACGGATAACGCGGCCCAGGTAACGCGGGCAAGCGGCCGGCGCCAACACTTCGATCGAACGGACTTCGTCATGCACGGCAGGCACCACCGGCACCACCGGACGCTCGACCGGAGCGGCATACAGCGCGCCGATTTCACGGGCCAGACCGGCCAACGACAGGCAGTCACCACGGTTCGGGGTCAGGTCGACCTCGATGCTGGCGTCATCCAGGTTCAGGTAGTCACGAATATCCATGCCCACCGGCGCATCGGCCGCCAGCTCCATCAGGCCATCGTTGCCTTCGCCGATCTGCAGCTCAGCCTGCGAGCAGAGCATACCGTTGGACTCGACGCCGCGCAGCTTGGCTTTCTTGATCTTGAAGTCGCCGGGCAGTTCAGCACCGATCATCGCGAACGGGATCTTCAGGCCCGGGCGCACATTCGGCGCGCCGCAGACAACCTGGAAGGTCTCGGAACCGTTGCTGACCTGGCACACGCGCAGCTTGTCGGCATCCGGGTGCTGTTCGGTGCTGAACACTTCACCGACGACCACACCACTGAATTCACCGGCGACCGGCGTCACGCTATCGACCTCAAGACCGGCCATCGACAGACGAGCCACCAGCTCGTCACGGCTCACCAGCGGGCTTACCCAGCTGCGCAGCCATTGTTCACTGAATTTCATCCTATTCTCCTAATAGATTCGTTACGGACCGCGACCCGGAGCTTGCCAAAACTGCCTGCGCGACGAGTTTCGGCAGAGCCCCTCTAGCGAAATTGCTCGAGGAACCGCAAATCGTTGTCGAAGAACAGGCGCAAGTCATTCACGCCGTAACGCAGCATCGCCAGACGCTCAACGCCCATGCCGAAGGCAAAGCCCTGGAACTCTTCCGGGTCGATCCCGGACATGCGCAGCACGTTGGGGTGAACCATGCCGCAACCCATGACTTCCAGCCAGCCGGTCTGCTTGCAGACGCGGCAGCCTTTACCGTTGCACATCACGCATTCCATATCGACTTCAGCGGACGGCTCGGTGAACGGGAAGTAGGACGGACGGAAACGCACCGCCAGTTCTTTTTCGAAGAACACCCGCAGGAACTCTTCGATGGTGCCTTTGAGGTCGGCGAAATTGATGTCGCGATCGACCAGCAGGCCTTCGACCTGGTGGAACATCGGCGAGTGGGTGATATCCGAGTCGCTACGGTACACACGGCCTGGGCAGACAATGCGGATCGGCGGTCGTTTCGACTCCATGGTGCGGACCTGGACCGGCGAGGTATGGGTGCGCAGCAACATGTTGGCATTGAAATAGAAGGTGTCATGCATCGACCGGGCCGGGTGGTGGCCTGGGATGTTGAGCGCTTCGAAGTTGTGGTAGTCGTCTTCCACCTCGGGACCTTCGGCGATGCCGTAGCCGATGTGGGTGAAGAATTGTTCGACACGTTCCAGAGTCCGGGTGACCGGATGCAGACCGCCGGAAGTCTGGCCGCGGCCAGGCAGGGTCACGTCAATGGACTCGGCGGCGAGCTTGGCGGCCAGATCCGACTCCTCGAACGACGCCTTGCGCGCATTGAGAACCTCTGTGACACGCTCCTTGGCAACGTTGATCAGCGCACCGACCTGCGGTCGCTCTTCGGCCGGCAAGCTGCCCAGGGTCTTCATCACCTGAGTCAATTCACCTTTCTTGCCAAGGTATTGAACCCGGATTTGCTCCAGGGCATTGATATCTTCAGCGCTTTGCACAGCCTCGAGAGCTTGAGAGACCAGCGCGTCCAGGTTTTCCATGTACAGACTCCAGATACGAAATAGGGGAAGAGCTTTAAGGCTCTTCCCCTATTTATGACGTTTAACACCGGACCTCACAAAGGCAAGATCCGGTGATTGTCGGGGGGTACTTAAGCCAAGGTGGCTTTAGCTTTCTCGACAATCGCAGCAAACGCCGCTTTTTCGTTCACAGCCAGATCAGCCAGAACCTTACGGTCGATCTCGATGGACGCTTTTTTCAGGCCAGCGATGAAACGGCTGTAGGACAGACCGTTAACACGTGCACCAGCGTTGATACGAGCGATCCACAGAGCGCGGAACTGACGTTTTTTCTGACGACGGTCGCGGTAGGCGTATTGGCCTGCCTTGATGACCGCTTGCTTGGCAACACGGAATACGCGCGAGCGAGCGCCGTAGTAGCCTTTTGCAAGTTTCAGAATCTTTTTGTGACGCTTACGGGCAATGACGCCACGCTTTACACGAGCCATGAGTTACTTCCTCTATTCTTGATCCAAAATTAACGAAGGCGCAGCATGCGCTCGACTTTTGCCACGTCAGACGGATGCAGCAAGCTGCTACCGCGCAGTTGACGCTTACGCTTGGTCGACATTTTGGTCAGGATGTGGCTCTTGAAAGCGTGCTTGTGCTTGATGCCGTTAGCAGTTTTCAGAAACCGCTTGGCAGCACCACTCTTAGTTTTCATCTTTGGCATGTTCGGATACTCCGCATTCAGTTGATAAACATAACCGCAAGGCCTGCCGTGCCCTGGTGGTTACTTCTTCTTTTTCGGGGCGATGACCATAATAAGCTGGCGTCCTTCCATCTTAGGATGCTGTTCGACCGAACCGTACTCGAGCAGGTCACCTTCAACCCGCTTGAGGAGTTCCATCCCCAGCTCCTGGTGGGCCATCTCACGACCGCGGAATCTCAAGGAAACCTTGGCCCTGTCCCCATCACACAGGAAACGTACCAGGTTGCGCAGTTTTACCTGGTAATCCCCTTCCTCCGTCCCTGGACGAAACTTGATTTCTTTGACCTGCACTTGCTTCTGGTTTTTCTTCGCAGCAGCAATTTGCTTTTTCTTTTCGAAAATCGACTTGCCGTAGTCCATCACCCGGCAGACGGGTGGCACTGCATCGGCGGAAATCTCCACCAGATCCAGCTTGGCTTCTTCGGCAATCCGAAGCGCTTCATCAATCGAGACGATGCCAATCTGCTCGCCATCAGCGCCAATTAACCGAACCTCGCGTGCCGAGATATTCTCGTTGATCGGGGCCTTCGGTGCAGCTCGTTTATCTTGTCTCATTTCACGCTTAATAGTAATTACTCCGAATCTGGGCGACCACGCCGGGAAACCGCTTGCGCGAGGAACTCGGCGAACTGGGCGACGGGCATCGAGCCCAGGTCAGCACCTTCACGAGTACGCACAGCGACAGTCTGCATCTCGACTTCCCGATCTCCGATAACCAAAAGATAGGGAACCTTGAGCAAAGTATGCTCGCGGATTTTAAAGCCGATCTTTTCATTTCTCAAGTCGGACTTGGCACGAAATCCGCTTTCGGCCAGAGTTTTTTCCACTTCGAGGGCAAAATCAGCCTGCTTGTCCGTGATATTCATGATCACGGCCTGGGTTGGCGCCAGCCACGCAGGGAACGCACCTTCGTAGTGTTCGATCAGAATTCCGACGAACCGCTCGAAGGAGCCGAGGATCGCCCGGTGCAGCATGACCGGGTGCTTACGGCTGTTGTCTTCGGACACGTATTCGGCGCCCAGACGGATCGGCAGGTTGAAATCGAGCTGCAGGGTACCACACTGCCACACGCGACCGAGACAGTCCTTGAGCGAAAACTCGATTTTCGGACCGTAGAAGGCGCCCTCGCCCGGCTGCAGGTCGTACGCCAGGCCGGCGCTGTCGAGCGCGGCGGCCAGTGCGCTTTCGGCGCGATCCCACAGTTCGTCGGAACCCACGCGCTTTTCAGGGCGGGTGGACAGCTTCATTTCAATGTCCTTGAAGCCGAAATCGGCGTAGACCGCCATGGTCAGCTTGATGAACGCCGCGGATTCAGCCTGCATCTGTTCTTCGGTGCAGAAGATGTGGGCGTCGTCCTGGGTGAAGGCACGCACGCGCATGATGCCGTGCAGCGCACCCGATGGCTCGTTGCGGTGGCAGGCACCGAACTCGGCCAGGCGCATTGGCAGCTCGCGGTAGCTCTTCAGGCCCTGGTTGAACACCTGCACGTGGCACGGGCAGTTCATCGGCTTGATGGCGTAGTCGCGGCTTTCCGACTCGGTGGTGAACATGTTCTCGGCGTAGTTGGCCCAGTGCCCGGATTTCTCCCACAGGGAGCGATCGACCACTTGCGGAGTCTTGATCTCCAGGTAGCCGTTTTCACGCTGCACCTTGCGCATGTACTGCTCGAGCACCTGGTACAGGGTCCAGCCATTGGGGTGCCAGAACACCATGCCCGGCGCTTCTTCCTGGGTATGGAACAGGCCCAGGCGCTTGCCGATCTTGCGATGGTCGCGTTTTTCCGCTTCTTCGATGCGCAGGACGTAGGCAGCCAGTTGCTTCTTGTCGGCCCAGGCGGTGCCGTAGACACGCTGCAGTTGCTCGTTCTTGGCATCACCGCGCCAGTAGGCGCCGGACAGCTTCGTCAGCTTGAAGGACTTCAGAAAGCGGGTGTTCGGCACGTGCGGACCACGGCACATGTCGACGTATTCTTCGTGATAGTACAGGCCCATGGCCTGTTCGTTCGGCATGTCCTCGACCAGGCGCAGCTTGTAGTCTTCGCCGCGCTGGGTGAACACGTCGATGACTTCGGCGCGTGGCGTGACCTTCTTGATCACGTCGTAGTCTTTTTCGATCAGCAGTTGCATGCGCTGCTCGATCGCGGCCAGGTCGTCCGGGGTGAACGGACGCTCATAAGCGATGTCGTAGTAAAAACCTTCATCGATGACCGGACCGATGACCATTTTCGCCGTCGGGTACAGCTGCTTGACCGCGTGGCCAACCAGGTGCGCGCAAGAGTGGCGAATGATCTCCAGCCCCTCTTCGTCCTTGGGCGTGATGATTTGCAGGGTGGCGTCGCTGTCGATCAGGTCGCAGGCGTCGACCAGCTTGCCGTTGACCTTGCCGGCCACGGTGGCCTTGGCCAGGCCGGCGCCAATGGAAGCGGCGACCTCGGCTACGGAAACCGGATGGTCGAACGAACGTTGACTGCCGTCGGGAAGAGTAATAGTGGGCATGGCGCCTCCTCTCCTAGTGGTGACCCCTACCAAAGGTCACGTGGGTTGGGATGAGCAGCCAGTACGCGATTCGTCCAGCCGTTTAATGAAAAACGCCTGCCGCACAGTGGCAGGAGCCGTAAGGCCAACCGAAAACGAACCAGAGTGACTGGAGTTCAAAAAAAGGGGTTGATGGCTCGGTATCGAGCGTGAGACACGCCTGCAATACCGAAAATAACCAAGTCTGGGATGCTAGCACAGATGAACGGTCATCGCCTCGTTCACAAACTGCTAAAGTCGCGGGGATTTTGTGCCTTGGGTGAACTTGCCCCACGCGCCAACCTCAAATATCCACAATGCTGCACCGTATCCACCCGTCTTCAAGGAGTACCCGAACATGCGCCTGATTCACCTTTTCGCCTTTGCCGCCCCGCTCGTCCTGCTGCTGCCGCTGAGCGCACAGGCCGCCTGGCCGGCCGGCGCCAAAGCCAGCTACATGAAAGACTGCGTTGGCGCGGCCAGCCAGAGCGTCAACCCCACCGTCGCCAAGCAGCACTGCACCTGCGGTGCCGATGTCCTGGAGAAGAAATTCACCACCCAGGAAATCACCCAACTGATGAACTCCAAGACCATGCCGCCGGCTGATCTACGGACCCGCGCCTTGAACGAAATCGCCGTCTGCAAGGTGCAGAAGTAACCCGCGGCCATGGGGCTTTTGGGCCTCAAGCCAGGTGAAAACAGCCAGAAAAGATGATTTTTATCAATATTTACGCAGCTTTTATGGGTTTTTTTAGGGGCTGTCATTTCCAGTAAAAGCCTTTAAAACCGGGGCCTCCAGCCAATAAAACGACTGAAGAAAGCGCGACCGACAGGCAATCCGCTGCCGGGGGGGGCTCCCAAGTCGAACATTTCGACTATGATAGCCCAGTGTGCCCAGTTGGCCTGAGCAGCACAGTACTACTGAAAATATATGTTTCTTGGAGATACACCATGTCTAATCGCCAAACCGGCACCGTAAAATGGTTCAACGATGAAAAAGGCTTCGGCTTCATCACTCCTCAAGGTGGCGGTGACGACCTGTTCGTACACTTCAAAGCTATCGAAAGCGACGGTTTCAAAAGCCTGAAAGAAGGCCAGACCGTTTCCTTCGTGGCTGAGAAAGGCCAAAAGGGTATGCAAGCTGCACAGGTTCGTCCGGAGTAAGTTTCCGCGAACTGAAAAAACCCCGTCCATGCGACGGGGTTTTTTATGGGCGCGACAAAAGCCCGAAGGCCTCAGCCGCAGTTGGCGCGAATGACCTTGCCGCTGCTGTCGGTGTTGAGGTTCAGGCGGTCCGAGCGGTATTCCAGGGTGACCATGTCGTTGGGACCCAGGACTCGGGCGCTCTGCGCGCCGCTACGGCTGCGGGCCTGTTCCAGCAAGGCGGCCGAGGCCGTCTGGCCGATGGTGAAATCAGCGCCCTTGGCTTCGCAACGCTCGTAGGTGGTCTGGGTGCCCGAGTCCTTGGCCGGCTGTTTAGCCGCGGATGACTCGGAGGTGGTGCAACCCGCCAGTACCGACAGGGCCAACAACGTCCCCAGGGATGCAAGCTTCCAAGGCATGAAGCCTCCTTCAAATAATATAAGTAGAGTGTGTGCGACCGCGATTTGCGGCATTGGTTGCACACCAGGTGCCAGATCATCCGATTCCGACAGCCGCAGCCGACAAGTCTGCCTGACCTGTCCTGCGACTTCTGCGCGCAATCGTGACTGAATATGAACGAGCAACGCCGCTCAGTAGATATCGATGTAATCGAAGGGCGGGTTGGGCCAGTTCTGCTTCAAGGCATTGAACACCTGCATGACCCAGACTTCGTCGGCGGCCGCGACCTTGCCGACGTAGCCGGAACCGGCCGCCCAGGTTTCCAGGCGGAACAGCAGGTCGTCGATCTGCGCACCACCGACAACCCCCGAGGAAATATAAGCGATACCCGAGCGCGTCACGCGCAACTGGGTATGCACCTCATCGCTGGCCGCCGCGAGTAGCTGGCGCACGGCGTCCTGGGTCAGGTTGTCGGGGTTGTTCAGATCGATTTGCATGGGATCACTTAAGGCGTGCCAGACGCTCTGTCAGCAGATTGAAGAAGCCTTGGGCATCGCCATTCTCGACCCAGAACACGTTCTTGGGCTGTTTCAGGCCGTCGTACCAGTCGACGATGGTCTGGCCGAAGGTCGGGCCCTCACGGCTGTCGATCACCAGGTTGACCTGACGTCCGCTGAACAGCTCGGGCTTGAGCAGGTAGGCGATGACGGTGGCGTCGTGTACCGGGCCACCCGGAATACCGTAGTGTTCCATGTCGCCCTTGACGTATTCGTTGAGGATATCACTGACCACCTTGCTGGCGTTGTTGTTCAGTGCCGCGATCTTCTTCAGGCGCTCGTCGCTGGTGAGGATCTTGTGGGTCACGTCCAGGGGCAGGTAGGTCAGCTTGACGCCGCTCTTGAGCACCACTTCGGCGGCCTGGGGATCGGCGAACATATTGAATTCGGCGACCGGGGTGATATTGCCGCCGTTGAAGTGCGCGCCGCCCATGACCACCACTTCCTTGATGCCCTGGGTGATCTCGGGATCCTGGATCAGCGCCAGCGCCAGGTTGGTTTCCGGCCCGAGCATGGCAATGGTGATGCTGTGGGGCTTGGCCGCGCGCAGGGTCTCGATCAGGTAGTTGACCGCGTTGCCCTTGGCCAACGGCGCCTTGGGTTCATGCACGGCGACGCCGGAGATGCCTTCCTTGCCGTGGATATTCTCGGCATAGATCGGTGTGCGCAGCAGTGGCTTCGGCGCACCGGCGTAGACCGGTACCTCTTCGCGCCCCGCCCATTCGCGGGCCAGCCGGGCATTGCGCGAGGTCTTGTCCAGGCGCACGTTGCCGGCCACGGTGGTCAACGCGCGGACGTGCAATTCTTCCGGCGAGGCCAGGGCGAGCAGCAGCGCCACGACGTCGTCGGCCCCCGGGTCGGTGTCGATGATCAGGTCGATTTTTTCCGCCGCCTGGGCGCCTGTAGCCGTGAGGAAAGACAAAATCAGCAAACTCCGGAACCAACCTTGCAAGATCTGAGCATAGCGGTGCATAGCGCACTCCTTGTGCGGGGAAGAAAGCTAGAAAGTAACGCCGGCCACCAGCACGACGTTGCAGTAGGGCTGGCATTCGCCGGTGCGGATCACCGCCCTGGCCTTGCAATTGAGCACTTTGAATTCTTCGTGGCTGAGCAGCCGGCGCTGCCCCAGGGCACCCTCGGCGGTCAGCACATCGAGCTGTTCCAGGGCCGGCGGACGCTTGAGCAGGATTTCCTCGGCCAGCACGTGGCTCTCCACCTGCATTTCGCTGAGTATCGTGCGCAAGGTGCTGACGAAGTCGGGAATCCCGTGGGTCAGGGCCAGGTCGATCAGTTCCACACCCGGCGGCACCGGCAGGCCGGCGTCGCCGATGACCAGCATGTCGCCGTGGCCCAGGGAGGCGATCAGGCGCGACAGGGCGATATTGAGCAGCGGTGTCTTTTTCATGGCGATTTGAAACCTTGAACGTCGGACAAGTGGGGAATGGAGGGTTGGGCACCGGCGCGGGTCACCGACAGCGCCGCCGCGACCTGGCCGAAGCGAATCGCCTCGACCTCGCTTTGTCCTTGGGCCAGCGCCGCGGCGAATCCGCCGACAAAGGTGTCGCCGGCCGCCGTGGTGTCGATAGCCTTGACCTTGGGCGCGGGGAAATGCGCGGAACCCTGGCTATCGGCGAACAACAAGCCCTGGGCGCCAAGGGTAACGATCACCTTCCCTGCCCCGGCGCCCATCAGTTGGCTCGCGGCCGCCTTGGCACTGTCCAGGGAGTCCACCGGCAGGCCGCTCAGGGCCGAGGCTTCGCTTTCATTCGGAATCAGGTAGTCGATCGAGGCGTACCAGTCGGCCGGCAGCGGCGCACTGGCCGGCGCCGGGTTGAGGATCACCGTCTTGCCCAGCTCGCGGCCGCGCTTGAGCGTGTAGCCGACGGTCTCCATCGGCACTTCCAACTGGCAGATGATCACATCCGCGTCCTGCAGCACCGCATCGAAGCCCTTGAGCACCTCGGGGGTGAGACAACCGTTGCCGCCGGCGACAATCACAATAGCGTTCTGGCTGTTGTCATCGACGACGATCAGCGCCACGCCACTGGACACGCCCGGGGCGACCGTGACCGCCTGGCAGTCGATGCCCTCCGCCAGCAGCGCAGCGCGCAGTTGCGCACCGTAGGCATCGTCACCGACGCAGCCGATCATTGACACCGTGGCACCCAGGCGCGCGGCCGCCACGGCCTGGTTCGCGCCCTTGCCGCCGGACACCGTGGCGAACGACCGGCCCACCAGGGTCTCCCCCGCTCGCGGCAAACGTTCGGCACGGGTGACCAGATCCATATTGAGGCTGCCCACCACCACTACTTTTGCTTGCATACATCAGTACCCATCAATTCGATTCAGCGGTATTGCGCAAACACGCCCGGCACCGGGGCCGTCGATTCGCGCAGGACAATACTTGGCGTCACGATCCGCCGGTCAACCGCCAGGAACGGCGAGGCAATTCGGTTCAAGAGCATTTCGGCCGCGGTTTCCCCCAGTTGGAGAATCGACTGGCCGACCGTGGTCAACGCCGGAAAAACATAACGGCTCATCTGGATATCGTCGAAGCCGATCACCGACAGCTCGCCGGGCACGCGAATATTGCGTTCCGCCGCGGCGCGCAGCACGCCGATGCCGAGCATGTCGTTACCGGCGAAGATCGCACTCGGCGGGTCCCGCTCCAGGAGCAAGGCCGCCGCCTGATAACCGCCGGTGCTGGTGAAATCGCTTTCCACCACCCAGCGCTCGGGCACCTGCACCGCGGCCTGTTCAAGAGCCCGCCGATAACCGGCCAGACGCATCTGCGCCACACTGGTGTCGGCCGGGCCGCCGATAAAGGCAATCGCCCGATGTCCCAGTTCCAGCAGGTGCCGGGTCGCCAGGTAGGCGCCCTCTTCGTGGTCGATGCGCACCAGGTCGGTTTCGATCCCGGCAATACCCCGGTCGACAATGACCATGGGCGTGCGCACCGCCGCCAAGCCGCCGGCAAAGCTGTCGTCGCCGCCGGTGGAGGCGACGATCAGGCCGTCGACCCGCTTCTCCAGCAGCACCCGCAGGTAGCTGCGCTGCTTGTCCGGGTCATCGTCGGAGTTGCAGAGGATCACGCAGTAGTTGTTGCGCTCGCAGTAATCCTCGATGCCCCGCGCCAGCTCGGCGAAGTACGGGTTGAGACTGTTGGGCACCAGCAGGCCGATGGTCGCGGTGGTCTTGGCTTTCAGCGAACGTGCCACGGCGCTGGGCACATAGTCGAGCTGGGCGATCGCCTCTTCGACTTTGAGCCGCACCTGTTCGCTGACCGGTCGCGTCTTGTTCAGCACATGGGACACCGTGGTGTACGAGATCCCGGCCAGCGCCGCCACATCCTTGATGGTTGCCATGGCTCAGGCCCGCCGACGGGCGCGTTGGCTGCGGTAGGTATCGAGTACCACCGCGATCACGATCACCGCGCCGGTGATGATGCGTTTGGTCGGCTCGGTGGCGCCGATCTGCGCCAGCCCCGCCGCCAGCACCGAGATGATCAGCACGCCGAAGAAGGTGCTGATCACCGAACCACGGCCGCCCATCAGGCTGGTGCCGCCGATCACCACGGCGGCGATCACTTGCAGCTCCAGGCCGGAACCGGCATTCGGGTCCGCCGCTTCCAGGCGCGAGATCTGGAACAGCGCGGCGACCCCGGCGAGCAGGCCCATCAGGCTGAACACCAGGATCTTGTAGGGCTTGGGATTGATCCCCGCCAGGCGCACCGCTTCCTCGTTGGTGCCGATGCCGATCAGGTAACGGCCGAACACGGTCCGCGTCAGCACCAACTGGGCGACGATGATCACCAGCAAGGCGATGATGAACGACGGCGAAATGCCAAAGGCCACCGGGTTCGACAACCAGGCGAACGAATCGCCGATATAGGCGGTGCGCGAGCCGGTCATCTGGTAGGCCAGGCCTCGGGCCATTTCCAGCACGCCGAGGGACACGATAAACGACGGAATGCGCCAGGCCACGGTGATCGAACCGGTCACGGTGCCGGCCAGCGCCGCGCAGCCCATGCCCAGTACCGAGGCCGGCAACACGCCCCAGCCCCAGCCGAGGATCGCCACGCTGACCGCCGAAGCCGCCAGGGCCAGGACCGAGCCCACCGACAGGTCGATGCCGCCGATAATCAGCACGAAGGTCATGCCCACCGCCAGCACCATCAGGTCGGGAATCTGGTTGGCCAAGGTGCTGAAGGTGTCATAGGAAAGGAAATGACTGCTCAGGCTGGAAAACAGGATGATCATGGCGAGCAAGGCGCCCGCCAGGCCCAGGTAGGTGCCCAGGCCATAAAAGTGACGTGAGGTCTTGCCGGCGGAAGGTGCAGTTTTCATAGGGTATTCCTGGGCGCCGCTTCGTGGAGCAGCGCATCACGTTTTTGGTAGCCGGCGAACGCGGCGGCAAGCAACTCATCCTGGGTCCAGCTATCACGCTCGAAGGTCTCGATCAGGCGTCCGGCCGAGAGCACACCGATGCGATCGCAGATCAGCATCAGCTCGCGCAGGTCGCTGGACACCACCACCAGTGCCTTGCCCTGGCGGGTCAGTTCGCCCAGCAAGGCATAGATATCGAACTTGGCGCCGACGTCGATCCCGCGGGTCGGTTCATCGAACAGCAGCACCGCGCAGTCGCGCTCCAGCCAACGGCCGATCACCACCTTCTGCTGGTTGCCGCCGGACAGCTCGCAGACCAATTGGTCGGGACTGGAACTGCGAATGCGCATGGCATCGATCTGACGCTGCGCCAGCGCCGACTCGTCACGCCCGTTGACCAGGCCGGCGCTGGAAATCGCCGGCATATTGCCCAGGGCGATATTGGCGCTGATCGATTGCGTCAGCAGCAGCCCCTCACCCTTGCGGTCTTCGGTGATCAGGGCGATGCCATGGCGCACCGCATCGACCGGCGAACGGATGTCCGCGACCTTGGCCGGTGAGCCGAGGGCCACCGTGCCGCTGTCGGCGATATCCGCGCCGTAGATCAGCCGCAACAGCTCGGTGCGACCGGCACCGATCAGGCCGGAAATGCCGAAGATCTCACCGGCACGCACTTCGAAGGAAACGTCGAGTACCTTGTCCGCGCGGCTCAGGCCCTTGACGGTCAGGGCCGGCGCGCCAATCGTGCGCACGCCCATGTCCATATGCTCGCCCAGCTCGCGGCCGACCATCAGGTTGACCAGTTGCTCGCTGTTGTAGTTGGCCATCGGCTCGACGCAGACCAGGTTGCCGTCGCGCAACACCGCGATGCGCTGGGCGACCCGGGCCAGTTCTTCGAGCCGGTGGGAGATATAGATGATCGCCACGCCACGGGCTTGCAGGCGGCTGATCTGGTCGAAGAGCATTTCGACTTCGCGGGCGGTGAGCATCGCGGTCGGTTCATCGAGAATCAGCACATGGCAATCGCCGATCAGGTTGCGGGCGATTTCCACCATCTGCTGGTGACCGATGCCCAACTCGCCAACCAGGGTGTCCGGGTCGATGGCATCCAGGCCGACCTGGGCCATGGCTTCGATGGCGGCGCTGCGCAACTGCTTGCGGCTGATCCAGCCACCGTGGCTGGGCAGGTTGTCGAGAAACAGGTTTTCCGCCACGGACAACGTCGGCAGCAGATTGAGTTCCTGCATGACCATGCGGATGCCCAGCTCTTCAGCCTGGGTCCGGCTGCCCGGGGTATAGGCGCGACCGTTGAACAGCATCTGCCCGGTGGTCGGCGTGACCAGCCCGCCGATGATCTTCGACAGGGTGCTTTTGCCAGCACCGTTTTCGCCGGTCAGCGCCAACACTTCGCCGCGCAGCAACGTCAGGTCGATGTTGCTGAGGACAGGTTGCGCGTAGGTCTTGCCGATACCGCTGACCGACAGGACAGCGTTCGGAGCGGAAGATGACATAGGAAAGTCTCCATGCGCCCGCTCAGGACGAGCGGGCACGTTGAACGGCGAGAGGTTTACTTCTTGAGTACCAGCTCGACCGGGGTTTCGATCACACCGTCCTTGCTGTCGACTTTTTCGCCCTTGATGATTTTCAGTGCGGTTTCGATGCCGAACACCGCCTGCTTGGCGGCGAACTGGTCGGCAGTGGCGAGCACGCGACCGTCCTGGAGCATCGGTTTGATGGCATTGATATTGTCATAGCCGACCACTTGCACCTTGCCGGCCTTGCCCGCCGAACGCACGGCGGAGACAGCGCCCAGGGCCATGCTGTCGTTGCCGGCGAGCAGCGCCTTGAGGTTCGGGTATTCGTTGAGCATCGCCGAGGCGACCGCATTGCCCTTGTCGATCTCCCAATCGCCGGACTGCACGGAAACGATTTTCATGTCCGCGGCTTTCATCGCGTCGGTGAAACCGGCGGTGCGCATCTGGGCGTTGGTGGTGGTGGACACACCTTCGATGATCCCAACCTCGTCACCGGCTTTCAGTTGCTTGGCCAGGTACTCGCCGACCAGGCGTGCGCCCTTGCGGTTGTCAGGCCCTACGAACGGCACTTCGATGCCCTTGCTTTTCAGCACGCCGGCATCGAGCTGGTTGTCGATGTTGACAACGACAATCCCGGCATCCTTGGCTTTCTTGATCACCGAGACCATGGCCTTGGAGTCGGCCGGGGCAATCACGATGGCGTTGACCTTGGAGACGATCATCTGGTTGACGATGTCGATCTGCGCGGTGGTGTCGGTTTCGTTCTTGATGCCGTTGGAGATCAGGTCGAAGTCGCCGGTGTGGGTTTTCTGGTAGTCCTTGGCGCCGTCTTCCATGGTGCGAAAGAACTCGTTGGCGAGGGATTTCATCACCAGGCCGACCTTGGGTTTGGCGGCGGCGTCGGCCGCGAAGGCCTGGGACAGCGGCAGGGTGGCAGAAGCGGCGGCAAGTACGGCGACAGCAAGAAGGCGTCCAGCGAATGGCAACTTCATGGGGTTTACTCCGGATCTTATGATTGTTGTGAGCAACGCCAGGAGCGTGACGGGAAATGCGTGTGCACAGCCCTGGAAACGGTTCGCGCAAACGTTTGCGTAATCCAACTATGCGAATCTTGTGCAGATTTGTCAACGGTCTGTCACAGCATAGCCGCCGGTCTTACAAACAAGACGTCCTCGACCGGGTCGGGCAAGGACTTCCCTGGCGTCGGCCCCCCGCCGCCGCCGCCATACTGCGCATCTCACTGTAAAACCTAATAATTTCTCGATTGGCGGGCACCAAATCGCAAAAAGCGCTGTCAGAAGCACCTCACCATTCCCTGACAGTTGCGAAATGGCTTACAGTTAAATACTGTATGCACGTACAGCTAATTGAGGATTGTTCCGTGGCCAACTCAACTTCCGCCGCTCCCAGCACCTACGAACGCATGGGCCTGCGCGTCCAGAAGATCATCAACTCGCCGAACGCCCAGAAAGCCAAGGCCGCCCTGCTCTTTCGGCTGCCGGACGAACCGGTGGACGAGTGGGAGCAACTGCTCGAGGAAATTGCCGAGAACGACAACGTCACGCTGGCCTACCGCGACGACGGTGGCATACAGATTTTCTGGGTTGTGCCGAAGGAAGACTGAACCAATGATTGTCCGCTTTATCGCCTTGCTGTGTTTTTTCTGTGTTTTGCCGGCCCAGGCCGATGCGCCCCGCACCTTCGCCGAAGCCAAGAAAGTCGCCTGGAAGCTCTATGCGCCGCAGTCCACCGAATTTTATTGCGGTTGCAAATACAACGGTAACCGGGTCGACCTGCAGTCCTGCGGGTATGTGCCGCGCAAGAATGCCCAGCGGGCGGCGCGTATCGAGTGGGAGCACATTGTCCCGGCCTGGCAGATCGGCCATCAGCGCCAGTGCTGGCAACAGGGCGGACGCAAGAACTGCAGCCAACACGACACGACCTACAAGAAGGCCGAGGCCGACCTGCACAACCTGGTGCCGAGCATCGGCGAGGTCAACGGCGACCGCAGCAACTTCAGTTTCGGCTGGTTGCCGGTACAGAAGGGCCAATACGGTTCCTGCCTGACCCAGGTCGACTTCAAGGCCAAGAAGGTCATGCCGCGCCCGTCGATTCGCGGGATGATCGCGCGGACCTATTTCTACATGAGCAAGCAGTACGGCCTGCGCCTGTCGAGACAGGATCGGCAACTGTACGAGGCCTGGAACAAGACTTATCCGGTTCAGGCCTGGGAACGCCAGCGCAACCAGAGCGTGGCCTGCGTCATGGGGCACGGCAACGGCTTTGTCGGGCCGGTGAACCTCAAGGCTTGCGGTTGAAGAGGCCCTGAGAATGCGATTCCCAGGGGAGAACGCGGTCCCTGTGGGAGCGGTGCTTGCCCGCGAAGCTTTTAGTGTTCTCACGGGCCTCTTCGCGAGCAAGCTCGGCTCCCACAGGGATCGCGGGTAATCTCGGCTCCCACAGGAACCGCGGGTAAGCTCTGCTCCCTCAGGGATCGCGACAAGCCCTGCTACAGGCTCAATAGCCCGGCGCGGGCGCGGCGTTATTTTGCGCCGAGTTGTCTGCCGGCACCTTGTGCTCCACCACCTCGGAATCCATGTTCTGCTTGTCGGCCAACTGCGCCTTTTTCTGCTCGGCAATCTCCCGGCTCGCGAACGGTCCGGCAATGACCTTGCCGTCATCGAGGATCTTGAACGGATAACCATGCTCGATCAGCCAGGCCGTCCAGTCAGTGAGGGCCTTGGTCTTGTCATCCTTGATCAGCAGGTCCCAGCCGGTAGCCGGCACCGCCGCCGCTACTGGCGTCGCAGCCACTTTCGCCGGCTCGACCTTGTGTCCCGAGCCATCTCCACAACCAGCCAGCACCACGAGTGCCACCATCACTGCTATTCTGCGCACAAAGCGTCTCCCGTAATGATCAGTTAATGTGATTTTATCACCTTGCAGCCTGTCTTAACCTTGTTCCACTGGCTGTGGCGGTCTTATCAGGCTGAATTACCGACGATTTTCCGACCCTGGGGAATTAAATAGAATGAAATGACGTCTGTAATGAACCACCCATTCGGATGCACTTAGCGGTATTCTGTGTGTAAGACCTAAGCCAGGAATGCCTGAGAAAGGCGCCTTAGTAACATTCAAGGAGAAAGACATGCTGATACTCACCCGCAAAGTCGGTGAAAGCATCAACATCGGTGACGACATCACGATCACGATTCTGGGCGTTAGCGGCCAGCAAGTCCGGATAGGCATCAATGCCCCGAAGGACGTAGCCGTGCATCGTGAAGAGATTTACCAGCGCATCCAAGCCGGCCTGACTGCCGGTGACAAAGAGCCAAAGTAAAGCTGCATCCTCGTCAGCCCGCCGTTTTCAGGGTCGCGGCTGACGAAAGCTCCCCCCTCTCCTTGCTGCTCGCTCAACACCCGCCACTTTCTCAACTCCCCAAGGTCAGACCGCCCGCCGGCAACGGCAGCGCCGTCTTGTAACGCACCTGCTTGAGGGCAAAGCTCGAGCGGATGTTCGCCACCCCCGGTACCTTGGTCAGAAAATCCATCATGAAGCGCTCCAGTGACTGGATCGTCGGCACCAGCACACGGATCAGATAGTCCGGGTCCCCGGCCATCAGGTAGCACTCCATCACTTCCGGCCGATCGGCAATCGCCGCCTCGAAATGCTGCAACGCCTCTTCCACCTGTTTTTCCAGGCTGACATGGATGAACACGTTGACGTGCAGGCCGAGCAACTCCGGATCGAGCAAGGTCACCTGCTCGCGAATCAACCCCAGTTCTTCCATGGCCTTGACCCGGTTGAAGCATGGCGTCGGCGACAGGTTGACCGAACGGGCGAGGTCGGCGTTGGTAATGCGGGCATTCTCCTGAAGGCTGTTGAGAATCCCGATATCGGTGCGATCCAGTTTGCGCATGAGATAAAAACACCTGATTTTTATGGTTATGCAGATTTTTTATCTGCAAATCGTCTTAAGCGCAATGAAACAGAGAGAAATATTCTTCTTCGTCCGGCCTATGATTGTTGTAGGACAAGATTTCCCTTACCCAGGGAATGATTGCCAGCTCGCGCGCCCACTACAAGAAATTCACAAGATAGAGCGTAGAAAGCCATGACCCCAGCGTACGAACCGCTGCGCCTGCACGTTCCTGAACCTTCAGGCCGTCCCGGTTGCAAGACCGACTTCAGTTACCTGCACCTGACCGATGCCGGCCAGGTCCGCAAACCCCCGATCGACGTCGAACCCGCCGACACCGCCGACCTGGCCAAGGGCCTGATCCGCGTGCTCGACAACCAGGGCCAGGCGCTTGGCCCCTGGGCCGAAGGCGTGCCGGTGGCGATCCTGCGCCAGGGCATGCGCGCCATGCTCAAGACCCGCATCTTCGACACGCGCATGGTGGTTGCCCAGCGCCAGAAAAAAATGTCGTTCTATATGCAGAGCCTCGGCGAGGAAGCTATCGGCAGCGCCCAGGCCATGGCCCTGAACCTCGACGACATGTGCTTCCCCACCTACCGCCAGCAAAGCATCCTGATGGCCCGGAACGTGCCGCTGGTGGACATGATCTGCCAACTGCTGTCCAACGAACACGATCCGCTCAAGGGCCGGCAACTGCCGATCATGTACTCGGTGCGCGACCATGGCTTCTTCACCATTTCCGGCAACCTGGCCACCCAGTTCGTCCAGGCCGTCGGCTGGGGCATGGCCTCGGCGATCAAGGGCGATACCAAGATCGCTTCGGCCTGGATCGGCGACGGCGCCACCGCCGAGTCGGACTTCCACACCGCCCTGACCTTCGCCCACGTCTACCGCGCCCCGGTGATCCTCAACGTGGTCAACAACCAGTGGGCAATCTCCACCTTCCAGGCCATCGCCGGCGGTGAAGCCACCACCTTCGCCGGACGTGGCGTGGGCTGCGGCATCGCCTCGCTGCGGGTCGACGGCAACGATTTCATCGCCGTCTACGCCGCTTCCGCCTGGGCCGCCGAACGCGCCCGGCGCAACCTCGGGCCGACCCTGATCGAGTGGGTCACCTACCGCGCCGGCCCGCACTCCACCTCCGACGATCCGTCCAAGTACCGTCCCGCCGACGACTGGAGCCACTTCCCCCTCGGCGACCCGATCATGCGCCTCAAGCAGCACCTGATCGCCATCGGCCAGTGGTCCGAAGAGGAACATGCCGCTGTCAGCGCCGAACTGGAAGCCGAGATCATCGCCGCGCAGAAGGAGGCCGAACAGTTCGGCACCCTGGCCGGCGGGCAGATGCCCAGCGCCGCGACCATCTTTGAGGACGTCTACAAGGACATGCCCGAGCACTTGCGCCGGCAGCGTCAGGAATTGGGGTTATAAGCCATGAACGATCACAGCAAACTGCAAACGGAGAACGCCGTGGCCACCAGCACCATGACCATGATCCAGGCCCTGCGCTCGGCCATGGATGTGATGCTTGAGCGCGATAGCAACGTGGTGGTGTTCGGCCAGGACGTCGGTTACTTCGGCGGCGTATTCCGCTGCACCGAAGGCCTGCAGAGCAAGTACGGCACCTCGCGGGTGTTTGACGCCCCGATCTCGGAAAGCGGCATCGTCGGCGTCGCCGTCGGCATGGGCGCCTATGGCCTGCGCCCGGTGGCGGAAATCCAGTTCGCCGACTACTTCTACCCGGCCTCCGACCAGATCGTCTCGGAAGCGGCGCGGATACGCTACCGCTCCGCCGGCGAGTTCACCGTACCGATGACCCTGCGCATGCCTTGCGGCGGCGGCATCTATGGCGGCCAGACCCACAGCCAGAGCCCGGAGGCGATGTTCACGCAGGTCTGCGGGCTGCGCACGGTGATGCCGTCCAACCCCTACGACGCCAAGGGTCTGCTGATCGCTTCCATCGAGAACGATGACCCGGTGATCTTTCTCGAACCCAAGCGCCTGTACAACGGCCCGTTCGACGGTCACCACGAGCGTCCGGTAACCCCCTGGTCCAAGCACCCGGCCAGCGCCGTGCCCGAGGGTTACTACACCGTGCCGCTGGACTGCGCCGCCATTGTCCGTCCAGGCAGTGAGGTGACCATCCTCACCTACGGCACCACCGTTTATGTGGCCCAGGCCGCCGCCGAGGAAACCGGGGTCGACGCCGAAGTCATCGACTTGCGCAGCCTCTGGCCGCTGGACCTGGAAACCATCGTCAACTCCGTGAAGAAAACCCGTCGTTGTGTCGTCGTCCACGAAGCCACCCGCACCTGCGGCTTCGGCGCCGAGCTGATCGCCCTGGTCCAGGAGCATTGCTTCCATTACCTGGAAGCGCCGATCGAGCGCGTCACCGGTTGGGACACGCCCTACCCCCACGCACAGGAATGGGCTTATTTCCCAGGTCCGGTACGCGTCGGTGCGGCCTTGAAACGGGTCATGGAGGTCTGAATGGGTACTCATATCATCAAGATGCCGGATATCGGTGAAGGCATCGCCGAAGTCGAACTGTCGCAATGGCACGTCAAGGTCGGTGACCTGGTGGTCGAAGACCAGGTGCTGGCGGACGTCATGACCGACAAGGCCATGGTCGATATCCCCTCGCCGGTCCACGGCAAGGTGATTGCCCTGGGCGGCGTGCCCGGTGAAGTCATGGCGGTCGGCAGCGTGCTGATCAGCATTGAGGTGGAAGGCGCCGGCAACCTGCGCGAAGGCGCTGAAGCGCCGGCAGCGAAAGCAGCGCCGGCGGCCGTCGTGGAAAAGCCGGTTGCCGAACCTGAAGCCGCGAGCACGCCCGTCGCCAGACCCGCGTCGACCAAGGCCGCCGTGCCGCGCCCGGCCCCGGTGGCCCGTGCCGCCGACGAACGTCCGCTGGCCTCTCCCGCCGTGCGCAAGCGCGCCTGGGATGCCGGGATCGAACTGCGTTTCGTCCACGGCAGCGGCCCGGCCGGGCGCATTCTGCACGATGACCTCGACGCTTACCTGGCTCAATCCGAGCAACCGGCTCCAGCGGTCGCCAGCTATGCCAAGCGCACCGACGAACAGCAGATCCCGGTGATCGGCCTGCGCCGCAAGATCGCCCAGCGCATGCAGGACGCCAAGCGTCGCGCCGCACACTTCAGCTATGTCGAGGAAGTGGATGTCACCGCCCTGGAAGAGCTGCGGGTGCACCTGAACCACAAGTACGGCGACAGCCGCGGCAAACTGACCCTGCTGCCGTTCCTGGTACGGGCGATGGTCGTGGCGCTGCGGGATTTCCCGCAGATCAACGTGCGCTATGACGACGAGGCCCAGGTCATCACCCGCCATGGCGCGGTGCATGTCGGGGTGGCCGCGCAGACCGACGGCGGCCTGATGGTGCCGGTGGTGCGCCACGCCGAGAGCCTCAACCTGTGGGGCACTTCGGACGAGATCAACCGCCTGGCCCAGGCCGCCCGTAGCGGCAAGGCCAGTCGCGAGGAGATGTCCGGCTCGACCATCACCCTGACCAGTCTCGGGGCGTTGGGCGGGATTGTCAGCACGCCGGTGCTGAACCTGCCGGAAGTGGCCATTGTCGGGGTCAACCGCATTGTCGAGCGGCCCGTGGTCATCAAGGGTCAGATCGTCATCCGCAAGATGATGAACCTGTCCAGTTCCTTCGATCACCGCGTGGTCGACGGCATGGACGCGGCCCAATTCATCCAGGCCATTCGCGGCTTGCTCGAACAACCCGCCAGCCTGTTTGTGGAGTGATCATGCAACAGACCCAAAACACCACGCTGTTGATCATCGGCGGCGGCCCCGGCGGTTATGTCGCGGCGATTCGTGCCGGCCAGTTGGGCATTCCCACCGTGCTGGTGGAAGGCCAGGCGCTGGGCGGCACCTGCCTGAACGTCGGCTGCATTCCGTCCAAGGCGCTGATTCATGTCGCCGAGCAGTTCCATACCACCCGAAGCTACAGTGGCGGCACCTCGCCGCTGGGGATCAAGGTGTCGGCACCGACCCTGGATATCGGCAAGAGCGTCGAGTGGAAGGACGCGATTGTCGACCGCCTGACCAGCGGCGTCGCCGCGTTGTTGAAGAAGAACGGGGTCAAGGTGATCCATGGCTGGGCCAACGTCATCGACGGCAAACATGTCGAGGTCGACGGCCTGCGTATCCAGTGCGAGCACCTGCTGCTGGCCAGCGGTTCGCAGACGGTGAACCTGCCGATGCTGCCGCTCGGCGGGCCGATCATTTCCTCCACTGAAGCCCTGGCGCCGACTTCGATTCCCAAGCGCCTGACCGTGGTCGGCGCCGGCTATATCGGCCTGGAGCTGGGGATTGCCTACCGCAAGCTGGGGGCCGAGGTCACGGTGGTCGAGGCGCGCGAGCGGATCCTGCCGACCTATGACCGCGAGTTGACCCAGCCGGTGGCCGAGTCGATCAAGGCCCTGGGTATTACCGTGCATCTGGGGCATAGCGTCGAGAGCTTCGATGCGGCGTCAAGCACCTTGTCGGTGCGCGATCCCCAGGGTGAAACCCTGCAACTGGTAACCGACCAGGTGCTGGTGGCCGTAGGGCGCAAGCCACGGACCCAGGGCTGGAACCTTGAAGCCCTGGCATTGGACATGAACGGCGCGGCGATCAAGATCGACAACCGTTGCCAGACCAGCATGCGCAATGTCTGGGCCATCGGCGACCTGACCGGCGAACCGATGCTGGCGCACCGGGCCATGGCCCAGGGCGAGATGGTTGCCGAGCTGATTGCCGGGCAGCATCGTGAATTCAATCCGACGGCGATTGCGGCGGTGTGCTTTACCGATCCGGAGTTGGTGGTGGTCGGTAAAACCCCGGATGAAGCCAAGGCCGCCGGGCTGGATTGCCTGGTCTCGAGCTTCCCGTTTGCCGCCAACGGGCGGGCCATGACCCTGGAATCGAAAAGCGGTTTCGTCCGGGTGGTGGCGCGGCGTGACAATCATCTGATCGTCGGCTGGCAGGCGGTGGGGGCCGGGGTGTCGGAACTGGCGGCGGCGTTCGGGCAATCCCTGGAAATGGGTGCCTGCCTGGAAGATATCGCCGGGACCATCCATGCCCATCCGACCCTGGGTGAAGCGGTGCAGGAAGCGGCGCTGCGGGCGTTGGGGCATGCGTTGCACCTCTAGGCACCGCTGATCCATGGGTTGAACACGGACACTGTGGGAGCGGAGCTTGCCCGCGAAGAACGATAACGCGGTGTATCTGCTGCTCCGCGTGTCCTCGAGATTCGCGGGCAAGCTCCGCTCCCACAAAAGCAGGGCCCGCGTCCTCCCACAAAAGCAGGGCCCGCGTCCTCCCACAAAAGCCCGGCCCGCGTCCTCCCACATAAAACGGGTCCGAGCCCCTCCAAGCGTCAGTCCCGGTAGTCCGGGGCCACCCGATCCAGCAAGCGCAACATCGCCGCCCACGCCAATCCCATGGCACCCGGGTCGCTCAACTGCCCCTCCTCCACCGGCCGGCCCGGGTCATTGAACTGGCGCTCGGTATGGGCGCACACCGCGTCCGACGGCAACACCAGCTCCCCGCACGCCTGGGCCGCGATCTGGATCTCGCAGGCTTTCTCCAGGTAATACATGCGGAAAAACGCCTGGGCCACACTCTCGCCCACCGTCAACAAACCATGGTTGCGCAACAGCATCACCGACTTGTCGCCCAAGTCGCGCACCAGGCGCGCCTGCTCGTCCAGGTCCAGCGCCACGCCTTCATAGTCGTGATAAGCCGTGCGCCCGAAGAACTCCATGGACATCTGGTTCACCGGCAACAACCCGCACTTGAGCGCCGCCACCGCGCAACCCGCGCGGGTATGGGTGTGCAGCACGCATTGCGCATCCGCACGGGCGCCATGAATCGCACTGTGAATCACAAACCCGGCCGGATTCACCGGATACGGCGAATCCTCTACCGCCCGGCCGTCCAGGCCGATTTTCACCAGGCTCGACGCAGTGATTTCCTCGAACATCAGCCCATAGGGGTTGATCAGAAAATGATGCTCGGGCCCCGGCAAACGCAGGGATATATGGGTGAAGATCAAGTCGGTCATGCGAAAGTGCGCGATCAACCGGTAACAGGCCGCCAGTTGCTCGCGCAATTGACGCTCGATGGCCACCGGTGCGGCAGCGGTGTGCAGAAGGTCGTTCAAGCGGATGACTCCCTCAGGCAGATAGATCGAATCATACAACTGCTGTGCCAGAAAGGCGCCCGCGGGCCCTAATGCCAGCCAGTTAACACAATCTGGAGCCAAGCGCGGTCTTGTGGCGAGCGGGCTTGCCCGCGCCGCGCTGCAAAGCGGCCCTAAAACCAGCGATCGTAATGTGTCAGGTAGAACATGGTGATCGGATTTGCGACTGCTTCGCAGCCGAGCGCGGGCAAGCCCGCTCGCCACAAATCCGGGCAAGACTTGGGATCATCGAGTATCGGGATGCCCCCACCTCAACACTCGCCAAGTGCCTTATACTGCGGCCCTTTCAAGGATTGGAGCAGGCCATGAGCACCGAACCAGCCGCCCCGGCGCTGAAGGAAATCTTCAACAGCGAACGCCTGCTGCATATCGCCAATGAAATGCGCGCGGTGTACCCCGATTTCGACAGCGCCGGCTTTATCAGCCGCACCCACCAGGGTCTCGACGATCTGTCGATCATGCAGCGCCTGGCCCGGGTCAGCGAAAGCCTGCACGCGGTGCTGCCGCTGAGCTACAAGCAGTCCCTCCAGCTGCTGCGCCAGCTCGCCCCGCGCCTGAACAGCGGCTTTGTCAGCATGTGCCTGCCACACTATGTGGCGAGCTACGGTAGCCAGGACTTCGAGCTGTCGATGGACGCGCTGAAGTACTTCACCGCCTTCGGCTCTTCGGAGTTCGCCATACGGCATTTCCTGCTCAGTGATTTCGAACGCACCCTGGCGCTGATGAAAAGCTGGGCCCGGGACCCCGACGAACACGTCCGCCGCCTCGCCAGCGAAGGCTCGCGACCACGTCTGCCGTGGTCCTTCCGGCTGGCCCAGATCCAGTCCGACCCAAGCCTCGCCGCTGAAATACTCGAGACTCTCAAGGCGGACGACAGCCTGTACGTGCGCAAATCGGTGGCCAACCACCTCAACGACATCACCAAGGAACATCCTGACTGGGTGCTGGAACTGATCGAGGGCTGGTCACTGGACGACCCGCGCACCGCCTGGATCGCCCGTCACGCCTTACGCAGCCTGATCAAACAGGGCAATTCACGGGCCCTCACGCTGATGGGGGCCGGCGCCAAGGCCGAGGTCGAAGTGTCGGACTTGAAGGTCGAGCCCACCGTGATCCGTCTTGGCGACAGCGTCACCCTGTCTTTCACCCTGGCCTCCACCGCAGCCGCCAATCAGAAACTGGTGATCGACTACGCTATCGACTACGTGAAGGCCTCGGGCGCCACCTCGAGCAAGGTCTTCAAGCTCAAGACCCTGCACCTGGCCGCAGGTACCCGTGAAACCCTGAGCCGGCGCCAGCACATCCGTGAACTGACCACCCGCAAGCACTACAGCGGTCATCACGCCGTGCATTTGCTGGTCAATGGCGAGCGCCTGGGCAGCAGCGGTTTCGATATTCTCGAATAAGCCGGCCTGCCGGCGATGGCGTCCTCAAGGTCAGTGCCTACCGATTGAGCTTCACGCAAATGAAGGGTGTTGCAGTAGAATCGCGACCTCTTTTTTTCCAGGGCCCCGCCATGACCGCTCACCAGACTCCGCCCGCCGCCGAGCCCCAGGCCAGCGAACTGATCCTCGGCCTTGAGGATCGCCCAAGCCTGCCGATCGGCATTCTGGCGGCGTTGCAGCACTTGCTGGCGATCATCGTGCCCATCGTCACTCCCGGCCTGCTGATCTGCCAGGCCCTGGGCGTGTCGGCGCGGGACACCAACCTGATCGTCTCGATGTCCCTGGTGATCTCCGGCATCGCCACCTTCGTCCAGTGCCGCCGCTTCGGCCCCTTCGGCGCCGGGCTGTTGATCGTCCAGGGCACCAGTTTCAACTTCGTCGGCCCGCTGATTGCCGGCGGCGCGCTGATGGTCAAGCAAGGCTCGCCGGTGGAAGCGGTGATGGCCGCCATTTTCGGCGTGGTCATCGCCGGCTCCTTCGTCGAGATGGGCATCTCGCGGATCCTGCCCTTCGTCAAGCGCATGATCACTCCGCTGGTGACCGGCATTGTCGTGCTGATGATCGGCCTGACCCTGATCAAGGTCGGCCTGATCAGCATGGGCGGCGGCTTCAGCGCCATGGCCAACGGCACCTTCGCCAACGGCGAGAACCTGCTGCTGTCGGGCATGGTGCTGGCGATCATCGTGGCCCTCAACCGCATCCCGCTGGTGTGGATGCGCAGCTGCGCCATCGTCATCGCCCTGGCGGTCGGCTATGCCCTGGCCGGTTACCTGGGCCGCCTGAACTTCACCGGCATGCACGAGGCCGCGCTGTTCCAGATCCCCATGCCACTGCACTTCGGCCTGGGGTTCTCCTGGGCGCTGTTCATTCCGATGCTGGTGATCTACCTGGTAACCTCCCTGGAAGCCATCGGCGACGTCACCGCCACCAGCAAGGTCTCGCGCCAGCCGGTGGAAGGCCCTCTGTGGATGCAAAGGATCAAGGGCGGCGTGCTGGTCAACGGCGCCAACTCTTTGCTCGCCGGGCTGTTCAACACCTTCCCCAGTTCGATCTTCGCCCAGAACAACGGGGTGATTCAGCTGACCGGCATCGCCAGCCGGCATATCGGCAAGTGGATCGCCCTGATGCTGGTGCTACTCGGCCTGTTCCCTTCGGTGGCCGGCGCGATCCAGGCGGTGCCCGAGCCGGTGCTCGGTGGCGCGGCGATGGTGATGTTCGGCGCGGTGGCGGCCTCGGGGATCAATATCCTCGCCAGCATCCACCTCGACCGCCGGGCGCTGCTGATCATCGCCGTATCCCTGGCCCTGGGCCTCGGCGTCTCCCAGGTACCGGAATTCCTCGCCCATATGCCGGCGGCGCTACGTAACGTGCTGGAGTCCGGCGTGGCCACCGGCGGCATCTGCGCGCTGCTGCTGAACTGGTTCCTGCCAGAAGCGCCAAAAGCTTGATGGGCGACACCGGCGGCGGCCTTGAAAGCCGCCGTCTTGAGCCTTCCAGCCGGAAAAAAACCTGACCGAAATCAGACTCTTATTAAACTAAAGTTCATGTCCCTCAGAGGGCTTTTGACTCGGAACTGTCACATACCGTCCCTTTAATTGTTTCAAGAGTTTGCAGCTCTTATTTCAATTCTGTGACTAGGATCCGAACCCAATGAACAAGTTGTTGAGCCCCCTGGTGGGCGCCGCCCTGGCGAGTGTCACGATCTACGCCCATGCGGACTTCATCGATGACAGTCACGCCGACGTGACCCTCCTTAACCGCTACCTGAACCAGGATGGTCAAGGCGTCAGTGGCAGCACGGCCAAGGCCAAGAGCTATCACGATTGGGGCCAGGGCTTCCAGTTCGACTTCAAGTCCGGCTACACCGAAGGCACCATCGGCCTGGGCCTGGACCTGCAAGCGTTCTACGGCCTGAAGCTCGACTCCGGCGGCGACCTGAACGACAAGACCCACCAGGGCCGCTACCCCGGCAGTATGTTCCCGCTGGACAACGGCAAGTCCGTCGACCAGTTCGGCGTGCTCAGCCCGACGGTCAAGGCGCGTTTCCTCAAGGATGAACTGCGCGTCGGTACCCTGTACCAGAACAACCCGATGCTGGCCAACACCGACGGCCGCCTGTACCGCCAGACCAACACCGGTGCGCAACTGGTGTCCAAGGACCTGGATAACTTCACCTTCACCGTCGGCGATATCACCCAGACCAAGATTCGCAACGAAAGCGGCGACGTCGGCATGATCACCGCCGGCGGCACCAAGAAAAGCAATCGCTTCCTCTACGGCGGTGCCGACTACGCCGGTATCCCGGGCACCACCCTGAGCGCCTGGTACTCGAACCTGTCGGACTACTACCAACAGGCGTTCCTCGGTGCCAAGCGGCATGACGCCCTGCCCGTCGGCGCCATCGACAGCGACTTGCGCGCCTACCGCAGCCTGGGCACCGGCGGCAACGCCGATGGCGACAGCCAGTACGCCGCCGCCGGTTACTACGGCAACGGCCTGACCAAGGGCCGGATCAACCAGTCGACCATCAGCCTGATGGAAAGCTACAGCCTGTCCGGCCACACCGTTGGCCTGGGCGTGCAGAAGAACAGCGGCAACAGCGACTTCCCGTACCTGGACTCCGGCCTGAACAGCGGTGCCGAACTCCAGGGCCCGGGTTCGGGCGCCGACACCCCGGCACTGACCAACATGCAATTGAACAAATTCCAGCACGCCGGTGAGCGCAGCTGGTTGGCCCAGTACAAATATGACTTCGCCCATCTGGGTGTGGATGGCCTGGTCTTCGCCACTACCTACGTCCATGGCGACCAGATCCGCACGCCGACCAACCCCGACGCCAACGAATGGGAACGGGATATCTCGCTGGCCTACAACGTTCCAACTGGTGAACTGAAAGGTCTCGGCGTGCGCTGGCAGAATGCCCATGCAAGCCCGGACATCACCGGCCAGACGATCCAGGACGAAAACCGCTTCTACGTGAGTTATGTGATTCCGCTCTGGTAGGAAACCAAGCGGCCGGGAAAGCCCTGATGTTGTTCAATCAGGGCCGAATCCGGTCCTTGCAGGAGCAGAGCTTGCTCGCGAAGAGGCCCTTGAGGCCGCCAAAAGCTTCGCGGGCAAGCTCCGCTCCCACATTAGGTGATGTGGCGTTTTCAATCCTCCAGGATGCGGATCAACACACTCGCTCACTCAACCCCCGGAACAGCCACTGCCCCAGGTTTTGTACTTGTATTCCTTGATCTCCCCGCTCTGGGTCTTGTAGGTCATCTTCGCGTCGACAATGCCACAGGCATAAGGGTCGGAGTCCACGCGAATAACTTCGGCGATGTCTTTTCTGTCCAGGGCAAAGGCCTGGGCACTGAAAAGGAAGATCGCAACGGTCAAGCACTTCGTATAGATATTCATGGTAACTGACTCGATATGAGAAATAGGGAATAACCCGCCGCGCTGGGCAGACTGCACCTGCGCAGGCTCTCAATCGATCATTATCTATGGATTAAGGAAATGGCCGAACTTATTAACTAATAATTTATAAACAGCCTGACACTTATCCAGTTGAATTCTATCTCGCGCCCATTATCACGCCCTCACTTGAACGATGAAAAAACATTTAATAACCTTGAACTTCTCCAACGCGCCGAACTGATTGCGCCGATCAACGGTGACGCCCTCCTCATCAAACACCTCTGCCCCAAGGCCATGACGCTTGAGTATTCGCGCCCTGATCACGCACCGTTTGAGCCTGCCCCCAGGTGAGCGGCTCGGTCCTCATACACCGATCTACCGGGCGGCCACTCGGAACTGATCGTGCTGATCCCCCGGGGTGATCACCGGCAACAACGACGCCCGGCAGGTCACCGACCGGTGCCGCCCGCAATTGCAGTCGATGCCCCCCCTTGGAAACACTGCCCGGTAAAGCCGCCCATGCAAAGAAATCACACTTTTCCAGGACCTTGAGACGCAGCGGCACTACACTTTGCGAAAATAGCCTGACGCCACTACGTCAACCGGACACAGGAAGTACGCAATGATGCGATGGAGCCGATACAGAAGCGCGGCGCTGGTCACCCTGTTTGCCATTCTGGTCAGCCTCCTGGCGTTCCTGCTGATCAAGGCCTTTTCCCGGGAAACCTCCACCTACTTCGAGTCCCGCGACCTGCTCCGCCAGCTCAAGCAACTGGATGCCCGGCTCGACGCCAAGATTCTCAAGACCCGCATCAGCGACGAATACAATTACAACCTGCTCGCCATCCCCATCGCCGATTCCGGCCGGCGCTGGGATCAATTGGTCGCGCTGAACAGCTCCCTGGACAACTCCACCATCTGGCAGGCGCGCAAGAAGGCCTACCTGGACGCCACGGCGGAAAAGAACAAGCAGATCGAGCAATTCCAGGCCCATAACACCGCCTTGCGCGATGATCTGGAAACCCTGTCGGCGATCGAAGACAGCATCCAGACCGACCTGGAACCCTTCAGCGCCGAGCACCCGGTGGAAACCCTGAGCGTGCTCTACAGCGCCTCGAAACTGACCTTGAGCGCGCTGGAATATGCGCAACACGTCTCCAATGGCAAAGCCGACAAGATCGAACGACAGATCCAGCACCTGACAGCGCAAAAGGCCAGTCTGCCGGCGGCCTTGGGCCCGTCCATCGACAAGCTGATCGAACAGGCCAATGTGGTGCTCCTCGAACAACCCCAGGTCAATGACCTGCTCGACCGCATCGGCTTTATCCCGGTTGCCGCCAGCCTCGACGGGATCAACGAACTGTTGAATGAAATCCAGCGCCGCGCCGAGCTCCAGGACCGCCAGTACCTGATCTATCTCAGTGTCTGTGCCGCCCTGATGGCCATGCTGGTGTTCTACCTGATCATTCGCCAGTTGCGCAGCTATGCGCTGATCAACCAGATGAACAGCGCCTTGCAGTTGTCCAATGATCGCCTCGAACAGCGCGTTGAAGAACGCACCCGCGAGCTCAAGGAAGCCCAGAGCGAGCTGATGGAAACCGCGCGCACGGCCGGCATGGCGGAAATCGCGACCAACGTCCTGCATAACGTCGGCAACGTGCTCAACAGCGTGAATATCTCCGCCGATCTGGTGACCCGCAAGGTCCGCTCCAGCAAGGCCCAGGGGCTGACCAAGGCGGTGCAACTGATGAACGAGCACGCCGACGACCTGGGGGGCTTTGTCAGCCAAGACGAAAAAGGCAAGCTGCTGCCCGCCTACCTCAACCAACTGGCCGCGGCCATTGCCACCGAGCAGACGGAAATCATCCAGGAACTGGCGCAGTTGAGCAAAAGCGTCGATCACATCAAGGAAATCGTCGCCACGCAGCAATCCTATGCCAGCGCGGCCAAGCTGCTGGAGGCGGTGAACATCACCGACCTGTTCGAAGATGCCCTGCGCATGAATTCAGGGGCCCTGAACCGGCACAAGGTCACGGTGCTCAAGGACTACCAGCCGGTCCCGCCCTTCCTCGGCGATAAGCACCGGTTGCTGCTGATCCTGATCAACCTGATCAGCAACGCCAAGTATGCGGTGTCCGACCTGAGCAACCGCGACCGGGACATCACCCTGAGCGTGCGGGTGGTCGACGGCAAGACCTTGCGCATCGGCGTCAAGGATGAGGGCGAAGGCATTCCTGAGGAAAACCTCGCGCGGATCTTCACCCATGGTTTCACCACCCGCAAGGACGGCCACGGCTTCGGTCTGCACAGCTGCGCCCTGGCGGCGCTCGAGATGGACGGCCGCCTCTATGTGCACAGTGACGGACCGGGCAAGGGCGCGCTGTTCACCCTGGAAGTCCCCCTGCAAACCATCCACCTGCAAGACGAACGGCCAGCGGCGAACGCCTCCCCCACCTTGGCGTATTCGAATATTCATCAATGAGAGAGAGCCTTCCGCCAGTACTGGCTTTACACTTTGCCCCTGCCCTTTTTCAGCCAAAGATCCGCCTCCGATGACCGAAAACTTCGAAGTCCCAAGCCCTCACGAAAAACACGTTGAACACACCACCGAACACGCCCATGCCCGTGGTGACGGCTTTGCCAGCCGGATCGCGGTGATGACCGCGATCATGGCCACCCTAGGCGCCATGCTCAGCTACCAGGCCGGCTCCACGGAAAGCGAAGCGGCGATGGACAAGAACAACGCCGCGATCTTCAAGACCGAAGCCGCCAACCAGTGGAACTACTACCAGGCCAAGTCCAGCCGGCAGAACCTCTCGGAGATGGCCAGCCATATCCCGGGCCTGGATGCCACGCACTACGCGGCCGAGGTCGAGCGCTACAAGAAGGAAAAAGAAGTCGTGCGGCAGAAAGCCGAAGGCCTGGAAGCCAAGAGTCGCGAGTGGGATGACAAATCCGAGCAGGTCCTGCACCAGCACCATCGCTGGGCCCAGGCGATGACGGCGATCCAGATTGCCATTTCGCTGGCGGCGATCACCCTGCTGACCCGCAAGGAATGGCTCAAGCGCCTGGCCTACAGCGCCGCGGGTGTCAGCGTGGTGCTCGGCGGCCTGGCCGCGTTACATATCTGAAGCGCCAATGCCCGACGTCAGTCAACCCGGCCCAGGCCGGGCTGACTGATGGAGCCGTGTGAACGCGGCTTACGCCTTGGTATTGATGGTTTCCCCGATCGGCTGGCCGCTGCCGTTGGAAACGGCTTTCGGCGCGGCGATGGCCGTGGCGTTGTGATGCAGGTGCTTTTGCACCAGCTTCTGCGCTACGCGGTCGCCATGGCTGGCTTCCTGGGCGGTTTGTGCCGCGGTTTCGGTTGCCTCTTTCAAGGCGTCGCTGACCACGTTGGCGGTGGTGGTCGCGGAAGAAGATTTCTGTGCCGGTGTCGGGGTCGCCTGGGACTGACCGGCAATACGCACAGAGGCTGGATTTGCAGCCGGAATCGCGCCGATGGACATTGGACTCTCCTTAAGTTGGGATCAGCAGACGTGCCCGGCCATGACTTCGACCGGCGCACGATTCACTACGACATACTGTCTCGACCCTTCAAACTGGCCCGCCTGCGAAACAACCGGAGGTGAGAGAGAGACTACTCCTCGGTATGTACCCGATCTGTTATGGTCAGGTGAAAACTTCGTATTTCCCGGATTTGCGAGGGGTTCGCAGTCAGGTACAAACAGGCCCGGACACCGCGAAACCTGTAGGAGCAGAGCTTGCTCGCGAAGGGGCCCTCAAGATCGCCAAAAGCTTCGCGGGCAAGCTCCGCTCCCACAGGTGTCAGATCTCGCCTTCCACGTCTTCCAGGCTGAAGGTTTCCGTGGTGTCGTTGTAGGAGAAAATCTCGGCGTAACGGCCCCAACTGATCACGCTTTCCAGGGTCTGCTCGACGAAGTCTTCGCTGAGGGAGTCTTCCAGTTCCTGTTCGAAACGCACCCGCGGCGCCCAATGCCCGTTACGCTCCTGCAACACCTGGCGAATCCGCGCCGCCAGGGGCACGGTACGCAACAGGTGCTCGGCAAACATCACCTTGCGCTCCTGGGTACCGTCCTCGGCGAAGCGCTTGCCCGAGTCGGTGAGCTTGATATCGGCCCCGCGCAGTTCGGCAAAGCCCAGGTGTTCCAGCATTTCGGCCACCGGAAACAGGTCATCGACTTCCAGCAGCAACCGTTCGGCGACATTCGGTAAACCGGCATGGCCGTGATACGGCTCGGCCGCCAGGGCTTCGATCAGACCAGCCATCAGGTTGGTCGGGACTTCCGGCAGGCGGCTGCCCAGTTGCAGCTCGGCCTTGCCGGTGCGCTCGTCGGCACTGCGACGGTTGGTCATCAACGCATAGATATCGTCGACCATCTTGCGGAAGATCGGGTCCAGGCGGTTGCGCGGGTGGGCGAACGGCACCTTGATCTGCGCCACCACGCGTCCCGGGTTGGACGACAGCACCAGGATGCGGTCGCACATCAGTACCGCTTCCTCGATGTTGTGGGTCACGATCAGGATCGACTTGATCGGCAGTTGCCCGCCGCTCCACAGTTCCAGCAGGTCGGTCCGCAGGTTTTCCGCGGTGAGCACATCAAGGGCGGAAAACGGCTCGTCCATCAGCAGCAGCGTCGGGTTGACCACCAGGCCGCGGGCAAAGCCCACGCGCTGGCGCATGCCACCGGACAGCTCACGCGGGTAGGCGTTCTCGAAACCGTCGAGGCCGATCAGGTCGATGGCCGCCAGCGCGCGCTTGCGCGATTCCTTGGGTTCGACCTGCAAGGCCTGCAAGCCGGCTTCGACGTTTTCCAGCACGGTCAGCCAGGGAAACAGGGCGAAGGTCTGGAACACCATCGCCACACCCTTGGCCGGGCCATCCAGGGCTGCGCCGTTATAGAGCACTTCGCCGGAAGTCGGCTGGATCAGGCCGGCAATGATCCGCAGCAAGGTCGACTTGCCGGAGCCCGAGCGCCCCAACAGCCCGACCACTTCGCCCTCGTGCAGGTGCAGGTCGACTTCGCTGAGTACCTGACGCTCATCCTTGCCATTGCCAAAGCCCTTGCTCACATTGGTGAGCGAGTAGATTTCGCGGGCGCTGCTGGTGTATTCGATATGACTGTTCATAAGAGCGGCTCGGAATTAATTCAGACGAAGTTTGTTTTCGGCGATGGCGTACATCGGCCGCCAGAGCAAACGGTTGAAGGCCACCACAAAGACCGACATGACCACTACGCCCAGAGTGATTTTCGGAAAGTCGCCGGCTGCAGTGGTCTGGGCGATATAAGCCCCCAGGCCATGGGCCACGACCTTGTCCTGCCCCCAGGAAACGAACTCGGACACAATACTGGCGTTCCACGCACCGCCCGAGGCGGTGATCGCACCGGTCACGTAATACGGGAAGATCCCCGGCAGCATGACCTTGCGCCACCATTGCCAGCCACGGATATGGAAGTTGGCGGCGGCTTCGCGGAAGTCGTTGGGGAAGGCACTGGCCCCGGCGATCACGTTGAACAGGATGTACCACTGGGTACCGAGCACGATCAGCGGGCTCAGCCAGATATCCGGGTTCAGGTGGAAGTGCAGGATCACGATGACGAACACCGGGAACAGCAGGTTCGCCGGGAACGCCGCGAGGAACTGCGCCAACGGCTGGATCTTCTCGGCCAGGTGCGGACGCAGGCCGATCATCACCCCCAGCGGCACCCAGATCAGCGAAGCCACGGCGATCAGCAAGGTCACCCGGACCAGGGTGATCGCCCCCAGGCCAATGACCTCGCCGACGTCGGCGAAGGTCACTTCACTGCTGACATAGTTAAAGATGCGATACAGCGCATAGGCCGCGAGCAAGGTGATGAACCCCCCCCAGACCCAGTCGACCACTCGCGAGGTCGAGGGGCTCGGTGCGCTGGCCCGGGACTTGACCCGGGGCAGGCTCAGGCGCAGATGGCCGATACGGGTAAAGAAGCGTGAAATCGGCCGGATCAGGCGCTGGATGACCCGGGTTCGCTGGATCAGGTTCAGCACCCAGGATTCCGGCGCCCCGCCCTGGGCCGCGGTGTCTTCCATGCGGAACTTGTCCGCCCAGGCCACCAGCGGACGGAACAGGAACTGGTCGTAGACCAGGATCACCACCACCATCGCCAGGATCACGTAACCCACGGCGGTGAGGTCACGCTGTTCGATGGCGGTGGCCAGATAGGAGCCGATGCCCGGCAGGGTGATGGTCTTGTCGCCGACGGTAATCGCCTCCGACGCCACCACGAAGAACCAGCCACCGGACATGCTCATCATCATGTTCCAGATCAACCCGGGCATGGCGAACGGCACGTCGAGCTTCCAGAACTTCTGCCAGCCGGACAGTTGCAGGCTCTCGGAAACTTCCGTCAGGTCGCGCGGCAACATGCGCAGCGACTGGTAGAAGCTGAACGTCATGTTCCAGGCCTGGCTGGTGAAGATCGCGAAGATCGCCGCGCACTCGGCGCCCAGCACCCGCCCCGGAAACAGCAGGAGGAAGAAGGTCACGGTGAACGAGATATAACCCAGCACCGGCACCGACTGGAGGATATCCAGCACCGGCACCAACAGTTTCTCCGCGCGCTTGCTCTTGGCCGCCAGGGTCCCGTAGAGAAAGGTGAAGACCAATGCCGCGACCATCGCCGCGAGCATGCGCAGGGTGGTGCGTATGGCATATTCCGGCAGGTTGGCCGGGTCGAGGGAGATCACCTGGGTCTGCAAGGTCGAGATCGGTGCCCAGGTTTCCCGCGCGCCGATCGAGAAAAACAGCAGGAAGCCCACCACCAGCGGCAGTGCAATCAAGTCCCAGCGATTGGGCAGCAAGCGCCGGGTACTGGCCGGGATGTAATGGCGTAATACTTTATTCATCGTCAATGATTCCAGCAGCGTTCTGAAATACAGGCCCACGAGCTCCAGGGTACAAACGCACAAAGCGCTGCGGCGCCGGCAGTCTAAGCACAGCACATTCTGGAGAAGTGGTTGGAAAATCGTCGAAGCAAGGCCACGTACTGAACGCTACAGACTGGATACCGGGGCGACAGCTGCGCACCGGCGGTATCCCATTGTAAATCCCGCTACGTGGCCCACCGAGAATGGGCAGGGTCCAAGTTCGAATCTCCTGGGGGTGGCGGTTGAAACGTAGGGGCATGGCTACGGGCGGGATTATACATTTCAAATTGTTACAGTAATGTAAATTCCTTATAAATTGAGAAGATAGCCTCAGGCATGGACCCAACGCCGATGCAGGCCGCGGGCCAGGGCATCGAGCATGAAACCCAGCACGCCGATCAACAGCACCATGGCCATCAGTTCCGAGTAGGCCAGACGGTCACGGGTATCGAGGATAAAGTAGCCGAGCCCGGCACTGACCCCGAGCATTTCGCAGGGCACCAGCACGATCCAGAGGATCCCGATGGACAGCCGCACACCGGTCAGCACATGGCCGAGTATACCGGGCAGGATGACCTGGCGCAGGGTTTCCCAGCGGGTCGCGCTGAGGCTGCGGCTCAGTTGCAGCCAGCGCGGGTCGAGTTGGCGCACCCCGGCCACGGTGTTGAGCAGGATCGGCCAGACGGCGGCAAAAGCCAGCAGGAAATAGATCGGCTGGTCGCCGACCCCCATCAGCATCACCACCACCGGCATCCAGGACAACGGCGAGATCATCCGCAGGAACTGGAACGCTGGAGTGGTCGCCGCCTCCAAGTGACGATAGCTGCCGATCAGCAACCCCAGCGGCACGCCGACCAGCAGTGCCAGCAACAACCCGATCAGAATGCGCTTGAGGCTGACCAGCACGTTTTCATAGAGCTCGGCACGCCCGAGCAACTCCGCCAGGCTGGTCAGCGTCGCTTCGGGCGAGAAGCGCGCCGACAGCCCGTCGGGGCTGCCGAACAGGTGCACGCCCAGCCACCAGAGCAGCAACAGGCAGAGCAACCCCGCCACGCCCAGCCCCCAATGCAGGAGCGATGAGGAAGGCTTGCCGATCAAATGCCGAACTCCTCGCTGCGTTCAAAGCTTTCCGGCAAGCCGAAGGCCTTGAGCCCGCCCACCGCCGCCAGGCTGTTGCGCACGAAGCGGTCGTCCACCAGGTCGCGAGCGGTCTGCCGCGGGTCGAGGCCGGCGAGGAATCCCTTGTCGCCCTCGATCAGGGTGTCCTTGAGGCGTTTGACCAACTCCTCGGTGTAACTGGGAAACGGATAAGGCTGGAAGTCGATGCGATGTTCGTCCCAGTTGCCGTGCTGGATCGCACCGCTGGCGAGGTAGGCATCATGATCGGCGGTGCTCGGCGCCAGCACCCGGCTGAGCACTTGCGGGGTGTGCGGCGTGTAGCGGTTGGCGCCGTCCTTGGACAGCAATTGGGCCGCCTCGGCGCGGTGGTCACGGGTCCAGAGCTGGGCCTTGACGATGGCGTTGACCACCTTCTGCGACCACTCGGGCCGGTTGTTCAGGTCCTGCTCGTGCATGAACACCACGCAGCAGGCGTGATTGCGCCAGAGATCGCCGGTGAAGCGCTGCACCCGGCCGACCTTCAGTTCCTCGGCCAGGGCATTGAACGGCTCGGCGACGATATAGCCGGCAATGCGCTTGCTGGCCAAAGCCGGCGGCATGTCCGAAGGTGGCAGCACCACCAGGTTGACCTCGTTGGCCGCCAGCACGCTGTTGGCCGCCTTGCTCACCGGTTGCAGGCCGTTGTCGCGCAGCAGTTGCTGGACCACCACGTTGTGGACCGAGTACCAGAACGGAATCGCCACCGACTGCCCGCCCAGTTGCTTGACCTCGGTAATGCCCGGCGCCACGGTCAGGCCGGAACCGCCGACATGGTTCCAGGCCACCACCTTGGCCGGCACCTTGCTGCCATAGCGCGCCCAGACGGTCATCGGCGACAACAGGTGGATCACGTTGACCTGCCCGGAAATGAACGCCTCGATCACCTGGGCCCAACTGCGCAACAACACCGGACGCTCGGCCTGGATACCTTCGGCCTCGAACAGGCCGTTGTTATGGGCCACCAGCAGCGGCGTGGCATCGGTGATCGGCAGGTAGCCGATCCGCACTGGCGCGTTGGGCTCCGACGCGGCACGGGCCTGCAGGCTGTTGAGCAGCGGCAGGGCACCGCCGGCGGTCAGCAAGGCGCTGAGTTTGAGGAAGTCACGACGTGTATGGGTGAAGTCATCCAGGCACATGGGCCATCTCCGACGTTTCGAGCAAAGAATGAGAGGGTGAGGTGCGGCTGGCCCGCCGAAGGGTCTTGAGAATCTCGATACGCAGGGCGCCCAGTTCCTCCACCAGCTCGGCACGCGGCTGAGGCAGGTCGATACGCCACTCACCGAGGGTCCGCGCCGGGCTGTGGCCCAGTAGCAGAATCCGCTCGGAGAGCAGCAGGGCTTCATCGATGTCATGGGTGATCAGCACGGCGGCGGTGTTGTGCTCGGCGATCACCTTGAGCAGCAGTTGTTGCATGTCGGCACGAGTCACTTCATCCAGGGCGCCGAAAGGTTCGTCGAGGAACAATACCTGTGGCTGGCGGGCCAGGCAGCGGGCCAAAGCCGTACGCTGGGCCATACCGCCGGACAACTGCGCCGGATACTGGCCCCGGGCGTGTTGCAGGCCGACGGCGGCAATCGCATGGTCGATCCGCGCCTTGCGCACCTGGGCGTCCAGGTGCGGTTGACGGGCGAAGTCGAGGCCGAAGGCGACGTTCTTTTCCAGGCTCAGCCAGGGCAGCAGGCTGGGGTCCTGAAAAGCCACCGCCACCCGTGGGTGCGGGCCGTCCAGGGGTTCACCGAGGAAATGCACACGGCCTTCGTGAGCCGTCTGCAAACCGGCCAGGACCCGCAGCAGGCTGGATTTGCCGACACCGCTGGGGCCGAGGATCGACACCACCTCGCCGGCTTGCAGTTGCAGGTCGAAACCTTCCAGCACCGTTTGCCAGCCCTGTTCGCGGGGATAACCGAGGCTGATCTGCCGGGCCTCCAGTAACGGCGCACTCATGCCGTGGCTTCCCAAGCCTGACGTTGCAGCTCGGCGCGCAACTGCACCAGACTCGGGGTGACGATCGGCACGAATGCCGACTCGCGCCAGCGCCGGGCGAAGCCACTGCCGTATTCATTCAGATAGGCCTTGCCGCCACTGGCCTGCAACTCCAGTTGCACCGCCTGCGCGACCGATTCGGCCAGGTTGATGCGGATCTGGAACAAGGCACTCGGTCGGGCCAGGAAGCGCCCGTCGTGCAGGCCGCTCTTGAGCTCCTCAATCGTTTGTTCAAGGGTGAGGCGTTGCTCCAGCAAGGGTTCGCACAAAATCGAGCGGGCATCTCGCAAGTGGCAGTCCACCTCCTTCAGCGCCTGGCGCGCCAACCCGATGGCCATGCCGCATTGCAAGCCGAGGAAGGCCGGGCGCACCGCCGGCAGAAAGACCCGGGCATCGTCATGCAGCAACCAATCGCGGCTGACCTCCACCTGTTTGAAGTCCAACGCGGCGGTATTGCTCGACTGCAGGCCCATCAGCTGCAGGTCATCCGAGCGTTGCAGGCCGCTCAAGGCATCCGGGATCGCCAGTACGAACGGCGCACCGCCCTCCTCGCGCTCGATGGCGGCCGCCACCACAAAGCCGCTCTTGCGCAGGTTGGTCACCCAGTGCAGGCGGCCATCGAGGCGCCAGCCGTCGCCTTGATCGTGAGCCCGTAACTGCAGCGACTCGATGCCCGAGAGGAACTTCATCGCATTCGACAGCCCGGTGGCGCCGGCCAGCTCGCCGCTGAGCAGGGACGGCAGCAGTTGATCGCGCAAGGTCGTGTTGGGACTGTGCAGCAGGTACTCGATAAAGGCCCGCTGGCCCCAGAACACAAAGGCCGCTGCCAGGGAATGGCTGGCTACCTGGGCGATGCTTTCCACCGCGTCGGCCACCGTGCCGCCGCTGCCGCCCAGGACTTCTGGAACACCGACCCGCAGCACCTTCGCCGTGGCCAGCCGGGAAATCACATCCTGTGGGTCGCACTGCCCCAGGTCCAGAGCCTGGGCTTGTGCGTCCAGCCATTGACTCAATGCCGGATTGAGCATGTCGTTTTCTCCTTGAAGACAGCGTCGAATAATAACCGACGCTGATGAGTCATTGATCCATTGACTGCCAACGATAGTTCGCCAGTTCGGGATTGAGCGGCGTGCGGGCGAAGACGTTGGCGAAATTGCACAAGGTAGCCAGGCTCACCCCCAGGATCACCTCCAGGGCATTGCCCTGGGTGTAGCCGGCGGCGAGGAAGTCGCTGAAGGCCTGATCACTGACATTGCCACGGGTGGCGATCACTTCCCGGGCGAAGGCGGCGAGGACTTCGAGTTTTTCCTCTGGCAACTGGCGTTGTCCGCGCAAGGCGTCGATCACTCCGGCCGGCAACTTGGCCTTGTTCAAGGCCACCGCCGTGTGCCCGGCGACGCAGAAGTCGCAGCCGTGGGTGGTGGCGGCCACCAGTTGTACCACTTCGCGCTCGGCCAGGCTCAGCTCGGCCTTGCCATTGAGCGCCGATACCGTAACGTAGGTTTCCAGCGCCGCCGGTGCATTGGCCAGTACGGCGAGCAGGTTGGGGATGAACCCGGAGTTCTTCTGGGCGTTTTCCAGGAAGGGCTTGGCCGCTTCGGGAGCGCTTTGCGGCGTGTGGAGAGTGAGGCGCGACATGGAGTGGACTCCTGTTGTAGGGTGGTCCGGCAAGTCTGTTGGTTATAAGAATTTCGATCCATATTCAAAAGTAGCGATTCCTTGCTCCTGAGTGTTTCCATTAGATGATTTCGTCGAGCCCACTGGTTGATTGGTTATTAGAAAGCCTCGAACTCGATGCGAGCCTGTTCCATGTGGGCCGTTATTGCGGCGGCTGGCACGCCAGCACCCATGGACTGGCGCGGGCAAGCTTCCACCTGATCGTGCAGGGTCATTGCTGGCTGCATATTGATGGGCAGCAAGAAAGCCTGCGGCTGGAGGCCGGGGACGCGGTGTTTTTGCTGCGGGACCTGGATTATCGGTTGTCCAGCGCCCAGTCCAGCGTGGAGGCGCAACGCTTGCCGCGCCAGGCGATGACCGGGCTCGACAGCGCCGCCCAGGAGGGTGTGGGGCTGGTATGTGGGTTCTTTCATTTCAAGTCCGGGCTGTCGTCATTGATTATCGACGGGCTGCCGGACTGGATCGTCCTGCGGGCAGGCGATCCGTCGCTGAGCGCGGCGCGGGCGCTGTTCGCGCTGATCCTGGCCGAGTGCGAGCGGTCACCGGCGCCCTCCTCGGCGCTGCTGGAGCGCTTGAGTCACCTGCTGTTCCTGTATGTGCTGCGCCAGCAGGTGGCGGATAACCAGAGCCTCGGCGGGCTGGTGGCGCTGGCCCGGCATCCGGGGTTTGCCCCGTTGCTGGAGCAGTTGATCGAGCGTCCGGGGGAGAGTTGGTCGCTGGAGAGCATGGCGACCTGTACCGGGATGTCGCGCTCGGCGTTTTTCAAGCGTTTCAATGAACTGGCCAGGCAGTCACCGGGGCAGGTGCTGCTGGCGTTGCGGATGCGCCATGCCAGTCAGTTGCTGCGGGCCAACAATACGGTGGAACAGGTGTGTGTGGCGGTGGGATATCAGTCGATTGCGGCGTTTACCCGGGCGTTTGCCAAAGCGCTTGGGGTGCAGCCGGGGGCTTATCGGCGCCAGCATGAGGGGCGCTGACGCCGACGCGCTGAAATAGGCTTTTGCCCCAAGCCTGGCTTGCTGGCGAGGGGCCCGTGAGGACGCCAGAAGCTTCGCGGGCAAGCTCCGCTCCCACAGGTTTGGGTCGTACCTCAGATGGGCGTTCGACGCAGCCCTGTAGGAGCCGGGCTTGCCAGCGAAGGCGTCCGCAAGATCGACGCAAGTCTCACCAGCCCCATCGCCAGCAAACCAGGCACAAGACGCCCCCTCTCACTGCAAACCATAGGAATAAATCCCGTCATCATTGCTGTTGTACCAATTGCCCTTGGCCCAGATCACGCGGTCCTGCGCGCCTTGAAAGCCGAGAATCCCCAGGTAACCGTCGACCGCCAGCCGGTGCCAGGAGTGCCCCCAGTCCTTGGAGTAGAACACCCCGTCGGCGGAGATGCGTGCATCCGACCACCAGTACAACCACCGCGGCGGCCGGTGTTCGCTGGTGGTGTTGATCAGCAGGCTGTTCTGTCCCATCCAAAAGTTCCCGCCTCGCAACTGACTGTCCGACGCCAACGGCGAAAACACACTGGGCAGTTTGCCCATGGACTTCCAGGTCAGCTTGGCGGTATCCAGCTCGGCGATCATGTCTTCACCGTGCTCGCTCTGGTCGATCAAGCCCATCACGCGTCCGGCGCCGTTCTCCACCAACTCATCGATAAACAGACCGTCTTCGCGCTGCACCGTCCCGACCTGCCACTGCCCCGCCTTGCGCTGCAGTTGCGCCCGGGTCGTTACGTTGATGGCCAGGCTGCCATTTTCACTGTCCGGATTGGTCCCCCAGAAGCGTTGGGACACCCAGATAAACGCACGCTGGGCATCCAGTTGGGTGACATGGGTCTGGACTTCCCCATAGGTGCCCAGGTCCGTGCGCCACTCAACAATGTCAGGCCGCTTGCCCCGGGCATACTCGGCAGGCACCAGCAGCGATTCGGCAGCGAATATCGGGGTACTGCTCGCGCCGCGATCGGCGGAGTAGAAGACCCCGGTGGCGATGGCGCCCGGTGTGTCTTCGCCGCTCTCGTTGTCGCTGCCGCTCGGGGTGCCCCAGGCCCAGACGTCATCCTGGCCATGAAAATAGGGTTTCAGGCTCCAGGCCAGTTGATTGGCCTTGGGAAACAGACCTTTGGCCAACCAACTCCAGTGCTTGCCCTGATCGTCACTGCGAAAGACCACGGTCTGGCTGATGTCATCGCTGCTCGCGCTAGCGGTTTCCGGACGATTGAGCCCCGTCAGCAGGAAAACACTGGCCCCATCCGGGCTGGCCACCAGGCAGGCGGCGTCACCAACATGGGCCACCAGTTGAAATTTCCCCTGGGCGTCCAGGCGCGAGATAAAGGAGGTTTCCTTGTCGCTGTGAGCGAGAAAGCTGGAAAATGCCCCCGAATCTTCCGGCGCCTGATCCTTATCCTCGACCGGCTTGCCCTGGAGCACGGCATCCAGGTCCACCACGTCGGCGCTCGGTTGCAGCTGTTTCGCGTCACCCTCCAGGCGCCCCACCAACCAGGTGCCCTGCGGGGTCACCACCACGCCGGTGCAGTACTGGGTCATCGCGCGCTGGCGGATGTCCCGCACCGAGCCGATCTGCCGCCGATCAGGGCGACTCCCGCCCCACTCCAACTTGGCGCTGGCAATCATCCACATGTACCAAAGCCCGGCGCCGACCAACAACACGACAAACAGTTTGGTGAACCACTTCGATCGAGACATGAGGGGGATCCGAATCCATGGAAAAGACTGAGAAGCTTTTCGCATTTCTTTCGCCGGGAGTAAATTTTTATTGCTCGCGAACAACAGGTTCCAGTCGAAAAAATCTCAGTGCTGTGACGCCGGTTCCATTCATCCTGCCTTACAGACACCCCACCCCTTTCAGTGTCGCTTCCATCGCCTGGTCCAGCGGCGTATGCGGCTCCGCCCCCAGTACGCTCACCAGATGGGCATTGCTCATCCGCACTGGCCTGCGCCACAAGTAGCGCATCTCCAGCATCTCGCGAAAGGTGGTCACAAACGGCGAGGCCAGCCCCACCAACCACCAGGGAAAACGCCGCAACTTCGTCCGGCCGCCCGTGCGTTCGACCAGGCGGGTGATCGCGGCCGCCATCCGGGTGCCGTCGGCGTCCCAGTGCCCAGCCATATGGAAGGTCGCGAAAGGTGCCAGGGTCTCCCGCCGCCCCAACAATTCGACCATGGTCCGCGCCACATCCGGCAAAAAGGCCCATTGATGGCCGACACCCGGATCGCCCGGCAGCTTGATCACCTTCACCGCCTGCCCGGGCTTGATCATGCCCAGGGACAGCCAACTGCTGCCGGAACGCGGTCCGAAGAAGTCGCCCGTCCGCAGCACAATCGCCCGGACCCCATCCCGCGCCGCCTCCCGCAAGCGTTGCTCAAGCTCGACGCGGATACGCCCCTTGCGCGTCACCGGACGCTGCGCCGCCTGTTCGTCCAACGCGGCAAAGGCGTCCGGGCCGTAGTTGTAGACCGTGCCCGGCAACAGAATGGTCGCGCCTTCAATACGTGCCGCGGCAATCGTATTGTCAATCATCGGCAGCACCTGCTCGGCCCAGTTCCGATAGCCCGGCGGGTTGACCGCATGCACGATCACGCTGCAACCCTGCGCCGCCCGCACCACGTCGTCACGGTTGAGGGCATCGCCACGCAACCACCGGATACCATCGCTCTCAAGCGCCGCCGTCGCCAAGCCACGCTTGAGCGCCTGCACCTGCCAGCCGCCGTCGCGCAGTTGCCGCGCCACTTCGCCGCCGATGCTGCCGCCGGCGCCCAGTACCAAAACCTTGTTGCTCAATGCCGCCATGTCGATTCTCCAGGAAGGTAACGATGAGCAGAGTCTGGCCCTGCCCCTTCAGGAAATAAATTGCATAGCACAAGCTATCGGCCATACATTTATGCATGGACCAGATCATGAGTTGGGAACTGTACCGAACCCTGCTTGCCGTGCTGACGGAGGGCTCGCTCTCGGGCGCCGCGCGGGCCCTGGGGATTGCCCAGCCCACCGTGGGCCGGCATATCGCCGCGCTGGAAGCGGCGTTCAAGCAACCGTTGTTCACCCGCTCGCAGACCGGCTTGCTGCCCACCGAGACCGCCCTGGCGCTGCGCAGCTATGCCGAAGCCATGCAACACACCGCCGCCGCCCTGGAGCGGGCCGCCACCGGCCAGGGCCAGGCGGTGAACGGCACGGTGCGGATCTCCGCCAGCGAAATGATTGCCGTCGAGGTACTACCGCCGACGCTGGCGCTGCTGCGCCAGGCCCATCCGCACCTAAGGATCGAGCTGCTGGCCACCGACAAGATGCACGACCTGCTGCAACGGGAGGCCGATATCGCGGTGCGCATGACTGCGCCGAAGCAGGAGCAACTGATCGCCCGGCGTGTCGGTCAGGTGGAGTTGGGGCTTTACGCCCACGAGGACTATCTGCAACAACAGGGCACGCCCAAGGCAATGTCCGATCTGTCACGCCATGCGCTGATCGGCTTCGATAGCACCACCCCCTTTATCCGCGCCGCCAGCAAACAGCTGCCCGGCTGGAATCGCGAGGCCTTCACGCTGCGCACCGACAGTACCCTGGCGCAACTGGCGATGATCCGCGCCGGCTGCGGCATCGGCATCTGCCAGGTCGCCCTGGCGATCCGCACACCGACACTGGTGCGGCTGCTGCCAGAGCAGTTCACCTTCCAGCTGGAAACCTGGGTGACCATGCATGAGGACCTGCGCACCAGCCCCCGTTGCAAGACAACGTTCGATGCACTGGTGGCGTGTTTGCTGGCTCACACTCGCCTTGTACAGACAGCCTAGCTCCTCGAATCTGTTTGGCGTCATGGCACAAAGAATGGATAGACTCTGCCGGAACCATGGGCAATAGCCTCTTGGTAAGCCAATGGAGTAGGTAACGTCATGGAACTATCAAAACAACACAAGGCGCGGCTCAGGCGCATATCTGTCGGACTGCTGACAGCATGGCTGGCGTCCGGTATCAGCTACAGTTTCGCCGAGGATAAGGGAGTCAAGGGAATGCAGAGTATCCAGTTTCAAAAAGTCATTGACCTCAGCCATGTGATTACAACGTCCATACCACTGTGGCCGCACGATCCTCCCGTCACCTTCAATGTGGTGGCCACACAGGAAAAAGACGGTTACTACTTGCGCAGCTTCAGCATGGGGGAACACAGCGCCACCCATATGAATGCCCCCAACAGCTTTCATCCCGACGGTATCGGGATTGAGGCCTACAAACCGGAGTCGCTGGTAAGGCCAGCCGTGGTGATCGATGTCCGGGCAAAAACAAAGGCCAATCCCGACTATGTGATCAATCCTCAAGACATCAAGGACTGGGAACACGATCATGGTCGCATCGCCCAGGGCTCCGTGGTGCTCTTCTATACCGGGTGGCAAGCCCTGTGGAACGACTCCAAACGCTTTTTCAACGAAGATGACAAAGGCGGTCTGCACTTCCCTGGAGTCGGTGCCGCCACGGCAAAACTGCTGGTCGACGACCGCCAGATCGCAGGGGTGGGTATCGATACCCACGGGGCGGATCCAGGCCAGGACACGGTATTTGCCACCAACAGCCTGGTTCTGGCGAAGAACGGAATCATCCTGGAGTGCCTGACCAACCTGGATCAGTTACCCGCCAAAGGTACAACGCTGGTCATTGGTGTCCTGAAGCTCAAAGACGGATCCGGCTCTCCCGCTTCCGTGCTGGCGTTTGTGCCCTGACCTCGTTTTGACAAGAGATCATTCGACTATCGGGGCGCTGGTCTGGAACTGCTTCCGGTAGTCCGCCGAGCGGCGTAGCACCTCGCAAAAACCCAGGAAGCTGGCCGGCTTGGTCAAAATATCATTCGCCCCAGCAACCCTGAAACGCTCTATCTCATTCGAAAAGGCACTCGCGGTAAAAGCCACGATGTAACAGGTGTCGCCCAGTGGCAGCCCCCGGATTCTACGAATGGCCTCCAGGCCGTCCATTCCTGGCATGTTGATATCCATCAGGATGACATCTGGGGTCGATGTCATGCACAACTCGAGTGCCTCGAGCCCCGCTGACGCAAGATCGGGCGCATAACCCAACGTCTGCAGCATGGCCATCGCCACTTTCTGATTCAACGGATGGTTCTCGACCAGCAGGATATCCAGCGGGTAACGCCGGGCAAACGACGAATCAAAAACCACCGCTGGACGATCGACCGCAAGGGCTATTTCCGAATCAGAGAAGGGGGCGTTCACCAACGAAAAAGAAAACGTCGAACCGACACCAGGCTGGCTGCTGAAGGACAGGACCCCACCCTGGGCTTCGACCAGGTTCTTACAGATGGACAGGCCGAGCCCACTCCCGGTAAAGCGCTGATTGGTCGATCCTTCAAACTGAGTGAAGGGTTTGAACAGACCGCCCTGCCGCTCTGCGGGAATCCCTATGCCTGTATCGCGTATTGAAAAGCAAAGTCGAGATTGAACAGTATCATCGCCGAGGGTGACGGTGAGCGATACCTCCCCGGCTTCAGTGAATTTGATCGCATTGCCCAGCAAGTTGATCAGTACCTGACGCAGGCGATCAGCGTCGGTTTTAACCCATAAGGGAACATTCGGCAGGACGATGACTTCAAGCGTAATGGGCTTGTCCTGAATATTTTGCCGGACCATTTCAACGCTGGAAGCAATCAAGGGACGCAACTCGAACACACGAGGCCTCAGATCCAGTTTTCCCGATTCAATCTTGGCGAGATCAAGAATGTCGTCAATCAGCGACAACAGGGTCTTGCCACTGGTGTGAATGGTGGTCAGCAAGTCACTTTGCTTTGGGCTCAAGGACGTCGCCGCCAGCAGGTCGGTCGCGCCGATAACGCCGTACATCGGAGTCCGAATTTCATGGCTCATGGTGGCCAGAAATTGGCTTTTCAGGCGATCGGCCTCTTCAGCGGCGCTTTTCGCCTGTTTCAGTACCTGTTCGTTGACTTGCAGTTGTCGAAGATGGGTTCGCAGGCGTATGGCGTCAATGACAATCAAGAGGCTGAAGGCGAGAAAGACCAAAATGGCGAGCAAAATATGGTGCAGGGAGTCTTGATTGAGTTGGTGGTAATAGTCCGCCAGCGTAATTTCCGCACCGGCAACATAAGGGGTGCCATCCTGGGACTTCAAAGGAACAAAGACCGCACGGAAATCCCCCCAGTGATCCGTGTAATCGATCCAGCTCGGGGTCGTGCGTTCGAAGCTGTCAAGCAAGGCCTGACTGGCATCGGGGTAGGGGTCGAAATAGCGGACGAAGTTATTATCCTGGACTTCCTTGGCCGAGGCGCTGGAACTGACAAGGATCGCTTGCCCTCCTCGCTTCACCACGGTATAGATGAACGCCGTGCCCATGGATTCGTTAAACCTGGAAAGCTTACGAATTGCATTTAAATCCTCGGCCTCCGTCTTTGAGCTCTTATCGATCAAATGGTCATGATATTGATCGCCCAAAATAGCTGAAGCGCCCAAGGCCGCATGCAGAAGTTTGTCATTGATGCTCTGCGTGAGGATGGCTTGAGCCTGAGCATGAAGATAATAAATATAACCACTGACACCCACAATATAGAGAAACAATAAAATCCATATATTGCGTCTGATTTTTAACATGCGTCACGGCCTCCATTGCCATAAAACTCAACCAGCTGAAATCACACTTCATGCTTGACTTATTCAGAATAAATCAAGCATGAATGGAATACAACATTTGAGTTTTTGACAACTCTACGAAGAGACACGACGAGTCCACTCGAACTGGAAGCATCGATTACATCCAGCTACATATATCTTTCATCCAAACATCATTCAGTGCGACAACCCATCAGGCCGGCAGGTGAAGCTCAACCGTGATATGCACCAGTTCCTCATGGATCGCCAGTTGTGCCTTGAAGTAGTCCGGCGTGGTCGGCAATTGCGTCACCAGGCTTAGCACGCAGGCAAACTGGCCCTTGCCAACCCGCCAGACATGCAGGTCACTGATGCTGGCCCGAATCGGGCTGGCCGCGATGACCTCACGGATTTCCTCGACCACTGGCGCATCCATTTCCGCATCCAGTAATACACGGCTGGTCTGACGGATCAGCCCATAGGCCCAACTCGCCACCAGCCCCGCGCCGACAATCCCCATCAATGGGTCGAGCCACGCCGCGCCCCAGACCTTGCCGCCGATCAACGCCAGGATCGCCAGCACCGAGGTGGCCGCATCGGCCACCACATGCAGGTAGGCCGAACGCAGGTTCAGATCGTGGCCGTGTTCATGGCCGTGACCATGATGATGGTCGTGGTGGTGATCGTGGGCATGGCCGTCCTTGAGCAACCAGGCGCAGGCCAGGTTGACCATCAAGCCGACGATGCCGATGACGATGGCTTCATCGTAGTGGATCGCGGCGGGCGCAATCAGCCGTTCAACCGATTGATACAGCATCAGCCCCGCCACCATCACCAGAAACAGCGCACTGGTGTAGCCGCCCAGCACTTCGATCTTCCAGGTGCCGAAGGCAAAGCGATTGTCGCTGGACAGCCGTCGGGCGGCGCCGTAGGCCAATACCGACAACCCCAGCGCCAACGCGTGAGAACTCATGTGCCAGCCGTCGGCGAACAGCGCCATCGAGTTGTAGTACCAGCCGCCGAAGATCTCGGCGACCATCATGATGGCGGTGAGGATCATGGCACGCCGGGTGTTGGTCTCCGCCAGGGGGTTTCCGTCGTTGAGGATTTTTGAATGGCAGTTCTGATGAGTAGCATTGGGCGAAGACATTGGGCTACAGTCCTGATGACAAGGTCGAAATATACTATACCCCAGTATAGATAACACTCAACGAGACAATTCCATGCCGCATACCATCAAGGATAAAAAGCGCCTGCTGACCCGTGTCAGGCGCATCAAGGGCCAGGCCGAAGCGCTGGAAAACGCGCTGAACATGGAAGTCGAGTGCATCGCCGTGCTGCAACAGATCGCGGCGATCCGCGGGGCGATCAATGGCTTGATGGCCGAGGTGCTGGAGGGACATATCCGCGAGCACCTGGGCACGGACGACATCACGCCGGCCCAGCGTCGCGAGGATGTGGATGAGGTGGTGTCGGCGCTGCGCTCGTATTTGAAGTGACTTCGACGGGCTTGGTCAGGCCACGCAGCGCACTTGGGAAGAACCGGCACGTCCAGGGTGACGGGCGGGTATTGGCAGGCTTGCAACAAGGGGTGGAACCCGAAGATCCACCCAGATTATTTGACCAGGCGCTTTTCCTTGGAAGGCCTGTAGCCAAAATACGAGCTATAGCATTTGCTGAAATGGCTGGGCGACACAAACCCGCAGGCCACCAGCACATCGACCTGGGACAGCTCGGTATGCTGAAGCAGTCGGCGTGCTTCGGTGATACGCAGTTCCAGGTAATAGCGTTGCGGCGTGGTGCCCAATTGCTCCTTGAACAGACGCTCGAGCTGCCGACGTGAACGACCGGCATAGGCCGCCAGTTGCTCCAGCTCCAGAGGCTCTTCGAGGTTGGCATCCATCAGCTTGACCACCTCCCGCAGCGGTGCGCTCACACACACATTCTCGGCCGGTTTGATACGCCGGTAGCGCGACTCCTCGAACGCCAGGATGTCCTCGATACCTTCGACCAGGGCTTTATCGTGCAGGCCCTTGATCCAGTCCAATGCCATATGGAAAGCCCCTGAAGGGCTGGACGCGGTGAGCCGGTCGCGATCGATGACATAGGCCTCGCTGGTGACATGGGTCGCCTTGGAGATTTCCGCGAGCGCCGGCCGATGTTCGGGGTGAATCGCACAACGGTAGCCATCGAGCAAACCCGCCCGGCCCAGGAACCAGGCGCCATTCCACAACCCGGCCAAGCTGACATCCTGGTCCGACGCAGCCCGCAGCAGGTTGATGAGCGGGTCATCGGCCTTCAGTTCAGTCCGGTAACCGCCGCAAATGACCAACAACTCAAGGTTTTGAATGGCTGCCAGATCGATACGGGCATCAGGGCGAATCACCAGGCCCAGGTCGCTGATGACCTCCCCGTCATTCAAGCCGAAGGTTCGTGAAGAGAACAACCCGGGGCGCAGCAGGTTCGCCGTGACCAGCGTATCCAGAGCCTGGGTGAACGCCGGCAGGGAGAAATGCTCGAGCAGCAGAAAGCCTGTCCGGGTCATTTGCGCGGGCAGGTCAGGTCTATCATTCAGATAGCGGAGATTTTTCCCCTTCATCCCTCCGCTGAATTGACGTCGCTCGATCAATGTTTGAACCACTCGCTTGTGTTGACCAACAGCTTGTTGGGTGGATTGATCAGGGTGAAACACCTGGCCGCTACACAGCGCAGGCAGCACCGGCCCGTTGCTCCAGTGCCAGGGCAAATCTACCCAAGCTTCACTGAGTAATCCAAACAGTCATTCTCATGCATGAAGATGAAAATGTCTTGCGGACACACCATGCCTGAGCCCCGAGGTTGTCAGCAATTTTTTGTAGAGTTCGCGCTTCAGCGCCTCACTGCACCCTCTGCGCAGCATAATTTCAATCACGACCAGATTGCCTGAACGGCAGCCACGAGGAGCAAGAGCGCCTCAACGAATCAGCATCGCCGCGGCAGCCGCCACCATGATCACCGCCGCACCACGGAACAGCCGCTGTTGTGCTCGCAAGCTCGACAGCAGGTGCCGGATGCGCACCGCGCTGACAATGAACAGCGCGCCAACACCGAGCAGCACGAGAATGGTCAGCGGCACCAGCATCAGCCCCCAGGTCTGCAACGAAACCGTCTCCAGGTTGATCACCAGCGGCAACAACGCCAGATAGAAGGCGATGGTCTTCGGGTTGCCCAGGGTAATGGTCAGGCCGGATATCGCCGCCGACAGCAGCTCCTGCCTCTTCACCGGCCTGCCGACTTCGATAGCCTGATGGTTGGCGAACCAGAACTGCCAGGCCAGATAGCACAGGTATAGCGCCGCCGCCCAGCGCACCAGCTGGAACAACGCGTTGAAGTGCTCGGCGATCATTGCCAGGCCAAAGACGGCAAATGACAGATAGGTCAGATCGCCGAGGATCAACCCAAACAGCAGGCAAAAGCCCGACAACGCACCACCACTGACGCTGCGCGCCACCAGCGCCGCCATGCCGGGGCCGGGAATGGCCGCAGCGATGCCCAGCGCAGCCGAGTAGGTAAGTACTTGTGTCAAATCGAGCATGTCATATTCCTCAGGTCATTTATTATTGTCTTGCCCGACGCTTTGCGCTTGCGACAAGCAAGGCTATCAACGCTTTCAACGGAAGCCGGCAAGCCACTGTCCGACAACTTCCCGGGAGAAGACCAGATCCACCACCGCTAATCCGAGCGACTTGAAGACCGTCACGCCTGCCTCATGAGCCAACCATTGCAGCGGGCAGCGAATTGAGACGAATCAGGTATGCACAGCGCGTCTCTTGAGTTTCAAACACCCACCTCACTACAAAGTCGATAGCCTGTTTCCGCTGACTGACACACCTGGCGCAAGCCCAGCGCAACAGTGAGTTAATAATGATCGGTTTTATTTATTCAACGACGCCGACGGCATCGATGGTTGCGTAGCCACTAAACCCTGGTCACTTCAAGTTCAGAAACTGGAGAAATATTATCCCTTTTAGTCAGGGAAAAATTTTCTATTTAAATTGCCGGAGTGCCGAGTTCTGGTAGGATTCACCCCCTTATCATAGGAAAGCGAAATTTATGACCTCTCAGACACTGAATCTGACAGACGTCAAAATCCTTACCGCCTTGCAACAGGACGGCAGGATCACCAACCAGACCTTGGCCGAGCAGATCGGCATGTCGGCCTCCCCTTGCTGGCGCAGGGTCCGGCAGTTGGAAGAACATCGCTATATCCAAGGTTACAGGGCGGTGCTGGACCGACGCCGGATCGGGTTGGGGGTCATGGTGTTCATACGGGTCAGCATCGACCATCACAGCGAAGCCGAGGCCCGGAAGTTCGAACAGGAAGTGATGCAGCTGGAGGATGTGGTGGCGTGCTACAGCATCGGTGGCGACGCCGACTTCCTGTTGCAGGTCGTGGCGCGCGATCTTGACTCGTTTGCCGACTTCGCGATGTCGGTGGTCCGGCAGTTGCCCGGTATCAAGGAGATGCAGAGTATGTTCGTACTCAAGGAGATCAAGCCTTTCGTGTCGTTCCCGGTCAAGCGCTCCCAGGAAGCCTGAACGCACAGATACGGAGCTCCAGGCGGTCGCGCAGAGCAGCCAAGTCGAGCGTTGGCACCGTTTACCAAGAGTTCGCGGGCTTGCACGATTCAGCCGACAGTTCGTGCAGATAGTCGACAAAAGCAGGCAATGGTGCCGGCAAATGGCGCCGCCCAGGCTAATACAGAAACGGACCGGAAAACGTCTGCCACCAAGGCTGCAAGATGGGGTCGCGCTCGCCGCTGTCCTGTTGCGGCCGCAAGGTCTTCAAACAAATGCATCACGTCCAGGCCGGCGACCGCTGAACCGGATGCAATTGGTGATAAGGCGAACGTGGATTAATGGTGGACCGATAAACTCCAGAAACGACAAAGCCCCGGATTCCGGGGCTTCTTCATTGAGGCCGCGACACCGTCCAATAATTGGTGCACCGTGTCCCCTACCCCAAAAATGCATCACAGACCCACCTTTATCCGGACGTCACATGACACCCAACGCAGAGTTCTACAACCCTTCCACCGAATATGCCGACAAGCTGATTGCGCGCATCGGACAAACCCCGTCCTGGATCGCAAAACGCATCGGCGTGACCGACAAGCGCATTCGCTACATCCTGGATGGCGAAAGGACCGTCAAGGGCGAAACCACCCCCATCCAGATGACCTACACCGAGCAGTTTGCCCTTGAGTGCCTGGCCGCAGAGGCGGGTTCGAGGAAGAAATAGGCGCTGATCCGGACGGGCTGTCGGATCCACACGGCATCAGGGGCCACAAAGCCTCCTATTTTTTCACCCCGAGTGTCGCAATATAATGAGCAACCGATTCAGCATCTGCATCAGACAGTGAATGAGTGACCTGCTTCATCAGGGCCCCACGGGGACGCTGGTCAGTCTGTTGGAAAATCTTGATCTGGCGGATCAGATAGTAGGCATGTTGACCCGCCAGACGCGGAAATTGGCCATTGCCCTGACCGTCAGCACCGTGACAGGAATTACACTGGATGACACCCGACCCAGGCACCCCCTGGCGAAAGATTGATTCGCCGCGTGCATCAGGCGTATCAGCGTCAGCCTTCATGGGGTTCTGACTTGAAAAATAGTCTGCCAGTTCGCTGATCTGGGTCTCTGTCAAATGGGTAAATCCCCACATGTACTGAGTCCCGCTTTCATCGCTGCGGGCATGCCCCTTGAAGTCAGTCAGTTGCAACTTCAAATACTCTTTTTGCTGGCCGGCCAACTTTGGAAACATCGGCGAGACAGACTCCCCGGTCAGTCCATGGCACATGGAGCACACCTTTTCCGCCATGGCGGTACCGGACAGGGATGAGGTCTTTTTCGATAGTTCCCCGTTCGTACCTGTACACCCCGTGAGCGCCACCACGCAAAGGGCAAGAAAAAAAGGTGAACGCTTGAAAGTACCCTTCATGCCCATCGCCTCCAGGGTTCACACCCCTGTGCTCAACCGTTCAAAGCGCGTACCACATATAGAAATACGTGGTGTTATTGTCACTGGCATTACGGCCGTTACCGTCATAGTTGCTCGATGCACCTAAATAACGGGTGAAATAGTTATATTGAAGTCCGACCCTCAGGTTTTGCATCGGCAACCAAAAAACCTCTGGCGTCCACATCTGTGTATTGGGTGAGAGATTGGCACTGTTCGGATACGCCATGGCATCCGAACTGCCATTGACATTGGAATAGGCCAGGCTCGCACCATATTTGGCACGGTACACATAACTGCCCTTCAGTTTGAATGATCGGAGGGACGCCGGGCCGTCAAAGAGCGTATGGGTGTCATCTTTTATTTCCTCCTTGACATACCGTATCTGCGCAGTAAAAGCATGGGGTTCAAGAAGGTACTGATACTGCCCATCGAAGCCCAGGTCTCGGTACTCGGTGCTGCCCTGGCCGTAGACCGGATTGTTGGAGTCATCCATGGGAAGAATTTTGGCCTTCATTGCAAAGGCGCCCACCATGATGTTTTGGGCGCCCCACTCATAGGTATAAGCCAGCCTCGCATAGGGGCTTGAGCCATCCATGTACGTCAACGGATGGTAGGTGTCGCCCTTCTTGTTACCCAGACTGAGAAAGCCCCACGTATCCTTGGCTGTCTGGTAGGAGGTCAGTTCCAGATACAACGACTTGTTCAAATAGACATAGGCCCCGATACCCGCCACCTGTTGAGCCAATCCCCCTTCAATCAGCGTCGAGGCTGGAACCCCGCCAAAAGCCCCCAATGTGGAGCTGACATACGGATAGCCCCAGGCGGGGGTGCTGTTCCAGACATCCTGCACCGTTGGGTTATTGTTCAATGTAACCCCCCAGATGACATCCCGTGAGGCATCCGCCCGGCGATCCGCATAACGCAGATCAAAATTGTCCGAGCCCAGGTGACTGACCCAATTACCCGAGCCATCCTGGTGGTCATACGAGCTGTAGGTGAATTGGGCAAAGCCGCCGATGACGTCAGTGATTTTTCCGCCCAGGAACACGCTGGAGTAATCAATGAGGAATTGCTTGTCCTTCGGTGAAATCGAGCCGCCCGCGCCATCGCTGTTGTTACGTGTCGAGGTGAGGTCACCGACGATCATGGCGGCCAGGGGGTTGGTTTGTACGCCGTTGGTATAACCTGTCAGCTTGAACAGACGCCCATAAGGCGTTAGCTCAGGAAATTGCCCACCGGCATGGCAGGCAACGCAGCTTTGTCCTGTCTGGCGCGCAAAGGAAGGCAGGGCCTGGGCGGATTGACAGAACAGGAGGAACATCAGCCCCCCCAGCAGGGTTCCCGGCTGCCCAAGCAACCTGAAAAAAAACCACCACGTCACCGCCCTCTTTCCGCCTGCGTCGCCATCCTTCGGATACATTTCAATGCCCTCTGGAAAGAGGCTGTCAAGTGACATAACCTTTTGGTGGAGCCTAGCTAGGTGTGGACCATTTACAAGTCATGTCGGGCATTGTGTCAGGGTCAAGTTTGCATCGGTACCGATACTCAGGGATGAAAACGTTTGGGTATCATCCGTACCATCGTGTTATCGCCGACCCAATAATGGTGGAAAAGCCCTGCGCAGGCGTGTAATCCGATCAGCCAGTACCCCGCATTTCCAACCCACTCATGCCAATTTTTGAGTTGCCTCGCCATATCGGGATCGAGCGCTATTGGCGAGGGGAGCATAAAGTCATAGTACGGGATCGGTTTGCCAGCAGCACTGAGCATCAACCAGGCGAGTAACGGGGTAGCGATCATCAGCCCATACAACGCCAGATGAGCCATGTGGGCCAACAGCGTTTGCCAGACAGGTGGCTTGGGCAAGATCGGCGGGCTTGCTTTCAAACGCCCTAACAGGCGCACCCATACCAAGGCAAAAATAGCCATGCCAAACACTGCATGGGTACCTAGAAAGAAACTTCGCAAGGCACCACCACGAGGAAAAAACCCTTTGATTTCGATACATGCATAGACACCGACAAAGAGCGCCAGCATTAGCCAATGCAAAATTATCGACATTTTTGCGTAACGTTGGACGACAGTTTCGTGGGGCATAACAGACCTCTTTACTTTATTGGCAAATGGGTGATTTGTTCAAACCACCCTGCTCACGTGAATGACACTTGTTTACCGATTCAAAATCAGAAAGACATCGCCATCCTCAAACTTGAGTGCTGGCGATTAAAGCCCAGGGACCGCACTCAACCGGACGGCGTCGGCGCGAGATGAAATTGGATGGCCACTTCGAAACCATCTGCCCTGCCCGGTGCGGGAGAGGCTAACGTCATGCTTGCCTTGACCCCATGGACAATGGTCTTTGCAATGGCCAAGCCCAGCCCCGAACCACTGCTCTCGCTGCTGCCTCTTACAAAGCGCTCGGTCAGACGTTGCAACACCGACTCCGGCACCGCAGCACCACCATTGGCCACCCGCAATAGACCCTGGCTAGTGAGACTGACCTCGACCGGCTGATCCGTCGCACCGTACTTCAACGCATTCTCGATCAGGTTGCGCAACAGGATGCCGAAGGCGTCCGGGTCGATGGCTGTAAAGACACTGGCCTGGGTCGGTAGCTGCAACTCGATCCGCCGACCGCTGTTGTGGTTCCATTCATCAACCACATGGGCCAGCAAGGGAATCAGGTCCTGGGGCGTTTCGGACAACAGCCCGCCCCCTTCGGCCTTGGCCAGCTGCATGAGCTTTTCCGAGAGCCGGGTCAACTCCCGCAGGGAGCTTTCGATCTTGGTCGCACGCACTCGCAACGGTCCTTCGGGGGCCTCGTGGCGCAGTCGCTGGATTTGCGCGAGGGTCGCGGCCAGTGGTGTACGCAGTTCATGGGCACTGTTGGCGGTGAAACTGCGCTCTGTCTCCAACGCCTTGCGCAAGCGTTCCAGCAGGTGATTGACCGCCTCTGCCAGCGGATCGATTTCAGCCGGCAGGCGAGCCACCGTGATCGGCGACAGATCACCAGCACCACGCACCTCGACGGCACGGCGATAGGCCAATACGCTGCGCAGGCTGATCCGTACGAACAGCCAGGTGCCCAGCAGACTGATGGGAATCAGTGCCAGCAACGGCAGCAACAAGGCAAATAGCGCTTCGCGAGCGGCTTCACGACGATGGCTCAGGGGCTCGGCGATCTCGATGAACACGGTTCCATGCCGCGCACTGGCGCTGTAAAGACGATATTTTTCAGTGTTGGAGAAGCCTTCGCTCGACGGTCTGCTGAAGATCTTCGGGCTGGCGTCATGGGACTGCATCAGGACTTTGCCCTCGGCATCGCGCACCCGATAAGCCAGGTATTCCTGGTGCATTCTCAGGGTGGGCACATGTTGTGCCTCGGACTCCTGTTCACGACTGCCGATCTCCAGCACAGCCAACGGCAGGATGCGTTGCGCGGTTTCTTCCAACGCACTGTCGAACGCCTCGTTCAGCTCATGCTGCACCACCAGCCAGGCGCCGACGGTGCCCCCCAGCCAAAGCAAGGTCATGCCCAGGGTCAGGCCCAGGCCCAAGCGTTTTTGCAGGCTTGCAGACGGCTTCATTCGCAGATCAACCGGTAACCCATGCCACGCACGGTTTCAATCATTTCCCGGCCGAGCTTTTTACGCAGGCGGCTGATATAGACCTCGATGGTATTGCTCTCGATTTCGGCGCCAAAGGCATACAACCGCTCCTCAAGTTGTGACTTGGACAGCAGCGCCGTGGGACGTTGCACAAACGCCTCGAACAGCGCCCACTCGCGAGCCGTGAGGTCCACGACCAGGCCGCCGCGCTGCACCGTGCGGGCGCTCATATCGACCTGCAGATCGCCGAATTTGATGTGCGGGTTGGGATTACCGCTGTACCGTCGGGCCACGGCGGCAACCCGGGCCGAGAGTTCAAACAGATCGAACGGCTTGACCAGGTAGTCGTCGGCACCGGCGTTGAGGCCGGCGATACGCTCGGATATCTGATCCTGGGCGGTCAGGATGATCACGGGGGTCACATCCCCCGCCGAGCGCTGCTGACGCAGAAAGTCCAGTCCGCGACCATCCGGCAGCATCAGGTCGAGCAGGATCAGGTCGTAAGGCGTGGTGCGCACGCTACTGCGTGCATGGTCCAGGCACTGCACCCAATCCACCGCGTGGCCGTCATCGGCGATCTGCTCGCGTACGGCATCCCCCAGCCCTACTGCGTCCTCGACCAGCAAAACCCGCATGCGGCACCTCTCGTAATGGTTGTCGTGGCACACCTTAAACGCCTTTGCTGACATCAACCTGAAGATTCAGGTGATTGTCAGGATTGCGCTCTAGGGTATGCCACGGGTGCCGCCTCCGGCAGCTATTTCCAAGGGTTCAGGTTGCTGTCAGCCAGCCAGTCCAGACTCTCGTCACAACGCTCGAACAGGATATCGTCATGAAAACCCTCATCGCTACAACCTGCCTCGTCGGCACCCTCGCCCTGCCAGTGCAGGCACATGCCCGTGAAGTAACCCTGACCACCCAGCTCAAGGACTACAGCGGTAGCGAGGCCTATCTGGCGATCTACCTCACTGACGGTAATGGCCAGTACCAGAAAACCCTCTGGGTGGCCGGCCGCCGGGCCAAGTATTACCGGCACCTGAGCGAATGGGCGCGGGGGAGTGGCCAAAGACCCGCTGAATTTGATGGCATCAGCGGCGCCAGCGTCGGCAGCGGCGACACCCTCAAGGTCAGCGTCGAGCTGGCGGACACTTTGATCGATGCCGGGTTTCAGATCCATATCGACAGCGCCGTGGAGAACCAACGCGAAGGCCGTGCCGACGTCAGCGTGCCCCTGACCTCCAAAGGGGCGGGCAAGACAACCCTCGGTAATACCTACGTCAAGTCCTTTACCTACGACCTGTAACACCTGCTGTTTCCGGAGGCTGAACATGCTTCGCCAATTCCACTCACTGCCCGGCCTGATCGCCGCATTGCTGGTTATGCTCCTGGCCATCAGTGGCGCGCTGCTGTCCATTGACCCGGCCCTGGAGCGCCTGCACAGCGTTCCGAGCGCCACCGGGCAGGTCACTGTCGGCCAATTGGCCGGGCGCGTTGCCGAGCATTTTCCTGGCGTGGAGCAGATCCGCCGCACCGCGTCTGGAACGGTAATCGTCTACTACAACCAGAACGATCAGACCGCGACGGAAACCGTCGACCCATTGACCGGCCAAGGCCTCGCGCCCTATGAACCGTCCGCCTTCTCGCGCTGGGTGAAAGACCTGCATCGCTCGCTGTTCCTCGGTACACCGGGGCACGCTGTATCTGGCGTCGGCGCGCTGTTCATCCTGATACTGTCGGTGTCCGGCACGCTATTGCTGACGCGGCGCCTGGGCGGCTGGCGCAATCTGTTGCGGCCGCTGCGGGGCACGTTCAGCCAGCGCTGGCATTCTGAAGTCGGACGCCTGGCCTTGCTCGGCCTGCTGCTGTCGGCACTGAGCGGGCTATACATGTCCGCCAGTACCCTGGGGCTGATCGCCGACGGTAGCCAGGATGAACCGCCACTCCCCAGTGGGATCCGTGTTGCTCCGGCATTGCCAGTGGCGAGTCTGCGGGCCCTGCAAGCCACCGACCTGAATGATCTGCGCGAGCTGGTTTACCCAAGCCCCGACAACCCACAGGACCTGTTTTCCCTGCGCACGGCACATGGCGACGGCTACGTGAATCCGGCCAGCGGCGACTGGCTGTCCTATCAGCCCCATGATGCGATGCTCAGGATTTACGAATGGATTTACCAGTTGCACACGGGTGAAGGTCTCTGGTGGCTGGGCCTGCCACTTGGTGTCTGTGCGCTCTGCGTTCCCTTGATGAGCGTGACCGGTGTCCTGCTGTGGTGGCGTCGCCGCCAGGCCGGACCGAACCTGAGCCACAACAGCGACGCGCAATCGGCCGACAGCGTGATTCTGGTCGGCAGCGAAAACAACAGTACCTGGGGCTTTGCCAAGGCGCTCCATACAGCCTTGCACCAGTCCGGCCATCAGGTACACAGCACCTCGATGAATGAATGGACTGGCCAATACCCTGGCGCCAAGCGTCTGTTCATCCTCACGGCAACCCACGGCGACGGCGATGCACCCGCCTCGGCTTCGCAGTTCCTGGCGCGGCTTCGTGAGACCGGCCTCAAACCCGGCCAGCCCTTTGCCGTGTTGGGCTTTGGTGATCGACAGTTTGCCCGGTTCTGTCAGTTTGCCCGTCAGATCCAGGACGCGATGCTGCAAGCCGGCGGCTCGGCGTTACTGGAGCTTGAAACCATCAACCGCCAATCCTCCCAGGAGTTTGCCCGCTGGGGATACGCACTGGGAGGGGTGCTGGGACAGGACCTGACGCTGACTCACACCCCCGAGCGCCCGCACACCCAACCACTGCAATTGGCGGGGCGCATCGTCTACGGTGAACAGGTGAATGCGCCGACCCAGATACTACGCTTCAAGGCTATCGGCGAGTTGCCGAGCTTCCAGGCCGGTGACCTGGTAGGGATCCTCCCACCGGGCAGCCCGGTACCACGTTTCTACTCGCTGGCAAGCCGTTCGGAGGATGGCGTGTTGGAAATCTGCGTCCGTAAACATGAAGACGGCCTGTGCTCCGCGTTTCTGCATGATCTGGAGATCGGTGCGCAGATCGACGCCTTTATCCAGCCCAACCCGCAATTCCGTCCAGCGTCCGGCGGCCAGCCGGTGATCCTGATCGGGGCCGGGACCGGTATGGGTCCCTTGGCCGGCTTTATCCGAAACAACAAGGACCATAACTCGATGCACCTGTATTGGGGCGGACGCCACCCGGCCTCGGACTTTCTCTACGAGCCGGAGCTCAAGCGCTACCTGGCTGACCGACGCCTCACGGCCTTGCGCGCGGCCTTTTCCCAAACCCAGGAGCGCAGCTACGTGCAGGACCGCCTGATCAGCGATGCACCGTCCCTGCGCCGGCTGATTGAAAAAGGCGCCCAGGTATTGGTGTGTGGCCGCCGCGAAATGGCCAGGAGCGTAATGCAGGCGCTGGATGAAGTACTCGCGCCTCTCGACCTCAGCGTGCTGACCCTGAAAGCCCAAGGACGCTACCGTGAAGATGTCTACTGACCTGCAACGCTACAGTTTGAGTGGCGAAACCATGGGCACTCGCTACACGGCCTTGTTCTACGCCGAGACAGGGATCGATACCGATGTCATTGGCCAGGACCTGGCGCACGCCGTGGGCCGGGTGGACCAGCAGATGTCGACCTGGAAAGCCAACTCCGACCTCAATCGCCTCAACGCCGCCCCCGAACAGGAATGGGTGCCGGTACCCAGGGAGATGATCAGGGTGTTGTCCGCGGCGCTGCGTATCAACCAGCAATCCAACGGTGCCTTTGACATCGCTGTTGGTGATCTGGTGCATGCCTGGGGATTCGGCCCCGGCGAACAGACGGTCACGCAACCGCCGTCCGCGACGAGCCCACCACCAGTTCGCCTGTCGGCCAGCGCGGGCCTGGTGGTCGATACACGACACAATCAGGTGCGCAAGCGCGCCGCGCTCAACCTTGATTTGAACGGTATCGCCAAGGGTTTCGGCGTGGATGAACTGGCCCGTAGCCTGGAAGGCTTCGGCATCACACGGTACCTGGTGGGTATCGACGGCGAGATGCGTGCCCGTGGCGTCAAACCCGACGGCAGGGCCTGGGCCGTGGCCCTGGAAAAACCCAACCGAGGCGTACGTGAAGTGATGGGGGTGATGGAGCTCAGCGACGCCGCCATTGCAACCTCCGGCGACTACCGACAGTGGGTCGATGTGGCCGGTCGATCCTATGCCCATACCATGGACCCGGCGACCGGCGCACCGCTGAGAAACAACCTCGCGGCCGTCACCGTAGTGGCGCCAACCGGCCTGCTCGCCGACGCCTGGGCCACGGCACTGATGGTGCTGGGCGAAAACGAAGGTCCACGCCTGGCTCAGGAGCGCGGCATGGACGCCTTGTTTGTGTTACACGACGGGCAAGACTTCAAGGAAATATACGTTTCTGATGGAAAGTTACAGCTTGCCGCGGAGGGAGAAAAACAGCGGTGATCTGCTCGCCCCGGAAACACGATTTTATAAAAACCACGCGCCCTACGACGAAAGTATAATGGACTGATATAAGACAATGAACCCAGGTTAAATATCTTGATAAAAATCAGCGGCTGGTTGAGTCACGAGACTGAATATTGGAACCGTGAAGAGCAAGAGCGTCGGCCCCATTTCCCGCTCCAACTTTATCGGTAGATAAAGCTGAAGGCATGGGTATCAGGGCCGACGTCAATGACAGGTTAAGCTTTGGTGTTGATGATCGTACCGACGGAGCCTGAAGTCGCCTTTTTTTCGACCTCACCTGGCTTGCTGCCGTCGTGATCGCCGTCGCTGTCAATCTGGGCAGCGGGCGCCTGCTGGTGCTTGATTGGGGCGTTAACAGGCATGGTTACATGCATTGAACTACCAATGGCTGATGTCATTTCGAATACCTCGAAGAAGCAGTGATTTGAATTAATATTATCGGCCGCCCGTTGGAAAGTTTAGAGAAAACGAAGAAAATTCGGATTCAAAAACCAAAGAAGGGAGTCATTATCATTCACCGCCTTACTTTCATCCATACCGGCTTCAGCCCCAACTAACCCAGTAATCAAATCGTTATATTTTTGTGAAAAAGTAGTGAAGCAGACAGCCCTTCCGCCTTTTCGCCCCCTCTGAAATCCATTTAAAAATCCCACCCCGGCAGCGTTAATACATTAAAACGCAGCACCTGCATGGAATGCGCATGACAGGCATTCCAATTAGTATTCATGCGTGCGTTGCCGGGCCTGCGTAGTCAAATGTTCGTCGCCTGGAGCGGGCACCAAAAGTGGATATGCGCCGGACGCTGACCGGGGCGACCCAATTGATTGAGGCATTCCTGGGGCCGGCCCGGTCGAGCGCAGTCAGAGCAAACAGCTGGCTGCTTGTCCGAGTTGATGGTCGTGCGTTCCAGAGATGAGGTGCGGTGGAATGCACTCTTGAGCCTCACTGGCTGGGATTTCGAAACTACAGGCTATCTGGAGGCGTAGCTCACTCAGTCCGGTCGACTCTTCTTCTTTTGCCTTGGCCATTCTCGCGTGGTTCGCTGCGATTTCATTGAGAGTTGACACGGTACATCTCCCGGTGACTGACCAAGCGTATCGCTGGAGTCCTGAAGCGTTGATTGGATGGCTGCCGCGTCAGAATTATGTCGTTCTACGGCTGCTACGACCGGCCTCTGCAAACCGCAAGCCAGACAGGCTGGTGTATTGCGCGCCAGGTTTTCATAGGCGACGAATGGCGTCACGGCGTAGTCCATCAGTTCCCTAATGTGCCTGCGTCAAGCCCATCCCATGAGCCAGGACATCACTAAGGCGCTGACTGAGCGGCATAATGCGACTCCAATCATCCAAGGAGTCGGGCCATGTTGTTTTCTGCCTATACCGAAGAATCCCTCAGCGGAATCGGTCACGTTGTCCAGGACATCGAGCAAGTAAACAGATACATCGATGGGTTGCGAAACCGGCTTTCCAGTCTTTTCAAATTCACGGAGAGCCGGTTTGGCGTGAGTTTCTCCATTCCCTCGGAGAGCTACTTCCAGATTGAAGGCCACTTTGGCCTGGTCAGGGCCAACCTGATCTATGCAAATGAAGGGAATGGGACATTCGGTCGCGTGGTGCTACGCAAGCACACGCTGGATGAACAGGGAAAAGAGGCATGGCCAGAAATCTGGGCATTCAGGATTCTGAAGGATGGCGATATCTTGATGAGCGATGCTGGCCCGGTCCTCTACAACTCATGGAATACACCAGACGAGCAGAAGCACGCCGCCACCCAGTCTCTGATTGAATCAATCGTGTTGTCTGCCATGAAGCCACGATAAACCGGCAGGTTATGCAACGCCTGCGGTTTGCGCCGACACCCAAACGCCTGCGCCAGATGTTTGCTGACCTACAACCAAAAGCGATTGGCTAGGCTCAAGACTCAGCTTGAGGACTTGACCATATAGTACACCGTAGAACCGGGGACAACCGCGAGGCCCTGACTGACGGGCCCCGCGATGGCAAATCAGCTAACCGATAATGATTTCAGGCCCATCGTCAATCTCGGAGTTCGGATCAGCCGGTTTGCAGATGAGCGAGACTAAGCTCAGGGTATTATTGAGGGTCTGCCTGCCGTCCCCGTTCGACACCGTGCTGCTCCAGCGGATTTGAGAGCTGTCGGGAACGTCGGGGGTACACGTGCGCTTATCTTTGGGTTTAACCGAATGACACTTGAACGTCATGCTCGAGTTTCCATCGAAATTGATGGGATCCCACCATTGCACATTCGCGATCTCGTTTTTCGCGCCACCGGTACTCCTCACGTTATTGAGTTTGACAATGAACTCCGCCGACTCGATGGGAAAGAGCGTATTATTGTGCAAAACCGGAGCGCAAGTATAGTACTCCTGATCGTTCAGTTTGATCTGCACTTTAACGGGCAGCTCCAAGGTGATCTTGATCCCGTCTTGGTCGAAGAGGATGACCTGTTTAGTTCTCGGCGACACGCCCAGGTTCGAGAGTGTTTCTTTGGCTAATCCAGACATTTTAATTTCCTTATTTCCCTGTTTCCATAGGTACGGAGGTTCTGAGCAAGAACCTCTCCCGGTTACGCGAATCCACTCTTTGGATACGCTTCACCATTAAAGAATGACAAATCCCTTCTGTCAACATTCGCAGATACCAACCCCAAAAAAACCAACACCCCAACTTTTATTCGCTATTGATGAGAATATTCCTTATCGCCAAACATAATAATAATTGGGACTTTAACAACCTTCTATTAGTTGCTAGACAACTGAACTTAAAGCGAAAAATGAAGAATGGCGGGGCTTGGCCTACGGTGATAGTTGCGAACACACACCGACAAGCCAGGCACCACGACGGCCAACCTCTTCCGCCCGCCGGGCGCCTTCGGCTGGTTCAGCTACACCACTTCCAGGGACACGATCGGCCATCCACGCCAGACGCTCCACGCCGAGCTGTAACGCCAGGGCGGTATGGCCCAGGTAATCGGCGGTCATTGACCGGATACCAGCCAAAACGCTGTAAAGATTGTTGAGCCCGGCTTCTGCTTGGGGCATTCTTCGCGACGCAAATTTACAAGGACCGTAAAATTTTATGCGATCTTCACCCATGGACGTGCCTATCCCCTGCGCCTGCATACCCGATGCCTTGCTTCATCCCAGCGGCCTGAAAACCTCATTGCGTCTTTATGGACTGGTTCGCATCGTCGGATTCAGCGACGCGCCTACGAGCACACCAGTTGAAATTCTTTGCGCGGCATCCGGCAAAGGAAAGGCGATTCGGGCCTTTGTTTCAAGACTGGACGCTGAGTTGGTCGCCAGGTCAATGCCTGGCACGGGCTATCGTGTCATACCGCTGGCACAATTCGATCCCACCGAATTTATCCAACAACACCAGGGCTGGCTGACCGTCCACATCACCTGTGGCTTTACCTCGCAGCGCGGCACGTTACGGTTGGCAAATGGTGACTTGACGAGCTTGGGCTGGTTTGTCTATGCCCAGACCGGCCCGTGGGCACCTGGGCGATTCCTGAATTGGGGTGAGGAAGTCGCGCAGACACTGCTTGATGCATACCGCAGCGTTGACATGCCCAATTACAACGCCTGGCTCAACCAGCTTGATGATTATTCCGCTCACGCCATGGATGACTGCACCGAGCTCGCCTGGCAAGCACTCAAGGCCTGCCGTCCGCCCCAAGAAAACCACCGAGTCATGTACAACCCCGTGGATGAAAGCTGGCGACTTTCAGACACTCCCATTGAGCTCTACTACCCCCTTTGAACACTTGAGAAGGACCTTCCCATGAGTGGCAAACCTGCTGCACGCATCACCGACCCCACCGCGTGCCCAGTTTCGGGTCACGGCACCAATTCGCTGGTAACCGGCTCATCCGATGTGATCTTCGAAGGCTTGGGTGCTGCCCGCCTGAACGACACCTCGGCGTGCGGGAGCCCGATTACCGGCGGCGTCTCTTCAACCGTATTTATCAATGGCTTCAATGCCGCCACCGTCGACAGCATCGGTGCCCATGGCAATACGGTGACGGCAGGCGCAAGCACTATCATTATCGGTGACACCTTCGTACCGGCACCCTTCAGCGGCCTGTTGCCAATGCCAGTACACTTCAGCGACAAGATAAAACTGGTCGACGAAGCTACGGGTGAATCCATGCCAAACCATGCCTACGGTATTCAGCGCGCCGACGGCAGCATTGAACATGGGGTCAGTGATGCGTTGGGCTACACCCATGTAGTGAGCTCGCATCTGGCTGAAAGCGTCAAACTATTTTTGGAAGATTAAGAACATGGAAGCTGAGAAAATCATTTTGCCGAGTGGTAAGACAGCAAGTCTGGTGGCCACCCACACACTGACAGCGGTGAGCAACTCACAGATAAAGACCGTACCTGTACCCACCGCCAAACCCATTGTTTTTTACATTGGTGGTGCTGGAGACCAAGAAAGCTACTATTTTCAAGGTGCATTTCACAACATTAATGAAGTCGAGGTACTGATGTCAAAGAGGATGAAAAACGCACAACTTTTCGAAAAATACACAAAACACGTCTGGGGATATAATGAGGTTCGTGGGGGGCGTGATATCAAAGAACACATCACAAACCTCATTCCTAACAAATCATGCCCTATCTATATCGTCGGACACAGCTTAGGCGGGTGGAATGGTGCTCACCTCTCGAAGATACTCTCTGATGAGGGTTACAAAATCGCACTCCTAATAACCTTGGATCCTGTCGGCAAAGGCTTTCTGGTTTGGTTAGGCTCTAACATCGACTACTCCGAACCAACCCCCGTTGCCGACATGTGGATCAATATCCGCGCCAACCCGATAAAATCGGACGCATCGGACCACGTTGCCAACTTCGGAGAACGATGGATTGTGAGCCAAGGCCCCGCGATAAATGCAACAGTCGACATACACCACGCGCTTGCGAGCCACATGATGGTTGCGCCGATCCAAGGTGCAAAATGTGCTCTGGACTTTCTTTATGATGCCTACGTGAAAAATATTAAATGATCACAGCTAAAAGATCACTGATACTGGCCATTGCACTGATTTGCAGCGCATGTGCTCGGACACCCAACATCCCGACTGCGTCATTGACGTTTTTAGGATTTGCGCACTATGGCGACACGCTGCTTTACGTGACGCTCGAATCAGATCAAGATCTTAGCGACGTCTTCAATATCTACGAAAAACAGAATCAAAACACCCCTACACTTATATGCTCCTTGGATCATGACAAGAACTTTGATGTAAACCACACAATTAAAATGCGAGGCCTAGGCCTTTTAGAAGCTGACGCCACACCCAGTAAAAATGGACACTTTTACTTCCGCTCTTGGCTATCATTCAACACAACCGAAGAAAGAGGGATATCTATCCCAACCCCAATAACTTCGGGCACAGTCTTAGAGACTCTGTTAGCGGGGCAAGAGAGCATCCCATGTCAGGTATACATCACCGCTTATGGATTCAAAGCTTATTACACCAACACCGTATACATCCCTACTTCAGACCTGATTACAGATCTAAAGAACAATACAAACGAACATCATCAGTAATTATTTTTCGCGAACATACTCATTTGACGATGTCGTAACCACTTACAAGGGATTTGGTGGAGCCACAAAATAAAACTACGCTCTACCGCTTGCATCTCTCTTTGTTTTTAGTCTTTTCTGCAAATGCAACGGATGTGCCAATCACGAGTGGAATGCCGTTTTTAAGTGCGCGAAAAGCATTGATTAAACATGGCTGGAAGCCAAGTTTAGCGAACGAGATGCAGCCAGCAGGCACTGCGGAGACCCTTAAAAACATGGGCATTATTGAAATAGGAAGATGCACTCAAGGAGTGCAACACTGCAAATTAAATTATAAAAAATAATATATACCTCGGAATCACCACTACCGGCGAAGAAGTAAAAGACCTGAAAATTGATGCGTGGAATTTCAAGTGCCCCGAGACAGATTAGAGGAACATCAATATCAGCCCGCCATTTTTCGGGCATTGCTTAGGGTGGAGGAATTGTCAAATGAAGGCTTCGATCCTCGCGCTCGTCGCACTTTATTGCATTGGCACCAGCGCAGCGTTTGCAGATGGCTCGCAGGCGACAAGCGACAAGCGCGGGCCGGCAGGCATCGCCGTCGGTGAGCCCTTGGTCGCTGCCAGGGCCAAGCTCGTCAAACAAGGATGGAAGCCGACGCGGATGCATACCACCGATGGCTATGAATATAGTGGCGTGGAGCGGGAGCTGGCTGCACGCAAGTTCTTCGAGGTCGATACCTGCTCTTTTGATAGCTCGCGTTGCATCTTGTTCTACTCAAAGAACGGCGCTTGCCTGCGTGTCGACACCATTGGGGAGCAATTCAATGACATGACGATTACGCGATGGGCCGATGAGTGTCCTGACGCAACTCCAAAACCAAGTAAGCGCGGCGCAGGATAGCAACCGACCATTTTGAATGGGGGCGACATTTGCCAGTACCTGGCCCAGCGCCGAAAATTGCGGTCATTCAACCTCAATGTGATACCCCCCTCACATACGCCTGGCACGCCGCCAAGGCAATCAATCCTTGGTCGCCGTCGCCGGTGATTCCGATAATTCGTTGAGCATGCGCTGGAGTAAGCTGGACACGTGCTCTTCCATGAGCCACCCCGCCGGCACTAGTGGCGGAAGGCCCAGCACGACCTCCTCTCCGGCATCCTACCGAACGAACACAATCCCCAGCCCCACTGCTATGCTCCGGTCATTACGGAGGCCCAACCATGCCAAACACAGACCTGCTGCCAGCCCTTCTCACCAAGCTCAATGAGAACCAGCTCGCCCTGGGTGCCGCGATCGAGGAATTGTCCAACTGGGTCGAGCTGCGCGGCTCCGTCGAGGTGGCCGACAACATCCGCGCCGCACTCTGGCCGCAGGACAACAACCTTGAGTTCATCAGCATGAGCTTGGCAGTGCTCAATTCACCCGAGTGACTGATCACCGGCAGGCAGCCGCCGCAGCCACAAGCTCCCGCTCGTATCCCATCCGCTGCCGGTGCTCTGCCAGCTGCGCCCTCACCCTCACCTCCGGCGACAACCTCAGCGCCATGCCCCCAAAACACCACATCGACACACACAGGAGCCCGAAATGATTGCACTCAAAAGCAGCCTGTCCGAATACTCGGAAAACGAATTTCTCGAATTGATCAAAGAAATCTGTGGAACTGTCGGCACAGAAGAGTATCAGGACGAATTGCTAGAACACTTCATTGAGGCAACTGGTAATTCCGCTGCATCTGACTGGATCGACTACCCAGAGGACGGCGAGGACGACTCGCCTAAAGGCATCTTGGAATCCGTTAAGGCGTGGCGTGCTGCTCAAGGCTTGCCAGGCTTCAAGGTGCAGGAGGGCCTGCTCCGACAGCTGCTTGCCGTAGCGGCTTTTGAGCGGCTTTTGGGGACAGATCTATTTTCACATCAGGGAGGCGAGGTACTCGGGAGTAATTGAGTGCATAAAAATGTAAACCCTCCTTTCCGAAATGGGGCAATCACAAATCAAAACAGGGTAATACCCTCATAAAATACCCCATTTAAATGCTCCATTACCCCATTTACGACTGGTCTGAGAGCTTGAAAAGGCAAATGACAAAGGGAATGGGACACAAGGGACAACAAAACAGGCTTACCAAAGATCAAGGCCGTACCACTGCCTCCTTTGGCAATGGTAAGGCTCACCGCAAGCGGATAATCACAACGATCCGTTCGGCCACTGAGTTGGAGCACACTCAACCGACGGCATCAGCACCGGCATATCCCGCCATCTGATCCAAGGCTCGTTCTGCCAGTGCAACAGGCTCACCGAATGTCCAGCCCACTGCAGGGAACTGAGGCTGGGGCCGTGGTTTGCCACGGTGGACGACATATTGCGCAATGCGGGTATGACTTCGAGGCTAAGCCACTGCCGCAGGTGCTGGTTTTCCGGGATATGGTGATGAATCAGCAGCGCATACATACCGGACTCGCTGACCATCAGGGTGTTCTGGATTTTGCCGTGGTAGTTCATCCAGAGATACCGCTGCTGATCAGCATCAAGCTTACGGGTCAGACGTTCATCCAGCGCACGGCCCATCATGCGGCCGAGGTCGGTTACGCTGAACCAGGCTTGTGACTCCAGCATCAGGCCATGGATAAAACGGTTGTGACGGGGAAACCGGATAGGTTCGAAATGTTCGATCATGATGAGTTCTCCAACTAGCGTTAAAACCGCCGCCTGACGCCAATCAGGGTGGGCGGAACCGTATGGGTTGGCGTACCGGCTAGTTGGACCCCGGCGCATCCGAAGATGCCCACATACGGCCCGCCCATAATAGACAGCCACACGCAGGACACGAAAAGCCGCTATGGCGGCTTTTGTGTCTTCCGAACCAGCCAGGACGCCAATCCTGTATCGCTGAGATTCAGCGACACGTGGACCTTAATGCCTGGTGGACGGTTGGAGATATAGGATATGGGAGCACATATCGTACGAAAAGTCCTGGATTGCGCTCTGATTGCGCGCCAACAAGCCCCCCTCAGAAGTGAGTGCCTATCGAGCGGGCGGAGACGCAGGGATGGCCGATAATGAATTGTCCGGCCTCGGGCCAAGGCCTGGATCGGGGTATCGATCGACACCCTCCAGAAACGACAAAGCCCCGGATTCCGGGGCTTTGAGGTATCTCGATATGGCGGAGGCGCAGAGATTCGAACTCTGGGACCTGTTACAGTCGGCAGTTTTCAAGACTGCTGCCTTAAACCACTCGGCCACACCTCCTATGTACTGCGGGCGCCATAATACCGGAATGAAACACACTGTCAAACTCTCGTGATAGCTTGTTACAGAGCCTCTGGTATGATCTTTGAGACTGAACATTTCAAACCCGAAGGAGTGTCGCCATGCGCGAACAGGATTACGCCGTCAACAGCGTGCAGGCTGAGCAGCTAGAAGTTAGCCGCGTCCTGCGCAACACCTACAGCCTTCTGGCCCTCACCCTCGCCTTCAGTGGCCTGACGGCCTATATCTCCCAGCAGATGCACGTCGGCTACCCGAACGTGTTCGTGGTACTGATCGGTTTCTACGGGCTGTTCTTCCTCACCAACAAACTCCGTGATTCGGCCTGGGGCCTGGTCTCCACCTTCGCCCTCACCGGTTTCATGGGCTATCTGCTCGGCCCGATCCTCAACCGCTACCTGGGCATGCAGGGCGGCGCGGAAGTGGTCAGCTCGGCCTTCGCCATGACCGCCCTGGTCTTCGGCGGCCTCTCGGCCTACGTGTTGATCAGCCGCAAGGACATGAGTTTCCTCAGCGGTTTCATCACCGTCGGTTTCTTCGTCCTGCTGGGCGCGACCCTGGCCAGCATGTTCTTCCACATCAGCGGCCTGCAATTGGCGATCAGCGCCGGTTTCGTGCTGTTCTCCTCGGTCTGCATCCTCTTCCAGACCAGCGCCATCATCCACGGCGGCGAACGTAACTACATCATGGCGACCATCAGCCTGTATGTGTCGATCTACAACCTGTTTATCAGCTTGTTGCAGATCTTCGGCATCATGGGCCGCAATGACTGATCGCACCCGTTAAGCAAAAAGCCCGCTTCGGCGGGCTTTTTCTTGCCCGCGATTTAGCTTCTTGGGGGTTCTGGCCTTATTATGACGGCAGGTTTGCCGACAGAGTCCCCCATGAAGTTTGCCATTGCGCTGTTTTCCGCGCCCCACGCGCCCTCCTCCCGCCGCGCCCTGCTGTTCGCCCAGGCCGCGCTCGCCGGCGGGCATGAGATTGTGCGGTTGTTCTTTTACCAGGACGGCGTGTACAGCGCGTCGAACAGCGTGGTCACGCCGCAGGACGAGCTGGACCTGCCCCGGCAATGGGCGGATTTCGTCAGCGAACACCAGCTCGACGGCGTGGTCTGCATTGCCGCGGCCTTGCGGCGCGGCGTGCTGAACGCCGAAGAAGCCCAGCGTTATCAACGTTCGGCGGTCAACCTGAGTGCGCCCTGGGCCTTGTCCGGCCTGGGACAGTTGCACGACGCGGTGCAAAGCGCCGACCGTTTGATCTGCTTTGGAGGGCCTTGAAATGTCCAAGTCCCTGTTGATTGTCAGCCGCCAGGCGCCCTGGGCCGGCCCGGCCGCCCGTGAAGCACTGGATATCGTGCTGGCCGGCGGCGCGTTCGATCTGCCCATCGGTCTGCTGTTCATGGACGACGGCGTCTTCCAGTTGATGCCCGGACAGAACGCCAAAACCCTGCAACAGAAAGACCTGACCGCCAACCTCCAGGCCCTGTCGCTGTTCGGCATCGACGAACTGTACGCCTGCGCCGACAGCCTGGCCGACCGCGGGATTTTCCCGACCCAGGTCGCCGGCGAAGACCTTGAGGTGCTCACCGCTGAACAGCTCAGTGCGCTTGTTAACCGTTATGACCAGGTGATCACCCTCTGATGTCGACCTTGCATGTGTTGTCCCACTCCCCTTTTACCGACAGTCGCCTGGGCAGTTGCCTGCGCCTGCTGGGCAGCGCGGATGCGCTGCTGCTCTGTGGCGACGCAGTGCATGCCGTGCAACCGCGCAGCCTGCCATTTGAGGCGCTGGAAGAACGCGCCGATGACCTGAGCCTGTTCCTGCTCGACGAAGACCTGCAGGCCCGAGGCCTGGAATGCCCGAGTTGGGCCACCAGCGTCGACTATCCGGCATTCGTCGAACTGTCGATCCGTTACGACAAGGTCAACACCTGGCTATGAACACGTTGACGGTAAATGGACAGTCCATCGCCCTGGACAAGGACGGCTACCTGGTCGAACTGGGCGACTGGTCGCCGGAAGTCGCGGCGGCCCTCGCCATGCGCGAAGAGCTGGAGCTGAGCGCCGAACACTGGGAAATCCTTGAACTGCTGCGCGGGTTCTACCGCGAGTTCGAACTCTCTCCCGCGACGCGCCCGCTGATCAAGTACACCGCCTTGAAGCTGGGCGCCGAGAAAGGCAACAGCCTGCACCTCAACCGCTTGTTCAAAGGCACCCCCGCCAAACTTGCCGCCAAGCTGGCGGGCCTGCCCAAACCGACGAACTGCTTATGACCGAGTACACGCCGTTGATCACCGAAACGCCCGCCGAGCATCCGTTCGCCCAGTTCGTCCGTATGCTCGGCAAGGGCAAGCGCGGCGCCCGCAACCTGACCCGCGAAGAAGCCCGCGAGGCCATGGGCATGCTGCTGGATGGCAAGGTCGAGGACACCCAGCTCGGGGCTTTCCTGATGTTGTTGCGGCACAAGGAAGAAAGCCCGGAGGAACTCGCCGGTTTCACCGAAGCCCTGCGCGAGCGCTTGCAGGCACCCAAGCTGGCGATCGACCTGGACTGGCCAAGCTATGCCGGCAAGAAGCGCCACCTGCCTTGGTTCCTGCTGGCCGCCAAGTGCCTGGCGCAGAACGGCGTCAGGATCTTCATGCACGGCGGCGGCGCCCATACTGCCGGCCGCCTCTACACCGAACAGTTGCTCGATACCCTGCGGATTCCGCTGTGTCGCGACTGGCCGGCCGTCGAGCAGGCCATCGGCCAGGGCAATATCGCCTTTATGCCCCTGGGCGACTGGGCGCCGCCCTTGCAGCGCATGATTGACCTGCGCAACATCCTCGGCCTGCGTTCGCCGATCCACTCCCTGGCGCGCCTGCTCAACCCGCTGGGCGCCCGCTGCGGCCTGCAAAGCATCTTCCATCCCGGCTATCAAGCAGTGCACCGCGACGCCAGCGGTTTGCTGGGCGACACGGTAATCGTGATCAAGGGCGATGGCGGCGAAATCGAGGTCAATCCGGACAGCAGCAGCCATCTCTACGGCACCACCGGCGGCGAAAGCTGGGACGAGGAATGGCCGGCGCTGTCCGAGCAGCGTCATGTGAAACCGGCGAGCCTGGAGCCCGAACACCTCAAGGCGGTCTGGCGCGGTGACGTCGAGGACAGCTACCCGCAACTGGCGCTGATCTCGACCATGGCCCTGGCCCTGCGCGGTCTTGGCACACCCCGTGAACAGGCCTTCGAACAGGCCCGTCGTTACTGGGATGCGCGGGATAGATCGATCTGATCGATGATTAACCCCCAGGGTTTGCGCTATTTATTCGAACCAAGGCCTTTAGACTGGACTCCAAAGCACACTTGCCGAGGAGTTTCCGATGGGCCTTTTGATCGACGGCCGCTGGCATGACCAGTGGTACGAAAGCAGCAAAGACGGCGCCTTCCAGCGCGAACAGGCGCAACGCCGCAACTGGCTGACCGCCGACGGCAGGCCCGGCCCCAGTGGTGAAGGCGGCTTCAAGGCCGAGGCCGGACGCTATCACCTCTATGTCTCCCTGGCCTGCCCCTGGGCCCACCGCACCCTGATCCTGCGCAAGCTCAAGGGCCTGGAAAGCCTGATCGGTGTGTCCGTGGTCAGTTGGTTGATGCTGGAAAATGGCTGGACCTTTGACAAGGCCTACGGCTCCAGCGGCGATGCACTCGATAACCACGCCTTCATGCACCAGCGCTACACCGCCGATACCGCCGACTACACCGGCCGCGTCACCGTGCCGGTGCTGTGGGACAAGCAGTTGCAACGCATCGTCAGCAATGAATCGTCGGAAATCATCCGGATGTTCAACAGTGCGTTCAATGGGATAACGGGCAATCAGCTGGATTTCTATCCCGAAGCCTTGCACCCGCAGATCGACAGCTGGAACGAGCGCATCTATCCGGCGGTGAACAACGGGGTATATCGGGCCGGGTTTGCCACTTCACAGAGCGCCTATGAAGCAGCCTTTGATGATGTGTTCAGTGAGTTGGAGCAGTTGGAGCGGCACCTGGGGGAGAACCGCTATCTGGCAGGGGAATATCTGACTGAAGCGGATATACGACTGTTCACTACGCTGATCCGTTTCGATGCGGTGTACTACGGGCATTTCAAATGCAACCTGCGGCGGATTGCCGATTATCCGGGTCTGTCGAACTGGCTGCGGGAGCTGTACCAATGGCCGGGTGTGGCCGAGACGGTGGATTTTACCCATATCAAGGGGCATTACTACGCCAGTCACCGGACTATCAATCCGACGGGGATCGTGCCCAAGGGGCCGGAGCAGGACTTCATGAAAGGCCATGATCGGGAAAAACTGATGGGCCGCGGTGTCTGGCGCGACCTGTAACAGAGTACAAAACTGTAGGAGCGTGGCTGCCTGCAAAGCTGTTGGCGGCCTCTAGGGCCTCTTCGCGGATAAATCCGGCTCCCACAATGTCCGTGTCGAACAGAGGGGCTGCATACGATCGAATACCTGTGGGAGCGGTGCTTGCCCGCGAAGAGGTCCCTGAGGCCGCCAACAGCTTTGCAGGCAAGCCACGCTCCAACAGTGTCAAACCTGGGATTGCGCGCCTTCGAACCAGGCCAGTTTCTCGCGCAACCGCACCACTTCACCGACAATCACCAGCGTCGGAGCATGCACTTCATGCTCCGCCACCAGCTGCGGCAAGTTGGCCAAGGTCCCGGTAAACACCCGCTGATTGGCCGTGGTGCCCTGCTGGATCAACGCCGCCGGCGTCTGTGCCGAACGACCATGGGCAATCAACTGCTCACAGATCATCGGCAACCCGACCAGGCCCATGTAGAACACCAAAGTCTGCGCCGGCGCCACCAGATCCGCCCAGGGCAGGTCCGTGGAGCCATCCTTCAAATGCCCGGTGACAAACCGCACCGACTGCGCGTAATCGCGATGGGTCAACGGAATCCCGGCATAAGCCGAACAACCGCTGGCCGCGGTGATCCCCGGCACCACCTGGAACGGAATGCCTTGGGCCGCCAGCTCCTCGATCTCTTCGCCGCCACGACCGAAGATAAACGGATCGCCGCCCTTCAGCCGCAACACGCGCTTGCCCTGTTTCGCCAGCTCGACCAATTGCTGATTGATCTGGTCCTGGGGTACCGCGTGATCGGCGCGACGCTTGCCGACATAGATCCGGTCCGCATCGCGCCGGCACAGTTCCAGAATCGCCGGTGCCACCAGGCGGTCATACAGCACCACATCCGCCTGCTGCATCAGGCGCAGGGCGCGGAAGGTCAGCAAATCCGGATCACCCGGGCCCGCGCCCACCAGATACACCTCACCTGGCGCATTCGGCGCCGCGCCATTGATTTTCTCCAGCAGCAAGCGCTCGGCTTCAGCGCCCTGCCCGGCCAGTTGCCGGTCGGCAATCGGGCCCTGGAACACCTCCTCCCAAAACGCCCGGCGCTGTTGCACACCCGGAAACAGGCCTTTGACCTGGGTCCGGAAACGCGCGGCCAAACCGGCCAGTTGACCATAGGTCGAGGGAATCCAGGTTTCCAGCTTGGCCCGGATCAAACGCGCCAGCACCGGCGCATCGCCGCCGCTGGAAACCGCAATGATCAACGGCGAACGGTCGACAATCGCCGGGAAGATCACGCTGCACAAGGCCGGCGCATCCACCACATTGACCGGCACGCAACGCCGATGGGCATCCGCCGAGACCTGGGCATTGAGCGGCTCGTCGTCGGTGGCGGCAATGATCAGCCCGCAACCGTCGAGGTCGGACTCAAGGTAACCGCGCAACAGCAACTCGCCGCCGCTGCCACTGACCAGCTCACGCAGCTGGCCCTCGACCTCGGGCGCGACAACCCGCAGCACCGCGCCGGCATCGGCCAGCAGGCGGGATTTGCGCAAGGCAATTTCCCCCCCGCCGACCACCAGCACACGGCGGCCGCGCAGGTTGTGGAACAGCGGCAGAAATTCCATTTAGCCGATGACCTCGATGCCGCCCATGTACGGCTTGAGCACTTCCGGTACACGGATCGAACCGTCGGCCTGCTGGTAGTTCTCCAGCACCGCCACCAGTGTACGGCCCACGGCCAGGCCGGAACCGTTCAGGGTGTGCACCAGCTCGGGCTTGCCGGTTTCCGGGTTGCGGAAACGCGCCTGCATGCGCCGGGCCTGGAAATCGCCGCAATTGGAGCACGACGAGATTTCACGGTATTTGTCCTGGCTCGGCACCCAGACTTCCAGGTCGTAGGTCTTCACGGCGCTGAAACCCATGTCGCCAGTGCACAGGGCCAGGACGCGGTACGGCAGTTCCAGCAGTTGCAGGACCTTCTCGGCGTTGGCGGTCAAACCTTCCAGGGCCTGCATGGAAGTCGACGGTTCGACGATCTGGACCATTTCGACCTTGTCGAACTGGTGCTGGCGGATCATGCCGCGGGTGTCGCGCCCCGAAGCACCGGCCTCGCTGCGGAAGCACGGGGTGTGGGCGACAAACTTCAGCGGCAGTAGTTTCGAATCGACGATTTCGCCGGAAACGATGTTGGTCAGCGACACTTCGGCGGTCGGGATCAGGTACAGGTCGGCCTCGCCTTCGCGGCTGATCTTGAACAGGTCTTCCTCGAACTTCGGCAACTGGCCGGTGCCCTGCAGGGCCGGGGCCTGGACCAGATAAGGCGTATAGGCCTCTTCGTAGCCGTGCTCGGTGATGTGCAGGTTGATCATGAACTGCGCCAGGGCGCGGTGCAGGCGGGCAATCGGACCGCGCAGCAGGGCGAAACGGGCGCCGGACAGCTTGGCGGCGGTTTCGAAATCCAGCCAGCCGAACTTCTCGCCCAGGGCAACGTGGTCCTGGATCGGGAAATCGAAGGCGGTCGGCGTGCCCCAGCGGCGCACTTCGACGTTGCCTTCTTCGTCGGCACCGACCGGTACGGAAGCGTCGGGCAGGTTCGGAATATTCAGCAGAATCTGGTCCAGCTCGGACTGGATCGCATCCAGCGCGACCTTGCCTTCGCTCAACTCGGAACCCATGGTTTCGACACTGGCCATCAACGGCGCGATGTCTTCGCCGCGCTGCTTGGCCTGACCGATACTCTTGGAAACCGCATTGCGCTCGGCCTGCAATTGTTCGGTGCGGGTCTGCACCACCTTGCGCTGGTTTTCCAGCGCTTCGATGCGGGCGACATCGAGGCTGAAGCCACGGGAGGCCAGGCGATCCGCTACGTCCTGAAGGTTGCTACGTAACAGTTTGGAATCGAGCATGTCGGTTTCTCGTTATCAGAGTTTGGTCAAGGACAGGCCGGCCCAGGTCGCGAGCAGCCCGCCGAATACGCTGAGGGCCGCATAGCCCAGGGCGATCAGCACCTGCCCGCTTTCCAGCAGGCGCACCGTATCCAGTGAAAAGGATGAAAATGTGGTCAGTCCGCCGACAAATCCCACGATCAAGCCGGCGCGGATCTCAATCGGCACCTCGGGACGCAGCAAAAACAGGCCGTAGAGCACGCCAATCACCAGGCAGCCCACGATATTAACGGCCAATGTCGCGGTATAGAAGTGCCGCGGCCAATTGGCGTTGATCAGATTGCCGGTGGCGAAGCGCACCAGGGTGCCGATAATGCCGGCGAAGGAGACGGCAAGGATGGTGCGGATCAAGGCTTTCTCCGTTGTTTCGGGCTGCTGCGGTCGAGGGCTGCGAGGTGGTTGAGCTTTTCGCCGATCTTCAGTTCCAGCCCGCGTGGCACGGGCTGGTAGAAGGGCTGGGGCGGCAGTTCTTCGGGAAAATAGTCCTCGCCCGCCGCATAGGCGTCGGGTTCGTCATGGGCGTAGCGGTATTCGTCGCCATAACCCAGTTGTTTCATCAGCTTGGTCGGCGCATTGCGCAGGTGCAGCGGCACTTCCAGCGAACCATGCTCGGCGGCGCTACGCATGGCCGCCTTGAAACCCATGTAGACGGCGTTGCTTTTCGGCGCGCAAGCCAGGTAGGTGATGGCCTGGGCCACCGCCAATTCGCCTTCGGGGCTGCCGAGACGCTCCTGCACATCCCAAGCCGCCAGGCACAGACTCAGGGCTCGTGGATCGGCATTGCCGATATCTTCGCTGGCCATGCGCACCACCCGGCGGGCCAGGTACAGCGGGTCGCAGCCGCCGTCGAGCATGCGCGCGAACCAGTACAGGGCACCATCGGGATTGGAGCCGCGCACCGACTTGTGCAAGGCGGAAATCTGATCGTAGAACGCCTCGCCGCCCTTGTCGAAACGCCGACGGGTATCGCCGAGCAGGCTTTGCAGCAACTCGACGCCGATTTCCTCGCCGTCTTCGGCCAGGTCCGAGGCGTTTTCCAGCAGGTTGAGCAACCTCCGGCCATCGCCATCGGCCGCCGACAGCAGCATCTTGAAACCTTCCTCGCCCAGGCTCAGCTGGCGCTTGCCGAGACCGCGCTCTTCGCTCAGGGCACGCTGCACCAGCTTGTTCAGCGCCGCGTCGTCGAGGCTTTTCAGCACATAGACCCGCGCCCGGGAGAGCAAGGCGTTGTTCAGTTCGAACGAGGGATTTTCCGTGGTGGCGCCGATAAAGATCAGCGTGCCGTCTTCCACATAGGGCAGGAAGGCATCCTGCTGGGACTTGTTGAAGCGGTGCACTTCATCGACGAACAGGATGGTGCGCTTGCCGTACTGGCCGGCCTGCTGCTTGGCGATTTCCACCGCCTGACGGATCTCCTTGACCCCGGCCAGCACCGCCGAAACGGTTTCGAAGTGGGCGTCCGAGACTTCCGCCAGCAGCCGCGCCAGGGTGGTCTTGCCCACGCCCGGCGGGCCCCAGAAGATCATCGAATGCAGCGCGCCCTGTTCCAGGGCTTCGCGCAACGGCTTGCCACGAGCCAGCAGGTGCTCCTGGCCGACGTATTCATCCAGGTTGGTCGCGCGTAAACGGGCGGCCAGGGGCTGGGCAATCGGGGCGCGGCTGAACAGGTCCATGGCGGGCGTCTGAAACCTCTTATTCCTGGATCACGTCCGCACCCTTGGGGATGTCGAACTTGAACTTGGCGGCGTCGATGGGTTCATTGGCCTTGACCCCGGTGAACAGCAGGTTGGTGCGCTGGCCGACGCTGTCGACCAGTTGCATGTCATTGATCAGGCCGTTGCGAAACGACAGGCGCAGGCTGTCGAACAGGGTGTCCTTGGTTTTCGGCTTGAGGACGAAGTCGATCACCCCGCCGGCTTCCTTGGCACTGATATCGAAGCTTTCGCTGATCTTGGAGACGTCACCGGAGAGCAGCAGGGCCGGGGTCTGGGTCAGGCGCAGGTCGAGCTTCTTGATGGTGACCTGTTCCAGATCCGGGTCCCATAGGGTGACTTTCTGGCCGTCGGAGATCATGGTCTGCTCCTGCGGCGCATCGGTGTGCCAGTAGAACAGGCCCGGGCGCTTGAGGCTCATCTCGCCGGCGGTTTCCTGCAGCTGGGTACCGCCGCCGTCCAGGGTCAACTGCGAGAAACGCGCGGTCAGGGTCTGGGATTTTTCGAGCAACTGGGTCAAACGGGCCACGTCCTTCGGATCGGCGTGGGCCGACAGCGTGGTCAGGGCCAGAACCGGCAGCAACAGCATGCGGATAAAACGCATGGGAATCCTCATTGAACTCGTTGAAAAGGCGCGCCGCGTGACTCCACGCGGCACGGATCAGTCGCGCGACGGCCCGGGGGCGAGTACTTCACGCGAGCCGTTGGTGTTCATGGCGGTCACGACCCCGGCCATTTCCATGGACTCGATCATGCGGGCGGCCCGGTTGTAGCCGATCTTCAGCTTGCGTTGCACCGCGGAAATCGAGGCCCGGCGGCTTTCCAGGACGAACTGCACGGCTTCGTCGTAGAGCGCGTCGGCTTCGGCGTCATCGCTGTCGCCACCACCACTGCCGCCGTCGAAGCCGCTGCCGGCCTCTTCGACACCATTGAGGATGTCGTCGTTGTATTCCGGTGCGCCGCGCAGTTTCCAGGCTTCCACCACCCGGTGGACCTCATCGTCGGAGACGAAGGCGCCATGCACACGAATCGGCAGGCTGGTACCCGGCGGCATGTAGAGCATGTCGCCGTGACCGAGCAATTGCTCGGCACCGCCCTGGTCGATGATGGTCCGCGAGTCGATCTTGCTCGACACCTGGAACGCCATGCGGGTCGGGATGTTGGCCTTGATCAGGCCGGTGATCACGTCCACCGACGGGCGCTGGGTCGCGAGGATCAGGTGGATACCGGCGGCCCGGGCCTTCTGCGCGATACGGGCGATCAGCTCTTCGACCTTCTTGCCGACGATCATCATCATGTCGGCGAATTCGTCGACCACCACGACGATGGTCGGCAGCTTCACCAACAACGGCGCTTCATCGTGGATGCTTTCGCGGTTGTACAGCGGGTCGGTCAGCGGCGTACCGGCGTCCTGGGCTTCCTTGACCTTGTGGTTGAAGCCCGACAGGTTACGCACCCCCATCTTGGCCATCAGCTTGTAGCGTCGCTCCATCTCGGCGACGCTCCAGCGCAGGGCGTTGGCGGCATCCTTCATGTCGGTGACCACCGGGCAGAGCAGGTGCGGAATACCTTCGTAGATCGACAATTCGAGCATTTTCGGGTCGATCATGATCAGCTTGGCGTCTTCCGGGCCGGACTTGAACAGAATCGACAGGATCATCGCGTTCACCCCCACCGACTTACCGGAACCGGTGGTACCGGCCACCAGCAGGTGCGGCATCTTCGCCAGGTCGGTGATGACCGGCTTGCCGCCGATATCGTGACCCAGGGCCAGGGTGACCGGGGATTTGGCGTCGTCGTATTCCGGGGTCGACAGTACCTCGGAGAAACGCACGATCTGGCGGTCCTCGTTGGGGATCTCGATGCCCACGGTGGTCTTGCCGGGGATGACTTCCACCACCCGTACGCTGGTGACCGCGAGCGAACGCGCCAGGTCCTTGGCCAGGTTGGAGATCCGACTGACCTTCACCCCCGCCGCCGGCTGGATCTCGTAACGAGTGATCACCGGGCCCGGGTGAATGGAATCCACCGAGACCTCGACGCCGAACTCCTTGAGCTTGATTTCCAGCAGGTGGCCGACGGCCGCCAGGGATTCCGGCGAGTAGTTGAGCTGCTTCTTTTCCGCCGGGTCGAGGATCGAGATCGGTGGCAAGGTGCCTTCCACCGCGCTGTCGACAAACAACGGCGCCTGTTTCTCTTTCTCCACGCGCTTGCTCTGCTGCACCGGTTTCACTGGCGCCGGGGCAATCACCGGCGGCACCTGCTTCTCGCGCTCGGACATGTGTTTGCTGAGGGCCTGCTCGCGCTCGATCAGGCGTTCCTTGACCTTGGCCTGCTCGCGCTTGTCGGGGACGCTCGGCGCCACCACTTCATTGACGCGGTCGTCGACCTCGCGCAGTTGCGCCACCAGTTGCTTGCGCTCGACCCGGCCCGACCACCAGCGATTCAGCGCGCCCTGGAACAGCTCGAACAGGTCCAGGGTGATCTTGCCGGTGACGTCCATGACCTTGAACCAGGACAGATCGGTGAACACCGTCAGGCCGAACAGGAACAGGGCGATGAACAGCAGCGTGCTGCCCTGGATATTCAGGGCGTTTTTCGCCAGGTTGCCGAGGCTCTCGCCCAGGGCACCGCCCGCGCCTGCCGGCAGGCCGAAGGGCTGATGGAAATGGATATGGGCCAGCGCGGCCCCGGACAGCACCAGAAACACCAGGCCGATCAGCCGCCAGGAAAACAGCCAGCCGCTCCATTGCCAGGGCTCATGGCGTTGACGGAAGATCTGGTAGGTCTTGATCGCCAGCAGCAAAGGGAATACGTAGGCGAAGTAACCCAGCACCATGAACAGGATGTCGGCGCTGTAGGAACCGGCGGGACCGCCGAAGTTCTGCACGTTGTCGATCTTGCTGTTGTGGCTCCAGCCCGGATCGTCCTTGCCATAGGTCAACAAGGCCATCATCAGGAACAGGCACAACGCGCCGATAGCGATCAGCGCACCTTCCTTGAGGCGATAATGCAGCTGCTGCCGCCAGAGCGGAACGACTGCTTTAGAGGGTGTGGCGGTGGATTTCTTCAAAATGATTCACTGCTTCATTACATAACCGGCATTGTACGGATTTGTCCGCCCGATGCCACGCTGTCACCGCATGGGTGTAGCATAACCGACAGCACTTTTCACGCGGTTCAATTTGAGCACGCATTCTCTTTTGTGACAAAGGCTTATGAGGTGTTTTATGAGCGCAACCAAGCATTCACGCCTGATCATCCTGGGATCCGGCCCTGCCGGCTACAGTGCGGCGGTATATGCCGCCCGCGCCAACCTCAAGCCTTTGGTCATTACCGGCCTGCAAGCCGGCGGTCAACTGACCACCACCACCGAAGTCGATAACTGGCCCGGCGACGTCGAAGGACTGACCGGCCCGGTGCTGATGGAGCGCATGCAAAAACACGCCGAGCGTTTCGACACCGAGATCGTCTATGACCACATTCACACCGCCAAGTTGCAGCAGCGCCCGTTTATCCTCGAGGGCGACAGCGGTATCTATACCTGCGACGCCTTGATTATCGCCACCGGCGCCTCGGCGCAATACCTCGGCCTGCCGTCCGAGGAGGCTTTTGCCGGCCGGGGCGTCTCGGCCTGCGCGACCTGTGACGGGTTCTTCTACCGCAACCAGGTGGTGGCGGTGATCGGCGGCGGCAATACCGCGGTCGAGGAGGCCCTGTACCTGGCCAATATCGCCAAGGAGGTGCACCTGGTGCATCGCCGGGACAAGCTGCGTGCGGAGAAGATCCTCCAGGACAAGCTCTTCGAGAAGGCCGCCCACGGCAATATCCGCCTGCACTGGAACGAGAACCTCGATGAAGTGCTCGGCGATGCCGGCGGCGTCACCGGTGCCCGTCTACGCCACAGCGACACCGGCGCGACCCGCGAACTGCAGCTGGCCGGGGTATTTATCGCCATCGGTCACAAGCCCAACACCGATCTGTTCGAGGGCCAGTTGAGCATGCACAACGGTTATTTGCGGGTACAGGGTGGCAGCGAGGGCAATGCCACGGCGACGCAAATCCCTGGGGTGTTCGCCGCCGGCGATGTGGCCGACCACGTCTATCGCCAGGCGATTACCTCGGCCGGCGCCGGCTGTATGGCGGCACTGGACGCCGAGAAGTTCCTGGACGACAACCAGACCTTGTAGGAGCCGGCTTGCCGGCGATTGCGATGCAACATTTACCATCGTCATCGCTGACAAGCCAGCTCCCGCAGGTTGTGTAGCGCCTATAAAACCGCCCTCCCCTCCTCTGCTCAAGCCTGAATGCCATGCTGACCTGGTTACAACGCAATTCCCTGACCTTCCCGCCCCTGGCCAAAGCCATGCGCGAACCCAACGGCCTACTGGCCGCCGGCGGCGACCTGTCCGCCGATCGGCTGATCCAGGCCTATCGCCATGGCTGTTTCCCCTGGTTCTCCGAAGGCCAACCGATCCTCTGGTGGTCGCCGGACCCGCGCACCGTGCTGTTTCCCGATGAATTACACATCTCCCGCAGCCTGAACAAGCTGTTGCGCCAGCAACGCTACCAGGTCACCTTCGATCGCGATTTCGCCGCCGTGATCCGCGCCTGCGCCGCGCCTCGGAGCTATGCCGACGGCACCTGGATCACCGAGGCCATGCAAAACGCCTATCTGCAACTGCACGAACGCGGTTTTGCCCACTCAGTGGAGGTCTGGGATAACGCGGAGTTGGTGGGCGGCCTCTACGGCCTGGCCATGGGCCGGTTGTTTTTCGGCGAATCCATGTTCAGTCGGGCCGACAATGCCTCGAAATTCGGGTTTGTCACCCTGGTCCGACACCTCAAGGCCTCGGGGTTCGTCCTGATCGACTGCCAGATGCCCACCGATCACCTGCACAGCCTCGGCGCCCGGGCCATTCCCCGCGAGGAGTTCGCCCGCTACCTGGGCGAATACCTGGACCCGCCCAACAGCGCGACCTGGCTGCCCTGATCCCATACGATCAGGTAACCTTCACACGGCGCCTAGGCGTCTTTTCCCAGGCTGGCTTACACTTGATTCAACGCAATTGAAAGCTTATTCCGAGGGTCGATCATGACCGAGCTGGCGCGCTTGAAGTTTTATGCCACTCAACCCCACTCTTGCAGCTATCTGCCCGAAGAGCAGGCCACCACGCTGTTCCTCGACCCTAGCCAGCCCATGGACGTGCATGTCTACGCAGACCTGTCGGAAATGGGTTTCCGTCGTAGCGGCGACCACCTGTACCGGCCTCACTGCCAGAACTGCAATGCCTGCGTGCCGGCACGGATTCCCGTGGCGCAGTTCCAGCCCGATCGCCAGCAAAAACGTATCTTCAAGCGCAATGCCGAGCTCAAGGTCCGGGCCGTCAAGCCAGGATTCAGCGAGGAATACTTCGACCTGTATCAGCGCTACATCGAACAACGGCATGCCGATGGCGACATGTTCCCCCCCAGTCGCGACCAGTTTTCCACTTTTCTGGTACGCGACCTGCCGTTCTCACGCTTCTATGAGTTCCGCCTGGAGGGGCGCCTGCTGGCCGTGGCCGTCACCGATCTGCTGCCCAACGGTTTGTCAGCGGTCTACACCTTCTACGAGCCCGCTGAGGAGCGTCGCAGCCTGGGGCGCTACGCTATCCTCTGGCAGATCGGCGAAGCGCAGCGGCTGGGCCTGGAGGCGGTCTACCTCGGCTATTGGATCAAGAACTGCAAGAAGATGAACTACAAGACCCAATATCGACCGATCGAACTGCTGATCAACCAGCGCTGGGTCACCCTCAGTTAGGTCGCCGACCCCGGCGCAATCGAACTGTATTTTCCAGGCCGGTACTAACCCCTTGGCGTGACCCCCCTTTTTCGGGCACAATGCACGCCGCTTTTGCCTGGCGCAGTTGCACCGGGCCATTCACTGGACACCGAGGGCTTTACTGCATGTCGAAAGAAGACAGCTTCGAAATGGAAGGCACTGTCGTCGACACCCTGCCGAATACCATGTTTCGCGTGGAATTGGAAAATGGGCACGTCGTAACCGCGCATATCTCCGGAAAGATGCGCAAGAACTACATTCGTATTCTCACCGGTGACAAAGTGCGCGTCGAGCTGACGCCCTACGACTTGAGCAAAGGGCGCATCACCTACCGCGCCCGCTAAGCAAGTCGATACAAAAACGCCCGGTACTGCCGGGCGTTTTTGTTTGTCTGGCGAGCGGGCTTGCCCGCGCTGGGCCGCGAAACGGCCCTAAAACCGGCTAATCCGGTACACCAGGTAGACTGAGGTGGTCGGTTTTGCGACTGCTGCGCAGACGAGCGCGGGCAAGCCCGCTCGCCACACAAGACAGCAGACACAACAAAGGCGCCTTCTGGCGCCTTTGTTGTGTTTTGCAGGCCTACATCAAGCCATTTCAGCCGTGGTTTCGAACTCGAAGGTCAGCTCGCCGTCCTTGATGTCGATGTGCACCACACCGCCATGATCGGACAACTCGCCAAACAGGATCTCTTCGGCCAACGGCCGCTTGATCTTGTCCTGGATCAGACGCGCCATTGGGCGTGCACCCATCGCCGCGTCGTAACCGCTCTCTGCCAGCCAGCTGCGGGCCGCATCGGTAACCTCCAACTGCACACGCTTGTCTTCCAGCTGCGCCTGAAGTTCGGTAAGGAACTTGTCCACCACGCTCTTGATGACCTCATGACTGAGGCGACCAAACTGGATAATGGTATCCAGACGGTTGCGGAACTCCGGCGTGAAGCTCTTCTTGATCACTTCCATGGCATCGGACGAGTGGTCCTGATGCGCGAAGCCAATCGACGCACGCGCCGCAGTCTCGGCACCGGCGTTGGTGGTCATGATCACGATCACGTTGCGGAAGTCCGCCTTGCGCCCGTTGTTGTCGGTCAGGGTCCCGTGATCCATCACCTGCAGCAGCAGGTTGAAGACTTCCGGATGGGCCTTCTCGATTTCATCGAGCAACAGCACGCAATGCGGTTGCTTGGTGATGGCTTCGGTCAGCAGACCGCCCTGGTCGAAACCGACATACCCCGGAGGCGCACCGATCAGACGCGATACGGTGTGCCGCTCCATGTACTCGGACATGTCGAAGCGCACCAGTTCGATCCCCATCGCCTTGGCCAGCTGCCGCGCCGCTTCGGTCTTGCCGACGCCGGTAGGACCGGCGAACAGGAACGAACCGACCGGTTTGTCCGGCGATTTCAAGCCGGCACGAGACAGCTTGATGGCGGTCGACAGCGAGTCGATGGCCGCATCCTGACCGAATACGGTCAGTTTCAGGTCGCGCTCCAGGTTACGCAGCAGTTCCTTGTCGGAGCTGGTGACGTGTTTTGGCGGAATCCGCGCGATCTTCGCCACGATGTCCTCGACCTGCGCCACCTCGATGCGTTTGACGCGTTTCTCGATCGGTTGCAGGCGCTGATAGGCACCGGCTTCGTCGATCACGTCAATGGCCTTGTCCGGCATGTGCCGATCATTGATATAACGCGACGCCAGTTCGGCGGCGGCGCGCAAGGCCTCATCGCTGTACTCGATATTGTGGTGCTGCTCGAAACGCCCTTTCAGGCCGCGCAGGATGCCGATGGTGTCTTCCACCGAAGGCTCGGACACGTCGACTTTCTGGAAGCGCCGCGCCAAGGCCCGGTCCTTCTCGAAGATGCCACGAAATTCCTGGAAGGTGGTCGAACCGATGCAGCGAATATCACCCGAGGAGAGCAACGGCTTGAGCAGGTTAGAGGCATCCATGACGCCGCCGGAAGCGGCACCCGCACCGATGATGGTGTGGATTTCGTCGATGAACAGGATCGCCTGCGGACGTTTTTTCAGCTCGCCGAGCAACGCCTTGAAGCGCTTCTCGAAATCGCCACGGTATTTGGTACCGGCCAGCAGGGCACCGAGGTCGAGGGAGTAGACCACGCTGTTGGCCAGCAGGTCCGGCACCTGGTTGTCGACGATGCGCTTGGCCAGGCCTTCGGCGATGGCCGTCTTGCCCACGCCCGCCTCACCCACCAGCAGCGGGTTGTTCTTGCGCCGACGCGCCAGGATCTGCGCCACGCGCTCGACCTCCAGCTCGCGCCCGACCAACGGATCGATACGACCCTGGCGCGCCAGTTCGTTCAGATTGCTGGCATACGCGTCCAGCGGATTGCCTGAAGATGAAGACTCACCGCCCTCTTCGTCCTGCATATCTTGCTCGCCTTCGGAGTGATCGCCGTGCCCGGGCACCTTGGAGATGCCATGGGCGATGTAATTGACGACATCGATTCGTGCAACGCTTTGTTGCTTGAGCAGGAAGACCGCCTGGCTTTCCTGCTCGCTGAAGATCGCGACCAGCACGTTGGCGCCCGTCACTTCACGCTTACCGGAACTCTGCACATGGAAGACGGCACGTTGCAGGACACGCTGGAAGCCCAGAGTCGGCTGGGTTTCGCGATCCTCGTCATGGACGGGGATCAGCGGCGTGGTGGAGTCGATGAACTCCTGCAGATCGTGCTTGAGTTTATCGAGATTGGCGCCACAGGCACGCAGGACGGTGGCGGCAGCCTCATTATCCAAAAGGGCCAGCAGCAGGTGCTCGACGGTCATGAATTCATGACGCTTCGAGCGAGCCTCCTTGAAGGCAAGATTGAGGGTGACTTCGAGTTCGCGGTTTAACATAGTTCACCTCATACCCAAGTGGTCGGCATTAACCGTCCTTCTCGATTTCACAGAGTAGCGGATGCTGGCTTTCCCTGGCGTACTGGTTGACCTGCATGGCCTTGGTCTCGGCGATGTCGCGGGTAAACACTCCACATACTGCCCGCCCTTCTGTGTGGACGGCCAGCATGACCTTGGTCGCCAGCTCGCGATTCAGGTTAAAAAACACCTCGAGCACTTCGACGACGAAATCCATCGGTGTGTAGTCATCGTTGAACAAAACCACCTTGTACATCGGCGGCGCCTGCAACGCGGGCTTGGATTCCTGTACTGCAATACCCGCGGAATCGTCGTCGTGGGAATCCGGGCGATCCTGATTGAATGTTAGTCGAATCTGGCTGATTGCATGCATGGAAAGAAAGGTTCGTCAGTTGAGCAATTGCAGTGATGGGGACGCGGCAGACAGATTTCAATGCTGACCGCCAGGTCACCTTGACTATCGGCAAAACGGTGTTACAACCAATAGAGCCCACAGTGGGTAATAAAGGTCCATACCGTCAACCGTTTTTCTGGTTCACGCAGTGAAGGATGAACTGGATGATACTCCAGTGATGGGGTCGTTTGCAGAGGGATATGAGCATGCTGAGTGGTAAAGTCAAGTGGTTCAACAATGCCAAGGGCTACGGCTTCATCATTGAAGAAGGCAAGAGTGAAGACCTGTTCGCCCATTACTCGGCCATCCAGATGGATGGCTATAAGACCCTTAAGGCTGGCCAAGCAGTAAGCTTTGAGATCATCCAGGGCCCCAAGGGCTTGCACGCGGTCAACATCCGGCAACTGGTGACCGTTGCCGCGCCTGCCGCCAAACCGCAGAACGCTGCCGCACAAGCCCCCGCAGCCACAGCCAGAGCCTGAAAGCCAGACACTTTCAGATAACGAAACGCCCGACCCAATCACTTGGTCCGGGCGTTTTCGTTGACCGCCGGTCGACTTACATGTGCTTGATCAGCGCATCGCCAAAGCCGGAAGACGAGACCAGCGTCGCACCGTCCATCAGACGCTCGAAATCGTAAGTTACGGTTTTCGCGCCGATGGCACCGTTGGTGCCCTTGATGATCAGGTCGGCCGCTTCAGTCCAGCCCATGTGCCGTAACATCATTTCCGCGGAAAGGATCAGCGAACCGGGGTTGACCTGGTCCTTGCCGGCGTACTTGGGTGCCGTACCGTGGGTCGCCTCGAACATCGCCACGGTGTCGGACAGGTTGGCCCCGGGGGCGATACCGATACCACCGACTTCGGCGGCCAGGGCGTCGGACAGGTAGTCACCGTTCAGGTTCAGGGTCGCGATCACGTCGTACTCGGCCGGGCGCAGCAGGATCTGCTGGAGCATGGCATCGGCGATTGCGTCCTTGACCACCACGTTGCGGCCGGTCTTCGGGTTCTTGAACTGCATCCACGGACCGCCGTCGAGCAAGGTCGCGCCGAACTCCTCGGCCGCCACTTCGTAGGCCCATTCCTTGAAGGCACCCTCGGTGAACTTCATGATGTTGCCTTTGTGCACGATGGTCAGCGACTTGCGGTCGTTATCGACAACATATTGCAGGGCCTTGCGCGCCAGGCGCTGGGTGCCCTCTTTCGACACCGGCTTGATGCCGATCCCGCAATCCTGGTCGAAACGGATCTTGGTCACACCCATTTCTTCCTTCAGGAACTTGATGACCTTGGTCGCTTCCGGCGAACCGGCTTTCCATTCGATACCGGCATAGATGTCTTCGGAGTTCTCACGGAAGATGGTCATGTCGACGTCGCCGGGCTTCTTCACCGGGCTGGGCACGCCTTCGAACCAGCGCACCGGACGCAGGCAGACATACAGGTCGAGCTGTTGGCGCAGCGCCACGTTCAGCGAACGGATACCGCCGCCAACCGGCGTGGTCAGCGGGCCCTTGATGGAGACCACGTAATCCTTGACCGCGTCCAGGGTTTCCTGGGGCAGCCAGGTGTCCTGGTCATAGACCTGGGTGGCTTTCTCGCCGGCGAAGACTTCCATCCAGGAGATCTTGCGCTTGCCGCCGTAGGCCTTGTGCACCGCCGCATCGACGACCTTGATCATCACCGGGCTGATATCGACGCCAATACCATCGCCTTCGATGAAGGGGATGATCGGGTTGTCAGGAACATTGAGAGAATGGTCTGCATTGACGGTGATTTTGTCGCCGACTGCCGGAACCTGAATCTTCTTGTATCCCATGTTGAACTCCATCTATGGATTGAACATCTGGCTGCGTTCGAGCGTACCCCAGGTGCATGCCCGTGGGAACCTCACACCCGACTCATGTGCCGCGAAAAACCTCGAATTCGCGGCCTACAAGCTTGAAAGCAAAGGTAAAAGTGCCAAAGTCGAGCACTGCTTGCGACACCTCGCCGCAGGGCGCCCTGCGACCTTTAGACCAATGGACGAGTGTAGTCGCTTATGAAGCATCGGCGTTTTGCCAGCAACCTATGTATAATCGCGCCGCTGACCATGGAGTCACGCCGGCCGACCTCTCTACAACGAGACTTTCCGCCCGAAAAAGCCGGGTTGTTATCGCAATCCGACCGCTTGACGCTCGACTGATGCACCCAACATCACCGCGCGCGAAGAAACCTCGACATTCGGCTCATGGATGACTTTTGAACGAACGCGCTTACCCGGCGCATCTCGAGTTTCTGCGCATGCTTTAGCAAAGAAGAGAGTTAATCCGAATATGCCCAACCGTTCGAAGATCATCTACACCTTCACCGACGAAGCGCCTGCCCTCGCCACTTATTCACTGTTGCCTATCGTAGAGGCCTTTACCGCTTCGGCTGATATCGCCGTGGAAACCCGCGATATCTCCCTGGCCGGACGCATTCTCGCAAGCTTCCCTGAACAACTGGGCGCCAAGGCCGTGCCTGATCACCTCGCCGAACTGGGCGAGCTGGCCATCACCCCTGAAGCCAACATCATCAAGCTGCCGAACATCAGCGCCTCGGTTCCACAACTGCAGGCTGCGATCAAGGAACTGCAAGCCCAGGGCTTCAACATCCCGGACTACCCGGAAACCGTCAGCACCGACGCCGAGAAAGATGCTCGCGCCCGTTACGACAAGATCAAGGGCAGCGCCGTGAACCCGGTCCTGCGCGAAGGCAACTCCGACCGCCGCGCCCCGCTGTCGGTCAAGAACTATGCACGCAAGCACCCGCACAAGATGGGCGCCTGGGCAGCCGACTCCAAGTCCCACGTTGCCCACATGAGCACCGGCGACTTCTACGGCAGCGAAAAAGCCGCGCTGATCGACACCGCCGGCAGCGTCAAGATCGAGCTGATCGCCCAGGACGGCACTGCCAGCGTCCTGAAAGAGAAAACCAGCGTACAAGCCGGTGAGATCCTCGATTGCGCCGTGCTGAGCAAGAATGCCCTGCGCAGCTTCATCGCCGCTGAAATCGAAGACGCCAAGAAACAAGGCGTGCTGCTGTCGGTTCACCTGAAAGCCACCATGATGAAGGTCTCCGACCCGATCATGTTCGGCCAGATCGTTGCCGAGTTCTACAAGGATGCCCTGACCAAGCACGCTGAAGTACTGGAGCAGATCGGCTTCAACCTGAACAACGGCATCGGCGACCTGTACGCCCGTATCAAGGCCCTGCCGGCCGAACAGCAGGCGCAGATCGAAGCCGACATCCAGGCGGTCTACGCCGTGCGTCCGGCGCTGGCCATGGTCAACTCCGACAAGGGCATCACCAACCTGCACGTACCGAGCGACGTCATTGTCGACGCCTCGATGCCAGCCATGATCCGTGACTCCGGCAAGATGTGGGGCACCGATGGCCAACTGCACGACACCAAGGCGGTGATCCCGGATCGCTGCTACGCCACCATCTACCAGGCGGTAATCGAAGACTGCAAGCAACACGGCGCCTTCGATCCGACCACCATGGGCAGCGTGCCGAACGTCGGCCTGATGGCGAAGAAAGCCGAAGAGTACGGCTCCCACGACAAGACCTTCCAGATCAAGACCGACGGCGTGGTTCGGGTTTCCGACAACAGCGGTCGTACCCTGCTGGAACAAACCGTGGAAGCCGGCGACATCTTCCGCATGTGCCAAGCCAAAGACGCGCCGATCCAGGACTGGGTCAAACTGGCCGTCAACCGTGCCCGCGCCAGCAACACTCCGGCGATTTTCTGGCTCGACCCGATGCGCGCCCATGACGGCGTGGTGATCGAGAAAGTCCAGACCTACCTCAAGGACCACGACACCACTGGCCTGGACATCCAGATCATGTCGCCGGTCGATGCGATGAAAGTCACCCTGGCCCGCACCCGTGCCGGCAAGGACACCATCTCGGTCACCGGTAACGTGCTGCGCGACTACCTGACCGACCTGTTTCCGATCATGGAACTGGGCACCAGCGCCAAGATGCTGTCGATCGTGCCGCTGATGAACGGCGGTGGCCTGTTCGAAACCGGCGCCGGCGGCTCGGCTCCCAAGCACGTGCAGCAACTGGTGGAAGAGAACTTCCTGCGCTGGGATTCCCTGGGTGAGTTCCTCGCCCTGGCCGCCTCCCTTGAGCACCTGGGCGTGACCTACAACAACCCGAAAGCCCTGGTGCTGTCGAAGACCCTGGACCAGGCCACCGGCCAGTTCCTCGACAACAACAAGTCGCCATCGCGTAAAGTCGGCAACATCGACAACCGCGGCAGCCACTTCTACCTGGCGCTGTACTGGGCCCAGGCCCTGGCCGCCCAGAGCGAAGACACCGCACTGCAAGGCCAGTTCACCCAACTGGCCAAGACCCTGGCCGAGAACGAGGCGACCATCGTTGCCGAGCTCAACGCGGTACAGGGCAAGCCAGTGGACATCGGCGGCTACTACCACGCCGATGCCGAGCTGATCAGCAAGGCCATGCGTCCGAGCGCGACCTTCAACGCAGCGATTGCCGCGCTGGTGTAAGCGTTCAGGAAGCACCACAAACCCCGGCCCGGTGCCGGGGTTTGTGTTTGTGGCCCAAGCATTCATCGCCCTGTGAATACAAATCCCGTGGGAGCCCCACCCTATGAAATGGCAACCCCATATCACCGTCGCCACCGTCGTCGAAGACAACGGTCGTTTCCTGCTGGTCGAAGAGCTGCAAGACGGACAGACGGTCTTCAACCAGCCCGCCGGCCATCTGGCCCCCGATGAAACCCTGATCCAAGCCGCCATCCGCGAAACCCTCGAGGAAACCGGCTGGGACGTGGAGCTGACCGGCGTCATCGGCATCTACCTGTATACCGCCCCGAGCAACGGCGTGACCTACCAGCGCGTCTGCTTTGCCGGCAAACCGCTCAAGCACCACCCCGAGTATCAACTGGACCACGGCATCATCGGCCCGCACTGGCTGACCCGCGAGCAATTGCTGGCCCTGCGCCCGCAATGGCGCAGTGAGCTGATCATCCGCTGCCTGGACGATTATCTGGCCGGCCCCCTGCACAGTCTCGAGCTGATCCGCCCTTCTCTTTAGCCTTGCGGGCCCGGGCCTGTTAGAATCGCGTCCTTTTTCGAAGACACTCATTGAATCCCTATGCGTGATCCAGCTGCCACCGCCCCAGAAAACCTGCGCGTCATCGTCGGCATGTCCGGCGGCGTAGACTCTTCCGTTTCCGCTGTCCTGCTGATGGAGCAGGGTTACCAGGTGGAAGGCCTGTTCATGAAGAACTGGGAAGAAGACGACGGAACGGAGTACTGCACCGCCATGGACGACCTGGCGGACGCCCAGGCCGTGTGCGACAAGATCGGCATCAAGCTGCACACCGCCAACTTCGCCGCCGAATACTGGGACAACGTGTTCGAACACTTTCTGGCCGAATACAAGGCCGGACGCACGCCGAACCCGGACATCCTCTGCAACCGCGAAATCAAGTTCAAGGCGTTCCTCGACTACGCCCTGATGCTCGGTGCCGACCTGATCGCCACCGGCCACTACGTGCGTCGACGCGACATCGACGGCCGCACCGAACTGCTCAAGGGCCTGGATCCGAACAAGGACCAGAGCTACTTCCTCCACGCCGTCGGCGGCGAGCAGATCGCCAAGACCCTGTTCCCGGTCGGCGAGCTGGAAAAACCCGCCGTGCGCGCCATTGCCGAGAAACATGAACTGGCCACGGCGAAGAAGAAGGACTCCACCGGTATCTGCTTTATCGGCGAGCGTCGCTTCAGCGACTTCCTCAAGCAGTACCTGCCGGCCCAGCCGGGCGAGATCAAGACCACCGACGGCGAAGTCATCGGCCGTCACCACGGCCTGATGTACCACACCATCGGCCAGCGCCAGGGCCTGGGTATCGGCGGTCTGAAGGACGCCAGCGACGAGCCGTGGTACGTGCTGCTCAAGGACCTGGAACACAACGAACTGATCGTCGGTCAGGGCAACGAGCACCCATGGCTGTTTTCCCGCGCCCTGCTCGCCTCCGAGATCTACTGGGTCAACCCGGTGGACCTGAGCGCGCCGCGCAAGTTGACAGCCAAGGTGCGTTATCGCCAAAGCGACCAGTCCTGCACCCTGGAACAGACCGCAAACGGCTATCGCGCGGTGTTCGACGAACCACAACGCGCGGTGACTCCCGGCCAGTCCGTGGTGTTCTACGACGGCGAGGTCTGCCTCGGTGGCGGCGTGATCGAAGTCGCCGAGCCCTGGACCTTCAAGGACCCGCGCCCATGAGCCCGACCCAGGAGCAATTGACCGCGCTGGGCGGTGTGTTTCTCGCCGCGGTGCTGGTGGACAAGATCGCCAAGAGCGGCCAGTCCAGCGAAGCCGGCCTGAGCTGCATGCTCGGCAGCCTGCTGGTGCGCGACCCCAAGGACACCCTGGAAGTCTACGGCGGTGACGACCTCCAGTTGCGCGACGGCTACCGCGCCCTGATCGGCGCCCTGGAGCGCGACCCCAGCACCCTGCAACGCGAACCGCTGCGTTATGCCCTGTCGATGCTTGGCCTCGAGCGCCAGTTGGCCAAGCGTGACGATCTGCTGGAGATCATCGGCAAGCGCCTGCCGCAGATCCAGTCCCAGGTCGAACACTTCGGCCCGTCCCACGAAAACGTCGTGGCCGCCTGCGGCGCCCTGTACCAGGACACCCTGAGCACCCTGCGCCAGCGCATCCAGGTGCACGGCGACATGCGCAACCTGCAACAACCGAGCAACGCCTCGAAGATCCGCGCCCTGCTGCTGGCCGGTATCCGCTCGGCGCGCCTGTGGCGACAACTGGGCGGCCATCGCTGGCAACTGGTGGTCAGTCGACGCAAGCTGCTCAAGGAACTCTACCCGCTGATGCACAGCGCCTAGGCGCTGTTATCCGCAAAAAGCGCAAGACGCCGGTCGGTTGGCAACAGACCGGCGATTATTTTCATGTATAATTCGCGCCCCATTTCGTTGCCCGACTGTCCGAGAACACCCCATGCAGCTTTCTTCGCTCACTGCGGTTTCCCCTGTTGACGGCCGCTACGCCGGCAAAACCCAGGCCCTGCGCCCAATTTTCAGTGAATACGGCCTGATCCGTGCTCGCGTCCTGGTGGAAGTGCGCTGGCTCCAGCGTCTGGCCGCCCATGCCCAGATCAGCGAAGTTCCGGCGTTTTCCGCCGAAGCCAACGCAGTACTGAACACCCTCGCCGAGAACTTCTCCCTGGAACACGCCGAGCGTGTGAAGGAGATCGAGCGCACCACCAACCACGACGTCAAGGCCATTGAGTACCTGCTCAAGGAACAAGCCGCCAAGCTGCCTGAACTGGCCAACGTCAGCGAATTCATCCACTTCGCCTGCACCAGCGAGGACATCAACAACCTGTCCCACGCCCTGATGCTGCGCGAAGGCCGCGACGATGTGCTGCTGCCGCTGATGCGCCAGATCGCCGAAGCCATCCGCGAACTGGCCCACCGCTTCGCCGGCGTGCCGATGCTCTCGCGCACCCATGGCCAGCCGGCCTCGCCGACCACTCTGGGCAAGGAGCTGGCGAACGTCGTCTACCGCCTGGAACGCCAGATCGCCCAGGTCGCCGCCGTGCCGCTGTTGGGCAAGATCAACGGTGCCGTGGGCAACTACAACGCACACTTGTCGGCCTACCCGCAGATCGACTGGGAAGAAAACGCCCGCGCCTTCATCGAAGACGAGCTGGGCCTGGGCTTCAACCCCTACACCACCCAGATCGAGCCGCACGACTACATCGCCGAGCTGTTCGACGCGATCGCGCGCTTCAACACTATCCTGATCGACTTCGACCGCGATATCTGGGGCTACATCTCCCTGGGCTACTTCAAGCAGCGCACCATTGCCGGCGAAATCGGTTCCTCGACCATGCCGCACAAGGTCAACCCGATCGACTTCGAGAACTCCGAAGGCAACCTGGGTATCGCCAACGCGCTGTTCCAACACCTGGCCAGCAAGCTGCCGATCTCCCGCTGGCAGCGCGACCTGACCGACTCCACCGTGCTGCGCAACCTCGGCGTCGGCTTCGCCCATAGCGTCATCGCTTACGAAGCCAGCCTCAAGGGCATCAGCAAGCTGGAGCTCAACGAGCAGAAAATCGCCGCCGACCTGGACGCCTGCTGGGAAGTCCTGGCCGAGCCGATCCAGACTGTCATGCGTCGCTACAACATCGAAAACCCGTACGAAAAACTGAAAGAACTGACCCGTGGCAAGGGCATCAGCCCCGAAGCACTGCAAACTTTCATCGACGGCCTCGAGATGCCCGCGGACGCCAAGGCCGAGCTGAAAAAACTCACCCCGGCCAACTACATCGGCAACGCCGTGGCCCAGGCCCAGCGTATCTGATCGCACCGTACCCGCTCTGAACGCCCGGCTGAGCCGGGCGTTTTTATTCCAGTCTGAAAAATAATCTTTTTCAATAGGTTACACATGAATCCTGATATTCCTCTGCAACTTCTGGGCGGTATCACCGCCCGGGAATTCCTGCGCGACTACTGGCAGAAGAAACCCCTGCTGATCCGTCAGGCGATTCCGGATTTCGAAAGCCCGATCGACGCCGATGAACTGGCCGGCCTGGCCCTGGAAGAAGAAGTCGAATCGCGCCTGATCATCGAGCACGGCGAGCGCCCCTGGGAGCTGCGCCGTGGCCCATTCGCCGAAGACGCCTTCAGCCAGTTGCCGGAACGCGACTGGACCCTGCTGGTGCAGGCCGTGGACCAGTTCGTCCCGGAAGTCGCCGAACTGCTGGAGCACTTCCGCTTCCTGCCGAGCTGGCGCATCGACGACGTGATGATCAGCTTTGCCGCGCCCGGCGGCAGCGTCGGCCCGCACTTCGACAACTACGATGTGTTCCTGCTCCAGGGCCACGGCAAGCGCAACTGGAAAATCGGCCAGATGTGCGACTCCAACAGCCCGCTGCTGGAACACGCCGACCTGCGCATCCTCGCCGAATTCGAGGAAAGCGCCGAGTGGACCCTGGAACCCGGCGACATGCTCTACCTGCCGCCGCGCCTGGCCCATTGCGGCGTGGCCGTGGATGACTGCATGACCTATTCGGTAGGTTTCCGCGCGCCGAGCGCCGCTGAAGTACTGACCCACTTCACCGACTTCCTCGCCCAATTCCTGCCGGACGAAGAGCGCTACACCGACGCCGACGCGCAACCGGTGGCCGATCCGCACCAGATCCAGCATGATGCCCTCGATCGCCTGAAAAGCCTGCTGGCCGAACACATGAGCGACGAGCGCCTGCTGCTGACCTGGTTCGGCCAGTTCATGACCGAGCCGCGCTACCCGGAACTGGTGACAGGCCCGGAACTCGAAGAAGAAGACCTGCTCGCCAGCCTGCAACAGGGCGCGATACTGATCCGCAACCCGAGCGCGCGCATGGCCTGGTCCGAAGTCGACGACGACCTGCTGCTGTTCGCCAGCGGACAGAGCCGCCTGCTGCCGGGCAAACTGCGCGAGCTGTTGAAAATGATCTGTGCGGCCGACGCCCTGCACGCGGATAATCTGGCGCCATGGTTGGCCGATGAAGATGGGCGCAGCCTGCTGTGTCAGCTGGTCAAACAAGGAAGCCTGGGATTTGCCGATGAATAGAATTCACGTACGTGTCGCGGACTGGCAAAAGGATAACGCCGAGATTCGGCGCATTCGTGAGTCTGTATTTATTGCCGAGCAGTCGGTTCCGCCGGAGCTGGAGTGGGACGCCGATGACAGCGGTGCCGTGCACTTCCTGGCCTTCGAGGGAGACTTCCCGATCGGCACCGCCCGGTTGTTGCCGGACGGCCATATCGGCCGGGTCTCGGTCCTCAAGGACTGGCGCGGCCTGAAGGTCGGCGACGCGCTGATGCAGGCGGTGATCGGCGAGGCCGAGAAACGCGGCCTCAAGCAACAGATGCTCAGTGCCCAGGTCCAGGCGACCCGGTTCTATGAGCGCCTGGGGTTCAGCATTGTCAGCGAGGAGTTTCTCGAAGCCGGGATTCCCCACGTGGACATGGTGCGCGGCTCGGTTTAAAAGCCGGCGCTGCTGCGCAGCCATTCGCGGGCAAGCTCCGCTCCCACAGGTTTTGCGTCACGCACAAAGCTAGTGGCTGCTCTCAATCCCGTGGGAGCGGAGCTTGCCCGCGAAGGCGTCGACAAGAACACCTCAAGACGCCCCGCCATCCTCCGATGCCGGGGCGTTTTGCTGTCCGCGATTCAACTTGACCCACCAATGGCCGAGAAACTGTCAAACTCAAGCTATTGCCCAGTCCAACGCGGAGATAACGGACATGTCCCTACGCACCCTGTTCACCGGCCTGCTACTGACCTGCACGCTCAGCGCCCAGGCCGCCACCGAAATCATCCCCCTGAACTACCGCACCAGCGCCGACCTGCTCCCCGTGGCCCAGGACTTTCTCGGCAAGGACGGCAAGGCCAGCGCCTACCAGAACCAACTGATCGTCAATGCCGAACCGGCCAAGATCAAGGAACTGCGCGACTTCCTCGGCCAACTCGACACCCCCGCCAGGCGCCTGCTGATCAGCGTCGACACCAGTGAAAACAACGACCAGAACAGCCAGGGCTATAGCGTCAATGGCCAGAGCCAGACCCGTATCATCAACTACGGCACCGCCAGTCGCGACGGCGGCATCCAGCAGGTCCAGACCGTCGAAGGCACCCCGGCGCTGATCCAGGTCGGCCAGAGCGTTCCGCTGACCACCGCCATCAGCACCAACCAGTCCTTCGGCAACGGCTCGAGCCAGAATCAGAACCCGAACCAACAGCCCCTGACGCAGATACAGAGCCAGTACCGCAACGTGACCCAGGGCTTCTACGTCACCGCCAGCGTCACCGGCGACATCGTTCACCTGTCCATCAGTACCAATCGTGACCGGATCAGCCAGGAGCGTCAGGATGTAGTGAACGTGCAAAGCACCGACACAACCGTCAGCGGGCGCCTGGGCGAGTGGATCACCCTGGCCGGTGTCAACGGCCAGAGCCAGGCCGACCGGCAGGCGCTAACCCGCAGCTACTCGACCTCCGGGCGTAACGACATGACTTTGCGAGTGAAAGTCGACAGCCTGGACTAAACCACCGAAAACTGACTGGCAAGTCGTATTAGACTAAAGATGTAGTGCCATAAAAAAAGCACTACAAAATGTTTGACGAGCCAAAAAACCGAAGGCATGATGGCCTCGCTCCCGCTAATCAGGGGCCCTGGCAAGGGCCTTCGGATCGCCGCTCTGACCCACCCACCTGAGCCGATTCGTGTCTGTTCCGCCCACAAGGCGCGTTTGACGAGGTTGCGACTGGAACGAAGTTGTCCCGAGGGACGGAAGCGTAATAGGTAGAACGGCAAGACCCCTGAAGTCCGCATGAAGGCCCACGACGCCCCAATGCGCCCGAAGGCTCGCCCTCGCCTCGCTCACTTCCCCCCTTGAGCTCATCGTTCAATCGTCGCCTTCCCCGCCGGACCGTACCTGAACGCCTAAGCTTCTGGTCAGCGAGCAGCCGTTTGCCCAAGCCTTCCCTTGAGCCTGCGGCGGAGCAAGGAACTCTCCACCCAAGACCTATGCGACGAGGTTTATCTCCATGGCACTGACACGCGAACAGCAAATTGCAGCCCTTGAAAAAGACTGGGCTGAAAACCCGCGCTGGAAAGGCGTGACACGCACTTACTCCGCCGCTGACGTGGTCCGCCTGCGTGGCTCGGTTCAACCCGAGCACACCCTGGCCCGCATGGGCGCCGAGAAACTGTGGAACCTGGTGACCCAAGGCGCCAAGCCGTCCTTCCGCCCGGATAAAGATTTCGTCAACTGCATGGGCGCCCTGACCGGTGGCCAGGCTGTACAGCAAGTCAAGGCCGGGATCCAGGCGATCTACCTGTCGGGCTGGCAAGTCGCTGCGGACAACAACTCCGCCGAATCCATGTACCCCGACCAGTCGCTGTACCCGGTGGACTCCGTGCCGACCGTGGTCAAGCGCATCAACAACTCGTTCCGTCGCGCCGACCAGATCCAGTGGAAAGCCGGCAAGAACCCGGGCGATGACGGCTACATCGACTACTTCGCGCCGATCGTGGCCGACGCCGAAGCCGGTTTCGGCGGCGTCCTGAACGCCTACGAGCTGATGAAGAGCATGATCGAAGCGGGCGCCGCCGGTGTGCACTTCGAAGACCAACTGGCTTCCGTGAAGAAATGTGGCCACATGGGCGGCAAGGTACTGGTTCCGACCCAGGAAGCCGTGCAGAAGCTGACCGCCGCCCGCCTGGCAGCCGACGTCGCCGGTGTACCGACCATCATCCTGGCCCGTACCGACGCCAACGCCGCTGACCTGCTGACCTCCGACTGCGACCCGTACGACCAGCCGTTCGTCGTTGGCACCCGTACCCAGGAAGGTTTCTACAAGGTCCGCGCCGGCCTCGACCAGGCCATTGCCCGCGGCCTGGCCTATGCACCATATGCCGACCTGATCTGGTGTGAAACCGCCAAGCCGGACCTGGACGAAGCCCGTCGCTTCGCCGAGGCCATCAAGAAGGAATACCCGGACCAGATCCTGTCCTACAACTGCTCGCCTTCCTTCAACTGGAAGAAGAATCTGGACGACGCGACCATCGCCAAGTTCCAGCGCGAACTGTCGGCCATGGGCTACAAGCACCAGTTCATCACCCTGGCGGGTATCCACAACATGTGGCACAGCATGTTCAACCTGGCGCACGACTACGCCCGTAACGACATGACCGCCTACGTGAAGCTGCAGGAGCAGGAATTCGCCGACGCGGCCAAGGGTTACACCTTCGTCGCGCACCAGCAGGAAGTCGGCACCGGCTACTTCGACGACATGACCACCGTGATCCAGGGCGGCTCGTCCTCGGTGACCGCGCTGACCGGTTCGACCGAAGAAGAACAGTTCCACTGAGTCTGCTGCGAGCAAGCGGCCATTCCAGAGCGAAGCAGAACTAACTGGAATGCCTGGAAAACTGACGCCCCGACTGGTTCGGGGCGTTTTTTTGCGTGTCGCCTACAGACTCGCCACTGCACTTTGCAGGAGCAGGGCTTGCCCGCGAAGGCGGCCGGATGAGCGGCGCAGGACTCAGGGGCCTCTTCGCGGGCAAGCCCTGCTCCTACAGGAATGCGTTCAACCGCGACAGTGCAAAACATTGATCCAGAGCGGTATCGATTACGACAAAAAGTGCTAAAACGACGCGCGACGCAACTTTCATCCCGCGCGCGGTTAAAGCCACTACACTTCCCGTCGCGGCCAGCAACAAGCATTGGATCGACCTAGATGATATCAATTATCATTCAATATTCACTTCGTTCATTACAATGCGGATAAAACATAATTAACAAAAAGGCCCCTAATGCCCACAGTACATGGCCTGCGAGCCATCGAGACCTCGACATGTCCTTATTCCAGCCAATAATTTCGCTATAGAAAATTTACTTGCCCGGTGTTTAGCCATAAAATCACCGGGCTAGATTGCACTGCGACATATCGTCACTGTTTTTACTTCTTTATCACGCTCAGAGACCTTTGCGCTCTGTTAAGGATTACCCGCATGACCGAAGCGACCGGACTCATGGCCCACAACTGGGGCTTTGCCATTTTCCTGCTCGGCGTCGTCGGCCTCTGCGCCTTCATGCTCGGTCTTTCCAGCCTCCTCGGGTCAAAAGCCTGGGGCCGCAGCAAAAACGAACCGTTCGAGTCCGGCATGCTGCCTACCGGTAGCGCCCGCTTGCGGCTCTCAGCCAAATTCTATCTGGTCGCGATGCTGTTCGTGATCTTCGATATCGAAGCCCTCTTTCTCTTTGCATGGTCTGTGTCCGTCCGCGAAAGCGGCTGGACCGGATTCGTCGAAGCTCTCGTTTTCATAGCAATTCTGTTGGCAGGTCTTGTCTACCTTTACCGAGTGGGGGCGCTTGATTGGGCTCCGCAAGCTCGTCAGAAGCGGCAGGCGAAGCTGAAACAATGAGGCTTTGGCAATGCAATACAATCTCACTCGAATCGACCCGGATGCGCCTAACGAGCAGTACCCGATCGGCCAACGGGAAACCGTTTCCGATCCGTTAGAGGATCAAGTCCACAAGAACATCTACATGGGCAAGCTGGAAGACGTGCTGAACGGCGCGGTCAACTGGGGGCGCAAGAACTCCCTGTGGCCGTACAACTTCGGCTTGTCCTGCTGCTATGTGGAAATGACCACCGCCTTCACGGCGCCCCACGACATCGCCCGCTTCGGCGCCGAGGTTATCCGGGCATCGCCGCGTCAGGCGGATTTCATGGTTATTGCCGGCACCTGCTTCATCAAGATGGCGCCGATCATCCAGCGTCTCTACGAGCAAATGCTCGAACCCAAGTGGGTCATCTCCATGGGTTCGTGCGCCAACTCCGGCGGCATGTACGACATTTACTCCGTGGTCCAGGGCGTGGACAAGTTCCTGCCCGTGGACGTCTACGTGCCTGGCTGCCCGCCCCGTCCCGAGGCTTTCCTGCAAGGCTTGATGCTGTTGCAGGAGTCGATTGGCCAGGAGCGTCGCCCACTTTCCTGGGTCGTCGGTGATCAAGGCGTGTATCGCGCCGAGATGCCGTCGCAAAAGGAACAGCGCCGCGAACAGCGTATTCAGGTCACCAACCTGCGCAGCCCCGACGAAGTCTGATCCAGATCCGCTCTGTAAAAAGAAACGAGAAGCTGGCTTCATTCTTTACGTTGACCGAAAGCGATAAGAAACCATGACTACAGGCAGTGCTCTGTACATCCCGCCTTACAAGGCTGACGACCAGGATGTGGTCGTCGAACTGAACAACCGTTTCGGCCCCGAGGCCTTTACCGCCCAGGCCACCCGCACCGGCATGCCGGTGCTCTGGGTGACCCGGGCCAAGCTCGTCGAAGTCCTGACCTTCCTGCGCAACCTGCCCAAGCCGTACGTCATGCTCTATGACCTGCACGGCGTGGACGAGCGTCTGCGCACCAAGCGCCAGGGCCTGCCGAGCGGCGCCGATTTCACCGTGTTCTATCACCTGATGTCGCTGGAACGTAACAGCGACGTGATGATCAAGGTCGCCCTGTCCGAAAGCGACCTGAGCATCCCGACCGTGACCGGTATCTGGCCAAACGCCAACTGGTACGAGCGTGAAGTCTGGGACATGTTCGGCATCGATTTCCCCGGCCACCCGCACCTGTCGCGCATCATGATGCCGCCGACCTGGGAAGGTCACCCGCTGCGCAAGGACTTCCCGGCCCGTGCCACCGAGTTCGATCCGTTCAGCCTGACCCTGGCCAAGCAACAGCTTGAGGAAGAGGCCGCGCGCTTCCGTCCGGAAGACTGGGGCATGAAGCGTTCCGGGGCCAACGAGGACTATATGTTCCTCAACCTGGGCCCGAACCACCCTTCGGCCCACGGTGCCTTCCGTATCATCCTGCAACTGGACGGCGAAGAAGTCGTCGACTGCGTCCCGGACATCGGCTACCACCACCGTGGCGCCGAGAAAATGGCCGAACGCCAGTCCTGGCACAGCTTCATCCCCTACACCGACCGTATCGACTATCTCGGCGGGGTGATGAACAACCTGCCGTACGTGCTTTCGGTCGAGAAGCTGGCGGGCATCAAGGTGCCGGACCGGGTCGACACCATCCGCATCATGATGGCCGAGTTCTTCCGGATCACCAGCCACCTGCTGTTCCTGGGGACCTATATCCAGGACGTCGGCGCCATGACCCCGGTGTTCTTCACCTTCACCGACCGCCAGCGCGCCTACAAGGTCATCGAAGCCATCACCGGTTTCCGCCTGCACCCGGCCTGGTACCGCATCGGCGGCGTCGCCCACGACCTGCCCCGCGGCTGGGATCGGTTGGTCAAGGAATTCGTCGACTGGCTGCCAAAACGCCTCGACGAGTACACCAAGGCCGCCCTGCAGAACAGCATCCTCAAGGGTCGGACCGTCGGTGTCGCCGCCTACAACACCAAGGAAGCCCTGGAATGGGGCGTCACCGGTGCCGGCCTGCGCTCCACCGGTTGCGATTTCGACCTGCGTAAAGCGCGTCCGTACTCCGGCTACGAGAACTTCGAGTTCGAAGTCCCGCTGGCGGCCAACGGCGACGCCTACGATCGCTGCATGGTGCGCGTCGAAGAAATGCGCCAGAGCATCAAGATCATCGACCAGTGCATGCGCAACATGCCGGAAGGCCCGTACAAGGCGGATCACCCGCTGACCACGCCGCCGCCGAAAGAGCGCACGTTGCAGCACATCGAGACCCTGATCACGCACTTCCTGCAAGTTTCGTGGGGCCCGGTCATGCCGGCCAACGAATCCTTCCAGATGATCGAAGCGACCAAGGGCATCAACAGTTATTACCTGACGAGCGACGGCGGCACCATGAGCTACCGTACCCGGATCCGCACCCCAAGCTTCCCGCATCTGCAACAGATCCCTTCGGTGATCAAAGGCAGCATGGTCGCGGACTTGATCGCGTACCTGGGTAGTATCGACTTCGTTATGGCCGACGTGGACCGCTAAGCATGAACAGCCCGCTTATCCAGACAGACCGTTTCGCCTTGAGCGAAACCGAGCGCTCGGCCATCGAGCACGAGTTGCATCACTACGAAGACCCGCGCGCGGCGTCCATCGAAGCCCTGAAGATCGTCCAGAAGGAACGTGGCTGGGTGCCTGACGGCGCGCTCTACGCCATCGGCGAGATCCTCGGGATTCCGGCCAGCGACGTCGAAGGCGTCGCGACCTTCTACAGCCAGATCTTCCGCCAGCCGGTGGGTCGTCACATCATTCGCGTCTGCGACAGCATGGTCTGCTACATCGGCGGCCACGAGTCGGTGGTCGGCGAGATCCAGAGCAAGCTCGGCATCGGCCTGGGTCAAACCACCGCCGACGGGCGCTTCACCCTGCTGCCCGTCTGCTGCCTCGGCAACTGCGACAAGGCCCCGGCGCTGATGATCGATGACGACACCTTCGGCGACGTCCAGCCAGCCGGCGTTGCCAAACTGCTGGAGGGCTACGTATGACCCTGACTTCCTTCGGCCCTGCCAACCGCATTGCGCGGTCGGCGGAAACCCACCCGTTGACCTGGCGCCTGCGTGATGACGCAGAACCCGTGTGGCTCGACGAGTACCAGGCCAAGAACGGCTATGCCGCCGCCCGCAAGGCCTTCGCCGACATGGCCACGGACGACATCGTCCAGACCGTGAAGGACGCCGGGCTCAAGGGTCGCGGCGGTGCCGGCTTCCCCACCGGGGTGAAGTGGGGCCTGATGCCCAAAGACGAATCCATGAACATCCGCTACCTGCTGTGCAACGCGGATGAAATGGAGCCGAACACCTGGAAGGACCGCATGCTGATGGAGCAACTGCCCCATCTGTTGATCGAAGGCATGCTGATCAGCGCCCGTGCGCTGAAAACCTACCGTGGCTACATCTTCCTGCGCGGTGAATACGTCACCGCCGCCAAGCACCTCAACCGTGCGGTGGAAGAAGCCAAGGCCGCAGGCCTCTTGGGCAAGAACATCCTCGGCAGCGGCTTCGACTTCGAGCTGTTCGTCCACACCGGCGCCGGGCGTTACATCTGCGGTGAAGAAACCGCACTGATCAACTCCCTCGAAGGCCGTCGCGCCAACCCGCGCTCCAAGCCGCCCTTCCCCGCCGCCGTCGGCGTCTGGGGCAAGCCGACCTGCGTGAACAACGTCGAGACCCTGTGCAACGTGCCGGCGATCATCGGCAACGGCATCGACTGGTACAAATCCCTCGCCCGCGAAGGCAGCGAAGACCACGGCACCAAGCTGATGGGCTTCTCCGGCAAAGTGAAGAACCCTGGCCTGTGGGAACTGCCGTTCGGCATCACCGCCCGCGAGCTGTTCGAAGACTACGCCGGCGGCATGCGCGATGGCTTCAAGCTCAAGTGCTGGCAGCCCGGCGGCGCCGGTACCGGTTTCCTCCTGCCCGAACACCTGGACGCGCAAATGTATGCAGGCGGCATCGGCAAGGTTGGCACCCGCATGGGCACCGGCCTGGCCATGGCGGTGGACGACAGCGTCAACATGGTCTCGCTGCTGCGCAACATGGAAGAGTTCTTCGCTCGTGAGTCGTGCGGTTTCTGCACCCCTTGCCGCGACGGCCTGCCGTGGAGCGTCAAGCTGCTGCGCGCGCTGGAGAACGGCGAAGGCCAGGTCGGCGATATCGAGACCCTGCTGGGTCTGGTCGGTTTCCTCGGCCCGGGCAAGACCTTCTGTGCCCACGCACCGGGTGCCGTCGAGCCATTGGGCAGCGCCATCAAGTATTTCCGTCCGGAGTTCGAGGCTGGCATCGCACACAAGAGTGCAGCCGTCCCGCCTTTGGCGCGGCCGATCGTAGTCGGCGCATAACGTATCGAAAGGGAGGGCGGCCCGTGCCGCCCTCTTGCTCGCCTGAAGACGCACTTGTGATGCGCCAGGCGAGGACCAGGATTCCATTAGCCACGCCCGCAGACGCGGGCCAACGAAGAACTTTGAACCATGGCCACTATCCACGTAGACGGCAAAGCGCTCGAAGTCGATGGGGCAGACAACCTGTTACAGGCGTGTCTGTCGCTAGGCCTCGACATCCCTTATTTCTGCTGGCACCCCGCGCTCGGTAGCGTCGGTGCCTGTCGCCAGTGCGCGGTCAAGCAGTTCAACGACGAGAACGACAAGCGTGGTCGTATCGTCATGTCCTGCATGACCCCGGCTTCCGACGGCAGCTGGATCTCCATCGATGACGAGGAAGCCAAAGTCTTTCGCGCCAGCGTCGTCGAATGGCTGATGACCAACCACCCGCACGACTGCCCGGTCTGCGAGGAAGGCGGTCACTGCCACCTGCAAGACATGACTGTGATGACCGGCCACAACGAGCGTCGTTATCGCTTCACCAAGCGCACCCACCAGAACCAGCAACTGGGCCCGTTCATTTCCCACGAAATGAACCGCTGCATCGCCTGCTATCGCTGCGTGCGCTTCTACAAGGACTACGCCGGCGGTACCGACCTCGGTGTGTTCGGTGCCCACGACAACGTGTACTTCGGTCGCGTCGAAGACGGCACCCTGGAAAGCGAATTCTCCGGCAACCTCACCGAGGTCTGCCCGACCGGTGTGTTCACCGACAAGACCCACTCCGAGCGCTACAACCGCAAGTGGGACATGCAGTTCTCGCCGAGCATCTGCCATGGCTGCTCCAGCGGTTGCAACATCAGCCCGGGCGAGCGCTACGGCGAGCTGCGTCGGATCGAAAACCGCTTCAACGGTTCGGTCAACCAGTACTTCCTCTGCGACCGTGGCCGTTTCGGCTATGGCTACGTCAACCGCGAAGATCGCCCACGCCAGCCGCTGCTGGCCAACGGCGCCAAGCTGAGCCTGGACGAAGCCCTGGATAAAGCCGCCGAGCTGCTGCGCGGCCGCAATATCGTCGGTATCGGTTCGCCCCGCGCCAGCCTGGAAAGCAACTTCGCCCTGTGCGAGCTGGTCGGTGCCGAGCACTTCTACTCGGGTATCGAAGCCGCCGAGCTGGAACGCATCCGCCTGGTCCTGCAAGTACTGAACGACAGCCCGCTGCCGGTTCCGAACATGCGCGACATCGAAGACCACGACGCCGTGTTCGTTCTCGGTGAAGACCTGACCCAGACTGCCGCGCGCATGGCCCTGGCCCTGCGCCAATCGGTCAAGGGCAAGGCCGAGGACATGGCCGAGGCCATGCGCGTCCAGCCTTGGCTCGATGCCGCGGTGAAGAACATCGGCCAGCACGCGCTGAACCCGCTGTTTATCGCCAGCCTGGCTGAAACCAAGCTCGACGATATCGCCGAAGAGTGCGTGCACGCCGCGCCCGACGACCTGGCGCGCATCGGTTTCGCCGTGGCCCACGCCCTCGACGCCAGCGCCCCGGCTGTCGAAGGCCTGGACGCTGAAGCCCAAGCCCTGGCCCAACGCATCGCCGACGCCCTGCTGGCGGCCAAGCGCCCACTGATCATCGCCGGTACCTCCCTGGGTTCCAAGGCGCTGATCGAAGCCGCGGCCAACATCGCCAAGGCCTTGAAGCTGCGCGAGAAGAACGGTTCCATCAGCCTGATCGTGCCGGAAGCCAACAGCCTCGGCCTGGCCATGTTCGGCGGCGAGTCCCTGGACGCCGCCCTGCAAGCGGTGATCGACGGCAAGGCCGACGCCATCGTCGTGCTGGAAAACGATCTGTACACCCGCACCGACAAGGCCAAGGTCGACGCCGCGCTGAACGCCGCGAAAGTAGTGATCGTTGCCGACCATCAGAAAACCGCCACCAGCGACCGCGCCCACCTGGTCCTGCCAGCGGCCAGCTTCGCCGAAGGCGACGGCACCCTGGTCAGTCAGGAAGGCCGCGCCCAGCGCTTCTTCCAGGTCTTCGATCCGAAGTACCTCGATGCCAGCATCCTGGTCCACGAAGGCTGGCGCTGGCTGCACGCCCTGCGCGCAACCCTGCTCAACCAGCCGATCGACTGGACCCAACTGGACCACGTCACCGCCGCCTGCGCTGCGAGCACGCCGCAACTGGCGCGCATCGTCGACGCCGCGCCTTCCGCCGCGTTCCGCATCAAGGGCATGAAACTGGCCCGCGAACCGCTGCGCTACTCCGGCCGGACCGCCATGCGCGCCAATATCAGCGTGCACGAACCGCGTACCTCCCAGGACGTCGACACCGCCTTCGCCTTCTCCATGGAAGGTTACTCGGGCTCCGTCGAACCGCGCCAACAGGTGCCGTTCGCCTGGTCGCCGGGCTGGAACTCGCCACAGGCCTGGAACAAGTTCCAGGACGAAGTCGGTGGTCATATCCGCGCTGGCGACCCGGGCACCCGCCTGATCGAAAGCCAGGGCGACTCGCTGAACTGGTTCGCCAATGTCCCACGCGCCTTCAACCCGGCCCAGGGCACCTGGCAAGTGGTGCCGTTCTTCCACCTGTTCGGCAGCGAGGAAACCTCCTCGAAAGCCGCACCGGTACAAGAGCGCATCCCGGCCGCCTACGTGTCCCTGGCCAAGTCCGAAGCCGATCGCCTGGGCGTCAACGACGGCGCCCTGCTCAGCCTGAACGTTGCCGGCACCACCCTGCGTCTGCCGCTGCGCATCAACGAAGAGCTGGGTGCCGGCCTGGTGGCCTTGCCGGCCGGCCTGGCGGGCATTCCTCCGGCGATTTTCGGCAAATCCGTTGACGGTCTGCAGGAGGCAGCTCAATGACCTGGTTCACCCCTGAAGTGATCGACGTGATCCTCTCGGTCGTCAAGGCCATCGTGGTGCTGCTGGCCGTGGTGGTCTGCGGCGCCTTGCTGAGCTTCGTCGAACGTCGCCTGCTGGGCTGGTGGCAGGACCGCTACGGTCCGAACCGCGTCGGCCCGTTCGGCATGTTCCAGATCGCCGCCGACATGTTGAAGATGTTCTTCAAGGAAGACTGGACCCCACCGTTTGCCGACAAGGTGATCTTCACCCTGGCACCGGTGGTGGCCATGAGCGCCCTGCTGATCGCCTTCGCCATCATCCCGATCACCCCGACCTGGGGTGTCGCGGACCTGAACATCGGCCTGCTGTTCTTCTTCGCCATGGCCGGCCTGTCGGTCTACGCGGTGTTGTTCGCCGGTTGGTCGAGCGCCAACAAGTACGCCCTGCTCGGTAGCTTGCGTGCCTCGGCGCAGACCGTGTCCTATGAAGTGTTCATGGGCCTGTCGCTGATGGGCATCGTGATCCAGGTCGGCTCGTTCAACATGCGCGACATCGTCGACTACCAGGCCCAACACCTGTGGTTCGTGATTCCGCAGATCTTCGGCTTCCTGACCTTCTTCATCGCCGGCGTGGCCGTGACTCACCGTCACCCCTTCGACCAGCCGGAAGCGGAACAGGAACTGGCCGACGGTTACCACATTGAATATGCCGGCATGAAGTGGGGCATGTTCTTCGTGGGCGAGTACATCGGCATCATCCTGATCTCGGCGTTGCTGGTCACTCTGTTCTTCGGTGGCTGGCACGGTCCGTTCGGCATCCTGCCGCAACTGTCGTTCATCTGGTTCGCCCTGAAGACCGGGTTCTTCATCATGCTGTTCATCCTGCTGCGCGCTTCGATTCCGCGCCCACGCTATGACCAGGTGATGGATTTCAGCTGGAAATTCTGCCTGCCGCTGACCCTGATCAACATGCTGGTGACCGCTGCGATTGTGTTGTTGAACACGCCTGCGGGCGCGGTTCAGTGAGGATTTGACCCATGTTCAAATATATTGGCGACATCGTTAAGGGTACCGGTACCCAGTTGCGAAGCCTGGTGATGGTTTTCGGCCATGGCTTCCGCAAACGCGACACCCTGCAATACCCGGAAGAAGCGGTGTACCTGCCGCCGCGTTATCGCGGTCGCATCGTGCTGACCCGCGACCCCGACGGCGAAGAGCGCTGCGTGGCCTGCAACCTGTGCGCCGTGGCGTGCCCGGTGGGTTGCATCTCGCTGCAGAAAGCCGAAACCGACGACGGTCGTTGGTACCCGGAGTTCTTCCGCATCAACTTCTCGCGCTGCATTTTCTGCGGCCTCTGCGAGGAAGCCTGCCCGACCACCGCGATCCAGCTGACACCGGATTTCGAGATGGCCGAGTTCAAACGTCAGGACCTGGTGTACGAGAAAGAAGATCTGCTGATCTCCGGCCCCGGCAAGAACCCTGATTACAACTTCTATCGTGTTGCAGGGATGGCCGTTGCCGGGAAGCCGAAAGGCGCTGCCCAGAACGAAGCCGAGCCGATCAACGTGAAGAGCTTGCTGCCTTAAGGAAGAACGATGGAATTCGCTTTCTATTTCGCATCGGGTGTCGCTGTTCTGTCCACGCTGCGCGTGATCACCAACACCAACCCTGTGCATGCCCTGCTCTACCTGATTATCTCGTTGATCGCCGTGGCGATGACCTTCTTCAGCCTCGGGGCGCCGTTTGCCGGCGCCCTGGAAGTGATCGCCTACGCCGGTGCCATCATGGTGCTGTTCGTGTTCGTGGTGATGATGCTGAACCTCGGGCCGGCCTCGGTACTGCAAGAGCGCGACTGGCTCAAGCCGGGGATCTGGATCGGTCCGGTGATCCTCTGCGCCCTGCTGCTGGTCGAACTGCTCTATGTGCTGTTCAGCCACAGCAGCGGCGTGGGTATCGGTCAAACCACCGTGGGCGCCAAGGCCGTGGGCATCAGCCTGTTCGGTCCGTACCTGCTGGTGGTCGAACTCGCCTCGATGCTGCTGCTCGCCGCAGCCATCACGGCATTCCACTTGGGCCGCAACGAGGCGAAGGAGTAATTCATGCCTGCTATCCCTCTTGAACATGGCCTGGCTGTCGCCGGCATCCTGTTCAGCCTCGGCCTGATCGGCCTGATGGTCCGCCGTAACATCCTCTTCGTGTTGATGAGCCTGGAGGTGATGATGAACGCCGCCGCCCTGGCCTTCATCGTCGCGGGCTCCCGTTGGGCGCAGCCGGATGGACAGATCATGTTCATCCTGGTGATCAGCCTGGCAGCCGCCGAGGCCAGTATCGGCCTGGCGATCCTGCTGCAACTGTATCGCCGCTTCCACACGCTCGATATCGACGCTGCCAGTGAGATGCGCGGATGAACATGATCTTTCTGACTTTCGTATTCCCCCTGCTCGGTTTCCTGCTGCTGTCGTTCTCCCGTGGACGCCTCTCGGAAAACCTCTCGGCCCTGATCGGGGTCGGCTCCATTGGCCTGTCGGCCATCGTCGCCGCCTATGTGATCTGGCAATTCAACGTCGCGCCGCCCGAGGGTGGCCACTACACCCTGGTGCTGTGGCAGTGGATGTCGGTGGAAGGCTTTGCCCCCAACTTCGCCCTGTACATCGACGGCCTGTCGATCACCATGCTCGGCGTGGTGGTCGGCGTAGGTTTCCTGATCCACCTGTTCGCCTCCTGGTACATGCGCGGTGAAGACGGATACTCGCGCTTCTTCGCCTACACCAACCTGTTTATCGCCAGCATGCTGTTCCTGGTCCTGGGCGATAACCTGTTGTTCCTGTACCTCGGCTGGGAAGGCGTGGGCCTGTGCTCCTACCTGTTGATCGGTTTCTACTACAGCAACCGCAACAACGGTAACGCCGCCCTCAAGGCCTTTATCGTCACCCGTATCGGCGACGTGTTCATGGCCATCGGCCTGTTCATCCTGTTCACCCAGCTGGGCACGCTGAATATCCAGGAGCTGCTGGTCAAGGCGCCGGAGCACTTCAAGGTCGGCGACTTCTGGATCGTCCTGGCGACCCTGATGCTGCTCGGCGGCGCGGTCGGTAAATCCGCGCAACTGCCGCTGCAGACCTGGCTGGCGGACGCGATGGCCGGTCCGACCCCGGTTTCGGCACTGATTCACGCCGCGACCATGGTCACCGCCGGCGTCTACCTGATCGCCCGTACCCACGGTCTGTTCAGCCTGGCGCCGGATATCCTGCATCTGGTGGGCATCGTCGGTGGCGTGACCCTGGTCCTGGCCGGCTTTGCCGCCCTGGTGCAGACCGACATCAAACGGATCCTCGCCTACTCGACCATGAGCCAGATCGGCTACATGTTCCTGGCCCTGGGCGTCGGTGCCTGGGAAGGCGCGATCTTCCACCTGATGACCCACGCCTTCTTCAAGGCCCTGCTGTTCCTCGCGTCCGGTGCGGTGATCGTTGCCTGCCACCACGAGCAGAACATCTTCAAGATGGGCGGCCTGTGGAAGAAACTGCCGTTGGCCTACACCAGCTTCATCGTCGGTGGTGCCGCCCTGTCCGCCCTGCCGATCATCACCGCCGGTTTCTACTCCAAGGACGAAATCCTTTGGGAAGCCTTCGCCAGCGGTAACCACAATCTGCTCTATGCAGGCCTGGTCGGCGCGTTCATGACCTCGCTGTACACCTTCCGCCTGATCTTCATCACCTTCCACGGTGAAGCCAAGACCGAGGCCCACGCCGGCCACGGGATCGCCCACTGGCTGCCACTGGGTGTGCTGATCGTGCTGTCGACCTTCGTCGGTGCCTGGATTCATCCGCCACTGGCTGGCGTCCTGCCGGAAAGCGCCGGACATGCCGGCGGCGAAGCCAAGCACAGCCTGGAAATCACCTCGGGCGCCATCGCCCTGGCCGGTATCCTGCTGGCCGCGGTGCTGTTCCTCGGCAAGCGTCGCTTCGTCACGGCGGTCGCCAACAGCGGCATCGGTCGTTTCCTTTCAGCCTGGTGGTTCGCCGCCTGGGGCTTCGACTGGATCTACGACAAGCTGTTCGTCAAGCCTTACCTGGCGATCAGTCATCTGCTGCGCAAAGACCCGCTCGACCAGACCATCGGCCTGATCCCGCGTCTGGCCAAAGGCGGTCACAACGCCCTGAGCCGTACCGAGACCGGTCAGCTGCGCTGGTATGCCGCGTCGATCGCCGCCGGAGCCGTCGTGGTGCTGGGCGCCATTGTGCTGGTAGCGGTCTGACTATGAACCTTGCGACATTGCGAAAGGAATTGAGCCCGTCATGATTCTGCCTTGGCTAATCCTGATCCCCTTTATCGGTGGCCTGCTGTGCTGGCTGGGTGAGCGTTTCAGCGCCACCCTCCCGCGCTGGATTGCGCTGCTGACCATGTCCCTCGAACTCGCCCTCGGCCTCTGGCTGTGGGCCCACGGGGATTTCCATCTGGCCCCGGCGCCTGGCGCCGATCCGACCTTCGCGCTTGAGTTCAAGCACGTCTGGATCCAGCGCTTCGGCATCAACGTGCACCTGGCCCTCGACGGCCTGTCGCTGCTGATGATCCTGCTGACCGGCCTGCTGGGTATCCTCTCGGTACTCTGCTCGTGGAAAGAGATCCAGCATCGCGTGGGCTTCTTCCACCTGAACCTGATGTGGATCCTGGGCGGTGTCATCGGCGTGTTCCTCGCCCTCGACCTGTTCATGTTCTTCTTCTTCTGGGAAATGATGCTGGTGCCGATGTACTTCCTCATCGCGCTCTGGGGTCATAGTTCTTCGGACGGCAAGAAAACCCGGATCTACGCGGCGACCAAGTTCTTCATCTTCACCCAGGCTTCCGGCCTGATCATGTTGGTGGCGATCCTCGGTCTGGTGCTGGTCAACTTCAACAACACCGGTGTAATGACCTTCAACTACACCGACCTGTTGAAAACCAAGATGTCGCTGACCACCGAGTACATCCTGATGCTCGGTTTCTTCATCGCCTTCGCGGTGAAGCTGCCAGTGGTGCCGTTCCACTCCTGGCTGCCGGACGCCCACGCCCAGGCGCCGACCGCCGGTTCCGTGGACCTGGCCGGTATCTTGCTGAAAACCGCTGCCTACGGTCTGTTGCGTTTCGCCCTGCCGCTGTTCCCGAATGCCTCGGCCGAGTTCGCGCCGATTGCCATGACCCTGGGTCTGATCGGGATCTTCTACGGTGCGTTCCTGGCCTTCGCGCAAACCGACATCAAGCGCCTGATCGCCTTCTCCAGCGTTTCGCACATGGGCTTCGTGCTGATCGGGATCTACTCCGGCAGCCAGCAGGCCCTGCAAGGCGCGGTGATCCAGATGCTCGCCCACGGCCTGTCGGCGGCGGCACTCTTTATCCTCAGCGGCCAGCTCTACGAGCGCACCCACACCCGCGACATGCGTGAGATGGGTGGCCTGTGGTCGAAGATTGCCTATCTGCCGGCCATCAGCCTGTTCTTCGCAGCCGCGTCCCTGGGCCTGCCGGGTACCGGCAACTTCGTCGGCGAGTTCCTGATCCTGATCGGTACCTTCGTCGCGGCACCGTGGATTACCGCGATCGCCACCTCGGGCCTGGTGTTCGGTTCGGTCTACTCGCTGATCATGATTCACCGTGCCTACTTCGGCCCGTCCAAATCCGATGCCGTGTTGCACGGCATGGATGGCCGCGAACTGATCATGGTGCTGGGACTGGCGGTGCTGCTGATCTACATCGGTGTGTACCCGCAGCCGTTCCTCGATACTTCCGCCGCCACCATGCATGGTGTGCAGCAGTGGATCGGCACCGCCTTCACTCAACTCGCTTCGGCCCGGTAAGAGCGCTATGGACCTGACGACTCAACACTTTATTGCGCTTGCACCGCTGCTGATCACCAGTCTCACCATTATCGTGGTGATGCTGGCGATCGCCTGGCGCCGCAACCACTCACAGACCTTCCTGCTCTCGGTGGCCGGTCTCAACCTGGCGCTGCTGTCGATCATTCCGGCGCTGAAAGTCGCGCCGCTGGCCGTAACAGCGCTGATCCAGATCGACGACTTCGCCTGCCTGTACATGGCGCTGATCCTGGTCGCCACCCTGGCCTGCGTCACCCTCGCCCATGCCTACCTAGGCGATGGCGGCGATGGCTACCCGGGCAACCGTGAAGAACTCTACCTGCTGATCCTGATGGCCGCCGCCGGCGGCCTGGTCCTGGTCAGCGCGCAGCACCTGGCCAGCCTGTTCATCGGCCTGGAACTGCTCTCGGTACCGGTCTACGGCCTGGTGGCTTATGCCTTCTTCAACAAGCGTTCGCTGGAAGCCGGCATCAAGTACATGGTGCTGTCCGCCGCGGGCTCGGCCTTCCTGCTGTTCGGCATGGCCTTGCTCTATGCCGAAGCCGGCACCCTGAGCTTCACCGGTATCGGTCACGCCCTGGCGGCTACCGGCCTGCCAAGCCCGATCGCCCAACTGGGCCTGGGCATGATGTTGGTCGGCCTGGCGTTCAAGCTGTCGCTGGTACCGTTCCACCTGTGGACCCCGGACGTATATGAAGGCGCACCGGCGCCGGTGGCGGCGTTCCTCGCCACTGCCAGCAAGGTCGCGGTGTTCGCCGTGATGATCCGCCTGTTCCAGATCTCTCCGGTGGCCAGTAGTGGCGTCCTGAGCAATGTGCTGGCGGTGATCGCCATCGCCTCGATCCTGGTGGGTAACCTGCTGGCGCTGACCCAGAACAACCTCAAGCGTCTGCTCGGTTATTCGTCCATCGCCCACTTCGGCTACCTGCTGATCGCCCTGGTGGCGAGCAAGGGCATGGCCGTGGAAGCCATGGGCGTGTACCTGGTCACCTACGTGATCACCAGCCTCGGCGCGTTCGGCGTGATCACCCTGATGTCCTCGCCTTACAAGGGCCGTGACGCGGATGCCCTGTACGAGTACCGCGGCCTGTTCTGGCGCCGTCCGTACCTGACCGCGGTACTGACCGTGATGATGCTGTCGCTGGCCGGTATCCCGCTGACCGCCGGCTTTATCGGCAAGTTCTACATCATCGCGACCGGTGTCGAGTCCCATCACTGGTGGCTGATCGGTTCGCTGGTGCTGGGCAGTGCCATCGGCGTGTTCTACTACCTGCGCGTGATGGTCACCCTGTACCTGATCGAACCGAACCTGCGTCGGGTCGATGCCCAACTGCACTGGGAACAGCAGGCTGGCGGCGTGATGCTGCTGGCGATCGCGGTACTGGCCTTCTTCCTCGGCCTGTACCCGCAACCGCTGCTGGAACTGGTGCAACACGCGATACTGGCGAGCTAAACAGTCGCCAGCTGTACCCGACACCCCGCCCGAGGCAACTCCGGCGGGGTGTTTTGTTTTCAAGGTCCGAGGACACCTTGTAGCAGCCGGCAAGCCGGCTATCTACAGGGAGTGATGCCGAATAGACCCAGATCAATAACCCCGGACTCCGAATGCCTTAACCTCGCGACCTTTTGCGAACGATCCGACCATGGCCCTCCCCTCCCCCGAACTGCTGGCCCCCGCCGGCACCCTGAAGAACATGCGCTACGCCTTCGCCTATGGCGCCGATGCGGTCTACGCCGGCCAGCCGCGCTACAGCCTGCGGGTGCGCAACAACGAATTCGACCATGCCAACCTGGCACTCGGCATCCAGGAAGCCCAGGCCCAGGGCAAGCGCTTCTACGTGGTGGTGAACATCGCCCCGCACAATGCCAAGCTCAAGACCTTTCTCAAGGACCTGGCGCCGGTGATCGCCATGGCCCCGGATGCGCTGATCATGTCCGACCCCGGGCTGATCATGCTGGTGCGCGAGCATTTCCCGCAGATGCCGATCCACCTGTCGGTGCAGGCCAATACGGTGAACTGGGCCAGCGTGCGCTTCTGGCAGCAACTGGGGCTGAGCCGGATCATCCTCTCCCGGGAACTGTCCCTGGAGGAGATCGGCGAGATCCGCGAGCAGGTGCCGGACATGGAGCTGGAGGTGTTCGTCCACGGGGCGCTGTGCATGGCCTATTCCGGGCGCTGCCTGCTCTCCGGGTACATGAACCGCCGCGATGCCAACCAGGGCAGCTGCACCAATGCCTGCCGCTGGCAGTACAAGGCACAGCCGGCCACGGAAAACCTGCTGGGCGAGATTGTCCAGGCGTTCGATCCCGTCGAACCGACCCTCGGTCTCGGGGCGCCGACCGAGCAGGTGTTCCTGCTCCAGGAAGCCCAGCGACCGGATGAGTCGATGCCGGCCTTCGAGGACGAGCACGGCACCTACATCATGAACGCCAAGGACCTGCGCGCCGTGCAGCATGTCGAGCGATTGACGGGCATGGGCGTGCATTCGCTGAAGATCGAAGGTCGGACCAAATCGCATTTCTACTGTGCGCGAACGACCCAGGTCTATCGCCGGGCGATTGATGATGCCGTGGCCGGGCGGGCGTTTGATCGCAGCCTGATGCATGACCTCGAGTCATTGGCCCAGCGCGGGTACACCGAAGGTTTCCTGCGTCGGCATGTGCATGACGAGTATCAGAACTACCTGCACGGCAGCTCGGTCTCGGAGCGCCAGCAGTTTGTCGGGGAATTGACGGGGGAACGGCGCGAGGGGCTGGCGCAGGTCAAGGTGAAGAACCGCTTTGGGCTGGGTGATCATCTGGAGCTGATGACGCCCGCGGGTAATCTGCATTTCGATCTGGATGAGCTGCGCAATGAGCGTGGCGAGCGGATCACGGTGGCCCCCGGGGATGGGCACACGGTGTACCTGCCGGTACCGGATGAGGTGGAGTTGCGGTTCGGGTTGTTGATGCGGGATGTCACGACCGGCGAACAATAAACTGTGGATGGCAAGCAAGCCCTGATACCCCCCAGTTAAAGCCGGACACGGTCCCTGTGGGAGCGGTGCTTGCCCGCGAAGCTTTTGGCGGTAGGACCCCTTCGCGGGCAAGCACCGCTCCCACAGTATCTGTGCCGTACGCAGGAATTGCATCAGACACAAAACTGTAGGGGCTGGCCTGTTAGATCCGGAACTGCCCCACCAGCTTGCCCAGGCTCTGTCCCAACTCCGCCAGGCTGCGGGAGGTCTGCGCACTGCGCTGGGTTTCATCGGCCACGCTGTCCACCGCCGAGGCGATCTGGTGCACGCTGCGGTTGATCTCCTCGGCCACTGCGGTCTGCTCGTCGGCGGCGCTGGCGATCTGCGCGTTCATCGTGTTGATGGTGCCGATCAACTGCGCCATGGTATCCAGCGACGCACCAGCCTCGTTGGCCCGGTCCGAAGTGCCGTCGCCGGCGTCGCTGGAACGGCGCATGGCCTCCACCGCCACCTGCGTCCCTGTTTGCAGGCGGTCGATCATGCCCTGGATTTCCTGGGTGCTCTGCTGGGTCCGGCTGGCCAGCGCCCGCACTTCATCGGCCACCACCGCAAAGCCACGCCCCGCCTCACCCGCCCGTGCGGCCTCGATCGCGGCGTTGAGGGCCAACAGGTTGGTCTGCTCGGCAATGGAACGAATCACCCCGAGCACACTGACAATCGAGGTCACATCCTGCTGCAAGCTATCCAGGGTGGTACCGCTATGGCGGATATCCTTCACCAGCGCATGGATCTGCTGGATACTGCCGTCAACCACGCGCTTGGCGGTCTTGCCCTCGGCATCGGTCTGCTGCGCGGCGATCGCCGCCCCTTGCGCGCCACGCGCCACTTCCTGGGCCGCCGAGGACATCTGGTTGATCGCCGTGGCCACCTGGTCGGTTTCGTGCCGTTGACGCTCCATCGCCTGTTCCGAACGCTGGGCCTGGTCGCTGACCTGGCCGACCAGGGTGGTCAGTTGCACGGTCATTTCGCTGATCTGTCGCACCAGCCCATGGATCTTGTCGACAAAGCGGTTGAAGGAACCGGCCAACTGCCCCAGTTCGTCGTCGCTGGTGATCGCCAGGCGCCGTGTCAGGTCACCCTCCCCCGCCGCGATATCGTCCAGGCTGAGTTTCATCAGCAGCAACGGCCGCAGAATGCCATTGCCCATCAGTGCCCCGATGACCGCGATCACCAGCAACACCACCAGCGCGATCCCGAAGATACTCAGGATCACCCCTTCCATACGCTGATGGACCTTGGTCTCGACCTCCGCGACCTGAGCCTCGATGCCGTCAAGGTTGACGAAGGTGCCGATGGCCATATCCCACTTCGGCAGGAATTCGGTGTAGGCGATCTTGGGCACCAGCACCTGTTCGTTGGTGGCCAGCGATGCGCTGTATCTGAGGAAATGGCTACCGTCCTTGGCCACCCGGACCAGCTCGCGAGTGAAATAGACGCCATTCTGGTCATGCGCATCGTTGAAATTCTTGCCGACACCCTCGGGGTTGTCACTCTTGAACACCCGCACGATCTGCGAGTCAGTGCCGAAAAAGTAACCGTCCTTGCCATACTTGATACTCGACAGCAGTTTCACCGCCTGCGCCCGCGCCGCCATATCGCCGGGAGCCGACGCATCATAGAGCGGCTTGATTGCGGTGATCGCCAGGCTGACGTAATTCTGCAAGGTCACCTTGGCCTCCGACAGTAGACGCTGACGGGTTGCCTCCACCTCATCCTTGGCCTGACTCTGCAAGATCCAAACCATGGTCAGGCTGATCACCAGGGCGCAGAGCAATACCGGCAGTACCGCGAGGGACACGACTTTGGTCTTCAGGCTCAGACGCATAATGGTTCTCTCTTATAGGAATGGACGGTTAACGGGTTAGCGGCTTGCGGCCACCAACGTTGAGCTTAGCGGCTGTCTGGCGCAGGCCTGACAGGTATCGGGCGCCTGGACGGGCGCTATCGCCGGCAAGCCAGCTCCCACAGTATCCTCGTCGTGCGCAAAAATTGCGTCAGGCACCACGATGTGGGAGCCCGCTTGCTGACGATGCTTTTAAATCCGGAACTGCCCCACCAGCTTGCCCAGGCTCTGTCCCAACTCCGCCAGGCTGCGGGAGGTCTGCGCACTGCGCTGGGTTTCATCGGCCACGCTGTCCACCGCCGAGGCGATCTGGTGCACACTGCGGTTGATCTCCTCGGCCACTGCGGTCTGCTCTTCGGCGGCACTGGCGATCTGCGCATTCATCGCATTGATGGTACCGATCAACTGCGCCATGGTATCCAGCGACGCACCGGCCTCGTTGGCCCGGTCCGAAGTGCCGTCGCCGGCGTCGCTGGAACGGCGCATGGCTTCCACCGCCACCTGCGTCCCTGTTTGCAGGCGGTCGATCATGCCCTGGATTTCCTGGGTGCTCTGCTGGGTCCGGCTGGCCAGCGCCCGCACTTCATCGGCCACCACCGCAAAGCCACGCCCCGCCTCACCCGCCCGTGCGGCCTCGATCGCGGCGTTGAGGGCCAACAGGTTGGTCTGCTCGGCAATGGAACGAATCACCCCGAGCACACTGACAATCGAGGTCACATCCTGCTGCAAGCTATCCAGGGTGGTACCGCTATGGCGGATATCCTTCACCAGCGCATGGATCTGCTGGATGCTGCCGTCGACCACGCGCTTGGCGGTCTTGCCCTCGGCATCGGTCTGCTGCGCGGCGACCGCCGCTCCTTGCGCGCCACGCGCCACTTCCTGGGCCGCCGAGGACATCTGGTTGATCGCCGTGGCCACCTGGTCGGTTTCGTGCCGTTGACGCTCCATCGCCTGTTCCGAACGCTGGGCCTGGTCGCTGACCTGGCCGACCAGGGTGGTCAGTTGCACGGTCATTTCGCTGATCTGTCGCACCAGCCCATGGATCTTGTCGACAAAGCGGTTGAAGGAACCGGCCAACTGCCCCAGTTCGTCGTCGCTGGTGATCGCCAGGCGCCGTGTCAGGTCGCCCTCGCCGGCGGCGATATCGTCCAGGCTGAGCTTCATCAGTTGCAGAGGTCGCAAAATGGCATTGGCCATCAATATCCCGAGGATCGCGATCGCCAGCAATACCAGCGCGGTGATCCCGAGGATACTCAGGATCACCCCTTCCATACGCTGATGGACCTTGGTCTCCAGCTCCGCAACCTGGGCATCGATGCCATCGAGGTTGACGAAGGTGCCGATGGCCATATCCCACTTGGGCAGGTATTCGGTGTAACCGATCTTGGGCACCAGCACCTGTTCGTTGGTGGCCAGCGATGCGCTGTATTTCAGGAAATGGGTACCGTCCTTGGCGACCTGCACCAGGTCGCGGTTGACGTAGACACCATTCGGGTCGCGGGCATCCTTGAAGCTCTTGCCGACACCCTCGGGGTTGTCACTCTTGAACACCCGTACGATCTGCGAGTCGTAACCGAAAAAGTAACCGTCCTTGCCATACTTGATGCTCGACAGCAGCTTCACCACCTGGGCGCGGGCCGCCATATCGCCCGGGGCCGCAGCGTCGTAGAGCGGTTTGATCGCGGTCATCACCTGGGTGACGTAATTCTGCAAAGTCACCTTGGCTTCCGAGAGCAAACGCTGATGGGTCTCTTCCACTTCATCCCTGGCCTGATTGCGCAACATCCAGACCGTGGTAAGACTGATCACCAGGGCGCAGAGTAATACCGGCAGTACTGCGAGGGACACGACTTTCGCCTTCAGGCTCAGACCCATGATGGTGCTCTCTTATAGGAATAGGCGCTCAACAGGTTAACGGCTGGGGACGGCCAAAGTTGAGCATAGTGGCTATTGATACACGCAAATGATGCACTACGGATATCAGCCCATTACGGGTTGACGTTATTCTCCCTGCGCACCAGCTCGCAATGACCGTGTAGCGGCCACGATCTATCAAAAAACCCTATAATTTTCAGTGAAATAGGCACCCATCGGAGGTTTTTTACTTATCTTTGACCAGGCGATAAAATAAAAAAATAACGACGTTAGGCGTCCTATCTTCTGTCGCCACCGATCAAGGATGTCACCTCATGTCGCTCAGACAGCTTTCCATTCAGTGAAAGGACGAGCTGTTCGCCGGCCTGATCGAGCAGCTCCGCGTCCAGGCACTAGCGGCGTGGCACGTCGACGGTCACTAACAGTCCGCCCAGCGGGCTGTTCGACAAACGCAGATCGCCGCCCCAGGCCTCGACGATATCGCGCACGATCCCCAGGCCCAGACCATGCCCGCGGGTCTGTTCGTCCAAGCGGGTACCGCGGCTGAAGACTTCCGCCCGGCTCTGCTCCGGGATACCCGGACCATCGTCCTCGATCTCCAGGCGATAGCCCGCCGAGACCTCGACAATACTCAAACGCACCTGCGCATCGGCCCACTTACAGGCGTTGTCCAGCAGGTTGCCGAGCAGTTCCAGCAAATCCTCACGATCCCAGGGCAACTGCAAGCCGGACACAACCTCGTGGTGCAGGTACAGGTGCTCGCCATGGATCATGCGCAGGGTCGAGAACAGCGCCGGCAGTTCCGCATCGCAATCGAAGGCCGCGCCAGGCAAGGTGTCCCCCGCCAGCCTGGCACGCCCCAGCTCCCGTTCCAGGCGTTGCTGGATCTGCTCCAGCTGTTCACGCAAGGTCTGGCGCAGCAGCGGGTGGGCGTCCAGTTCCGCACTGGAAGTCAGGCTCAGCATGACCGCCAGAGGCGTCTTGAGCGCGTGACCGAGATTACCCAGGGCGTTACGCGAACGTTTGAGGCTGCCCTCGGTGTGGGCCAGCAGGCGGTTGATCTGCGACACCAGCGGCTCCAGCTCCACCGGCACCTGGGTGTCGAGTTGCGAGCGTTGTCCTTGTTGCAACTGGGCAATCTGCTTGCGGGCGTTCTCCAGCGGGCGCAAGGCCCGGCGCACGGTGACCCGCTGCAACAGCAGAATCACGAGTAACGCGGTCAGGCCGATACCCAGGCCAATGCGCTGCATCAACTGGAAACTGCGGCGGACCGGAGTGTAGTCCTGGGCCACGCTGATGCTGATCGACTGCCCCAGGCGCCGATAGTCCGAACGCAGCACCAACAGCATCTGCCCTTCCGGCCCCAGTTGCAGGTTGGCGTGCAGTCCGGCCTTTTCGACGCTGGGCAGTTCCTGGTCCCAGAGCGAACGCGAGCGCCAGTGTTGATCGGCGAAATCGATCCGAAAGTAGTGTCCGGAAAAAGGCCGCTGATAGGCCGGCGACAAACGTCGCTCATCCAGTTTCAGCCCCTGCGGAGTGCGTACCAGCGCCACCAGCAGGCTCTCGCTGTCAGCGTGCAGTCCATCTTCCAGATAGCGCTGCAAACCCAGCTCGAACAGCCAGAGACTGGTCGGCGCCACCACCAGTCCGGCGACGAGCAATACACTGATCAGTCCCAGGCTCAGGCGGCGCTGAATCGACTTCACCGGGCCGCGCCACCAAAGCGATAACCCTGGCCCCGGCGGGTTTCAATCACGCCGCGCCCGAGCTTGCGCCGCAGGTGATTGACATGAACCTCCAGCACATTGGAGTCGCGTTCGGTTTCGCCGTCGTAGAGATGCTCGGCCAGATGGCTTTTCGAGAGAATCTGTTCCGGGTGCAGCATAAAGTAACGCAACAGCCTGAACTCGGCAGCCGTGAGCTGGACATCGCCATTCTCGCGGCTGACGCACTGGCGCCCTTCGTCCAGGTGCAGGCCGGCGGCCTTCAGGGTCGGCTGGTTGGCCTGGCCACGAGCCCGACGCAACAACGACTGGACCCGCAACTGCAACTCCTGCGGGTGAAACGGTTTGGTCAGGTAATCGTCGGCACCGGCCTGGAGCCCTTCGATACGTTCGGCCCAGGAACCGCGCGCGGTGAGGATCAGTACCGGCACCGCGAGGCTGTCGGCGCGCCATTTGTGCAACACCTCGAGCCCCGGCAAGCCCGGCAGGCCAAGATCGAGAATGATCAGGTCATAGGGCTCGACCGCTCCCTGGAAGAGCGCATCGCGTCCATCGGCCAGCCAGTCGACGGCATAACCCTGTCGGGTCAGGCTGGCCAACAACTCGTCCGCCAAGGGAACATGGTCTTCCACCAACAACAACCGCATCAATCGTCTTCCTTGTCTTTTAATAAACGACCACTGCTGGCATCCAGTTCGATATCCCGAACGACACCGGCACGGGTCAACAGCTCGACGTCATAGACATAGACGTCATGCCGGCTCACCAGTTCGGCTTCCAGCAGCTTGGCCCCGGGATAGTGGCTCAAGGCTCGCCGCAACAGTTGCTCCAGTGGCATGATGACGCCCTGGCGACGCAGGCGCAGGGCTTCGTCCTGGTTCAGGTCATTGGCCGAAACCGTGGAGCAAAAGATCGCGAACCCGAGCAGGGTGCAGGCATGCAGATTCAACGTCATTAACTGTCCTGATGGTCCTTGAGAACCTGCCCGCCGATGCCGTCCGATTCAACCTCCCACTCAACTCCCTGAGCGTCGCGCAGTTCTATCTGATAAGTGAAGTCGCCGCGTTGCTGGTTCCGTGCTACTTCGGCTGATCTGTCAGCTTCGCAGGGTAAATGCCGCAACTTAATCAAAACTGAATTTTTCAGAGCGCGACCAGCCTGGAGGCTGGCTTTTGCGGGACAACCTCCATCGCCGCTGGCGAGCTGCCTTATAATCAGTGTCCCGGTAGAACGAGGCCTGTATGACTGCCATCCATATCAAGTTTCCCGCCTTGACCCTCAAGGCCGGCAGGCGGACCCTGCAACGCATTCGCGAACAGGGCTTGAAAGCCGCCGACGTTGGTACCTTGCCCGGTGCGGCAGGCGGTCCCAAGGCCCTCGGTATACAGGGGCTGGACCTGGCCCTGTTCGGAGAGTGGCTGCCGGCCAGTCCGCGGGAACGCTCGCTGATCGGCGCCTCCATCGGTGCCTGGCGCTTCGCCAGTGCCTGCCTGCCCAACGCTGCCGAGGGCATCACGCGGTTGGGCCAGCTCTACAACGAACAGAGCTTCGCCAAGGGCGTGACCATGGCCCAGGTCAGCGAGAGCTGCCGGCGCATGCTCCATGACCTGCTCGATGGCCGCGACGCGTCGATCCTGACGAACAGCCACTATCGCCTGAACGTGGTGATCGTGAAGAGTCATGGGCTGCTTGCCCATGATCATCGGGGCCGCCTCGGTCTTGGTTTGTCGTCGGTCATTGCCGACAACCTGGTCAATCGCTCGCGCTTGTCACGGCATTTCGAACGGGTCATCTTGCATGATCCGCGACGGGGCCCTCCCCTGCAGGCGCTCAATGACTTTCCGTCACGCTGCCTGCCCCTGGCCGCGGACAATCTGCGCCAGGGCCTGCTGGCCTCCGGCTCGATTCCGATGGTGATGGAAGGCGTGCGCGATATCGCCGGGGTTGGCGCCGGCACCTACCGTGATGGCGGACTGCTGGACTATCACCTCGACCTGCCCTACTGCGGTGATGATGTGGTGCTGTATCCGCATTTCACCGACAAGGTCATCCCCGGCTGGTTCGACAAGACCCTGCCCTGGCGCCGGGGTAATCCGGACCGGTTGCAGGACGTGTTGCTACTGGCGCCCTCGCGGGAATACCTGGCCCGCCTGCCGCACGGCAAACTGCCTGATCGTAACGACTTCAAGCGTTACATGGGCGACGACAAGGGCCGCCAGGCCTATTGGCGCAAGGCGATGGAGCAGAGCCGGCGCCTGGGCGACGAGTTTCTCGAACTGGTCGACAATGGCCGCCTGGGTGAGCGCCTGCTGGCGCTTTGAGGCACTTGCCGCTGCGCAAGCTGTTAAACTGCCGCCCTGCATTCATCGGCTGCGCGCTGGCCACTCTTCAGAGCTGACATTACCGTGGAAATCTTCAAAGAGTTTACGTTCGAATCCGCCCACAAACTGCCCCACGTACCGGACGGCCATAAATGTGGTCGCCTGCATGGTCACTCGTTCAAGGTGGCGATTCATCTGAGCGGCGAGATGGATCCGCATACCGGTTGGATCCGTGACTTCTCGGAGATCAAGACGATCTTCAAGCCGCTGTACGAGCGTCTGGACCATAACTACCTGAATGATATTCCCGGCCTTGAAAACCCCACCAGCGAGAACCTGGCGAAGTGGATCTGGCAGGAGCTGAAGCCGTTGCTGCCCGAGCTGTCGGCGATTCGCATCCACGAGACCTGCACCAGTGGCTGTATCTATCGCGGGGAGTGAATCGCGCTTATAAAAAAACCACCTGCAGAGGTGGTTTTTTATGTCCAGGGTTTGAGTCCTGTAGCGACTGTTCAGCCGCTACAGAAGGCGGACCCGGCGCCAGACATTTGCGCAGCGCA
>NZ_JALLIX010000140.1 GCF_023242365.1 Pseudomonas sp. MWU13-2100
GCCAGGTGGCGATAGTCCAGAGTGCTGCCGTCGGGCAGGCGCGCATGGCTGAGCTGGCCGAGCGCGTCGTAGCGGTAGTGCAGGGTGGCCCAACCTTGGTGCTCGGTGGTCAGGCGGTCCTGCAGGTCGTACTCATACGCCAGCGGCCAGTGACCGTCATCGACATTGACCAGGCGGCCCAGCGCGTCGTAGTGGTAGTGAATCTTCTCACCATCGCTCAGCGTCTTGACTAGCAGGCGGCCAGCGGCGTCGCGTTGGTAGGCGGTTTTCAGCTCGCTGCCATCATCGCCGAACCGTAGCGGGTCAGCCGACCCAGTTCGTCGCGCTCGCTGGAGAGTTTGCCATAGGCGTTATAGGCAAAGGCGCGGGTGGCTCCGCCGAGCCAAATTGAACGGGGAGCCTTGCTTCCCGTTCATCTAGCGGTTGGGCTCTATCAGTTTCTGACGCTGACTGCTTGCTCATCCAGGACCGAGTCCATCTTCAGCTGCGCCAGCTCAATCAGGTGCACCACACCCATCGCCACCTTGCGGTTCGAACCGGTTTGGTTG
>NZ_JALLIX010000141.1 GCF_023242365.1 Pseudomonas sp. MWU13-2100
CTGGCAAAGCCATCTGCCGGCCATTGCGGGCAGTATTTCAACGTCCGAAACAGTGATTCCGAGTACGGGTTGTCATTGCTCACTCGCGGTCGGCCACGTGACGGCGTGATGCCCAGCTCATGCATTTTGCTCAACAGCGTCAGCGATTTCATCGGTGCTCCATTGTCCGAGTGCAGCACCAGTGGCGCGTGCAAACACTGCTCGCCGATCACGCTACGTTGCAAGAGCGCAGCCGCCTTCTCGCCGCTTTCTTCTTCGTAAACCTCCCAGCCCACGGCCTTGCGGCTGTAAATATCCTCGATCAGGTACAGGTAGTAATACTTTCCGCGTACCGGAGACGGCAGGTAGGTGATGTCCCACGACCACACCTGGTTCGGCCCTTTGGCGGCATACGTCGTCGGTGCCACGTGCCGCCTGGGGCGCTGGCTACGACCACGATGCTGCTGTTGGCCTGCCGCACGCAGCACCCGGTAAAACGTCGACTCCGACGCCAGATAGAGCTGCTGATCAGCCAACCTCGGTACGATCTGGCT
>NZ_JALLIX010000142.1 GCF_023242365.1 Pseudomonas sp. MWU13-2100
CGGCGGCCTGATCGCCGGGATCGCCACCCTGATCGAATTCGTCTTCGCCCCGCCGGCCATCGCCATGGCCATCGGTGCCTACCTCAATGTCCAGTACCCGGACCTTGACCCGCGCCTCGCCGCCGTCGGCGCCTACGTGGTGTTCATGGGCCTGAATATCCTCGGCGTCAGCATCGCCGCCACCTTCGAACTGGTGGTGACGGTGCTCGCGGTCGCCGAATTGCTGGTGTTCATGGGCGTGGTCGCGCCGGGCTTCAGCTTCAGCAATTTCGTGCTCAACGGTTGGTCCGGCTCGAGCAGCTTCAGCATTGACTCGATCCCCGGCATCTTCGCCGCGATCCCCTTTGCGATCTGGTTCTTCCTCGCCATCGAAGGCGCGGCCATGGCCGCCGAAGAAGCCAAGGACCCCAAGCGCACCATTCCCAAGGCCTATGTCGGCGGTATCCTGACCCTGGTGTTCCTGGCCCTCGGCGTGATGGTGATGGCCGGCGGCGTCGGCGACTGGCGCCAGCTGTCGAACATCAACGATCCG
>NZ_JALLIX010000143.1 GCF_023242365.1 Pseudomonas sp. MWU13-2100
ACGTGGATGGACCACGAGTATGGCAACTTCGGAGACGCGGCCCACCCGGTCATGTGGTTCCTGCAGACCCTGCAGTTGGACAACGGAGTGCACATCTCGCACTACACGACATTCAGCAAGAGCGCTCCTGCGCCCAAGCTCGATGTGCCGGTGCCGAGCAAGGCAACGATTGAGTTCCCCGATGGGACCACCTACTTCCAGACGGATTGCACGATGACGCCGACCGGGAGAACCTGGACCGGTCCGACCGGCGTGGTGTTCTTCATGGAGTTCAAGGTAGAGATTCCAGCGTTCGATGCCCTGCTCCATGTCGTCAGTTTGGTGGATGCGCAAGACTTTCCCTTCCCCACGCTTCCTGGCACCAAGCCCAGTGATACCTATGAAGGCGTGGCCAAGGCCAGCGGCACCTTCAAAGGCAAGCCGGTGCAAGGCACGGCCTGGAACGAGCAACAGTCATAGGGGGATGGCCCTGATGTCTTTGTTTCAGACATTGGGGCCGGTTTCATTAGACCACTACAGTTTCG
>NZ_JALLIX010000144.1 GCF_023242365.1 Pseudomonas sp. MWU13-2100
CAACATCGCCCCGACCAGCCGGGTGATCGCCGGGTCGTTTGGGAAGATCCCTACGACTTCGGTTCGGCGCTTGATCTCGGCGTTGAGCCGTTCCAGCGGGTTGGTGCTGTGCAACTGTTGCCGGTGTGCCTTGGGGAACGCCATGTGGGCCAGCACTTCATCCTCGCAGCCGTCCATGAGCACGGCGATCTTGGGGTACTTTTCCCGTAGCTGATCCGCTACCAGGCGCCATTGCTGATGGCATTCGGTTCGGCTGTCCTGGGCGAAGACGGTGCGTAGCAACGCCGCCACCATGGTGCGCTGGCCCTTGCCGACATGGGCCATGGCGTTGCGCATGAAGTGTACCCGGCAGCGTTGCCAGGTCGCGTGGAAGACTTTGGAAACGGCAGCCTTGAGCCCTTCGTGGGCATCAGAGATCACCAGCTTTACACCACGCAAGCCGCGTCGCATCAGGCTTCGCAGGAAGTCCGTCCAGAACGGCTCTGCTTCCGAGGGACCGACGCGCATGCCC
>NZ_JALLIX010000145.1 GCF_023242365.1 Pseudomonas sp. MWU13-2100
CAGCATCGCCCCGACCAGCCGGGTGATCGCCGGGTCGTTTGGGAAGATCCCTACGACTTCGGTTCGGCGCTTGATCTCGGCGTTGAGCCGTTCCAGCGGGTTGGTGCTGTGCAGCTGCTGCCGGTGTGCCTTGGGGAAAGCCATGTGGGCCAGCACTTCATCCTCGCAGCCGTCCATGAGCACGGCGATCTTGGGGTACTTTTCCCGTAACTGATCCGCTACCAGGCGCCATTGCTGATGGCATTCTGTTCGGCTGTCCTGGGCGAACACCGTGCGCAGCAAGGCCGCCACCATCGTGCGCTGGCCCTTGCCGACATGGGCCATGGCGTTGCGCATGAAGTGTACCCGGCAGCGCTGCCAGGTCGCGTGGAAGACTTTGGAAACGGCAGCCTTGAGCCCTTCGTGGGCATCAGAGATCACCAGCTTTACACCGCGCAAGCCACGTCGCATCAGGCTTCGCAGGAAGTCCGTCCAGAACGGCTCTGCTTCCGAGGGACCGACGCGCATGCCG
>NZ_JALLIX010000146.1 GCF_023242365.1 Pseudomonas sp. MWU13-2100
GCTCACCGCATCAGCGCCAACCACGGCCGCCGGGCTGTTCATGGCGAAGTAGACGCCTGGATCGATGACCGAGGCGGCGACCATCGCCATGATGGCGACGAAGGACTCCATCAGCATGCCGCCGTAACCGATATAGCGGGCATGGCCTTCGCTGGCCAGCAGCTTGGGCGTGGTACCGGAGGCGATCAGCGCATGGAAACCGGAAACCGCGCCGCAAGCGATGGTGATGAACAGGAACGGGAACAGGCCGCCTTTCCAGACCGGGCCGGTGCCGTCGACGAACTGGGTCAGCGCCGGCATTTTCAGCACCGGCATGGTGATCAGGATACCGATCGCCAGGGCCATGATGGTGCCGATCTTGAGGAAGGTCGACAGGTAGTCACGGGGTGCCAGGATCAGCCACACCGGCAGCACCGCGGCGACGAAACCGTAGCCGATCAGCATCCAGGTGATCTGCAGGCCGGTGAAGGTGAAGGCCTTGGCCCAGACCGGATCAGCG
>NZ_JALLIX010000147.1 GCF_023242365.1 Pseudomonas sp. MWU13-2100
GGCTGATCCGGTCTGGGCCAAGGCGTTCAGCTTTACCGGGATCCAGATCACCTGGATGCTGGTCGGTTACGGGTTTGTCGCCGCGGTGCTGCCGGTGTGGCTGATCCTGGCCCCGCGCGACTACCTGTCGACCTTCCTCAAGATCGGCACCATCATCGCCCTGGCGATCGGCATCCTGATCACTATGCCCGTGCTGAAAATGCCGGCGCTGACCCAGTTCGTCGACGGCACCGGCCCGGTCTGGAAAGGCGGCCTGTTCCCGTTCCTGTTCATCACCATCGCCTGTGGCGCCGTATCGGGCTTCCACGCGCTGATCGCCTCCGGGACCACGCCCAAGCTGCTGGACAAGGAAACCAACGCCCGTTACATCGGTTACGGCGGCATGCTGATGGAGTCCTTCGTCGCCATCATGGCGATGGTCGCCGCTTCGGTGATCGAGCCGGGCGTGTACTTCGCCATGAACAGCCCGGCGGCGGCGGTCGGCGGTGATGTGGTGACG
>NZ_JALLIX010000148.1 GCF_023242365.1 Pseudomonas sp. MWU13-2100
CTCGCCATCGGCCAGGCAATGCACGCTGGACTGATCGAAGACTTCGGCGGTGCCGCTGTCAAAATGCACGCCGCCGTGCCAGAGGCCATTGCGTCCCAACGGGTAGTAACCACCTCTTGCGTGGGCCATTTGGGTCAATTGCAATAGCGAGTGACTTTTGTCCTTGAACGGATGGCTCCAGTGTTTTAGCGGAGGCAGTGTTTCGTCAGTGGCTGACGGGAGTATGGATGGCGGTTCAGGGCGGGGTGGGAAATCCCTCTGAAGCTTCGTCTGTCCCGCTTTGAGCCGAGCTTTCCAGGCGCTCTCGCTGTAGCCAAAAAGCCAATTGAACAAGTTAGCCATTGGGTGTTTCGCTCCTGATTGTACAAAGGGATCAGTCGGAGAGGTCCGTCAGGCCCGTGGACCGGGTTTCATGCTCAGCCAGTCGAGGCAACGACGACAGTTCCTGCATTTGCCTGGCGGGACCCAGGTAGTCGAAATTCGCCGCCTTGACGT
>NZ_JALLIX010000149.1 GCF_023242365.1 Pseudomonas sp. MWU13-2100
GAACCAAACCGGTTCGAACCGCAAGGTGGCGATGGGTGTGGTGCACCTGATTGAGCTGGCGCAGTTGAAGATGGACTCGGTCCTGGATGAGCAAGCAGTCAGCGTCAGAAACTGATAGAGCCCAACCGCTAGATGAACGGGAAGCAAGGCTCCCCGTTCAATTTGGCTCGGCGGAGCCACCCGCGCCTTTGTCTATAACGCCTATGGCAAACTCTCCAGCGAGCGCGACGAACTGGGTCGGCTGACCCGATACGGTTCGGTGATGACGGCAGCGAGCTGAAGACTGCCTACCAGCGCGACACCGCTGGCCGCTTGCAGGTCAAGACGCTGACGGTCACTGGCCGCTGGCCGCTGGCGTATGAGTACGACCTGCAGGACCGCCTGACCACCGAGCACCAGGGTTGGGCCACCCTTCACTACCGCTACGACGCGCTCGGCCAGCTCAGCCATGCGCGCCTGCCCGACGGCAGCACCCTGGACTATCGCCACCTGGT
>NZ_JALLIX010000015.1 GCF_023242365.1 Pseudomonas sp. MWU13-2100
CGGTGTCTGGTGACCTTCAAGAGCCTTCCTATAGGTGCTGGAGGCGTTTGCCATGTGAAACTCCCAACAGGTTTCAGTCGCCAGGCCAACACGGCCTGACTTAATAGTTGATTGCAAGCCCGCGGCGAGCGGGCTGATTCGGCGCCGCCGTCCTGGCTGCCGGGTCGTGCTTGTTGTTATCGCGGTTTGTTGTTGTCGTGAGGGACGGGCGCGCAAAGACACGCCCGTCTGCGTCACGGGGGCAGTTGAATCGTTGAATGGAGATTGAAGTCGTCAGTCAGCGCGTATCGCGATGTACCGCGGCGCCGAGGGCACGCAAGCACCTGTCGCCGCTGACGTGGCAGGGGGGCGGGTCAATCGGGTTGACGCACGCAGGAACGCCGATCAATGGCTTGAATGCCATTTTTATCACCTCGCAGTTTCACACTTGAACGAGCTTTTCCTGAGCTTAGCCTTGTTGATTTTATTTAACAACTCTCGTGTAAAAAATTCTAAACGTCGAGCGTCGGGTGTTGCTGATTTACCCGCGAGCCAGGGCTGATCCGCCGCTATCGTGCTGAATAACGGCCTGAAAAATAACGGCGCGGGGAAAAATGTTCGCTATTGACTTCACTTTGCCTTTCGGATTGACTGGCTTCGTGAAAGAGCAGTGAACATAATAATTAACACAATAGGTGCCTCATGTCGGTCCCCCTGCGTACCGTTCAGCTCAACGAAGCGAACGCATTCCTTAAGAAATATCCTGAGGTTTTGTACGTCGACCTTCTGATTGCGGATATGAACGGTGTGGTGCGCGGCAAGCGCATCGAGCGCACCAGTCTCCACAAGGTCTACGAAAAAGGCATCAATCTCCCGGCATCACTGTTTGCCCTGGACATCAACGGTTCGACGGTGGAAAGCACTGGCCTGGGCCTGGACATCGGCGACTCGGACCGGATCTGCTACCCGATCCCCGATACCCTGTGCATCGAGCCCTGGCAGAAGCGCCCGACCGCGCAACTGCTGATGACCATGCACGAGCTCGAAGGCCTGCCGTTCTTCGCCGACCCGCGGGAAGTGTTGCGTCAGGTGGTGAGCAAGTTCGATGACATGGGCCTGACCATTTGCGCGGCCTTTGAACTCGAGTTCTATCTGATCGACCAGGACAACGTGAACGGTCGTCCACAGTCGCCACGCTCGCCAGTGTCCGGCAAGCGTCCGATGTCGACCCAGGTCTACCTGATCGACGACCTCGACGAATATGTCGACTGCCTGCAGGACATCCTCGAGGGCGCGAAAGAGCAGGGCATCCCGGCTGACGCGATCGTCAAGGAAAGCGCCCCCGCGCAGTTCGAAGTCAACCTGCATCACGTTGCCGACCCGATCAAGGCCTGCGATTACGCGGTGCTGCTCAAGCGCCTGGTGAAGAACATCGCCTATGACCATGAGATGGACACCACCTTCATGGCCAAGCCGTATCCGGGCCAGGCGGGCAATGGCCTGCATGTGCACATCTCGATTCTCGACAAGCAGGGCAACAACATCTTTGCCAGCGAGGATCCCGAGCAGAACGCCGCACTGCGTCATGCGATCGGCGGTGTGCTCGAGACCCTGCCGGCGCAGATGGCCTTCCTTTGCCCGAACGTCAACTCATACCGTCGTTTCGGTGCGCAGTTCTATGTGCCGAACTCGCCGAGCTGGGGCATCGACAACCGTACCGTGGCGGTGCGCGTGCCGACCGGTTCCGCCGATTCCGTGCGTATCGAACACCGGGTGGCCGGTGCCGATGCCAACCCGTACCTGTTGATGGCTGGCGTCCTGGCCGGTATTCACCACGGCCTGACCAACGAAATCGAACCGGGCCCACCGGTGGAAGGCAACAGCTACGAGCAGAACGAACAGAGCCTGCCGAACAACCTGCGCGATGCATTGCGCGAGCTGGACGACAGCGAAGTCATGGCCAGGTACATCGACCCGCTGTACATCGACGTATTCGTGGCGTGCAAGGAAAGCGAGCTCGCCGAGTTCGAGAACTCTATCTCGGACCTTGAGTACAACTGGTACTTGCACACGGTTTGATCGGGGAATTTTATGAAACAAACCCATGTAAACAGCTATTACGCCGCGACCCGCAATCACACAGGCGACTTCCCGGTTCTTGAGCAATTGGTGGAGTGCGATGTCTGTGTGATCGGTGCCGGCTACACCGGCCTGTCCTCGGCCCTGTTCCTGGCCGAGGCGGGCTACAGCGTGACCGTGCTCGAAGCGGCCAAGGTCGGTTTCGGTGCCAGCGGTCGCAACGGCGGTCAACTGGTCAACTCCTACAGCCGTGACGTGGATGTCATCGAGGCGCGCTACGGCGAGAAAACCGCCGAGGTACTGGGCAGCATGATGTTTGAAGGCGCCGACATCATTCGCCAGCGCATACAGCACTACGATATCCAGTGTGATTACCGTCCGGGTGGCATCTTTGCCGCGCTGAACAAGAAACAGCTCAGAGGCCTGGCCGAGCAGAAAAGCAGCTGGGAGCGTTATGGCAACAAGAACCTGCAAATGCTCGACGCGGCTGACATCAAGCGTGAAGTGGCTTGCGACAACTACGTCGGCGGCCTGCTGGACATGCAGGGCGGTCACATCCACCCGCTGAATCTGGCCCTGGGTGAAGCCTCGGCCCTTATCGGCCTGGGCGGCAAGATCTTCGAGCAATCGGCCGCCGTGGACATCACTTACGGCGAGCCGATCAGCGTGCGCACCGCCAAAGGCGTGGTTCGCGCCAAGTACCTGCTGATCGCCGGCAACGCCTACCTGCCCCAGGATCTCGACAGCCGCGTGACCCGCAAAAGCATGCCCTGCGGTTCGCAAATCGTCGTGACCGAGCCACTCTCGGAAAAAGCCGCGCGCAGCCTGATCAGCCACAATCACTGCGTCGAAGACTGCAACTACCTGCTCGACTACTACCGCCTGACCGCTGACAACCGCCTGCTCTACGGTGGCGGCGTGGTCTATGGCGCCCGTGAACCGGACGACATCGAGCAACTGATCAGGCCGAAAATCCTCAAGACCTTCCCGCAATTGAAGGACGTGAAAATCGATTACCGCTGGACCGGCAATTTCCTGCTGACCATGTCACGCATGCCGCAATTCGGTCGCATCGAGAAAAACGCCTACTACATGCAAGGCTACAGCGGCCACGGCGTCACCTGCTCGCACCTGGCCGGCAAGCTGATCTCGGAAGTGATCCGCGGCGACGCCGAACGCTTCGACGCGTTCGCCTCCTTGCCCCATATGCCGATGATCGGTGGCCGTACCTTCCAGGCGCCGCTGACGGCCATGGGCGCCGCGTATTACGCCCTGCGTGACCGTTTCGGGGTCTAGCTTCAAACCGACCGGCGGTCCCTGGAAAAGGGGCCGTCGGCCAATGCCACCATCACTTTCCGACGACGCTGGCGCACCGGTTTCGCAATATCGGCGCCGATGAGACGCCGATCATCAGCGCGAATACGCCCGCCAACTTCTGAGGTGAAAGCCGTCTTGATGGCTGTTGCCGATGGGACGAGTCAACCTCCGGGCAATCGCTGCCCGGAGGTTGTCGCCTGTTACTCGAGCAGTTGCTCCAGGCTTGGATCGCGGATCACCCGCTGCATTGGCTGCGGCGCCTCATTGCCAGACTTCATCATCTTCAACTTCAAGCCAGCAACTTTCGCACAAGCGTTGATGCCGTTTTCGTAGATCCCGCCCATGTCACACTTCCACTGATAGAAGTTCACCAGTCCGCCCGCCATCTGCAGGCTGAAATCCGTGCTCTGGGTGCCCGGGGTGAACGGATGGCCGGCCGGGATGTTCTGGAACCACTTCATCCATTTAGGCGAGCCCACCGGCGGCGGATTTTTCTGGAACAGTGGATTCATGATCGCCACTTGCGGCGATTCGGCCGTCATGTGGCAGCTCTGGCAGGAGCTGTTGGGATTGTCCACGGGGCCGTTGAGGCGACCGTTCCAACCCAGGTGGGTCGGTGGTAGCTCCTGGGTGTTGGCGTTGATGGCGGTCTGTTTCAGCGCCGGGTTGATCTTGGTGACGGTCGGTGTCGGGTTGGTGAAGTCATTGCCGGTTTCTTTCGGATCGTTGCCCCATATGATCCCCACCGGTACCAGGTTGTCCCAACCGGCCTTGCCGGTTTTGGCACCGTTGTACTGGAAGGTGCCGAAGATCCAGCCGGTCTCCTTCATGCGGGTATCACGTACGGCGATGTCCATCTGGATCAGGGCAACATCCTTTACCTGGCGATTGGCGGAGGTGAAGGTGTCGGTGATATAGCCCTGCCACAACACCGGGTTGACCAGAAACGGCACGCTGTTGCGGTCGATGTCGGCAAACAGGGCCTTGCACACGACCGTACCGTTGGGGAAGCTGTTGGGCTGCGAGGTGTAGCTCGGATCGGGGTTTTGTGGGTCTTTCCAGACCTGGCCGATGGTGTAGGCACCGATGTCGTTGTAGATGCCCACGGCGTAAGTCTGGCCGGTGGCGGTTTGTGTAGGCGCCAGTTGCTTGACCTGAATCTGCGCTTCCTTGGTCAAGCCATGGATACCCTCACGCCCCAGCGGGCCATAGTGCTGCCACGGCATGTGATACCACTGGCGAACCTTGTTTTTCTGAACGTCCCAATTGACGTCGACGTTACCTTCCAGGCAATAGTTTTTCACGGCGTCCATATAGCCACGCCAGGTTTCAAAATTATTGTCCTGCTTGGCCGGCAGCTTCTTGAAGAACTCCGGCAGCGGGCCTTTGGGCGGTGTGGTGGGATAACTCTGGCTGAGCACGAATTTGGCGCCGGTATAGGTGTCGGGTGGCGCGTAGCCATAGTCAGGGTAGGTGCCGGCCTGGGCGGCGACGCTGAACAACGCGGCCGCCACCGCGAATGCTGTGAGCTTTCCTAGGGGTTGGGTCATCAATCATCTCCTTGATAGCGAAAACGCCTGGCATCGTTTGGGCTTGTGCCCGTCGATGCGGGGGCTTCCTTCATTTATTTTTGGTCAAGGCCTCGGTTTGATCGCCGAGACGGGCTTCACGGGTGAAACGGGGTATGGATGGTCTACCTCCTCGGCGGTGCCGGACGACTGAGTTCAATCCCCAACGAATTGCCAGGAATGATCAACAGAGAGGAAACAGAGTGTGCGCAGGGAGGGCGGGGGATTCTGACTATCGACTCCTGTCGATCGCTGGCCGTTCTTCCTTGCTATCAGGTGTAGGCCATTTTCAGGAAAGTGCCATCCTTTTAGATGGCCGCTAGAGGGACATCGGGGGGGGGCATGCATGTGCCGAATCTATCGCGTTGGGCACATCCTATAGTGTGATCAATGGACCGCTGGATTAACGGCTCAGGTCACTAGACAGATATCAAATGGCCGCCTACGCTGCAAATCGCTACTGTTAGACCTGTGCCTACAAAAGCTTAATACCTGACATCGGATGTAAACTTTTCATTAGCCAGGAGGCTAACCTTATGTCTGTTCAACCGCTTACGCATGTACTCATCGATACCGATGTCGATTTCGACGATTACATGGCCATGTCGTATTTGCTCAAGCATCATGGGATAAAAGTCGAAGGTATTACCGTGACGGGGGTGGGCGCTGTTCACTTGAGTCACGGCGTTGAAAACGTCAGCAATTTCCTCACTTTGTTTAATGACCCTGAGATAGAGCGCATTCCCGTTGCGGCGGGTCTTCAGCGCCCCATGGTGTACAGCAATACCTTTCCCTTTGAAACACGCCAGGCAGCGGATCACCATTACGACGCTCTGTTTCCAAGGAAAAACCCCACTCCCACGCGAGCTGATGCGCTCGCTTTCTTAAGGGAAACCTTGGAAAAGGCCGATCATAAATTTACCGTGTTAATGATCGGCGGTGGTACGACCTGGGGGCATTTGTTCCAGCGCGCTAAAACCGACAGTGCGTTGCAACGCTTGTTGCTCAGCAAAGTAGACCGCATCGTGATGATGGGGGGGAATTTGTTGCCGGAATACGTCCAGCCGGGTGCGGGCGGTAATATTATTGACGCTTTGGGCGACGCGCCTTATTACACCAATGAAGTGGCCGAATGGAATATCTTCCTGGATCCGCTGGGTGCCCAATATGCCTTTGATGGCGGTATCCCGGTGCAGTTGGTTGCGCTGAACGCCAGTAACTTTATCCCCATTACCCAGCCTTTCGTGAGCCAACTCTCCCGTATTTCAAACCCGGTTGCTCAGTTCCTCACCCACGTGCTGCAAAGCTCGACCATCGCGCCCGGTATCGGCAAATATCTGTATTTTTGGGATCCCCTGGCGGCCGTCGCCATCACCGACCCTCAGTTTCTTCAATTTACCCGCTATCACCTGCGGGTGGAGCAGGAGCTGAACGAAGAGCAGGATATGACCGGGAAGTTGGTGCCGGATAACGCGGGTGCCCCAGTCGATGTGGCCCTGTCGGCCGCCCCCGGGTTCGTCACCACACTTTATCTGTACACCATCGCAGGCAACTCGGCCGAAGCCACCGCCGAAAACATGGCCAAAGCAGCAGAGGTCGTGGCCGCTAAGTAGAGTTGCAAGGCAAGGGCCGGCAGCCAGGGAACAGCTACGCCGATCAGGGCGCCCCCGCGCCCTGTAGTAGCCGCTATTCAAAGGAGCGAATATATGAACGTCAAAGCAATGTTGGGTCGACTGTTGCTGTGCCTGGGTGGCGTGCTGTCGGTCTCGTCGGTTTATGCGGAGAGTGTGATCATCGCCACACCGCAACAAGGTGTGGGGATCACGGTCGATGTCTTTGATCATCCAGAGGCTTCAAGTGGCACGCCTTCTTCGACGAGCACGGTGCCCTTCAGGCCGCAAGCGTTTTATATACCCTCGGTGCAGTCGTTCAAGGGTAAGGTTTATATGTTCTGGGCCAACAACAATGACCAAAAGCATATAAATTATGCCACTTCGGCGGAAGGGAAAAACTGGTCTGCCACACAAACTATCAGTGTGGATAGTATTTTTAGTAATGTCTCGGTGAGCGTGTTCAATCAAAAATTGGTACTGACCTTTACCGATCCCCAGGGCCGCTTGAAGACCGTCAGCTCCGAAAACGGCACCGGCTGGTCCACGGCCAAGCCTATCAGTACGCTCCATACGGCCATCAATAACAAACCGATTGTGTATAACGGACAGCTCTTTGTCTTGTATAGCGAAAACTCAGGTAACGCTGTTTATTATGTCACCTCGAATGACGGTGTTGCGTGGAGCCGGGAAAATCTGGCCTTCCAGGAAAGCGCCGACAAAATTCTAACGATGGTGCCCGTCGTCTATAACGGTCAATTGTGGGCTTATTACGCTTTTGAGAACGGCGCCATGTTCGCCCGCACTTACGACCGGGCCGGCCAGTGGGGCGCGAAGCAAGCGCTGACGGGGATAAACGGCCAGGGGCCCAGGGGCTTCCTGAACAGTGCAACGATGATCGGCGAGCGCGTGTTTATCAGCAGCAGTTCCAGTACGTTTTATTCAAACGACGGGCTGCACTGGAATGCGTATTTCTCCAAACGCTTCCCTGGGAATTCGGCCTATCCATCGGGATTGGGCGTTTCCTATGCCATCACTGCAAACGATTTGACCATGAACAATCCGCAACTGCCCGCGGATCTGGCCACGGGCCTTAGCCATACCGATTATGCAACTTTCGCCTGGCGCAGCTTTATCGCACTGAACAATGCCGCCAACACACCGTTGCCGGCTAACCGCGGCATTGGCAATCCCTCCAGCAGCTTTGCCGATTCGGGCAAGTTGCCACAATCTCCCAGTCCTTTGTTGTGGCAAACCTTCGCCCACCGCACCGAGTTGTTTCCTCCAGGAGGGGAAAAAAAAGGCGTAGGCGGCCCTACGCGGCCGTTCGCTTCCAGCCCCCAATACAGCTATGTCGCTTTCCCCAACGGTGTGCCTTTAGCCCCTGGCGCGAGTTTTGCTCATTACAACAATCTGGATGAGGCGACTCAAATAGGGCAAAACGCGATATTTTTCCCGGTCAACCCGCCACGACCAGCAATGAACGGGAGTCACTATGCCCCTTCGAACGACAGCCAGATCCTGTTCGAGGCCAAGGCCAATCCCGTCATTTACACGTATGCGCAAGGCCTGAGCATGTACCCGGATCATATCGTCCTGCCCGACGGCGCGGTGGAGGTCAAGGCGGCATGGCGCAAGCTGGCGGATATTCCGGTGGCGCAGCGTGCGCGCTACCATACGGCGACGGTGGTGACCTATCACGGCACCGATAAGGCACCGGTGGCGTACAACGAAGACTATGCCCTGGTCGCCTTGCATATCATCCATAAGACGGCCAACTACCCGACCTTCATATTCGCCACGTTCGAGCATGAGGATGCGATGACCTTGCCCGACAAGTCGCCGACCGGGCTTTACTATATCGCCAACTACGACAAGGTTGCCTACTCGCCGGATAACGGTTCACCGCCGGTTGCTACCTTCTCTGACGGCAACACCACCCATACGGTGACCCTGCCCAGGGGCGATGTTGTTGACTCGACCCATACTCCGCCCATCTACTCCGGCAGCAACGGGATCCCCAAGGGGCAGGCCGGGCCGATTCGTGTCGTGCAACCGCAAACCATCTATTCCGAAGTCGCGGCGGTCAACAACCAGGTCAAGCAGCTTATGGACGGCAGCAGCGCGTTCAACAATTCGGTCTGGAAGCACTACCGGCTTAAAGGGGTGCAGGCCATCCCGTCGAGCACTGAAACCGACCCGGATTATTACCTGGCCAATATCATGGTCGAAAGCAGCCAGCCGGGGATTCAACTCTTTCGCGGAAGCAACGTATTCCCCGTTCCGGAGGACAACACCCTGACCAATATGCGCACGGTGAAGAACATCAAGGTGCCGGATTTTGATCACAGCACTGGAAGCCAGACCATGGGCGGCTGCATGGGTTGTCATGGCATCGCCCAGAGCACACTGAAACAAGGTTTCAGTTTTCTGTTTGATGCGATCAATCGCGCTAACTTCATGGACCCCTCCAGCCCCACCGGCTTTGCGAATCCGGAGACCATAGGTTTGCCGGATACTCGCACCCAGCATGCACGGGCTCTGAAATACTCTTTCGGTTTTCAGAACAAAGGCGCGGTTGAGGAGACGGGCAAGTAGGAAGCCGGTGTGGCTCACTCCTGCTTCTCGGCCACCAACAGCAATGACTGAGGCGCAGCACTCTGCGGGTGCTGCGGCTCCTGCAGGCCCGCCAGCCGAAAGCCGGCCATGTCCAGTGCATTGAGCCAACTGGACAAGGTGCGGAAATACCAGGGCATGGGCTGCCACTGCCCCTTGAACCCGTCGAAGGTCTCTTTTCGCCAACCATCCTGGTAGTCGCCCGCCGCTGCGGTCCACGGATGCAGCGTCTGGATCAGCAGCGCGCCGCCAGGGGCGAGCAGGGTGTTCATGGCGGCGAGCAGGGGGATGATGTCCTGGTGCAGCAGGGCGAAGTTGGCGCAGATCAGGTTGTAGTCGCGGCCGATATCCACCGTCGCCTCTACCAAGGCTTCATAGCTCGCCACCTGCACCCGCGACGAGCCTGCTGCCCGCGCTGCCTCAACCAGCGTTGCATCGCCGTCCACACCGACCGCGTTGATGCCGCGTTTCTCCAGCGCTCGCAACAGCCAGCCCTCGCCACAACCCAGGTCCAGCACACGCTCGGGCTGGCGGCCCAGTACCGCCAGCAGGATGGCCTGGTCAGTGACCTGGCGACGGCTTTCGATGGCGCCGCCGCGGACCGCTTCGATCCAGGATTGGGCGTTGTGGTGCCAGCTTTGCAGGAGGGTGGCTTCGGGGGAGGGCATTTTGATCTCCGCAGTGGCTGGTTGGATGGAAGGATAGATCGTAAGGTACACAGCAATCGCCAGCCTAGCTTAGAGGGCATCAGCCCATGGATAGTAGAACCTTGCACAACCTGATGCGCATTGTGCAGACCGGCTCGTTGTCGGCGGCCGCGGAGCAGTCCAGTTTGACGGTGCAGGCATTGGCCGCGCAGTTGAACAAGGTCGAGGAGCAGTTTGGTTTTCGCCTGTTTCGACGTTCCAACAAGGGCCTGACCCTGACTTCACAGGGCGCGGAGCTCCTGCCCTACATGGACGGGGTGTTGCTCGCCACGCGGCAGCTGGAAGAAAAGGTCAGCGCGCTGAAGGTGCCCGGACAACGCACGCTGAAGGTGGCGTTGAATACCACGCTGTCGGAGGACTTCAATCGCAGAATGATTGGGCGCCTGATTGAGGTGTTTCCCGAACATCAGCTGGAATTCAGCTACGCCGAATCGATGGAAAACCTCAGCAAGCTCAAGAATGAAGACTTCGACCTGGCCGTGCTGATCGGCCCGCCAAGGCCCGGAGTGCCGAGTATTGTGCTGCCGAATGTACAGATTCAGGTGGTGGGCGCTCACTGCGGCCATGAGAGCGATCCGTTGGTGTTGCTGGGCGATAGGTTTCTGGTGCGTCCGGCGGATGATTGTCCGTATTCCCATAGTTTCTTGCGCTTTCTCGACGCGGGCCTTGGAAGCCATGGGGGCGGTCAGCGGGTGATTTACTCCTGCAGCGAAACCCTGACCCTTTCGCTGATCACGCAGATGGACGGCCTCGGCATGGTGTCCCGCGAGGCGGCGGAGCGTAACGGCTTGAGCATTTTTCCCGGTTTCGAGGATCACCTCGAAGTGCGGCTGGCGGTCAATAACCCCGAGTTGTCGGACCAGGCATTAAGCGCGGTGGTCGACCTGCGGCTGCATGAACGCGCCGAGCAGCCGGTACGCAGCCTTTCCAGGCGCAGTATCGAAGATGCCCCTCAGTGAGCACAGGTGTCATTGGCGCTGACCTTCAACCACTGGGGCAGCTCCATCTTGAGGAGCTCGCCGTAGCTGTTCTTGAGCAGTACATTGCGCAGCTCTGTCGGGTAGATGGGCGCGTCCCCATAGATGATGGTCCTGATTCCCTCTCCGTCGTAGCCTTGGTGGCGGCCCTGCTCGACCAGGCCCGTGAACATGGCGGGGGCCACGAACAAGGTGATCTGGCCGAACCCCCTCGCCAGCTCGAACAGTTCGTCGGCCTTGAAGTCGCGAGACTCCGGGACGACATGGCGAGCGGCGCGGCGCACATGGATCAGGCTGTAAAGTCCGGCGCAGTGCGACATCGGCGCGGCATATACCACGGCCTCATCGGCATCGATCGGAGCGACCTCGGGCGAGCAGCCCTGCGACATCGACATCAGGTTGCCGTGGCTCAGCATCACGCCCTTGAAGTGATCACTGGGACCGCAGGTGTAGAACAGCCAGGCCAGGTCAGTGGCCTGACGCGGACAAGGCCTTTGCGGCGGCGAAGTGCTCGCGGCCAGTGCTCCCATGTCCTCTCGATCCAACTCGCGACACAGCTGGGGCAGGGCGCCGGGCGCGAATACCTGGCCGCCATCGGTGAAGATCAGCCTGGCCTTGGCATTGCGCACGATCCAGCCGGCCTCGACGGGGTGCAGCTTGCAGTTGATCGGCACCGCGACGGCGCCGGCCCACCAGATGGCGTAGAGCAGTTCGAGGTATTCGCAACAGTTTTTCATGAACAGGGCGACCCGGTCGCCGGGGGTAATGCCGTGCTCGTCGATCAGATACGCGGCTCGGTGCTGGACCAGGGCAACAAAGGCGCCGTAGTTGGCGACTTGCCGCCGTCCCTCGAACAAGGCCGCGCGCTTGGGGTGGCGAAGGCCGGCTTCGTCCAGCCAGTTGGCGATATTCATGCTCGGCTCCTGCGTGGCTGAGGGACATGCGCACACGGGGCAGCCTGATAGGGCCAACGGCTCTGCATCGCCAGCCTGCGCCGCATGGAGCGGGATAGTCCATCAGGGGCGGGATTTGCGTCCATGAGGAATAATTTCAGGCATCTCAAGCGTTGTTTGAAATGGCGCCCATTTCCTATGCTCGTCACGGTCCTAGATGGAGCGCTGGTTGACGCGCGCGGAGAGTGCTTCGGCGCTTTCCTTGCGCTCGGAGTAGCGGTCCACCAGGTATTCCTCCCGGCCGCGCAACAGAAGCGTGAACTTCATCAGTTCCTCCATCACGTCGACAACGCGGTCGTAGTAGGACGACGGCTTCATGCGCCCGGCCTCATCGAACTCCAGGAACGCCTTGGGCACGGAGGACTGGTTGGGAATCGTGACCATGCGCATCCAGCGGCCCAGCACGCGAAGCTGATTGACCGTGTTGAACGACTGCGAGCCGCCGCACACCTGCATCACCGCCAAGGTCTTGCCTTGCGAGGGCCGCAGCGCTCCCAGCGCCAGGGGAATCCAGTCGATCTGCGCCTTGAACACGGCGGACATCGAGCCATGGCGTTCAGGCGAACACCAGACCTGGCCTTCCGACCACATCACCCGCTCGCGCAGTTCCCGCACCTTGGGGTGGTCGGCGGGTGCGTCATCGGGCAGGGGCAGGCCGGACGGATCGAAGATGATCGTTTCGGCGCCCATGAGCGTCAGGAGGCGTGCCGCTTCCTCCGTCAGCAACCGACTGAAGGAGCGTTCGCGAGTCGATCCATACAGCAAGAGAATGCGTGGCTTGTGCGCGGGCGGGCGGTACTGGGCGAGCTTCTCATCGGTCGGTACATCGAACAGTGACAGGTCCAGGTTCGACACGTCGCTGGGGGGGGGCTGGGTAAAGTCGTTCATCAGAGCTCACCAATCCGGTCCAGCGCCTGCTTCAACTCCATAGGGTTGAGCGCTTTGAAATCGAGAGAGAAAAAGACGGCGAATCGCTGGCGGATGTGCGCAACCGTTGCGTCGAAGGCGGCCTGGACCTCTTCATCCGTGCCGCTGACGTCAGACGGATCAGCCAAGCCCCAGTGGCTCTTGATGGCGGGGCCGAAGTACACCGGGCAGGGCTCGCCGCCAGCCTTATCGCACACGGTGATCACCAAGTCCGGTGGCGTGTCGGCAAAGCTTTCCGAGCCCTTGCTATAGAGTCCCGAAGTGTCCACGCCAAGCCCTTGCAAGGTGCTTACCGCGCGAGGGTTCAAGCGCCCGCTGGGGAAGCTTCCGGAACTGACGGCCGTCATCCCTTCAGGCGCCATCAGGTTGAACAGGCCTTCGCTGAGCACGCTACGGCAGCTATTGGCGGTACACATGAACAGAACTTTCATCATTTGCTCCTGGGCTTGGATGCTCAACCGCAGGGCCTGAGGTATGAGCGGGATGGGAAGTGTGAGAGGGCGGCCAACCTTTGATTGTCTCGGGCGCGGGCTCAGCAGCAAGCGGCCTGGCGAACAGGGCGGTCTGCCATGGAGGTAAGGCGGTCGGTGCTCCGGTCGACCCAGGCTCGATTGGCCTTGAGGGTCACCTGGAGAATGTCCGCGACCCACTCCGGCAACTGCGGGTGCAGGCGGTAATAGATCCATTGCCCTTGGCGGCGATCTTCCAGCAGTCCGCAGGTGCGTAGCTGGGCAAGATGACGAGAAATTTTCGGCTGGCTATCGTCCAGAGCCCAGATGAGTTCACAGACGCAAAGCTCTCCCTGTTCGCAGAGCATCAGCATGATCCGAGCGCGGGTCTCGTCACCGAGGCACTTGAAGACAGTGGCGGGGGAAAGGCTCATGGCGGTGCCTCACAAAACATATGAATATTCGTATATTCGAATATACATATTTATAGGCCGTGTCGATAGTGCCGGTGCGGACGGCGTTGAGCCGGGATTGGGCGTTGTGGTGTCAGCTCTGGAGGAGGGGGGCGCAACCCCCGAGCGCAACGGAGTTGGGTGGGATGTCATCGTCTGCGGCTTCTATTCACCGGCGGGTATAAATCAACAGCAAAATAGCCCCCTGTACCGAACCCGAGCTATGTGCCGCATCCGGCGCCCGGCAACAGTAGTCGCCGACATTCAGTGTTCGCTCCTGATCAAAGAAGGAGCCTTGCAGTACGAACAACTGTTCCAGCTCCCCGGCATGGGTATGGCTGGCAACTTGGGCGCCGGGATCGACCTTCATCAACAGGGTCTTTTCACCGCGCTCGGGGTCCTCGAACAGCGGCTTGATCCAAAAGCCTTCCGCCGCTGTCGGCAGCCATTCATCAGTGGAAGACGAATGATAAAGCGAGCCGCTGACCGGGCCTTGAATGCCGTTCTTGGCGCTGATTTTCCAGGAGGGGGCTTCATTGTCTGGCATGTTTTGCACCTGGGAGTGGGTTGGCTTACAAGTCCTTGACCAGTCGCAAGGCGTCGTAGATCGCGGCATGGGTGTTGCGCGCCGCCACCGCATCGCCGATGCGGAACAGCTGGAATTTGCCGTCCGGATTGGTCACGAGCTGTTGCGGGTGGCCGACGATCAGGTCCTGCTGCTCAACCACGCCACCGTTGCTGGACGCCGGTTTCAGCTCGAAATACAGCTCGTCCAGCGGTCGGGTGCCGTGGTTGACCACCACTTGATCGACGCGCCGGACCTTGCGCGCACTGCCATAGTCGCTGTCGATGCTTGCCAGCAACTCGGCGCCCTCGCGCTCTACCGCGAGCAGGCGGAAGGTGACGGTGAAGGTGGTATCCAGCGCTTGCAGCGAGCGCATGTAGGGTACCAGGTTCATCGCCATGACCTCCGGCGCGAAGGTCCGGTCCGGGGTCATGATTTCGATTTTCGCGCCCGTTTTGGCAATGAACTCGGCGGCCTGCAGGCCGGCATGATCACCGGCGTCGTCGAACAGCAGGACATTGCGCCCAGGCTTCACATCCCCGGAAATAATGTCCCAGGCCGAGACCACCAGCTCATTGCCGGCCGAGAGAATCTCGGTGTGGGGCAGGCCGCCGGTGGCGATGATCACCACATCCGGATTTTCCTCCTGCACGCTGCCGGCTTCGGCCCAGGTATTGAAGCGAAAGCTCACGCCGCGCGCCAGGCACTGGGCCATGCGCCACTCGACGATGCTGATCATTTCCCGCCGCCGTTCCGATTGCGCGGTGAGTAGAACCTGCCCGCCGGCCTGGTTGGCGGCTTCGAACACCAGCACCTCATGACCGCGCTCCGCCGCCACCCGTGCCGCCTCCAGCCCGGCGACACCGGCGCCGACAATCACGATCTTGCGCTGGCGCGGTGCCTTGGGGATGTCATGGGGCATGCTGGTTTCGCGGCCGGTGGCCGGGTTGTGGATGCAGTAGGCGGCCCCGCCCTGGTAGATCCGGTCCAGGCAATAGTTGGCGCCGACGCAGGGACGGATATCCTCTTCGCGACCTTCGATGATCTTGCGCACGATATGCGGATCGGTCATGTGCGCACGGGTCATGCCGACCATGTCGATCTTGCCCGAGGCGATGGCGTGGCGGGCGGTGGCCACGTCCGGGATCTTCGCCGCATGAAAGGTCGGGAAGTCGGTGGCGGCGCGAATCTCCCCGGCGAAATCCAGGTGCGGCGAGTTGCGCATACCCTGGATCGGAATCAGGTCGGTCAGGCCGGCGTCGGTGTCGATATGCCCGCGCACCACGTTGAGAAAGTCCACCATGCCGCTGTCTTTCAGGCGTCTGGAGATGTCCAGGCCATCGGCCTGGGTCAGCCCGCCGGGCATCTGCTCGTCGCCGGTATAGCGCACGCCGACGATAAATTCTTGGCCGACGCGCTGGCGAATGGCACGCAGGATATCGAAGGTAAAGCGCAGCCGATTGTCGATGGAGCCCCCGTAGGGCGCCTCGAGGTCGTTGGTCAGCGGTGACCAGAACTGATCCATCAGATGCCCGTAGGCTTGCAGCTCGATGCCGTCCAGGCCGGCGGCCTTCATCCGTTCGGCAGCGTCGGCATAGTCCTTGATGATGCGCTGCACATCCCAGTCTTCCATCTTCTTCGGAAAGGAGCGATGGGAGGCCTCGCGCTCGAACGACGGCGACACCACGGGCAGCCAGTCACCCTTGTCCCAACGCGTGCGCCGGCCCAGGTGGGTCAACTGGATCATCACCGCCGCGCCATGTTCGTGGCAGGCGTCGGTCAGCTCGCGCATCCAGCCGACCACCTCATCCTTGTAGGCAAGGATGTTGTTGAACACCGGCGGGCTGTCCCGGGAAACCGCGGCCGACCCCGCAGTCATGGTCAGGGCCACGCCGGCCTTCGCCCGCTCCTCGTGGTAGGCGCGATACAGCGCCTTGGGCATGCCGTCCACCGGGTAGGCCGGTTCGTGCGCGGTGGTCATGATGCGGTTGCGCAGAGTCAGGTGCTTCAACTGATAGGGCTGGAGGAGCGGATCGTTCAGCATCGTCAAGACTCTCCGGAACAGGGCAGGGACCTCGGTTGAAATTACGGTAGGGCGAAATGTACACCTGTGTCAACAAGCTGGACATAGGTGTACATTTTACTTGCGCGGTGTCGGGTGAGCGATTAGGATCGAGCCATGAACGAACCATCCAAAGCAGTAGAAAGCGGCTGGAGAGGGTCCCTGGAAGGGTGGCTCGACGCCGCGTATGAAAGCCTGACCGAGTGCGGCGTCGACACGGTCCGGGTGATGCCGCTGGCCAAGAAGCTGGGGCTGTCGCGCACCAGTTTCTATTGGTTCTTCAAGGATCGCGAAGAGCTGCTCGGCGCCTTGATCGAACGTTGGCGGCTGAAGAACACCGGCAACCTGGTCGCCCAGACCGAGTGTTATGCCGAGAGCATTGCCGAGGCGATGCTCAATGTTTTCGACTGTTGGCTGAACCCCGACCTGTTCGATTCACAGTTCGAGTTCGCCATGCGCAGCTGGGCCTTGCAGTCGGCTGAAGTGGCCGAACATATCCGGGTCGCCGACATCGCCCGACGGGAAGCGTTGATCCGCATGTTCATGGGCTTCGACTATGACTTCGACGCCGCCGATGTGCGGGCGCGCACGATCTACCTGACGCAGATCGGCTACATCAGCACCAACACCCGGGAGGACATCGGCGAGCGCATGCGGCGGATTCCCGAGTACGTGAAGATCTTTACCGGCCAGGAACCCCTGGAGCGCGAGTTGAAACGCTTCTATGCCCGCCACGGGTATGTCACGGATGACGCGTCACCCCCCAACCCGCAATGACCGCGACTTCTGACTGACGAAGGCAGGTTCATATGTTCGACGCACCCACGATAGGCATTATCGGTGGATCGGGATGGCTTGGCCGCTCGATTGCCCAGGCGCTGCTCGACAAGGCGTTTATCCCGCCCGAGGCGTTGGTGCTTTCGAACCGCAGCGGCCGCCACCCGTTAGCGGGCGCCAGGCGCTCGCAGGTGATGCTGACCTGTGACAACCAGGCCCTGGTGGAGCGTTGCGAGGTGGTCATCCTCGCCGTGCGCCCCGAGCAGTTTGCCGAGCTGGAGATTTTCGCTGAAAACCGCCTGGTGATTTCCTTGATGGCCGGCGTGCCCCTGGCGGATGTGATGGCGCTGACCGGCAGCCGCCAGGTGATTCGCGCCATGGCCAATGCCGCCGCGCAGATCGGCAAGTCCTACACGCCCTGGTTGGCCGCGCGGGCGATCACTGACCCGCAGAAAGCCTTCGCCCAGCGGCTGTTCGAAACCTTCGGCGGCACCGATCAGGTCTTCAGCGAAGGTCATCTGAACTACCTGACGGCGCTGGTGGGGACCGGGCCGGCCTACCCGGCGTTGCTGGCGCGCAGCCTGCTCGAACATGCCCTGGGCGTCGGCCTGCCGGCCGCCATTGCCCGGCGTGCGGTGAACGCCGTGGTGGTGGACGCCAGCCAACTGATCGGCCCTGGCTACAGCGTCGATGAACTCTTGCAGACACTCATCAGTTACCGCGGTGTCACCGCCGCGGGCCTTGAAGCCATGATTGCCGGAGGCTTCGATAAAACAATAAAAGCAGGTCTGGATTCGGCGGCCTCGGTCGCCAGCGCCATGGGTCCATTTGTCCATTCTGCTGACACCCAAGAAGGTCCGATGACGCGGTAGTTGGCCCTTCCTAACTCTGGCCGCAATCGAGGTTAGCGTTTATGAATATAAAGTCTTTCTCGAAGACGGGACTTGCCCTGGGGATCGTCGCCTGCAGTGGCTGGGCGGCAGCAGCGGAGTGCGGCGATGTGACCATCGCCAACATGAACTGGCAATCGGCCGAGGTGATGGCCAACGTCGACAAGTTGATCCTCAATGCCGGCTACGGCTGCAATGCCAGCCTGGTCACCGGCGATACGGTGCCGACCATCACCTCGATGGCCGAAAAAAGCCGCCCCGACATCGCCCCGGAAGGCTGGATCGACCTGGTGCCCGAGGTCGTCAGGACAGGCATTCAGAGCGGTAACCTGATTCAGGCGGCGAACTCCTTGTCGGACGGCGGCTCGCAGGGCTGGTGGATTCCGAAATACATCGCCGACGCCCATCCGGACATCAAGAGCTTCGATGATGTGAAGAAGCATCCGGAACTGTTTCCGGCCCCGGACGACCCCAAGAAAGGCGCGATCTACAACGGTCCGCAAGGCTGGGGCGGGACGGTGGTCACCAGCCAGTTCTACAAGGCCTACGGCTTCGAGAAGGCCGGTTTCGTGCTGGTGGATACCGGTTCGGCGGCGGCGCTGGACGGCTCCATCGCCAAGGCCTACGAACGCAAGGCGCCCTGGCTGGGCTTCTACTGGGCACCCACCGCCTTGCTGGGTAAATACCCGATGGTAAAACTGGACAATGGCCATGCCGTCGACCCGGTGGAGTGGAAGCGCTGCAACACGGTCGCCGACTGCCCGGATCCGAAACCCAACGGCTGGCCGATTGATCGGGTCTATACCTTGACCACCAAGTCCTTCGCCGCGCGTTCACCCACGGTCATGGCCTACCTGAACAAACGCGCCTGGTCCAATACCACGGTGAACAAGCTGATCGCCTGGATGACCGATAACCAGGCCACCGGCGAGGAGGGCGCCAAGTACTTCCTGAAAAACAACGAGGCGCTGTGGAGCCAGTGGGTCAGCCCTGAAGCGTCGAGCAAGATCAAGGCCGCGCTGTAATCCCGCGGAGCCATGCCGTCCGTTGCGACGGGCTGCCTGGCTCCCTTGGCGGCGACAACAATAAAAACACCCATGTATTGAAATGACCTGCCAGCGTTCTTACGGTCTTCTACGAAAGGGGAATGTCATGGAGTGGTTGCTCAGCTTTCCACATATGGATGACGAAAGACTCCGCGCCTTGAAAAAGCTCATCGACGGGGCCTTTCGCCATTTCACCAGTACCTACGGCGATGCGTTCGAAGCGTTTTTCCAGCCGTTGCAAGTGTTCCTCAATCAATCCGAACGGTTTATGACCACCACGCCGTGGCCGATCATTATCGTGCTGGTGGCGCTGATCGCCTGGTTCGCCAGTCGCAGCTGGCGCATCGTCCTGGGGTGCGTGTTCACGCTGATGGCGATCGGTTATCTGGACATGTGGACCGACACCATGAAAACCCTGTCGATGATCTTCGTCTGCACCGTCATCTCCATCGTCATCGGCCTGCCCACCGGGATTGCCATGGCCCGCTCCAATCGCCTGCGCAACCTGATCAGCCCGGTACTCGATGTGATGCAGACGCTGCCGAGTTTTGTCTACCTGATTCCGGTGGTGATGCTGCTGGGCATCGGCAAAGTCGCCGGGCTGATCGCGGTGGTGGTCTATGCCTTGCCGCCGATGATCCGCCTGACCAACCTTGGCATCCGCCACGTCGATGCCGAGATGCTGGAGTGCGCAGACGCCTTTGGTTCGTCCAGTTGGCAGAAACTGAAAAATGTCCAGTTGCCGCTGGCGTTGCCATCGATCATGGCCGGCATCAACCAGACCATCATGATGGCCCTGGCCATGGTGGTGATCGCCTCGATGATCGGGGTCGAGGGGCTCGGGCAACCGGTGCTCAAGGCCATTTCCAACCAGTACTTCACCCTGGGCATGTTCAACGGCCTGGCGATTGTCGGCATTGCGGTGATTTTCGACCGGGTCAGCCAGGCCTACGGCAGAAGACTGCAAAAGCACCTGGAGCGGGTTCATGGCCACTAATCCGAGCGATGATTTCGGCATCGAAATCAAGCATCTCTACAAGATCTTCGGTTACCAGGCGCAGGCCAGTATCGAGCGGGTCAAGCAGGGCATGAGCAAGGCCGAGCTGCTGAGCCGGCACAGTCATGTGCTGGGCCTGAAGGACATCAATATCAGCATGCCCTCCGGCGGCATCCAGGTGATCATGGGGCTGTCCGGGTCGGGCAAATCGACCTTGATCCGCCATATCAACCGCTTGATCGAGCCCACGGCCGGCGAAGTCATGGTCGGTGGCGTGGATGTGCTGAAGATGAGCCCGCACGCGTTGCGGGAATTTCGCCGGCACAGCATTTCCATGGTGTTCCAGAAGTTCGCGCTGCTGCCGAACCGCACCGTGCTCGAGAATGCCGTCTATGGTTTGGAGATCCAGGGCATGGCCCGTGGCCGGCAAGTGGAGATCGCCATGGGCTGGCTGGAGCGGGTCGGCCTCAAGGGCTACGAGCGGCACTACCCGAATCAGCTGTCCGGCGGCATGCAGCAGCGGGTCGGCCTGGCCCGGGCCCTGGCCAGCGACGCGCCGATCCTGTTGATGGATGAAGCCTTCTCGGCCCTGGATCCGCTGATCCGCATGGACATGCAATCGGTGCTGCTGGACCTGCAGAAAGAAATCAGGAAGACCATCGTCTTCATCACCCATGACCTGGATGAGGCGCTGCGCATCGGTGATCGCATCGCGATCCTGCGTGACGGCGAGGTGGTGCAACAAGGTACCCGGCAGGAGATCGTCATGAGTCCCGCCGACGATTACATCGCCAACTTCGTCAAGGAAGTGAACCGGGGGCGGGTGATCAGCGTCGAGGCCATCATGCGTCCGTTGGTCAAGGCCCAGGCCGCGCTGGCGGTCCCCGTGGGGACGTCACTGGAGTCGGCGGTCAAGCGGCTGGTTGAGGCGGGCGTCGATGAGCTGGTGGTGACGGACAGCCAGGGGCAGCCCGTGGGGCAACTGGCGCTGAAGTCGATCATCGCGACCATGGTCACCTCGACCGTGAGCGAAGCGTCGTCGGTGGCGCCGTCAAGAAGCGTGGCGCAGGCGCTGTTGCGCTGAGAGAGATCAAGCCCAGGGCGGCTCGATCTCTCGGGGTTTGACTAGAGCGCCGGGATCAAGGCAGTTCAACGGCTTTCACGGGCGAGCCGTTGGTGCCGCGTGGCATCAGGTGGCCGATGCTCATGATCACCAGCGGCGTGAACAGCGCGATATAGGCATTGTCGATGCCCCACGGATTGCCGGCCAGGAACCACCCGACGGTCGCCACCAGGGAGGCGATAATGCTGATGAACGCGGCTTTCGGCGTGCCGAATTTAGGCGCATAGAACACCATCAGCACCAGCACCGCCAGGGACGCGCGCAGGGCTTTGCCGAGGAAGGCGATCATCAGCACTTTGTCGGAGGTCAGGGCCAGCGCGATCGGCAACAGGCCGACGACGACGGTTGCCAGTCGGACAAAACGCAGGGATTTGACGTCGCTTTTTTCCGGGTTGAACCAGGGCTCGTAGAAGTCCCGCAGCAATAAGGTGGCCGAACCCATGCTCACCGCCGAGATGGTGCCGAACAGCGAACCGGCCAAGCCCGCAACCACCAGGCCCGCAGTCAGTTGATCCATGCTCGCGATCAGGCGGGGAAAGGCTTGCAGCGAATCCACCTGGGGAAACAAGGCGGCGCTGCACATGCCGATCAAGGCCGCGCCGATACCGAAGGGAATCATCAGGCCCGCGCAATAGAAGCACGCCCGTTGCGCCTTGCTCGCGTCGCTGACTGTGTTCACTGCTTGAATCACATATTGGGTGGAGAAGATCGAGCCGATGCCGGCAATCATCCAGGCGATGATCTGACCCCAGCCGATGGCGGTCCAGTCGAACATGCTGGGCGGCAGTTGAGTGCGCAGGGCGCTGATGCCACCGACCTGTTTCAAGCCGAACCACAGCGCCAACCCGACGCCGAGGTACTTGAGGCTGGCGTGGACGAAGTTGGTATAGATGACCGAGCGCATACCGCCGATGCTGACGTACAGCACCGACACCACACCGACAATAATGATCGCCAGGGTGCGATCAACCTGCAGCACACTGGCCAGCACCGCGCCGCCGCTGGCATAGATCGACACCGCGACGATTTCCAGGGCGAAGATGGTGATGATCGAGGTGGCAAATCGGGTGTTCTGCCCGTAGTTGCGCGACAGCACGCCGGAGATGGTGTTGTCGCCCAGATCCTTGTATTTGCGCGCCAGCAGCCAGGCGAACAACACAAAGCCCAGGGCCAGGGCGAAGAGGTTCCAGGCGGCGGAGATACCGGTTTTGAAGCCGGTTTGCGCGGTACCGATACTGACGGCGGTGCCGATAAATTCCGACAGCATCAAAAAGCCGATCAGAAACGCCGGAAAGTGCCCGCCGCCGGTGGTGTAGTTATTGGCGCTACGCGAGTGCCGACGCACACCGAAACTGATCAGCGCGAGGCTGAGCATGTAGAACGCGGTGATGGAAAGGACGATCCAGGAGGAGTGGGACTGCATGGTCATTGCCCGATCAACGTGATGAAGGTTGAGGGAAATGCAGCAGGGGCACGTTCGTGGGCTGGGTTCATGGTGATGCTCTTTAAGTATTATTGTGATGCGTTTTAGCTTCCTGGCTTTTGTTTGCGGTGTCTAATATTGAGTAAGTATTGGTGAATACCTTAAAGGTATCGGTGCGTGCCAAAAAGACGTTGAACTATTGGGGATGAAACATTCCGATGACCCTTGTAGGATCGGTCCTTCAAGTCCCGACGAGTCAGAAAAATGGATGTTCACTCGATTCTTGCCTTCACCCTGGTTGGGGGTATTGCCATCGCCAGTCCTGGTCCCGCGACGTTGATGGCCTTGAACAACAGCATCACCTATGGCCCGCGTTCCACCCTGTGGTCGTCACTCGGTAATGCCAGTGGCCTGTTCTGCCTGTCGGCGGCGGCCATGCTGGGGCTCGGGGCGTTGCTGGCCAGCTCCGAATGGATGTTCAACGTGGTGAAGATCGCCGGTGCCGGTTATCTGTTCTATCTGGGCGCCAAGCAGTTGTTGAAAAAGAGCCCGGTGCTGGCAGGCGATGCTCAAGGCCATCCGACCCGCAACAGGCCGTCGCGCAGCAAACTGTACAAGTCGGCGTTCCTGACCGCCGCCACCAACCCCAAGGCGACGATGTTTTTCACCGCGCTGTTCCCGCAGTTCATCGATCAGAGCGCTGCGCTGCTGCCGCAATTTCTGATCCTCACGGCGATCTTCATGGCCTTGTCGCTGACGTCCTTGAGTTTGTATGCCGCACTGGCCTCTCGCGCCAAAGGCCTGCTGATTCGTCCCGTATTTTCCAAATGGTTGAACCGGGTGGTGGGGTCGACCTTTATTGGCTTTGGTGCGGCGGTACTGAGCATGCGTCGGCAGGGTGTTTAGGGGAGGGGAGAGCTGTCGAGGGTGGTCGGCGGCAATCGGCCAAAACCGGTCGCTTAGGTGTCACTCAAGCACAGGGCGAAGAAAGCTTCGCTCATAGCTCAAAATGAACTTCAGTTCGGTCGTCTCTCCCACCAAACGCACACACTCCGGGTCTTGTGCGGCCTCCTGTCGATATGATCGTGTCCCAGGAAGTGGTGTAACTGAACCAACCGAAGGCGCCCTGCGGGCGAAAGAGGTTGGTCATCGTGGTTTTTGGCTAACGTTGAGTTTGCGAAGACCAAACCTTCACCGGGGGTCTGTCTTGTTCGGGGAAGTCCGTCTGGTACTCCTCATAATCAATGCGTGAAATTGCCTTCCAAAAAAAACTCATATTTCCCACACGTTTCAGGCATGGGAGAATATTGCGTGCGCCAAACGTCGAGGCTACTGTTCAAGTGTCGCTGCAAATTCAGCGACACGGGTGTGGAAACCCGTAAAGGAATCGGCGCACATTGCCGCATAAGCGGTTTTTTTGTCTTCGCTTTATGGCGGGCTGTGCGTGGGACACCTATGGTGTGCCGGGTTCCTATTCTCCGGTTTTCCACCCCGCGCACAGTTCGCCACCCTTCGCGTGGAAACGAAATGGCGAACTCCTAAATTTGAATAGGGAGGTCACCATGACCAAGAAAATTACCCCCGATCCGCCGACCGTTCGCAAAGCTCTCAGCACTGCGGATAAAGAGACATACCTGAGTAAGCTCCCGGACACTCCGTCCAACGAATCCGAGCCAGCCCCGGCCAGCACGCCGCGTTTGCTCGATACCCTCGCGCTCACCAGCTCCAAACCCGTCATCCCCGAATCCCCCTACAAACCCACGCTATTCGCCATCCAACCCGGCATCACCGCCCAGGACGCCCTGACCTACGTTTCCAATCTGCTCGAAACCGCGGAACTCAATGGCGACGAAATCAGCCTGCACACCAACCCGGTCGAACGGGCGTTGTTCTGGGGCATGCTGCATTCGGTGGAGGTGGCGCGTGCGGTGGTGGATGCCTTGCTGGAGGGCAAATCCCCGTCTAATCAGCTATCGTCAGCGTCGGGCAACCCTCCGAATGGTTGAGGTCGCCAGCCAATAAAGCGCCCCCCGTTTCCAAGGCGTTGAGTATGGGGTGAAACGGGGGCCGTCACGCCAGCGTGCCGGTCAGCTCGGCGTTAGACCTCAGAAACGAACCATAGGCCGAATACATGTCAACCGAACACCATCACGCAACCTCTGTGTCGCTTCCCCCGGAGTCGGCGATTGCCAAAGCCTACGCATCGATGAATCTCGCCGACGCTTACTCGATCGAGCTGCCCACCGGAGCGTCAACCAATCCCGAATTGTTGGCGAGGTTCATCTTCGCTCACCAAGCGCCCTGGGTCAGCAGGCTCCTGACGGTTCGAGACGCGCTCGTAGCCGGTTTCGGCCTCAAGACCGCCAAGCATCTCGCCTCACTGGATGCGCAGAGCGGAGCGGGCCGACTCGGCATCTTCAAGCTCTACAGCACAAGTCCAACTGAAGTTGTTCTTGGAGAGGACGACAAGCACCTGGACTTCAGGCTCTCTGTTCTGTGTTCCGGTCAGTCGTCGCCGGGCGCTAAACGTCACTTGACCCTGTCGACCGTTGTTCATTGCCACAATCGCTTGGGTCGTCTCTATATTTTTCTCATTGCCCCGTTTCACCGCTTGGTCGTTCAGTCCAATCTTCGCAGTGCGGCACGGGTCGGCTGGCCGTCGGCTACGGTGAGATAACGGTGCGTTCTGCCCCAAGCAAAGAGCCGTAACCCACAAAGTGTCGGTCACCAGCTCTGTGGATGAGGATTGGTATCGCGGTCGTTAGAGAGATCTCTACCGACCGCCAACATAACAATCGGATCATCAGAAAGCTCAAAGGGCGATCGTAAACCTTCATCATCACCATATGCTGTCGTGTACTGGCGCATGGACTGCGCTAGTCCGTTGCCCTAGGCTTCTGAGTAGCTGCATCACGGATGCACTCTGCGATATACGCATAGTCGACAGCGCTGTCTAAAAATGCACTCCGCCAGTGCTATCTGAATACTCGCTATTTCTGTTGGGCTCAGAATATGCCCCAAAGCGCAATTTCCTTTGGCTCGTCATCGAATGTGTTGGCTGCTATTTCAATTGTGTTGCTGTTATTGGCTGCTTTCGTAGTGCTTAGCTATTTCTAGCCAGATGTATTTGTATCTGTGCTGGAGCCATTTAATGAGTAATGTATCTAGCTGGCGTCGAAGAAAGCTTTTCTTTCGTGCGTCGAGCATTTTTTCAATGTCGCTTTCCAGTTCCTCTCTGTTGAAGCAAAGCCATATGGTAGGGAGTATGCTTTCAAGGTTGGAGTGGCAAATGGGTGCAACCTCTGAGTAGAGGATGTTTTTTATTTTATTCATGTCAAATTTTTTTACCTGTTTTACAATGGCTGCATAGTCAACTTCGTTATCAACGAATGCGTCTGACAACGCCCATCGTATATCTGCTCGTTCTTGTTTGCTTATAGAAGTTTCCACTTGGAAAACTCCTCCAATTCGTCGTCCAGACTGTCGGCAGCCATACTTCCTGCGATGCCGCCCGCAATGCTTCCTATCAGAACTACCGCTACTGCACATACAAGAGCACCAGGGCCGCAAAGTGCTGATACACCGAGGCCAGCCAGTCCACCACCAGCGGCACCACCGCCAATGATTATGCCTTGTCGAGATGTTTCCTTTACTTTGTTGTCAGCATTCATGATTTCATAAACGGCAACGGTTGCTGTGATAAGAATGCCAACCTTTCCCATTATTCTCAGTTTTTTTTGTGACGCGACTTACAGGGGGGTTATCGCGGCCCGAAGATTCTAGGATTGAATAAGGTATAGCGTCGTTCAAAGGCATGGAAGGTCTGTCGCTGTGGGCGCAGCCGGCGCGGATGGGTAGGGCGCGGTTTTTATGGTGCGCCGAGGTTATCAGCAAACGTGCCGCGCCAGGCGTTTTGAACGCTTGGAGCAGGGGGCTGTAAATAAAACAGTCCCCTTTTCGATTTATTTCGAATTTTAAATTGGAGTGAACGTTACCGTCGCGCTTCCAGAGTTATCGCTGACTTGGAGCTGATCTACGATAAAAACATAGACAGGATAGTCGCCGTCAACTTTAATTACCGCGCCTTCCGACGTGTTAACCGTATAGAACCATTTTTCATAGTTTCCATCCTTGAGTGGGGTCGTATTGAAGAGAATAACCTGTTGTATATAAACGCTGCTGCCCGAATTAAATTTCATCGTATCATCCGACAGCGTGACTGCGTACTTGCCTGTCGCCAGATTTACCGGCGTCGCCCCGCTGCCGCTTTCTGATATATTTGTCAGGTTTATTGCAGAGTTTGCATTTATCGTAATTTGAGTAGTAGACATGTCGTTGACTTTCCCTGTTCGACCGAAACTGGTCAAAATTACTATAGTCTGATTTTTATTTTTGGAAACCGCGAGCCTTTAATTTTTTCGACCATTTCCGAGAACCCTTCGTTGGAAAGCAGGCCACGCCAGTGCAGGTCTTGCGCTCCGACGTTTCAAAGCCCACAACAGTGGCTCAGAGGGGACGGGGTATCGAGGCGCAATTTAGGGGAGAACCGGAACCGGCAGGCGCCGGGATACGCTTTTGGCCGATAGCAGCCGGTCACGCAAGGTTACTATCGACAGACCGGGCCGTTGAGTACGCTGAATGGGTGGGGGGGAGCTTTGCAGCTTCCTGACGGGCGATTCGCTAGTCATCCCAGCCCAGCTCCCTGTAGGGCTTTTTGTCTTGTTCGGGGGAAGCCCGTCTGGCTCTCCCCCCCAATCAACACGCGAAATTACCTTCCAGAAAAAACTCATATTTCCCACACGTTTCAGGCATGGGAGAATATTGCGTGCGCCAAACGTCGAGGCTACTGTTCATGTGTCGCTGCAAATTCAGCGACTCGGGTTTTGCAGCCCGGCTCGAAAAGGCGCACAGCGCCGCGTAAGCGGCATTTTTACGCTCGTGTTATGGCGAGCTGTGCGCAGGAGGCTTCGGCCTGCCGGTTCCTTTTCCCGGTCTGCAAACCTGTGTACGGCTCGCCACCTTCCGTTTTGCAGCGTGGGTGACGAACTTCCATTCATGAAAAGGAGCGTCACCATGACTAAGAAGATCACCCCCGATCCGCCGACCGTTCGCAAAGCCCTCAGCACCGCGGATAAAGAGACATACCTGCGTAAGCTCCCGGACACGCCATCCAACGAATCCGAGCCAGCCCCGGTCAACACGCCCCGTTTGCTCGACACCCTCGCATTCACCCGCTCCAAACCCGTCACCCCCGAAGCCCCCTACAAACCCACGCTATTCGCCATCCAACCCGGCATCACCGCCCAGGACGCCCTGACCTACGTTTCCAATCTGCTCGAAACCGCGGAACTCAATGGCGACGAAATCAGCCTGCACACCAACCCCGTCGAACGGGCGTTGTTCTGGGGCATGCTGCATTCGGTGGAGGTGGCGCGTGCGGTGGTGGATGCCTTGTTGGAGGGTGAATCCCCGTCTAATCAGCTATCGTCAGCGTTGGGTAACTCTCCGAATGGTTGAGGTCGTCAGCCAACAACGCGGCCCCCGTTTCCAGCGCGTTGAGTATGGGATCTTGGGAGCAACTGAAAAGGTGACCCCCGTTAGCCTTGAATCGAGACCGGCTAATGGGGGGGCACTTTTCTCCAAGGCTGCTATCGACAACCGAGCGTCCAAGAAATCGAGGCGGCGCCAGCAACCGCTTTGGGGGACACGATCTTTGATCGTGTTTGCTACGAGCGCAACATAACAGCTACTCGCATCCTATCTCGCTACGGGCCACCTTTTCGTTAGCGAGTTTTTTGCCAGTCTGCACCGAAATGCGTTTTTGAATGCCCGATAAGGTGGCGGAACTGAAGCGTTCGCAGCTTTCGGTTTCCCACACATCACCGGTTAAGATGTTAACCGCGAAATGCCCCAGCACATTGGACGCCGCGCCTTTTGGATTATTAAACACCAAACCGAAGTCATAGTATCCCGGACGAAATAGAGTCCCTTTCTCTTCGCCCTGCCATGGACCGTCAATCCACATATCCGGGTTTGACATCTTGTAGTGCTGGTGTTTCAGTACCACAAGCAGAACCTGCTTGGCTTGATCCGCCGTCAAACCGGAAGGCCGAATGCTCTCTGCGTTGAGTGATTCCGCAAACACGGGCGAACAGGCCAATAGGGCAGCAGCAACCACCAATGCTTGCAGCCGACTTATGTATCGCATTGCATTCTCGCTTTCACCATACCAATTGCATCTTCCACAAGTTTTGCATACCCAAAGCGCCCGCCAGTCTCCGCATTGCCTGTGTTGAAGTGGCCTGTAACAAGGGCTCTGCTAAACTCGCCCGGATCTTTTTTACCGCGTACTGCACTCCCAAATCGCGCTAAAAAAGACTGCCCTGACTGTAAAAATGAGTCGAAAGCAGCAACTTTCATTCTTGGATCGCCCAGTGCCGTTATTGTGCCGGTCTGTAAAGGTGCTGGCGCGTGCATCGAGAAAAAATTGTTGCCCTCGGTAGCGAACCGACCTTTCCCGTATTGACTCTCATGTGCGGCAAGGCCAAGAATGTTTTCGCAAGGAACCCCGCCGTATCACTAGACCATCCCGCTCCAAGGCGCGTAGCGTCTTAGGTGTTCAGTCCCGGAATGAGAGGGTGCGGATCAATTGTGAAACGGTCTGGATTTTGAGTCCAGGCCAGATCGTGTCCCAGGCCTCGCAGATCCCCTTGAGGGGAGTACGCCTTTGCCGCATGCCCCATGTACAGATCACCAGGCCCGGCCAGGCCACTTCAACAGACATCCGCTACTTTCCCGCACAGAAATAGGGAGTGGTTGTGCCATTTGGTAGCACGCACCTCTACCAGCCGCCCGCATCTTTCCTGCGCTTAGACAAAAGACTTTATTTGAATCAAATAGTTAAGCCTTCATGGCGGCTGTTGGCACGCATCCTGCTTTTTTGTATTCATGGATAATTGGATACAAAAATACATAGGTGCTGCCAATGCAATTTGCCCCCGCTTACGTTGACCGCCAGCCCCTTACCGCTGAGGAGGAGGCCTACAAATTCCTGCTCGACGCGATCTGCGGCGGGCGCTACCGCAAAGGCGACCGCCTGATCGCCGAAGACATTGCCAGCGAGATTGGCATGAGCCGTATGCCAGTGCGCGAGGCCTTTCGCCGCCTCGATGCCCAGGGCCTGGTGACCTTGCGGCCCAACCGTGGCGCGATCGTCAGTGGCCTGGATATCGACGAGTTGCACGAAGTGTTCGAGATGCGCAGCGCCTTGGAGGGCCTCGCGGTGCGCGTTGCGGTTAGCCGCATCGGCGAGCGCCAGATGGCGGCTCTGGAGCGGCTGCTGGACGAGATGGATGACTACCGCGACGAGAGCGCCGCGTGGGTCCGTCGCCACCGCGCCTTTCATGAATACCTGTGCAGCCTCAGCGGCCGCCCGCGCTTGATGAAGCAGATTTCGGCGTTGTATTCGCTGGTGGAAGCGCCCATGCGCCTGTGGTTGCAGCACAGCGAAAAACCCCTCAGCGCGCGCCAGGAACACGCGGTGATCCTCGACGCGATTCGCGCCGGTGACGCCGCCCGCGCCGAAGCCGTGGTGCGCGAACACATCGAAAGCACCGTGCCGCTGCTGATTCAATTTCTGCAATTGAAAAAATAAGAGAGGCGGGTCCGAACCCGTCCGTGTTTTGACTTTAGTCCTGCCCCGTTATTCAACGAAGTGGAGTGTCTGGTCATGCATAAACAACGCCGTGCCTTGCTGGTGGCTGTAACCCTTGGTCTCTGTACACAATGGGCGTTTGCCGCGCCCCAAGTGCCGGAGCGTCTGCAAAAGGTCGATAAGCTCACCTACTGCTCGGGGATGGATTCACCGCCCTTGGTGTCTTTCGACGAATCCCAGAAACCGCGCGGGCTCACCGTCGACCTGGGCCTGGAAATCGCCAAACGCCTGGGCGGCAAACAGGTGCAGTGGCGGGTGATTCCGTTCTCCGGCCTGTTACCCGCGCTGCTTGCCCAGCAGTGCGACATGATCGTCGACCAACTGTTCGACAAGCCTGAGCGCCGCCAGGTGATCGACATCGTCAATTACATGTACTCCAGTCAGGCGGTGGTGGTGCCCAAGGGCAACCCCAAGGGCATCAAGACCCTGGATGACCTCTCCGCGCACAAAGTGGCCGTGCTCAACGGCTCCACCATCAAGACCCTCCTGGATACCCAGAACGACAGCCTGGTCAAGGCCGGCAAGCCACCGATGAAGCTGGTGGTCTACAACACCGACACGGATGCCTTCCAGGCCTTGCGCATCAGCCAGGTCGACGCCTACGGCACCACCGTGGAAACCGCCGGCTACTACGCCGCGATGGCCCCGGACCTGTTCCAGGAAGGCGTGCCTGCATTCAGCCGCATCCTCACCGGCCTGGGCATGCGCAAGGATGATCCGCAACTGACCGCCGCCGTGCAGCAGATCATCAGCGACATGCGCAGTGACGGCAGCTACGCGCAATTGCTCAACAAATGGCATGTCAGCAGCGATACACTCGACTGAGGCCTTACAACAATGAATTTCAATTGGGATGTGTTCTGGCAGTACCTGCTGCAGCCCAGCGGGGTTTACCTCACGGGGCTCTGGCTGACGTGCCTGATCAGCGTGCTGGCGATGCTGCTCGGCTGTGCGCTGGGCCTGGCGGCTGCGCTGTTGCGTCTGTCGAAGAACCCGCTGCTGCACCTGCCGGTACGCTTTTACGTGTGGCTGATGCGCGGCACGCCGTTACTGGTGCAGATCGTGTTTTTGTACACGGCACTGGCGGCGGGCGGGATCTTCCGCTTCGAGGACATCGAGCTGTTTGGGCTGATCATCCCGGGCAATATCCAGGCGGCGATCATCGCCCTGGGTCTGAATGAAGGTGCTTACATGGCCGAAATCATCCGCGCCGGCATCGGCGCGGTGGACAGGGGCCAGTACGAAGCCGGACGTTCCCTGGGCATGGGGTTTGGCAAGCTGATGCGGCGCATCGTGCTGCCCCAGGCGTTCCGGGTGATCGTGCCGCCGCTGGGCAATGAGTTCAATGTGATGCTCAAGAACACCACGCTGGTCAGTGTGATCGGGGTGCAGGAGTTGTTGCTCAGTACGCAGATGGTGACCTCGGCGACGTTTCGCGTATTCGAGTTGTACTTGGTCGTCGCGATTTACTTCCTGACTTTGACCACCCTGTGGGGCTTTTTCCAACGCTGGCTCGAAAACCGCTTCGGCCAGTCCGATCGACCTTCCGCGCCACCGCCGGCCGCCAGCCGCATGTTCGGTCGCAGCACCCTGAAACTGCTGAGGGGACGTTAACCATGGCGCACCAAAGTGAAGAACTGATCATTGAGGCTCTGGACGTTCAGAAGTCGTTCGGCGAGTTGCAGATCCTCAAAGGCATCTCCCTGCAAGTGCGGCGCGGCGAAGTGGTGGTGCTGATCGGCGCCTCCGGCTCCGGCAAGACCACCTTTATCCGCTGCATCAACCTGCTGGAAGACATCCAGGGCGGGCGCATTCGCGTCAACGGCCGCGCCATGGGGTATCGCGAGCGTAGCGACGGCAGCCTGGTGCGCGATTCGGAACGCAACATCGCCCGCCAGCGCCGCGACATCGGCATGGTGTTCCAGCGTTTCAACCTGTTCCCGCACATGACCGCGTTGGAGAACATCATCGAAGCGCCGATCCAGGTGCTCGGCGTGCCGCGTGCCCAGGCGCTGGAACAGGCTCGCGGCTTGCTGGCGCGGGTCGGCCTGGCGGACAAGGCCCAGCATTACCCGTCGATGCTCTCCGGCGGCCAGCAGCAGCGGGTGGCGATTGCTCGTGCGCTGGCGATGAAGCCCCAGGCCATGCTGTTCGACGAACCCACCAGCGCCCTCGATCCGGAAACCGTGGGCGAGGTCTTGCAGGTGATGAAGGAGCTGGCCGAGGAGGGCATGACCATGGTGGTGGTCACCCACGAAATGGGCTTCGCTCGCGAAGTGGCCGACCGGGTGGTGGTGCTCGATCAGGGCGAACTCATCGAACAGGGGCCGCCGGAGCAAATTTTCAGCCACCCCAGCCATCCGCGTACCCGGGCCTTTCTCAGCCGTGTGTTATGACCTTTTTTGAAGAGCCTTTGCCATGTTGAAATTCTCCGCTCACGAGTACCCCTATCCATCGCAACGCCAGAGTGTGTTTGCCCGTCGTGGCATGGTCGCGGCATCGCAGCCACTGGCTGCTCAGGCCGGGATCGAAATCATGCAAAAGGGCGGCAACGCCATCGATGCCGCCATCGCGACCGCAGCCGCCCTGACGGTGGTGGAGCCCACCGGCTGTGGCCTGGGTGGCGATGCCTTTGCGCTGGTCTGGTGCAAGGGCCAGTTGCACGGCCTGAATGGCAATGGTCATGCGCCGGCCGCCTTGAGTATCGAGGCGGTCAAGGCCGCAGGGCATGTGCAGATGCCGTTGTATGGTTGGACCCCCGTTACCGTGCCCGGCTGCCCGTCAGCCTGGGCGGAGCTGTCGCAACGCTTCGGCAAGTTACCGTTTGCCCAATTGCTGCAACCGGCCATCAGCCTGGCGCGCGACGGTTTCCCGTTGTCGCCGGTGGTTGCCCATCAATGGCAGATCTCCTTGAATGAATTCAGCCCGCACCGCGATGAAGTGCTGGAGGCCTGGTTCGACACGTTCCTGACTGACGGCCGCGCTCCACGCGCCGGGGAGATCTTCCGCAATCCGGCCCAGGCCCGGACCCTGGAAGACCTCGCCGCCACCCGTTGCGAAAGCCTGTATCGCGGCGCCCTGGCCGAGCGCCTGGATGCGCATTCGCGCGCCAGCGGCGGCTACCTGCGCGCCAGCGACCTCCAGGATTACCGCGCGCAGTGGGTCGAACCGATCCACATCAACTACCGTGGCGTGGATGTCTGGGAAATCCCGCCCAGTGGCCAGGGCCTGGTCGCGCTCATGGCGCTGAAGATCCTTGAAGGCTTCAGCTTCGATCACCGCGACAGCCAGCAGACCTGGCATCGCCAATTGGAGGCGATGAAGCTCGCCTACAGCGATGGCCTGCACTACATCACCGACCCGGCGCACATGCGCGTGGCGGTGGCCGACTTGCTCAGCGACGACTACAGCGCCCGCCGTCGAGGCCAGATCGGCGAACAGGCCCTGCCGCCCAAACCCGGCGACCCCCACGCCAGCGGTACGGTGTACCTGGCCACGGCGGATGCCGAAGGCAACATGGTCTCGTTCATCCAGAGCAACTACCACGGCTTCGGCTCCGGCGTAGTGCTGCCCGACAGCGGCATTGCCCTGCAGAATCGCGGGCAGGAATTCAGTCTCGATGCGGCCCACGCCAACTGCCTGGCACCGGGCAAGAAAACCTTCCACACCATCATCCCCGGCTTCCTCAGCAAGGACGGCAAGGCCCTTGGGCCGTTCGGCGTCATGGGCGGCTACATGCAGCCTCAAGGCCATGTGCAGATGGTGATGAACCTGGTGGACTTCGGCCTCAACCCCCAGGCGGCCTTGGACGCACCGCGCTGGCAATGGCTGGGCGACATGAAGGTCGGCATCGAACACGGCGCTTCGCGGGACCTGGTCAATGCGCTGGCGCGGCGCGGGCATAAGGTGCAGACCGACAGTGACCTGACCGACTACGGGCGTGGGCAGATCATCTTGCGTGATCCGGCCACAGGGGTGTTGTGCGGGGGCACTGAGCCACGGGCGGATTCGCACATCGCGGCTTGGTAACGGCTGCCTGATTTCCACCCTATTACAAATTCAGTACGCGGGGAGCACTATGATCCATAGTGACTTGAGAGGGCACGTGGCACTTGTCAGTGGCGCCGGAAGTGAAGTTGGAATTGGCATGGCGATCGCTCGCAGGCTAGGTGCATCTGGGGCGAAGTTGATCGTCACTGCAAGCAGCAACCGCATTGCGGATCGGGTTAAAGAACTACGCCTTGAAGGGTTTGAAGTTGCAGGCCTGCCAATTGACCTCACCGATGAAAGTCAGGTGCGTGAATTTGGCATGTGGGCGGAGTCAGTCTGGGGGCGTGTCGATATTCTGGTGAATAATGCCGGTATGGCCATGCAAGGAAGCCCTGAGCTTTTCTCGGAATTGGCAACTATGGAGTTGCATGAGTGGAATCTGTCACTGGCAAGAAACTTAACGACAGCTTTTCTTCTGACTCGAGCCGTTTTGCCCGGCATGAGGGCGCGAAATTACGGGCGCATCGTCAATATTAGCTCCACCACGGGCACCAGGGGGAGCAACCCGGGCGAAGCAGCTTATAGCGCCGCTAAGGCCGCGATGGTTGGCATGAGCATGGGACTTGCACTTGAAGTCGCTAAACAGGGGGTTACCGTAAACAGCGTTGCTCCCGGCTGGATCACGACGGGATCAACCTCACCCGTTGAAGCAGAGGCGGGGCGCTTCACCCCAATAGGGCGGGCGGGCAGTCCCCGCGAAGTGGCTGCCGCGGTTGCATTTCTGGCGTCTCCCGAATCCAGTTACATCACGGGTGAAGTCATCGTGGTGGATGGCGGGAACTGTCTGCTCGAGAACAAAGCCCCTCACGCCTGATTTCAAGTTACGTCGGTTTATTCGCTGAATTTCAGATTGTTCAGTGGGATAAATTGATGGTCAAAAATAAGGTTGCTGCGTTCACCGAAATATACCGAGGCATAGGTTGATCCGCGCTGCAAATATTGATGGCGAGCACTCAAGTTGTCAGTGGCTGGCGAAGTGTTTTCAGTCATTCACGACCGGAGAGGGGGTGAGTGTGGCGCTGGCTGGTCGTTTATCTGGGCGGTGACGATTTTTAATTAATGTAATAATTAGAATAGGGTTTTGATCATGTCGAAAAGTGGAATACGTGAATCGGCGATTGCTGCTTTTACCGCCTCCGAGCGTGCCCGTTTTATAGAAAACAACCCAACGTCAATGGCGCTGGCCAAGCGTGCCAAGGCGAATCTGTTCAACGGTGTTCCCATGCACTGGATGAGCGATTGGTCGATGCCTTCGCCGCTCTTCGTCCAGCGTGCCAAAGGCGCACGCTTCACCGATGTTGACGGTCATGAATACATAGACTTTTGCCTGGGCGACACCGGTACGATGTTTGGCCATTCACCTGATCCTATCGCCCGTGCCATAGCCGAGCAGGCGAATAATGGCTTGACCACGATGCTGCCTGGTGAAGACGCGGTGGTCTGCGGCGAGTTGCTGGCTCAGCGATTTGGGCTGCCTTACTGGCAGGTGACCGCCAATGCGACTGACGCCAATCGTTATGTGTTGCGCTGGGCGCGAGCTATCACCAAGCGCAATGTGTTGCTGGTGTTCGACGGCTGTTATCACGGCACGGTGGATGACGTGATGGTACGGTACCGCGAGGGCAAAACAGTGCACCGTTCAGGTCTTGTGGGCCAAGCCTACGACTTGACCCAATACAGTCGATCTATTCCCTTCAACGATGTCGCCGCACTAGAGGCTGCTTTAGCCCAGGGCGATGTGTGCGCGCTGATGTGCGAGCCAGCGATGACGAATATAGGCATGGTCCTGCCCGATCCGGGATTCATGCAGAAGTGCCGCGAGTTGACCCGCCAGTATGGCAGCCTGTTGGTCATCGATGAGACTCATACCATTTCTACGGGCATCGGTGGATGCACTCGCCAGTGGGATTTGCAACCCGACTTTTTCGTGGTGGGTAAACCCATCGCAGGTGGCGTGCCTTGCGCTGTCTTTGGCGTTACCGAGCAAGTTGCGTTGGCAATGCACGACGCGCAGAAGACCGTTAGCGAAGAGAGCGGCGGGCATGGCCACAGTGGTATGGGAACGACGCTATCGGCAAACGCACTGGCGATGCGTTGCATGCGAGTCAGTCTCGAAGAGGTCATGACAGACTCTGCATACCAACACATGTTGTCCCTGGCCTCAAGACTGGCTCAGGGATTTCGAGATTTGTTCAAGCAGCACCAACTGAACTGGTCGGTAACAGAGTTGGGCGCCCGTTGTGAGTTTCAATTCTGTGCCACCCCGCCAAGAACAGGTGCGCAAGCCGAGGCGGCTTTTCATGACAGCCTTCAAATGGCTCTGCATCTCTATCTGATCAATCGCGCAATCCTGATTACTCCTTTTCACAATATGACCCTGTGCTGTCCCCAGACAAGTCATGCGGATATCGACAGGCTGATCGGTGAGTTGGATAGCGCGCTGACCACGCTGCTTGCCCTACCTGGGGCTCGGCTCATCCCTTCATGACTGGACGTCTGAAGACTCCAGATTTCTCAAATACTGCCAAGTCGCTTGAATGAGCGTTAAGAGGATTGACATGAAATTTGCTGATAAAAAAGAGGCTGAAGATTATCTGGCCGCACACCCTGAAGTGCTGAGCCTCGAGTTGTTCCTTATCGACGCGAATGGTGTTCCACGGGGCAAACTGTTGCATCGCGATGAGTTGTTGGCGATCTACGAAAATGGTCGGCCGCTGCCAAGTTCCATTCTCGCGTTGACCGTGCAGGGTGAGGACGTAGAAGACACAGGCCTGGTCTGGGATGTCGCTGACGCTGATTGCTGGACTTACCCCTTGCCGGGAAGCCTGACCTTGCAACCCTGGCGTACCAATCCCACGGGCCAAGTGCAGGTGAGCATGCACCCGACCCAAGGTATCCCCGCCGCACCGGCCGACCCGCGCCATGTACTGGTGCACACCATCGAGCGGCTTAAAGCCGATGGATTCCATCCGGTCATGGCCGTTGAGTTGGAGTTTTACCTGCTCGACCAACAACGCGACGTCAACGGCCGGCCGCAGCCGGCGTTGCAGACCAATGGCGTACGCCCTGTTGCTCCGCAGGTTTATGGCGTATACGAACTGGAGCAGCTTCAGCCGTTTCTTGATGACCTCTATGCGGCTTGCGCGGTGCAAGGGCTGCCGGTGCGTACGGCAATATCCGAGTATGCCCCAGGCCAGGTCGAGTTGACGTTAGAGCATCGTTTCGACGCACTGCAGGCCATTGATGAGGGCGTACGTTACAAACGCCTGGTCAAAGGTGTGGCCAACAAACATGGGCTGCAAGCGTGCTTCATGGCCAAGCCATTCAGCAATCAGGCTGGTAGCGGTATGCATTTGCACGTCAGCCTGGCCGATGAGCAGGGTAACAACCTGTATGCGAGTGAAGACCCACAGGGCACGCCGCTGTTGCGTCACTCAATCGGAGGGATGATGGCAACCTTGTTTGATTCGCTGGCGATATTTTGCCCCCATGCCAATTCATATCGACGGTTCCAGACCGGTAGTTACGCGCCGCTGGCCAAAAGTTGGGGAGTCAACAATCGTACTGTTTCGTTTCGCGTGCCCGGCGGCCCCGCGATAAGTCGGCACATCGAACACCGGATTTGCGGTGCCGATGCCAACCCCTATCTCGCCGCGGCCGCAGTACTTGCTGGCATTCACCATGGCATCACTCATCAAAGCGATCCCGGCGCGGCGATTGAAGGCAATGGCTACGAACAGGCTACCGAATTTCTACCCACCGATTGGCTTACAGCGTTGCAGGCATTGCAAAGTTCAACGTGGGCACACGAGTCGCTGGGAGCTGAATTCCTAAAGGTGTTTCTGGCGATCAAGTGGCGCGAGTTCCGTAAATTCTACGCTGAAGTCGGGGAGCAGGACTGGCGCTGGTACCTCACTCACGCATGAGTATTGGCCGGCCAGCACGCCTTGAAATGGATCGCTGACGGCACCGACTCCCGCCCGGCCACCGTCTGAGTCAATCAGCTATCGACAGACCGTGCCGTTGTGTGTGGTGAATGGGCGGGGTAGAGCGTTGCCGCTTCTGGCGGGCGATTGAGCATTCAGATAGTGCGAGGCTCAGATCAATTGCGGGTTTTCTTCCAGCACGCCGCGACCTGCCAGCAAAGTGGTGGTTTGCATCCTGGGCGCTGTTTGTAGAAAATCCCCCTTTTGCTCGAAAGGATGCGCGCAATGAAGGTCGAGGGGACTGTTGCAACGACGGCTGTGCGCTCGCACGTCAATGACGCTCTGCCCACCTACCATGCTGGCGACGTAATCGTCAGCATCCAGGCGCAGGTCAATGGTGGAATTGGCCCACAGCGCTCTTCCGTGTCCCTGATCATCAAGACCTGAGTAGGGCTGCACATGTCCGAAATTACCCAGACGGTCATCGTCGTGGCGCTGGCCTTTCTACTTGATCGGTTTCTTAAGCCGTACCCGCTGCGCAAGTGGCTAGGGGCGACGCTGGTGGTGACTGGCGCAATCGGCTGCGTTGCACTGAGCCAGGTCCAGTTGCTGGGCTTCGACATGGGATTGATGTCGGTGTTTGCCGTGCCGATGGGAATGGGGCTGTTCGTGACCAGGCGGCGGTTTGTGGAGGTTGGCTGAAGTGCATCATTTCAAGGCAAATATGGAAGAGCTGGGCCTTCAGGGACTTGAGTCATTCTTGGGCACTCTGTCCACCACAGTGGCGACCATCGGCGAATTGATCAGCGGCTGCACAGATCACCCTGCCCAATAAAAAGCGGCAGGAGAAAAATCGCTAGCGCAAGGACGAAGAGGGTATCGGGGACGATAAGCCGTTTTGATCTGCACCCTCAATGCCCTGCCGCACGCCTGCATGCGGTGGCGCCCACGCGCTTACCGAGTTTGATGTAGAGCTGCACGACCCTCGTGCGGTCTGCGTACGAATACATGAATGATCTCTTCAAGAGTCCAGGTTTTCGTCCGCAGCTCCGGTGGGCCTGCTGGTGAGGACGTGGTGTCGGTGATTCAGCCGATATCGACTTTCATGGCGATGTCCCAGCTGCCGGCGCTGTTTTTCGCCAGGCCGATCATCATCAGGCCGAGCGCCTCGAGCGTCTGGGCCATCTGCAGGCCGCCGACATCCAACGGACGCAGGCCGAGACTCTCGAGGAAGGTCGAGACGCGCGCCTTGGCGTGCGCATCGTCCGCTGCGATGAACGCGTCGAGACGCCCGCCCTTGGCAAGGACGTGGCCGAAGAGGGTGTTGAACGCCTTGACCACATGCGCGCTGGCGGGGGCGCCCTTGGCGATCTCCTGCGCACCGGAACTGCCGTGGGGGGTAACGAGGCCCGAGAGATCGGGAGCGACCGGGTTGGTGATATCGATGATCACCTTGCCGTCGAGCGCTTTCCCAAAGTCGGCCAGTACCGCCACCGCACTGGGGTACGGCACGGCGAGAATGACGATGTCGCCCGCCGGAGTGGCACCGTAAGTCCCTGTGATCGCTGCGGAGGCGAGCTTGTCGGCAAGCGCCTGCGCCTTGGCGGGATCGCGGCTGACCACCTCGACGGTGTGTCCGGCCTTGGCGATACGGCCGGCGATCGCCGTGGCCATGCCTCCCGAACCGATAATGCTGATAGTGCTCATGTGCAGTCTCCGTTCTGAAATCAGGTATTTCCGTCTTTTCTGGACGGGTTACGCCGTCGCGGCTTGGCCACCCGCCGGGCGCAGTGCGACCCGGCGGAGTGCCGTCACCTCATCAGACGGCCGGGAAGTAATGACCGTTATCAAGATCGGCGAAGAGTCCGGGCTGGGTCGGTTCCCAGCCAAGAACCCGGCGCGTGATGGCGTTCGATGTCGGGGTGTCCAGGGTGACCAGATTCGCAAGGAACCCGAAGTAGCCAGGCAGCATCAGCACGTCCGCGGGAATAGGTACGGCCGGCAGATTCAACCGGCTGGCAATGGCTTCGGCGATCTGGCGGTACGGGACAGCCACCTCGGCGATTGCATGCCAGTTTCTGCCCGCGGCGCCTTTCTCCAGCGCCAGGCGAAACACTGTGGCGAGGTCACGGGCGTGCACGGCCCCCCAACGGTTGGCACCGTCTCCGGGGTAGCCGACGACACCCTTTTCCTTGGCCAGCCCGATCAACAGCGGCAGGAAGCCGGCGTTATCGGTGGAGCTGTGCATGATCTCAGGGATCCGCACGATCGAAGACCGTATGCCCTTTTCGGCGAGACCGATCACCGTGGTTTCCACGATGTTGCGAACCCGCAGGGTATTCTTGTACGGATCGCCGCCGGGAAGGGGCGGATCCTCCTCGGTGGCCGGCCGGCCCAAGCCCTCCCAGCCGGGCGAGCCGACGCTTCCAGAGACGACCAACGGCTTTCCGCTTCCGGCCAGTGCTTGGCCATAGGCGAGCATGATCTCAAGCTCCGCGGCCGCAACGGCGTTGATCCCGCCGGTTGGAATCAGGTCCTGCCGGTGCGCGAGGTGGATGACGCCGTCCGAGGCTGCCGCCGCCTCCTTGAGCCGGTCGAGATCCTCGAGATTGCCGCGATGTACCTTGGCGCCGAGCGCAGCAACCGCCGCCGCGGCCGCGTCGGACCGAGCCAGGGCCGTGACCTCATGGCCGGCGGCGATAAGATCGGAGATGATGTACGGACCGGAATGGCCGGTGCCGCCAGTGACGAAAACGAGCATGTTATTGGCCCTTCTGAGCTGTGTGATACGAAGCGTGCTGGTGCACTTAATGTACGAGCCATGCTGGTGGTTTAACTTGCAAAAAGCAAGTGAATTGCAGGAATTTACTTGTATAACGCAAGCGATGTTGAGGGCCGGCCATGAAAACAACATCCCAAGAAGAGGTCCGCTCCCATTGCGCAGTGAACTATGGCGTGGAGATTTTCGGTGACCGGTGGTCGCTCTTGAGCATTCGCGACATCGTTTTGTGGGTAAGAAGACCTGTGGCCAGCTCCTGAAAAATGAACCAGACGGCAAGCAAAAACGAGGTCAGAAACCTCGCGACCAGAATGCTCTTGTCCGGGCCATCCGGTCGACTGGCACTGATAGAAGCCACGAGCTGAAACGGGCACGCTGAGCTTCTTTGGCAAGGAACCGGCCATGCGCCCAAAGCGGCCCCCGTTTCCAAGGCGTCGAGTCTGGAATCTTGGGAACAACAGGAGTAAAAAATACCTTACCTGCCTCAACCCAGAGGATGTGCCAATGGTCATTACGGTCAAGGAACGCGATGAGGATCACATGTCCCATGACGCCAATAACGCGGGCGTCAGGATGTGGGATGTCTACCAGGGCGATGTGCTGGTCGGCGTTTATCACAGTGAAGCGGATGCGTTGAAGTACAAGGCTTTACTGGAGAGCGGTCGTTTGGACAGCCTCAAGGCGCCTCCAAAAGGCTGAGGCCAACACCATAAAAAAGCCCAGCTTGATGCTGGGCTTTGTTTTTTGAGCAGGGGCGGTCGGCCAGATGAGACGCCGATCACCCGATCAAACCCCGCTGTCACCCTGGGCTTGTCGCGCGGCCTTGTCCTTCTTGTGGTTCTTCAGGTCCAGCCTGATACCCCAGGCAATGACGACGATGCCAAAGATGGCCATCAGAATGATTTGTTCGGTAGGCATAGCCTGCTCCTTGCAGAAAACGCTCATTGAACGTGCTGCCGTGGTGTCTGCCAAATCGAGGGGGTTACAGAATGTTTCGATGGGCGGGCAATCCGGCGCCTGTCGAGCCGCAAGGGTGTGCCGAATTCGTCATCGTCCCGGCCTAAAGCGATCAAGCCGCGAGCCCTGGAATGGACCAGTCTGGACAGTCTGTTCAAGGAGCTGATTATGATCCGACTGTCCCTGGCTGAAGCTCGCGAGCTGGCCGAATCGATCCTGCTGCACAACGGTTTCAACCTCGCCCACGCCCGGGCGGTGACCGACACGGTGATTGCCGGCGAGCGTGATGGCTGCGCCTCCCACGGCCTGTACCGGATACTGGGCTGCGTGAACTCCCTGAGGAGCGGCAAGGTGGCCGCCGACGCCGAACCGCAGGTCATCGATCAGGCACCGTCCATTGTGCGGGTCGATGCGGCGGGTGGTTTCTCCCAGTTGGCGTTCCAGGCGGGTCTGCCCTTGCTGCAAGAGAAAACCCGGGCCAACGGGATCGCGGCCCTGGCAATCAATCGCTGTGTGCATTTCTCCGCGCTCTGGGTCGAGATCGAGCAACTGACCGCCGCCGGTTTGGTCGCGCTGGCCTGTACGCCCAGCCATGCCTGGGTCGCGCCGGCCGGTGGCAATCAGCCGGTGTTCGGGACCAATCCCATTGCCTTCGGTTGGCCGCGTCCGGGTAACCAGCCCTTTGTCTTCGACTTCGCCACCAGTGCGATTGCCCGTGGCGAGATCGAGCTGCATCGGCGCGCCGGCAGAGCCATTCCCGAAGGCTGGGGCGTGGACGCCCAAGGGCAGCCGAGTACCGATGCCAATGTGGTGCTCGACAGCGGCGCGATGTTGACGTTCGGCGGGCACAAGGGCTCGGCGTTGGCGGCCATGGTGGAGCTGATCGCCGGGCCGTTGATCGGTGACTTGACCAGTGCCGAATCCCTGGCCTATGACGCCGGCAGCAAGTCGTCGCCGTACCATGGCGAACTGCTTGTCGCCTTCGATCCGCAACGTTTTCTCGGCGCTGCCACCGCGCAGCATCTGGCCCGTGCCGAAGCCGTGTTCGAAAGCATTGAGGGGCAGGGCGCACGCTTGCCGTCGCAACGGCGTTATGAGGCACGAGCGCGCAGTCTGGTGGAGGGTGTGCAGATTCCCGAAGCGCTGTACAACGATCTAAAAGCGCTGCTGGCCTGAATGAAGGAGGGCGCCATCGGTCTGGCCGATGGCACCCGGTTTTTACAGGGGGGTGCGCTGGTGGTGGCCGTCGACCAGGCGACTGATACCCAGCGGGTTGGCGTTTTGCAGCGCTTCGGGCAACAAGGCATCCGGGCAATTCTGGTAGCACACCGGGCGCAGGAAGCGTTCGATAGCCAGGCTGCCGACCGAGGTGCCTCGGGCATCGGAAGTGGCCGGATAAGGCCCGCCATGCACCATGGCGTCGCCGACTTCGACACCGGTCGGATAGCCGTTGAACAACACCCGCCCGACCTTTTGCTCCAGCAGCGGCAGCAGCTCGCCATAACGTTGCAGATCACCGGCCTCGGCGATCAGCGTGGCCGTGAGTTGACCGTGCAAGCTGCGTAGCGCTTGTTGCAGCTCGGCGTTGTCGGCCACTTCGATGACCACGCTGGTCGGGCCGAAGACCTCTTCCTGTAACAGCGGATCACCGTTGAACAGCAGGCTGACGTCGGCCTTGAACAGCTGCGGCTGCGCCTGATTACCCTGCTGCGGCTTGCCGGCCAGATGGCTGACGCCCGGATGCTCGAGCAGGGCCTGCACGCCGTTGCGGTAGCTGCGCAGCGTGCCGGCATTGAGCATGGTTTGTGCCGGTTGTTCGTTCATCAAGGCGCTGAGCAGCGCGGTGAACGCCGTGAACCTTGGCGAAGCGATACCCATCACCAGGCCCGGATTGGTACAGAACTGACCGCAACCCTGCACCACCGAAGCCACCAGCTCACGGGCGATCTTTTCGCCGCGCAGTTGCAAGGCTTCGGGCAATACCAGCACCGGATTGATGCTGCTCATTTCGGCGAACACCGGAATCGGCTGCGGCCGGGCGGCGGCCATGTCGCAGAGCGCGCGTCCCCCGGCCAGGGAGCCGGTGAAGCCGACCGCCTGGATCGCCGGGTGCTTGACCAGGGCTTCACCGACCCCGGCACCGTAGATCATATTGAACACACCCTTGGGCATATCGGTTTGCTCGGCGGCGCGGATGATCGCATCGGCCACCTGTTCCGCCGTCGCCATATGCCCACTGTGGGCCTTGAACACCACCGGGCAGCCCGCAGCCAACGCGGCCGCGGTATCGCCACCGGCGGTGGAGAACGCCAGGGGGAAATTGCTTGCGCCGAACACCGCGACCGGGCCGACGCCGATTCGGTACTGGCGCAGGTCGACCCTTGGTAGTGGCTGGCGTTCGGGCAATGCGCGGTCGATGCGCGCGCCATGGAAATCACCCCGGCGCAGGACTTGCGCGAACAGGCGCATCTGACCGCTGGTGCGGGCGCGTTCGCCCTGGATACGGCCGGTGGGCAGGGCGGTCTCGCGGGTGACCAGGGCGATGAAGTCGTCATCCAGGGCATCCAGTTGCGCGGCGATGGCCTCGAGAAACTCCGCGCGCCGGTTGGCTGACAGCGCACGAAAGGCCGGGTAGGCAGATGCAGCAGCCTGGGCGGCGGCATCTACTTCAGCAGCCGTGGCCTGGGTGAAGACGAAGGGCAGGGCCTCGCCGCTGCTGGCATCATGGCTGTGCAGGGTGACGGTGCCGACGGCGCTGCGCGCACCGCCGATGTAGTTGTGGCCGATGATTTTTGGCATGAAAATTCCTGTCAGGAGGAAGGGCATCCTGGTGCCAGTCGGTTATGGCGGTGGTGCGTCGAAGGCAAATTTGTGGCAAGGGGCAAGCCCCTATGCCGCTCAGTCAGGGGAAATGGGATCGCCACTGAACCTGTGGGAGCGGAGCTTGCCCGCGAAGCTTTTAGGGGCCTCAAGGGCCTCTTCGCGAGCAAGCTCTGCTCCCACAGGGACCGTGTTCGGCCTTAATTGAGCGGTATTGGCGCTTGCCCCTCGCCACAAGTGTGCAGCCAGCTGGCGTTGGAGGCATTGGGTTCGAGTCTCAGAGACCCACGTCCGGCAGCGCCGGACGGTTGGCCATCGCCTTGGCCATGATCTGCTCGACGAACACCCGGTCGGCTTCCGGCAAGGCCAGGCGTGGCGGACGGGTCAGCGCGCTGCCACGACCGGCGATGGCTTCGCACAACTTGATGCACTGCACCAGGTCGGCACGGGCGTCTAGGTGCAGGATCGGCATCAGCCATTCGTAGATCGGCATGGCTTCGGCAAAGCGCCCGGCCTTGGCCAGGCGGAAGATGGTTTCGCCTTCTATCGGGAACACGTTGGACATGCCCGAGACCCAACCCTCAGCCCCCACCGCGATACTCTCCAGCACCACATCGTCGAGGCCGGCGAACAGCACGAAACGGTCGCCGACTTCATTGCGCACGTCGATAAAACGCCGGGTGTCGCCGGAGGAATCCTTGAAGCACACCACGTTGTCGCAGTCGGCCAGGGAAATCAGGATGTCCGGGGTCACGTCGTTTTTGTAGATCGGCGGGTTGTTGTAGACCATCAACGGCACGTCGGCGTTCTTGGCCACGTAGCGGTAGTGTTCGGCGGTCTCGAAGGGCTTGGAGCCATAGACCAGTGCCGGCATCAGCATCACGCCGTCGACCCCGACCTTGCGCACCGCGTTGGCCACCTTGGCCGCCTGCACGCTGGTGAACTCGGCCACGCCGCAGATCACCGGCACGCGGCCACGGGAGGCGTCCACCGCGACTTCGGTCACGGCGATTTTCTCTTCGGCGGTCAATGAGGTGTTTTCCCCCACCGAACCACACACCACCAGGCCCGAGACGCCGTCACGGATCACGTTGGAAATCACCTGGTGGGTCTTTTCCAGGTTGATGGTGAAGTCGTCGTTGAATTGAGTGGTGACCGCCGGGAAGACGCCGCTCCAGTTGATGCGTTTGCTCATGATTAACTCCAGTGGTTTAACGTATTTCGTATACGATATTTTAAGTGAAAAAATTAGACCAGTGTTTTTTCGCCGGACGCTGTCAGGGCGCCCTCGGTTTTTCTCTATCAGCCGTCTAGCGGCGGCGTTGGCGCTCAGGCACCGGGCCAGGTGTCCGACAACCGGTAGCCTTGCGGCCAGGGGTCGGCGGGGTCGAGCAGCAATTGATGGGTGCCGGTGATCCAGGCCCGTCCGGACAGGCATGGGTAGATCGCCGCGCGCCCGGCCAGTTCGGTCAGGGAATCGATGCGGCAGTGGAACTCCGAGCCGATGATCGAACGCCCGATAAAACGCTCGCCGACCTGCAGCACGCCCTTGGCCTGCAACACCGCCATGCGCGCCGAGCAACCGGTGCCACAGGGCGAGCGGTCGATCTTGCCGGGGCGGATCACCACGGCGTTGGCCCCGGTGGCAATACCGTTCTCGTAGACCACCGGCGCGGCGATCTGGCAGAAGGAGATATGCGACCAGTCCGGGTTCAGCGGGTGGACGAAGCCCAGTTGCTCGTTGGCGGCGCGAGTGATCTTCAGGCCGGTCTCGACCATGTCCTTGGCTTCGTCGGGCCGGATGGCAAAGCCCAGGCGCCGGGCATCGACGATGGCGAAACTGTCGCCGCCATAGGCGGTGTCAACCTGGATCGAACCCAGGCCCTCGACTTCGATCCAGGCGTCGAGGCGGTCGGCGAACGAGGGCACGTTCTTGATCTCCACCCGCTGGACCTTGCCGTCCCGGCACTCGGCCACGGCTTCGATCAGTCCGCCCGGCGCCTCAAGCACCAGTCGGGTCTGCGGTTCGCTCATCGGCAGGATGCCGCTGTCGAGCAGCACGGTGGCCACGCACAGCGAGTTGGACCCGGACATCGGCGGGGTATCGGCCGGCTCCATGATGATCCAGCCCATCTGCGCCCGGGGATCCTTGGCCGGCACCAGCAGGTTGACGTGGCGGAATACCCCACCGCGCGGTTCGTTGAGGACGAAGTTGCGCAGGGTTTCATCCCGGGCGATCCAGCGCGACTGTTCCCACACCGTGGCTCCGGGCGGCGGGGCGACGCCGCCGACAATCACATCGCCGACTTCACCCTCGGCGTGGCAGCTGACCACATGAACGATTTTCGATGAGCGCATTGCATACACCTCTTTTTGTGTCTGTTCACCGTCCTGTAGGAGCGGGCGGTCCGGCGTCCCGGCTTGCCCGCGAACCGCGAAGGCGGCCATTCAGCTCTTGTTCGCGGTGCCTGTGCCGGCCTCTTCGCGAGCAAGCTCTGCTCCCACAGGGGAGCGGCTCTTCGCGAGCAAGCTCTGCTCCCACAGGGGAGCGGCTCTTCGCGAGCAAGCTCTGCTCCCACAGGGAAGCGGCTCTTCGCGAGCAAGCTCTGCTCCCACAGAGGAGCGGCTCTTCGCGAGCAAGCTCTGCTCCTACAGGGGAGCGGTTATTTCACTGATTTGAGGAACGCCGCCGTTTCCGGCTGCACGGGATTGCCGATGACCTGGTCGGGCGCGCCGATCTCGTGCACCAGGCCGTTGCGAAAGAACGCCACGCGATCGGACACGTCGCGGGCAAAACGGATTTCATGGGTCACCAGGACCATGGTCATGCCGTCTTCGGCAAGCATGCGCATGGTGTCCAGCACCTCGCCCACCAGCTGTGGGTCGAGGGCCGAGGTGGCTTCGTCGAACAGCATGTAGTCCGGCGACATGGCCAGGGCCCGGGCAATCGCCATGCGCTGTTGCTGGCCGCCGGAGAGCTTGCCGGGAAAGGTCTTGAGCTTGTCGCTCAGGCCCACGTGGGTCAGTTGTCGGACCGCCAGCTCCTCGGCTTCCTGCCTGCTTTTACCGAGCACCTTGCGCGGCGCCAGCATCACGTTTTCCAGCACGGTCAGGTGCGGGAAGGCGTTCCACTGCTGGAACACGATGCCGATCTTCTGCCGCAGGCGGTTGAGGTCGGTGGCCTTGTCATGCACCTCGATACCGTCGACGCGCACGCTGCCCTTGTGGATCGATTCCAGGCCGTTGATGCACATCAGCAGGGTCGACTTGCCGGAGCCGGAGCCGCCGATGATCGACACCACCTCGCCCTTGTTCACCGTCAGGCTGACGCCCTTGACCACTTCCAGGTCGCCGAAGGATTTGTGTACGTTGTCGATCTCAATCATTTTCTTGCCACCTTCTTTCCAGACGAGCGCCGAGGCGAGCGACCACCAGGCTCATGACGTAGTAGATAAGGCCCGCGATGCACAGCACCAGCAACGGTTCCTGGATGCGCGTGACGATGGTTTGCGAGGCGCGCAGCAGTTCGACGATGCCGATCCACATCACCAGCGCGGTGTCTTTCATCACCCCGAGCACCAGGTTCAGCCAGCCGGGGAAGGCCACCCGCGTGGCCATCGGCAGGACGATCCAGCGCAGGTCCTGCAGAAAGCTCAGCCCCAGGGAGCGACTGGCCCGGCGCAGGGTGAGGGGCACCGAGAGCACGCCACCGCGGACGATCTCGGTGAAGTACGCGGCGGTGTAGACCCCGAGCACGATGCAGCCGACGCTGAAGGCGCTGATATTCAGGCCGACGATGCTTTTCAGCGAATTGAACAGGACGAACTGGATCAGCAACGGCACGCTGCGAAACGCGTCCAGCACCCAGGCCAGGGGCAGGCTGGCGCGGGGCAACAGCGCCCGCAACAAGCCGAACAGCAGCCCGGCGGCAGAGCCGAGGAGAATCGCCCAGAAGGTCAGTTGCAGGGTGACCCAGGCGCCGTTGAGCAGGAACAGCAGGTCATTCCAGGAAAAACTGGTGGAAAACATGGTCACCTCCTCAGTAGCGGAACAGTCGCCAGGCCATCAGCCGGGCTGCCGCGACGATCGCCTTGGCAATCAGGTAATACAGCACCGCGGCAATGGCGAAGAACTCGAAGGTGCGGAAGGTCTTGACGTTGTACTCCTGGGTTACCCCGGTGAGGTCATTGTTCAGGCCGACCACCACCCCCAGCGACGTCATCAATACCGCCCAGACCATCTGATTGCTCAGCGGATAGAAGACGATGCGCAGCAGCTGCGGGACAATGATCATCCGATAGGCCTGGAACGCGCTCATGCCCAGGGACCGCGCGGCGCGCACTTGGGTATCGGGCACCGCCTTGAGGCCGCCGCGAAAGTTTTCCGCGAGATAACCGGCGTTGTTGAAGGTGATCCCGGCCAGCAGGGCGAACCATGAGCTGACGTGCAGGTCCAGCGAGCCGAGGCCGAAGTAGAGGATGTAGATCTGGAACAGCGACGGGGTGTTGCGGGCAATCGACACCCAGCCATTGCCGATGCCGCGCAGCAATGGGTTTCTGGTTTCGCGCATCACCGTCAGGGCCAGGGCGATCAGCACGCCGAAGATCATCGACAGGGCGGCGGTCTCGAAGGTGACGACGGCCCCGGCGAGCATGTCCGGCAAGGCGCGCAGGGCCGCGCGCCATTGGAAGGTGTAGTCAAACATGCGCGGGAGTCTCCTCTGGGACGGCCGGTGCCAGCCAGGCCGGCAAGCGCCCGCCGGCCACGGCAGTGCAGGCGGCGTCGACGCATTCGGCCAGGCTGGCGAAGTGCACCTTGCGGCCCACCAGGCCGGGGGCGTAGTGGGCGTACTTGCCTGAGTTGGTCATCAAGGTGGTGGCGGCCGGCGGAATCACCGGTTCGCCGAGCATGCACCAGCAGGTGTCGGTGACCAGGGTCGCGCCGAAGGCTTCGATCACCGCGATATGCCCGGCCGCGTGGGCCTGTTCCAGGACCGCGCGGCCGCAGGTGATGGCCAGGACCACCTCGGGATGCTTGCGGCGACCTCGGCAGAGACGGGCCAGATGGGCAAATTCGCTGAGGGAGAAATGCGGGTTGCCCAGGGACACCACCTCCACCCGTGGGTCACGGGCACTGTTGAGTTCACGCCAGCTGACCAGCAGGTCCGGCAGACGGATTTTTTCCACGGGCAGCGGGATATCCGGTTCCAGCACCTGGCTCGGATCGAGTGCTTCCGGGGTCACCCCGGCGATATGAAACAGCGGTGCCGCGGAGGTGGTGGCGAAGGCCGCGCCGAAGGCTTTCAGGTCGTCCAGGCTCGGCTGGCGCTGTTCCAGGCCGAGCACCAGCGGAATCCGGCTGCCGGCCAGGGCGCCGATGTGATAGCCGAGCAGCGGATAGAACGAATCGTCCAGTTCGCCCAGGGCGGGCAGCTCGATTATCAGCCGGGCCTTGCGCTGGGCATCCAGATGGCAGCCGATCAAGGGCGCGCGACCGGTCAGGGCAATGCAGATATCCAGGTAGTCCGGGTATTTCTGGGTGCGGGCGCCGAGCACGCTGTTGGCGTAGACCACGGCATTGGATTCAGCCCAGACGATCTGTTCGCCGGCCTTCGGCGCGCTGTCGAGCAGGTAGGGCGCACAGGTGAAGCTGAGTTGCGCGCCCATCGCCATATAGGCATCGCCCAGGGCACTGGCGGGCACGCCCAGGGCCGCGTCGATGCCCAGCTCACGCCAGCGGCGCTGGTCCACGGAAATGGAATTGAGGGTGGTCGGGACGCGGACGCGCGCGCCCCATTGCACCAGTTGTTCGGCAAAGCGCAGGCTCGCCGGGCCCGTATAGATGCAGCCGTCGATATGCGCCTGGGTCACGTCCAGCAAGGCGGGAGCCCTTTGCAGCTCGGCCATTTGCAGGATGATCCGCATGGCCACCTGGGCGGCCTTGCCGTACTGGCCGTCAAGCAGGGCCAGGTCGTGTTCGCTGAGGGCGACGCCGCTTGCCGCAGGTTGTGCCTGCAGCGGTGTGCCCGGTGCCTGCCAGTGATCGCTGGGTGCCTCGTCGAAAACTGTCAGGCGACTGCCTTCGACTCGGGCAAAGGCCTGGCCGCGCAAGGCGGCAAAGGCCTCCCGGCCGATGCACAGCACCGGCAGGGAGCGCTCGAAAATCACCTGGGCCACCAGCACGCCCAGGGTCAGGATTTCATCCGGCTCGGCCAACACCAGCGCCGCGGGGGCATGACCGTTGCTGATCAGCTCCATCATGACACTGCTGCCGGTACACGAACCGCGGCCGCTGGGCAGCGCCAGCACGCGGCCGGCCAGGTGCTCGCCGCTGAGGGGGTGATGGCGGTCGATCACCTCGCCACTGAACGGATCGACTCCGCCCCAGAAACTCAGGCCGACATCGGCGAACAGCAAGGGACCTTGGGCGGCCCCCTCGACCAGGCTGCGACCTATCAGGGAAGTGGGCGTGCTGGGCATTCAGGTTTCCTCAGTAGTAGACGTGGGGCACGGTCAGGTCGGTCGGCGGAATCTCGGTCCCGACCCATTTGACGAACAGCTCCTTGTAACGTCCGGTACGCACCTGTTGGTTGATGAACAGGTTGAGGTAGTTGATCAGGCCGTACTCGTTGCGCTTGGCCCCCAGCGAGACGTAGTCGATCACGTACGGCGCGTTGCCGGCGACCTTCAGGTTCTTGTATTTACCTGATTTGAGCGTAGCGGCTGCCACGGTATTGGTGACCACGGTGGCGTCGATATGGCCCTGGGCGACCGCCAGGATGGTGTCGTTCTGCGATTGGTAGGCGCGGAAGCTGCCGGTGCCCCAGCTCTTCTGGTCTTTTTCCAGAGCGAGGGCTTCGAAGGTGCCGCTGGTGTTGCCGACCGGCTTGCCCTTGAGGTCTTCGTACTTGCTGATGCCGGTGTCGGTGCGGGTCAGGACCACCATCTGGAAGGCGAAGTAGGGCAGGGACAGGCCAACGGTCTTGGCCCGTTCGAGGGTGTCGGAGGTGGAGGCGACGATCACGTCGGCGCGGCCCGAGACCAGTGCCGGGATCCGATCCGGAAACGGCGTCTCGACGATCTCGGCATCGACCCCGAGGACTTTTGCCAGGTCGTTGCAGTAGTCGACGTCGAAACCCACCGGCTTGTTGCTCTCGTCACGGGAGCCCATCGGCGGGAAGTCCAGGGTCACGGCGCAACGCAGCTTGCCTGAGCCAATGATGTCGTCGAGCTTGTCGGCCTGGGCCGTGGCGATGAAGGACGAACTGAGAACCACACTGAGCGCTGCGGCAAAAACGGGATTTTTCATGGAGACCTCGTTATCGGTGAGTGGTGTTGGCTGGCGTATTAGGAATTTCGTATACGATATTATATTAGCAATGAATGTGCCCGTTTCCATGTCAGAACCTGAATTCTTCGTTAGCCCTTGGGTTAGAGGGGTTGTCAGGTGGCCAGGGCCCGATTGCCGGTTTTATGGGGATGGGGGGGGTGTTACAGAAGGGAGCATGTTTTTGTAGCGGCGCCCTTTAAAGGAACACCGCCTTCAGCCAGCGCCGACTCGATCATTGTGGGAGCGGAGCTTGCCCGCGAAGAGGCCCTTGAGGCCGCCAAAAGCTTCGCGGGCAAGCTCCGCTCCCACACTGACACCACACAACAGTGTTGTGGGTTTCAAGGGGCTGGGAGGCTCAGCGCCGGCTGTCGCGGTATTGGCTGGGCGCCAGGCTGGTCAGGGCGCGGAACTGGCGGCTGAAGGCGCTGTGGTCGGTGTAACCGCAACGCAGGGCGATTTCGGTGATCGGCAAGTCGGTGTGCAGCAACAGCCGCGAGGATTCCTCCAGACGCGCCTTGTGGATCATCTGCCGCGGGGTGAGCTGGAACACCCGCTTGCAATGGCGCTCCAGTTGCGCCACCGAGAACCCGGCAATCGCCGTCAGTTCGGCCAGGCTGATGGGCCGGGCGAAGTGACTGCGGATATGGGCATCCACCGCGGCGAGTTTCGGGAAGGCCGGGTGGCTGGACTGCGGCAGTTGCAGATCGCGGGAGATCCCGGCGAGGCCGACGATATGGCCTTGCCGGTCATACAGCGCGAGTTTGTGGGTCAGGCACCAGATCGGCTGGTTGCCGTAATACAGGTGCAGTTCCAGTTGGTCGGCCAGCTCGCGACCGCTCGACAGCACCCGCCGATCCTGCGCGGTGTAGAGCGGGCCGAAGCGTTCCGGGAAGACCATGTCGGCGGTGCGTCCGAGCAGCTCGGCGCTTTCCTTGAAGCCGCAGCGCCGGGCCAGGGTCTGGTTGACGAAGGCGTAGCGCGCCTCGCGGTCCTTGATGAAAAACACCACGTCCGCCAGGGTATCGAGCAGCGGCGCAATCGGCTGCAAGCTGCTCAGCAGGGTCGGCAGGTCGCAGGGTTTGAAGTGGCTGAGCGAGGCATACATGGGGCTGGAAGCCTGGGGGCGATCTTCTGGATCATAGAGGCTTGCCGCCAGGCCCGGAAGCCCCGGGCCGGCATTCAGGCCGGAGGCGTGTCGTCCAGGCACAGCAAGGTCTCGATTCGCGCCGGGCTGAAGGGCGGGCGCGGCGCCGAGGGTTGCCAGCCGAACAGGTGCTGCGCGGCGGCGCCGCAGACCCGGCCCTGGCAGGCGCCCATGCCGCAGCGACTGGCCAGTTTGGCCTCGCGCCAGTCGGCGTGGGCGGCCAGTGCGGAGTAGGGCACATCTTCGCAGCGGCACACCAGCGTATCGGCTTGGGCCAGTGACTTGAGTGACGGGTTGAGGCGGAACGTGCGGTTCAAGACCTTGGCAAAGCCCTGCCAGCGTGCCCGCAGCGGCCACAAGGCCTGGGCCTGCGGACGCTCACCGACCGCCGCGTGGCCGGCAATCGCCCCTTCGACCAGGGCCAGCTCACTGCCACCGAAACCGGTGCATTCGCCCGCCGCGTAATGCTCGGCGCGGCTGCCGGCTTGCCAGGCATCGACCGCCAGCGCCTGACCCTCGAGGGCGTAGCCCAGGGCCTGGCCGAGCTGGGTATTGGGGATCAGGCCGAAACCGCAGGCCAGGCGATCGCAGGCCAGTTCGACGATCTTGCCCTGCTGCTGCAGGCGTACGCCTTCCAGCCGATCCGTGCCGAGGGCGGCGAGGACATGGCTGCCGGTTCGGTAGTGGCGGTCGAACAGGCTGAACGACTGCAGCAGTTTGTCGGGCCAACGCGGCAGTTGCGCGGCGAAACCGGCGACGGTGCTTGCGCTCGCCTGTTCGGCGATGCGCAGCACCCGGGCGCCGTTGTGTTTGGCGGTCGCGGCGCTGGCCAGCAGCAGAGGGCCGCTGCCGGCGATCACCAGGCGCTCGTCCCGCACCGGCAGGCCGCCCTTGATCAGCGCCTGGAGTCCGCCGACACCGGTCACGCCGGGCAGGGTCCAGCCGGGGAAGGGCAGCAGCAGTTCACGGGCGCCGGTACACAGGATCAGTTTGTCATAGGCAATCACCCAGCCGCGTTTATCGTCCTCGACCAGCAGCTGTTTCGGCCCGGCGCAGGCAATCACCCGGGTGCTGGCATGGCGTTGGATATTGCCGTGGCTCTCCAGTTCTTCGCGCAGACGCCGGGCTTGCTTGGCCAGCGTGGCCTGCGGCCCGTCGCGCCAGATCTGCCCGCCGGGCAACGGGTTGTCGTCGAGGATGACGATGCGTGCGGCGCTGGGCGCGGCGGCGAGGGCGGCGGCCATGCCGGCGGGGCCGGCACCGATGATCAGCAGGTCGGCGTATTCGCTCATGCCCGAGTCTCCACGCGCATGCCGTCACGACAGAGGGTCTGGCAGGCCAGGCGCCGGCGGCCGTCGATGCTCACCCGGCATTCCTGGCAAATACCCATGCCGCACAGGGGCGCGCGGCGCTGGCCGCTGACCGATGTGCGGCTGCAACCGTCGCCGCCCAGCGCCAGGGCGGCGGCGACGCTGGTCCCTTCGGCGACGCTCAGGACGTGGCCGTCCAGCAGCAATTCAGGCATAAGCCGGCTCTCCCAGAAAACGTTGCGGCAGATAAGGTTGTGCGGCCAGCGGCGGTGTTTCATCGAACAGTTGTGCCACCAGCAGGTCGGCGGTGCCGGGGGCTGTTGTCACCCCCAGGCCTTCGTGCCCGACCGCCAGCCACAGGCCCTGGCGTTGCGGGTGCTGGCCCACCAGCGGCAAACCGTCAGGGCTGGCGGCGCGAAAGCCGGTCCAGGCGCGGATGCCATTGAGTTGCGCCAGCCCGGGCATGTACTCGACAGCACGCTTGAGCATTTTGGCGAGCATCCAGCCTTCGACCTGCGGGTCGCTGGTGCCGAATTGCCGCGAGGCGCCGATAAACAGTTGCCCGGTCGGGCGCGGCTGGATATTGCACGCCGCCGAAGGACCGCTGGCGTTGTGGGCACTGGTGACGTAACCGAGTTCCACCAGGGTATGGGTGACTTTACCGGGATAGCGGTCGGTGATCAGCAAGTGGCCCTTTTTCGGCACGATCGGCAATTCCGGGCACAGTTCGCCGGCCTGGACGCCGTTGGCCAGCACCACCGCATCGGCCTGCAGCCAGTGACCGTCGTCGAGGCGCACACGGTTGCCCTCGACTTTACTGACCCGCGCCCGGCGTTGGCTGATATTGGTGGTCTCAAGCATCCAGCGGGCTGTCGCCGGCGCATAGAGAATGCCGTCGCCATTGATCAGCAGGCCGCCTTCCAGGCCTTCGCGCAATTCGGGTTCGCGCTGGCGCAAGGTGCTGCCGCCGATCAATTCGCAGGCCACGCCCCGGGCCTGCAAGTTCAGGTATTTGCCCTGGGCCACGGCCATTTCTTCGGCATTGGCCGCCAGCCACAAGGTGCCGTTGCCACGGTAGGCGCAGGCGTCGGGCAGGCTCGCGGCCGTTTCGCGCCAGCGTTGCAGGGAGTATTGGCTGAGGGCCAGTTCGGCCGGATTGTCGTCGAGCACCAGCAAATGGCCCATGCCCGCCGCCGTCGCCCCCGCCAGGCCGGCGTCCAGCACCAGGACCTGCACGCCGCGCCGGGCCAGCGCCTGGGCACAGGCGGCGCCGACGATGCCAGCGCCGATCACGATCACATCGGCCACCCGACCCTCGTTCACGGGCGAATGCCCCAGGCGAAGGGGTCGTCCTGTTCGATGATCAGGCTGGCCTCGGCGCTGATAAAGGCCCGGCCACGAATGGTCGGCACGATGCGCTCGCCCTGACGCTCGTAGGAGCCCTCGAACTCGCTGCCGATCACACTGGCCTGCCGCCAGATCTGCCCCGGTTGCAACTTGTCGTCGGCCGCCAGGCACGCCAGTTTGGCGCTGGTGCCGGTGCCACAGGGGGAGCGGTCGTAAGCCTTGCCGGGACAGAGGACGAAGTTGCGGCTGTCGGCGTGGGCGTCAGCGGCGAACAGCTCGATATGATCGATCAGCCCGCCATCTTCACCACGAATGCCCTGGGCCTCCAGGGCTTGCTGGACGGCGAAGGTATAGGCGGTCAGCGCCTCGAGATTGTCGCCGGCGATGTCCAGGCCATGCTCGGCCATCAGGAAAAACCAGTTGCCGCCCCAGGCGATATCGCCAACCACCTCGCCGAGGCCCGGCACTTCCAGCGCCAGGGCTTTCTGGTAGCGATAGGCCGGGACGTTGCGCACGCTCACCGAACGGTCTTCGTGCAAGGTCGCCTGCACCGTGCCCACCGGCGTCTCGATGCTATGAGTGCCGGGGCCGATCCGGCCCAGGTGCGCCAGCGAGGCCACCAGACCGATGGTGCCGTGGCCGCACATGCCGAGGTAGCCGCTGTTGTTGAAGAAAATCACCCCGGCACAGGCGCTCGGGTCCACCGGCTCGCAGAGCAGGGCACCGACCAGCACATCGCTGCCCCGTGGTTCGAGCACGCAGGCTGCGCGCCACTGGTCATGCTGTTCGGCCAGCCGCTGCCGACGCTCGGCCATGCTGCCGTGGCCCAGATCAGGGAAGCCGGCGGTCACCAGGCGGGTGGGTTCGCCGCCGGTGTGGGAGTCGATCACGCTGATGCGTTTCATGGGAGGGCCACGTCCATTCCGATAAGTGAAGGACAGAGTGGCCTGGAGAGGGGGGTGTCGGCTTGAGGGTTTTAACCGGTGCCGATGACGAAATCGGCACAGTGGATCATGCCGTCAGTGGCTGTGGGGCAGGTGCTCGAACAGGGTCTTGCAGACGCCGGCAATGTGTTCGTCGAGCAGCTTCACCGCGCGATCCACGTCGCCCGCGCGACAGGCCGCGAGAATCTCCCGGTGTTCGTGATCGGCGCGCTCCTTGCCGGCGGAAAGGCTCATCTGCATGCGCAGGTAGCGTTCCAGCTTGTCGTTGACCGAGCGGATCAGGCCGACCAGGAACGGCCGTTGCGCCGGTTCGTAGAGGCAGGCGTGCAGCTCCCAGTTGAGTTCGGCCCAGCGGCCGACGTCATCTTCGCCGATAAATTCCTGGCAGATGCGTTCGGCCCGGGCGAAGGTTTCCTCGGTCATGTTCGGAATCGCCAGGCGCAGCACCTTGTCTTCCAGCAGCATGCGCACTTCGAACATCTGCGCCAGTTCCGCATCCGACACCCGTGTGACCATCGCCCCGCGATTGCGCTGGAACATCACCAGGCCTTCGGCTTCCAGGCGCTTGAGGGCCTCGCGCACCGGGATCTTGCTGACGTTGAACTGCCGGGCGATATCATCCTGGCGAATTGGCTCATCCTCGGCGAAATGCCCGGCGACAATGGCGTCGCGCAGATGACGGGTGATGATTTCCGACGTCGAAGGCGAGTTGCCGAGGTCGGGAGCGTTGAGTTTTGGTAGGGCCACGGTTCTGATCGTTCGCAATGAGTTGTGCAGATGGTATACGAAATTTTCTTGCTGTTCCTTGGTGATGGTGCGGACGGTCACGCCAGTGGGGCACGCCATCTAGCTGGCGATGGCCTTCGCCGCCTGCGCCAAACGCCGTGTGGCCTCGCGGATTTCATCCCGATCCAGTGAGGCAAAACCCAAGCGTAATGCATTCTCCGCTTGGTCCGTGGGCGCGAACTGGCGACTGTTACGCACCACCAGGTCGAACTCCAGGGCCTTCTCCACCAGTTGGCCGACGTTTATTTCGTCGGCGAAACGGACCCACAGCGCCAGGCCGCCCTCGGGCTCTTGCACTGAAATGCGCTCGCCAAAACCCTCCAGCAGGCAACGCTGGAGGATTTCACGACGCTGCCGGTATTCCTTCGAAACCCGGCGCAGGTGCTTTTTCAGTTCACCGTCATTGATCAGGTCCGCCAGCATTTGCTGCGACACCGCGTCACCATGGCCGAGGGTCAGCGCGGCGTTGCGGTTAAGCAGCTCGATCACATTGCTGGGCGCGACCACATAGCTGCAGCGGAAGGTCGAGCCCAGCGACTTGGACAGCGAGCCGATATAAATCACATGGCGCTGGGCACTGTCACTGGCCAGGGGCAGGTAGGGGCGACCGTCAAAGTGATACTCGTAGTCGTAGTCTTCCTCGATCACGCAGAAATCATGCTGTCTGGCCAAGGCCAGCAGCTGCTGTCGACGCCCGGCATGCAGGCTGACGGTGGTGGGGAACTGGTGATGGGGTGTGAGATAGATCATCCGCACCTTGTGCAGCCGGCACAGCGCGTCGATCTGATCGACCCGGCAGCCTTCGCTGTCCAGGTCCACGGTCACCAGGCGCGCGCCCAGTTTACGGAAGATCTCCCACGCCGGCGGATAGCTCAGGCGCTCCACCAGCACCACGTCACCGGGCTCCAGCAGCGCGCTGGCGGTCAGGTACAGCGACATTTGCACGCCCTGGGTCAGGCAGATATGTTCGGCCTCGACGGCCAGGCCGCGATTGTTACGCAGCATCTCGGCCAGCGCCCGGCGCAGCGCATGACTGGTGCCGTCGCTGCCGTGCCGCACGGTGTTGGACACAAAGCTCTTGCGCAGCGCGTTGCGGTAATAGCGATGCAGGACGGCTTGCGGCAGCAGGCGGTGGTCACAGGCGCCGTTGTCGAAGAACAGCGCGCCGGGATGCTGTTGCAGTGCCGTCGCCTGCGGGCTCGGGCTGAAATACGCGACGGTGGGTTGGGCCCGCAGTTCCAGGGCGAAGGATGGCGGGGCGTTGCGGGCCGTGGCGATGGGCGCCAGTTGTGCATTGACGAAGGTGCCCCGGCGCGCTTCGCTGACCAGCCAGCCCTTGGTCATGGCCTCTTCATAGGCCAGGATCACGGTCTTGCGGTTGACGTCGAGCAACCGCGCCATTTCCCGGGTCCCGGGCAGCAAGGTCCCGGGCGTGAGGCGCCCGTCGACAATTGCGGTGACCAGGCCTTCGACAATCCGACGGTAGGACGCCTGAGTCTCGCGTCCCTCCAGGTTGAGCAAGGGCCGCCATTTACGCATCTGGACCATCTGAATTATCCAAAACTGGAGGTTCTAATGGTCCTAGTCTAACGCAACAATTGGCGCTCATTCAGCTCCGAGGTCCTTATGAACGCACGTCATGTCATCGAGTTGTCGCCCTCGGGCAAAACCTTCGAAGCCGGTGAAGAGTTGTTGCTCGATGCCATGCTTGCCAGCGGCCTGTCGGTGCCGTTCTCCTGCCGTCGCGGGGCCTGCGGTTCGTGCAAGGTCAAGGTGGTGGCGGGGCAGTACCGTGACAAGCTCCTGGCTGCGGATGCCCCGGCACCGTCCTACCCGCTCGCCGCCGATGAAATGCTCCTGTGCCAGAGCCATGCCTGTGCCGATATGCGCCTGGAAATCCCCGGCTGGTCGCTGGACACTCCCACGCTGGAAATCCCCGTGCGGGTCCTGGGCAAGCGCGCACTGAGCGTTGATATCACCGAGCTGGTGCTGATGCCGGAAACGACGGTGCCGCTTGAGGTCCGCGCCGGTCAGTACGTCAGGTTTCGCCTCGACGATGGTGACAGCCGTTGCTTCTCGATTGCCAATCTCCCGGCGCAAGAGGGCGGCCGACTGGTCTTTCATATTCGCCGGGTCCCTGGCGGAGTGTTTTCCGAACAGGTCCTGGCGACGCTGGACGTCGGTCAGGCGTTGACCCTGGAGGGCCCATTGGGTGCCTGTACCTGGCAGCACGAGGACGCTCGCCCCCTGGTGCTGTTTGCCAGCGGAACCGGTTATGCCGGGATCAAGCCGCTGCTGCTGACCGCACTGGCCCGTGGTGCCGAGGTGACGCTGTACTGGGGCGGCTCGCAGCCCATGGATTTTTACGACCGCCAGTTCCTGGACCAGGCGTGCACCGAGCAGCGTGGTTTTTCCTGGCACCCGGTGCTGTCATCAGAGGCCCGGGTGCAGCAGGTGGCCTTTACGCAGGCGCATCCTTGGGCGGCGGTCCAGGTCTATGCCTGCGGTAACGGCGCGATGATCCGCGATGTCCGCGAGCACTGTCTCGCGGCGGGCGTGCCGGGGCATCGGTTTGTCGCGGAAGCTTTTGTGCCCAGCGGCCTGTCGCTGCCCGAGTCGACGCTCAAACCGCTGGATCCGCTCTGGGAAAAAGTCGGTCCGCGCTATTCCCTGGACGGCATGTTGGCCGCCCGCGAGCAATCGGTCCGGGCCTTGGCCTCGATCACCAGCCAGCTGCGGGTCGGCATGACCACCGCCGAGGCCCTTGAGATGGCCAATCAGCAGTTGCAGGCGATGGGCGCGTCCCACACCTGGCATCCGACCTATATCCGTTTTGGCGACGATACCGTGCGCACGCCACGCCAGGGCATCGATCCGCAACGCAAGCTGCGCGCAACCGATATCGCGGTGGTCGATCTCGGTCCGGTGTGGGACGGTTATGAAGGCGATTATGGCGACACCTTCGTGTTCGGTGAGGATCCGTTGCACCGGGCGTGCGTCAAGGCCTTGCATGAGGTGTTCGACGAAACCCGCGAGGCCTGGCACCAGGGGCTGACCGGTCGCGAGCTGTATGACTTCGCCGAACGCAGCGCCGCCTCGAAGGGCTGGCGGCTGGAGCGCAACCTGGCCGGGCACCGCATCGCCGATTTTCCCCACGCCTTGTTCGGGCAGGAGAAGCTGGCCGAGCTCGAGATCGTGCCGAGCGAGATGGTCTGGGTCCTGGAGATCCAGCTATGCCATCCCACCGAAGCGGTGGGGGCGTTCTTCGAGGATATCCTGATCGGTGAGGGTCGCTGATGGCTGTCACCCTTTTGCGTTCAAGCGCAAACCGCCGATTTTAGCGCCGCCCCTCGAAGGCCATGCGCACGGCCAAGCCGGTGAGCACCGTGCTCATCAGCCAGCGTTGCACGATCTGCCACACTGGCCTGTTGGCGAGAAAGGCCGCGATGGAGCCGGCCATGATGGCAATCAACGCGTTGACGCTCACGCTGATGACGATCTGGGTAAAGCCGAGTGCAAGGGATTGCGTCAGCACGCTGTCGTGGCCGACGGGGTCGATGAATTGGGGCAACAATGACAAATACATGACCGCGACTTTGGGATTCAACAGGTTGGTGACAAAGCCCATGGTGAACAGCTTGCGCGGGCTGTCCTTGGGCAGGTCGCGCACCTGAAATGGCGAGCGGCCACCGGGTTTGACCGCCTGCCAGGCCAGGTAGAGCAGGTAGAGCGCGCCGCCGAGGCGCAGGACATCATAGGCGTAGGGAACCGCCAGGAGCAGGGCGGTGATGCCCAATGCGGCGCAAAACATGTAGACGACGAAACCCAAGGCCACGCCGCCCAGGGAAATCAGTCCGGCCATGCGGCCCTGGCAGATCGACCGCGAGATGAGGTAGATCATGTTCGGCCCGGGAGTCAGCACCATGCCGAGTGAGATCAGGCCGTAGGCAAGCAGGTTGGACAGTTCGGGCATGGCGTAGCTCCTGGAGGCAGAATAGGCGTCTGGATGGAGTGCACGATAGTAGGGCGGTCAATGCGAGCTTGTTAGATACAGATTGACTGACAAAACGTCATACAGCGCTCACCTTATTGCGCATTTGGGGCAACGAGATGAGCCTGTCTTGGTGACCCTCTCGGCGCTGGCATGGATGCGAGTGGAGCCAGGATGAAGCCTCCAGTGATTCGTCCGACGGTGATTTTTGACCCATATCAATTTCCTTTCGATTAGGGGGCTGGGGCCCACTTGCCGGCAATAACAGAGCTTTGTTGCCATGCTATGTTCCAGCGATTGCACACCGTATGCAGCTTGATTGGCGTGTCGGCAGTCTGGGTGAAAATGCTCGATGGCAGTCGTGTGTGTACGAGTTCGGTCCATCGAATCGTCGAGGAATGACTCATGCAGTTTCTTGAGAACGCACCGCGCTTTCTGTTTTTCACGGGTAAAGGCGGTGTCGGCAAAACGTCGATTGCCTGTGCCACGGCGTTACAGCTGACCGCCCAAGGCAAGCGTGTACTGCTGGTGAGTACCGACCCGGCCTCCAACGTGGGCCAGGTATTTGGTATCAGCATCGGTAACCACATCACTCCTGTAGCGGCCGTGGCCCATTTGTCCGCGCTCGAAATCGATCCACAAGCCGCCGCCCAGGCCTACCGTGATCGGATTGTCGGGCCGGCGCGAGGCGTGCTGGACGCCGATGTGGTCAAAGGCATGGAAGAACAGTTGTCCGGGGCCTGCACAACGGAAATTGCATCTTTTGATGAGTTCACCGGGCTACTGGTGGGCTCCCGGCAGACCGATGACTTCGACCATATCATCTTTGATACCGCCCCGACCGGGCACACCATTCGCCTGCTCCAACTGCCCGGGGCCTGGAGCGGTTTCCTCGAAGCCGGTCAAGGCGATGCTTCTTGCCTGGGGCCACTGGCGGGGCTCGATAAACAGCGGGATCAGTATCGTAAAGCGGTTGAGGCGCTGGCCGATCCCGCACGCACTCGACTGGTCTTGGTGGCCAGGGCCCAGGCGACCACTCTGCGCGAGGCCGAGCGCACGCGTGAGGAATTAGCACGCATCGGTCTGGGCGAGCAATTCCTGGTGGTCAATGGCGTGTTGCCCGCTACCGAGGCCGAGACGGACCCGTTGGCTGCCGCCGTGTATGCCCGGGAGCAGGCCGCACTGGCCCAGATGCCGGACGAGCTCAAGGCCTTGCCCATGGACCAACTGCCCCTGAAAGCCTTCGATCTGGTCGGGGTTGAGGCCCTGAAGCAGTTGCTCGGCGAAGAGCCCCGGGCGATTGGGGGACTGGAGCCTGCAACGGTCGAGTTGCACGCCCCCAGCTTGAGTGATCTGGTCGATGAGATTGCGGCTGACGAGCATGGACTGGTGATGGTCATGGGCAAAGGCGGGGTCGGTAAAACCACCCTGGCGGCGGCGGTGGCCGTCGAGTTGGCGCACCGGGGGTTACCGGTTCACCTCACTACGTCCGACCCGGCCGCCCACCTGGCGCAGACCCTGGTTGGGTCAATGCCCAACCTGACCCTCAGTCGCATTGATCCCCAGGTTGAAACCCAGCGTTATCGCGATCAGGTGATGGCCTCCAAGGGCGCGGGCCTGGATGAGCAGGGAAAAGCGCTATTGGCCGAGGATTTACGCTCGCCCTGTACCGAAGAGATCGCGGTCTTTCAGGCGTTCTCCCGGATCATTCGGGAGGCGGGTAAAAAGTTCGTGGTCATGGATACGGCGCCCACCGGGCACACCCTTTTGCTACTCGATGCCACGGGCGCCTACCATCGCGACATCGCACGGCAATTGGCAGGCAGCAACCGGCATTTCAGTACGCCGATGATGCAACTTCAAGACCCGAAGCGAACCAAGGTCTTGCTGGTCACCCTGGCCGAGACGACGCCGGTACTCGAAGCGGCCAATCTGGAAGCCGATCTGCGCCGTGCGGGCATTGAACCCTGGGCTTGGGTGATCAACAACAGCATCGCCGCCGCCAGGACGCAATCACCTTTGCTGCGCAAGCGTGCGCGCAATGAACTCAAGGAAATCGAGCAGGTGGCCCGCGAGCACGCCCGTCGCTATGCGGTGATTCCCTTGATGGCCGAGGAACCTATCGGGGTGGAGCGGTTGCTCAGGCTCAGCGAGAAGCAGCACTGAGGGCCCAGTGCTACCGCGCTGACCTCGGCGCTGCTGCCGATCCTGATGGCGATCCCGCACAACCTGCCGGGGGATTTCAGTCGGTTGGGCATGACCATGCTTTTGGGGGCGTCGTCAGCTTCGGCTTCATACTGCCCATCAATGCGCCGCAGAATATGGTGTGCCTGGGCGCGGAGACCTTCAATCCGAAACAATTCGCCCGGGTTGGCGTGGTGATTACGCTGATCGGTTATGCCTTGCTGCTGGTGATTGCCAGTACCTGCTGGGCATGGCTGGGGTGGATGTGAGCGGCGTCGGGGTCGACGCTCCTCTGATGAAGTTCAGCCCAATCGGCAACGATTGGGCTTTCTCATACCGTGGGGAGCTCCTGCTTGGCCCCACGCTGCCTAGTGCTCTTGCGGCCCATCATGCAGCAGATGAAAGATCTCCCGCTTCATCCGGATAAACCCCGGCTCCATCACCATGTCCAGGGTTCTCGGCCGGCCTATTGGAACGTCCAGCACCTCCTTGATCCGCCCCGGGCGGGCGCCCATGACGAAAATGCGGTCACCCAGCAGGATGGCTTCGTCGATGTCATGGGTCACGAACAGCACGGTCTTCTTGGTGTGTTCCCAGACCTTGAGCAGCAGTTGCTGCATTTGCAGGCGGGTCTGGCTGTCCAGTGCGCCGAAGGGCTCGTCCATCAGCAGGATCTGCGGGTCGTTGGCCAATGCGCGGGCAATCGCGACCCGTTGCATCATGCCCCCCGAAAGCTGCTTGGAGTAGTTATCGGCAAACTTCAGCAGGCCGACCTCGTTCAGGTAGTAGTCCACCGTCTCGCGGCGCTCCGCGGCGGCGACGCCACGGCGCTTGAGGCCGAACTCGATGTTCTTGCGCACCGTCAGCCAGGGGAACAGGGTGTAGCTCTGGAACACCATGCCACGGTCGGCACCCGGGCCGTCGACCAGTTGGCCGCCGACGTAGATGTCGCCCGAGGTGGGCTCGGCCAACCCCGCCGTCAGGTAGAGCAGGCTGGACTTGCCGCAGCCCGAAGGCCCGACCAGGACCGCGAACTGCTGGTCGGGGACTTCGAACGACACGTTCTCCAGGGCGGTGAAGGTCCCGCCCGAAGGTGTCTTGTAGTGCAGGCTGACGCTGTCGACGCGCAGGCGCGGGGCGGCGCTGGGGGCGATGCTCATCGGCGTGACGAGCCTGGGGGATGTTGCCGTTACTGAGCCCATGCGGCCACCTTCAAGCGAAGAAGTCTGAACAGTTGATCGGTCACCAGCCCCAACAGGCCGATCACAGCGATCGCCAGGAAAATCACGTCGACCTGGAAGCCGCGCATGGCCTTGAGGCTGAGGTAGCCCAGGCCGCTGGAGGCGGCCACCAGTTCGGCCACCACCAGATAGGTCCAGGCCCAGCCCATGGTCACCCGCAAGGTGTCCAGCACACCCGGCAGCGAGGCCGGGGCGATCACATGCACCACCGCATCCACGCGGCTGGAACCCAGGGTGTAGGAGGCATTGACCAGGTCCTTGGAGATGCCCTTGGACACATCGGCGATCATCACCAGTTGCTGGAAAAACACCCCGAAGATAATCACCGAGACCCGTTGTTCCAGGCCGATGCCGATCCACAGGATGAACAACGGCACGAACGAGGTGACCGGCAGGTAGCGGATAAAGTTGACCAGCGGTTCCAGGAACGCCTGGACCACCCGGAAACTGCCCATCAGCAAGCCGATGGGCACCGCCACCACCGAAGAGATGACAAAACCGACCATCACCACTTCGACACTGGCCCAGACATGCGGCCCCAGGGTGCCGTCGCGGCTCAGGCGCAGCGCCGCATCGAGCACGGCGCCCGGGGTCGGCAGGAACATCGCCGGCACCACGCCGCCATAGGACAGCACGGCCCACAGCCCGATCAACAGCGCCCAGGCCAGCCCGCTGGCGCTCCAGATCACCTGGATCGGCAAGCCGGTCTTGGGCGTGAGACAGCGGTTCAACCACGAATTACGCTTGGACATGCCGCCTCCTATTTCGGGGTGATGAAGCGGTTGTCGATCAGGTCGGCGTAGCTGACGTTGTAAGGCTTGCCTTGCAACTCGCTGGCGGTCTCGTTGGCCAGCTTGAGCACGCCTTCGGCGGCGCCCTTGCTGCCATTGCTGCCCAGCAGCGCTTCGCTCATGGCCTGGTCATAGAAGCGCACGCCCTTGGCGGCCGAGGCCAGTTCCGCCGGGTCCGCCAGGTAGCCGCCGACGCCCTTGGCCATGATCGCGTAGGCTTCCTTCGGGTGTTCCCGGGTGTACTGCACCGCCTTGTACAAGCCGGCGACCAGGGCTTTGACATCCTCCGGTTGTTTTTCGACGACCTCGCAGTTCAAGGCCACGACGTCGACGATCACCCCCGGGGTGCTGCTGCTGTCGACCAGGACTTTGCCGGTGTGTTTTTCACGCACGGTGGACAGGTGCGGCTCCCAGGTCACGGCGGCCGGTACGCGGCCGGCGATAAAGGCGGTGGCCGCATCGTCGGCGGTCATGTTCTGGATGGTCAGGTCGCTCATCTTCATGCCGGCGTTCTTCAGCAGGTAGTTGAGCCAGAACTGCGAGACGGAACCTTCGTTGACGGCCACGGCCTTGCCCTTGAGCTCCTGCAGGCTGTTGACCTCCTTGCCCACCAGCACGCCATCGCCGCCATGGCTTTCATCCAGTGCCGCAACCGCCTTGAAGCAGAATTGCGGGCGGTACTTGAGGATTTCATCCAGGGTCGAGGCTGAGCCGGACAGCTTGCCCGAGGCCTGCGCGGCCATGTACATGGAGGCTTCTTCGATGGTCGGCAGTTCCACGCTCAGACCCTTTTCCTTGAAGTAGCCAAGGTCCTGGGCCAGGTACAGGGTGCCATAGCCGACCCAGGTGGTATGACCGATCGACAAGGTGCCGGCCTGGGCACCTCCGGCTACGCCGGCAGCGATAGCGGTCAAGGCCAGTGGACGTATGCAGCGCGAGACGAAAGACTTGATCATTGTGCACTCCCGGAATGTTGGTTTTTTAGTTGGTCTATCTCGGGGCAGTGGGGCAAGACGCCAAAAACTGAACAACCTGGGTCTCTGACGGACCTTGTGCCTCTGTTGGGGCGAGATTGATATTGGCTGATGTGGCGGGCCAGGAAAATTAGTAAATATGTCGTCGCTAAAGAGGAAAAAACTGGCTAGGCGTGCAGGGGCGAAAAGCCTCTGCGGCGGGGGTTCTGGCGGGTAGGAAAGCTGGAAAACGCCGCCATCCGGTTGCGGGGGGCAGCGTTTTTCTGGAGCGGGCGGCGATCAGTCGGTCAGGAGCTTGTTGCTTTGAGTGCCCGTGGTTGTCAGGGGCGCGTGCTGCAGGATCAGGTCGGCGGCTTTCTCGCCGATCATGATGCACGGCGCATTGGTGTTGCCGCTGATCAGGGTCGGCATGATCGAGGCGTCGACCACCCGCAACCCTTGCAGGCCATGGACCTTCAAGTCGGGGCCGACCACGCTCATGGGGTCGACACCCATCTTGCAGGTTCCCACCGGGTGAAACACCGTCGAGGCGTAGTCACGCACGTAGGTCATCAGTTGTTCGTCGCTCTGCACGGCTTCGCCGGGCAGCATCTCCTTGCCGCGAATGCCATCGAACTGCGGGGCGGCGAGAATGCGTCGGGCCAGCTTCAAGCCTTCGATCAGCACCTTGGCGTCGGCGGGGTCGGAGAGGAAATTGAAATCGATGACCAGCTTGCGCTCACGGTCCAGGTGCAGCGCGCCGATGCTCTTGGGGCGCAAGACGCAGGTGTGCACGGCGTAGCCGTGGCCCCATTCGAACAGCCGGCCACGGTGGCTGCGATAACCGGGCACGAAGTGGAACTGCACGTCCGGCAGGGCGTCCGCCAGGGGCGTTCGGGCAAAGCCGCCGGCCTCGACGTAGTTGGTGGTCAGCCAGCCCTTGCGCGCCAGCAGGTAGCGCAGCGGCGCGCCGAGGATGCTGGGCAGGGCCCCGAGGGAAAAGCCCAGGGTCAGCGGGCTCCTGGAGCGAACGGTGACCAGGCCGTCGAGATGGTCCTGCAGGTTCTTGCCGACGCCGGGCAGGTCGTGCACGACGTGGATCCCGGCGGCTTGCAGCTCCTGCGCCGGGCCGATGCCGGAAGCCAGCAGCAACTGCGGGCTGCCCAGGGCCCCCGCGCAAAGGATGACTTCACGGTTGGCGTGCAGGACCTGTTGGCTGCCGTTCACCTCGACCCTGACGCCCCTGGCCGTGCGCCGCTCAAGGATCAGCGAGGGCACCGCGCAGTCGGTCAGCACGGTCAGGTTCGGGCGATCGATCACCGGCGCCACGAAGGCCCGATAGCTGGACAGGCGCCGGGCATCCTTTTGCGTCAGGTTGTAGATACCGCAGCCTTCCAGCCGGTCGCCGTTGAAGTCATCGTTGCGGCGCAGGCCCAGGCGTTCGGCGGCTTGCACGAACAGTTTCGACACTGGATTGGGATCGCGCGCGGCCTCGACGTTCAGCTCACCGCGGCTGCCATGCAGGCGCGGGTCCTGGCCGAGCCGGTTGTTCTCGGATTTTTTGAAGTAGGGCAGCAGGCTGGCCCAGTCCCAGCCCGGGCAGCCGGCTTGCGCCCAGCGATCGTAGTCGCTGGCGTGGCCGCGAATGTAGATCATGCTGTTCATCGAGCTGGAGCCGCCGAGGGCCTTGCCTCGTGGCGTGTGCAGCGTGCGGCCGGCGAGGTTTTTCTGCGGGGCGGAGAAGAAGTTCCAGCTGTACTTTTTGCTCTTGTAGAGGGTGATGGTACCGGCCGGTGTCTGGATCCGCGGGCTGTTGTCGTGGCCGCCGGCTTCGATCAGGCACACGCTGATCGAAGGGTCGGCACTCAAGCGGTTCGCCAGCACGCAGCCCGATGAACCGGCACCGACGATGACATAGTCGAAGTGCGTCTTCATGCGCTTTTCCCTGCTAGTTGATGGGTTGACGCGGGTGGCGGCGCCACCCCGCGAGGTCGTGGCCTACCCGGGATTCAGCGCAGCTGAAACCAGGTGGTCTTCAACTGGGTGTATTTGTCGAACGAATGCAGCGACAGGTCGCGGCCAAAGCCGGACTGCTTGCCGCCGCCAAAGGGCACGCTGACGTCCAGGGCATCGACGGTGTTGACCGAGACGGTGCCGGCATTCAAGCGCGCCGCAACGCGATGGGCGCGGTTGAGGTCGTCGCTCCACAGCGAGGCGGCCAGGCCGTAGATATGCTGGTTGGCCATCCGCACGGCCTGGTCTTCATCGTCGAAGGCGGTGATTGCCAGCACCGGCCCGAAGACTTCCTCGCGGGACAGGCGCATATCGGGAGTGACCTGGGTGAACAGCGTCGGCTGGATGAAATTGTCCGAACCGTTGATCGTCAGCCGTTCACCGCCAGATATCAGGCATGCGCCGTCGCTACCGGCCTGGTCGATGTACGCCATCACCCGTGCCGCCTGCCGGGCATCGACCATGGCGCCCATCCGGCTGGTCGGGTCGAGCGGATCGCCCGGTTGCCAGTGGCGGGCCTGTTCCTTCAGGCGCTCGACGAATTCATCGTGAATGCAGCGTTCGACCAGCAGCCGCGAGTTCGCCGAGCAGACTTCACCCTGGTTGAAGAAGATCCCGAAGGCGGCCTTTTCCGCCGCCAGGTCGAGGTCCTGGCAATCGGCGAACACCAGGTTCGGGCTCTTGCCGCCACATTCCAGCCAGACCTGCTTGAGGTTGGATTGCGCCGCGTACTGCATGAAGTATTTGCCGACCCGGGTCGAGCCGGTAAAGGCCAGCGCGTCGATATCCGGGTGCAGGCCCAGGGCGCGCCCGGCCTGTTCGCCGAGGCCGGTGAGCACATTGAGCACACCGGGCGGCACGCCGGCTTCAAGCGCCAGTTCGGCCAGGCGCAGGGCGGAGAAGGGCGATTGCTCGGCGGGCTTGAGGATCACGCTGTTGCCCGCCGCCAGGGCCGGGGCGAGTTTCCAGGCGGCCATGTCCAGCGGGAAGTTCCACGGCACCACCGCGGCGATCACTCCCAACGGCACGCGGGTGATGGTCGCCAGGGTACCGGGGCCGGTGGGCGCCACCTGGTCGTACAGCTTGTCGAGGCTTTCGGCGTACCAGGCAAAGACTTGGGCCGCGCCGGGTACATCGATGGTGTAGGCATCCATCACCGGCTTGCCCATGCTCAACGAGTCGAGCAATGCCAGCTCCTCGCGGTGGGCCAGGATCAGTTCGCTCAGTCGCAGCAGGACCGCCTTGCGTTCCCTGGGGTGCATCCGTGCCCAGGGACCGTTTTCGAAACGGTCGCGGGCCACGCGCACGGCCAGGTCGATATCGCTATCCGAGCAGGCGGCGACCCGGGCGAGCAAGGCGTTGGTGGCCGGGTTGATCACGGCGAATGTGGCGCCGTCCTGCGCCGCGTAGGCACGCCCGTCAATCCAGGCAGCATCGATCAGGCGTTGCTGTCCCGCCAGGCGCTGCCAGGTGTTCAAGTCAGTCACTGCACTCTCCAGAATAGCCGGCGATGGGCTATGTTCACGATCAGTGGTCCTGATAGTGGAGCAAGTGCGGGGGGGCACGAAATTAGTAAAAATGTCTTCGCTATCGATAAAAAAACTCACCAGTCATGCACCGGGATGGCGCGCGCCTGGACAGCTTTTTTAACGTCAGGTCCCAGGAAATAACTGGTTTCCCGTGCCTCGCGAACACCGCAAAATCGGTTCGATGCTCCAGTCGTCAGAGCCGGACGCGCAGTTCGGTTCTGATCGGGGGCGTATAAGCTTCTGGCAACCCGGCCCGATTCTTGATGGGCGATGTCGATGCATTCGCTTTGCCACTTGCGAGGTAGCCATGGCCGCTTACAACTTGCGACAACTCAAATATTTCGTCACCACGGTCGAGTGCGGCAGCGTCGCCGAAGCGTCGCGCAAGCTCTATATCGCCCAGCCCTCGGTCTCGACCGCGATCAAGCACCTGGAAGAAAGCTTTGCCGTGCAGTTGTTTATCCGCCATCACGCCCAGGGCGTGTCGTTGACCCCCAGTGGCGCGCGCTTCTACCGCAAGGCCCAGGAGCTGTTGCGGGTGGCCCACGAGTTCGAGCAGAACGCCCTGGCGGACAACGATGTGGTCGCCGGGCAGATCGATATCGGCTGTTTCGAAACCGTCGCGCCGCTCTACCTGCCGCGCCTGATCGCCGGTTTCCGCGACCGCTGGCCGGGGGTGGAAATCCGTATTCGCGATGGCGAGCAACAGGAGCTGGTGCAGGCGCTGACTTCGGGCAGCATCGATCTGGCCATCCTGTATGAGCATGACCTGGACAGCACCATCGACACCGTGCCGTTGATGGCCCCGCAGCAACCTTATGCATTGCTGCCGGAAGGGCACCGTTTCGCCCACCAGGCCAAGGTGTCGCTGCACGACCTGGTGCTGGAGCCGATGGTGCTGCTGGATGTGCAACCGAGCCGGACCTACTTTGTGAGCATCTTCGAGGAACTGGGGCTGACCCCGCATATCCTGTTCAGCTCACCGTCGATTGAAATGGTTCGGGGTATGGTCGGGCGCGGCTTTGGCTTTTCGATTCTGGTGACCCGACCACATTCCGATTACACCTACGACGGGCAGAAGGTGGTACGCGTGCCGTTGGCCGAACAGGTCACCGGCTCCGGGTTGTCCGCTGCCTGGCTGCGCCGTGGGCAACTGACCAAGCCGGCGCAGTTGTTTGTCGACCACTGCCGCGAGGTGCTGGCGCCCAAGCCGGACGCCTGAGGCGTCAGGTTCGCAGTGCCTGGACCAGGCGTTCGAGCATCGCCTCGCAACCCTGGAGCTGTTCGAGGCTGACGAACTCATCGGGCTTGTGGCCCTGGTCCATGCTGCCGGGGCCGCAGACCACGGTGGGGATGCCGATGGCGTCGAACAGTCCGCCTTCGGTACCGAACGCCACGGTGCTGAACTCGCTGGATCCGCAGAACTCGGCGATCAAGCGCGCCGCCTGGCCCCGTGGGTCGGTGGCCAGCCCCGGATAAGCCGACAGTTCGGAAAAGCGAATGCTGCTGCCCTCGTCAACGGCGCGCATCTTCGGCAGGAGCTGTTGTTCGGCGTACTGCGCCAGCAGCTGCGCGACCTCACGGGGATCCTGGCTGGGGAGGGCGCGCACTTCGAAATCGAAGCAACAGTCGGCGGGGACGATATTCAGCGCCTTGCCACCGCTGATCAGCCCGGTCTGCACGGTGCTGAAGGGCGGATCGAAGCGCGAATCATGCAAGTGCGGGGCGCGCAGCCGCGAGCCGATACGGCCCAGTTCGCCGATCAATTCGGCGGCGTATTCGATGGCATTGACACCCTGCGGCGCATAGGCCGAGTGACAGGCTGCGCCGTGGACAGCGCAGCGCATGGCCAGCTTGCCCTTGTGGCCAAGTACCGGCTTGAGTTCGGTGGGTTCGCCGATGATGCACAGCAGCGGCTTGTGCGCCCGCTGTGCCAGTTCGGCGAGCAGCGAGCGTACACCCAGGCAACCGACTTCTTCGTCATAGGACAGGACAATGTGCAGCGGCATGCGCAACGGTGCGGCCAGCAGTGCCGGTACGGCCGCCAGCACGCAGGCGATATAGCCCTTCATGTCGGCGCTGCCGCGGCCGTAGAGCCTGCCGTCCTTTTCGCTCAACTCGAACGGCGGCACAGTCCAGGGCTGGGCGTCCACCGGCACCACATCGGTATGGCCGGACAGCACGATACCCGGCCGGTCGTCCGGGCCCAGGGTGGCGAACAGGTTGGCCTTGCTGCGCTCGTCGTTGAAGATCAGTTCGCAAGGAACCTCGAACCGCGCCAGGTAGTCGCGGACAAACTCGATCAATTGCAGGTTGGATTCGCGGCTGGTGGTGTCGAAGGCGATCAGCGCGGCCAATAGATCGCGGCTGCTGTTCATCTACTCATCCCCGGGTACGCCGTAGCTCGGCGCCTTGGTCGGGTCCAGGGCGCGGACGATGTAATCCTGCACCTGCGGACTGTAGGCGGCCCACAGTTGCGCGAGCTGGCCGACCGGGTCTTCGTCCGCCCAGTCGACCCTCAGGTCGATGATCGGCCAGATCAACTCGCCGACCACCACCATGGCCGCCGAATGCACCGGGCCGGCTTCGCCACCGGCCGCCACCGCGGCTTGCATGGCGGCGATCAGGCGGTCGGCGAGTTGCCCGCCGCTGGTCTCGAAGGTGTGCACCAGGGCTTCGATCACCGCCGGGTTTGCCAGCATATTGCCGGCGGCCACGCACTGCTCGCCGGACAACGCATTGTGGCAGCCGAGGGTTTCAGCGCCACTGAAATGCGCGGTATTGCCCAGGTGATCGATGGCGGTCAGTTGGCGGAATTGACTGTAGCCGTTACTGGTCAGCGCCTTGTCCAGCGCTTGCGCCGGCGACAGTCCGTGCTCCAGCTGGTCGAGCACCTGCGGGCCGAGGGCGGGAAGGGTGATGTTCTGGGTGGCGACCGCACCCACGCTGGGGCGCAGCCAGGGGCAACGGGCGCCCACGGCAATGCTCGAAGAGCTGATGGCGATGCCCAATTGACCTGTTTCGGCACAACGGGCGACGATTGAAAACGTCATGGTGGGTTGATCCTGTTTGCGTCCAGAGTCGCCATCCGCGCCCCGGACAGCCTGCGCAGAGGCTGCCCGGGTGGGGAGTGGGTATGACTGCATTCTGTCCATCGCTGGCAGCGGGCGAAACGAGGTTTTTTATCGCGCTTGGTTAAGTAAAAACTTCTCAATGGAGCGTCGGACCTTACAGGCGGCCGTACTCGCGGGCCGTGCGATCGACCGCGATGCGGGTCTTGTCCACCAGCTCATCGAGCTCGGCGCGTGTGGCGATCAGGGCCGGCGCCATGATCATCCGGCCTAGGGTCGAGCGGATGATCAGGCCTTCTTCAAAGCCGATGGTGCGGCAGCGCCAGGCGATCTCGTTTTCGTTGGCAAAGCGCTTGCGGCTGGCCTTGTCCTCGGCGAACTGCAGCGCGGCGACCAGGCCGACACCCTGGATTTCACCCACTAGCGGATGCTGGCCGAAGACTTCCCGCAGGCAGTTCTGCAGATAAGGCCCGGTATCGGTTTTCACCTGCCGCACCACACCTTCGTCGCGCAGGGCCTTGAGGTTGGCAATCGCCACCGCCGCCGCCACCGGGTGGCCGGAGTAGGTCAGCCCGTGGGCGAACACACCGCCTTTTTCCACCAGGGCTTCGGCCATGCGCCGCGACAGGATCAAACCGCCCATGGGGATGTAGCCCGAGGTCAGGCCCTTGGCAATCGACAGCGTATCGGGCTCGAAGCCGAACGTCTGGTGGGCGAACCATTCACCGGTGCGGCCAAAGCCGCCGATGACTTCGTCGGCGCACAGCAGCACGTCGTACTGACGGCAGATGCGCTGGATTTCCGGCCAATAGCTGGCGGGCGGAATGATCATGCCGCCGGCGCCCTGGAACGGCTCGGCGACGAAGGCGGCGACCTTGTCGGCGCCCAGTTCGAGGATTTTCTCTTCCAGTTGGCGGGCCGCGCGCAGGCCGAATTCCTCCGGGCTCAGGTCGCCGTCGTGGGCGAACCAGTAGGGCTCGTCGATGTGCGCTACATCCGGGATGGTGCCGCCCATTTCATGCATGAATTTCATGCCGCCCAGGGCCGTCGCGGCCAGGGTCGAGCCGTGGTAGCCGTTCCAGCGGCCGATCATGATTTTCTTCTCCGGCTTGCCCATCACCTGCCAGAAGCGGCGCACCGTGCGGATCAGCACCTCATTGGCCTCGGAGCCGGAGTTGGTGTAGATGGCGTGGCTGTAGTGCCCCGGCAGCAGGCTGAACAGCAGTTCGGAGAGTTCGATCACCGCCGGGTGGGTGGTGTGGAAGAACATATTGTAATAGGGCAACTGTTCCAGCTGCGCGCCGGCGGCGGCCGCCAGGTCCTTGCGGCCATAACCGAGGTGGGTGCACCACAGGCCCGACATGCCGTCCAGATAGCGCTTGCCATCGTTGTCCCACAGCGTCAGGCGATCGCCGCCGACCATCACCCGCGGACCCTCGGCATTGAGCGCTTTCTGGTCGACGAACGCATGGATGTGGTGGGCGGCGTCGGCGGCCTGGTAGTCGTGGGTGCTGCGATGGGGGTCGAGTTCGGCGGACATGGCTTATCTCCAGGGGTGGGGTGATTGAATAATATTTGGCATTGAAAAATATTTTTGTAAAGAAAATATTTGTTGATGGAAATATATTTCCGTAGGCTGGGACCTATCGCCCAATCAGATCAGGACCCACATGAGCGGACTCAGGGAGCGGCAAAAGGAACAGCGTCGGCAGGTGATCGCCGAGGCCGCGCTGGGGTTGTTCAAGGCCAACGGTTTCGCGGCCACCAGCCTGGAACAGATCGCCAACCAGGCCGGGGTCTCGGCGCCCACCGTGGTGAACTATTTCGGCGGCAAGCAGGAGATTCTGGTGGCCTTGCTCAAGGCTCCCGACGAGCAGGCGATGCGCGAGGCGCGCGCCCATCTGGACGACAACAGCGACCCGCTGGAGGCCCTGTGCGAGCTGGAAGGGCTGATGACCCATTATCAGTTGCAGGCCATGCCGGCTTCCCTGTGGCGCGAGCTGGCGCCATCGCTGTTCACCGGCGAGCTGTCCCAGGCCTTGCAGCCCTGGAACAGTGCGGTCATTGAAGAAACCAAGGCCTTGCTCCTGCACTTTCAGCGCCTGGGCAAAGTGCGCCCGAGCGTGGACATCGAAGTGGCCGCGACGCTGTTCAACCAGTACGCGAATGTCGCCTTTATCCGCCTGGCCACCGAGCCGAGCCCCGACCGTGAAGCGCACGCCCGGCACATGCGCAGCGTCCTCGGGCTGCTGTGTCACGGCATGCTGGTCGAGTAGGACATCAACGCTCCAGCGTCGGCCTGAGGTTTCCCCGGGGCCTAGTTTTTTCCTGTCTTGCGACGACAAAAATCATAATTTCGCTATTCCCTGTATCTGCACAGAATGCCTGCACACCCGCCTTCGAGAAGGACACAGGCATGACAGCTGGAATCATTGAAATCGATACGCTTGTTGTGGGCGCCGGTCAGGCAGGCGTGGCCATGAGCGAGCATTTGAGCAAACTGGGCGTGCCGCACCTGGTGCTCGAGCGCAACCGCATCGCCGAGGCCTGGCGCAGCGGCCGCTGGGATTCGCTGGTGGCCAATGGGCCGGCCTGGCACGATCGCTTTCCCGGCCTGGAGTTCGATGACCTCAGCCCGGATGCCTTCGCGCCCAAGGAGCGTGTGGCGGATTATTTCGAGGCCTATGCGCGCAAGTTCAATGCGCCGATCCGCACCGGCGTGGAGGTCAGGAAGGTCGAGCGCAACAGCGGTCGGCCGGGCTTCACCGTGGAAACGTCCGAGGGCGTGATCCAGACCCGTCGCGTGGTGGTCGCCACCGGGCCGTTCCAGCACCCGGTCATTCCGGCGATCGCGCCGCAGGCCCCCGGTATCAACCAGATTCACTCCGCGCAGTACCGCAACCCCCAGCAATTGCCCGCCGGCGCCGTGCTGGTGGTGGGGGCCGGTTCTTCGGGGACGCAGATCGCCGATGAGCTGCAGCGCAGCGGCCGCACCGTGTACCTCTCGGTGGGCCAGCACGATCGGCCTCCGCGGGCCTATCGCAAACGTGATTTCTGCTGGTGGCTGGGGGTGCTCGGCGAATGGGACGCAGTGGCCATGAAGCCGGGCCGGGAGCACGTGACCATTGCCGTCAGCGGTGCCGACGGTGGGCGCACGGTGGACTTCCGCGAACTGGCCCAACGCGGCCTGAAACTGGTGGGCCTGACCCAGTCGTTCAATAACGGCGTGGTCAGTTTCCAGGCCGATCTGGCGGACAACCTGGACCGGGGTGACGAGAATTATCTCGCGCTGCTCAATGCCGCTGATGCCTACGTCGAGCGCAACGGCCTGGACTTGCCGGCGGACCCGGAGGCCCGCCGGACCTTCCCCGATCCCGAGTGCGTGACCCGGCCGATTCTTCAGCTCAACCTGGCCGAAGCGGGCATCACCACGATCATCTGGGCCACCGGCTTTGCCACTGACTACAGCTGGATGAAGGTCGACGCCTTCGACGACAAGGGCAAGCCACGCCATCAGCGCGGTGTTTCCAGCGAGCCGGGTATCTACTTCCTGGGCTTGCCATGGCAGTCACGCCGGGGCTCCTCGTTTATCTGGGGGGTTTGGCACGATGCCAAGTACATCGCCGACCAGATTGCCATCCAGCGCCAGTACCTCACCTATCGCGATGCCGCGCAGCGCGAGGCGCAGGCGACCGGCGCCAGTCCGGCAGCGATCCGCTCCGTCGTCAGCGCTTGATGTCCGAGAGCCGCACCCGGCTGTGCGGCGCCGTATTTCTTTTGAGGAGTTGTCAATGTCCAAGCCCACCCATACGCGTATCCGCATGTTCAACACCAAGGACACCTACCCGAACCAGGCGCTGGACAATGATCTGTGCCAGGCGGTCCGCGCCGGCAATACGGTCTACGTGCGTGGCCAGATCGGCACCGATTTCGATGGCAACCTGGTGGGGCTGGGCGACCCCGGGGCCCAGGCCGAGCAGGCGATGAAGAACGTCAAGCAACTGCTCGAAGAGGCCGGCTCGGACCTGTCCCATATCGTCAAGACCACCACCTACATCATCGACCCGCGTTACCGCGAGCCGGTCTACCAGGTGGTCGGCAAATGGCTCAAGGGCGTGTTCCCGATCTCCACCGGCCTGGTGATCTCGGGGCTTGGCCAGCCGCAATGGTTGATGGAGATCGATGTGATTGCAGTGATCCCCGACAACTGGCCGGCGCCCCAGGCCTGAGCCTTATCCGCCGGTCAGGCCGGACAGTTGGCTTTCGTGGACCGCCACACCATAGCCGATCACGCGGTCGAGCAGCGGCCGGCGTTTGCTCGTGGCCCCCAGGCTACCTGTTCAAACGATATCGTCGATCAGGATATGGCGCCTGGCCTGGCTGCATTTTTCGATCCGTGCCCTGACCTTGTAGACCTCACGCAGCATCTGCACGTTGATCACTTCATCGCTGGGGCCGCTGCCTTGGGCGCGGCCATTGGCGATGACCAGGACCTGGTCGGCAAAACGCAGGGCCTGGTTCAGGTCGTGGAGGGCGATGAACACGATGATTTTTTGTTGTCTGGCCAACGAGCGCATGAAGTTCAACACTTGCACCTGGCGGTGCATGTCCAGTGCGCTGGTGGGTTCGTCCATCAACAGGATTTCCGGTTCGCGCACCAGGGTTTGCGCAATCGACACCAGCTGCTGCTGACCACCGCTGAGTTCGCCGAGGTTGCGAAAGGACAACTCGCTGATGCCCAGCGCAGCGAGGATCTGATCAACCCGCTTGAGTTCATCGTCATGCACGCTCCAGCCGGGCGTGAGCTGTTTACGGGCCAGCAGCACCGATTCATAGACTGTCAGGCGGGCGCTGGCATTCAGGCCCTGGGGCATGTAGCAGATGCCTTGCAGGCCTTTTTTCGAGTCCTGCAGATTGACCCGTCCCGGGCCGTCGATCAGCCCGGCCATGCGCTTGAACAGCGTGGACTTGCCGGCGGCATTGGGGCCGACTACGGCGACCACCTGCCCACCCAGAAACGTCGAGCTGGTCACGCCGCAAATGATCTCCTGCTGGCCGTAACGGGCACCCAGGTTCTCCAGTTGAATCTTCACCATGGGTTTTTCTTCCCGTTGAGGATCAGCGAGATGAAGAACGGCACGCCAATCAACGAAGTGACCACGCCGATGGGGAATATCGCTCCGGGGATCAGGGTTTTGCTGACCACCGAGCTGGCGGACAGGATCAGCGCGCCGGTGATGAGCGAGGCCGGTAGAAAGAACCGTTGATCCTCGCCGATCAGCATGCGGGCAATGTGTGGCCCGACCAGCCCGATAAAGCCGATGGTGCCGACAAAGGCCACCGGGAACGAGGCCAACAGGCTGACCATGATCAGGGTCTGAAAGCGCAGGCGCTTGACGTTGATGCCGAAGCTGGCGGCCTTGTCATCCCCCAGGCGCAAGGCGGTCATGGCCCAGGCGCGTTTGGCGAAGACCGGCAGGGTGATCAGGATCACCAGGCAGACCACGCCGAGTTTTGGCCAGGTCGCCTTGGTCAGGCTGCCCATGGTCCAGAACACCACGGCGGCGACCGCTTGCTCGGTGGCGAAGAACTGCACCAGCGCCAGCAGTGCGTTGAAGGTGAAGACCAGGGCGATCCCCAGCAATACGATGGTTTCGGCGGTCACACCGCGCCGCAGGCTCAACAGGTGGATCAGCAGCGCGCAGAGCATGGCCATGATGAACGCGTTGAACGGCACCATGTATTGCGCCGCAACCGGGAACAGCGCGACACCGAATGCCAGGCCCATGGCCGCGCCAAAGCTGGCGGCCGCGGAAATGCCCAGGGTGAAGGGGCTGGCCAGCGGGTTGTTGAGGATCGTCTGCATCTGCGCCCCGGCCAATGACAACGCCGCCCCGACTGCCACGGCCATCAAGGCCACCGGCAAGCGGATTTCCCACATCACCACCCGCACTTGTACGGGCGCGGTATCGGGTGAAAGCAGTGCGCCGAGCACTTCGCCCAGGCTGTAGCGCGCCGGCCCCAGCGCCAGGTCAAGCAGTACGCTGAACAGCAGCAGCGTGGCGAGCCCGGCGAGGATCAGCCGTTTGCGCCGCACCCGTTGGCGGTAGGTATCGCTCTGTACGATTTGCGCTTCACCCAGGGCGCTCATGGCTGGCTCTCCTGCGGTTTCAGGCTGACGAAGTAGCCGGGTTCGTAAGGGACTGGCAGGAACCGTTCATGCAGTTCGCGAAACGAAGCATCGGGATCGAGATCGGCAAACAGCGTCGGATGGAACCACTTGGCCAACTGCTGGATGGCGACGAACTGATAGGGGCTGTTGTAGAACTGATGCCAGATGGCATGGAAAGCCCGGTTCTCCTGCGCCTTGATTCCGACATAGGCCGGGCGTTGGGTGTACCAGGTCAGTTTCCGCCGGGCCTCTGACAGGTCCGCTCCAGGGCCCACGCCGACCCAGTGCCCGCCGGGGGCAAAGGCTTCCCAGTTGGCGCTGGTGACCACCACCTGGTCCGGGTTGGCGACAATGACCTGCTCGGGGTTCAATTGCCCGAACGTGCCGGGGATGATGCTCCTGGCGATGTTGTTGCCGCCGGCCATTTCGACGAAACGCCCGAAATTCTCGTTGCCGAAACTCAGGCAGCAATCCTCGGTGTAACCGCCAATGCGTTCGATGAATACATTCGGTCGCGCGGGCCGATGCGCCTCGATCACATCGGTGACGCGGCGGATCTGCTGCTTGCGAAAGTCGATAAAGGCTTCGGCCCGTTCTTCCTTGCCAAACAACTTGCCGAACAGGCGCATGGTCGGTTCGGTGTTTTCCATCGGGTTGTTGCGAAAGTCGACATACACCACCGGAATGCCCACGGCGTTGAGCTTCTCGATGTAGCGGGCGTCCTCGGTGGCGTGCTGGGCTTCGATATTGAGGAAGATCACATCCGGTTGCAGGGCGATCGCCTGTTCGATGTCGAAGGTGCCGCTCTCGAAGCCCCCGAAGGTCGGGATATCGGCGATGGCGGGGAATTGGCGCAGGTAGGCGCCGTAGGTGTCGGGATCGGACTGGATCAGGTCCTTGCGCCAACTGACAATCCGTTCCAGTGGGTTGTGGGTGTCCAGCGCCGCCACCAGGTACAGCTGACGGCCTTCGCCGAGAATCACCCGCCGGACCGGAATATGCACCTTGACCTGGCGTCCCAGCAGGTCGGTCACCGTGACGGCCGCGGGGTCCCGCTCGGCTGCCACGGCGTTGCGCGGCGTCAGGGAGCAAAACAGTGCCATGCCCAGCAAGCCTGCCAGTAGCCGGGCGGTCAGAGCGGGGCTGCGTCGTTGTACAGATGCCATGGTGAGAGCCTTTGCAGAGGCCAGCTCAGGCAACGGTCCAGGCCGCTGCCCAAAACTGAACGTTTCAGAAGTCGACGCTGGCCGACAGTTGCAGGGTGCGTGGCGAGCCTTGGGAGAAGGCCCCATAGGACGCGACGCCGGACCAGTACTCACGATCGAACAGGTTCTGCACGGTGGCCCGGAAGGTGGTCGGCCGCTCGGCGATCCGGGTGCTGTAGCGTGCGCCGACATCGAAGCGGGTCCACGGATCGAGTTTCTGCGTGTTGGCCTGGTCCACGTACTGGCTGCCGGTGTAGATAGCGCCGCTGGTCAGGGTCAGTCCTTCAACCCAGGGGGTATCCCATTCGGCCCAGAGATTGGCCTGCACTTCAGGGACCCCCACGGGGGTATTGCCGCGATTGGCGACGGTGCTGGTCTTGGTCAGTTCCGCGTCGAGGAAGGTCACGCCACCCAGCAGGCGGGTGCCCTCGGCGACTTCGCCGAAGACATTCAGCTCCACGCCACGGTTGCGTTGTTCAGCCCCTACCGAGAACACACCGGAGGCCAGTTCGCCGCTGGGCTTCTTGATCTGGAACAGGCTCAGGGTGGAGGTAAAGGAGCCGTAGTCGACCTTGACCCCGACTTCCTGTTGGCGAGAGATGTAGGGGGCGAAGATTTCGCCGGAGTTCGAGGCCGTGGCCGGGGCGATGTCGCCCTTGCTCAAGCCTTCGATGTAGTTGTAGTAGAGCGACACGTGCTCCCAGGGCTTGACCACCACACCGAACAACGGCGTGGTTTTGCTTTCGTCGTAAGAGGTGGTGACGATGCCGGTGGTACTGTAGTTATCAGACTTGATGTTTTGCTTTCTCAGGCCGAACGTGACCTGCAGGCGTTCATCCATCATCGACAGGGTATCGGCCAGCGCCGCGCCGGACAGTTCGGTCTCGGATACTTTCAGTGCTTGCGGGGTCGCAATATCGGGTTTCGGGCGGTCAATGGGATGGTAGATGTTCGACAGCACCGCCGGACCGGAGATGATCCCCCGCGACAGCTCGTCCTGATAGTGGGTCACCTGGAACGTAGTGCTGTGGCTGATCGGGCCGGTGTCGAAGCGCAGGCGGGCGCCGGCATCCACGGTGTAGCGTTCGACCTCGAATTTGTAATAGCCGGGGATTGAAGAGGTGTCCCCGGCGGCATTGAGGATGGTCGGGGTCTGATCGGAAAGGCGGGCCACATCCGATTTCCCGCCGCCGGCATGGGCGAACAGCGTGAGGGCGTCGTTCAGGTCATATTCGGCGCCGAGCAACGCGGCCTTGTCGCGGGTTTGCGCCCAGCCCCAGTCCTGGGTGACATTGATACGCCCGTCGGCGGCGGAGGGCAGCTTCACGCCGGAGGCGATCAGGAAGGGCCGCGAGGGGGCGTCGAACTCTTCTTTCTGGCTGATCAGGTCCAGGGTCGTGCGCAGGCGCTCGCCCTGGTAATCGAGGGCGATGGCGCCGATGTTCACGTCCCGCGACTGGCTGTCGATGGCGGTGTCGCCTTGCTGGGTACTGCCGTTGATACGGATACCGAACTGGCGTTCTTCGCCAAAGCGGCGGCTGATATCGACATGCCCGCCGACCTGGGTGTTCAGGCCGTAGCTGGCGGTGAAGCGGGTCAGGTCCTCATCGAGGGAACGTTTCGGGACCACGTTGATCACCCCGCCGACCCCACTGTTGGGCGACATGCCATACAGCAGGGCTCCTGGGCCCTTGATCACTTCGATACGCTCGGCGTACTCGGTGAACACCCGGTAGTTGGGGGCCACGCCATACACGCCGTCGAAAGCCAGCTCCCCCAGGTTGCCTTCACCCACCGGGAAGCCTCGGATGAAAAACGAGTCGACCACGCCACCGGTCTGGCCGGTGGAACGTACCGAGGAGTCGCGCTCCAGCACGTCGGCCACGGTGGTGGCCTGTTGATCCTTGATCAGGGTCGAGGTGTAGTTGCTGACGCTGAAGGGCGCGTCCATCAGATCCTTGTTGCCCATCAGGCCGAGCCGTCCACCACGGGCCACCTGGCCGCCGACGTACACCGGCGGCAAGCCGTCCGGGCGCCCCCGGGTGCCGGTGATGGTGGTTTGCGAAAGGGTCAGGCCGCCCGCGCTATCGACTGCTCGTGGCGCCAGGGTGTAGCTGCCGTTGCCGCGCGCAAGCATCTCCAGGCCGCTGCCGGCCAGCAGTCGGCTGCTGGCTTCCTGGGTCGAATAGGACCCCGAAAGCCCGGGGCTGGTCAGCCCCTCGGTCAGGTCCGGTTGAAACGACAGGGCAATTCCGGCTTCGACAGCAAACCGCGACAAGCTGGCTCCCAATGGTCCGGGGGCAATGTTGAAGGCGCGGACCGCAACCGTATCCAACTGTGCGGGTGTGGCCGCCAGGGCGATGGGGGGGGCGAGACTGCTCAGGGCCAGGCTGAGGAGCGCGCTGCGCACAGCCAGTTTCAATAAGCGATCCGAACGCGGAGATCGTGCGACGAGCATGGAATGGTGACCCTTTCGGCAAGATTGAGAAGTGCTTCCTTCCCTAGCCAGCCGAGATCAGAAAAAGTATCACCCACGGTGCAATATTTTTTAATCCGGGGGGGGGCAATGGATTTCAAGCGGGGGAGAGGGTTATCCAATAACCGCTTAAATGCCCGGTGGCGACGATCGGGTAGGTTTGCACCAGCATGCCGAGGGTGCGTCGGCTGTCGCTGATGGGGAAGGCGCCGGAGATGCGCAGGTCGGCAATCGCCGGATCGCAGCGCACGAAGCCTTTTCGATAGCGCGCCAGTTCGGCCACGAAGTCGGCCAGGCGCATCTTGTCGGCCATCAGCAGACCCTGGGTCCAGGCGCTGGCGGCGCTGTCCACCGGGACCCGCTGGCCGAAGGCCCGCGATGAAAAGTCGGTGCGTTGTCCGGCATTGACGATCAGTGGGGCGACACCGCTGTCAGTGGGCAGCTCGACCCTGACAGCGCCTTCCAATACCGCGAGGTGCGTTTGGGGTTGCTCTTCACGAACGGTAAAGCGCGTACCCAGTGCCTGTATCCGCCCCTGGCGAGTGCTGACCAGGAACGGTCGAGGCTGCGCCAATACGTCCGGCGCGGTTTGCACCAGGATCTCGCCTTCACGCAGTCTGATCAGGCGCTGGTTGGCGTCAAACAGCACATCGATGGCGGTGTCGGTGTTCAGGGTGATCCGCGAGCCATCCTCAAGAAGCAATTCGCGGCGCTGGCCAACGGCGCTCTGGTAGTCGGCCGTCCATTGTTGCGTTTCCAGCAGTTTCCAACTGCCCCAGCCGACCGGCAAGACCGCCAGGATCGTTGCCAGTTTGGCCAACGCGCTGCGCCGGGAGGGATTGTTTGGGCGATCCAGTGCCGACATCGCCAGGGAGCGTGGCAGTGTGCCGAGCTTGCCTTGCAGGATCTGCGCGCGGGCCCAGGCGCGATGGCGCTCGGGGCTGCTGCTGCTCCAGCGCTCCAGGTCGGCGCGTTGGCGGGCGCTGAAATCGCTTTCGCTCAGGCGCATCAGCCACTCGGCGGCCTCTTCCAGGGCCCGGGGATCGATCGGTGCTTCACCGTGGCGGGCCGACATTCAGCTCGCCAGCATCAGGCATTGGACGAAGGCTTGCTTCATGTAGCGCTTGACGGTGATCAGCGCGACGCCGAGCTGCCCGGCAATGTCCTCGTATTTCAGGCCGCCGATCTGCGACAGCAGGAAGCAGCGTCTGACCAGGGGCGGCAGGGCATCAAGCATGGCGTCGATTTCGTGCAGGGTTTCCAGCACGATCAAGCGCAACTCGGGCGCGGGCACTTCGGGCGCCGGCAGCAGAGCCAGTGCGTCGAGGTAGGCGCGCTCAAGCGCCTGGCGCTGATACCAGTTGACGAGAATGCCCTTGGCCACGCAACTGAGATAGGCCCTGGGCTGCTCGATTACCGCCACTTTGGAGGCGAGTATGCGGGCGAAGGTGTCCTGCGCCAGGTCGGCCGCGTCCATGGCGTTACCCAGCTTCTTGCGCAGCGTGGCGTACAACCAGCCATGATGCCCGCTGTACAAGGCTTCAATCGTGCGCAGATGATGATGGGGCGGCGCGGAAAGGGTATCGCTCATGGCAGAATTGTTTTTTGCGATTGAGAAGTATTCACGATGCTACTTTGCCCCGTACCCGCGACGCAAGGGGCAGTTGTTCCGCTCACCCCTGGCGCATGCGCGGTGGCGCCAGCACCACGCAGCTGTGCAATGTCCAAAAAGACTGCTCCTTGCTCAGTCGCCATGGCTGGGCTGGGCTGGCGGTATGACCACTGGCCGATAACGCAGGACGACAATGGGCACCAGGGCCACCACGTAGGCCAGGCAGACGAACAGGTAGGTATGCTGCAAGCCATAGACCTGGCTGAGCAAACCACCGATGCAGATGCCGGCGATGGAGGCAAACTGGGCGGTACTTTGCGCGATCCCCAGCACATAGCCCTGCTGCGAGCTGTCGGCGGTTTTCGAGACCAGCGCCATGAGCACCGGTGTCGTGGCGCCCAGCAGCACGCCCCAGATGAAGTAGGCGACGACAAACACCACGGGGTTTCGCGTGACGCCGGCGATGGCGGTCAGGCTGATACAGCCGATCACCACGAAGGTGATGCGGTGCAGGGTCTCTTGCCGGGTACGGTGTTCGAAATACCGCGCCCAGCGTGTTGCCGAGAGGATGAAACCCAGGGCCAGCAGACCGTAGCACAGGCCGACCACCGAATTACTGACCTCGAACACCGAGCTGACATACAGCGAAAACGAGGTCTGCGGCAGCATCCGCGCCAGCAGCAGGATGCCCATGACCCCCAGCAGCGATAGCAGCGGCGTACCTTGCCAGAGGCTGGCCGGGCGCGGCTGGGCCGTGCTGATTTCCGCCGCCACGGTTTTTTTCACCGGCGGCACATTCGGCAGGGTCATGGCCGCCACGACGGTGCAGGCGGCGCAGAGTGCCGAGGCAACCAGATTGATCCAGAAGAAGGTGGCGTAATCGAGAATCAAGCCGCCGACCACCGCACCGAGCAACGAGCCGACGTTGGTCGAGATCTGCAGGATGGCAAACAGCCGTGCTCGCCGCGAAGGGGCTTCGATGCTGACACCGTAGGCCTGGGCCGGAGCAATGTAGCCGGCGAAGGCCCCTTGCAGGAACCGTAGCACCAGGATCACCCCAATATCACTGAACAAGGCCAGCCCAAGCTGGGTCAAGGACAACCCGGCCAAGGCCCGGATCATCATCCACTTGTGGCCGTAGCGGTCGCCGATACGGCCCCAGAATGCGCTGGTGAGAATAATGCCCAGCATCGGCCCGACATAGACGGCGATGCTGGCGAAGCTGAACACCGATTCCGATGTGGTCAGCCCGCGCAGATGGACAGGCCAGAACGGCCCGCTCATTTCCATCGCCCCCATGGAGATCAGCTGGATGGCGAACAGAAGATAGATCAGGATCCTGACGGGCGAACCCTGGATCACACCTGCATGGGACATGAGTCAGCCTCGGTGGTTAAACGGCGTTGAGCGGGTTGGTCAAGGTGTGCTGCAATCGATAGTTGGAGTACTGCATCAAGTGCATGCGCAGCAACGATCGCGTGGGCCAGGGATCCTCGATGAACGCTTTGCGCTCGACTTCCCATAGCTGCGGCGAAACCCGTTCGCGCACGGCGGCGAAGGCCCGCTCGGTTTCTTCACGCAGCACCTGCCACATCCGTGTGTTGTTCAAGGCGTACTCCCGGGTCAGCCACAAGGCCATTTCATGCAGATGGCTCAGGAACGCCGCATCCAGCACAAACATGCGTACCGGCTCGATATCGTCGACGAATACCGTTGGCAGGATGCCCGCCTGGACATGGGCTTGCAGGTGGTAACCGCGTTCCTCCAGCAGTGGGGCGTAGGTCCTGCCGTCGCCGAAATCGCGGATCAGCAGACTACTGGCTTTGCCGTCCGGGGAGAACAGCACCATGGTGTTCTGTTGATGGGCTTCGAGCCCGATACCGTATAGCAGGTAGATTGCCACCACCGGTTGGGTGACTACCCTGGCGTATTGGCGGAACCAGGTTTCCACACGGCTGGCCGTGGCCCGCGCACCGTCACGCTCGATCAGGTCGGTGAACAAGGGCCGGCCGCTGCCGGGCAGCCGGGTGAACAGCGCCGCCACGGTGATCGGCAGGCCGTTGTCGCTCCGCTCGAAGGCTTGTCGACTGGCGCGATAGACCACCGACAGGTGCCGCCCGGGCGCATCGTCCTGGGTGATTGCGTTTTTGTAACGGACACCGATTTCTTCCGGGAAGATTTCCAGGCGCTGATCGAAACCGTTTTCGGCGGCCAGGATCCGGCTGATCACCGTGCTGATGCGCGGCCCCATGTGAATCGATTTGGCTTGCAGGCTGCGAAGCTCGCTGGTCATCCAGAGCGCGATGGGCAACTTGATCAGCGGTGCCGTTTCGTCCAGCACCGGCAGCATCGTCCGATAGGACATGGTCGGCAGCGTCAGGATATCGGGGCCGTCGGTGATCAGGATGCCGGCTGCGATTTCTTCGGCAAAGGTCTTGAGCACGTAGGCTTGCAGATGCCAGGCATGGATGGGCAGCGGCAACCACTGGGTTTCATCCAGGCCCTTGGCCCGCAGCGAGGTCTTCCATTGTTCCCATTGCGCCGGGAAGTTGCTGGCGAACCAGGTGTGATAGCTGGTGACGTGGGGCATGCTTTCGATTTTGGCCATGTCGGCGCGCAACGAGGCAATGCGCAGCGGCACCTGGGCGTTGAACTCGGGGGACAATTGCGCGACTTCGGTATCGCTCAGTCCCGGCCGGGATTTCCAGGTCGGATAATACGGGTGGCCTTCCAGGGATCCCCACTGGTCCAGCAGGATGGCCGCGTCCTTGGTGCCGGTGTGCTGGCGCAGGTAGTCGGTGAAGCTGTCGAGCCCGTGGCTGTCGATGGCTTCGGCCAGTCGCGCGTTCCACTGCTGACGATACTGCCGCGCATGGGCATCGTTGCTCAGGCTGTTTTCCATGTCCGACTTGAGCCCGGCGACACCTTCATCCGAGGGTTCGAAATCGAAGCTGTCGCGCAGCACATCCAGCAGGTCCTGATGACTGTGGATGGGCTGGCGAACGCCTTCTTCGGTCTGCAACACCACGTCACCGTCGTTGACCAGGGTATCGGCCGGTGCCAGTGCGATATCGGAGAAAAACAGCTGCGCGCGCGTGTCCTTCAGGGGGAACGTGGCCTGCTTGCCTTCGGCCGAAAAGCTCAGGGCCGAACGGTCGAGAATATTCTCCGCAAACAGGCAACGAATCAGCCGTCGCATAGCGTTTTTGCGGGAGTAGGCGATGAGTGTCTTGAGATCATCCATATCAGCTATCTGCTCGTCGAGAAGTAAAAAGAAGAGGGTATTGCCGACTCATGCGCTGCGTGGCCAGTGGCGGGGGAAGTAGTCCAGCGCCGAATCCCGTAGCCCTTGCATGTAGGAAACGCTCCAGTTGAGCACCTCCTCGATGTAAGGCACTTTCAGGTCAAAGCGCCTGGCCATTTCCACCAGTAGCACCAGCCCGTAGGCAACATCCTCGTTGAAGGCGCGGCTTTCCCGTTCGATCACGTAACCGGCACGGTTGTCCGCCGGCACCATGGGCGCGAGGATGTCGTTGTAAGCCTGGTTGGTGCGCAGGATCGACAGCATGCTGCTCCGGTCGCGGATCTGCTCGCCATAGGCCTCGACGATTTCCTCCTTCAAGGATTTCACCGAAGACAGGTCGAGCCCCAGCCGCTGACTGATCACTGCACACAGGCCCTGGCTTTCCTGGTCCATGCGTTCGAGGAAGTACGCCCCCAACTCGGAGCATTCGGTCCACCAGCACAGGGGCTTGGGAAAGATTTTTCGGTGCCATTGGCCGTAGGGGCCGATCAATCCATAGATCACCGAGCTGTGCATGATCGGATTGCCCGGGGTCAGGGTGATTTCCAGGTAGTTGTCCAGCAGCGTCACACAGGGGCCATACAGTCGTGTCAGCAGTTGCAGCAGGTGCTGGCGCGAAGCGCCGGACTCCCGGGCGTGGCTGGCGACGTAGAGCTGGCTCTTGCCGCCGCCCATTTTGATCGAGCGTCCTGGTTTCAACTCGAACGCGGTGTGGGGGACATCCTTCATCCCCCAGATCACCAGGTTTGGCCGATCAGCCAGCACGGACTCCGCCAGCCAGTCGAAACCGCAGAAGCCTGGAATGGCGCCGATGTACACCGGCTTGCAGGTACTCAGGTGCGGCGCGATGGTTTGCAGGGGTTGCGCCCGGGCATGGGCCGGCACCGTGATGATGACGATATCGGCATCCTCGACGGCGAGCCTGGCATCGCTGGTCAGCCGATCCAGCCGGGCACTCAGCGTCGAACCGTCCGGCAGCTGCGCTTGCATCGGCGTACCGCGAGCGTGTTGATCGATAACTACCGGGTTGTGGGTGAGCATCGAGACCTGAACATCGGGCCGTTGCTTGAACAAAATGGCGTTCAGATGCCCGGTCCTGCCCCCGCCACAGAGGGCGACTTTCAGCGGTTTCATGGAGAGACGTTCCTGTGTCGGAGGTGGGTCATGCAACGCTCAGTTGCAGCGGCGCGGAGAAGGATTCCTGCCATTGGGTCTTACCCAGCCAGCTATCCAGCTGGGTGGCGACGCCGGGGTCGAGCAAGTCGCGTTCCGCCAGCCATTTTTCGTTGAATACGGTGTGCAGGTACTTTTCACCGCCATCGGCAATCGGCACCACCACGTTGCCGCTGAGCACACCTTTGTGGATCAGCTCCAGTGCCTTGAAAATCGCGCCGCCGGTTGACCCGCCGACCAGCAGGGCGAAGTTCCTGGCGACGTAACGTGCGGTTTCGAAGGCCTGGGAATCAGTGACCTGGACACCCAGGTCGATACAGCTGTAGTCGAGCACCAGGCCCACGGTGTCGCCGGCCGGGGTGCCGGTGCCGGATTGGTAATAGGGATAACCGGGGTGGCCGAAGACGATCGAACCGGCGGGTTCGACGCCCACTGTCACGGTGTTGCAGTTGTGCGATTTCAGCCCGCGCGCGATACCGGTCATCGATCCGCCGGTGCCGACGCAGCCGACGTAGGCCCCGACCTTGCCGTCAGCCTGGGCAATGGTTTCCCGTACGAAATCGCTGTAGCCACCGGCGTTGGCGGCGTTGTCCGATTGATTCATGAACACGGCACCGGGAATCTGCTCGGCCAGTTCGGCCGCCAGGCGTTGGCGCTCGACGACTGCGACCTCATCCTCCCGATAGGTGCCCTCGACATAGCGGACCTCAGCGCCCAGCGCCTTCATCACGGCGATCTTGTCCTGGGCCGCATGGTGATCGACCACGGCAATGAAATGCAGACCAAATTCGACGGCTGTCATGGCCAGGCCGATGCCGGTATTGCCGGACGAGGATTCGACAACCACGCCACCGGGCTTCAGTCGCCCGGACTTGAGGGCGGCCAGTACCATATTGCGGGCCATTCGATCTTTGATACTGCCGCCGGGGTTGTTCTTCTCAATCTTGAGCAGCAGTCTGGCGTTCGTATCTGGAACGGTAATCGCCACCATGGGTGTATTGCCAATAAGATCAGAAACTTTACTCAGTATCATGTGAAGTATTCCCTTTAGTAGTCAGGTGAGAATGCGTAGTGACCTTCCGTGCAACACGTCACCGTCAGCCGCCGTGGCAGGGGATGACGATGAAATTCGTTTTCCAGCAGATCCATCTGGTAGCCGGCGGTATTGGCATAAATCAATAAATCACCCGGTTGCGGCGTGGTACTGAAAGGGATCAGGCGATGAGTGATAATGTCGTCATCCAGGCAGCTGTGACCCGCAATATAAGCTTGCATGGGGGCGTGTCCTGATGCCTGGGTACTGATTAGTATTGGATCGACCAGATACTCCGATGAGAACCAGGTTTCGCAGGCACTGAAACTACTGCCTTCGACAAATATGACAATTTTATCCCTCTCCAGTTGTTTGGTGCGTGTCACTCGAAACACTGAAATTGCCGCTTGGTCGACCAGGCTTCGCCCCGGCTCCAGTGCCAACGTAATATTCTGTCTTTTCAAATAATTGGCGATGGACTGGCCTGGCGAATGTGGCGCTTCGAGAAACATTTCCAGCCACTGGCAAGCTGTCAGATAACTGCCGTAAGGATAATAAGAACGGGGTACTTTCTGGTTGTGATAATGGCTGGGTTGGTTGGCGTTCTGCAGGAAGCTGGCGTAGCTCTGGGGTTCGATATAGCGCATCGGCAAGCCGCCACCGATATCGATCATCTCTGGAGCCAGCGACATTTCTCGCGCCGTGTCGACGAAGCCGCTGAGCTCGCGAAAGGCTTGGGCCCGGGTTTCGAAGTCATACCCGCCAAGATGAAAGTGGAAGCCTTCGAAGTGGAATATTTCCCTGAGATCGGTCAGGCGTCGCAGGCTGAGCAATAGCTCGTTGGCCCCCATGCCAAAGCGGCTCGACGGGCAGCCTTGTGGCCTGTAACGCAGTAAAACCCTGGCTTTGACGGGGGCCGGCAGGGATTCGACCACAGCCTTCAGGTGCTCGAGTTCCTCCGCTGAGTCGACGCAAACCAGCGATCCCTCACGCACCAGGGCCCGATGAAAGGCGGTCGTCTTGGCGGGGCCCGTGGCGCACAGGCGCTCCGGCGGCGTACCGGCACGCAGCGCCGCGTCCAGCTCGTGGATGCTTGAAACATCAATTCCGATACCGGCCGAGGCGGCCGCGCCGAGCAGGCTTTGGGACTTGTTGGCCTTTGCTCCGTAAAAGATCGCATGGCGCACGCCGAACTGCTTCAACACCGCTTGCAAGGCCATTGCATTGACTTGGAAGGCGTGGGGCCATACCAGATTCAAGGGCGAGCCGTGTTGTGTCACCCAATCCAAAAGTGTGTTTGGAAAATGGTGAATGAAATGGGAAATAATCGAATCAAGCAGTGGCTTCAGAAGGGCTGGGTCATGAACTTCAACAGGCCTTTTAAATGCGGGCGCAATGGCATTGGGCATAGTTAACCTCTGGCATCGAAAACGTCACCATTCATATTTCGACAGCTCAAGGCTGTCGACAGATGTAATGCGGCCTCTCGTCAGGCGCGAGAGTTCAAATCGGCGGCGGTGGGTGCCAAACAGCGCTGGCTGGCACGGGAATAGCGTGGAGGGCAATCATTGATTTACAAAACAATTGCATGACAACCTCATTCCGTGTGGTTTATGCGGGTATAGCGTTTAGCCATTAATTAATGGCACGCCTCGGTATTTCTAAAGTTTCAGCAGCTGACAGCTAAATGGCATTACTGCATCACCCTTCTCATAAACAGGATCGCTTTCTTAGGCTGTAGGAAGAAACCTACGTGTTGCCGTGAAAGATATTGCTAATGCGAACGATTATCAAGTAGGATCTTCAAATATTTTGAATGACCCCACGCCACGAAGGTGCAAAGCGCCAGTGCATTCACCTACGTATTAGCTGTGAACAAGACTGCAAAAAAACTTGGGCAGCTTGAGGGATAAGGCGTTCAGCCTTGTTGAAAGTATTCGTTATCCGGCACCCCAGGCGAAGGCTCAAGGTGCCTGAAAAACTCGGAGATTTACGACTGATGCAATGCCAAGGAGAGATTCAATGACAACTGATCGTCTCAGCGCCACCGCCACGCTTCCCATCAGCTACCTGTTCGTCCCGGGCAATCGTCCCGAGCGTTTTGCCAAGGCGGTCGATGCCGGGCCCGACGCGATCATCCTGGACCTTGAAGACGCTGTTCATCCCGACTACAAACCCGCCGCCCGAGCGGCAATCTGGGTCTGGCAGGAGCAGACTCCGTCCACACGGTGCCAGCGTTACATTCGTTTGAACGGTGTCGACAGCCCCTTTTTCAAGCACGACATGACCTGGCTTGGCGATATGCGCTATCCGCAGCGCTGCACGGGCATTTTCCTGCCCAAGGCTGAATGCCCCGAGAGCTTGTTCCGGGTGGTCGAGCGTTTGTTGGGGTGGAATCCCGAGCTGCAGATTGTCGCGATTATCGAGACCGCCAAAGGCCTGCAACAGGTCGAGGCCATTGCCGGGATCCGGGGCATTGCGCGCCTGGCGTTCGGTTCGCTGGATTTTTCCCTGGACATCGATTGCAGCCAGGTGCCGGAAGCCTTTCTGTTTGCCCGCAATCGAATCGTGCTGGCTTCGCGTACGGCTGATCTGCCGGCGCCGATCGATGGCGTGACCCCTGCGCTGCGTGACATGAGCACGGTGGCGCAGGCGTCGTATTACGCCCGGGCCTTGGGCTTTGGCGCGAAGCTGTGCATTCACCCTGCACAGTTGCACGCCGTGCAGCGGGCTTTCTTGCCTGATGCCCGGCAACTGGCCTGGGCCGATCGAGTGCTGAGCGCCGTGGCCGGCGGCAGTCATGCGGTGCAAGTGGATGGAGAGATGGTCGACCTGCCCCTGATCGAACAGGCACAGCGGCTGCGTGACGTGGCCAGCCGGTATGGGCTCGCCACCAAAGTCGATGCCTGCTGAATCGTTCGTCAAATCAGGAGACGCACCATGGAAAACCAGCCGCTTTGTTTCGTCGCACCGGGTGCGCAGCAGGGGTATCGCGTCGTGTTGCGGTCTTTGCATGACGTGCGGCAGTCAGAGCAGGTCGACCCGGGCAATGTGCAAAGGCTTCGTGAGTCGATCCTGCACACGGGCCACTGGCTTGAGCCGATCATTGTCGAGCGTTCCCGGGGGATCGTGATGGATGGCAATCACCGACTCAATGCGGCGTTGCAACTGGGCTTGAAACGGGTGCCCTGCATTGAGCTCGATTACGCCGATCCTCGGGTGTGCGTGAGGCACTGGCAGACAGGGCAGGCATTCGAGGTGGAGCGGATTTTCACGACCCTGGCGCGCGGGGAGATGTTTCCCTACAAGACCACTCGGCATGCCTTCGATCCGGCGCTGCCGGTGGTCGCTATTCCCTTGGATAACCTGTATGGCTGAAGGCCGTCCTGCGCTTGAATCGGCTGGCCGCGCAGCCGGCCATGGGGCGTTGGCCACAACCCTGTGCATGTCGGTGCGGACCTTGCGGCGGCGCTTGCGGGAGGAGGGCGCGACTTATCTTGGCCTGTGCGACGAGGTCCGCGAGGCCATGGCCGAACGCTTGTTGACCGGCTCGCGCCTGCAGATCGAGCAGATTGCCGAGACATTGGGGTATTCCGAGTCCGCCAGCCTTATCCATGCGTTCAAGCGCTGGACGGGGGAATCGCCCCATGCCTTTCGGCGGGTCCGGGCTCAGTCGCGTTCCGAGTAGGGGGGATTGGGTGCCGCCGGGCGCCTGCCATCGCTTTTGGGGAGAGCGCACTATAATTAATCAGCGTCTGTGTGGCGGTGGCGCGTACTCCACAGCCGCGCCCCAGGTATGAACAGTACGTCTGAAGATTCGACAGAGGGTTCTGCCATGAAAAACCATTCCTTGCAGCATTACTCCCACGATCTGGGTATGGCGGTGCACGACACATGGACCACCGCCCGGGTCAAGTCCGCCCTGGCCATGGCGGACTCCGCGCAAAGCCTGCATATCCATGTGAAAACCCATGCCGGTACGGTGGCGTTGAGTGGTCGGGTGCTGACCCATCGCCAGTGCGAGCAGGTTATTGAGCGGGTCCGCGCGGTGCCTGGCGTGCTCGATATCGATGCCCGCGAGCTGTTGACCCATGTGTTCATGCCCGCCAGCTCCATGCAAGCGCCCGATGCCGAGGAGGCCAACGAGTACCGGCCACCATTGCCACGGCGCGAGGATGATCAATAACCGCCTGATACATCAGCGGCAGGGTCGGCTACGCGGCCCTGCCTGGCGGTTTCCCGGTCGGCCATGCTCGCCATACGCTTGATCTATCCTATAGGGGGGGATAGTATGCGCGCGTCATTCACCGAGACCCGGGACTCAAATCATGAGTGAGCACGAACATGGCCATCCCCACGCCCACCAGAGCCATGAAGCGATCATCAAGCGTCTGAAGCGTGCCGACGGCCATTTGCGCGGCATCATCAGCATGATTGAAGAGGGGCGTGAGTGCGTCGACATCGCCCAGCAACTGCATGCCGTGGAAAAAGCGGTGTGCCAGGCCAAGCGCACGCTAATCCAGGATCACATCGATCACTGCCTGGAGGACACCGTCTCGGCGTTGAACAAGGGCGAGCGTGCACCGCTGGAAGCCTTTAAACAAATCACCAAGTATCTCTAGGTTCTGACATGCCCAACTTCGCTGAACTCTTGCAACAGGGCGGTTCACACGCCTGGCTGTACTTCCCGAGCGCTATCCTGCTCGGCGCCCTGCATGGCCTGGAACCCGGTCATTCGAAAACCATGATGGCGGCGTTTATCGTGGCAATTCGTGGCTCGGTCAAACAGGCCGTATTGCTGGGCCTGGCCGCGACGCTGTCGCACACCGCGGTGGTGTGGTTGGTGGCCATCGGCGGCATGTACCTGGGCAAGGGGCTGGACGCCCAGACCACCGAGCCTTACTTCCAGCTCGCGTCCTCGGCGCTGATTATTCTGATTGCACTCTGGATGCTCTGGCGCACCTGGCGTGGCGAGCAGATGTTCAAGTTCGAGCAAGGCGATGATCACCACCATGGCGAGCATGATCATGCTCATGACCATCATGATGAAACGCAGCGGATCGATACCGGCCACGGCCGCGTCGAGCTGTCGATTTTTGAACAGGGCATGCCGCCGCACTGGCGCATGAAGACGCTGAGTGGCCATGCCTGGTCGGCTGCGGATGTGCGCCTGACGACTACCCGTCCAGACGGCAGCACCCAGACCTTTGCATTCGTCGAGCGCGAAGGGTTCCTGGAGTCGACGGTCGATATCCCGGAGCCGCATGAATTCAGCGCGCGCCTGAGTCTCGGGCATGCCGGGCATTCCCATGACTATGACCTGGAGTACCAGGAGCATGATCACGGGCATGTGCATTCCGAGCTGGAAGGTCTGGAGCTGTCGATTGACGGCTATCAGGATGCCCATGAGCGGGCGCATGCCAATGATATCCGCAAGCGCTTCACCAACCGCGAGGTCACCACCGGACAGGTCATCGTGTTCGGCCTGACCGGCGGCTTGATCCCTTGTCCGGCGGCCATCACCGTCTTGTTGCTGTGTCTTCAGGTCAAGGAAGTTGCGCTGGGTGGGATGCTGGTCCTGAGCTTCAGCATCGGCCTGGCGTTGACCCTGGTCACGGTGGGGGTCGCCGCGGCGATTGGCGCCCGGCAAGCCTCCAACCGTTGGCCTTGGCTGGGCAGCGTTGCGCGCCGGGCACCTTACCTGTCCAGCGTATTGATCATCGGTGTTGGCTTGTATGTGGGCATCCATGGCTGGATCGGCCTGAACGCCTGAGTGTCTGGACTCAGCCGTCAGGTTGCGCGGCTCGTGGCGGCAGCCGCTGCCGCCACGTTACTGCCCAAGCCCTCTGAAGCCATGGGTCAATTGCCAGGATACTCGGCGATTACCTGATCGGCGCCTGCTTGAGTCAGGCCTATCACTTGATACGGCTGCCGGGTTGGGCCGCCATCCATTCCGGGCGAACCCATGGGCATGCCAGGCACCGCGATTCCGACGAGGTCGGGATGGTTCTTCAAGTCGCGGATCTGCGCGGCGGGCACATGCCCTTCGACGAATTTACCGTCGATCACGGCGGTGTGGCAGGAAGCCAGGCGCGGTGCAACGCCAAGTCGCTGTTTGACTTCGCTCATATTCGGTTCGACATGGTCGCGAACGCTGAAGCCATTGCTCTCAAGATGCTTGATCCAGGACTTGCAGCAGCCGCAGTTCGGGTCGCGGTAGACGTCGATGACTTCAGCGGCCTGTGCCACTCCGGTCATCAGCAAGGTCGTGAGCATCGCGATGCGCAATCTGGTGTTCATGGGTGTTCTCCCGTTCAAAAACAGCACTTGCCGATAGCCGCGATCATCAGCCCGCGGCTTTCCTGTGGCCCGGCTTCATCCTCGGCCTTGCCATGATGGTAAGGTCAAGCAGACGTCCATGTCTCAAGTCATCGAAACGCGGCGCATCTACATCACTATTACCAAGCTCTCCTGCCCATGGGCATTGCCATCATGCTTGACTGTTGATCCATCATCTTCATCATCATGTTCATCATTCCCAGGCTGTTATTGTTGCCGGGCACGCCAGTGCCATTACAGTTTTGCTGCAACATGCCCATGCTGTCTCTCATTGTCTTTATGTTTTCCTGCATGGCGGCCCTTCGCTCGACAGGGGTCTTGGCGGCGGCCATTTTATCGTACGCCGCCTGCATCTTTTGCATTTGCTCGGTCATGGCCTTGTTCTGCATGGGCGTGGCTGTTTCGCTGGTTTGAGCCGGTGCGGTCGGTGTCTGCTCCGCTTGAGGCGCATCGGCGGCCGAGGCCAGGAGTGGGCTGCTTACGAGCAGGGCGGCGAGGATCAGTTTCAGTGAGGTGGACATGGCAATCTCCAAAGGTTAAGGACAACGCAGGTAATAGCGGGCGGCGCCTGGTTGGCGCAGTCGATCAGAGCGGCCGGAATTCGGCGCGCCGAAGGTTGGTTCAATCGTTGAGGCGGACGAAAATCAGGCGGGCAGGCGGCCTGGCTGGAGCAAGGCGCCGTAATACGAGAAAGGGAAAAGCCGACAACGTGGCGGGGGACCGCATCAGCAACGCCGGGATCAGCAGCAGCAACGTCCAACTGAACAGGTCAAACGCTTGAAGATGTGACGAAAGACTCAGCGTGATCGCCGTATCGGCGCAGTGTTGAAGGCAACCGAGGGTATGTGCGTCGTGGCTATCGCCATCTGACACTGTGTCGAGCGACACATGGGGTGTCGCCGGATTGTGCTCGGGAAGTGCCAGGCAGCCCTGGGTCGCGGCCAGGCCAAACGCCAATACCCACAGCACGATGGCCAGGCGTATGAACCTTGGCTGACGATGGCGAAACCAGTACATGACGCTTCCCCGGAATGGGTGACGGGTTGTAGTTTTTTCAAACTACAGAACCTGGAAGTGTCGCGATTGATCTACATCAAAGTATGCCGCCAGGCGACTCTGCTTCAAACGTCGGTAGCATTATCACGGCGTTCCCGTCGCTCGGACTCCAGCCAGATCACCAGCGCCAGCAGGCTGCCGCCGGCTATCAGCAGGCTCAGCAGCCAACCCAGGGTCTCGGCGATCTGGGTGAAGAACAGGGTGTAGAGCTGGATGATGAAGAAGGTCGAGCCATAGCCCACCAGCATGCCGAAACGCAAACGGATCCCCAGCGCCAGAATCCCCAGGCTGACCAGCCCCCAGAGCAGGTTATACCTTACCAGCTCGCCAGCATCGGCCAGGTGCCAGGGGTCGTCGATCAGCTCGTAGCTGCCAAACAGCGACAGCAGCCACAGCGACATTTCGGCGACAAACAGACCGCAGGAAATCCACACTTTGGCAAAGCCGTTGTAACGCCGCAGCAAGCTGGCCTCGCCGTGCAAATGCAGCGCGCCCGCGCCGATCAACACGACCGCGGCGCCGAGAAAACGTAGCGGGTAGTTCATGCCGAACCAGTAGGCGCCCCAGCCGGACTGATAGCCGCTGCGACCGCCAAACCAGACAAAGAACAGCACGCTGCACAATGTCAGCAGCAAGACGTTGTTCAGGACATAGCTGAGCACCAGCAGTATCAGCAGATCGACCAGCAGCAACGCCGGCCAGTTGCCCGAGCCATCCGAATAGATCATGCCCAGCACAACGCTGGTACCGATCAAGGCAAAGCCGCCAAGCAACTCCAGCGTGCCGCCAAGCAGTTTCAGTTGCCTGCCGATCAGCCAGCGGCCGCCGATAAACAACCCCAGCGTTACCAGCGTCAGGCTGACGGCCAGTTTCGGCAGGCTGAACTCCAGGTGTTCGCGCAGAAACAGCAGCAGCCCCGCCGCCAGGCTGATCGCGCCAAAGGTCAGGAACCAGCGGCCCAGCGAGCGCCAGTCCCAGCGCGTCAATACATAACGCTCGCCGATCCGTGCGTGCTGGTCGATGTCGATCTGACCGTCTCGCAGCCATTGATCCAGTGCGTTGTGCACCTGTTGATTACGCTGATCCGGGCTCATTGTGCTGCTCCCTTGGCGCGCAGGGCCATACGCTCGAACGACCAGCCGAGTAACAGGCCGATGAGCCCGGCCAGCGCGAAAAACGTTGCGATACCCAGGCGGTCCCAGGAGTACTCATAAAAGCGCGTGTACAGGTCGATGCCCAGGAACACCACGGCGAAACCGGTGAAGCTCGGATGCTTGAAGCGCGCGCCGACCACCAGTTGCCCGATGGCCGCCAGGGTAAACAGCACGGTCCAGATACGCGGGTCGCGGCTCCAATCATCCAGGCTGAGAAACCAGAGCGAGCAATTGAGGTAGAGCAGCCCGAAGATCACATACAGCCGGCCAAACCCGCAGAAGCGGCGCAATTGGCGCTCCTCGGCCAGCTGGTGGCCTAAACCCAATACCGCCGCCAGCGCGGCAATGACCGCCATCGAACGTGGGTCCTGGATGTTGAAAAAATAGCCGCCGTGCCCGACGTACCGGCCCCAGGCCCCGAGCCCGTGGAATGCGCACAGCAGGCCGAGGAGAAGCGGCCAACGCAAACGATAACGGTAGGCGGTGAGAACGCTCAGCAGCGCGGTGACCAACAGCGCCAACGGCACACTGCCAAGCTCGCCCTCGTAATTATTTGAGGAACCCAGCAACAGACTGGCGCCGATCAGGATCAGGCCGATGGTCAGGAGCGCCACACCGGTGACCGGCGTCCGTTGGGCCGGATCGCGGGCCATGCGCACACCGAACCACCACAAGCCGGCCCCAGCGCAGAAAAACAGCACGGCGCTGACCATCACCGACTGGCTGAACAGGCTCAGCCCCCCCAGCACCGCCATGCCGATCAGCAGGACCGCACCGATTCCCAGCCATTGCAGCACGCTGGACAACAGTTGGCCCGGTTGCTCGTACGGTGCGCTCAGGCGCTTGCGGGCTTCGGCATCGATCAGGCCACGGTGATGCCAGTCGGCGATTTCGTGAACCAGCAGCTGCTTTGTGGTTTTTCTCATGGTGTCCAGCGATCCGTGTTGTGAAAAATCCGATGACCTACAGAACATTAGTGTCATTCTCAACACGCGGCGTCACATTTTGAAAACCGAAGTCTGCTCAGGCTTCGCACAGCTGCGGGCGGCGGCCTTTGCGCCGCACGACAGGATCAGCCTTGCACATGGCACCTGACCCGCTGCACCTCCTCTCCCAGCAAGGCCTGGGGTTTCTCGCAGCCGCTCGTGCACAGGCTGCAGCGTTCACGAAAGAAACAGCCCTCTGGAAGGCGCCGGTTCCCCGGCAGTTCGGTCGGCGCCGCCACCTGTTCCGCATGCAGGGGCACGCCGAGGCGCGGCACCGCTTCGAGCAGCAGGCGGGTGTAAGGGTGACGTGGCTGTTCGAGCACCTTGACGGCGCTGCCCAGTTCGACGATCTGCCCCAGGTACATCACCGCCACCCGGTCGGCCATATGCCGCACGACCGAGACGTTATGGGAGATCAGGATGTAGGTCAGGTTGCGCGCGCGTTGCAGCTCCGCCAGCAGGTTGAGGATTTGCGCCTGCACCGAGATGTCCAGCGCCGAGGTCGGTTCGTCGAGGACAATGATGTCCGGGTCGGACGACAGCGCGCGGGCAATCGCGATGCGCTGGCGCTGGCCACCGGAAAACTGATGGGGGAAGCGGTCCAGATACTCCGGGCGTATGCCGACCTGGGCCGCGACCCTGGCCGCGATCTCGCGCATCTGTGCCCGCGGCGCATGCCCCCGGGCGTACAGTGGCTCGGTGATGATCCTCCAGATCGGCAGGCGTGGATCAAGCGAGGATTGCGGGTCCTGGAACACAATCTGCACATTGCTGCTGGCCTGGCCATCGGGGCGCGCGGCCCAGCTCAGCGCGCCGCTGCTCGGTGCCAGCAAGCCCATCAACAGCTGCGCCAGGGTGCTTTTGCCGCAACCCGACTCACCGACGATACCCAGGGTTTCGCCGGCCCTGACCTGCAGGTCGATGCCGTTCAGCGCATGGGCGTAACCCCGTGGCCGGCCCAGCCAGTCATTGCTCACCGGGAACCGGACGCGCACATCCTCCAGTCGCAGAATCTCGGGCGCCATGTCGGTCTTGGCGCCAATCACAGCACTGTTCATCACGAAAGCTCCTTGACCGGTAACCAGCACGCGCTTTTACGCTGCTCATTACCGTTGATGGGGTTGAGGCTCGGGCGCTGGGCGCAAATCGGCATGCAGTGCGAGCAGCGTTCCGCGAAGGTGCAGCCCAGGGGCAGGGCGGCCAGGTTTGGCACTTGCCCGGGGATGGTCATCAACGGTTGGCCCGGTTCGACCATTTCGGGCAGGCCGCTGAGCAATCCCTGGGTGTAAGGGTGCTGCGGATTAGCCATCACCTCGGCGGTACAACCCTGCTCGACCACGGCCCCGGTGTACATGACGTAAACCCGATCGCAGAACTGCGAGACCAGGGCCATGTCGTGGGTGATCAGCAAAATGGCGGTGCCTTTCTGCCGGGCCTTTTCCCGCAGCAGCAACAGCACCTGGCGTTGCACGGTGACGTCGAGGGCGGTGGTCGGTTCGTCGGCAATCAGTAGCTGTGGTTCGCAGGAGAACGCCAGCGCGATCATCACCCGCTGGCGCATGCCGCCGGACAGTTCGAACGGATAGCTGTCCAGGACTTGTTCGGGGCTGGCGATATGCATGTCGTGCAGCAGCGCAATGGCTCTGATACGGGCCTCGGTCGCGCTGATTTTCTGGTGATGGATGATCACGTCGAGCATTTGCCGGCCGATGCGCCGGGTCGGGTTCAGGGCGGTCATCGGTTCCTGGAAAATCATCGCCGCATCGCGGCCGCGGATCTGCAGCAGCTCCTTCTCGGAGGCCGCCAGCATGTCGCGATCGAGCATCCGCAGGCTGCCGGCGGTGATGCGATAGCTGCGTTCGGGCAACAGGCGCATGCTCAGCATCGCGGTGACCGACTTGCCCGAGCCGGACTCGCCGACCACGCCGACGATCTCGCCGGGATTGACCTGCAGCGAGACGCCGTTCAAGGCCTTGACGTTGTTCTTGTAGGCCGGGAATTCCAGGCTCAGGTTGTCGATGGTCAATACAGGTGTGGAGGTCGGCATGCTCATTTCCCCTGTTGCCGTGGATCGAGCAGATCGCGCACGCCATCGCCCAGCAAGTTGAAGCCGGTGGCGGTGATCAGGATCGCCAGGCCGGGAAAGGTCGAATACCACCAGTTATCGAGGATGTAATTGCGTCCGGTGGCGACCATCGCGCCCCATTCGGCGGTCGGCTGTTGCGCCCCCAGGCCGATAAAGCCCAGGGCCGAGGCCATGAGAATGGCGCTGCCGATATCCAGGCTCAGTTGCACCAGCAACGGCGGCATGGCGTTGCGCGCCACATGCCAGTGGACCATGTGCCAGCGCCCGGCGCCGAAGGTCTGCGCGGCCTTGACGTAGCCCATCTGGCGGATGCTCAGGGCCTGGCCGCGGGCCAGTCGCACATAGGACGGAATCCGTACCAGGGTGATCGCCAGCATGGCGTTGAACAGGCTCGCGCCCAACGCGGCGGCCAGGGCCATGATCAGCACCAGGGACGGCACCGACAGCATGATGTCCATCAGGCGCATGATCAGCGCGTCGAAACGCCCGCCGATCACCCCGGAAAAACAGCCGAGCAAACCGCCGATCAAACACGAGGCAAAGGCCACGAACAGGCCGACGCCCACCGATTGCCGGCTGCCGAACAGGACGCGGCTGAACAGGTCCCGGCCGACCTCATCGGTGCCGAACCAATGTTCGGCGGACGGCGGCATCAGGCGCGCGCCGAGGTCCAGGGCATTGGGGTCGTGGCTGGCCAGCCAGGGGGCGAAGAGCATGCACAGCAAGACGATAAAACTGATCGTGAGGCCGGCCATGGTCAGCGGGCTGCGGCGGATCTGATAGGCCAGGTAGGCGAGTTTTTCGCCCCAGCGCGGGCCGCGCGCGGCGGTCAGGGTCACGGACATTTCAATTCACCTCGCCGATGCGTGGGTCGATCACGCGGTACAAAAGATCGATGGCCATGTTCAGCAGGACATAGATGAACGACACCAGGATTGCGAAGCCCATCACCGCCGGGAAGTCCAGCGACTGGATCGACTTGACCACATAGGCGCCCATGCCGGGCCAGGCAAACACGGTTTCGGTCAGCACGGCGCCGTACAGCAGGTCACCGAGGGTCAGCCCGAGCACGGTCACTGATGGGATCAGCGCGTTGGGCAGGGCGTGGCGCAGGATCACCGTCCAGCGCGACAGGCCATAGGCACGGGCGGTGCGGATATAGTCCTCGGCCAGTTGCTCGAGCATGGCCGAGCGAATCTGCCGGGCGACCACACCGAGAGTGACGAAGCCCAGGGTCGCGGCGGGCAGGATCAGGTGTTGCAGCACATCGAGAAACAGACTGCCGTCACCGGCAAGCAGCGAGTCGATCAGGTAGAAACCGCTGAAGGTCGGCGGCGGTACCAGCCCTTCGGACAGGCGCCCACCCCCTGGCAACCAACCGAGCTGGCCGTAGAACAGCACAATCGCGCCGAGCCCGAGCCAGAAGGCCGGGGTGGAAATACCGGTGACCGCCAGCGTGCGGGCGATCTGGTCGATGGCCCGGTTGTGATAGACCGCCGACAGCACCCCCAGCGGCACGCCCACCAGGATCGCCAGCAGCAGCGCCACCAGGGCCAGTTCCAGGGTGGCCGGGAAGAATGCCTGCAGGTCTTCGAGCACCGGACGGTTGGTGCGGATCGAGGTACCCAGGTCGCCATGCACCAGGTCCAGCAGGTAACGGCCGTATTGTTGATACAACGGCAGGTCCAGGCCCAGCTGGTGGCGGATGCCCGCCACCAGTGCGTCGCTGGCGCGGTCGCCGGCGATCAGTCGGGCTGGGTCCCCGGGGATCAGGTGCGAAATTGCAAAGGTAATCAGCGAAACGCCGAACACGACCAATACCAGGCCGAGCAGGCGCTTGCGCAATAGAGTCAGGAAGGCCATTTGGCACCTCAGTCACAGCAACGACGAGAATCAGGCGCCGCGCCGACCGCGAACGGCCGGCGCGGGGGAGCAGGGTTACTTGCTCATGCTGCCCAGGTTGAAGACCTGTTCGAGCATCGGGTTGAACACGTAGCCTTTGACCGCATCACGCATCGGCAAGGTGTAGCTCTTCTGATAGAGGTAGGCGTAGACGCTGTCCTTGAGCACCATTTTCTGCGCGCTCTGGTACAGCTCGACGCGCTTGGCGGTGTCGCTGGTGGCGGCCGCTTCGCGGATCAGCTTGTCGACTTCGGGGTTGCTGTAGAACGAACGGTTGCCTTGCAGGCCCTGCATCTTTGAGTCGAACCAGAAGTTCATGAACATGTAGGGATCGGCAAAGTCCGGACTCCAGGCGCCCGAGGCAATGTCGTAATCGGCTTGGCCGACACGCTCACGCAAGGTCGCGTTGGCGAGTTTTTCCATCTTCAGGTTGATGCCCAGTGGCGCCAGTGCGGCTTGCAGCGTCAGGCCGATCGGTTCCCAGTTGGGATCCTTGTCCGAGTACATGTAGCTGAGGCTGGTGATCTTCTGCGGGTCCTTGGCCAGACTGGCCTTGGCGGCGGCGAGGTCCTGTTTCATCGGCGGCAACGAACTGTCGTAGGCCCACATGCCGTCCGGGATCGGCCCGTTCATCAGCTTGGCCTTGTCCTTGAGAATGCCTTTGACGATGCCGTTGTAATCCACTGCTTCGGTAATCGCCCGACGGGCATCGACGCTGGCCAACGGGCCCTTCTTGTTGTTCAGGTACAGGTAGGTCACCCGTAGCGACGGGAACTCCCGGACCACCACGCCGGACTTCTTGGCAAGCACGCCGAGCTGGTCTTCGGGCATGTCTTCGATGATGTCCAGGTCACCGTGTTCCAGTTGCAGGCGGCGCACGGAAGGCTCGGCGATGATCTTGACGATCACGCTTTTCAGTGCCGGCTTGGGCCCGGCGAAGTAGCTGTTCGGCTCCAGGGTCAGCGATTGGCCTTTCTGCCAGGTGCTCAGGCGGAAGGGCCCGGAGCCCGCGGTGTGGCTGGACAACCAGGCATTGACGTCAGGTGTCTTGGTCACTACATCGGGGTTGATGATCGAGGCGCCGTTGTGGGCCAGGGTGAACAGGAACGGCGCGAACGGCGTCTTCAGGGTGAAGCGGATGGTCTGCGGGTCGACCACCGCGACCACCATGTCCTCGGGGAAGGCCCCGGATGGACCCTGCTTGAGGGTCATCAGGCGATCGAAGGAAAACTTTACCGCGGCGGCATCCACCGGGGCGCCGTCATCGAACTTGTTGCCGGGTTTGATCTTGAATTCCCAGACCAGGTTGTCCGGGGAGACGCTCCAGCTTTCGGCCAGGTCGCCCTGGACTTCGGTGCTGCTTTTATCGCCGTCGACCTTGTAACCGACCAGGCGTTGATACGACGGATAGGTGATGGTCCAGTCGTTGTTGTCAAAGGTCACCGCCGGGTCGAGGGTCTGCGGATCGGCGGGTTTGCCGATCACCAGCGTGTCTTTGGGCACCGCCGCGCTGGCGGCCTGCCAGGCGCCGAGGCTCAAGGCGCCGCACAGGACGCTCAGCAACAGTTTGCCGGTGCCGGGAAAGGGTTTGCTCACGGTGTTCGTTGGGTTCATGCCGGTTTCCTTGATCATTCGATGTATGGAAGTTCGTCAGGTTTTTTATAAAAGCTATAACCGGGCAGTTGCAGGTGAAGCATCAATAACGCTGTTTTGTTGTTTTCAGCCGCACCGAAGGTGGGCTGTGCGGTGTCGCTTGCGAAACTCTGTGGTTTCGTCAGTGTTGGCGTTGCGCTTTGCTTGGCTTTTTCAGGGGACGGACTCCTCCTCCAGCAGGGGGTAATCGTCGGCATTCGGTAGTTCGTAATGCCACCATTCGGTATCGATCGCCTGGAACCCGGCGCCGAGCATGATCCCCAGCAACAGCAGGCGATTGCGTTGCACCTCGGCGGGCAGGTCGGGGTAGAACTGATGGGAGCGTTGTTCCATGGCGTCGAAGGCGGTGCCCATGTCCAATGGCTCGCCGTCGCTGCCCACCAGGGTCAGATCCACCGCCACGCCACGGCTGTGGTGGGAACCCAGGTGTGGGTCGCGCACGTAATCGTTGTTCGGCAAGGCTTCCCACAACAGGTACTGGGCGTAGGGCGGGCGGTAGGCGTCATAGATGCGCAGGGTCAATCCGGCCAGGCGCGCCCGTTGGCTGGCCTGGTGCAGACAGTCGGCGGCTTGACGATGCAGCAGGCAACGGGCAGTCGGGTAGATCACTTTTCCAGCCAGGTTGTCCGCGCTGGCGTAGATCAGGTCGATTTGCACCTGATAACGCTGGGCATCGATCTCTACAAGGGGGCTGTTGTTCACACAAACACTCCAGTTGGGATTCGCAGAAGCGGTGGGTCAGCCTTCGAACTGGCCGAAGGCTTTTTGCAATTGACGGTTTTTGGCCAGGCGCTCATCGAGACGCTCGCCGTATCTCTCCGCGACGGCCGAGACCATCAGGTTCAACAGGCAGGCCAGTGGAGCAGGGGAGTCCCAGAACTGCCCGACATCGGTTTTCAGTTGCAACAGATCCAGCGGGTAGTCCCGGGCCCAGGGGCATTGCAGGTCGGTGATCAGGGCCAGTGGCAGGTTGTTTTCCAGCGCCGCGTCACAGAAGGTCTGGGTCACGCTGGAGTAGGCGCGGAAGTCGGCAATGATCGCGTAGGGATTGGCGAAGCCGGAGTTCAGGGTTTCCGCGTAGATGCCTGAGAGGCCGTCGACGTAGTAGACCTTGGGGCGAATGTATTCGAGGTGACTATGGAAGGCAGTGAGAATCCCGCGGGTCGACTGGATCCCGAGAATGAATACCGCATCGGCTTCATGAATACGCTGCACGATCTTGCCAAAGGCCTCGCTGCGCGCCAGGCCATAGGCGTGCTGGATGGCCTCGATTTCGCGAGTCATCGAGCGGTCGAGCGCGTCGTCCTGGTTGCTTTCGGCGCGAAAGGCGGCAATCCGGTCGGTGATCAGCCATGAGCTCGGCGCTTCGCCGCGCAGGCTTTTTTTCACCTCATCGAGGTTGCGGTAACCCAGGGAACGCAAAAAGCGCCCGACGGAAATCCCGCTGGTGGAGGCTTGCTGCGCGATGCTGTCGGCTGACTCGAACGGCAGTTGCTCCGGATTACCCAGCAGATAGCTGGCGATGCGTTTGCCGGTGGGGGTCAGGCTGGAGAACTGTTGCTCCAGTAACAGAAGAAAGCTGTTCTTTTCCATGGGCATATCGGCGCGCCGGGATCTGGGGTTGTTATGTTTATGTCATTTTGTCGCTTGGTGTTATAAACATAACACTGGCTTTCACGGCAACACAATGTCTTTTTCAGCCATGCCGTACCGCGCGCTCCATGGCACAGCCGGGTTTCTTGATTAACGTCAACGGCAGCTACTGGCCGGCGCTGTAGCCTCGCAGCAGGCCGATGACCCACGGCGCCAGGGCAAGCCGCCCCGGAGTCATGGGACCGCCTCTCTCTCGCTTGCCATCGAAATCAAGGGCCCCATGATCTATCCGCTGCTGCTCACCCTGCATCTGTTTGCCGCGCTGGTGTTTATCGGCACGGTGTTCTTCGAGGTGCTGTTCCTGGAGAGCATTCGCCGGCAACTGCCGGCGCGGGTCATGCTGCTGGTCGAACAGGGCATCGGGCGGCGTGCCCGGACGCTGATCCCCTGGGTCCTGCTGGTGTTGTTCGGTGCCGGGCTGGGCATGGTCTGGTTGCGCTATCTGCCGGCCCTCGCGGCACCACTGGCCTCCTCGTTCGGTACCTTGCTGGCTTTGAAAATGCTGCTTGCCGCCAGTGTGCTCGGGCATTTCCTGGTGGCCATGTTCCTGTTCAAAAGTGAACGCATGAATGGCCGCTACCTGCACTTCATTCACTACAGCCTGTTCGGCCATATGGTGTTGATCGTGCTGTTGGCCAAGGGCATGTTTTATCTGAGCTGGTGAGTCGCAGGCGCCGTCGAGCGCAGGTGCCGCCCCTGCTTGATGCAAATCAAGGAGTCCCGACGGCCAACATCGGACACTGCAGATCCGCAGTCCGTCTCGGAGTCCTGTCATGCTCGATTTACATCATCCGCGCGGCGAACGATTGGTTCGACGTGATCAAGGCATTCTCGACCTTGACGGTCATGCCGAGACCGACAAGTTTCATACCGGTATTGGTTCCCTGGATTTACTGCGGGCTTTGCGTATCAGCCGTCAGAAGTGCCGCCCGCTGTCCTTGGCCGTGCAGCTTCTCGCCCTGGGCGAGCAGCGTGGCCGCAGCGAAGCGTATCTGCAGCGACTGGAACGCGAGATCGATCTGGTTGCTTGTCACCTGGGCACTGGGCAACGGGTCGAGCAATTTTATCTGGGCGGCGCCACGCCGGACGCGGCCGCTCTGCAGCGGCTGATGAGCCAGTTGCGCAAACGCTTCAACTTTATCGGACACGATGGCGGCGACTACCGTGTTGAAGTCGATCTGCACCACACCGACTGGGCGACCATGGGTTTGCTCCGCGAGCAGGGCTTCAATCAGGTCAGCATCGGTGTGCCGGATATCGGTACGGACAGCGAGCTGTCGGTGGCCTGCTACCAGAACCCGGCGCCGATCCATTCGCTGATCGACGCGGCCCGGACTTTTGGCTATCGCTCGGTCAATGTCGACCTGGGCTATGGCCATGCCTGGCAGACCCCGTCGAGTTTCGCGCTGAAACTGGCGACTCTGATCACGCTGGAGCCCGATCGTTTGCAGGTCTTCGACTACGCCCGGGCGCCGCGGCGCTACCGACGCGAGAACGAATACCGCAGGGCCGCCAGCAGCCCGTCGGACAAGGCGGCGATGCGACGGATCTGCTTCGAACAGTTGCTGGCGGCGGATTACCAGTACATCGGCCTGGGGCAGTTCGTCAGGTCCGACGACGATCTGCTGATGGCTCAGGAGCGTGGCCGCCTGCGCCGCAATTGCCAGGGGTTTACCTGCCACGGCTATTGCGACCATGTCGGCTTCGGCCTGGGCGCCATCAGTCAGCTCGACGAACTGTCGGTGCAAAACAGCGAGGCGCTTTCCGATTATCTGCAGCAACTGGACATGGGCCAGTTGGCCAGCTGTCGTGGCTGGCGCTGCGAGGCCGGCGACCAGATCCGGCAACGGGTCAGGGAGCGCCTGGAATGTGATCTGGAGTTGGACATCCTGGCCATCGAAAGTCGCTACGGAGTGATTTTCCGCCAGTACTTCTCGGCCGTCTGGCCGCGTCTGGAGCAAATGGCCCACGGCGGACTGGTGGAGTTGTCGGGGCGATTCATCAGCATCCTTCCCGCCGGTCGGCCAGAAGTCGATGCCATCTGCCAGCTGTTCACCGCGGATGTGAACAGCCCGGCGTATTCACCCCATCACGAGTTTGTCGAACATGACGTCTACCTTTGATTTCAATCGCGCCCTGGTCGAGAAGTACGATCGCCCGGGGCCGCGCTATACCTCTTACCCCACCGCGCCGCAGTTCCACCAGGCCTTTGCCATGGACGACTACCAGCAGGCGGTGCGGGCCAGCAACCAGGCGCCGACGCCCAAGCCGCTGTCGGCCTACATCCATATTCCATTTTGCCAGAGCCTTTGTTACTACTGTGCCTGCCACAAGATCATCACCCGTAAGGCCCATCGCGCGGTCGAGTACCTGGGTTACCTCAAGCGTGAAATCCTCATGCAGGGTGCCTTGTTCGAGCCTGGCCGCAAACTCACGCAGCTGCACCTGGGCGGCGGCACGCCGACCTATCTGAGCGGCGAGCAGTTGGCCGAACTGATGGCCTGCCTGCATCAGGCCTTCGAAATGGATGACAGCGATGACCACGAGTTTTCCATCGAGGTCGATCCGCGCACCATCGATACCGCACAGATTCATGTGTTGCGTCGCCTGGGCTTCAATCGCCTGAGCTTTGGCGTGCAGGACTTCGACCCGGCAGTCCAGGCGGCGGTCAACCGCCAGCAGAGCGAAGCGCAGATCTACGCATTGGTCGAGGCGGCGCGCCAGGCGCGTTTCAAGTCGATCAGCGTCGATCTGATCTACGGCCTGCCGCTGCAAACGGTACAGAGCTTCGACGTCACCCTGGGCAAGATCCTCGCCCTGCGCCCGGATCGGATCGCCGCCTACAGCTACGCGCATCTGCCCGAGCTGGTCCGCGCGCAGCGGCTGATTCGCCCGGCGGATATGCCGCCGCCCGAGCGCAAGCTGGAATTGCTTGAACTGACCATCCGCCGGCTGACCGAGGCCGGTTATGTGTATATCGGCATGGATCATTTCGCCTTGCCGGAGGACGAGCTGGCGCTGGCCCGGGCCAACGGCACCTTGCACCGTAACTTCCAGGGCTATTCGACCCATGCCGACTGCGATCTGATCGGTCTCGGGGTGTCGGCTATCGGCAAGGTCGGCGACAGCTACAGCCAGAGCGTCAAGGAGCTCTCGCAGTACTACGCGCGGCTCGATCAAGGCTTGTTGCCGGTGCATCGCGGTTACCGCCTGAATGCCGACGACCTGTTGCGCCGCGACGTGATCAACGACCTGATGTGCCATGGGCGCATCGACTTCGGCAAGTTCGAGGCGGCCCATGGCATTCGCTTCACGCACTACTTCGCCGAAGCCCTGGGGCAACTGCAGGAGCAGGTGCGCGACCGTCTGCTGGAGATCGGCGCCGACGGCTTGCAACTGTTGCCCCAGGGACAGCTGATGATGCGCAGCGCCGCCATGGCCTTTGATGCCTACCTCGGGGCCGGGCAGAAAGGCCTGTTCTCCCGGACCGTTTGAGGCGCCGCCAAGCCTAGTGCGAGGTGCCTTCGGCGAACTCGATCTTGTTGCCGACGTTGTACTTGCCCGAGGGCTTGTTCATCGGGATGCGCTTGATCTCCTTCAGGCTGTGGCTGTCATAGACGATCAAGGCGCCGTCGCTGGCCCAGATGCTCAGCAGCAGGTAACGGCCATCGTGGGTGAACTCGACGTGGGCCGCGGTCTTGCCGGGCATCGGCCGCAGGGTGTGGGCGATTTTCAGGGTTTGTTTGTCGATCAGGTGGATTGCATCGTTGTCCGGGCCGAAGAACACATCGCTCCAGGCATACGGCGAGTTGATATGGCTGCGCATGAAGAAGCCCGGCCCGAGGGTGGGGATTTCCTTGATCAGCTTCCAGGTCTTGAGGTCGATGATGGAGATCAGCCCCTTGCTGATATTCGGCGTGGCGAACACCCAACGGCCGTTGCGTTGCCAATAGGTGCCCGAACCCAGGTGCGGCATGCCCGGCAGTGCGATCTCGGTGACTGCCTGGCCGCTGTCGAGGTCGATCACCTGACCGCCCTCGGCCTTGCGCGAGGTGGCCAGCAACTGGCGATAGTCCGGAGAGAAGGAGAAGTCGTCGAGGTAGTCCTCGGCGTGGATCCGTCGCGGTTGCCAGTCCGGGGTGCCACGGCTGGAGAGTTCCCAGACTTCCTTGACGTCCTTGAGGGCGACGATGAAGCTGTCCCGCGGCGGTGCGGTGTACACCGCACTGACCCGCGAGGGGCTGCCGTCCTGGCCGAGCGCGGGGATATTCCTGACCAGGGACAGGTCGCGGGCGTCGAGCACGATCAGGTTGCCGGGCAGGTAGTTGCCCACCAGTACCCAGCGACCATCCTTGCTCACCGCCAGGTTGCGGGTGTTGAGTCCGGCGCGGACTTCGGCGATCAGCTTCAGGTTGTACAGGTCGTAGAGGCTGATCCAGCCGTCGCGGGAGGCGATGTAGACAAAGCGCCCGTCCGGGGAGAACTTCGGCCCGCCATGCACGGCGAAGTGCGAGGCGAAACGCGCCAGCACGGTAAAACGATCGCCGTCGAGAATATCGATGTGGTGATCGCCGGCTTCGACCACCACGAACAGGTTCAGCGGATCGGCGTCATGCTGGGGTGTGCTGGGCAGTTTGCCGATATCGTTGAGCACACTGTGGCTGGCGCGGATATCTTCGCTGCTCCAGCTCGGCGGGGTGGCCGGTGGGCGCTGCAGGTAGTCCGCCAGGGCATCGATCCGCGCGTCGCTGAGGACGCTGGCATAGCCAGCCATCTGGCTGGCCGGGCGACCCTTTGCAATCACCTCGCGGACCTCCGCGGGCTTGATCCGGCTGAGGCTTTCCGGCAGCAGCGCCGGGCCGGTGGCGCCGAAACGATGGAGCCCATGGCAGCCCTGGCACTGCGCCTGATAGTCCTGGGCGGCCTGTTCCAGTGCCGCGCCGGAGAGGGGCGCCGCCGCGCCGCCTTGAACCGCGCCGAGGCATGCCAGCGTGACCAGCAGCCGGCGCTTCATACCGCCACCTTGCGATAGCGCGGGGCGAACGCTGCGCCAGCAAAGCGGGCCGGGTATTCCGGTTGTCGGCTGGCGAACAGGCCGACCACCTCGCCGATCACCGTCAGCGTCGGCGTGCCGGCTGGGCAGGCCAGTGCCAGGCTCGGCAATTGTCGCAGGGTCCCGCGTGCGACCTGCTGGTCGGGACGGGTGCCATTGCTGATCAAGGCCGCCGGGGTGTCGGCGGCAAGCCCGGCGTCGATCAGGCGCCGGGCAATTATCTCCAGGTTTGCCAGGCCCATGTAGAACACCAGGGTCTGGCCGCTGTCCGCCAGGTTGCGCCAGGGCAGGCTCAGCTCATTGTCCTGTTGCAAGTGGCCGGTGATGAAACGGCAGGAACTGACCAGGTCGCGATGGGTCAGGGGGATGCCGGCGTAGGCGCTGCAACCGGCCGCGGCGGTGATGCCGGGGACCACCTGGCAATCGATACCGTGCTGCAACAGGTAGTCCAGCTCCTCGGCGCCACGGCCGAAAATGAACGGGTCGCCCCCCTTGAGGCGGACCACGCGCTGATTCGCGGCGGCCAGCTCGGCGAGCAGATGGTTGATCTGCTCCTGGGGCAGGCTATGGTAGCCGCTGGCCTTGCCGACGTAATGGCGGGCGCAGGCCGGCGGGATCAGCGCCAGCAGTTCAGGGCTGATCAGCCGGTCATAGACCACGGCATCGGCCTGCAGCAACAGGCTCCAGGCGCGCAGGGTCAGCAGGCGCGGGTCGCCCGGGCCGGCGCCGACCAGGGCGACTTCGCCGGGGCTGAACGGGGATTGTAGCGCGGCGGGTAAAACCGGGATTGAGGGCATGACGGCTTCCTTGATGCTTGATCGGTTGTGGCGGCGCCATCCTGAGTCGGAGGGTGGGCCGGGCAGGCGTTTCAGTGCATGACGCAAGGAATGGTGGGCGGGGCCGGCAGGCCGATTTCTTCGTCACTGAGGTGGCAACCGGGGTCCTGGCCCCAGAGATCGCCCTCGGCCCAGGCGCGGGTCCGGGTATTGCCGTTGCAGATGCTCAGCCAACGGCATTCGGCGCAGCGCCCGCCAACGGCGCGGGGATGTTCGCGCAGGCGCAGCAGCAACGGGGCGGGCTGTTCCAGCCAGAGCTGGCGAAAGGCGGTCTGGCGCACATTGCCCACCGAGTGTTGCCACCAGTAGGTGTCCGGATGGACCTCGCCGGTGTTGTCGATATTGGCGATGCCGCTGCCCGAAGCGTTGCCGCCCCAGGCGCGCAGCATCTGCTCCAGGCGCGGGTAATACGCCGGCAGCCGGCGACCCACCCACTGCAGTAGGAGAATGGCGTCGGCATCGTTGTTGCCGCTGACAAAGTCGCTGTCGCGGCCCTGTTCGATATCCGTCCAGGCCTGTTCGAACAGCAGGCTCATGGCTTCGCGACTCATCTGTTGGCGGGCATCGAGGCGCCGGCTGCGTTTGCCGCGACCGCTGTAGTTGAGGTGCGACAGGTAGAATTTCTGTACGTCGTACTCGCGCATCAGTGCCAGCAATGCGGGCAGTTGGGCGTGGTTCTCCTGGGTCAGGGTGGTGCGCATGCCGACCCGGATGCCGTGTTCGCGGCAGAGCCGGATCGCCCGTAGCGAGCGGGCAAAGCTGCCCTGGCACTGGCGGAAGGCATCGTGGGTGGCTTCCAGGCCGTCGAGGCTGATGCCCACATAGTCGAATCGGGCCGAGCTGATCCGGGCGATATTGTGTTGATCGATCAGCGTGCCATTGGTGGAAAGGGCGACAAACATGCCGTGGCTCCTGGCGTGGGCACTGAGCTGGAACAGGTCCTCGCGCAGCAGCGGTTCGCCGCCGGAGAGGATCAGCACTTTCACCCCGGCGGCCTGCAGGTCGTCGATCACCCGCAGGGCCGCCGGGGTATCCAGCTCATCGCGAAATACGCTGTCGGCCGAGGTGGCGTAGCAGTGCTTGCAGGTCAGGTTACAGCGCCTGAGCAGGTTCCAGATCACCACCGGCGCGCGCGGGCTGCCGGGTGTGGCGCTGTTCGGCGTGGGACCCTGGCCGGCGAGGGCTCGCAGGTAATGGCTGATCCTTAACATGTCGCTCTCCTTGTAATGGCCTGTGCTCAGCGCTGGGCGGGGGACAGGCGCAAACCGGTCTTTTTCAGGATGCGGCTGCTCACCAGCATCGCGTCGGCGGCACTGGCATCACCGAGCAAGTCGCGAAGCTGTTCGCGGTAGCCATTCATTTCCTTGGCGCTGCGGCCATGGACCATCGCGAACAGGTTGTAGCGCCAGGCGCTTCGGCGTGGCCGGCGATAGCAGTGGCTGACGAAAGGCTGGGCACCGATCAGCGCGCCGAGACGCGGCATCTCGGCGTCCCGTACATCCCAGACGGTCATGCCGTTGAAGCGATAGCCCAGGCGATAGTGGTTGGGCACCGCGGCAATACGGCGGATCGCGCCCTCGGCCTGCAAGCGCTTGAGCAGGTCCAGGGTTGACTCGACGCTCAACTGCAACTGTTCGGCGAGCCAGGCCCAAGGGTCGTCGAGCAAGGGCAGGCCGGCCTGGGTCAGTTCGATCAGGCGTCGGGTCAAGTGGTCTTCAGACGGGGAAATACAGACCGACATGGTAGGTCTCCTCTTTGGGCAGGTTGAGCGGTACCAGGCCGGTCTGCTGTTCGATGCGCTGTAGCGCCTCGTCCAGACCTTGTGCGCTGGCGCAGCCGAGCACGAACCACATGTTCCAGGCGTGTTCGCGGCGGTAGTTGTGCGCCACTTCGGGCATGCCCCGGAGCAGTTCGGCGACCGCCTCGAAACGTGCCTCGGGGACCGTCAGCGCGGCCAGGGTGAAGGCGCCGCCGAGCCGTTCGATGTCGAACATCGGGCCGAAGCGGGTGAGGCTGCCGTTCTCCAGCAGTTGTTGCAGGCGTTGGCGCAGCTCATGGCTGCTGCTGTGCAGTTCGTCGGCCAGTTCGCGCCAGGGATCGCGCACCAGCGGCAGGCCCAGTTGCAGGCGGTTGATCAGGCGTCGGTCGAGTTCATCCATGGGCCGCGGCTCCGCCTGACGCGGGCGCAAAGCGTGCGCCGCATTGTTTGAAGGCCTGGGTGCTGAAGAGGATCTGATGTGGCAGGTCGCTCAGCAGATGTTGCTCCAGCAACGCCTGGATCTGCGCCTCGACCCGCTCGCGCTGGCGTCCGTGAATCATGCAGAACAGGTTGTAGCGCCACTGCGGCAGGCGTCGCGGGCGCTGATAGCAAAGACTGATACCGGCGGCCCGGCCGAGGCGTTGACCGACCTCGTCGACCAGCGCATCCGGGATGTCCAGCACCAGCATGGCGTTGGCGTCGAAGCCCAGGGCCCGGTGGTTGAGTACCAGACCGATGCGGCGGAACAGCTGTTGCTCCTGCCATTGGTGCATTTGTGCGAGCACCTGGCGTTCATCGGCGCCGATCTGTTGCGCCAGGGCCAGGTACGGCCGTGGCAGCAAGGGCAGGCCGAGTTCCAGTTGCCGTCGCAGGGCCAGGGCCTGCGCGGCCGCGAGCGGCGGCTTCATGGCGTGTCTCCCAGGGCAAAACCCAGGTCGATGCGATAGGCGCTCAGCATCGGCAGGTCCAGCGGGATGAGGCCGGTGTCGTCCCGCAGTTCGTCGAGAATGCGTTGCAGGTGCTGGCGATCCGGGCCGGTCAGGACGAACCACAGGTTGTAGTGATGTTCCCGGGCATAGTTGTGATTGACCTCGGGGTAGCGGTTGATCCGTTCGGCCACCTGTTGCAGGCGTTCGACGGGCACGGCCAGGGCGGCGAGGGTGCTGGCGCCGGCGCGGCTATGCTCGAACACCGGGCCGATCCGCGACAGGCTGCCGGCCTGTGCCATCCGTTGCAGGCAGGCGAGCACCTGGTCCTGGCTGCAATCCAGCGCTTCGGCCATCTGCCGATAGGGTTCGGCGCCGATCGGCATGCCGTGCTGGAAGTGTTCGATCAGGCGCTGCTGGAGGGTATCGGCGATCATCTCAATACCCCGTCTTTTGCGCGCGGCTGCTGAAGAAAATGCCGCTCGGCTTGCTCGCCGGCAGGCTGCCCAGCTGTTTCAGGCTGTAGGGGTCCCAGATTTGCACCTGGTCGCCGTCGCGCACGGACAGCCAGAGTTGATCGCCGCGGGCGGTGAACTCCATATGCAACACCGCCGGCCCCGGGCGCAGATCGGCGAGCAGCGCGTGGGTCTCGCTGTCGATGACTTGCACCCGGTCGTTGTCCGGGTAGGCGAAGTTGACCCATAGCTGCCGGCCATCCGGGCGCGAGGTGACGAATACCGGCTGGCCGGCAACCTTGATCGCATCGGTCTGCTGCCAGTTGCGCGTGTCCATCACCAGCACCTGGTGCTGACCGACCGCGGGAACGAACGCCTGGTTATTGGCCACGGCCCAGCCTTTGAGGTGGGGCATCTTGTACACCGGCAGTTTCGCCTGGCCGTGAGCGTAGTCGCCGAGTATTCGGCGCACTCCACGCTCGGGATACCAGAGATCGAGCTGGGCCATGCCGTCCTCGCCGAACAGCCCGGCGATGTAGTAGCGCCCGTCGCCGGTGATCAGCGCATCGTAGGGTTGTTTGCCGATACCGCTGAAGCGGGTTATCCGTGGCGTCAGGCCCTGGCTGAAGTCGGCGCTCCAGATCTCGCCGGTATCGAACAGACTGAACACGAAACGTTGCCCGGGGGCATCCACCAGCCCGACCACCCGCGAGCGCTTGACCCCGTCAGGCAGCAGGGTGGCGGGAATATCCGCGACCTGTTGCAGGGTCACGGCGTCGAACACCTTGACGCCGCCGGGCACGTAGTTGGACACCGCGACCAGCTTGCCATCCTGGCTGATGGCGCCGCTGATGCTGTTGTTGGCCTGGAGCACCCGCCGATCGATGCGTTGGCCCAGCAGGTCGACTTTGCTCAGGCCACCATCGCGGCCGAACACATAGGCGTAGCGCTGGTCGTGGGAGAACACCACCGAGGCATGCGACAAGTCGCCGAAACCCTCGATTCGGGCCAGCGCGGTCTTGCCGTCGCTTTCGATGATTTGCACGCTGCCGGAGGCGCGCTCCACCACCAGCCCCAGATCGCCGCTGCCGCGCAACGGCGCCTGGACACAGGCGGACAACGACAGGCCAAGTGCTGTCGACAGCAGGAATGAACGGATCATGGTGCGGGGTATCCTTGCAGTAGCAGGTCGACCAGCCAGCGAATGTCGCCGGGACTGAGCAGAGGCCCCCAGCCGGGCATGGCAGTGCCGGGCCGGCCGAGGGTCACGGTGGCAATCAGGTTGTCGCGGGATTTACCGGCCAGGGCCGCGCGGGTCAGTTCGGGACCGAGCCCGCCGGTCATGTGCAGCCCGTGGCAGGCGCCGCAGTCCTGGGCCAGGAGATTGTCCAGTTGTGCCTGGCGGCGGGCATCGGGCGCCGCCAGCGCGGTGCCCTGGAGCAGCAGGAGAAGGACAGTCATCAGCGCGTATCGACAAGCTTTCATGATGCCCTCCCTGGGCTTATTTGAGACTCAGGACCCACGTCGCCAGCTGCCTGGCTTCGTCGTCGCTGACCGGATTGGCCGGCATCGGTATCGGTCCCCAGTTGCCCTGCGTGCCGTTCTTGATATGGCTGGCCAGGGTCTCCACGGCGCCGTTGACGCCGGCATTCTTGGCGGCCACGTCCTTGAGCGCCGGCCCCACCAGCTTGCTGTCGACGGCGTGGCAGGCGGTGCAGGGTTTGCTCTTGAACAGCTCCGGCGCGTCCTGGGCCTGCAGCGGTTGCAGGCTCAGCGCGGCGCCCAGGGCGACGAGTGACAGCAGGATATTTTTCATCACGGCTCCTTGCGTTGATGGCACTCAATAGATGTCGTATTGGGTGTTGTAGAGGTTGAACTTGCCGGTAGGCGTGATCAGTCGCTTGTCCTTGATCACCGCCTTGAGCTTGAGGGTCTTGTCGTCGATCACCACCAGCGCCGACTCGTCCGCCTGGCCGCTCCACACCGAGAACCAGACTTCATCGCCGGCCTTGTTGTATTCCGGTTGCACGACGCGCATGGCGCCTTGCTTGATCCCGGCGTATTCGGCGATCGGCAGCACGGTATAGCCGGCGTCGAGCTTGTCGATATCGAACACCGCCACCGACTGGCTGATCTTCGCGTCCGGATTGAGCGGGGTGTCGACATACAGGTGGCGGGAGTTGGGGTGGGTCTTGATAAACAGCGAACCGCCGCCCTGGCCCTTGAGCGAGCCGACCTGTTTCCAGGCGTATTGCGGGTGCTTCAGCGGGTCGGTGCCGATCATGGAAATCCCGGCATCGCCCAGGTGGCTGGTGGCCCAGACCGGTCCGTACAACGGATGCTCGAAGTTGGCGCCACGTCCCGGGTGCGGGGTTTTGCCGACCTCCACCAGCGCGGTCAACTTGCGCTCGCGGGAGTCGATCACCGCGACCTTGTTCGAGTTGTTGGCCGCGGTCATGAAGTAGCGGTGCGTGCTGTCCCAGCCGCCGTCATGCAGGAACGGCGCGGCGTCGATGCTGGTGATGGTGAGGTTCTTGATGTCCTGATAATTGACCAGCAGGACCTTGCCGGTTTCCTTGACGTTGACGATGAACTCCGGCCATTCGTGGGAGGCGATGATGGCCGCGACCCGTGGTTCCGGGTGGTACTCCTGGGTGTCGACGGTCATGCCTCGGGTCGAGACGATCTGTTTCGGTTCGAGGGTTTCGCCATCCATGATGGTGAACTGCGGCGGCCAGTACGAACCGGCGATCGTATATTTGTCTTCGTAGCCCTTGAACTTGGAGGTCTCCACCGATCGCGCCTCGATGCCGACCTTGACTTCGGCGACCTTGGTCGGCTCCAGCGGCCACAGGTCGATCATGTCGATCCGCGCGTCGCGACCGATCACCAGCAGGTAGCGACCGGAGGCGGAGATCCGCGAGATGTGCACCGCATAGCCGGTCTCGATGACCTTGACGATCTGCTTGCTGTCACCGTCGACCAGGGCGATCTTGCCGTCGTCGCGCAGGGTCACCGAGAACAGGTTCTGCAGGTTGAGCTTGTTCAACTGGCGGGTCGGGCGGTCCTCGGGCTTGACCAGGACTTTCCAGGTTTTCAGGGTCTCGGCCATGCCCCATTCCGGTGGTGTCGGTGGGGTGTGCTGAATGAACTTGGCCATCAGCGTGATCTGTTCCTTGGTCAGCGCATTGGAGGTGCCCCAGTTCGGCATGCCCGCCGGCGAGCCATAGGTGATCAAGGCTTCCAGGTAGGCCTGGCCGCGGGACTGGGTAATGTCCGGGGTCAGAGGCTTGCCGGTGGCCCCCTTGCGTAGTACACCGTGACAGCCGGCGCAACGCTGGAAGTAAATCTGCTTGGCTGCGTCGAAATCGGCTTGGCTCAGGTCGGGTGCGCCGGGGCTGCTGACCATCGCTGGCGCAGTGGTTGCCGGCGTGGCGCTGGCGGCCTGGGGCAGGGCCAGGACCACGGCCGAGAACAACCCGGCGAGGCTCAGGGCAAAGGTTTTTCTACTGCTGATCGGCATTCCATTTCTCCTCAGGCAAGACCTTTGCGGTGTGCTGGAACGCCAGCACCGGGCGCAGGTTCTTAGTGCCGGTCAAGGCTATGCCCGGGCAGGGCGATGTTCGCTTGACGGCGATCAAGATTGCCGGCCAGGTCACTTGCCAGGTTGTCGCAGGGCGCCTTAGCGTGGGCCTTGAACCCGCTGTCGAATCAGGTAACCCCATGGACCCCAGGCATGCTTGCGAACCCTTCTATCAACCGCTGAACAATGAGCAGGCGCTGTTCGAACAGGCCTGGCGGCATGGCCTGCCGGTGCTGATCAAGGGCCCCACGGGCTGCGGCAAGACGCGCTTCGTCCAGCACATGGCGCACCAGCTGAAACTGCCGCTGCACACCGTGGCCTGCCATGATGACCTGAGCGCCGCCGACCTGATCGGCCGCCATCTGATCGGCGCCCAGGGCACCTGGTGGCAGGATGGGCCGTTGACTCGGGCGGTGCGCGAAGGCGGAATCTGCTACCTCGACGAAGTGGTCGAGGCCCGCCAGGACACTGTGGTGGTCTTGCATCCGCTGGCCGATGGCCGCCGCGAGCTGTTTCTCGAACGCACCGGGGAAGTCCTGCAGGCACCGCCATCCTTTATGTTGGTGGTGTCCTATAACCCGGGGTACCAGAACCTGCTCAAGGGCATGAAACCGAGCACCCGCCAGCGTTTCGTGGCGATGCGTTTCGACTATCCGCCGCCGGCCGAGGAAGAACGTATTGTGCGGCGTGAGGCGCAGGTCGACGGCGCCCTGGCCAGCCAGGTGGTCCGACTCGGGCAGGCCCTGCGCCGGCTGGAACAGCATGACCTGGAAGAGGTGGCCTCGACCCGCCTGCTGATTTTCACCGCGCGCATGATCGGCGCCGGCATGAGCCCGCGCGAGGCCTGCCTGGCCTGCCTGGCCGAGCCGCTGAGCGATGACCCGGTGACGGTGGCCGCGTTGATGGACGTGGTCGATGTCCATTTCGCTTGAGCTCACCGCTCCCCCGCGTCGCCACTTGCCGGGGGATCTGGCGATGTGGTTTTTCATCCTCGCCGAGCTCTCGGTATTCGCCGTGCTGATCCTGGCATTTGCCGTGACCCAGCTGCTCAAGCCCCAATTGTTCGCCGCCGGCCGCCAACTGCTCGATACCTCCACCGGGCTGGCGATGACCCTGAGCCTGCTCAGCGCCGGGTTGTGCGCGGCGCTGGCGCAGGAGCGGGTCCGGCAAGCACGGCCGCGCCAGGCGGCGCTCCTGCTGTTGGCGGCGTTGCTCGTCGCCAGTGTCTACCTGCTGCTCAAGCTCGGCGAGTACCGGCATCTGCTGGATTTGGGGCTGGGCCTTGAGCACAACACCTTCTTCACCCTGTACTGGATCCTCAGCGGCTTTCATTTCCTCCATGTGCTGCTCGGCATGCTGATTCTCGGCTGGCTGGCGGAAGGTTGCCGACGCGGCCGGTATGACGCCGAGAGGTGCAGCGGATTCGAATCCGGGGTGCTGTATTGGCACATGGTCGATCTGGTCTGGGTCCTGCTGTTTCCGCTGGTCTACGTTCTGGATTGACGAGGTGCGCATGTCCGCTCGCAGTTTTTTGCTGATCTGTTGGGCGGCCCTGGCCACCTTGAGCCTGGGCACCCTGCTGCTGGCACAGGGGCTGCTGCGCTGGCCGCTGAGCCTGCTCGTGCTGTTGCTGGCGGTGGCCAAGGCCTGGCTGATCACCGAGGGTTTCATGGAATTGCGCCATGCGCCGCGACTCTGGCGCCGCCTGCTGCTGGGCTGGCCCCTGGTGCTGGCGCTGCTACTGGGCTTGGGCTTGGGCCTGCGCGGCTAATACCCGAGTAAAACCATTGGAGATTCTTGATCGCCATCAAGCTGTTTTCACCCCCCCGCTTCCTAGAATGGACAGGCCAAGCAAAGAGGAAGCGACCATGTCAGAGACCTTCACCAAGGGCATGGCCAGGAATATCTATTTCGGGGGAAGCGTGTTCTTTTTCCTGATATTCCTGGCCTTGACCTATCACTCGGAGCAGACCTTTCCCGCTCGCAGCAATGAAGCGCAATTAAGCGACTCGGTGCTGCGCGGCAAGTTGGTCTGGGAGCAAAACAACTGTGTCGGTTGCCACACGCTGCTGGGGGAGGGCGCCTATTTCGCGCCGGAACTGGGCAACGTGTTCCAGCGCCGCGGCGGCGAGGCGGGCTTCAAGCCCTTCCTGCAGGCCTGGATGAAAATGCAACCCCTGGGAGTACCCGGGCGCCGGGCGATGCCGCAATTCAACCTGAGTACGCAGGAAGTCGACGACATCGCCGAGTTCCTCAAGTGGAGCTCGAAAATCAATACCAATGGCTGGCCGCCAAACAAGGAGGGCTAAGAGATGAGTATTGCCAATCCCCATCTGAAATTCGCCTCGCAAGCCGTGGCCAAACCGTACTTCGTGTTCGCCCTGATACTGTTTCTCGGCCAGATACTGTTCGGTTTGATCATGGGTCTGCAATACGTGGTCGGGGACTTCCTGTTCCCGACCATTCCCTTCAACGTATCGCGGATAGTGCACACTAACCTGTTGATCGTCTGGCTGCTGTTCGGCTTCATGGGCGCCGCGTACTACCTGATCCCGGAAGAGTCCGACCGTGAACTGCACAGTCCGAAGCTGGCTATCGTGCTGTTCTGGGTGTTCGCCGCCGCCGCCGTGCTGACCATTCTCGGCTACCTGCTGGTGCCTTACGCGGGGCTGGCCAGGCTGACCCACAACGAGCTGCTGCCGACCATGGGTCGGGTGTACCTGGAGCAGCCGACCATCACCAAGATGGGCATCGTGGTGGTGTGCCTGGGCTTTCTCTACAACATCGGCATGACGATGCTCAAAGGCCGCAAGACCACGGTCAGCGTGGTGATGATGACCGGGCTGGTGCTGCTCGCGGTGTTCTTCCTGTTCTCCTTCTACAATCCCGGCAACCTGGTGCGCGACAAGTTCTACTGGTGGTGGGTGGTGCATCTCTGGGTGGAAGGCGTCTGGGAGCTGATCATGGGCTCGATGCTGGCCTTCGTGCTGATCAAGATCACCGGGGTCGACCGCGAAGTGGTCGAGAAATGGCTCTATGTGATTATCGCCATGGCGCTGATCACCGGGATCATCGGCACCGGCCACCATTACTTCTGGATCGGTGGGCCGGAGGTCTGGCTGTGGGTTGGTTCGATCTTCTCGGCGATGGAGCCGCTACCGTTCCTGGCCATGGTGATCTTCGCCTTCAGCATGGTGAAGAACCGTCGCCGGCAACACCCGAACCGCGCCGCCACGCTGTGGGCCAAGGGCACCACGGTGACCGCGTTTTTCGGCGCCGGCGTCTGGGGCTTCCTGCATACCCTGGCCCCGGTCAACTACTACACCCATGGCACGCAGTTGACCAACGCCCACGCCCACCTGTCGTTCTACGGGGCCTACGCGATGATCGTGATGACCCTGATCAGCTACGCCATGCCGCGCTTGCGCGGGCTCGGTGAAGCCGCCGACGAGCGTGCGCAGAACCTGGAGATCTGGGGCTTCTGGTTGATGACCCTGTCGATGGTGATGATCACGCTGCTGCTCACCGCCGCGGGCGTCGTGCAGATCTATCTGCAACGCTGGCAGCCCGACGGCATCGCCTTGCCGTTCATGGCGACGATGGAGCACCTGACCACGTTGTTCTGGGCCCGTCTGGCCAGCGGAGTGGGGTTCCTGGCGGGGCTGCTCTGTTATCTGTTGAGCTTCCGCCAGCGTGGGCGCGCCGCTTTGCGCGCGCCGGCGGCGGTGGTTCCTTCCTGAGGCGTCGTGACATCTGGGAAAGGTCGGCCCGGCTGTGATAGCGGGCCGTTTTTGGTTCTTGAACAAGGTGGGCTCCATGGCTTTTACCCTTGAACTGGAAGAGTGGGTCGGCAGTGTCTGGCATCGCTTTATCACTCGCCGCGCCAGCGTCGATTTTCCCGAGGCGCGGGTCGAGCTGGCCCAGCGGCAACGCGCTCTGGCACTGTTGTTTCGCGCCATGGACGGGGCCGGCCGGGGCGTGGAGACGGTCTGCGAACGCGATCTGCTGCTGCGCCGCAGCCTGTTGCAGCAGATCGCCGGGACCTGCCGGCAAGTGCCGCTGGCCTGCTGCGATGCCGATAACCTGCGCCTGCCGGCGAGCCTCGCGGTGTTTCCCGAGGCCGGCCTGAATGAGGAACTCTATCGCTGGTTGACCCTGCTGGCGGCGCAGGCCGGGCCGATGCGGCACTGGGGCCGGGACAATCAGCGCTGGACGCAGGCTTTGTTGCAGCGCTATCCGGCGCTGGTGCCGCGTTACCGCCGGCTGGTCGCGGCGCACCTGCAACTGCGCCCGGATCCGGCCACCTTGAAACCGGCCGAGGCCGCCCTGGAACGGGCCTTGTGCCAGGCCTTGCGCGAGCCGGGCAGTGTCCAGGCGCTTCCCCGCAGCGAGCGGGCGGCCTGGCCATTGCCGCTGTGGTTGTATCCGCCGCTGCACCTGGCCAGCCCGCAGGCCGCCGATCTTGACGATTCGGCGGAGTCCCTGCCGGCCTCTCCCGGTGAGCAGGAAGGCGGGCGCAAGCGCGCCACCCGGATTGATGACAGCAGCCGCGAGGGCGGGCTGCTGATCGTGCGCCTGGAGAACCTGTTCAGTTGGACCGAGCATGTTGACCTCGATCGCTGGTCGGACGAGCGCGAAGACCCGGATGCCGCCAGGGTCGCCGCCGACCTGGATGAACTGAGCCTGTCGCGCACCCGTCTGCGCAAGGGCGGCGGGCTTAAACTGGACCTGGATCTGCCGCCAGCGGATGTCGACGATATCCCGTTGGGGGAGGGCATCAAGTTACCGGAGTGGGATTATCGCAAAGGCCGCCTGCAGGACGACTTCGTCAATCTGCAGATGTTCGTGCCGCGCGATTGCCCGGCACAGCCACTGCCGTCGCGCCTACGGCCGGCGGCGCAGCGTTTGCGGCGCCAGTTCGAACACCTGCGGCCCGAGCGCCAGTGGCTGCGCCAACAGCCCCAGGGAACGGAGCTGGATATGCAGGCCTGGCTGGATTTTTACGTCGAGCGCGAGCACGGCCGCTGTGCCGAACGGGGTTTGTTCAAGGAGCAGCGCCAGACCCATCGGGACCTGGCGTGCCTGTTGCTGGCGGATATCTCGATGTCCACTGACGCGCACCTGAACGACCGGCATCGGGTGATCGAGGTGATCCGCGACAGCCTGTTGCTGTTCGGCGAAACACTGTCGGTGCTGGGTGACGACTTTGCCCTGTACGGGTTTTCCTCGTTGCGTCGCCAGCATGTGCGTCTACAGGAACTCAAGGCGTTCAGGCAAGGCTATGACGACCACACTCGCGGGCGCATTCAGGCGCTCAAGCCGGGTTACTACACGCGCATGGGCGCGGCGATTCGCCAGGCCAGCCGCCTGCTGAGCGGCTGCAAGCGCCGCCGCAAGCTGTTGCTGTTGCTGACGGATGGCAAGCCCAATGACCTGGATCTCTATGAAGGCCGCTACGGTGTCGAGGACACCCGCCAGGCGGTACTGGAAGCCCGGCGCCTGGGGCTGACCCCGTTCTGTATCACCATCGACCGCGAAGCCGGGGCTTACCTGCCGTATATGTTCGGGGCCAATGGCTACACGCTGATCCGCCAGCCGGAGCAATTGCCCCTGCGTCTGCCGCAACTGTATCGCCAGTTGACCCAGCCCTGAGGTGTTCCCTGTGCTCAGGGGATACTGCGTGGCAGCCAGAAGAACATGATCACGCAGAAGATCGTCAGGCCGATGCAGAACCACTGGAAGCGCCGTAGCCGGCGTGCTTCGGCCTTTGCCGCCAGGGCCGGCAGCGGCATGCCGCAGCGGCGGCATTCGCTTTCCCCGGGCGGGTTGTGATGCTGGCAATACAGGCAGGTGGACAGGGCCTTCACTCGAACTGTTCCAGGCGCGGGCGATCGAGGATGACGATCTGGCGACCGTCCTGGGTGATGATTTTCTCGTCGATCAGGCGGCGGATGATCCGCGAGAAGGTCTCCGGCTGGATCGACAGGTGTCCGGCAATCAGTTGCTTGGCCATCGGCAGTTCGAACTGATAGTTGACGGGCTGCAGGTGCACCAGTTGCGTCAGCAGATAACGCACCACCCGGTGGGTGGCGTTCTTCAGCGACAGGGTTTCGATTTCATTGACCCGCTGATGCAGGCGTACACAGAGTTTGCCGAGCAGGGCGAAGGGCAGGCGGTTGTTGCTCTGCAGCAGGCGCAGGTAGGCGCTGTTGGACAGCCGATAGAGCTGGCACGGACCGACGGCTTCGGCCGAGGCCACATAGTTCGGGGTGTCCATCAGCATCATCGCCTCGGCGAAGGTTTGCCGTGGGCCGATGACCTCGAACACTTTCTCCTGGCCGTCGGGGGTCAGGCGGTAGATCTTCACTGCGCCGGCAATCACGAAGTAGAAGGCGTCGGCCGGCTCGCCCTGGCGAAACAGCGGTTCGCCCTTGTCGATGCTGAGCAAATGGCTGGAAGCCATCAATTCATCCATCTCTTGGTCGCTCAGCGGCTCGAACAGATGATGGCTGCGTAGGATCTGGTGATGGACGCGGTGAAGCACCATGGCAATTCATCCTGATAGCGGAAAAGGGGGAGGCGCCGTGCCCTCAGACAAGGCCGAGCGAGAGGCTGCTGGCGATGGCGATGATCGAACTCAGGACCACGAACCAGGCCAGTGGCTGGATAACTGCTTTCATGACGACTCCGGTTGGTCGGGAAGGGGTTGGCGGTGTGCTGGTTGAGCAAGACCCGGGCCAGGCGCCAGACCCTTATGCTGTTCAGCTAAGGAAACAAAACATTGAAAACGCAGTGCAACGCTGTGGGAGCGGAGCTTGCCCGCGAAGCTTTTAGCGGTCTCAAGGGCCCCTTCGCGAGCAAGCTCTGCTCCCATAGGGACCGCGTTCGGCCGACGCTGAACGACATAACACCCGGCTTTTAGCCACTGGATATCTGTGGCGACAAGGTCATAAATACCCCGTCAATCAGGGTGTAAATAACCCTAAAATGGTCATTTTTACCCTGGCTGCAAGCATCTGCGGTAGCGGGAACTGTCCGCTGCCGGTGAGACACACCGGGTTACCACGGGTTGCCGGGGCACCTCGGGAGTCGGGGCACGCCCCTTGCACTGGCGTATCCGACAACGGTTGGCCAGGTTAGCCAAGCGTTCCCCGGCCGACTTGATTTATGACAACCGCGATGACTTGCGAACAGCTGATGATTGCCCGGCAACATCATTCATCGCGTGCGGGCTGGTGTCAGGTCGGCAACAAGGTAAAGGAGTAGCTTCATGCAAGTAATTGAGCGCCGTACCGCGCTGGCGATCCCGCCGCTGTTGCGCCTGGCCTTCCGGCCGTTTTTCCTCGCCGGCGCCGGCCTGGCGCTGCTGGTGGTACCGCTCTGGCTGCTGGCCTTGAGCGGTGCCATGGGCGGCTGGCAACCGGCGGGTGGCTGGTTGGCGTGGCATCGACATGAACTGTTGTTCGGCTTTGGCCTGGCGATTGTTGCCGGTTTTCTGTTGACCGCAGTCCAGACCTGGACCGGCCAGCCCGGCCTCAGCGGCAAGCCGTTGGCGGCGCTGGCCCTGCTCTGGTTGCTGGCGCGCCTGGCCTGGTTGGCGAATCTGCCCTGGTCACTACTGGCGCCGCTGGAGCTGGCGTTTCCCCTGGCGGTGGCGGTGCTGATGGGCACCACGCTGTGGAAGGTCCGGCAGAAACGCAACTACCCGATTGTCCTGCTATTGCTGTTGCTGGCCGGCGCGGACGGGCTGGCGCTTTACGGCCTGCTGCCCGGCCACGAAAGCTGGCAGCGCCAGGCCGTGCTGACCGGCCTCTGGCTGGTGGCGGCGATGATGGGCCTGATCGGCGGTCGGGTCATTCCATTTTTCATCCAGCGCGGTCTTGGCCGGGTCGAGGGTGTCGCCCCCTGGCCCCGGCTCGATCGCCTGCTGCTGGCCGGCTCCGCGCTGATGGCGCTGTTGTATGCCCTTGGACCGGCGCTCGTCGTCAATATCTGGGTCGGTTTGCTGTTCGGCGCACTGGCGGTAGGGCATCTGTTGCGCCTGTTGCGCTGGCATGATCGCGGACTCTGGCGCGTGCCGCTGCTGTGGTCGCTGTACCTGGCCTACGGCTGGTTGGCGCTGGCCTGCCTGGGCATGGCCCTGTGGCACTTCGGCGTGCCGTTAAACCCCAGTCTGGCGGTGCATGGCCTGACGATCGGGGCCATGGCCGGGTTGATCCTGGCGATGATCGCGCGGGTCAGCCTCGGGCATACCGGTCGGGCGCTGGAGCCGCCGGCGGGTATGACCCCGGCGTTTGTCTTGCTCAACCTGGCGTGTTTCAGTCGGGTCGTGCTGGTGCTGTTCCTGCCGTTGGCCGGGTTGTGGCTGGCGGCGCTGTGCTGGGTCCTGGCATTTGGGCTGTATGCCTGGCGCTACGGTCCGATGTTGCTGCGGGCCCGGGTCGACGGGCATCCGGGATGAGTCGGCCGGACAGTGGAGGTGGACGATGATTTATCCCTGGTTACTGGTTACCCATCTGCTGGCGGCCATCGCCTTTATCGGTACGCTGTTTTTCGAGGTGTGCATCTGGCATGCGGCGCGCCGGCAATTGCCCGCCGGCACGCAGGCGCCGGCGGACCAGGCCATCGCGGTGCGCTCGCGCAAGGTGCTGCATGGCGTGGTGTTGCTGTTGTACGGCGCCGGCATCGGCCTGGCCTGGCAGTACCGGGGCGCCTTGAGTCATCCCCTGGACAGCCGTTTTGCCAGTCTGTTGAGCCTGAAGATCACCCTGGCCCTGAGCATCGTCGGGCATTACCTGTTGCTCGCCTACTGGCTGCAACGTTCACGGCTGACGCCGCGCCGCGCCGACTGGATCCGGCGCAGCATCCTCGGGCACATGGTGTTGATCGTGATCCTGGCCAAGGCCATGTTCTATTGGCAGGCTTGAGCCACGGTCCGCTGCGCAGGCAAAAAAAACGCACCCGTCATCTGGCGGGTGCGGATCGGTCTGGCTGGTGGGGTCACTGGGCCGGGTTCAGAGCCTTGACGAAGAGGATGTTGTTTTCCAGGTGGATGTGCTGCATCAGGTCATCACGAAACTCCTGCAACCCGCGATACAGGCCGCGCCAGGTGTTACAGGCTTCGGCCGGTGGGGTGATGTTATCGGTCAGTGCCAGCAGGATTTCCAGGGCCGCGCCATGTTGATCGTGTTCCAGGCGCAGTACCTGGATCGGTGGGGCGGTCTGGCGACCGAGGCCCCGTTGCAGCAGCGGAAAGAGCACCTGTTCCTCCTTGAGCATGTGTCCTTCGAGTTCCTGCTGCATGTCGTGCAGGTGGTCGGCCAGGCCGTTCGGGCAATTCTCGCGTGCACCGTGCACCTGCTCGACGCGGCGCGCCAGGCGAATCAACTCCGGCAGTTGCTCGCGGTGCCGGGCGTGGTAGCGCTCGAGGATATGCGCGATCAGCAGGTCCTCGGGTTCGTTGCGCCAGTCATGCTGGCTCGCGCCGCTGTCTTGCAGGTCGTGCAGGGCGTCGGCAATCAGCAATGGGTCGAGGTGTTTGGCCAGGGCCGCCTCGCGCAGGGTTTTCTGCCCGCCGCAACAGAAGTCCAGGTTGAAGTGATGGAAAATCCGTGTGGCGCCAGGAATATCGCAGGCCAGCTGGCCGAGGCTTTGTTCGAGAAGTGTCTGGCTCATCAGGGTGCCTTCTTTGGGTTTGAGGGGTTCCCTGGCGTATTGCATCGCGCATGCCATCTGTAACTTATTGAAAATACCGGATTATTTTTTTGTTGTGGTGATGATGACCCTGATGCGTCAGGGTAAATACAACCATAAGGGGTGATGATTACCATGTTGCGTGAAAGCCTGGCCGCCGACCTGATCGTCGAGCTGCCCAATGCCGTGCGCCTGCAACGCCTGGTGCAGACCCTGCGCGAGTACTTCAACAGTGGCGCCGTCGGCCTGCTGCGCCTGGATGACGACAGCCTCAGGCCGGTGGCGACGGTGGGGCTGGTGCACGAAGCCTTGGGCCGGCGCTTTGTGATTGCCCAGCATCCGCGCCTGGCGGCAATCATGGCGTCGCGCGAGCCGACCTGGTTCGAGCCCGACAGTCGCTTGCCGGACCCCTATGACGGACTGCTCGAGCACGCGCTCAACGAGCCGCTGGCGGTGCATGACTGCATGGGCGTGAGCCTGTATGTGGAAGGGCGGGTCTGGGGCGCCATCACCCTCGATGCCCTGCAGCCCGGCACCTTCGACCGCCAGGCGCGGGATGAACTCAAGCGTTGCACCTTGCAGATCGAGGCGGCCGTGCGGGTTACCCGGCTCGAGCAGGAAAACCGCAGCCTGCGCTTGTCCCGCAGCGACCCGCGGGACCTGCGGATGCCGGTCGCGGAGGGTGAGATCCTCGGGCAGAGCGAAGTCCTGCATCAGTTGCTCAACGAGCTGGATGTCCTGGCCGATTCCGAGTTGCCGGTGTTGTTGCTCGGCGAGACCGGGGTCGGCAAGGAACTGTTCGCTCGCCGCCTGCACCGCCTGTCCCGGCGCAGTCACAAGCCGCTGATTCAGGTCAACTGCGCGGCCTTGCCGGAGTCCCTGGCCGAGAGCGAGTTGTTCGGGCATGTCAAAGGGGCGTTTTCCGGGGCCACCAGTGACCGTGCCGGACGTTTCGACGCGGCCAACGGCGGCACGCTGTTTCTCGACGAGGTCGGCGAGTTGCCCTTGAGCGTGCAGGCCAAGTTGTTGCGCACCCTGCAAAACGGCGAGATCCAGCGCCTGGGTGCGGACAAGCCGCTGCATGTGGATGTGCGGATCATCGCCGCAACCAACCGGCATCTGCCGGACAGCATTCGCGACGGGCTGTTTCGCGCCGACCTTTACCACCGGCTGTCGGTATATCCGGTACCGATTCCGCCGCTGCGTGAACGCGGCAACGATGTGCTGCTGTTGGCCGGGCATTTTCTCGAACTCAATCGCACCCGGCTCGGCCTGCGCGGCCTGCGCCTGGCGCCGGCGGCCGAGCGCGTGCTGCTGGCTTACCACTGGCCGGGTAATATCCGCGAGCTGGAACATGTGATCAGCCGCGCCGCGCTGAAGCAGCTCAGTCGCGGTGGCAGTCGCAGCCTGATCCTTACCCTGGAAGCGGAAATCCTCGATCTCGACAGCAACCTGGGCCGCACGCCGACAGTGGCTCCGGCGTTTTTGGACGACGCCGGCGACCTGCCATTCCAACCCCTGGGTGAAGCCCTTGACGATTGCCAGCGGCAGAAGATTCTCCAGGCTCTGAGCCTGACCGGGAACAACTGGGCCAGCGCCGCCCGGCTGCTGGCGGTCGATTCGAGCAACCTGCACAAACTGGCCAGGCGTCTGCGCCTCAAGTAGGGGGTGATCGAAGCCCGCTGTTGATGACGGTCAAGGTGTTGGCGCGTGCCGCCTCGCACACTGCGCACAACCCCTACCGGAGATCACCCGCATGCCCCTTTCCCTGGCTCAGATGCGCCGTAACTACACCCTGGACGGCCTGCCGGACGAGACCGCGCCGCAGGATCCGCTGTCGCTGTTCCGCCAGTGGATGCAACAGGCCCGCGAGACCGAGCAGGCGCCGGTCGAGGCCAACAGCATGTGCCTGGCAACGGTCGACGCGCAGGGTCGACCGCATTGTCGGGTGCTGCTGCTCAAGGGTTTCAGCGACGCCGGCTTCACCTTCTTCGGCCATTACCAGAGCGCCAAGGGCCAGGACCTGGCGGCCAATCCCCATGCCGCCATGACTTTCTTCTGGCCGGCGCTGGAGCGCCAGGTACGGATCGAAGGCCAGGTCGCCAGGCTGGATCCGCGGCTGTCCGATGCCTACTTCGACTCGCGTTCCATGGCCAGTCGTCTCGGCGCCTGGGCCTCGCCGCAAAGCCAGCCCTTGGCCGACCGGGCGCAACTCGAAGCGCTGCTGGCGCAAACCGCCGGGCGCTTCGCCGACCAACTGCCGCCGCGCCCCGAGCACTGGGGCGGCTATTGCCTGGTCCCGGAACGCCTGGAGTTCTGGCAGGGGCGTGCCGACCGCCTGCACGATCGTCTGGATTATCGGCTGCATCAGGGGGGCTGGACGCACGGTCGCCTGGCCCCCTGAGTCACGGCTCTTACAAGGGCTTCGTTTAATAATCCGTCGACACTTCAGTCAAGTGGCTGCAAATGATGTGGGAAGGAGCTTTCGCCTGTTTCGAAAAAACTGGCCGCATTTGGGCGACTTCGAGCGCTGCTTGCTGGTGACTATTTGTAGGTTATTTCTGTAAGTTTGCAGGAGTCTTCCGAATGGTGCTCAGGGGGATGGAGTGGGCGGTTGAGATAATTCATGGTGGCGGTCGTCAGGTGGTTTACGCGTTATAGAAAATGACGCTGCTCACCTCTCACCCTGAATTTCACCGGCGCACAACAAGTTGCGTCGACGCCCGTCGCCATGGAGGCCTGAGCATGGCTAACTTGTACACTTGGCTTTTTGGAAACCCTCACGCGCGGCCCGCGCCAAGGCCCGTCCCCCCACCCACCGTCTTGCCGCCAGCGGTCCCCAGCCTTACCGACACACTGGCGCCGCTG
>NZ_JALLIX010000150.1 GCF_023242365.1 Pseudomonas sp. MWU13-2100
ATCGACATCTACGAAACCCCGACCAGCCGCCTGGTCTGCGAGTTCATCGGCAACGTCAACATCTTCGAAGGCGAAGTGGTGGATGACGCCGAAGGTTACGCGCGGATCTCCAGCCCGGAGCTGGAGCGTGACATCTACGTGGGCCATGGTGTCACCACCTCGGTCCAGGACAAGCGCGTCACCTACGCGATTCGTCCGGAAAAACTGCTGGTGACCCCGGTGCAACCGACCAGCGAATACAACTGGTCGCGGGGCAAGGTCCATGACATCGCCTACCTGGGCGGGCACTCGGTGTTCTACGTCGAGTTGCCTTGCGGCAAGCTGGTGCAGTCGTTCGTCGCCAACGCCGAGCGCCAGGGCCAGCGTCCGACCTGGGGTGACCAGGTCTACGTCTGGTGGGAAGACGACAGCGGCGTGGTACTGCGCTCATGAACCTCAAATCCCTGGTGCGGCGAATAACCCCCAGTGGCCGCCATGCGGTCATCGGGATTCCT
>NZ_JALLIX010000151.1 GCF_023242365.1 Pseudomonas sp. MWU13-2100
GTGGACATCTACGAAACCCCGGTCAGCCGGATGGTCTGCGAGTTCATCGGTAACGTGAACACCTTCGACGGCACGGTCATCGACGATGCCGAGGGCCACGCCGTCATCGATTGCAAGGACCTGGACCGCGATATCTACGTCGGCCATGGCGTCAGCACCTCGGTGCAGGACAAGTCGATCACCTATGCGATTCGCCCGGAGAAACTGCTGGTCACCCTGCAAAAGCCCGAGTGCCAACACAACTGGTCCAGCGGCAAGATCCACGACATCGCCTACCTGGGCGGGCACTCGGTGTTCTACGTCGAGTTGCCGAGCGGCAAGCTGGTGCAGTCCTTCGTCGCCAACGCCGAGCGCCATGGTACACGGCCGACCTGGGGTGACCAGGTCTACGTCTGGTGGGAAGACGACAGCGGCGTGGTACTGCGCTCATGAACCTCAAATCCCTGGTGCAACGAATCACCCCCAGCGGCCGTCATACGGTCATCGGGATCCCC
>NZ_JALLIX010000152.1 GCF_023242365.1 Pseudomonas sp. MWU13-2100
TGCGCCTGATCTCGCGGCTAGGCTTCATTCCGTCACTGCCAATTCAGTGGCCGGGTTTAGTCGCCCGCTGTTTGATCAGGCGCACAGCGCCACCTTCTACGAGGCGCTTTTTTTCAGCCTCCGTTTATGGTGGTCGTGCGCAGGGCACTTCGGTGCGCCGGGTTTCCTGATCACCGGTCGACTAACCTGCGTACGGCTGCCACCCCTTCGTTTAGTCGCGAATGTGGCGGCTCCCTCAACAGATCGGGAGTAACCACTCTATGTTCAAGATCACCCCCAATCCACCGGCAACGTCCAACGTTGAAACCATCGATCCTCGTGTCGCCGACCGGGCTTTGTCTCATTACAATCTCGCTCCGAACGCAGGCTCGAAACCTGCCACAAACACAGTGTTGCAGGGTCATCTGCCTGCACTCAGGAATCAGGAAGAAACCCTGATCAACGTCTACTCGATTCTGCAATCCGCTGCGGCCACGGCCTATGAGCACGCCGA
>NZ_JALLIX010000153.1 GCF_023242365.1 Pseudomonas sp. MWU13-2100
TGATCATCGGCGGCCCAACCGGCGTGGGTAAAACCTGGCTTGCTTGTGCGCTGGCCCACAAGGCTTGCCGGGATGGGTACAGCGTGCGCTACCTGCGCCTGCCGCGCTTGATGGAAGAGCTGGGCCTGGCCCACGGTGATGGCCGCTTCGCCAAACTGATGGCCGGTTATGCAAAGACTGATCTGCTGATCCTGGACGACTGGGGCCTGGCGCCGTTTACCGCCGCACAACGGCGCGACATGCTGGAGCTGCTGGACGACCGCTACGGGCATCGCTCGACGCTGGTAACCAGCCAGATGCCGGTGGACAAATGGCATGCGCTGATCGGCGATCCGACCTTGGGTGATGCGATCCTCGACCGGCTGGTGCATAACGCTTACCGCATCGAACTGAAGGGTGAATCGATGCGCAGGCGCTCGACGAAATTGACGACGGCGGGCACTTCAGACTAACAATGCGAACCTGCGTCGCTGCGCTCCGACTGCCCGGCCGGATGATCGTGGAACAGGTGGCCGGATGTGCGTGGGCTGGGTGGCCGGATGGCGTGGAACTGCC
>NZ_JALLIX010000154.1 GCF_023242365.1 Pseudomonas sp. MWU13-2100
ACACCTCACGCTGTTGATCAGGGAAGATTCGTTCGACCTGGCTGACACGCCGAGGCCACTGGGCGCTGTAGATCAGTTCCACCCGCACAAGGTCGAAGGTGTCACGCAGTCGAACCAGCCGCCCCGACTCGTCGTAATCGAGATAGATCCGGTTGTCGTTGCGGTCACCCAACTGGCTCAGGCGCAAGGTCGAAGGATCGGCCAGGGCCGGTTCGAACAGGCGATACAAACCGTCATCGCTTTCGATCAGCAGTTGTCCATTAGCGTTGCGCCGCACCGCCAGTCCGTCCCCTGGACTGAACACCGCGCCGCCCAACGGGATCGAGCCCATATCGATACGTCGCGCCTGTTCATCGGTATAGATCAGCCGCTCGCCACCTTCGGGATGCACCTCGATACGCACGCCGACTTCATAGGGCAGGCTCCAGCCTGTACCGAGCAATGTGTCGCGACGCTCATCGCGACTGTTGTAGAACCGT
>NZ_JALLIX010000155.1 GCF_023242365.1 Pseudomonas sp. MWU13-2100
GCACTTCGCGCTGTTGATCGGCGTACAACCGTTCGATCTGGCCGACCCGCCGAGGCCATTGAGCGCTGTAAATCAGCGCCACTTGCACCATATCGAAGGTATCGCGCAGCCGAACCAAGCGCCCCGACTCGTCGTAGTCGAGGTAGATCCGGTTGTTATTGCGGTCGCCCAACTGGCTCAGGCGCAAGGTCGAAGGATCGGCCAGGGCCGGTTCGAACAGGCGATACAAACCGTCATCGCTCTCGATCAGCAGTTGTCCATTAGCGTTGCGCCGCACGGCCAGTCCTTCCCCCGGACTGAACACCGCGCCGCCCAAGGGGATCGACCCCATGTCGATACGCCGTGCCTGTTCGTCGGTATAGATCAGCCGCTCGCCGCCTTCGGGATGCGCCTCGATGCGCACACCGATTTCATAAGGCAGGCTCCAACCCGTACCGAGCAACGTGTCGCGCCGCTCGTCGCGACTGTTGTAGAAGCGC
>NZ_JALLIX010000156.1 GCF_023242365.1 Pseudomonas sp. MWU13-2100
GTGGCACAGACCGTCAGTAGCTGGGGCTTCGCGATCACCCCTGACGCCCTGCTGGCCGTGGCCAAGGATATCGGCGAGACCACCGTACTGGCCCGTGCCGGCGGTGCGCCGACCCTGGCGGTCGGTATCGCGCAGATCCTCCACCATGTGCTGCCCGGTGAAAACACCATGGCGTTCTGGTACCACTTCGCGATTCTGTTCGAAGCGCTGTTTATCCTGACGGCGGTGGATGCCGGTACCCGTGCCGGACGGTTCATGCTGCAGGACCTGCTCGGCTCCTTCATCCCGTCGCTCAAGCGTACCGAGTCCTGGACCGCCAACCTGATCGCCACCGCCGGCTGCGTGGCCATGTGGGGTTATCTGCTGTACCAGGGCGTGATCGATCCGCTGGGCGGCATCAACACCTTGTGGCCGCTGTTCGGCATCTCCAACCAGATGCTGGCCGGCATCGCGCTGATGCTCGGCACCGTGGT
>NZ_JALLIX010000157.1 GCF_023242365.1 Pseudomonas sp. MWU13-2100
CGACGGCCTGGAACTGACCTGGCACCTGCGCACCGAGCTGGGCGCGGGACCGTTGGCCTTGCTCAAACTAAGGGGTTTCAAGTTGCCGACGCAGATTTTTCTCAGTGAGAGCTGATGCATCCTGGTGGGAGCGGTGCTTGCCCGCGAAGCTTTTAGCCGTCTCACGGACCTCTTCGCGGGCGGTCGGCGTCCCGACAAGAGCTCCCACAAGGGCGATCTATGTTTTATTGGGGGGGGATTCGCGGTAACTGTGTGTAGGTCCTGGGCCATAACGATCAAGGTGCCGGCCCCATCCATGGTTATGCGTTATCTACTTCTGTTTCTGTAGTGAAACATTGTAAGTCGGATGTAGGTCGTTTCTCTAAGTTGATCGGAAACTTCCCTGTGGTGTTTAGGGGGCTAGAAATGCGCGTTTGAGATCACGCATGGTGCTGAGCAAGAAAGCAGCGCCCGCGCTTGTCACTACTTTTCC
>NZ_JALLIX010000158.1 GCF_023242365.1 Pseudomonas sp. MWU13-2100
ATAGGTGGTGGTTTCCGAGGGACCGTAGAGGTTGCACAGACGTTGCACGCCAGTCTTCTCGAACAGCGATTCCACCAGGCTGCGCTTGAGGGCTTCACCGGCGACGTTGACCGTGTGCACCGACTTCGGCAGTCCGTCGACTTCCAACAAGGCCTTGAGCGCCGATGGCACGGTGTTGATCAGGCCGATATCGTGTTCGCCGTGTTGCAACTCCAGAACGTTTTTCACCACCTCGATGCGGCCGCCCGAGGTCAGAGGTGCGAAACACTCGTAGACCGCCAGGTCGAAATTCAGCGAGGTCGAAAACAACGTCTTGTCCAGCGCCGAACCCGGTCCCTGTAGGAGCGCCGGTCGATGCTCGATTGCTGGCGCTCCCACAGCTTTTGTGTGATTCAGGGGGGTGGTGTGATCGCTGATACCGTCGAATGCGGCGTGGGCCCAGGTCAGGAAGTTCACGGTGTTA
>NZ_JALLIX010000159.1 GCF_023242365.1 Pseudomonas sp. MWU13-2100
TCTCAACACTGGATAGCGGCGAGGCTACCGAAGGGCTGGCAGTTGAGGCTGTTGCCCTGGTGGCGTGCGGCATGGCGCGGGTTCGCTTCTCATAGGTGGAAGCGGTCGAGGAGGGAATCAGCCCCGCCCGGCATGGGCAACTGCTGAAGCTGTCCAGCGTGCCGGCCGCGAGCCTGCCATGACTATTGATGTATGAAATCCCTCCCCTGATCTCATAAGTCTTTCCGTCCTTTCCGCAGGTCACCCGATCCCCCTCACGAGCATGGGCCACGCCGTACATGATGACGCGGGTATCGAAATCGATGACGACTCCACCGCATGTGGTCTTGTCACCTTCGCGAATGAAATATCCCTTAACCATTGAGTCCCTTACCTATTCTCTATTTGGCACCCCGGACGAGGCGGCGCGCGCTGCTGATGGGGATGGATTGCACCGAGACGCCAGTGA